>NZ_JBFAKL010000032.1:0-103454 GCF_040655715.1 Nonomuraea cavernae | reverse complement strand
GCCAGGTACCCCCGCGCCCGAAACAAGGCCGAAGGCGAACATCACCAGACCCCGGGCAATCGCGGTCGGCCGGAACGCCCACCCGCCTCCGCGGCCACCCAGACCAGCCCGGGCCTACGGCCATCCAGACCAGCCCGGCCCTGCGGGCACCTAGGGTGAGCGAAGGCGTGCGGCCACCCAGGTCAGCCAAGGCTCGGACCGCTTTCAGCCCCTCGGCGATGAGTTCACGGATGAATTCGGCAGAACCCGACAAGCCGCTCAGCCCGCACCACGGCCTGAAGACAGGACACATCATGGAAGTCCGCAGAGCGGCGTCCGGAAGGGGTCAGGCGCGGGCGCGGACCGCTTGGGCCATTTCGCGCGCCAGCTCCCCGATGGAGGCGCGCCCTGCCGCCTCGTCGGACGCGTCGAGCATGCGCCGGATGAACGCGGACCCGACGATCACGCCGTCGGCGTAGGAGGCCACCTCGGCGGCCTGCGCGCCGGTGCCGACGCCGAGACCCACGCAGACCGGCAGGTCGGTGTGGGCCCGGGTGCGCTTGACCAGGTCTTCGGCCGCCACGTTGACGGTCTCCCTGGCGCCCGTGACGCCCATCAGGGACGCGGCGTAGACGAAGCCGGTGCAACAGTCGGCGACCGCCTGGATGCGCGCCTCGGTGGAACTGGGGGCCACGAGGAAGACGGTGTCGATGCCGGCCCCTGCCGACGCCTCCAGCCACTCGGCGGACTCTTCGGGCGTGAGGTCGGGCGTGATCGTGCCGACTCCGCCCGCGGCGGCCAGGTCGCGGGCGAACCGCTCGGCGCCGTAGCGGTCGATCGGGTTCCAGTAGGTCATGACGAGCGTGGCCGCGCCGGTGGCCGCCACGCCCTCGACCGTGCGCATGACGTCGGCGATGCGGGTGCCGTTGATCAGCGAGCGGTGCACCGCGTCCTGGATGGTGGGCCCGTCCATCAGCGGGTCGGAGTAGGGCAGACCGATCTCGATGACGTCGCAGCCGGCCTCGACCAGGGCGGTTGCGGCCGCGATCGCGCCGTCCTTGGACGGGAAGCCGGCGGGCAGGTAGCCGACGAGCGCGGCCCGGTTGTCCGCCTTCGCCTTGGCGAACACCGTCTGAAGAGTAGTCATGATCGTCCGTTCTCAGTGGTCGAGGCCGCTTCGCCGCCGTTCTTGCCATGGTGCCGTAGCCCGTCGTACCTCTCCCAGGATGCCTCGGCTCCGGTGCGGCGGGAAAGCGCTTGACGCGAGCGCCCGGGTCGGGGCGGGCTCGCGCCGGCGAGCCGTCAGAGGTTGAAGTACTTCATCGCCGTGCCCATGTCCTTGTCGCCCCGCCCGGACAGGTTGACCAGGATGGTCGCCTCGGGACCCAGCTCGCGGCCCAGCTCCAGCGCCCCGGCCAGGGCGTGCGCCGACTCGATCGCCGGGATGATGCCCTCGGTCCTGGCCAGCAGCGAGAACGCGGCCATGGCCTGGTCGTCGGTGACCCCGTGATAGGTGGCGCGGCCGCTGTCCTTGAGCCAGGCGTGCTCGGGGCCGACGCCCGGGTAGTCGAGCCCGGCGGAGATCGAGTGGGACTCGATCGTCTGGCCCTCGTCGTCCTGCAGCACGTACGTGCGCGAGCCGTGCAGCACGCCGATCGAGCCGGCGGTGAGCGTGAGCGCGTGCTCGCCGCTGGCCAGCCCGTGGCCGGCCGCCTCGTAGCCGTGCAGCCGGACGCCCTCGTCGCCGAGGAAGGCGTGGAAGATGCCGATCGCGTTGCTGCCACCGCCGACGGCGGCGCAGACCGCGTCGGGCAGCCTGCCGGTCAGCTCCAGCATCTGGCGGCGGGCCTCGACGCCGATGATGCGCGCGAAGTCGCGGACGATCTCGGGGAACGGGTGCGGCCCGGCGACGGTGCCGAACAGGTAGTGGGTGGTGTCGACGTTGGTCACCCAGTCGCGGAACGCCTCGTTGATGGCGTCCTTGAGCGTCTGGGAGCCGTTGTGGACGGGCACCACGGTGGCGCCGAGCAGCTTCATCCTGGCCACGTTGAGGGCCTGACGCTCGCAGTCGACGGCGCCCATGTAGATGACGCACTCGAGGCCGAGCAGGGCGGCCGCGGTGGCCGTGGCCACGCCGTGCTGGCCGGCGCCGGTCTCGGCGATCACCCGCTTCTTGCCGAGGCGCTTGGTCAGCAGCGCCTGCCCGATCACGTTGTTGATCTTGTGGGCGCCGGTGTGCGTGAGGTCCTCGCGCTTGAGGACGACGCGCGCGCCGCCGGCCTGCTCGCTGAAGCGCGGCACGTCGGTCAGCGTGGTCGGCCTGCCCGCGTACGTGCGCAGCAGGTGGTCGTACTCGCGCAGGAAGTCGGCGTCGGTCTTGGCCTTGGCGTAGACCGCGGCGACCTCGTCGAGCGCCGGGATGAGCGCCTCCGGCACGTAGCGGCCGCCGAAGACGCCGAACTTGCCCCGCGCGTCGGGGTCGTCACCGTGGACGCCGTTGCCTGCCAGGTCGGCAGCCGTGAGAATCGAGCCGTCTTTCGCCACTGCTATCCCTCTGCTCCGTGGTCGGGGCGCGTCGCCGGGTGCGCGCCGGCGGTCACCAGCGCCTCCACCGCCTTGCGTGGGTCCTTGCCGGTGACCAGGCTCTCCCCCACCAGGACGGCGTCCGCGCCAGCCCTGGCGTAGGCGAGCAGGTCATGCGGCCCCCGCACGCCCGACTCCGCGATCTTGATCACATTATCCGGGATCTTCGGCGCGAGCTTGGCGAAGACGTCGCGGTCGACCTCGAGCGTCTTCAGGTTGCGCGCGTTGATGCCGACGACCTTGGCGCCCGCCGCCACGGCCCGCTCCAGCTCCTCGTCGGTGTGCACCTCGACCAGCGGCGTGAGGCCGATGGACTCGGCGCGCTCGATCAGCGAGACCAGCGCCTCCTGCTCCAGGCAGACGACCATCAGCAGCGCCAGGTCGGCGCCGTAGGCCCTGGCCTCCCACAGCTGGTAGGAGGTGAGGATGAAGTCCTTGCGCAGGATCGGGATGTCGACGCGGGCACGCACCGAGGCCAGGTCGTCGAGGCTGCCACCGAACTTGCGCTGCTCGGTCAGCACGCTGATCACGTGGGCGCCGCCGGCCTCGTAGTCGGCGGCCAGCGCCGCCGGGTCGGCGATGGCGGCGAGCGCGCCCTTGGACGGGCTGGAGCGCTTCACCTCGGCGATCACCGAGATCCTGTCACCGCCGAGCGCGGCGAGCGCGTCCCTGGGCGCGGGGGCCCGCTCGGCCCGCTGCTTGAGCTCGTCAAGCGACACGTCCTGCCGTCGGGCGGCGAGGTCGGCGCGCACCCCGTCGAGGATGTCGTCGAGGACACTGGGTCCTTCGGTCCGCTCACTCACGCGCTTGGGATCCCTCCGGTTGACAGTAGGGGGCGGCAGAGAGTTCGCGTCGCGTCCGCTCCCGGCCTGTCTTGCGATGGTATCGGCCTCACCGCCGTTACCTAGCCACAGGGCCCCTGCTATGGCGCCAGGAACGCCCCAAAGGGGAGATTCCGGACTACCCAATAAACGAGCACGACTCCGAGGAACACCCAGAGCCAGGCCGGATGGGCGAGGGTCGTTCGCCGCGGTCTGCCCTGCCACCCGCGCACGAGCCAGCGGCCCCACCAGAACAGCAGGAACGGGATCATGACCATGGCGAGCGGGTTGAGCCCCATGGCGGCCACGGGATCGAGATGGGCCAGCGCGTGGATGGTGCGTAGCGTTCCGCAGCCGGGGCAGTAGAGGCCGGTGCCCCACAGGAACGGGCAGGTCGGGTAGTTGCCCGGCTCGTTGGGGTCGATGGCGCCGACGACCGCGAAGACCGCGCCCGTCGCGGCCGCGACGCCGAGCGGCGCGAGCACGGAACGAAGCCGGTCCGTGCCGCGCCGCTCGAGGTTCGCGATGCCCATCAGTGGATGATGCCCATCGTCAGTACGTGTAACTCGGGGTGCTCGTCGCCGCGAGCACGATGATCAGGATGTAGCCCACGAGGACGAGGACGTTGACGATCAGGCCGGTGATCAGCGCGCGCTTCCACCAGGTCTTGGCCTCCTCGGAGGCCTGCACGGCGCCCTGGAAGTCGCCTACCTGCCACTTGGAGTTGACCTGCGACGACTTGACGATCGACACGATGCCGAAGGGAAGGCAGCAGAAGAGCGTCGTGAGGATCGCCGCCACCAGGTGGTTGTCCGGCGGGGTCTGCGGGGCGCCGTAGCCGCCCGGCTGTCCGTAGCCGCCGCCCGGAGGCTGCTGACCATAACCGCCACCGCTCGGCGGCTGCTGGCCGTAACCACCGCCGGGGGGTTGCTGACCGTAGCCACCGCCGCTGGGCGGCTGCTGACCGTAACCGCCGCCACTCGGCGGCTGCTGACCATAGCCACCGCCGGGCGGCTGGGCGCCGTAGCCGCCGTCGCCCTGGTTTCCGTAGCTCATGCTCATGACTCCTCATTGGTCATTCTTTGGCGAGTTGCGCGCGGCAGCCTAGCGACAAACCACCATCGACATGGATTAACGTCCGATTTGCGGACAATTTGTGACCCGACTGCGGCCATGCCAGGCCCGTCGCCCCCGCAGGCTTCCGGCTGATCGCTCTCCGCTCAGTATCCGGTCGTCGTGGCGGCCGTGCTGAGCCCCATGAGGGTGAGCCACATGCCGCCGAAGAAGATCCAGAGGATCAGCCAGAGGACGATCGTAATGTAGGACGTCACCAGGCCGCCCATCGCCATCCCTTGACCCTCCTCACCGGTCCGCTTGATGCGGTTGAGCGCGATGTGGCCGACGATGGCGCCCGGGATGCTGGTGAGGCCGCAGAAGAGCAGGCCGACGACGCCGAGGATCAGTGAGGTGACCGCCAGGCCGTTGGTCGACCTGACAGGCGCCGGATGACCGTATTGCCCGTAACCTGGCTGGCTGTAGCCCTGGGGCCCATATCCCTGCCCGTAGGCCTGCTGGCCGTAGCCGCCACTCCCCGGCTGCTCCCCGTACGGCCCCGACGGCTGCTGACCATAACCGTAGCCGCCACCGCCCGGGGGCTGCTGACCATAGCCACCGCCGCTCGCGGGCTGCTGGCCGTAACCACCACCGCTCGCGGGCTGCTGGCCGTAACCACCACCGCTCGCGGGCTGCTGACCGTAACCACCACCGGGGGGTTGCTGACCGTAACCACCGCCGGGGGGTTGCTGACCGTAGCCGCCGCTGCCCGGCTGCTCTCCGTACGGTCCTGACGGCTGCTGCCCGTAGCCGGGCTGCTGGCCGTAGCCGTCACCGCCCTGGCCATAGCCCCCGCCGGGCGGCTGCGAGCCGTACCCCCCGCTTCCCCCCTGGTCCCCGTAACTCATGCCGTGACTCCTCAAATGGTCGTGGCGCTTTACACCGGCAGCCTATTGACTAAACGGGAGCCGGAAAGGCGGAGGTTCAGACCGACGAGAATTCGTGACCGGAGCGCGACTGCGCGCGACCACGCAGGCGCGGAGCGGGGGTTCAGGTGGGGTCGTCGCCACGGTCGAGGGCGTCCCAGAGGGCACGGTCGTCGGCCGCCGGGGGCCGTTCGCCGGCCCGCTCGTAGCGGTCGGACATGCCCGCCCAGCGGCGGCCGCGCACGATGGCCACGACCCCGCCCGCGACCATCAGCGCCGCGCCCGCCCCGGACACCGCCGGCCACAGCGCCACGGTGTCCCACTCCAGCGAGCCCGTGCCGTGCATGATGTTGCGCTCACGCAGCCAGCTCAGCGACGTGGCGGAGCCCGCCGCCAGCCAGGTGCCGAGCCCGGCCCCGAGTCCGCACACCGCGATCAGCGCGCCGATCACGGCGCGGCCGGCGCCCTTGGCGGCCAGCGCGGCCACCACCCCCGCCAGCCCGGCCAGGGCCACCGGGGTCAGCGCGGGGCCGAGGTCTCCCCCGGTCGGCGTGACCACGTCGCCGCCGCCGGCCGGCGCCCCCACGACGCGCACGTCGCTCACCCAGGCGCGGCTCGCCGCGAACAGCACCAGCACGCAGCCCAGCGCCGTCAGAAGGACCCACATCCACAGCTCGCGCCGCCGCGACGGGACGGCGGCGCCGTCGGCTGCCGGAGGGACGGGGCGGCTCATGGCGCTGCCGACACCTCCAGCGGGGTCGCGTCGAAGCAGGTGCGGTCGCCCGTGTGGCAGGCGGCGCCCACCTGGTCGACCTTGAGGAGCACGGTGTCGCCGTCGCAGTCGAGGGCGACCGCCTTGACGTGTTGCACGTGCCCGGACGTGTCGCCCTTCACCCAGTATTCGCTCCGGCTGCGCGACCAGTAGGTCGCCCTGCCCGTGGTGAGCGTGCGATGCAGCGCCTGATCGTCCATCCAGGCGAGCATGAGCACCTCGCCCGTGTCGTACTGCTGGACGATCGCGGGCACCAGCCCGTCGCCGTTGCGCTTCAGCAACGCGGCGACCTTGGGATCCAGGGACATGACGTCATTCAACCAGCCGCGGCGACCGCCTCGCGCACCGGCCGCCGGCGGTGACGGCAGGAGGCGGGGCGCTAGTCGAGCGCCTTGGAGAGCGTGTCGAAGATCGGGAAGAGCGGCGCCAGATTGGTCCTGCGCAGCCGCCTGAGCACCTGCCCGTCGGGCGCGACGAGGGACATGGTGCCGTCGCGTTCACGCAGGCTGGCGAGCAGCCGCACCAGCACGCCGAGCCCCGTCGTGTCGATGAACGTCAGATTGCTCAGGTCGACGACCAGCCGGGAGCCGGGCGACTCCGCCGCTTCGTCGAGACACTTGCGCACCTTGGAGGCGTTGTCGACGTCGACCTCGCCCGCGAGACTGACGACTATCGACTCGCCGTGCCGGTGCCGGGTCATCTCCAGCACGTTCACGTCCTGCTCCCTCGACGACCTGCCTGGGCCTCGTCCGAAAAGGTACACCGGACGAGGCCGCATTACGGTGCGTTCCGCCGAGAACGCGGTACGTCACCGGGCCGCGCGCAGTACCTTGGCCCGGATGCTCCACCTGACCAGGGCCGGCGAGCTGCTCACCGTCCGCCGGGCCGATGTGTAGGCAGTTGCTCACGGCGACCTTCGCGCGCGGCCGTGTCACCGTGCTGCGCCGCGCGGTCAGCGCGTGCGCCGCCGGGGAGGGGCTGCGGGGCAAGCGGCTGGAGGACTTCGTACTCGCCGTCAACGAGATCATCACCAACGCGCTGCTGCACGGCGGGGGCAGCGGCCGGGTGCGGCTGTGGACGCGGCGGGGCCGGCTCTGGTGCGAGGTCACCGACCACGGCCCGGGGCTGCCACCGGGCTGGATCGGGTCGGCGCGCACCCCCTCCAGCCACGACACCGGCGGCAGGGGGTTGTGGCTGACGCGCATGCTCTGCGATCACGTCACGATCATGTCGTCGCCCGGCGGGACCAGCGTGACCTTCTCTGCCCTGATCGAGCAGGCCACGGGCTGAGCCCCGGCCGGGACCGGCCACCAGGCGTCAGGAGCGGGCGGCCGACATCCAGGAGGCGTGCAGGTCGGCGTAGACGCCGGGCCGTGCCACCAGCTCCTCGTGCGCTCCGCGCTGGACGAGGCGGCCGTCGTCGAACACCAGGACCTCGTCGGCGTTCTCCGCCGTGGAGAGCCGGTGCGCGATCGAGACCGCGGTGCGGCCACGGGTGACGCCCTCCAGCGCCCTGGCGAGCCGCACCTCCGTGGCCGGGTCGACGGCCGAGGTGGCCTCGTCGAGCAGGAGCAGGTCGGGGTCGGCGAGGTAGGCGCGGGCCAGCGCCACCAGTTGCCGCTCGCCCGCCGACAGCGACTCACCACGCTGGCCCACCGGGGTGTCGAGGCCCGAGGGCAGGCCGTCGAGCCAGTCGGCCAGGCCGAGCTCGGTGAGCGCGAGCAGGATCTCCTCGCGGTCGGCGGCGGGCTTGCCGTACCTGATGTTCTCCTCCAGCGTGCCGTCGAACAGGAAGCCGTCCTGCGGCACCATCACGATGCGCTCGCGCAGCGAGGAGAAGCGGACGGCGCGCAGGTCGTGGCCGTCGACCGTGACGCGGCCCGAGACCGGGTCCATCAGCCGGGTGAGCAGCTTGGCGAAGGTGGTCTTGCCCGACCCGGTCTCGCCGACGATCGCGACGCGCGAGCGCGGCGGGATCTCCAGCGACACCTCGTGCAGCACGGGCACGCCGCCCGGGTAGGCGAAGTGCACGTCCTCGAAGGCGACCGAGATGGGGCCGCGCGGCAGTTCGACCCCGTCGGCGCCGGGGTCGGCGACGTCGGGCGGCGTGTCGAGCACGCCGAGGACGCGCCGCCAGCCCGCGACCGCGTTCTGGGCCTCGTTGAGCACCTCGGTGGCGGTCTGCATCGGCGAGACGAACAGCGTGATGAGGAAGAGGAACGCGACGAGCTCTCCCGCCGTGATGTCGCCGGACATCCCCAGTTGTACGCCGAGCAGCACGATGCCGGCCAGGGCGATGGCGGCCACGATCTCGGTCAGCGGGAAGACGAACCCGACGATGGTCTGCGCCTTGACCTGGGCGGCCTTGTTGGCGTCCACGGCCGCGTCGACGCGGTCGGCGGTGCGCCGCTCGGAGGCGTAGGCCCGGATGACGGCCGCGCCCACGACGGACTCGCTGACCGCGGCGAGCATGTCGCCGGTGCGCTCGCGGACGGTCGTGTAGGCGCTGGACAGCCAGCGCTGGAACCTCGGCAGCGCGACCATGAGCGGCAGGAAGCACACCCACACCAGCAGGGTGAGCTGCCAGGAGTAGACGAACATCAGCGCGCTGGCCACGAGCAGCTGGCCGAACGCCACGATGATCATCAGCCCGCCCCACTGCATGAACGTGCTGATCTGGTCGATGTCGTTGGTGACCCGGGAGACCAGCGCGCCCCGGCGCTCGGTGTTCTGGGTGAGCACCGACAGGTCATGGACGTGGCGGAAGCCGCGCACCCGCAGGGTGGCCAGGGACGACTCGGTGGCCTTGTAGAGACGGACGTTCATCAGGTAGCCGGCGAACGCCGTCAGGACCACCGCCGCCGCGCACAGCAGTACCGCTCGCGTGATGTACGAGATGTCGGCCGACGACCCCTTGAACCCGGTGTCGATCGTCTGCTGGACGGCGATCGGCACGATGATCTTGCCGACGGTGGCGACCACGGCCAGCGCCAGGGTGACCACGAGTCCCTTGCGGAACTCCGGCGTGAGCGACAGCCCATGGCGGACGGTGGCCAGGGCCGACCGTTCGGCGCTGCCCCCGATGCTCCGGACGTCGCTCACGCGCTGACCCCTTCTTCCTCTTCGGCCTCGACCGCGGCCCGTTCGGCCTCCTCGCGTTCGTAGGCGGTGACCAGATTGCGGTAGCCGAGGCAGCGCCCCAGCAGCTCGTCGTGGGAGCCGCGGTCGACGACCCGGCCCCGGTCGAGGTAGACGACCTCGTCGGCCAGCGCGATCGTGGCCATCCGGTAGGCCACGACCACCACGCTCGACGCCTCCGCCGCGTCGCGCAGGCCGTACAGGATCTTGGCCTCGACCTGGGGGTCCACGCTGGAGGTGGCGTCGTCGAGGATGAGCAGGCGGGGCCGGCGGACGACGGCGCGGGCCAGGGCGAGCCGCTGGCGCTGGCCGCCGGACAGCGTCGCGCCGCGCTCCCCCACGCGTGTGGCGAGTCCGTCGGCGAGCTTGCCGACGAACCCGTCGGCCTGGGCCAGCCGCAGCGCCGCCCACACCTCCTCGTCGTCGACGGGCAGTCCGAGCGCGACGTTGCCGCGCACGGTGTCGTCGAACAGGAACGTCTGCTGCGGCACCAGCGCCACCGTCTCGGCGATGCCGCCGTAGGCCAGTTCGCGCACGTCCACGCCGTCGAGCAGCACCCGGCCCGACGGCGGGTCGACCAGCCGGGCGAGCAGCTGGACCAGCGTCGACTTGCCCGATCCGGTCGGGCCGACCAGCGCCACCGTACGGCCGGACCGCACCTCGAAGGTGACGTCGTGCAGCACGTCGCCCGTGCCGTAGGAGTAGGACACCCCCGACACCTCGAGCTCGGCGGGCCCGGCCTCGGGCAGGGACGCCTGGCCGTACTCCATCGAGCCCTTCGCCTCCAGTACGGCCTGCACCCGCTCCCAGCCGACGACGCTGCGCGGCAGCTCGGCGAGCACCCAGCCGAGCGCCCTGATGGGGAAGGCGAGCAGCGTGAACAGGTAGGCGACCTGCACCAGGTCACCCGAGTCGATGGCGCCGCCCGACAGCCGCAGCGCTCCGACGGCGAGCACCGCGAGCACGCCGAGCGTGGGCAGCGCCTCCAGCATCGGGTCGAACAGGCCGCGGACCCGCCCGACGGCGATGTTGGCGTCGCGCAGCTCGTGCGCGCGGCGCTGGAAGCGCTCGGTCTCCAGCGCCTCCCTGCCGAGGGTCTTGACCACGAGCGCGCCGTCGAAGCTCTCGTGCGCGATCTCGCTGACCTCGGCCCGCAACTGCTGCGCGCGGGTCGCGAGGGGGCTGAGCTTGCGCTGGTAGACCAGGTTCAGCACGGCGATGGCCGGAAAGATCAGGAAACCGACCAGAGCCAGCACGGGGTCGATGACCAGCATCGCGATGGCCGCGGTGAACAGCATGACGATCACGCCGACGGCCATCGGCAGCGGCGCGAGCGGCGCCCAGGCGGCCTCGGCGTCGGCGCTGGCGTTCGACAGCAGCTGGCCGGTGGGGTGCCGGTGGTGCCAGGCGAGCGGCAGCCGCAGGTACTGCTTGGTGACCTCGCGACGGGACCGGGCCTGCATGCGGTACTGCAGGAGACCGGCCAGGATGCGCCGCCCGGCCACGCCGATCGCCTTGAGCAGCGCGGCGCCCATGATGAGCAGCGTGGCCGTCCAGAGCGCGCCCGAGGGGACGTCACCCCGGTCGAAGGCGGGCAGCACGACGTTCTCGGTGGCCCAGCCCAGTGCCCAGGCGGACGCCACCGTCATGCCGCCGTAGAGCGCGCTGGCCAGGACCGCGGCCGTGAAGACCCCCTTCTCGGTGCGGACGGCCACGCCGAGGACGCGGAGCCCCTTACGCATGACGGCCGAGGTGACCTTGCTCGCCACTCGCTGTTTTTCCTTCCCTAAAGGTGCAGATTTCTACATCACTGCCTATCACGGCTGATCGTGCTGTTATTCCCGAAGGTAGGGTTGGCGTCGTGACTCACGCTCCTGGCGAACGTGCCGCCCTCTGCGATCTGTTCGATCAGCTCGGCCCCGACGCCCCGACCCTCTGCGACGGGTGGAGCACCTACGATCTGGCCGCCCATCTCGTGCTGCGCGAGCGCAGGCCCGACGCGGCCGCGGGCATCGCGCTCAAGCCGCTGGCCGGTCACACCGCCTCGGTGCAGGACGCGCTCAAGGCCAGGCATCCCTACCCCGAGCTGGTCGGCCTCGTCCGCAGGCCCGGCGGCGTCTACGGCCTGCTGCCGTTCCTGGACGAGGCCGTCAACACACTGGAGTTGTTCGTCCACCACGAGGACGTCCGCCGCGCCCAGCCCGGCTGGGAGCCCCGCGAGGTGTCCCCCGACCTGGACCGGATGCTGTGGAAGCGGGTCTCGGCCGTCGGCAAACTGATGCTGCGCAGGTCGCCCGTGGGCGTGGTGCTGCACCGGGTCGGCGGCGGCGTGGCGCTCGGCGGGCCGCGGATCGGCCCCAAGGTGGAGGTCACCGGCACCGCGTCGGAGCTGCTGCTGTTCTGCTTCGGCCGGCAGGAGCACACCCGGGTCGAGCTCAGCGGCGACCCCGGCGCGATCGCCCGGCTGAAGAGCGCCAAACTCGGCATCTAGCCGTCCGGGCGAATCTCTCTCCGGCTTCGCCACTTGGCCTTACCATGGCGTAAGGGAGATGCCCCCCGGTTAGGATCAAGAACATCTTCATAGAAGATGCCAGTGATCGCCCAGATCCGGGTATATACGGCTGGGAATGGACTGCAGGAGGCCCCCATGCAGGTCAAGAAGGTGATCACCTACGTTCTCGTGGCGTTCGTGGTCTTCTACCTGTTCACCCGGCCGGCAGAGGCCGCGAGCGCGGTCAATGGCGTGTTCAACGGGATCGTCCAAGGAGCCAATCAGTTGGCCGTCTTCTTTACCAATGTTCTGACCTGAGGTGCGGTTCTGTCTGCGTTAGACGCTTCCCCGCGCTGCTGGATCGTGTTACGCAGGCAGGATGAGAGATCGTCCGAGTGCCACCAAGATCAACCAGCCTGATCCCAACGTCCGGCGGATTCTGGAGCGGGCGGAGCTCGAAGGCATCGAGCTCATCCGCTTCCTCTACGCCGACCACGGCGGTGTCATTCGTGGCAAGGCGGCATCCCGGTCACGGCTGGCCGAGCGCCTCGACACGGGCATCGGGCACACGGTGGCCATGATGGCGATGAACATGCTCGACCAGTTGCAGGAGGTCGAGCATCTGGGTCCGGTGGGCGAGGTACGCATCGTCCCGGACCCCTCCACCTACGTCCCCCTCCCCCACGCGCCCGGCGCGGCAGCGATGCTGTCCGACCTGCGCGCCATCGACGGCTCCCCCTGGGACGCGTGCCCCCGCACCTTCCTCAAGGACGCGATCGGCGCTCTGGCGGGCGACGGCTACACCCTGATGGCCGCGTTCGAGCCGGAGTTCACGCTCGGCCGCCGTCTGCCGGACCCCTCCGGCGGCCCCGACCGGCTGCTGCCGATCGACGACAGCCTCTGCTACGCCAACTCCGGTTTCGACACGGCCCACGACTACACGATCAAGCTCATCCACGCGCTGGAGACCCAGGGGCTGCGGGTCGAGCACTACCATCCCGAGCTCGGGGCCGGCCAGCAGGAGCTGTCCGTACGGCACGCGCCGGCGCTGCGGGCCGCCGACAACCACGTCCTCTACCGCGAGACCGTGCGGGGCGTGGCGATGCGCATGTCGATGTGGGCCACGCTGGCTCCCAAGCCGCTGCCCGACCAGGCCGGCAACGGCGCCCACCTGCACCTGTCGCTGTGGCGGGACACACGCAACGTGTTCGCCGGCGGCGACGGGGAGCTCGAGTGCTTCATCGGCGGCCTGATCGCCCACCTGCCCGCCCTCACCGCGCTCACCTGCGGCAGCGTCAACGGCTTCCGCCGGTTGTCGCCCCGTTCCTGGGCCGGCGCCTACGCCGTGCACGGCCCCGACAACCGGGAGGCGGCGATCCGGATCTGCTCCCCGCTGGGCGAGAGCGGCGAGCCCAACCTGGAGCTGAAACCGTCTGACTCCTCGGCCAACCCCTACCTGTCGTTGGGCGCGGTCATCCACGCCGGCCTCGACGGCCTGCGCCGCAAGCTCGACCCGGGCGAGGCGGTCGGCATCGACCCCGACACCCGGCCCGGCCGCTACCCGCGGCTGCCCACGTCGCTGGACGAGGCGCTCGACGCGCTGGAGGCCGACGAGCTGCTCATGGAGGCGCTCGGCCCGCTGCGGCGCTCCGCCTACCTGGCCGTCAAGCGGTCGGAGGCCGTCGCGTTCTCGGCCCGGGACGCCGCCTACGAGTGCTTCCAGCACATGCGCGTCTTCTGACGCGGCGGGTGACCCGCCGCCGCCCACGGGGAACGACGGCGGTCCCGGCTCCTAGCGGACCGGATGACCCGCGTGACGCAGTGTCTCCTTGACCTCGGCGATCTTCAGAGTGCCGAAGTGGAACACCGACGCCGCCAGCACGGCGTCGGCGCCCGCCTCGACCGCGGGCGGGAAGTCCTCCAGCCGTCCGGCCCCGCCGCTGGCGATCACCGGCACCCGCACCGCGGCCCGCACCGCGCGGATCATCTCCAGGTCGTAGCCGTCGAGCGTGCCGTCACCGTCCATCGAGTTGAGCAGGATCTCGCCGACGCCCAGCTCCTCGCCGCGCGCCGCCCACTCGACCGCGTCGATGCCGGTGCCGCGCCGGCCGCCGTGGGTGGTCACCTCGAAGCCGCTCTCGGTGCCCGGCGCCCGGCGCGCGTCGACCGACAGCACCACGCACTGCGCGCCGAAGCGCCGTGACGCCTCGGTGAGCAGCTCGGGCCGCGCGATGGCGGCCGTGTTGAGCGACACCTTGTCGGCGCCCGCCCGCAGCAGCCGGTTGACGTCGTCGACCGAGCGGATGCCGCCGCCCACCGTGAGCGGGATGAACACCTGCTCGGCCGTCCTGCGCACCACGTCGAGCATGGTCTCTCGCTCACCCGACGACGCGGTGATGTCGAGGAAGGTGAGCTCGTCGGCCCCTTCGGCGTCGTAGCGCCTGGCCAGCTCGACGGGATCGCCCGCGTCGCGCAGGTTGGCGAAGTTGACGCCCTTGACCACCCGTCCCGCGTCCACGTCAAGACACGGGATCACCCTTACCGCCACCGTCATGCGCGTAGTGCCTCGATCTCGATCTCGACCAGCATTCTCGGATCCACCAGCCCGGCCACCTGTACGCCGGTGCACGCCGGCCGGACGTGCCCGAACACCTCGCCGATGGCCTTACCGACCAGGTCGAAGTGACAGTGCTCGACCACGTAGTAGCGGATCATGACCACGTCCTCGCGGGTGAGGCCGCCCCGCTCGACGGCTTCCAGCGCGATGCCCATCGCGGTAACGCTCTGCCCGTAGGGGTCTCCGACGAACCTGACCTCGCCGTCGACCGTGGCGGTGCAGCCCGACACGATGACCCGGTTGCCCACGACCACGGCGCGGGCGTAGCCGTACTTCTCCTCCCAGATGCCACCCGAGAAGACCCTGGAACCGGCGCTTTCCATACTCATGTTGCCCATCACGTCCCCCTCCCTTAACTCACCGCGACCAGCGCGCTCTGCAACGTGAAGGCTTGAGCGTAGAGGGCCTTCCCCACGATGGCTCCCTCCACTCCGTCCGGAACGAGAGAAGCCAGTGCGCGCAGGTCGTCGAGAGAGGACACGCCGCCGCTGGCGACGACGGGCTTGCCGGTGCGGGCGCAGACCTGCCGCAGCAGGTCGAGGTTGGGGCCGCGCAGTGTGCCGTCCTTGGTGACGTCGGTGACCACGTAGCGGGGGCAGCCGTCGGCCTCCAGGCGCTCCAGCACCTCCCACAGGTCGCCGCGCTCCTCGGTCCAGCCCCGGGCGGCCAGCGTGGTGCCGCGCACGTCGAGGCCGACCGCGATCTTGTCACCGTGCTCGGCGATGATCTTCCGGCACCACTCGGGGTTCTCCAGCGCCGCCGTGCCGATGTTCACCCTGCGGCAGCCGGTGCCGAGCGCGGCGGCCAGGGACTCGTCGTCGCGGATGCCGCCCGACAGCTCCACCTTGACGTCGACCCGGCCGATCAGCTCGCTGATCAGCTCCCGGTTGGAGCCACGGCCGAAGGCCGCGTCGAGGTCGACCAGATGGATCCACTCCGCCCCCGCCTCCTGCCAGGCCAGCGCGGCCGCCAGCGGCGCGCCGTAGCCGGTCTCGGTGCCGGCCTCTCCCTGGACGAGGCGTACGGCCTGGCCGTCCACCACGTCGATGGCGGGCAGCAATACGAGCGACATCAGATCCTCCGGTCGAAAGCGAGAGTCACCAGGACAGGTGCCAGAAGCAGGGAGAAGACGAAAACGCCGAAGCTCAGGAAGGCCGATCCCCAGATCAGCCACACCAGCGTCTGGACGAGCAGGAATCCGAGCAGCACCACGACGTTGCGAGCCCGGCGGCGGCGGGCGAGCAGGCCCCCCTGGCGGGCCACCCGCGCCGGGCGCGGGACCAACCGGGCGAGGCGGGCGCGCCGGCGGGCCGCGCGCGCTTGCCGCTGCTCGTTGAGGCGCATCGCGCGCGCCCGCTCGGCCTCACGTTCGGCCCGGCGGCGCGCCCGCTCCTTGCTCACCGAAGCTCACACCGGGAACGGCTCACAGGGTGCCGAGCCAGTTGCGCAGCAACGCCGCGCCGGCGTCGCCTGACTTCTCGGGGTGGAACTGGGTGGCCATGAGCGGGCCGTTCTCGACGGCGGCCACGAACGGCACACCGTGCTCGGCCCAGGTGACCAGCGGCTCGGCGAAACCGTCGCCCGGCCGCAGCTCCCAGTCGCGCACGCCGTAGGAGTGGACGAAGTAGAACCGCGTCGCGGCGTCGAGCCCGGCGAACAGCACGCTGTCCGCGGGCGCCTTGACGGTGTTCCACCCCATGTGCGGCAGCACGGGAGCGTCGAGCCGCTCGACCGTGCCCGGCCACTCGCCGCAACCCTCGGTCTCGACGCCGTGCTCGACGCCCCGGGCGAACAGGATCTGCATGCCGACGCAGATGCCCAGCACCGGCCGGCCCCCGGCCAGCCGCCTGCCGATGATCCGCTCGCCGCGAACCGCCCGCAGGCCCGACATGCACGCCTCGAAGGCGCCGACGCCCGGCACGACCAGCCCGTCGGCCTCCATCGCGGCGTCGGCGTCGGCGGTCACGGTCACGTCGCCGCCCGCCCTGGCCAGGGCCCGCTCGGCCGAGCGCAGGTTGCCGGATCCGTAGTCGAGGACGACGATCCGCTTCACCACCACATCACCCCCGCCATGATCGCCATCGCCGCGCCGATGGCGCAGATGACAGCGCCGATCTTGAGCCCCTGCTTGGCCAGGGAGAAGATGCCGCCGATCAGGAAGAGACCGATGAAGACCATCGCGATGGCGATCGCGTTCTCGCTCATAGGACTCCCTTCGTGCTCGGCACGCCCGTGGCGCGCGGGTCGGGCTCGGACGCCTCGCGCAGCGCCCTGGCCAGTGCCTTGAACTGGGCCTCGACGATGTGGTGCGCGTTGCGCCCGTAGGGGACGCTGACGTGCAGGCAGATCGCCGCCTGCGCGACGAACGACTCGAGGATGTGGCGCGTCATGGTCGTGTCGTATTCGGGGCCGATCATCGGCGCCATGCCCTCGGGCTCGGTGTGCACGAGGTAGGGCCGGCCGGACAGGTCGACGGTCACCTGGGCGAGCGACTCGTCGAGCGGGCACGACGCATTGCCGAACCTCCTGATGCCCGACTTGTCGCCCAACGCCTCGCGGAACGCCGCCCCCAGCGCGAGCGCGGTGTCCTCGATCGTGTGGTGGGAGTCGATGTGCAGGTCGCCCTCGGTCTTGACGGTCAGGTCGAACAGCCCGTGCTTGCCCAGCTGCGCCAGCATGTGGTCGAAGAAACCGACCCCCGTCGACACGTCGACCCGGCCGGTGCCGTCGAGACCCACCTCGACCAGGACCGACGTCTCCTTCGTTGCGCGCTCGACGCGGCCTACGCGACTCACAGAACTCCCTCCATCGCGGCGCGGAACGCCGCCATCTCCTCGCCGGTGCCGATCGACACTCGCAGCCATTCGGGCGGCCCGACCTCACGGATGAGCACGCCCCTCGCCAGCAGACCCTCCCAGACCGCGCGCCGCTCGGGGAAGCGCCCGAACAGCACGAAGTTGGCGTCGGAGTCGGCCACCGTCAAACCCTTGGCACGCAGCCACGCCACCGTGTCGTCGCGCTCGCGCCGCAGCTCGTCGACCGTACCGAGCAGCTCCGCGCGATGCCGCAACGCCACCCGCGCCGCCGCCTGCGTCAGCGTCGACAGGTGGTAGGGCAGCCGCACCAGCAGCAGCGCCTCGATCACGGCCGGATGCGCGGCCAGATAGCCCACCCTGGTGCCCGCCATCGCGAACGCCTTGGACATCGTCCGGGTGACGATCAGCCTCGGATGCTCCGGCAGCAGCGAGAGCGCGGACGGTGTGCCGCCCCGGGCGAACTCGAAGTAGGCCTCGTCGACCACCACCATGCCCCTGGCCGCCTCCAGCACCCTGGTGATGGTGCCGAGCGGCAGGGCCGTGCCGGTCGGATTGTTGGGAGAGGTCAGGAAGACGATGTCGGGCCGGTGCTCCTCGACGGCCGCGGCCGCCTTGGCCGGGTCGAGCGAGAAGTCGTCCTCGCGGACGCCGCTGATCCACTCGGTGCTGGTGCCGGTGGTGATGATCGGGTGCATCGAGTAGGACGGCTCGAACCCCAGCGCGGTGCGGCCGTAGCCGCCGAAGGCCTGCAGGATCTGCTGCAACACCTCATTGGAGCCGTTGGCCGCCCACACCTGACCGGCGCCCAGCCCGTGGCCGAGGTGATCGGCCAGCTCGGCGCGGAGCGCCTCGGCCTCCCTGTCGGGATAGCGGTTGAGCCCGGCCGCGTCGCGCCGCACCTCCTCGGCCAGGTCGTCGACCAGCGCCTTGGACGGCGGGTAGGGATTCTCGTTGGTGTTGAGCCGGACCGGGACGTCGATCTGGGGCGCGCCGTACGGTGTCCGGCCCCTGAGGTCGTCACGAATCGGCAGGTCGTGCAACTCCATGTGCTCCCACTTCGTCGCGTCGGCGGGTTCGGGCGCTCCCGGCACGGTCACGAGGGCACCTGCCAGTCGAAGCGCGCCCTGACCGCGGCGCCGTGCGCGGGCAGGTCCTCGGCGTCGGCCAGCACCGACACGTGCGCCGCCGCGCCGGCCAGCGCCTCACGGGTGTAGTCGACGACGTGGATGCCGCGCAGGAACGACTGCACCGACAGGCCACTGGAGTGGCAGGCACAGCCGCCCGTGGGCAGCACGTGGTTGGAGCCCGCCAGGTAGTCGCCGAGCGAGACCGGGGCGTAGGGGCCCACGAAGATCGCGCCGGCGTTGCGAATCCGGGCGGCGACCCCCGCCGCGTCGGCGGTGTGGATCTCCAGGTGCTCGGCCGCGTAGGCGTTGACCACCTTGACCCCGTCGTCGATGCTGTCGACCAGCACGATGCCGGACTGGCGGCCGCTCAGCGCCTCGGTGACGCGGGCGGCGTGCCGGGTCGCGCCGACCTGGCCGGGCAGCTCCTTCTCCACCGCCTCGGCCAGCTCCACGCTGTCGGTCACCAGCACGGCGGCGGCGATCACGTCGTGCTCGGCCTGGCTGATCAGGTCGGCCGCCACGTGCACCGGATCGGCCGTCTCGTCGGCCAGGATCGCGATCTCCGTCGGCCCCGCCTCGGAGTCGATGCCGATGCGGCCCTTGAGCAGCCGCTTGGCCGCGGCCACCCAGATGTTGCCGGGCCCCGTGACCATGGTGGCCGCCGGACACTCCTCGGTGCCGTAGGCGAACATGGCCACCGCCTGGGCGCCGCCGACGGAGTAGACCTCGTCGACGCCCAGCAGCGCGCACGCGGCCAGGATCGTGGGGTGCGGCAGCCCGCCGTGCTCCTTCTGCGCCGGGCTCGTCACGGCCAGCGACTCGACCCCGGCCTCCTGGGCGGGCACGACGTTCATGACCACGCTGGAGGGGTAGACGGCGCGGCCGCCCGGCACGTAGAGCCCGACCCGCTCGACCGGCACCCACCGCTCGGTGACGGTGCCGCCCGGGACGACCTGGGTCGTGTGGTCGGCGCGGCGCTGGTCGCGGTGGACCAGGCGGACCCGCCGGATCGCCTCCTCAAGGGCCGCCCTGACCTCGGGCGCCAGCTCGTCGAGCGCCCCGCGGATGGCCTGCTCGGGCACCCGGGCCCGCTCGATCTCGACCCCGTCGAACCTGGCGGTCAGCTCCCGTACGGCTGCCGCCCCACGATGGCGCACGTCCTCGCAGATGGGCCGCACCTTCTCCAGGGCGGCCTCGACGTCGAGCTCGGCGCGGGGCAGCACGTCGCGCAGGTCCTCGGGCAGAGAACCGCGCATGTCGATACGGGAAATCACCCCACCAGTCTACGGAGTCCACTGGGTGTATCCCGTTCCGTCCACCATCCGGACGCGCGAGTCGCAGCAGCTCCGGGGCCCCGGGCTAGCATGGCGATGAAGATCGCATCCTGGAGGCCGCCATGCTGACCGACGACGACCTGCTGCATCTGCGCCGCTGCGTGGAGCTGGCCGCCGAGGCGCTGCACGCGGGTGACGAGCCGTTCGGGTCGGTGCTGGTGGCCGCCGACGGCGCCGTGCTCGCCGAGGACCACAACCACGTGGCCGGCGGCGACCGGACCCGGCATCCGGAGTTCGCGCTGGCCCGCTGGGCCGCGGCCAACCTCACCCCGGAGGAGCGGGCGGGCGCGACCGTCTACACCTCGGGCGAGCACTGCCCGATGTGCGCCGCCGCGCACGGCTGGGTCGGGCTCGGCCGCATCGTCTACGTGAGCTCCTCCGAGCAGCTGGCCGGCTGGCTGGCCGAGCTGGGCGTCCCGGCGCCGCCTGTCCGGACCCTGCCGATCAACGAGATCGCGCCGGGTGTCGAGGTGGCCGGGCCCGTCCCCGGGCTCGCGGACGAGGTGCGGGAGCTGCAGCGCCGGTTCCACGCCGCGACCTGACCCAGGCCGCCCGTCGGGCCTCGCCCGTCAGGGCGTTTCCGCGACGAGCGAGGGGGCCGGCTCACGCAGGGTCCCCGACAGCAGCCAGGCCAGGGCCGGAAAGACCACCAGCACCGACAGGGCGAGGCGCAGGGAGGTGCCCTCCGCCAGCGCCCCGAGCAGCGGGCTGGTCAGCCCGCCCGCGCTGACCGCCAGGCCGAGCGTCACCCCGCCGGCCGTGCCCACCCGGCGCGGCAGGTAGTCCTGGCCCAGCGTCACGTGCAGGGAGAACGGCGCGTACAGGAAGATCGAGGTGGCCGCGACGAAGACGTAGGCCGCGTGACCGGGCACGAGCACGATCCCGGCGAGAGCCGGGACACTGGCCGCGTATGCCAGCCGCATCGTGCGCACCCGGCCCCAGCGGGCCGCGAGCCGGCCGCCGAGCACGGTGCCCAGCGCGCCGCCCGCGAACAGCACGAACAGCGCCACCGCGCCCGCCGCGCCGCCCCTCAGGTAGAGGGCGATGAACGCGCTCAGCCCGACGTACACGACGGACCGGAAGACGACCACCAGCGTGAGGCGGGCGAACGACGCCCAGTCATCCCGCCCCGAGACGGGCGAGGCGACGCCTCCCGCCGCCTCGCGCCCGGCCACGGCGCGGATCACGGTCAGCGTGAGCAGCGCGCCCGCCAGCGCCGGCACCACCAGGAGCGGCGACGCGCCCAGCCCGCCCAGCGACAGCAGCGGCGTGACGATGATGGGCGCGCTCGCGAAACCGAGCGTGCCGCCCAGGGCGAACCAGCTCATCCGCACGTGGCTGCCCTCGCTGGCGATCCGCGCCAGGCGCGCCGCCTCCGGATGGTACGCCGCCACCCCCAGCCCCGACAGGGCCACGGCCAGCCAGGTCAGCGTGTACGAGCCGGAGACGCCGCTGAGCGCGATCCCCAGCCCGGCGGTGGTCATGCTGACCGGGATCAGCCACGGCATCCGCCACCTGTCGGTCAGCGCGCCGAACACCGGCTGGACGACCGACGACAGCAGCGTGGCCGCCAGCACGACGCCCGACGCCGCCACGTAGCCGTAACCGCGCTCCATCACCAGGAACGGGACGAGAGCGGGCACCGCGCCCTGGTAGACGTCCACGCTCCCGTGGCCGATGGCGAGCATGGCGACCCTGTTCACCTTCACGGTTCGATCATCACCGCCGAGCGGCTGGCCTGCTTCCGATAAAATGCCAATCCATGATGGAAATCCGCCATCTGCCGGAGGCTCCCACGGGCAGGCGGCCCCTGGCGCCGGGCACGGGCATCGACGCCCACCGGCACGACACCCACCAGATCATCTACGCCTGCCGGGGGGTGCTGTCGGTCACCACCGGCGCCGGCACCTGGGTCGCCCCGGCCAGCCGGGCGATCTGGATCCCGGCGGGGACCGTGCATGAGCACCGCGCCCACGGCCGCACCGACCTGCGCCTGGTCGGGGTCTCCGACACCGACGACCCCCTCGGCCTGGCCCGGCCCGCCGTGCTGGCCGTGGGCCCGCTGCTGCGGGAGCTGATCATCGCCTGCACGGGCGACCGCCTCGACTCCGGCGAGGAGCGGCGGCTGCGGGCGGTGCTGCTCGACCAGCTCCGCCGCTCCCCCGAGCAGCCGTTCCATCTGCCCACGGCGCGCGATCCGCGGCTGGCGGCCGTCTGCGCGATGCTGCACGACGACCCGGCCGACGGCCGTACACTCGCCCAGCTGGGCACGGCGGCGGGCGCCAGCGCCAGGACACTGGCCAGGCTCTGCCGCGCCGAGCTCGGCATGAGCTTCCCGCAGTGGCGCACGCAGCTGCGGCTGCACCACGCGCTGCTGCTGCTCGCCGACGGCGTCGCCGTGACGACCGTGGCGCACCGCTGCGGCTGGGCCTCGGCCAGCGCGTTCATCGACGTGTTCCGGCGGGCTCTCGGGTACACCCCGGGCAGGGCCTTTACATTGTAGATTCGCTAGACTGTCCGTTCTCGGACACCGGAAGGGATCGACGACGTGAGCAAGGCGAAGGCCCAGGGGGGCACTCCGGCCACGGTGGCGTTGACCAGGGCCAAGGCGGCGTTCACGCTCCACCCCTACGAGCACGACGCCGCCGCCCAGGCCTACGGCGAGGAGGCGGCCGACGCGCTCGGCGTGCCGTACGAGCGGATCTTCAAGACGCTGGTCGCCGAGGTGGAGAGCGGGCTCGCGGTGGCCGTCGTGCCGGTGGCGGGCAAGCTCGACCTCAAGGCGCTGGCCGCGGCGCTGGGCGGCAAGCGGGCCGCGATGGCCGACGCGGCCAAGGTGGAGCGGGTGACCGGCTACGTGGTCGGCGGCATCAGCCCGCTCGGCCAGCGCAAGGCGCTGCCGACCGTGGTCGACTCGTCGGCGCTGGAGTTCGACACGATCTACTTCTCGGCAGGCAAGCGCGGGCTGCAGATCGAGACCGCCCCGGCCAACCTCGTCGCCCTCACCCGGGCCGTCACCGCCCCCATCGGCAAACGCTAGCCCCGCCTCGCACCCGCCGGCCTCCGCCGGCGACACGGCCGTCAGTGGTGGCGCCGGCCGCGCCAGGGCGGCCGGCCGTCCGGGAAGCGAGGGAAGCGGCGCGACGGGCGCCAGCGGGCGTGGTGGCCTTGGCGTTCCCGCAGCCACGGCCCGAACCAGTCGCGAGGGCGCTCGCCCGCGCGCCCGAGTGCCTCCCTGCGCTTCTCCTCCTCCTCGGCCTCCTTCAGCCCCGGCGTGAACCCGCCGCCGAAGCGGCCCATGTCGGGGCCGGGGAACCCGTGCGCCGGAGTGTCGCGCAACGCCCCCTGCATGGAGTCCACCCAGATCGGGCCCGGCAGCGACGCCCCCTGCACCGAGCCGTAGTACTGGCCGCCGATCTCCACGTTCTGCAACGGGAACCGGTAGGAGCCCCGGATGTCGCCCATGCTCACGGCCGCCGCCAGGTCCGGCGTGTACCCGGCGAACCAGGCCGAGGTGTAGCCGTTGTTGGTGCCGGTCTTGCCCGCCACCGGGCGGCCGATGCTCTGGCCGCGCATGGTGCCCTGGGTGAACACCCCGGACAGGATGTAGTTGACGGCGTCGGCGACCTGCCGGTCCATGACCTGCTCGCAGGCGGGCGGCACCCGGGTGGGCACGCCGTCGCGGCCGACGATCTCCACGATGGCCAGCGGGCGGCAGTACCTGCCCCGGGCCGCGAACGTGGCGAACGCCGCCGCCACCGTCACCGGGTCCATCTCGTTGATCCCCAGCGTGAACGTCGGCACCTCACGCAGCGGTTTGCCGTCGGCCCGGGTGATGCCGAGCGCCCTGGCGGTCTTGACCACGTTGCAGAGGCCGACCTTGCGCTCCAGCATCATGTAGAAGATGTTCACCGACTTCCAGGTGCCGGTCGACAGGCTGTGCGGGCCGCCGCCGCTGCCCTCGCCGCCGGCGTTGTAGATGGTCGCCCGCGGGTCGTTGACGGGCCGCCCGGCGCAGTCGCGATACCCCGGCGACGGCACCAGCGAGCCGGGCGTCTGGAACCCCTGGCCGAACCTCCAGCCCTGCCGCAACGCGGTGGCCAGGGTGAACACCTTGAACGTGGACCCGGCCTGGAAGCCCATGCCGCCGCCGTGCGCCACGTCCGCCGCCAGGTTGAACGTCGTCTTGCGCCCGTTCTTGCGGTCACCCGGGTTGCGGCCGAACTCCTTGCTGGCCGCCATCGCCCTGATCCGCCCGCTGTCCGGGGTGATCATGGCCTCGGCGGCCACCTCCGTGTCCTCGGGGTTGACCCGGCGGCGGATCGCCTCCTCGGCGGCCCGCTGCGCCACCGGGTCGAGACTGGTCCTGATCACCAGCCCGCCCCTGGCCATCCTGGTCCGCCGCTCGGCCGCCGTGTTGCCGAAGACCTGGTTGGTGAGCAGTTCCCGCTGCACGTACAGGCAGAAGTAGGGGTAGCGGCTCTGCCCGCACCCGCCGGGCTCCGGGCGGAGGTGGATGGCGAGCCGGCTCCGCTTGGCGATCTCGGCCTGCCGGGGAGTGATCTGTCCCAGGCCGGCCATCCGGTCGAGCACGATGTCCCGGCGCTCCTTCAACCGTGCCTGCCTGGCCCGGCCGAGCGAGGGATCGGTGGAGTACGGCATGCGGACGGCGCCGGCGAGCGTGGCCGCCTGCGTCAGGGTCAGCTCGGCGGCCGTGGTGGAGAAGAAACGCCGGGCGGCGGCCTCGACGCCGTACGCGCCCGCGCCGAAGTAGGCGATGTTGAGGTATTTCTCCAGGAGCTCGTCCTTGGTGTACTTCTTCTCCAGCGCCAGGGCCAGCCGCAGCTCGGTGATCTTACGGCCCACGCTGGGCGCCCGCGCCCGGTCCCGTTCCTGCTCCGTGTGGGCGCTCTCGACCAGGATGTTCTTCACCAGCTGCTGGGTGAGCGAGGAGCCGCCCTGCTTGATGCCACCGGCCTGGGTGTTGGTGAGCAGCGCCCGGAAGGTGCCCCGGACGTCGAGGCCGCCGTGCTCGTAGAAGCGGGCGTCCTCGATGGCCACGATCGCCTGGCGCATCACGGGGGCCACCCGCGACAGCCGTACCGTCGTCCGGTTGGCCTCGTAGAACTGGGCGAACGTCTTGCCGGTGCGGTCCAGCAGCCGCGTGACCTGGGCCAGCGGTTCCTCACGCGGCGGCGGCGGCAGGTCCACGAAGACGTTCGCGGCGCTCTTGGCGGCCAGGCCCGCCCCGCTCACGGCCGGTGTCACCAGCGCCGCCGCGAGCACTCCGCAGAGGGCCCCCGTCACGCCGAGCCCGCCGATGGATCTGAGCACACTCACTCAGGTGATCTGCGACCGACAGATCACCGGCAAACGCCCACTTCCGACTCCTTTACTGTTCTCGACGGATGTTCAGACCAAGCGACGCGAACTGCTCGAACGGCCGGTGATAGCCGCGTTCGATGTGGTGCACACCGCGCAGCGTGGACACGTCGTCGGCCACCGCCGCGGCCAGCACCGCCGAGAACCCCGCCCTGATGTCGGGCAGCGTGACGTCGGCGCCCTTCAGCCGCGAGACCCCGCGCACCACCGCCGAGTGCTTGGCGTTGGTGTCGTGGTAGCGGCAGGCCGGGCCGCCCAGGCACTGGTCGAACACCTCGATCTCGCAGCCCATCTTCTGCAGCGCGGGCACGTACACCAGGCGGTTCTCGAAGACCGTCTCGTGCAGCACCGACATGCCCTGGCTCTGCGTGAACAGCACCATGAGCGGCGTCTGCCAGTCGGTCATGAAGCCGGGGTGGGTGTCGGTCTGCACCGCCGCCGCGCGCAACCCCTCGGGCGGGGCCGTGGCGCACAGGTACTCGTCGTTGATGGCGAACTCGGCGCCCATCCTGGCCAGCGTGGTGATCGCGGTGACCAGCCGGTCCTGCGGGCAGCCGTGCACGCGCACTTCGCCGCCGGTGACCAGGCCCGCGGCCAGGTACGAGAACGCCTCGATGCGGTCGCCCGCCAGCCAGATGGAGGCGCCGTGCAGCCGTTCGACGCCCTCGATCACGATCCGGCGGTCGGGCGACAGCTCGATCCGGGCGCCCATCCGCTGCAGGAACAGCGCCAGCTCCACCACCTCGGGCTCCATCGCGGCGTTCTTCACCACGGTCTTGCCCTCGGCCAGCACCGCCGACATCAGGATCGTCTCGGTGGCGCCGACGCTCGGGTAGGGCAGCTCCAGCCGGACACCGTTCAGCCGCTTGGCCTTGGCGTAGATGCCGGTGTCGCCGACCTCCACCTCGGCGCCCATCGCGCGCAGCGCCTCGACGTGGAAGTTCACCGGCCGCCGCCCGATGGGGTCGCCGCCGACCAGCGGCACGAACGCCTCACCCGCCAGGTGCAGCAGCGGGCCGAGCATCAGGATGGGGATGCGGTTCAGGCCGGTGAACGCGTCGGGCACGCGCGGCCGGATCTCCGGGCCCTGCGCGATGCGGATCTCGTTCTTGCTGATCTCGACGTCGATGCCCAGGGCCTCCAGCATGGCCGCGGTGATGCCGACCTCGCCGACCTCGGGGACGTTGTGGATGCAGCTCTCACCGCTGCCCAGCATCGCGGCCACCATGTGCTTGGAGACGGCGTTCTTGGAGCCGCGTACTTCGACGTCGCCCCTGAGCGGGCCGGAGGGTTCGATCAGCCAGACCTCTTCGTGAATCACGAAGTGAGCCTAACCGGGAGATACCATCAAGCTGATCCTGACGCGGGCGGTGAAGGGAAGTGGCGTGGCGAGGCATGTGCGGCCGTTCGCGGTGACCGTCCTCATCCTCGCCTCGACGGCCGTCCTCGCCGGGCTGCTCTGGTCGTGGCTGTCGCCCCGCGCGCCCTACCAGATCACCGACCAGGGGCAGGTGCTGGCCGACCCCTCCACGCAGGCCCTGATCGCCGCCGACGGCTGGTTCGCGGTGGTCACCGGAGTGCTCGGGCTGGTCTGCGGGGCGGTGGGCTGGCGTCTTCGGCGCGGTCACGAGCTGGCCGTGCTGGTGGGGCTCTGCGCGGGCGGGCTGCTCGCCGCCTACATCACGCTCTGGGTGGGCTCGGCGTTCACGCTGGGCGTGGTCACCGTGGAGGCGGCCGCGCAGCCCGGGACCACGATCGTCCCCGGCTCGCTGCGGCTGACCGCCTTGGGCGTGCGGGTGGCCTGGCCGCTGTGCGCCGTCGGCGTCTTCGGGCTGCTGGAGGGCATGCACGGCTACCGCGAGTCGCCGCTGCGCAAGCCGTATACGTAGTTGAGGAGCTTGCGACGATACGGGATCGTCTGATCGTCTAGAGGGGCGGGCGGCGCTCGCCGTGGCGGGTGGCCTGCTCGAAGGCGTGGGCCACGCGCAGCACCGTGGCGTCGGCGAACGGCCGGCCGACGATCTGCACCCCGACCGGCAGCCCCGACGGCGTGAACCCGGCCGGCACCGAGGCGGCGGGCGCGTGCAGGACGCTGATCCAGTAGGCGGAGCGCATCCACGACAGGTAGTCGGGCAGCCGGACCCCGTTGATCTCGCTGACGTGCGGCTGCTCGACCGGGAACGGCGGCACCTGGCTGACCGGCGCGATCAGCACGTCGTAGGTGTCGAAGAAGCCGGCCATCCGCTGGTAGAGGCCGCTGCGCAGCCGCTCGGCGCGGGCCAGGTCGGCGCCGGTGACCTGGCGGCCCTGCTCGACGTTCCAGGCGGTGTTGGGACCGAGGCCGTCCAGCTCGCCGAAGGACAGGGCGTAGAACCAGGCGCGGTAGACGCGGAAGGCGTCGTCGGCGTCGGACAGGTCGAGGTCTACCTGCTCGACCCGCGCGCCCAGCCGCTCGAACACGCCCGGCGCGGTCGCCGTGACGGCCGCCGTCTCGGGATCCACCGGCAACCCGCCGAGATCGGGGCTCCAGGCCACCCGCAGCCCCGCCACGCCCTGCTCGGGGTCGCGGCGGAAGCCCTCGGTGATCGAGTAGGGGGACCGCGGGTCGAACCCGGCCACGGCCTCCAGCATCAGGGTGAGGTCCTCGACCGTCCTCGCCATCGGCCCCGGCACGGACAGGGTGTACCAGGCGGCGATCTCGGACGGCGCGGGCACCCGCCCGGGGGTCGGCCGGAGCCCGGCCACGTTGCAGAACGACGCCGGATTGCGCAGCGACCCGCCCATGTCGGAGCCGTCGGCCAGCGGCACCATGCCGGCCGCCAGGGCCGCCGCCGCCCCGCCGCTGCTGCCTCCGGCGGACCTGGACAGGTCGTAGGGGTTGCGCGTGGCCCCGAACACCTCGTTGACCGTGTGCGACCCGGTGCCGAACTCGGGCGTGTTGGTCTTGCCCACCGTGATGGCCCCGGCGCGCCTGAGCCGCTCGACGATCAGGTCGTCCTTGTCGGGCACGTTGCCGGAGTAGAGCGGCGACCCGTACGTGGTGCGGATGCCGGCCGTACTGGCCAGGTCCTTGTGCGCCACCGGCACCCCGTGCAGCGGCCCCTCGGGCTCGCGCGCGTCGGCCGCCTTGGCCGCGTCGAGCGCCTGCTCGGCGACCAGCGTCACGATGGCGTTGACCCGGGGGTTGACCCGCTCGATCCGGTCGAGATGGGCCTCCAGCAACTCGACGGCGCTGATCTGCCGGGTCCTGACGAGGCGGGCCATCTCGGCGGCGGTCAGGTAGCAAAGCTCGCTCACCTGACCATCCTCTCTCACCCGCTCCGGGGCGGACGATGGCGAGGTTTGCCCACCCAAGGGGTGGATCGTCGTGAGGAGACCCGCTCCCCGCCACCGTCAGGCCGCTGACGAGCCGGTTGACGGGCCGCTTGATGGGCCGCTTGATGGGCCGCTTGATGGGCCGCTGACGCGCCGCTGGACGGGCCGGCGTCAGGCGCCCAGGCAGGCAGGGCCGAGGAGTTGCTTCAGGTCGCCCATGAGCGCCGGCGACGGCGTCACGCGGAGCCGGTCCTCGACCCGCATGACGGTCGTCTTGGGGCCGTTGTGCACCTGCAGGTGGACCTCAGAGGTGCCCGGATGAGTGCTGAGGATCTCCTTGAGGCGGCCGACGACCGGCGCCGTGCACCGGTTGAGGGGCAGGCTCACCAGCAGTGGTCCGCCCGCCTCCTGGGTGAGGTCGGGCGCGGTCACCTCCATCGCGATGATCTTGGCGACGTCCTCGCGCTTGTCGACGCGGCCCTTGACGAAGACGATCGCGTCCTCGGCCAGGATCGTCGAGCACAGCTGGTAGGACGAGGGGAAGATCATCACCTCGATGGCGCCCTCCAGGTCCTCCAACTGGGTGAGCACCCAGGTGTCGCCCTTCTTGGTGACCTTGCGCTGCACCCCGCTCAGGATGCCGCCGACGGTGACGATGTGGCCGTCGGGACGGCTGTCGTCCTGGACCGCGGCGATCGAGCAGTCGGCTCCCGAGGCCAGGATGTGCTCGACCCCGAACAGCGGGTGGTCGGAGACGTACAGGCCGAGCATCTCCCGCTCGAACTGCAGCAGGGTGTTCTTGTCCCACTCCCCCACCGGGATCTGCACGTCGAACGTCTGGTCCTCGCCGTCCTCGATCGCGCCGAACAGGGAGTCCTGGCCGATGGCCTCGTTCTTCTTGATGTCGATGATCGCGTCGACGGCCTGCTCGTGCACCATGACCAGGCCCTTGCGGACGTGGCCCAGCGCGTCGAACGCGCCGGCCTTGATCAGCGACTCGATCACCCGCTTGTTGCAGACGATCGCCGGGACCTTGCGCAGGAAGTCCTTGAAGTCGGCGAAGCGGCCCTTCTCCCTGCGAGCGGAGATGATGCCGTCGACGACGTTGCCCCCCACGTTGCGCACCGCCGACAGGCCGAAGCGGATGTCGGTGCCGCGCGGCGTGAAGTCGAAGTCGGAGTCGTTGACGTCGGGCGGGAAGACCTTGATGCCCATGCGGCGGCACTCGTTGAGGTAGAGGGCCGACTTGTCCTTGTCGTCCTTGACACTCGACAGCAGCGCGGCCATGTAGGCGGCCGGGTGGTTGGCCTTGAGATAGGCGGTCCAGTAGGAGACCAGGCCGTAGGCGGCCGAGTGGGCCTTGTTGAAGGCGTAGTCGGAGAACGGCAGCAGGATGTCCCACAGCGTCTTGACCGCCTGGGCGGAGTAGCCGTTGTCCTTCATCCCGCTCTCGAAGGACTCGAACTGTTTGTCCAGCTCGGCCTTCTTCTTCTTGCCCATCGCGCGGCGCAGCAGGTCGGCCTTGCCGAGCGAGAACCCGGCGACCTTCTGCGCGATGGCCATGACCTGCTCCTGGTAGACGATCAGGCCGTAGGTCGTGTCGAGGATCTCGCTCAGCGACTCCTTGAACTCCGGATGGATCGGGGTGATCTCCTGCTGGCCGTTCTTGCGCAGCGCGTAGTTGGTGTGGGAGTTGGCGCCCATCGGGCCGGGCCGGTAGAGGGCGCCGACGGCGGAGATGTCCTCGAAGTTGTCGGGCTTCATCAGCCGCAGCAGCGAGCGCATGCCGCCACCGTCGAGCTGGAACACGCCCAGCGTGTCGCCCCGGCCGAGCAGCTCGTAGGTCTTGCGGTCGTCGAGCGGCAGCTTGAGCAGGTCGATCGACTCGCCGGTGGTCGACTCGATCATCTTGAGGCAGTCGTCGATGATCGTGAGGTTGCGCAGGCCCAGGAAGTCCATCTTCAGCAGGCCGAGCGTCTCGCAGGTCGGGTAGTCGAACTGCGTGATGATGGCGCCGTCGGAGTCTCGGCGCATGATCGGGATGTAGTCGGTGATCACCTCGGCCGACATGATCACGCCGGCGGCGTGCACCCCGGTCTGCCGGATCAGGCCCTCCAGCCCTTTGCCGAGGTCCATCGTCGCCTTGACGTCGACGTCCTCCTCGTAGAGCCTGCGCAGCTCGCCCGCCTCGTCGTAGCGGGGATGGTCCTTGTCGAAGATGCCCGCCAGCGGGATGTCCTTGCCCATCACCGCGGGCGGGAACGCCTTGGACACCTTGTCGCCGAGCGCGTAGGGATAGCCGAGGACGCGACCGGCGTCCTTGATGGCGGCCTTCGCCTTGATGGTGCCGAACGTGGCGATCATGGCGACCTTGTCGGCGCCCCACTTCTCGGTCACGTAGCGGATCACGTCGGCCCGCCTGCGCTCGTCGAAGTCGATGTCGACGTCGGGCATGGAGACGCGGTCGGGGTTGAGGAACCGCTCGAAGATCAGGCCGTGCGGCAGCGGGTCGAGGTCGGTGATGCCCATCGCGTAGGCCACCAGCGAGCCCGCGGCCGACCCTCGGCCCGGCCCGACGCGGATGCCGTTCTCCTTGGCCCACATGATGAAGTCGGCGACCACGAGGAAGTAGCTCGGGAAGCCCATCTGCTCGATGATGCCGACCTCGTAGTCGACCTGCCGGCGGTGCTCGTCGTCGTAGCCCTCCGGCCAGCGGCGGTCCATGCCCTCCCAGACCGTCTTGCGGAAGAACTCCTGCTCGGTCATGCCGTCGGGGACCGGGTAGGTCGGCATCAGGTTCTTGAACTCGAAGAACCCGGTCGGATCGACCTTCTCCGCCACCAGCAGGGTGTTGCGGCAGCCCTCGGCCCACAGGTCGGAGCCGTCGACCGCGCGCATCTCCTCGGCGGTCTTGATGTAGTAGCCGCTGCCGTCGAAGCGGAACCGGTCGGGGTCGGACAGCTGCTTGCCGGTCTGGATGCACAGCAGGGCGTCGTGGGAGGCCGCGTCGGACTCGTAGGTGTAGTGGGAGTCGTTGGTGACCAGCGGCGGGATGGACAGCTCCTTGCTGATGCGGGTCAGCCCGTCGCGGACCCGGCGCTCGATGTCGAGCCCGTGGTCCATGATCTCCAGGAAGAAGTCGTCCTTGCCGAAGATGTCCTGGAACTTCGCCGCGGCCTTGAGCGCCTCGTCGTACTGGCCGAGCCGGAGCCTGGTCTGCACCTCACCCGACGGGCAGCCGGTGGTCGCCATCAGGCCCTCGGCGTGCTCGGCCAGGATCTCGGCGTCCATCCGCGCCCACTTGCGGACGAACCCCTCGGTGTAGGCCCGCGAGCTGAGCTTCATCAGGTTGTGCAGGCCGGCCTTGTCACGCGCCCAGATCGTCATGTGGGTGTAGTAACCGCCCGCTGACACGTCGTCGCGCTTCTGGTGGGGCTCGCCCCACAGCACCGGCTTCTTGTTGTGGCGCAGCTCGGGCGCCACGTAGGCCTCGATGCCGATGACCGGCTTGATGCCCGCCCCGGTCGCCTGCCGGTAGAAGTCGTAGGCGCCGTGCATGTTGCCGTGGTCGGTGATCGCGATCGCGGGCATGCCCAGGTCGCCGACCTGCTTGAACATCTGCTTGAGGCGTGCGGCCCCGTCGAGCATGGAGTATTCGGTGTGCACGTGCAGATGGACGAACGAGTCGCTGGACGACATGGAGCGGCGCCTCCCGGTCTGTTGTGGTGTGCGCTCCGACTCTAGTGGTCGCCACCGACATCTCGCCCGCCGTACGGGACGGCGTGCCGGACCCGCCGGAGCTCGTGTCCCGGATATCGTCATCTTTACGGAGAGTGATGAAAGGGACACCCTGTGCATACGGCAAGTGACGAGGGATACCGGCATTCGCTGGGCAACCGTCAGGTCCAGATGATCGCCATCGGCGGTGCCATCGGCGTCGGCCTGTTCCTCGGCGCGGGCGGGCGGCTGGCCGCGACCGGGCCCGCCCTGATGATCTCCTACGCCGCCGCCGGGCTGGCCGCCTTCTTCGTCATGCGGGCGCTCGGCGAGCTGGTGCTCTACCGGCCGGTGTCGGGCTCGTTCGTCGAGTACGCCGGCGAGTTCATCGGCCCGTGGGCGGCGTTCGCCAGCGGCTGGATGTACTGGATCAACTGGGCCTTCACCGGCATCGCCGAGCTGGTCGCCATCGCCGCCTACATCTCCTACTGGGCCCCGGGTTTCCCGCGGTGGCTCACCGCGCTGATCGCGCTGACGTTCGTGCTGGTGGTCAACCTGCTGTCGGTCAGGCTCTTCGGCGAGCTGGAATTCTGGTTCGCGCTGCTCAAGGTGCTGGCCATCGTCACCTTCCTGGTGGTCGGCCTGGCGCTGGTGCTGTTCTCGGTCGGCCAGGCGACGCCCGGCAATCTCGTCTCACACGGCGGCTTCTTCCCCACCGGAGCCCCGCTGGTGCTGATGAGCCTGCAGTCCGTGGTCTTCGCGTACGCCTCGATCGAGCTGGTCGGCATCACCGCCGGCGAGACGGCCAAACCGCACGAGGTCATGCCGAAGGCGATCAACGGCGTGGTGTGGCGCATCGCGGTCTTCTACGTGGGCTCGGTCGTGCTGCTGGCCATGGTGCTGCCGTGGACCGCCTACCGGGCCGGCACCTCACCGTTCGTGACGGTCTTCGACGGTCTGGGCGTGCCGTGGGCCGCCGACGCGATGAACCTCATCGTGATCACCGCCGCCCTCTCCTCCTGCAACTCCGGCCTGTACGCCACGGGACGCATCCTGCGCTCGATGGCCCGCAAGGGGGAGGCCCCGCGCTTCACCGGCACCCTCAGCACCCGGCACGTGCCGATCGGCGGCATCGTCTTCACGGCCGCGATGTTCCTCGGCGGTCTGGTCCTGTTCTACTTCCTGCCCGAACGAGCGTTCAACATCGCCACCGCCGTCGCCTCGCTGGGCGTGATCACCACCTGGGGCACCCTGGTCTACTGCCAGCTGCGGCTGCGCCGGTCGGGTCACCGCTCGGCGTTCCCCATGCCCGGCGCCCCCTACACGAACTGGCTGACGCTCGCCTTCCTGGCGCTGGTGGTGCTGCTGATGCCGTTCGCGGACGAGGACCAGCGCCTGGCCTTCTACCTGCTGCCGGTGCTGGCCGCGGGGATCGCGTTCGGCTGGCTGACGCTCAGGAGGCGGCGCGCGGCCACGGCGATCGACCCCGTCGCCGACCCTGCGGTGAATCCCGCCGAGTGAGCCTCACGGGCTGATCGCCGGGCTCACCGGCGGTGCCTCGCGACGTTCCGGGGCCCCCGCGGTCCGCCTCACCGGCGGGCGCGGTCCTCGGCCAGGTGCAGGCCCGCCTCGATGACCGCGTTCATGACCGGCGTCAGCCGTTCCGCTCCCAGCTCGGGCGCGCGGGCCGCCATCCGGACCACGAGGTCGCGCTCGCGTCCCGGATCGCGGCCCGCGAAGCCGCCGACGGGCTTGAGCGTCTGCACGATCCCGGCCAGCGCGGCCCGCCGCTCCAGCAGCGTGGCCAGCGCCGCGTCCACCCGGTCGATCGCCTCCCTGCACTCCGGCAGCGTGGCGGGCGTCTCGGGCCGCAGCAGCGCCCCGACCAGCGTCGCGGCCTCCTCCGCCACACGCAGTGCCGTCTCCTCGTCCGTACGGGCCGCCGTCTCCTCCTCGCCGGCGCGGGAGGCCGCCGCGTCCCGGCCCGTGCCCGTACCGGAGACCGGCGGGCCGGTCGCCAGGGAGCGGTCCAGGACCAGCCCGTCGGCGCCCGCCGCGACCGCCGCCGCGGACAGGCCCACGTCGGCCGACACGTCGGCGAGCACCGGGCGGCCGGACGCCGCCCGGGCGGCCCGGAGCAGCCCGAGGTCCAGCCGGCCCCTCTCGCACAGGATCACCTGGTCGCCGCATTCGGCCGCGCAGTAGTCGGCCAGCGCGAGCCACTCCTCCAGAGACGCCGAGGGGCGGCGCTCCACCACCACCGGCAGTCCCAGCCCGGCCACGGCGCGCACCAGCGGGACGTCGCGCGTCCACGCAGCCCCCACCACCACGGCCTCGGCCCGCGCCGCGATCACCGGCAGGTCGGCCGCGGCGGACGGCTCCACGAGCGTGGCCCGCTCGCGCAGCGTCTCCGCGGCCGGGCCGCGGTGATCGCGCAGGCTCATCCGGCCGCCGATCACGACGGCCGGTCCCGCGCCCACGCGCAGCCCGCCCACGGTGACGACGTGCCGTTCCAAGGTCGATGACATCTCGGCTCCCCACTCGGGCCGGCCCGCTGGAGCCGGCCGAAAACCAAAAAGGCAGAGACGAGGCGTCTCTGCCTGTTGCCGACTCCAGGTGGTCGCTAGCGGACGACCGGCCCTCCCGGAGCCGGCTCGGTAAACGCGTGGCGACAAGTCATGTCAGAACCTTACACCGGTCATCCACCTGCTGGACTCTCCTTCTCAAATGGCGGACTGTCCCTGCGGTGAGTCGCCGTTGATCCCTCGCTATGGGAGTATTTCTTGGCCAAGAGGGAGGGTTTGAGGCCGTTGATGTCGGATCGCAAGCGTGACGGACGCCGCATCGCCGGCCGTTACCAGCTGCAGGAGCCCATTGGCAAGGGTGGCATGGGCATCGTCTGGCGAGCCCATGACGAGTTGCTCGACCGTGTGGTCGCGGTCAAGGAGGTCCGTTACGCCGCCGCCCTGGGCGACGAGGTGCAGCTGCTCAACCGCCGTACGATGCGCGAGGCGAGGGCCGCGGCCAGGTTCGAGCACCCCAACGTGATCGTCGTGCACGACGTGATCGAGGAGGACGACCGGCCGTGGATCGTCATGCAACTGGTCCCGTCGCGCTCCCTGGGCGCGGTGATCAAGCAGGACGGGCCGCTGCCTCCCAAGAAGGTGGCCGAGATCGGCCTCGCGGTGCTCGACGCGCTGCACCGAGCGCACGAGTCGGGCGTGCTGCACCGTGACGTCAAGCCGGAGAACGTCCTGCTGGCCGACGACGGCCGGGTGGTCCTCACCGACTTCGGCATCGCCACCCTGGAGACCGAGACGCAGCTCACGGTGACGGGGCTGGCGGGCACTCCGGCGTTCATCGCGCCCGAACGCCTCAAGGGCCTGCCCGCGCGGCGCGAGTCCGACCTGTGGTCGCTCGGCGCGACGCTCTACACCTCGGTGGAGGGCCGCTCGCCGCACGAGCGGGGGATGGCGCTGGCCACCATGCACGCGGTGCTGACCGACGAGCCCGATCCCGCGCCGCACGCGGGGCCGCTCGCCGAGGTGATCAGCGGCCTGCTGGCCAAGGAGCCGGTCCAGCGTCCCTCCTACGAGGAGACGAGCCGGCTGCTGCGCGAGGTCATCGCCCAGGCGAGCCCGCCACCGACCATGCGGATGCCCGCGCAGCCGGCGGCCGGCCCGCGTGGCCACCAGGTCCCCGCGCAACGGGGCCCGGCCGAGGACGACACCCCTACCGACCCCGACCTGGTTCCCCCGGCCGCGCCGGCCGGCCGGCAGACCCCGTCCACGCCGCCGGAGACCGGCACGCGGCTCCCCCCGGCGTCCGGGCCGCCCACCGGGGCCACCGTCGAGTCCGGCGGCTCGGACGGGCGGCGGCTCGGCCCGATCATCGCGGCGGCCTGCGTGGTCGTCCTGGTCGCCGGCGTGGGCGGCTACCTCGGCCTGAGCTCCGCCCCCGACTCCGGCGCCGACCGGAACCACACCTCCGCGTCCTCGGCGTCGCCGGAGGGCTCTCCCCCGGCGAGCGGGCCCGCGTCGCCGGAGCCCACGCCCGGCGAGTCGGCGAGCACGGAGCCCACGCCCAGCTCGACGCCCTCCTCCAGCCCGACGGCGACCGCGACGACCGCCGCGCTGCCCAGCGGCTGGAAGATGTACAAGGACAAGATGGGCTTCTCCATCGGCCTGCCGAAGGGCTGGAAGGAATACACCCGCAACGGCTCCCAGGTGTTCTTCCGCGGCCCGGGGGCGGGGTCCAACGCCTTCCTGATGGTCGAGGAGGCCAGCGATCCGGGCTCCGACCCGTACAAGGACTGGAAGCAGCAGGAGCCGGGCGCCAGGGGCCGCTTCGGCGGCTACAAGCTGATCGACATTCACAAGGTCGACTACATGAAGGCCGCCGCCGACTGGGACTTCACCTGGAACACCAACACCGGCAAGACCCGGGTCCGCAATCGCGGCTTCCTCACCGAGAACGGCCGCGGCTACGCCATCTACTGGCACAACCTGAACAGCCGCTGGAAGAAGGACAAACACTTCTTCGACACGTTCACCGCGACGTTCAAACCCGCCAAGTAGGCTGCGCCGCGTGGAAAGGCGGATCAGCGGCCGATACCGGCTCATCGCGCCGCTCGGCGAGGGCGGGATGGGCGTCGTGTGGCGTGCCTACGACGAGCTGCTCGACCGTACGGTGGCGATCAAGGAGGTCCGCTACACCGGTGTAGGCGACGCCCAGCTGGCCGACCTCAACCGCAGGACGATCAGGGAGGCCAGGGCGGCGGGCCGGCTCGACCACCCGTCGGTGGTCGTCATCCACGACGTCGTGGAGGAGGACGGCCTGCCGTGGATCGTGATGCAGCTGGTCAGGTCGCGTTCGCTGGCCGAGGTGATCCGCGAGAGCGGGCCGCTGACGGTCGGTCAGGCCGCGGTGATCGGCGGCCGGGTGCTCGACGCGCTGCGGGCCGCCCACGCGACGGGCGTGCTGCACCGCGATGTCAAGCCGGCCAACGTCCTGCTGGCCGACGACGGCCGGGTGGTGCTCACCGACTTCGGCATCGCCTCGCTGGAGGCCGAGGCGGGCCTGACCGCCACCGGCGGCCTGGTCGGCACGCCCGCCTACATGCCGCCCGAACGCCTCCACGGTGAGCCCGCGAGGCCCGAGTCCGACCTGTGGTCGCTCGGCGCGACGCTCTACACGGCGGTGGAGGGCGTGCCGCCGTACGAACGCGACTCGTGGGCGGCGACGGTCGCGGCGGTGCTGCGTGACGAGCCCAGGCCGCCCACGCGGGCGGGAGCGCTCCGCCCCGTGATCATGGGGCTGCTCACCCGCGACCCCCGCGCCCGGATGAGCGCCGACGAGGCCGCCGTGTTGCTGCGCAGGGCGTTCGGCGAGGCCGGCTCCACGGTCCCGGTCCGGCCGCGCCCCCGGCGGGGCGGCGCGCGCCCGGTCGTCGTGGTCTCCGTCCTGGCCGCGACGGCCGCGCTGGCCACGGGCGCCGTGCTGGCGATCCGCGGGGCGGGCGCGCCGGACCCCGGCCCCACCGCCCTGGCGAGCGCCACCCCTCAGACCAGCGGTCCCTCCACCGGCGACCCCGTTCCGGCTTCCAGCGGGCCGACTCCCACCACCGGCCCGACTCCCACCGACCTGACACCCACCGGCCCGACTCCCACTGGGCCGGCGACCTCCGCGGCGCCCACCCCGTCCGCGACCGGCCAGGAGGTGCCCGCCGGCTGGCGCGCCCACCGCGACACCGACGGCCGGTTCTCGATCGCCGTCCCCCGCGACTGGCAGGCCAGGAAGCATCCCGTGAGAGACAGCGTCAGCGTGACGCGGCCCGGCTCGCCGGCGACCCTGATCGTCGAGTGGACCGTTCCCGAGCGTCCCTGGACCGACCCCGCACGCCACTGGAAGAGCCTGGAGAAGGTGATCCGCGACCGGGGCGAGTTCACCGCCTACCGGCGCATCGCCATCGATCCCACGACCTACCTCGGCCGCCCGGCCGCCGACTGGGAGTTCACCCGGCAGCGCGACGGCACCGTGATCCATGTGATCAACCGCGGTTTCCGCACCGCCGGCGGCCGGCCGTTCGCCATCTACTTCGAGACCACCGAGTCCCGCTGGGAGCGGGACCGCGGCTACTTCGACACCTTCGTCCAGACGTTCAGGCCGTCGTAAGAGGCGCCCACAGACGGTCGACCGACGAACGCTTCCAAATTCGGACAGCACATAATCTGTCTAACATGGACACAATAGGCGATCGTTCCGCCGCGATCCGGGACGGTCTGGGAGTGGGCGTGGCCGTCGGGCTGTCCGGACTGGCCTTCGGCGCGGCGGCCATCACCGCCGGCCTGAGCGTGGCGCAGGCGTGCGTGCTGAGCCTGCTGACGTTCACCGGCGCCTCCCAGTTCGCGCTGGCCGGAGCGATCGGCGGAGGCGGCAACCTGGTCGCCGCGTCCGCGGGCGCGCTGCTGCTCGGCGGCCGCAACACCCTGTACGGCCTGCGCATGGCCGACCTGCTGCGGGTACGCGGCCCACGCAGGCTGCTGGCCGCGCACGGCGTGATCGACGAGACCGCCGCCGTCACCCTCGCCCAGCCGAACCCGGCCGCCGCGCGGGCCGGATTCACCGCGACGTTCGCCAGCCTGTACATCACCTGGAACCTGTCCACCCTCGGCGGGGCGCTCGGCACCTCGTTCCTCGGCGACCCGGCCGTGCTGGGTCTGGACGTGGTCGGCCCCGCGACCTTCCTGGCGATCCTGTGGCCTCGGCTGGCCGTGAGCGCCGAGCTGCGGTGGCTGGCGCTCGGGGGAGCGGCGATCGCGCTCGCCGCCACCCCGTTCCTCCCGCCGGGCGTCCCGGTGCTGCTGTCGGCCGCGGCCGTGCTCGTGGTGATGGCGCGATGACGCTGTGGTGGGCCATCGCCACCGTCTGCCTGGGCTGCTACGCGCTCAAACTGGCCGGGCTGGCGGCGCCCCGGCGGATCCTCGACCATCCGGTGGTGAGCCGCTTCGCCGAGCTGGTGCCGGTGGCGCTGCTGGCCGCGCTGATCGCCGTGCAGATGTTCAGCGAGAACGGCGAGCTGCGTTTCGACCTGGCCCGCACGGCCGGGCTGGGCGCGGCCATGATCGCCCTGCTGCTTCGCGCGCCCTTTCTCGTCGTTCTGGCCACGGCGGCCGTGATTACCGCGCTTGCCCGGAGCTTTCTCGGGTAGTCAGGCCCGCATGTCCGAATCTGCGGGACTTGTCGGTGGGCGCTACCGACTCGTCAAGACCATCGGCTCGGGCGGCATGGGCACGGTGTGGCAGGCACATGACGAGGTGCTCGGCAGAGACGTGGCCCTGAAGGAGATCCACCCGCCCCACGAGCTGAGCGGTCCCGAACGCGACGAGTTCAACGTCCGGACCTTCCGCGAGGCCCGGGCGGCGGGACGCGTCGCGCATCCCGGCGTCGCCGCCGTCTACGACGTGCTGGAGGAGCACGGCCACCCCTGGATCGTCATGCAGCTGGTCCCCTCCCGCACCCTGGGCGAGCTGGTACGCGACGAGGGTCCCCTGTCCCCCACCGAGACCGCGGCCGTCGGCATCCAGCTGCTGGAGGCGCTGCGCGCGGCGCACGCGGCGGGTGTCCTGCACCGGGACGTCAAGCCGGACAACGTGCTGCTGACCGACTCCGGCCGGGCGGTGCTGACCGATTTCGGAATCGCCACCACCGAGGACGAGGCTCCCGTCACCAGGACCGGCATCCTCGTCGGCACGCCCGCGTTCATGGCGCCGGAGCGGGCGGCGGGCGGGCGGGCGCACGCTGCCTCCGACCTGTGGTCGGTCGGCGTGACGCTCTACGTCGCGATCGAGGGCCGCTCCCCGTTCCAGCGCCCGCACGCCCTGGCCACGCTGGGCGCGGTCATGCACTCCGAACCCGATCCGATGGCCCGCGCGGGCGCCCTCGCACCGGTCGTGCTGGGGCTGCTGCGCAAGAACCCGGCCGAGCGGCTGTCACTGGACGAGGCCGAGCGGCGGCTGCACGCGATCATGACCGGGGCCGCGCCCGAGCCGACCGCGCCCCAGGACGCGCCGCCGCCTGCCCCCACGCGCCCGGCCGGCCCGAACCGCCGGATGCCGCTGGCCGTGCTCGCGGCCGGCGCGCTCGTCGTCGCGCTCACGACCGGCGGCATGGCGTGGTTGTCGCACCGCGACTCCGGTGCCCGCCCGCCCGCGTCGCCGCCGGTCAGCGGCCCTATCGCGACGCCCTCCAGCTCGGGACCGACTCCGGCACCCACGGACGCGCCGCCGGAGCGGACGGTCACCACTCCGGGAGATCGGCGGGTGCGGAACAGCGGGCCGCCGTCCGGCTCGCCGGAGGGCCGGCCGGAGTCGTCCGGGCCCCGCCAGGAGACCTCCCGCAAGCCCGACCGCGAACCCACCAGGAAACCGGACCCCACCAAGTCGGCGTCCGACGACGACAAGCCCGCCTCGACGACACCCGGACAGGTCGACCCCTCCGGCAACGGCCGCACCGGCAAGAAGCCCAAAAAGGGGAAGAAACCCAAGAAGGACGACTGAGCCGCGGGCTCAGGACTCGGCGCGGACGATGTCGAGCGCCTTCTGCAGGTCGTCGGGGTAGTCGGTGCCGAAGGAGATCCACTCACCGCTGCCGGGATGCTCGAAGCCGAGCGCCACCGCGTGCAGCCACTGGCGGGTGATGCCCAGCCGGGCCGCGATCGTCGGGTCGGCGCCGTACATCAGGTCACCCACGCACGGGTGGCGCAGCGCCGACATGTGCACCCGGATCTGGTGGGTGCGGCCGGTCTCCAGCTTGATGTCGAGCAGCGACGCCGCCCGGAACGCCTCGATCGTGTCGTAGTGGGTGATCGACGGCTTGCCGCCCGCGACGACCGCGAACCTGCCGTCGCCGGACGGGTGCCGGTCGATGGGCGCGTCCACGGTGCCCCGGAACGGGTCGGGATGCCCCTGGACCAGCGCGTGGTAGCGCTTGTCGACCGTACGCTCCTTGAAGGCGCGCTTCAGGTGGGAGTAGGCGCGCTCACTCTTGGCCACCACCATCGCGCCCGTGGTGTTGGCGTCGAGCCGGTGCACGATGCCCTGGCGTTCGGCCGCGCCGCTGGTGGTGATCGTGTGACCGGCGCCGAGCAGCCCGCCGAGCACGGTCGGGCCGGTCCAGCCGACGGTCGGGTGGGCGGCCACCCCGATGGGCTTGTTGACCACGACGATGTCGTCGTCCTCGTGGACGACGCGCATGCCGGGCACCGGCTCGGCGACCGGCATCGGCGCCACCACCGGCGGCGGAAGCGTCACGTCGAGCCAGGCGCCCGCGTGCACCCGGTCGGACTTGGCCGGCTGCCGCCCGTCGACCAGCACCTCGCCGGCGACGATCAGCTCGGCCGCGCGGGTGCGGGAGAACCCGAACAGACGGGACAGCGCGGCGTCGAGCCGCTCGCCCTCCAGCCCGTCGGGCACGGGCAGACTACGCTGCTCGGCCACTCTTGCCCTCCCTCGTGCCGTCGATCTGGTAGCCCCGCCAGGCCAGGACCACGGCCAGGATCCCCCCGCAGACGATCGCCGAGTCGGCGATGTTGAACACCGGGAAGTAGTCGATGACCGGGAACCTGCCGGGCAGCACCTCGACGAAGTCGACCACGTGCCCCTGGAACTGCGTGTCCCTGCCGATCCCCGACGGGTAGCGCAGGAGCCGGTCGGTCAGGTTGCCGAGCGCCCCGCCGAGCAGCAGGCCCAGCGTGAGCGCCCATGGGACGCTGCCCAGTTTACGGGCGGTGCGGATGATCGCGACCACCACGCCCACGGCGATGAAGGTGAAGACGATCGTCATTCCGGTGCCGATGCTGAAGGCGGCACCGGAATTGAAGATCACTCTGAACTGCAGCACGTCCTCGATCACGACCAGCGGCGGCTTGCCCTCCAGGGCTCGCAGCACGAGGGTCTTGGTGATCAGATCGGCCGCGTAGATGACGACGGCCAGCCCGACGAGGACGGCGGTGAGGCGGCCGCGCCGCCCGCCTACCGGCGTTCCTCCCTCTGCTTGCAGGCCACGCACAGCGTCGCCCTCGGGAACGCCTGCAGACGTTCCTTGCCGATCGGCTTGTGGCACGATTCGCACACTCCATAGGTCCCTGCGTCGATCCTGGCGATCGCACGTTCGTTCTGCGCGACCAGGTCGCGTGCATTCAGGGTAAGGGCGATCTCGCGTTCGCGCTCGTACGTCTTGGCTCCGGCGTCCGCCTGGTCGTCACCGGCCCCCTGGGTCACATCGCCGGAGGCGATCTCCGACTCGTGCCGGAGGATGTCGGCGTTGAGTTCGTCGATCTCCGTCTTCAGCGCGCCGCGTACCTCGGCCAGCTCCTCTTCGGACCACATCGACGGTGTAGCGGTCTGCGTGACTGCCGCCATGGCTGCCTCCATTGCTGATCAAGGCCGTGAATGGTGCGGGCAGCTTAGGTGCCCCCATAACGGAAGGACAAACGACCCGCCGGGCCGTTTACCTCTCCCGTACTATCCCGCCCCGCGCTGTCAACTCCTCCTCCGCCGCGTCCATTCCCTCACCTTTGACGGCGTTTACGACTTCCGTACCGGAGAGTGGATCGTCACCGGCCAAACCAGGAAGCCTTTGCTTCCGACCTGCGTTATGGTGTGAAGGCTGCAAGGCGTCGATGGGGCCCCGAATGTGAGGGACATCACCCCGGAGCCGCCGGAAGAACGGCTTCCCCGAAGCTCACTAGACCCGGCCGCAGCCCGAACGAAGAGGGTCTCTCCGAGGCCAAGAAGGGTGGTACCGCGGGGCCGCACGCCGGCTTCGTCCCTTCACGCAACCCTGTCACCAGTGATCGCGTGGAGGCCCGCCCGAGATGTCTTCCCCTACGTTCCGCTCTCTTCCCGCGCAGGTCGACCTGCCCGCGCTCGAGCGTGAGGTCCTCGACCGGTGGCGGGACGGCAAGATCTTCGAGCGTTCCGTCGAGCAGAACGACGGCAACCCGGCCTGGGTCTTCTACGAGGGCCCGCCCACCGCCAACGGCCTGCCCGGCGTCCACCACGTCGAGGCCCGCGTCTTCAAGGACCTCTTCCCCCGTTACAAGTCGATGCGGGGCTTCAGCGTGCCGCGCAAGGCCGGCTGGGACTGCCACGGCCTGCCGGTCGAGGTCGGCGTGGAGAAGGAGCTCGGCCTCGCCGGCAAGAAGGACATCGAGGACTACGGCATCGCCGAGTTCAACGCCAAGTGCCGCGAGTCGGTGCTGCGCCACGTCGACGCGTTCGAGCAGATGACCGAGCGGATGGGCTACTGGATCGACCTGTCCACGGCCTACCGGACCATGGACCCGTCCTACATCGAGTCGGTGTGGTGGTCGCTCAAGGTCGTCTTCGACAAGGGCCTGCTGTTCCGCGACTTCCGCATCACCCCCTACTGCCCGCGCTGCGGCACCGGCCTGTCCGACCACGAGCTGGGCCAGCCGGGCGGCTACGAGACCGTGTCCAGCCCGTCCGTCTACGTCCGCATGCCGGTGACCTCCGGGCCGCTGGCCGACCTGGACGCCTCGCTGCTGGTCTGGACGACCACGCCGTGGACTCTGGTGTCCAACACGGCGGTGGCCGTGCACCCCGACGTGACCTACGTCGCCGCGCGCACCCCCGGCGGTGAGGTGCTGGTGGTGGCCGAGCCGCTGCTGGGCGTGCTCGGCGAGGGCGTCACCGAGGTCGCCCGCCTCACCGGCCGCGAGCTGGAGCGCACCACCTACTCCCGGCCCTTCGACCTGGTCGACATCCCGGGCTCCCACTATGTGGTGCTCGGCGACTACGTCACCGTCGAGGACGGCACCGGCCTGGTCCACCAGGCGCCGGCGTTCGGCGCCGACGACCTGGCCGTGACCAAGCGCTACGACATGCCGGTGGTCAATCCGATCGGCCCCGACGGACGCTTCCTCGACGACGTGCCGATGGTCGGCGGGCAGTTTTTCAAGGACGCCGACGAGGCGCTCACCGACGACCTGCGGGACCGGGGCCTGCTGTTCCGCGGCGGCCACTTCGAGCACAGCTACCCCCACTGCTGGCGCTGCCACACCCCGCTGCTCTACTACGCGCTCCCCTCCTGGTACATCCGCACCACAGCGGTCAAGGACCAGCTGCTGGCCGAAAACTCCACGACCAACTGGTACCCCGAGACGATCAAGTGGGGCCGGTTCGGCGAATGGCTGCGCAACAACGTCGACTGGTCGCTGTCGCGCTCGCGCTACTGGGGCACCCCGCTGCCGTTGTGGGTGTGCTCGGCCGACGAGTCCCACGTGACGTGCGTGGGCTCGATGGACGAGCTCGGCGCCCTGGCCGGCCGCGACGTGTCGGCGCTCGACCCGCACCGCCCCTACGTCGACGACGTGACCCTCCCCTGCCCCACCTGCGGCGCCGAGGCGCGCCGGGTGCCCGACGTCATCGACGCCTGGTACGACTCCGGCTCCATGCCCTTCGCCCAGTGGGGCGCCCGGGGCAAGCCCGAGGGCGTCTACCCGGCGCAGTTCATCTGCGAGGCGACCGACCAGACCCGTGGCTGGTTCTACTCTCTGATGGCCGTCGGCACCCTGGTCTTCGGCCAGTCCTCCTACGAGAACGTGCTCTGCCTCGGGCTCATCCTGGCCGAGGACGGCCGCAAGATGAGCAAGCACCTCGGCAACGTGCTGGAGCCCATCTCGCTGATGGACGAGCACGGCGCCGACGCGCTGCGCTGGTTCATGGCCTGCTCCGGCTCTCCTTGGGCGGCCCGGCGCGTGGGCCACAACACCCTTGAGGAGATCGTCCGCAAGGTCCTGCTGACCTACTGGAACACCGCCTCCTTCTTCACCCTCTACGCGGGCGCCGAGTCGTGGTCGCCCGCGATGCTCGCGGACGCGCCGCCCGCGTCCGAGCGCCCGTTGCTCGACCGGTGGGCGCTGGCCGAGCTGCACCGCACGGTGGCCGACGTCACGGCCTCGCTCGACGAGTACGACACCCAGCGCGCCGGCCGCAGGCTCGCCGAGTTCCTCGACGACCTGTCCAACTGGTACGTCCGCCGCTCGCGCCGCCGCTTCTGGCAGGGCTCGCGGGAGGCGTTCGCGACCCTGTACGAGTGCCTGGAGACGGTCACCCGGCTGATGGCGCCCATCGCGCCGTTCGTCACCGACTACCTGTGGGACGTGCTGCGTGCCGATGACGCCCCGTCCTCGGTGCATCTGGCCTCCTGGCCGGCCGTGCGGGAGGACCTGCTCAATCCGGCGCTGTCGGAGCAGATGGCGCTCGTCCGCCGCCTGGTGGAGCTGGGCCGCTCGGCTCGCGCCTCCTCCGGCGTCAAGACCCGCCAGCCGCTCGGCCGCGCGCTCGTCGGAGCGCACGGCTGGCCGTCCCTCCCGGCCGAACTGCGCGATCTCATCGCCGACGAGCTCAACGTCCAGGCGCTGGAGGACATGTCCGGCTTCAGCGCCGATCTCGTGTCCTACACGGTCAAGCCCAACTTCCGTGCCCTCGGCAAGCGCTTCGGCTCCCAGACCAAGCTGGTGGCCGCCGCGGTGACCGCCGCCGACGCCACCACCCTGGCCCGCGCCCTGCGGTCCGGTGCCACGGTGACCGTGGAGGCGGGCGAGCTGGGGCCGGTCTCGCTGGGCCCCGACGAGGTGATCGTCACCGAGCAGCCCCGTTCGGGCTGGGCGGTGGAGACCGGCGCGGTCGACACGGGCACCGGCGAGACGGTCGCGCTCGACCTGGAGTTGACCGACGAACTGCGCCGCGCCGGCCTGCTGCGCGAGGTCATCCGCCTGGTGCAGGAGGCCCGTAAGTCCACGGGCCTGTCCATCACCGACCGCATCGACCTGTGGTGGACCGCCGCCGGCCCCGACCTCGCCGAAGCCCTGCGCTCCGGCACGGGCCCGGTGGCGGAGGAGGTGCTGGCCACGTCGGTCACGGAGGGATCCGAGCCCGGTCTGCCCTCCCACACCGACCCGGACCTCGGCCTGACCTTCCAGCTCCGCCGCTCCTGACGGCCTTTCGCACGGGCGTGCTCTCCCATGGGGAGCACGCCCCTGCCATCTGATCACCACTCGCCAGGACTCCTGCGGCACGTCCTGCGAGACTTAAGACACGTCCTGACGTTCCTGCGGCGGGTGCTCGGGACTGTCGAAGGTTAAGGCTCAGCCAGCCGTTTCGCGGTCGCTCTGGCAGACCGAGCAACTGGTCAGGCCCGCCGTCTCCGCCTGGGCGAGGGTCATGGTCTCCACGCCGCTGTCACCGGCGCCCCTGATCAGCGGGCAGTCGGTGCCGTGGTAGCGGCGGGTTCCGGAGATCACCTTCACGGTGGCGGCCCGCTCCTTGGCGGGCGTCTCCTTGCCGGACTCACCACCAGCGCGTTCGCCACCCTCGGCGTCCTTGGCCGCCTCAGTGCCCTTAGCGCCGGCGCCCTTGGCCGCCTCAGTGCCCTCAGACCCCTTGGCGTCCTGGGCTCCCCCAGCGGCCGCACCCTTGGCTCCTGCGACGGCCGGGCCCTTATCCGCGCCGGAGAACGCCGCGGTCTTGCCGACCGCCTCTTCACCGACAGTTTCTTTGCCGGTGGTCCCCTTGCCCGACGTGTCCTCGCCGCCGGATCCGCCCTTACGTTCGGACCCCGAGGCCGGTCGTGTCAAGGGTGCGGCCGGCGTGCTCGAGGTAGCGCCGGTCGGCAGCGGGCCCCGCGGCCTGGCAGCGGACTCGGCCGCCGACGCCGGACGCGCCGGCACCACCCTCTCCTCCGAACGCTGCTCAGCGCCCGTAGCACCAGAAGTCCGCGAGCCATCGGTCCCAGCACGCCCGGCGGCCGACCCACCAGACGGCCGCGATCCCCCGGCCCCAGCCTCGCGCGACACCTCGGCCGCACGGACCGGCCGCGAAGGGAAGCGGGCGGTCTCCTCGGGCTCGGGCTCGGACCCGGTGCCCGCCGACTCGTCCCGGTCGGGCGACGACTCGTCCCGGTCGGGCGACGACGCGGACCGCTGGGACTCGCCCGGAGCACCGGCTCCGGAACGCTGCCCCGGGGTTCCCTGACCCTCCGGCGACGCTCCCGGGCGTTGTGACTTGCCCTGGCCACCGGCAGTGGAACCACCGGAAGACGAGGACCGTGGCGACTCCGCGGGGGAACCACCCCCGGCCCCTCCCGGACGCGCGGGCGCGGACTCGATCGGCTCTCCTGTGGCGGACACCGCCCGCTGGGGCCGAGTCGCGGGGCCCTGGTCGGTCAAGTCAGCCTCGGACGCGGCTGCGGAGGCGCGAGCAGGCTGCCCCGAACGTTCGGATCGGCCCGATTCGGGCGACACCCGCTCAGCACGCCCCTGCTCGCGTGACGGACGCTCAGGACGCCCCTGCTCAGATGATGGACGCTCAGGACGTCCCTGCTCGCGTGACGAACGCTCAGGGCTCCCTGTGGGGGCGGAGCGGTCAGCGCGGGAGGAGGATGCGGCGGCATCCGCTCGGGAGTCGCGAGGACCCTGGCGGAAAGCCGCGGAAGTCGTCTGGCCGGAGTCTTCCTCGCCGGGCTTGGCCCCGAGAGAGGGAGGTCGTTTGGCGGGGCCACCGGAGGACGAGCCCTGCACGGGATCCGCCGGACGCCCGAACCACCCGGCCGACCGGTCTTCGTGGGAGGCGGCGGGGTTGGGTTCCGGGCTGGGGGTGGAAGCCCGGGAATCGGGCTTCGGCCGGGCCATCGGTTGCCTGTCCGTGCTCGGAGCGCCGGGGGCACGCGATTCATGGACAAGCCCGGGACGGGCGGGATCCGAGCCGACGGACTCGGAACGGGCGGACTCGGAACGGGCGGGCCCAGAGGGGGCGGGCTCAGAAGCGTGAGCCCGGCTCTCCGTGGACACGGCCGGGTCGGCCTCGGGCGGCACCTGTCGTCCGCCGAGCGCCGCGTCGGGCAGGCACGTGGTGCAGGGGGTGAACCCTTCCTCCCGTGCCTCTTCGTACGTGAGCTCCTCGTGACCTCGTCCGGCCAACTGGCGGCAGCCTGGAACGTGGTAACGCTTGCGCCCGGGAATCACCAGGACGATCGAGTCCGGGGAGACCCCCCTCGCCGCAGGGCGGCGGGCGATGGGCGCGGGCATGGTCACCGTCTGCTGCGTCAGCTGCGGACGCGCGGCCGACGGCGCCCCCATCGGGCCGGTCTGGGCGTGCGAAACCCCGGGCGGTACGAGGCCCACCGGCGGCCTGACCGGCTCGGCGGCCTGCCCACCACCAGGGAACAACTCATGACGCCGCAGGAACACACCGATCACGAGGAACAACGCGGACAGCACGCTGGCCACGATGGACCACATGATCAGATAGACCTTGGCCAGTACGAAGCCCGCGATCAGTAACACGACCGCCGCGAGCACCAAACCAGCACTGATAAGGATCACAGAGGGCTCTTTCGAGTGACGGGTCTTATTGACCCGCTACTTTACCGGCGGTCGTTGTGGGGACCGTCGCCACCGGGGAAAGCGCCCTGCGGAGCCTCGCCACCGAACGGGTTGGGACCACTGGGAAGAGGCGGCTGCCCTCCCTGGGACACCGCGTGCGACATGGCCGGAGCCACACCCGCGGGCCCGCCCGGCATCACCGGAAAGCCACCGCTGCCCTCGGCGGAGACGTTGAGCTCGGCGAGCTGATTCTCCAGGTAGAGCTTGAGACGGCTGCGGTATTCGCGCTCGAAGCTACGCAGCTCCTCGACCTTGCGCTCGAGCTCGTCACGCGTCTGGACGAGGGAGCCCATGGCCTGGCGGTGGCGCTCCTGCGCGTCGCGCTCAAGCGTCTCGGCGCGGGCCCGGGCGTCGCCGATGACCTGCTCGGCCTGACGGCGGGCCTTGGTGAGGATCTCGTCGGCCTCGCGGCGGGCACGGGTGACGGTCTCGTCGGCCTCACGGCGGGCGTCGGAGATCGCCTGGTCGGCGGTCTGCTGGGCAAGCGCCAGCACGCGGGCCGCGGTGTCCATGTTGTCCTCGACGGGAGGCATGTTCATGGCCACGGGCATCGGCTGCTGCTGCGGCTCGGGCGCCTTCATGGGCTCCGGCTGCGGCGGCATCATCATCATCTCGGGCTTCGGCCCTTCCTGGACCGGCGCGGAGGCCATGGGCATGTTCATGCCACCCGGAACCTTCCCACGCAGGCACTCGCCCAGTTTGGCGCGAAGCTCCTCGTTCTCTTGGATCAGGCGGTCAAGCTCAGCCTCGACTTCGTCGAGGAAGGCGTCGACCTCTTCCTCGTCGTAGCCCGGCCGAAGCCGGGTCGTACTGAATTGCTTGTTCCGCACATCAGCGGGCGTCAGCGGCATCTTTGGCTCTCCTTGGCGCGCTTGGAGTCTGTCCGGAGGGACGGTAGAACCCGAATCACTTCAGCGCGGACACGAGTTGGATCTCGACCGGTGCCCCGCCAGCCCCCGTCACCCGCCCAGCGATTGCGCGATTTGCAGCAAGATCAGGACGACGATGAAGAGCACTGTGAAGCTTAGGTCAAAGGCCACCGTACCCAACCGGAGCGGAGGAATGAAACGGCGGAGGAACTTGAGGGGTGGGTCTGTTGCGGTATATGTGACTTCGGCAAGCACCAGGACGACCCCCGAGGGCCGCCATTGGCGGGCGAACGCCTGGACCGTCTCAAAGATCATCCTGCCGATGAGCAGCACCAGGTAGAGCGCCAGGATGATGACCAAGATCTGACTTACGATCCCCACGGTCTCGCCGTGCCTCCACTTCTCATGTGCCCTCCGGGCCTCGGCGAGACCAGGCTGGGTGCGATAGACATACAGAGACTCTAACTCTGGTTGAAGAACCCGCGCTCCGCGATTCGGGCCTTGTCCTCGGCGGTCACCTCGACATTGGCTGGGGACAACAGGAACACCTTGTTGGTAACACGTTCGATGCTGCCGTGTAGGCCAAAGACGAGACCTGCCGCGAAATCAACGAGCCGCTTGGCGTCACTGTCGACCATCTCGGTCAAGTTCATGATCACCGGCGTGCCGTCGCGGAAGTGCTCGCCGATCGTCCTCGCCTCGTTGTACGTGCGGGGGTGCAGCGTGGTGATGCGGGCCAGATCGGTCGTGCGGCGCTCCAGGACGGTCGTCGTGGGCCTGGGCGCGGAGGCCCCGGGGTCGGCGTCGTCGTCGCGGTCCTGGACCGCCACGGGCCGTTCCTCGCCGGCACGCGGGGAGTCGTCGTCGTAGGCGTACTCGTCGGGGTAGCTTTCGTACCTCTCGTAACGGTCGTCCTCCACGAGACCGAGGTAGACCGCCATCTTGCGCATCGCGCCGGCCATCGCTACGTCGTCCTCCTGCTCATGGTCGCACTCGCTCGGGCCAGTCGCCGGGCCCGAGGCGGTAGGCGTACCCCCTTGAAGCTCACCGCTGATCGACCTCTACTGGGTAGGCGGGCCTGAAGGCCCACTTGACGGGACATTACCTGACGAAGGGCTTGCGACGGCCGAGCAACGCCGTACCGACCCGCAGGTGTGTCGCGCCGTAGGCGACCGCCTCGGCGAGGTCCTCGCTCATGCCCGCCGAAATCATCGTGGCACGCGGGTGCCGCTCCTGTACGGCGAGGGCCACTTCCTGCAGCCGGGCGAACGCCTTGGCCGGCTCCTCGCCCAGCGGGGCCACCGCCATGACCCCGCCCAGCCAGACGTTGTCGTAGGCGGCGATCTGGTCGGCGAGGTCGAGCACGTCGCCCGGCATGGCGCCACCCCTGCCGGGGTCGTCGTCGAGTGAGACCTGCACCAGGCAGCCGATCTCGCGCCCCTGGCGGCCGGCCTCCTTGCTGACGGCCGCGGCCAGCCTGAGCCGGTCGACCGAGTGGATCACGTCGGCGTAGCCGATCACCGAACGCACCTTGTTGCTCTGCAGTTGCCCGACGAAATGCCAGGTCAGCGGCAGCCCGGCGAGCTCGCGCGCCTTGGGCGCGGCCTCCTGGTCGCGGTTCTCGCCGACGTCGCGCACACCCAGCTCGCACAGGATCCGCACGTCCTCGACGGGGCGCGTCTTGGTGACCGCGATCAGCGTGACCTCGCCGCGGTCGCGTCCCGCCGCCTGGCACGCCTCCCCGATCCGCTGTTCGACCTCGGCCAGCCCGGCCGCGATCTCATCCCGCCTCATCACGCTTCTCCCTTTTGTATGCGCTTACCCCATTGTTCGGTACGACGGCACCGCGCGCCCGCGGACCGCACATGATTGTTCTGCACGGACGGCTCGGCGAGCCCATGGGCCCCGGGGGACGCAGTGACCCCACACACGGCGACGCCGCTCCGCCGTACCAGAAGGGGGGCGGAGCGGCGAGGTGCCGGGTGGGTCACTTGAGGAAGTCGGGGACGTCCAACTCCTCCTCCTGCTCCTCGAAGACCACCGGACGACGTTTGCCGGGCTCCGACATGCGGGAGGTGATGGGGGTGGGCGGATTGGCGGGCTCGGGCGTGGGCCGCGGGATCGAGACGGGCGGCTCCTCGGCGACCGGCTCGGGCGCCGCGGCGGGCCCGGGAGCGCTCTCCATGGGGCGCACCGGCTCAGGCCGGGGCTCCGGGCGAGGGTCGGGCCTGACCTCGGGGCGGGGCTCGGGACGCGGATCGTGGCGCGGCGCCGGCTCGGCCTTGACGGTGGGCGTCGCGGCGCGTGGCGGCGTCACGGGCGGCGCCGAGGCCGCCGCGGCCGGACGGCTCTGCGGCCGCGGCAGCGGCTTCTCCACCGGCGGCGGCACGTCGTCGAAGCCCGCGGCGATGACGGTGACCCGCACCTCGTCGCCCAGGGCGTCGTCGATGACCGTGCCGAAGATGATGTTGGCGTCGGGCGCCGCGGCCATCGAGACGAGCTGGGCCGCCTCGTTGATCTCGAACAGGCCGAGGTCGGAGCCACCGGCGATCGACAGCAGCACGCCGTGCGCGCCGTCGATGCTGGCCTCGAGCAGCGGGCTGGAGACGGCCATCTCCGCGGCCGCGACCGAGCGGTCGTCGCCGCGCGCGTGGCCGATGCCCATCAGCGCCGAGCCGGCGCCGGACATGACCGACTTGACGTCGGCGAAGTCGAGGTTGATCAGGCCGGGCGTGGTGATCAGGTCGGTGATGCCCTGCACACCCGACAGCAGCACCTGGTCGGCCGCCTTGAACGCGTCGAGGACGCTGACCTGCCGGTCGGAGATCGACAGCAGGCGATCGTTGGGGATCACGATGAGGGTGTCGACCTCGTCGCGCAGCGTCTCGATGCCGGCCTCGGCCTGCGAGGCCCTGCGGCGGCCCTCGAAGCTGAACGGCCGGGTGACGACTCCTATCGTCAGCGCGCCGAGCGACCGGGCGATGTTGGCCACGACGGGCGCGCCACCGGTGCCGGTGCCACCGCCCTCGCCGGCTGTGACGAAGACCATGTCGGCCCCCTTGAGGACCTCCTCGATCTCCTCGCGGTGGTCTTCGGCCGCCTTGCGCCCCACATCAGGGTTGGCGCCAGCGCCCAGTCCGCGCGTGAGCTCGCGGCCCACGTCGAGTTTGACGTCGGCGTCACTCATCAGCAGCGCCTGGGCGTCGGTGTTTATCGCGATGAACTCGACGCCCTTGAGTCCCTCTTCGATCATCCGGTTGACGGCGTTGACTCCGCCGCCGCCGATGCCGACGACCTTGATGACCGCGAGGTAGTTCTGCGGTGCTGCCACGACGAGGGGCCTTTCCGCTCGTTGACTTGCCATTTCGGTGCGGATCGACTCCGCGTTCTCTCACTTCGTTAACTCTCAACCTCAAGTTGAGATTCAGATTTATGTCAACCTGAGGATTGATACGGACAGTAGGAGTTACGCTCTGGGTGGGTCAACTAACCGCGCCGCAAGCGCGTCCGGCGTGTCGCGGGCTGTCCGATTCGCTCTGCCGTCACGCCAGGTCCGGGCACTCCTGCGCTACAGGCTCTCACGCCGCGGCCCCACCCGTGGACAGGCTCGGCGACCCCCGCGCGCCGAATTCGCCGGGCCGTGACACCGAAAAACCGCGGTGCCCGGCGGAATGTGAGTCATGTCCCATAGACGCCCCACCGCCGGTGCCGGATCACCGCCGCGGCCGGCGCATCGGCCGGGCGCGCTCATTTCAGGGTCACCACGTCCGGCGAACTCACATCGAAGACGTCGGCCTCGCGCCGCAGCAAGGTGGTCAGGATGCGCGCCTTGTCGTCGCCCCTGTCGGAGCCGCCCCAGATGACGGTGCGGCCGTCGGACAGATCGAACGACACGTCCTCGGCCGACGTGGCCCGCACCTGCCGCACCTTGCCCGCCAGGGAGCCGGGCAGGCCGCGGATGACCTGGAGTGCCGCCATCGTCGCCGGATCGCCGGCGGCCGGCCGTTCGACCTTGAGCACGGGCAGCAGGGGCGGGGCCATGTCCCTGACCTCGATGACCACGCCGTGCCCGTCGACGACCGCGGCCTTGCCCCCGACGTAGAGGGCGGCGACCGGCTCTCGCTCGATCACCTCGATCTTGAGCGTGCCGGGCCAGACCCTGTCGATCTTCGCCGTGGCCAGCTGCCGGATCGCCATCACGCGGCTCTCGACCTCGTCGAGGTCGACCGTGGCCAGCGGGTGCAGCTTGGCCACTCCGGCCTGCCGTTCGATCTGATCGGAGGGCACTGTGAGATTTCCCACGATCTCGATCGAGCGGACGCCGAGCACCGGCGACCAGAACACCAGCCAGGCGGCGCTGCCCACCACGCCGGCGGTGAGCAGCACCAGGAACGCGGTCCGCGCCTTCATCTCTCCCCTGGATCCGTAGCCGTGGCCCCGAACCTACGCCGCGACCGCCCCGTGGCTGCCGAGGCGCGCCCAAAGGCGGCGAACACGTCGCGCACCGGACGGGTCAGCGGGCGGACAGCTCGGCCAGGATCTGCGGGCCGAGCTCGGTCACGTCACCCGCGCCCATGGTCAGCACGATGTCGCCCGCCCGGGCGTGGGAGGCCGCCAGCGCGGGCACCGCGGCGCGGTCGGGCGCGTAGGCGACCCGCTCGGCCGGCAGTTGAACCCGGCCCGCCACCAGAGCGCCCGACACCCCCGGCTCGGGATCCTCGCGGGCGCCGTAGACGTCGAGCACGATGGCCACGTCGGCCAGGCCCAGCGCGGAGCCGAACTCGTCGGCGAAGAACCTGGTGCGTGAGTAGAGGTGCGGCTGGAAGATCGCGATGACCCGGCCGGTGCCCGAGTAGGAGGCCACCACGTCGCGCGCGGCCCGCAGGTCGGCGGCCAGCTCGGTCGGGTGGTGGGCGTAGCTGTCGAACACGGCCACGCCGCCCGCCTCGCCCTTGGCCTCGAAGCGCCGCTTGGCCCCCGTGAAGGTCGCCAGCCCGTCTCTGATCTCCTCGAACGGCAGCCCCAGCTCCTCGGCCACGGCGATCACCGCGGTGGCGTTGAGCGCGTTGTGAGCCCCGGGCACGGGCAACCGGACGTCGCCCCGGCCCTCGATGCTGAACAGGGTGCCGAACCCGTCGGGCCGCACGCCGCTCACCCGGACCTCGCCCGTCTCGCCGTAGGTGCGCACGCGCAGGCCCCGGGCCCGCGCGTGCTCGGCGAGCTCCACCGCGCCCGGGTCGTCGGCGCAGACGATGAGCAGCGACCCCACCCGGTCGGCGAACCGCGCGAAGCCCGCGTGCACCGCCAGCGGGTCGCCGTAGTTGTCGAGGTGGTCGGCCTCCACGTTGGTCACCACGGCGATGTCGGGCGCCAGCATGAGGAACGAGCCGTCGCTCTCGTCGGCCTCGGCGACGAACACCTGGCCGGAGCCCTCGTCGGCGCCGAGCCCGGTGGTGACGAGCTGGCCGCCGACGCAGTAGGACGGGTCGGCGCCGCACTTCTGCAGCGCCACGGTCAGCATCGAGGTGGTGGTGGTCTTGCCGTGGGTGCCCGCGATGGCGATGGCGGTGCGCCCGGCCATCACGGAGGCGAGCGCGGCGGCCCGCGGGATGACCCGCAGCCCTTGCTTGAGCGCCTCACCCAGCTCGGGGTTGGAGTCACGGATCGCGGTGGAGACCACCACGGTGTCGACGTTCCTGATGTGCGAGGCCGCGTGGCCGATGTGCACGGTCGCGCCCAGCTCGCGCAGCTCGACGACCTGGTCGGAGCTGCGGGAGTCGCTGCCGGACACCCGCACACCGCGTTTGAGCAGGATGCGGGCGATGCCTGACATGCCGGCGCCGCCGATGCCGATGAAGTGCACGTGTCCGAGATCGCCCGCGGCGACGGGATCCACCAGCTTGACCAGGCTCATCGAGCTATCTCCAACACTTTCCGCGCGAGCATGACATCGGCGTCCTTGCGCCCCAGCTGGGCGGCGGCTTCGGACATGACGGCGACCCGCTCGGGGTCGCGCAGGATGGGCAGCACGTTCTGAATGATCCAATCGGGTGACAAGTCGGAATCGTCGACCATGAGACCACCGCCGCCCACGGCGATGCGCTCGGAGTTGACGCGCTGCTCGCCGTTGCCGTGCGGCAGTGGCACGTAGGCGGCGGGCAGGCCCACCGCGGTCAGCTCGGCGCAGGTGAGCGCGCCGCCGCGGCACAGTGCCAGGTCGGCGGCCGCGTAGGCGAGGTCCATCCGGTCGATATAGGGCAGAAGGACGTACTGCGGATCGCCGGGCGGCGGCTCCCGTTCGACGGTGTTCTTGGGGCCGATCACGTGGAGCACCTGCACGCCCGCCGCCCGAAGGGCGGGCGCGGCGGCGAGCGCGGCCTCGTTGATCGACCTCGCCCCCTGGGAGCCGCCGAACACGAGCAGCGTCGGCCGGTCGTTCTCCAGCCCGAACCAGGAACGAGCCTTGTCGCCCATGGACAACCGGTCGAGCGCGACGATCTCACGCCGCAGCGGGGTGCCGATGTAGGTCGACCTGGCCAGCGCGGCGTCGGGGAAGCCGGTGAAGACGTGCTCGGTGAGCCGCGCGCCCAGCCGGTTGGCCAGGCCCGGGCGCGGGTTGGCCTCGTGGACGACGATCGGCAGGCCGCGGCGCTTGGCCGCGAGGTAGGCGGGGGTCGCCACGTAGCCGCCGAACCCGACGAGGATGTCGGCCGACACCCGGTCGAGGATCGCGGCCACCGCGTTGACCGCGCCCGCCAGCCGCCCCGGCACGGTCAGCAGCCGCGGCGTCATCGCCCTGGGCAGCGGCACCGCGGGCACCAGCTCCAGCTCGTAGCCCCTGGGTGGGATGAGCCGGGTCTCGAGCCCGCGCTCGGTGCCGACGCAGGTGATGCCGATGTCCGGGTCAAGCCGGCGCAGCGCGTCAGCAAGGGCGAGTGCGGGCTCGATGTGCCCGGCCGTCCCGCCACCGGCGAGGACCACCCTCATGTCGACTCCCTCTAACGTCTCGCTCGGCCTTTTTTGTTCATGTCCCCCAGGCCAAGCCAGCTTAGGGCCCGTACGACCGGTCCGGGGCCACGCGCGGCCAGAGCTTCACGCGCCCCGGGCTCACGTTTGGCGAACGACAGCAGCATGCCCAGCGCGGCCAGCGTGGGCAGCAGCGCCGAGCCGCCGTAGGACACCAGCGGCAGCGGGATGCCGGTGATGGGCAGCACGCCGAGCACGGCTCCGATGTTGACCATCCCCTGGCCGACGATCCAGGCCACGCTGGCGGCGGAGGCGAGCCGGATGAAGGGGTCGTTGACCCGGCCGGCGACCCGCAGCCCGGCGTAGCCGAGCAGGCCGAACAGCGCGACCACGACGAGCGTGCCCATCAGCCCCAGCTCCTCGCCGAGGATGGCGAAGATGAAGTCGCTCTCGCCGTGCGGCAGCCAGCTCCACTTCGCCCTGCTGCTGCCCAGTCCGAGCCCGAACCAGCCGCCGGAGCCCATCGCGATCTGCCCCTGTACGGCCTGGTATCCGGCGCCCTGCGCGTCGGCCCAGGGGTCGAGGAACGCGCTGATGCGGGCCATCCGGTACGGCTCGACCCTGATCATGATGACCGCGGCCAGCACGGCGAGCGCCAGGATGCCGCCGAACAGCTTGACCGGCGCGCCCACCACCCACAGCAACGCCAAGAAGATCATGAGGAGCACCAGGGTGGTGCCGAGGTCGCGGCCGAGCATGACCATGACGGCCAGGATCGCGGTGCCGGGCATGAGCGGGATCAGCAGCTGCCGCCACTCGATCCGCCCCTTCCGTGCCCTGCGGGCCAGCAGGTCGGCCCCCCAGAGCGCGAGCCCGAGCTTGGCGGGCTCCGACGGCTGGATCGTGAACGGCCCCACGTAGATCCACCGCTGCGCGCCCAGCTCGGACGAGCCGATGAACAGCACCATGACCAGCGCGATGATCGACAGCGCCATCAGCGGGTAGCCGGCCCAGCGGAAGAACCGGTGCGGCAGCCGGGAGCACGCCCACATGATGGGCACGCCGATGGCCGTCGACAGCGACTGCTTGATGAACCACGAGAACGGGCTGCCGGTCTTCTCCAACGCCTCGATGCTGGAGGCGGACAGCACCATCATCAGCCCGAGCGCCAGCAGCAGCGCGCTGCACCCGATGATGAGGTAGTAGGTGGTCAGCGGCTTGCCCAGCAGCTCTCTCAGCGCGCGGCGCTGCTCTCGCAGCCATCCGCCCGGCCCCTCGACCGCGCTCCGCCGCGGCGTCTCCTCGGTCGTCGCGCTCACGTCGCGGCCTTCAGTTCGCGTACGGCTCTCGCGAAGGCCTCCCCCCGCGCCGGGTAGTTGGCGAACATGTCGAGCGACGCGCCCGCCGGGGAGAGCAGCACGGTGTCACCCGGCGAGGCCAGCCGGGCGGCTTCGGAGACGACGTGGTTCATCACCCCAGTGTCTTGGCCCGAGATGTCCACGACGGGGATATTCGCGGCGTGTCGCGCGAGAGCTTCGGCGATCCGGTCGCGGTCGACGCCCAGCAGCACCGCGCCGCGCAGCCGGGGGGCGGCCCGGCGCACCAGCTCGTCGACGTCGGCGCCCTTGAGCTGACCGCCCGCGATCCACACGATCGAGGGGTAGGCCGACAGCGCGGCGGCGGCGGCGTGCGGATTGGTGGCCTTGGAGTCGTCGACGTAGTCGACCTCACCGACCCGGTCGACGAGGGACATGCGGTGCGGGTCGGGCACGAAGTCGCGCAACCCCTGGCGTACGGCCCCGGCCGGCACGCCCACGGTGCGGGCCAGCGCGGCGGCGGCCAGGGCGTTGGCCACGTTGTGCGGCGCGAACGGGTGCACGTCGCCCAGCGTGGCGAGCTCCTCGGCCTCCTCGACCGGGTCGTCGACGAACGCCCGGTCGACCAGCAGGTCCTCGACCACGCCGAGCTGGCCGGGCCGGGGCACGAGCAGGGTGAAGCCGACGGCTCCGGGATGCGGCCCGGCCAGCCGCGCCGCCTCGGGGTCGTCGGCGTTGTAGACCACGGTGCCCGCGCGCTCGAAGATCCGGGCCTTGGCCGCGGCGTAGGCCTCCATCGAGCCGTGCCAGTCGAGGTGGTCGGGCGCGACGTTCAGGATCGCGGCGGCGTGCGGGGCCAGGCTGCTCGACCAATGGAGCTGGAAGCTCGACAGCTCCACCGCCAGCACGTCGTACGGCTCGCCCACGGCCTCGACGACGGGCACGCCCACGTTGCCCACGGCGACCGCCTCCCGGCCGGCGGCCAGCAGGATCGAGGTGAGCATGCGGACCACGGTGGTCTTGCCGTTGGTGCCGGTGAGCGCCAGCCAGGGGGCCGCGTGGGCGGGCCGCTGCCGCCAGGCCAGCTCGACCTCGCCCACCACCTCGACGCCCGTCTCCAGGGCGGCGGCGATCAGCGGGTGGTGCGGGGCCCAGCCGGTGGTGACCAGGCGGGTGACGCCCTCGGGCAGCTCCATCGGGCCGAAGCGGACCTCGACGCCGCGCCGGGCGAGCTCGGCCGCGACGACGCGCTGCCGCTCGCCCTCCTCGGCCTCGACCACCACGACCGGCTCGCCCCGCGCGGCCAGCACCCTCGCCACCGCGGTCCCGGAGACGCCGAGCCCGGCGACGCAGGTGAGGCTCATGCCTTGGGCATCCACTCGACGTAGAACAGGCCGAGACCGAGGGCGGCGCACAGCATGGCGATCAGCCAGAAGCGGACCACGATCGTGGTCTCCGCCCAGCCCTTCAGCTCGAAGTGGTGCTGCAACGGCGCCATCCTGAACACCCGTTTACCGGTCATCTTGAAGAAGCCGACCTGGATGATCACCGACAGCGTGATGATCACGCAGAGCCCGGCGAGGATGATCAGCAGCAGCTGGGTACGGGTGGCGATGGCCAGGCCCGCCAGGACGCCGCCGAGCGCCAGCGAGCCGGTGTCGCCCATGAAGATCCTGGCCGGAGGGGCGTTCCACCACAGGAACCCGATCAACGCCCCGAGCACCGCGGCGGCCACCACGGCCAGGTCGAGCGGATCTCGCACCCAGTAGCAGTTGGGGCCGAGCTGGTCGATGCAGTTGTTGCGGAGCTGCCAGTTGCCGATCAGCACGTAGGCGGCCAGCACCACGCCGGTCGCGCCGCTGGCCAGGCCGTCGAGGCCGTCGGTGAGATTGACCGCGTTGGAGAAGCCGACGATCATCACGAGCACCCAGATGGTGAAGCCCACGATGCCGATCGACGGCCCGAAGTCGCGCAGGAACGACAGCCGGGTCTCGGCCGGGGTGATGCCGTAGACGTTGGCCTGCCGGGTCACCAGCACCGCGAAGATCGCGCCGACGACGAGCTGGCCGAGCGCCTTGGCGCCACTGCGCAGGCCGAGACTGCGCTGCTTGTAGATCTTGATGAAGTCGTCGAGGAAGCCGACCGCGCCGAGCCCCGTCATCAGGAACAGCACGAGCAGTCCCGAGACCGTCGGCGGCGTCAGCGTCGCGAGGTGGGAACCGCCGTAGGCGAGCAGCGAGGCCAGCACGATCACCGTGCCGCCCATGGTGGGGGTGCCGCGCTTGTCGTAGTGGCCCGACGGGCCCTCCTCGCGGATCTCCTGGCCGTAACCCCGCCGGGAGAACAGCCGGATGGCCAGAGGTGTCCCGAGCATCGACAGGATCAACCCGACCGCACCGGCGATGATGATGTTGGTCACTGGGGGGCACCCCCGAGCAGCAGCTCGGCCGTCGTCTCCAGGCCCATCGCCCTGGGCCCCTTGATCAGCACCACGTCACCCGGGCGCAACCAGCCCGAGAGCTCGGCCGCCGCCGCCCGCGCGTCCTCGACGTGCGCGATCGGCAGGTCGCCCTCGGCCACCGGCCCGCCGTTGGACCGGGCCGCCCGCGCGGCTCCGAAGGCGCCCTCGAGCACCGGGGTCGCGTCGGGGCCCGCGACGATCAGACCCGACAGGCCCGCGCCGCCCGCCAGGCGGCCCAGCTCGGCGTTGAGCTCGGGGCTGTCGTCACCCAGCTCGCGCAGGGCGGCGATGACGGCGAACCGGCGACGGCCCGCCCCGAGCACGCCGAGCGCCTGGAACGCGGCCCGCATCGAGTCGGGGTTGGCGTTGTAGGCGTCGTTGATGACGGTGACGCCGTCGGGCCGGTCGGTGACCTCCATCCGCCACCGGCTGCGCGGAGTGGCCTCCGACAGCTCCTCGGCGATGACGGCGACGGGCAGGCCCAGCTCGTAGGCCGCCGCGGCGGCGGCCAGTGAGTTCTCCACGGCGTGCTCGCCGTACAGCTTGAGGTTGACGGACGCGGCGCCCGACGGGGTGCGGAGCGTGAAGGAGGCGCGCCCGCGCTGGTCGATGGTGACGGCCTCGGCGCGGATGGCCGCCTCGGGGCCGCGCCCGAACAGCGTGACGCGCGCGCGGGTGCGGGAGGCCATCTCACGCACCAGGGGGTCGTCGGCGTTGAGCACCGCGACGCCGGTCTGCGGCAGCGCCTCGACCAGCTCGCCCTTCGCCCGGGCGATGGCCTCCTTGCCGCCGAACACGCCGAGGTGGGCGGTGCCGACGTTGAGCACGACCCCGATGCGGGGCGGCGCGATGCGGGTCAGCTCCTTGATGTGGCCGATGTTGCGGGCGCTCAGCTCCAGCACCATGTAGCGGGTGTCGAGGTCGGCCTTCAGCACCGTCAGCGGGTGGCCGATCTCGTTGTTGTACGAGCCGACCGGCGCGATGGTCGGCCCGATCCGCGCGGTCAGCCTGGCCAGCAGGTCCTTGGTGGTGGTCTTGCCGGCCGAGCCGGTCACGCCGATCACCGTCGCCTCGGGCAGCGACGCGGCCTGCGCGGTGGCGAGCGCGGCCAGCGCGGCGGCGGTGTCGGGCACGATCACCGCGGGCGCGTCGACCGGCCGGGAGGCCAGCACCGCGACGGCGCCCGCACGGACCGCCTGGGCCGCGTAGTCGTGGCCGTCGACCCGCGCGCCCTTGAACGCGACGAACAGCGAGCCCGGTCGCACGTCACGCGAGTCGATCACGACGGGGCCGCGCACCACCGCGCGAGGGTCGGCCATGCCTGACAGGGCGCCCGAGGTCATCTCGGCGATCCTGGCCAGAGGCAACGGGATCATGCGTGCTTCCTGCTTTCCTTGCGTGCGTCGATCGCTGCGGCGACCACTTCGCGATCGTCGAAGGGGATCACCTCGCCTGAAACGTACTGGCCCTGCTCGTGACCCTTGCCTGCCACGACGATCACGTCGCCCCGCCCGGCCCGGCCGATCGCCAGGCCGATCGCGTCCGCGCGGTCGGGCTCAATGATCACATGAGCGCGGTCCTGCCGGGGAACGCGGAGCGCTCCCTCCATCATCGCGGCCAGGATGTCCAGAGGATCCTCCGAGCGAGGATTGTCGCTCGTGAAAATCGCCACATCCGCCAGCCGGGCGGCCGCCTCGCCCATGAGCGGGCGCTTGCCGGTGTCCCGGTCGCCGCCGCAGCCCAGCACGACCGTGAGAGTGCCGGCCGTCACCTCGCGCAGCGAGCGCAGCACCGACTCGACCGCTCCCGGTTTGTGAGAGTAGTCGACGACGGCCTGGAACTCGTCGCCGGCGTCCGTGACCCGCTCCATGCGGCCGGGCACCCCGGTGAGGGTGCCGACGCCGTGGACCGCCGTCTGCAGCGGCACTCCCGCCTCGACCAGCGTGACGATCGCGCCGAGCGCGTTGGCGACGTTGAACGGGCCGGGCAGCGCGATCTGCGCGTCGGCCTCGACGCCGCCGGGGCCGAGCACCCGGAACGTGCTGCCGTCGGCGCCGAGCCGGGTGTCGACCGCCCGCCACGCGGCGCCGGGGTCGCCCAGCGCGGAGAAGGTGGTCATCGGCACCTTGGCCCGGCCCAGCAGCTCGCGGCCGTGCGGGTCGTCGAGGTTGGTCACGCCGGTGCGGCACAGCTCGGGCTGGAACAGCCTCACCTTGGTCGCGAAGTAGTCGTCGAAGTCCTTGTGGAAGTCGAGGTGGTCCTGCGACAGGTTGGTGAACAGGGCCACGTCGTAGAAGACGCCGTCGACCCGGCCGAGCGCGAGCGCGTGGCTGGAGACCTCCATGGCGGCGGCGGTGACGCCCTGCTCGCGCATCAGGGCGAACAGGCCGTGCAGATCGGATGCCTCCGGGGTGGTCAGCCGGGGCTCGAAGCGGACCTCGCCCGCGTGGATCTCGACGCCGCCGACCAGCCCCGTGACGTGGCCCGCGGCGCGCAGCCCGGCCTCGATCAGGAACGTGGTGGTGGACTTGCCGCTGGTGCCGGTCACGCCGAGCACCTGGATCTCCTGGGCCGGCCGGCCGTAGACCCAGGAGGCGACCTGGCCGAGCACGGCGCGCGGATCAGGCACGACCAGCACGGGCAGCCCGGTCTCGACGGCCTCGGCGCGGCCCTCGGGGTCGGTCAGGACGGCGACCGCGCCGGCGGCCATGGCCTGCGCGGAGAAGCGGGCGCCGTGGACCTGGCCGCCGCGCAGCGCGACGTAGAGGTCTCCGCGCCTGACCTGGCGGGAGTCGATGGTGACGCCGGTCAGCGCGGCGTGGGGCGATCTCGACGAGCCGGAATCGGCGTCGAGCAGGGCCGCCAGCCCGGTCAGCGGGCGGGGCGGACTGGTCGTTGGACGCATAGACGACGGGGGACGCACGGCGGCAGCGTACCTTTCCTGGTCACTGTCCCGCGCGCGTCCGCACCGAAGGCGCGGCTGAGCCCGTCGGAGGAATCTTCTTGCTCTTGATGGCGAACGTCATCACATCCTTGAACACGGGGGCCGCCAGCTGCCCGCCGAAGTGACCGTTCTTCGGGTTCTGCAACACCGAGAGCACCACCAGCCGGGGCGCGTCGGCGGGGCTGAAACCCACGAAGGAGGCCGTGTAGCCGTCGTAACGGCCGAGCTGCTGATCGTAGCGGTCGGCGGTGCCGGTCTTGCCCGCCACCCGGTAGCCGGGGATCGCCGCCAGCTCACCGGTGCCCTCGGCGCTCACCGCGAGCTCGAGCATCGCCGTGATCTCCTTGGCGGTCTTCTCGCTCACCACCCTGGTCTGCTTTCCGGGCGGTGCGGCCACGAACCTGCCCGACGCGTCGGTGCTGCCGGCGACGATCTGCGGCTCGATCTTGACGCCGCCGTTGGCGATCGTCTGGTAGACGCTGGCCATCTGCAGCGCGGTCACCGAGACGCCCTGGCCGTAGGCGACCGTGCAGCTCTGGCTGCCCGACCACTTGCGGTAGTCGGGCAGCAGGCCCGCCTCCTCGCCCGGCACGCCGCCGCCCGGCTTCGCGCCGAAGCCGAACGCCTTGAGCATCCGGTAGAGGCGCTCGCTGCCGACCTCGCGGGCCGCCATGATCGTGGCGACGTTGCTGGACTGAGCCATGGCCTCGCGGAAGGTCATGGACTCCGGGGGGTGCGGGTGAGCGTCGTGCAGCACCCGGTCGGCGCACTTGATGTTGTCCTTGACCTGGAAGACCGTGTCGGGGCTCACCTTGCCCGCCTCCAGGGCGGCGGCCGCGGTGATCACCTTGTTGGTGCTGCCGGGCTCGAACACCTCGGCCACGGCCTTGTTGATGTACTGGATCGAGGAGGCCGCGCGCCAGTTGTTGAGGTCGAGCTCGGGCGAGTTGGCCATGGCGATGACCTGGGCGGTGCGCACGTCCATGACGATGACGGTCCCGCTGCTCGCGCCCGACTCCTTGGTCTGCTCGGCGATGGCCTCCTGGGCCGCCCACTGGATGTCGCGGTCGATGGTCAGCCGCAGGTCGCGCCCGTCGACAGGGGCGGTGCGCTGGCTGCTGGTCATCGGGATGCGCTGCTGGTCACGGCCCGTCTCGACACGCTGCTTGCCGTCGCGCCCGGCCAGCAGGGAGTTGTTGGCCCCCTCAAGACCGGCCAGGCCCTTCTCCTCGTCGCCGACGAAGCCGATGAGGCTGCCCGCCAGGTCGCCCGCGGGATAGTCACGGCGGTAGGTCTTCTTCGCGGTCAAGGTGGGCACGCGCGCCTTCAGCAGGGCGTCGGCGGTGACCGGGGCGACGTCGCGGGCCAGCAGCTGGTATCGGGTGTCGGTGCGGGCCAGCTTGGTGGCGATCTCCTCCACCGGCTTCCCGAGGCGGGACGCGATGACGGAGGCGACGGTGGCCCGGGCGGCGGGCGGCACCTTGGTGGGGTCGATGGCGATCTCCCTGGCCTCCAGGGTGACGGCCAGGGGATGCCCGTTGACGTCGGTGATCGTGCCGCGCTTGGCCGGGATGTCCTCGGTGTGCACCCGCTGGCGGGCCGCGGCGGCCTCGTAGACCTTGGAGTCGAGGCCCTGCATCTGGATCAGCCGGCCGGCGAAGATCGACAGGATGAACGTCATGCCGATCAGGCCGATGTTGATCCTCCGGCGCGGGCTGCCCAGCCGCAGGATGAGCGGCGGCCTGGGCGGGCGCGGCGGCGCGGGCGGGCGGCGCGGCGGGCGCGGCGGGCCGTCGCCGCGCCAGGGCATGCGCCCCGGGCCCGGGACACGCCCGCGCGACCCGCTGGAGCCCTCCTGAGCACGGCTCCGCGCGCCGTCGGTCTCCTGCCGGGCACGCGACCGGCCCCGGGGGCCGTCGTCGTCCGGGCGGGAGCGGCCGTCACGGGTGCGGGATGGTGAGGGGTCCGGGCGTGCCTGAGGGCGGTCGTCGCGGCCCTGGGGAGTGCGGTCCCTGGCGCGGTCGGAGCCGTCGCGGGCCCCTCTGCGCGGGTCGTCGGACCGGGGACGCCGGCCGTCGGCGGGATCCTGGGGCGGCCGGTTGCGGTCGGCCGGGCCGGCGCCGAAGGGGAGGTCGAAGGGGTCGGGCCGCTTCCTCGGGTCGTGCGGGCTGTCAGACGGCGGCCGGCCCGCACCCTCTGAGCGGGCCGACCCACCGCCCTGGCGGCCGGTCCGGCCGGGACCACCCGGCGTACGGCGAGCGGCGCCGGGCCCTCCCTGAGAGCCGGCGCCGCGGCCGGGACCCTGCCCCCTGCCGCCTGTCTCCCTCACCGTGCCTGGCCCACCCGGTCAGCGTCGTCGGTGGCGCCGGTCAGCGGGTTGACGTTCTTCCAGGCGCGGCCGAGATTCTGCTCCTCGGCCTCTTCGGCGATGGCGCCGGGCTGCGTGAGCTTCTGGATCCGCTGCGCCACCTCCTCGTTCTGCAGGCGCGCGGTGGAGATCTCCTCGCGGAGCGTGGTGGCGGTGATCGAGTCTTGGGCGAGCACGGTGTTGAGCAGCAGCAGGCTCACCAGGCCGCCACAGAGCAGGCCGAGGACCAGCAGCACGAACGGGGCGCGCTGGCGCCGCCGCGAGGGCTGCCGGCCGGCCGCGGACCGGGCCGGGCGCGCCTCGGGCACGGGCGCGTCGGCCGCCGGGCGTGGCCGCGGGATGGGCTTGGACTGCTGTGGCACACCGGGCCTGCGCCGGGTCCCCGGCCCAGTCGTGGGCACGGCGCCGCGGGCGGGCGCGCCCCGCCTGGTCTCCTGCTCAGTCCTGGTCGTCAACACGGATCCTCTCTGCCGCCCTTAGCCGGGCCGAGGCCGCCCGCGGGTTGCGGGCTACCTCCTCTTCGCTCGGGAGCTCGGCTCCCCTCGTCAGCAGGCGGAACCTCGGCTGGTGTGCCGGTAGGGGGACGGGCAGCCCGGGCGGGCTGGTGTCCTTGGTTCGCGCCGTGAGGACCTGCTTGGTCAGCCGGTCCTCCAGGGAGTGGTAGGAGAGCACGACGACTCGCCCACCGAGCGCGAGCGCGTCGAGGGCCGCGGGAAGTGCCGCCTCCAGGGCGGCCAGCTCCGCGTTGACCTCGATGCGCAGCGCCTGGAAAGTCCTCTTGGCGGGGTTGCCCCCAGTGCGCCGAGTAGCGGCGGGAATCGCCTGACGAACGATCTCCGCGAGCCGCTTAGTCGACGTTATGGCGTCCTTGGCCCTTTCCTTGATGATTAGGCCCGCGACACGCGGTGCGAACCGTTCCTCTCCGTAATCGCGGAGGATGCGAATTAGCTCCGCAGCGGAGTAGGTATTGACCACCTTCTCCGCTGTGAGCTCCTGCTCGGTGTCCATCCGCATGTCGAGGGGAGCGTCATAGGAATAGGCGAAACCCCGCTCGGCCTCGTCCAGCTGGGGCGAGGAGACGCCCAGGTCGAACAGCACACCGTCGACCGTGGCGTGGCCCTCGCGGGCGAGCAGGCTCGCCAGCTCGTCGGAGGAGGCGTGGAGCAGGGTGGTGCGGCTCGCGTAGGGAGCGAGCCGGCGCGTGGCGAAGTCGACCGCGAAAGGGTCGCGGTCGATGCCGATCACGTGAAGTGACGGTATGGCGGCGAGCAGGGCCTCCGAGTGGCCACCGAGCCCGAGGTTGGCATCGACGACGACAGGCCGCGCGCCGGTGAGCGCCGACGCCAGCAGCTCCATTACGCGGTCGAGCATGACCGGAACGTGACCGCCCGTGCCTGCGTTTTCGTACATCTCCAACCCCCCTCTCGCGTCCTGCTCGCGGATGACGCGGCCGGCGATCGATCGGCTCTTCCTGGGTCCCAACCCGGCGCCGTCCGGCCAGGTCCCCATCCGCACCCTCTTCGTGGATGCCCGCCATCTGACACCGGGGAAGGTGCATCAGCTGGCCGGCAGTGGTTGCGGGTGGAGACCTCGCCGAACGACATCTCCGACGGATCGACCGTGTTCACTACAAGATCCCTGGCAGCACCTCCTCCGACAGATCGGCGAACGCCTGCTCCTGAGCGTTGAGATAGGTGTCCCAGGCTTGGGAGTCCCAGATCTCCAACCGGGTGTTGGCCCCGATCACCACGCAGTCGCGCTGCAGGCCTGCGTACTGGCGCAGGCTCTGCGGGATCGTGATGCGCCCCTGCTTGTCAGGAGTCTCGTCGGACGCGCTGGCGAAGAAGACGCGGCTGTAGTCGCGCACCGCCTTGGCGGTGACCGGGGCGGTGCTGAGAGCCTCGGTAATGCGCTGGAACTCCTCCACGGGAAAGATGTAGAGGCATCGCTCCTGGCCTTTGGTGATCACAAGACCCTCCGCCAGCTCCTCACGGTACTTAGCCGGCAGGAACAGCCGTCCCTTGTCGTCGAGACGCGGCTGATGGGTGCCGAGGAACATCGGCCCCACCTCCCGTGCCTCAGTGAAGTGCTCAGCGCTGGCGCACCAGGCCCTCCACTGCGCACCACCATACTCCACTTCTCCCCACCGTCAACTGATTCTAACTCTCTGGATAGCCTCGGCGTCTCGCGTTTCTCCAGGTCAGCGCGATGGGGTCCGGTGGGGGGCGGCGGAGGGCGCGCCAACCCTCATGGGCGTGTCGAGGGTTGACAGCGCCGTGAAATTGGGCGATGCGGGGCGGGCGGGGCCCCGGCGTGGAGGAAAGTGGGGCGGATCACATGCCGGATGTCACCAGATTCGCCGCACTATCGGGACAAGATCCCGACATCTGTGGAGTTCGCTGAAAATCCACAAATGTCGCTCATGAACCCCCAGCGTCGTAGGGTCGTACAGACAATGGAAAAGAAAGGCATGGCTCCCGCAACGGCACACCCTCGTGCGGGGCAGCCGTCGCATGTCTCATGGAGGCCTGGTGGCAGTTACCCATGACGTCCCTCAGCAACTCGACGAGTTGGTCTCCACCGCCCACCGGATCCGGCAGGCGATCGAGTCCGTGGTCGAAGGCAAGAGCGACGCCGTCCGCCTCACCCTGACGGTTCTGCTCGCCGAAGGGCACCTGCTCATCGAGGACGTGCCCGGAGTCGGCAAGACCATGCTGGCCAAGGCGCTGGCACGATCCATCGACTGTCCGGTGCGGCGCGTGCAGTTCACCCCCGACCTGCTGCCCAGCGACATCACCGGGGTCAGCGCCTACAACCAGCAGACCCGCGAGTTCGAGTTCAAGCCGGGGCCCGTGTTCGCCAACATCGTGGTCGGCGACGAGATCAACCGCGCCTCCCCCAAGACGCAGTCGGCGCTGCTGGAGTGCATGGAGGAGCACCAGGTCACGGTCGACGGGGTGACCTACCGGCTGGACGCGCCGTTCATGGTGATCGCCACCCAGAACCCCATCGAGATGGAGGGGACCTATCCCCTGCCCGAGGCGCAGCGCGACCGCTTCACCGCCAGGGTCGCCATGGGCTACCCCGAGCCGTCGGCGGAGCTGGAGATGCTCGACGTGCACGGCGGCACCTCCCCGCTGGACAAGCTCGAGCCCGTCGCCACGACCGCCGAGGTGCGCGCCCTGATCGAGGCCGTACGCGGCGTCTACGTCTCGCAGGCCGTCAAGAAGTACGCCATCGACCTGGTCGTCGCCACCCGCCACTCCCCCGACCTGCGGCTGGGCGCCTCCCCCCGCTCGACGCTGCAGCTGGTCCGCGCGGCCAGGGCGCACGCCGCGCTGACCGGCCGCGACTACGTCATCCCCGACGACCTGCAGGACCTGGCCGTGCCCGTGCTGGCGCACCGGCTGCTGCCCAGCGTCGAGGCGCAGGGCCAGCGCCGCCTCCCGGAGCAGGTGGTGACCGACCTCGTCAGACGCGTGCCGGTGCCGGAGACGCGAGCCTCGTGAGAGCCGGACTTCAGGCGCTCACCTCCCGGGGCCGGTCGTTCCTGGCCTCGGGCATCGCGGCCTCGGTGATGGCGATCCTGCTCGGCGAGAACGACCTGTTCCGGATCGGCGTCCTGGTGACGGCGCTGCCACTGCTGGCCGCGATGGTCGTGGCCCGCACCCGGTACCGGCTGAGCTGCGCCAGGCGCCTGGACCCGGCCAGGGCCGAGGCGGGCGGCGACGCCACCGTGACCCTGCGCCTGGAGAACGTCACCCGGTTGCCGACCGGGCTGCTGCTGATCGAGGACACCGTGCCGTACGCGCTGGGAGTGCGGCCCCGGTTCGTACTGGACCGGGTGGAGCCGCGGGGCATCCGCGAGATCGACTACCGGGTCCGCTCCGACCTGCGCGGCCGTTACACGATCGGCCCGCTGTCGATCCGCATCGCCGACCCGTTCGGGCTGGTGGAGCTGACCCGCTCGTTCACGATCAGCGACACGCTGGTGGTGACGCCGCAGGTGGTGGCGTTACCGCACGTACGGCTGTCCGGCGAGTGGACCGGCGGCGGCGACAGCCGCACCCGGAGCGTGGCCGCGGCGGGCGACGACGACGTGGCCCCGCGCGAATACCGGCAGGGCGACGACCTGCGCCGGGTGCACTGGCGCTCCACCGCCCGCCATGGCGAGCTGATGGTACGCCGGGAGGAGCAGCAGTGGCAGAGCCGCGGCGCGCTTCTGCTCGACACCCGCAGGCACGCCCACCGCGGCGAGGGCCCGCGCTCCTCCTTCGAGGTGGCGGTCTCGGCCGCGGCCTCGATCGGCGTGCACCTCGCCCATGAGGGCCTGGGCCTGCGGCTGGTGACCGACCAGGGCGCCGAGCACCTGACGGACACCGGACTGAGCCGGTCGCTGCTCGACACCCTGGCCGTGGTACGGCAGAGCCCCGCCCGCTCGCTGGAGACGGCGATGACCGCGCTGCGGCAGGGCGGCGGCGACGGGCTGGTCGTGGCCGTGCTCGGCTCGCTCGAACCGGAGGAGGCCCGGGAACTGGCGAGGATCCGGCACACCGGCATGACCGGGGTGGCGGTGCTGCTCGACGTGCCCACCTGGGACGGCGCCGACCCCGGCGCCTCCGAGGAGCACCAGGCGGTGCAGGGCGTGCTGGCCGGATACGGCTGGCGCATCGTGCGGATGCCGGCGGGCACCTCGATCGCCTCCGTCTGGCAGGACGCCGCCAATCGCGGCAGGTACGCGCTCAGCTCGCCCGGAGGTGCGGCATGAGGTTGTCGATCGCGGCCGGGGTGGCCACGTTCTCCTCGGCGATCCTGCTCTACCCGCTCTTCGAGGGCGGCGCGTGGTTCTGGGGTGCGCTGGGCGCGGTGTTCGCGGTGCTGGTCGCCAGCCTGCTGAGCGGGCGCCTGTCGCTGCCCGCGTGGGCGGCGCCCCTGGCGAGCCTGATCGCGCTGTGGATCTACCTGACCGCCTCGTTCTCCTCCGAGGAGGCGTGGGCGCTGGTCGTACCGACCAAGGAGTCGGTGCTGGAGCTGGCCCGCCTGCTGGCCACCGGCTGGACGGACATCCAGCGCTTCGCCGCGCCGGTGCCGGCCAACGAGGGCATCGCGCTGCTCACCACCGGCGGCGTGGGCCTCATCGCGATCATCGTCGACCTGTTCGCCACCCGGCTGCGGCGGGCGGCGCTGGCCGGGCTGCCACTGCTGGCGCTGGCCACGGTCCCGGCCACGATCCTGACCGAGCCGATCAGCTGGCCCGCGTTCATCGTCGCCGCGCTCGGCTTCACCAGCCTGCTGATCGCCGACGGCCGCGAGCGGGTGGGCCAGTGGGGCCGGGCCGTGCTGGTGCGGCGTTCCCGGTCGGTCGCCCCCGACAAAGCGAGAAACCTGGCCGACACGCGGGGGCTGCGGCTGTCGGGCAAGCGGATCGGGTTCGCCGCGATCGCGCTGGCCGTGCTCGTCCCCGCCGCGCTGCCCGCGATGGAGCCGGTGTCGTTCTTCACCTTCGGGGTGGGCGGCTCCGGATCCGGCACCGGCAACTCGATCAGCATCCCCAACCCGATCGCGAACCTGAAGGGCCAGCTCGAACTGCCCGAGCGGCGGATCGTGCTGTCCTACACCAACGACGACGACAAGCCCCGCTACCTCAGGATCTACTCGCTCGACACCTTCGACGGCGATCAGTTCGGCATGACGCAGCCCAAGGGCGCGCCGGACAACCGGACGGACAACGGCCCGCTGCCGCCACCGCCGGGCCTGGGCCAGGACGTCAAGCTCACCAACGTGGTGACCGACGTCCAGATCAGCGAGGAGATCGCCAAGCTGTCGTTCCTGCCGCTGCCGTACCCGCCGAGGCAGATCCGGATCGCCGGCGACTGGCGCGCGGACGTCGGCACCCTCATGGTCTTCTCGACCCGCGACGAGGCCGCCGGGCTGGATTACCAGGTGGCCACGAGCGAGCCCGCGCCGACCCCCCAGTTGCTGGGCGGGCTGCCGCAGACGAGGTCCGCGATCGATCCGCGCTACCTGAGCGTGCCGGAGGATCTGTCGCCGCAGATCAGGGACCTGGCGCTGCGGGTCACCGCGGACGCCTCGACCAGCTACGAGGCCGCGGTGAAGCTGCAGGAGTTCTTCACCAGGACCGGCGACTTCACCTACAGCCTGAAGACCCAGGGGCACGACAAATCGGCGCTGCGGGACTTCCTGCTGCGTCACCGGGCGGGCTACTGCGAGCAGTTCGCCGCGTCGATGGCGGTGCTGGCCCGGATCGCCGGCATCCCGGCCCGGGTGGCGATCGGCTACACCGGCGGCACGAAGGTCGGCGACCGGTGGATGGTCGGGACGAACGACTCCCACTCCTGGCCGGAGCTCTACTTCGAGGGGGTCGGCTGGCTGCCGTTCGAGCCCACGCCGACCGGATCGCTGGGCCAGGGCAGTGCCCGGGTTCCCGACTACACGCTGCCGCCGCCCACCTCCACCGATGAGAGTTCCGTTCCGACGCCCGGCGCGACCAGCGCCGGCGAGGAGGAGCCGGCCGACCCGCAGGCCCGGCAGAACCTCCGCGAGCTCGACCGGGAGGCCACCCTGGCGACCGGCGGGCTGCCGCCGGACGACTCGATGCCGCTGGCGGGCAAGCTGGGCATCGGCGCCGGCGCGCTGCTGGTCCTCCTGCTGGTGCCGGCCCTGAGCAGGCTGGTCACCAGGAACAGGCGGATCCGGGCACTCGGCTGGAAGGTGGCCGAGCCCTCCGACGAGGTGACCAGCCGGGTGATGGCGGGCCGCCATCCGTCGGTCGCGGCCGTCTGGGCGGAGCTGGACGACGTGCTGTACGACTACGGGATGGCCCGCCAGACCAGTGAGACCCCGCGCGCGCTCGCGCGGCGGCTGACCGAGCAGTACGAGTTCGACGCGGGCTCGGCGGCGTCCATCGCGGCGATCGCCTCGGCGGTGGAGCGGGTGTTGTACGCCCGTGCCCCGGGCGAGATCGGGCCCATGCGGCAGGATCTGCGCAACGTACGGCAGGCGCTGGCCGCGACGGTGTCGCGCGGGAGGCGGGTGCGGGCGGTGCTGCTGCCCCCGTCGACGCTGCGGAGGCTGCGGAGGCTGGGCGAGGGCCTGCTGGACGGGTTTGACCGGCTGGAGAACATCCGGCTGCGCCGGACGGCAGCGCAAAGGGGATCGTGACGGTCTGATCGTTCGTGCGGTCGTTCCTCAGTGGAACGACCGCAGGAAAGTCAGGGCTTCGGGGGTCAATGCTCGTCGTGGCGGCGGCGCCAGCGTTCTTCCATGCGCTCCATGAAACTGCCGCGGTTGGCCCGCCGGGCCGGTTTGCCCGCAACGGGCGCACCGCCGGGGGCTGCGGCGGTGTCACCGAACCCATTCATACGTTTCCAGCTGGACAGGCCCCACAGACACGCGGCGAGCATGACCACGAAACCGCCGACGCCGAGCGGAATCAAGTTGATCACCACGCCGACCATCAGCAGGATGACGCCGAGAGCGAAGCCGATGGAGGCCTTGACCAGGCGACGCTTGTAATGGCTGCGTGGGTCACTGATCCTTACGGTGTTGGCCCACTTCGGATCCTCGGCGTAGAGGGCCTGCTCGATCTGGTCGAGCAAGCGCTGCTCGTGCTCAGAGAGCGGCACGGCGCCTCCCAAGGACGGCCCCTGGACGGGGAAGACGGCAACGGACGACACGGGGTGTCCGAACCTCGCGGTCGGTTATCCCCAGAATACGAGGCTGTAGACGTAGGCGAAAGCAAACGTCCAACGCAGACCAAACCGGAGGTGACGTCATAGCTCCATTGTGGGTCATCAGGGTCATCGGCGCACCACTCCCCCCAAGCCTCCCCACATGTCTCCCCCCGCGACATCGGCGTCATGTCTCCATTTCATCAAGTCTCCCGCGAACAAGCGATGCCGGGAGCACCGCATCGGGCCCGAATCTGCGAATCGCCCGGTCCATGGCGCGCTCAGCCTCACGCCATCCGGTCTCACGCTCACCGAGAGTGAGCTGCCGTGACGCGGAGTCGGCCGGACGCAGGTTTTCCATCCGGACGCCGACGAGACGCAGGCGCACCCGCTCAAGCCCGGCCGCCTCAAAAAGCTCGCAGGCGGTCGTGTAGATCTCCTGGGCGACGTCGGTCGGCTCCCTGAGAGTGCGGGACCGAGTGATCGTGGAGAAGTCGGCTCGGCGCAACTTCACACTCACCGTCCTGCCCATGTGGCCGCTTTTACGCATCCTGGCGGCCACGCGTTCGGACAGACGCAGCAATTCCCGCCTGATCGTCTCGGGATCGTCGACATCGGTCGCGAACGTCTCCTCGTTGCCGATGCTCTTGTCGGGCACGTGAGCGGTGACGGGCCGCTCGTCACGCCCCCAGGCCAGCGCGGCCAGATGACCGCCCGCCGCCTGGCCCAGCTCGCGCTGCAGGGTGCCCGGCGGCACCCTGGCCAGATCTCCGACGGTGCGGATGCCGAGGCGCACGAGCGTCTGCTCGGTGCGCTCGCCGACCCCCCACAGCGCCGACACGGGCAGCGGATGCAGGAACGCGACCACCTCGCCGGCCGGCACCACGAGCATCCCGTCGGGCTTGCACTGCTTGGAGGCGAGTTTCGCGACGAACTTGCTGCCCGCCACCCCCACCGAGCAGGTGATGCCGTAGCGCTCCAGCACCTGCGCCCGGATCAGCTCGGCGATCTCGGCCGGCGAGCCCAGCCTGCGCCGCGCGCCGCCCACGTCGAGGAACGCCTCGTCGGAGGCGATCGGCTCGACCAGCGGCGTGATCGAGTGGAAGACCTCCATGACGCCCCGGGAGACCTCGGAGTATTTGCCGTGGCTGGGCGGGATGACCGTCGCCTTGGGGCACATCCTGCGGGCCCTGCTCATCGGCATCGCCGAGTGCACGCCGAAGGCCCTGGCCTCGTAGGTGGCGCTGAGCACCACGCCGCGCCCGGCGGGCGAGCCCACGATCACCGGGCTCCCCCGCAACTCGGGCCGGTCGAGCAGCTCGACGCTGGCGAAGAAGGCGTCCATGTCGACGTGCAGGATCGGGCAACCGGTGTCGTCGGCCCCGGTCTGCGGTGCGGGGCCGATCCCTGTGATCTGCTTGCGGGACACGCCTTCGAGTCTATCCGAACAGACGTTCTATGACTCGGGTGGCGGAGCGGACCGGCATGAACTCTCCCTCGCGCCGCTCAGCTCCGATGCCCGAGGGCGTGGAGCTGGGTGGCCACATCGCGGAGCACGGGGTGGGTGGAGGCCGCCTGTTCGAGGGCCACGAGCGCGTCGGCCGCGCCGGGCTCGCCGTCGACCAGGCGGCTCGGCACCAGGTCGGCGAAGACGCGCACGCCGTGGATCTCGACCGCCACGAACCCGGTCGCGGCCAGCAGCTCGGAGAGGGTGCGCGAGGTGTAGCGGCGCGGCGTGGGGTCACGGTCGCCCCAGCTGCCACGGGGATCGGCCAGCACGGCCCTGGCCTCGTCGAAGTGGCCGGCCAGGGCCCGGTGGATCGCGCTCGCCACCGGGTTGGCGGTCAGCACGCTCACCGCGCCGCCGCCGCGCAGCAGCCCCGCGACGGCGGTCAGCGCGCCGATCGGGTCCTCGACGTATTCGAGCACGCTGTGGCAGAGCACCAGGTCGGCGCTGTCGCGGTCGAGCAGCTCGCCCAGATCGGCCGCGTCGCCCTGCAGCGCGCGCACGCCCACGCCCTTCTCCTTGGCCCGGCGCTCCAGCGCGGCCAGCGAGTCGGGGCTCGGGTCGACCACGGTGACCGTGTGGCCCAGCTCGGCCAGCGGAACGGCGAACCCTCCGGTGCCGCCGCCCGCGTCGACGATGTCGAGCCGGTCACGCCCGGTCGCCTCGGCCAGAGCGGCCAGCTCGGCTCGCAGCGCGTCCCAGACGACGGCGGTCCGCACCGCCGGGGTCCTCGTGACGCCTTCAGCACGCAACGTGGGCTCGCCTCCCTCATCGTCCTCGAACGGAACCCGCCCCAGCCTACGCTCTGCGCGGGCTCCGCATGCCTGCCAGGTCGAAGCGCTCACGAGGGCGGCGGCCGGGTATGGGAGCGATGTTGCCGAGGCCAAGGTTGTCGCGAGTATCGTGACGGCGCCCGCCGCGGGGCACACCCCTCGTCCATCATGTCGTCGAACCCTGTCGAGCCCTGGCCAGTTGGAGGTCTCCGCGATGAACGGCAGCACGACCCCGAAGATCGGAAGGTACGGCGTCTTCGCCGCGCCGTCTCGCCAGGGTCCGGACGTGCGGGCCGAGGCCGTCGCGGAGCTGGAGGAGCTCGGCTTCAGCGCGGTGTGGGCGGGCAACAGCACCATCGAGGAGGCGGCCGGCCTGGTGGCGGCCACGTCCAGGATCGTCGTGGCCACCGGCATCCAGGGCATCTGGCACTACGACGCCGCCCGCACCGCCGAGCGCTACGCCGAGCTGGAGGCCACCTACCCCGGCCGCTTCCTGCTGGGCCTGGGGGTCAGTCACCCCGAGTTCATCGAGGGCTACCAGCGCCCGTACACCGCCATGACCGACTATCTCGACGCCCTGGACTCCGCGCCGGCGCCGGTGCCGCGCGAGCGCCGGGTGCTGGCCGCGCTGGGGCCCCGGATGCTGAGGCTGGCGCGCGACCGGTCGGCGGGCGCCTTTCCCTACCTGGTCACCGTCGAGCAGGTGGCGGCGGCCCGCCAGATCCTCGGTGAGGGACCGCTCCTCGCTCCTGAGCTGGGCATCGTGCTGAAGACCGACCCGGACCGGGCCCGCGCCCTGGCCCGGGGGGCGCTGCAGCCGTACCTGCGGCTGACCAACTACGCCGACAACTGGCTGCGCGGCGGTTTCGCGGAGGACGATCTGGCCGACGGCGGCAGCGACCGGCTGGTCGACGAGCTCTTCGCCTGGGGCGACGACGCGCGGATCCGGGCCCGCATCGAGGCCTTCCAGGCGGCCGGAGCCGACCACGTGGTGCTGCAGAGCATCAGCCGGCACGGCCCGGCCCGGCCGCCGCGTGAGGACTGGCGGCGGCTCGCCGAGCTGCTCCGCTGAGGACCGGCGTCAGAGCGTGAGGCTGGGCTTGAGCTGCTTGAACCGGGCCAGCAGCCCGTTGACGAACTGGGGGGACTCGTCGGTCGACAGCTCGGAGGCCAGGTGCACCCACTCGCTGATGACCACGCCCTCGGGCACGTCGGGCATCCACAGCAGCTCGTAGGTGCCGCCGCGCAGCAGGTTGCGGTCGACGGCGGGCATGCGGTCGAGGGTCCAGCTCTCGGAGTAGGTGGTGATCAGCTCGTCGATGCGGGCGCCGTGCCGCACGACGCCCTCAACGAGAGCCGAGGTGTATTCGTTGACCGGGGGGTCCTGGCGTTCGACCCGCTCGGCCAGGATGTTCAGGGGGTCTTCGCCGCGGAGCTCGGACTCGAAGAGGATGTCGAGCGCCCGCCTGCGTGCTTTGCCGCGTGCCGACACCTCAGGCCCGGCCGAGATAGTCGCCGCTACGGGTGTCGACCTTGACCTTCTCGCCGGTGGTGATGAACAGCGGCACCTTGATCTCGGCGCCGGTCTCGAGCGTGGCGGGCTTGGTGCCGCCGGTGGAGCGGTCGCCCTGCAGGCCGGGCTCGGTGTTGGAGATGGTCAGCTCGACCGCGGCGGGCAGGTCGACGTAGAGCGCGGAGCCCTCGTTGAACGCGATCGTGGCCAGAGTGTTCTCCAGCATGTAGTTGGCCGCGTCGCCGACGGTGCCGGCGGGCACGTTGACCATGTCGTAGGTCTCGGTGTCCATGAACACGAAGTCGTCGCCGTCCTTGTACGAGTACTGCATCTCGCGCTTGTCGACGTTGGCCACGTCGACCTTCACCCCGGCGTTGAACGTCTTGTCGACGACCTTGCCCGAGAGGACGTTCTTGAGCTTGGTGCGCACGAACGCGCCGCCCTTGCCCGGCTTGACGTGCTGGAACTCCACAACGGCCCAGAGCTCCCCGCCGTCGAGCTTCAGCACCATGCCGTTCTTGAGGTCGTTGGTCGTCGCCACTCGTTCTCTCCCGCGTGTGGCCGCTCTACAGCGCGAGCAGCTCCTTGGACGTCTTCGTGAGGAGTTCCGGCCCGCCCTCACGTGTCACGAGGGTGTCCTCGATGCGAACGCCGCCCCGACCGGGGAGGTAGATCCCTGGCTCGACGGTGATCGGAACTCGGTCTTCAAGTCTACCGGTCCGTGAAGGGCCCAGGAACGGCTCCTCGTGGATCGCCAGCCCGACGCCGTGCCCGAGACCGTGCCGGAAGTGGTCGCCGTGACCCGCCTCCTTGATCACGGAACGGGCGGCGGCGTCCACCGCCCAGGCCTCCGCCCCTGGCGCGAGCGCCTCCCGGCCGCACCGCTGGGCCTCGGCGACGAGCTCGTAGATCTCGCGCTGCCAGGCCGCGGGCTCGCCTATCGAGACGGTACGGGTCATGTCGGCGTGGTAGCCGTGGTAGTTGGCGCCGAAGTCGATGGTGACCAGGTCGCCGGCGCGCACCTGCCTGCCGGTGGGGGCGTGGTGCGGGACGGCGCCGTTCTCGCCCGCCGCGACGATGGTGTCGAAGGCGGGCCGGTCGGCGCCGAGCTCGATCATGCGGGCTTCGAGCAGGCGGGCGACGTCGCGTTCGGTCACGCCCGGCCTGATGGCGCCGCAGACGTCGGCGAACGCCTGGTCGCTGATCGCGCAGGCCGTACGGAGCAGCTCCAGCTCGTCCTCGTCCTTGACCGCGCGCAGCCGTTCGACGAGGGGTTCGAGCGGCACCAGGCCGCCTCCCAGGCGATTGAACGTCGCCACGCTCATGCTGGCGGCCTCGATGCCGACGCCCGGCGCGGCCAGCCTGGCCGCCACGTCGGACGCCTCGACGGCGGGCACGTCCAGGCCGCCGGTCTTGTCGATGTAGCGGTTGTCGGTCGCGAGCAGCGCCGAGCCGTCCACCCTGACCAGGACGGCCGCGTTGGAGCTCGACAGTCCTGTGAGGTAACGCACGTTGACGGCCGACGTGACGAGGAGGGCCTCGACGTCGTGAGCGGGCAGCAGCTCGGCCAGCCGGGCCCGGCGCCCGGAATAGTGGGTCATGGCGCCAATGTACGGGGCCAGGGCCGGTGGCCGCCGCCGGGGAGCTAAAGGCGCCAGTCGCCCAGGAAGTCGGGCAGCGGGCCGGCCGTGTCGACGTCGCCCTTCTCCTGGGCCCTGGCCAGATCGCGCACGATGTCGCGGAGCTCGTTGCGGCCGGACTCCTCGCGGCCTTCCGCGAACTTCCGGGCGGACTTCCTGATCTTGTCGTGAGCCTTGCGCGCGGCCCTGGGCTCGATGCCGCCGATGGCCTCCTGGGCCGTCACGGCCTCATCGAACTCGCTCAGCCACTTCGGCCAGCCGCCCGGCGGCACGGTGTCGCGCAGGGTGGCCTTGGGATTGGGCCCGCCCGTCTCCCGTAGCGTGACCACCTCGCCGGGTGTGGCGGTCGGCGCCGGCTCGGATGGGGCGGTCGTGGAAGGCACGGCGGAGGGGGCGGTCGTGGCGGGCGGGCTGGTGGCCGGCGCGGAGACCGGCGTGCGGCTGGACCCGCCCCACGCCATCATGCCCACGGTGACGGCCACGATGGCCGCGACGGCCACGCCGAGCTGGACGAACAGCTTCCTGTTCGACGCGCGCTCCTCGCCGGGGAGCGCCTCGAAGATCGCCGTGTCGCCGGCGCGGGGGGCGCCGGTGGGGAAGGTGGCGGCCATACCCGGCGGAGGCGGGGGCGCGGGCGCGGCCTGGGGGCGCGGCCTGGCGATGGCGGCCAGCGCCCGGCGCACGGCCTCCCCTCCCGCCGGGCGGCCGGCCGGGTCTCTGGACAGCATGGCCAGCACCAGCCGGTCCAGCTCGGCGGGGACCTCGGGCCGGTGGCGGCTCGGCGGCACCGGCCGGCCCGGCTCACCAGCCGCGCCCTGCCCGGTGGGCGTGCCGGGGGCGGTGGGCGTGCCGGGGGCGGTGGGCGTGCCGGGGGCGGTGGGCGTGCCGGGGGCGGTGGGCGTGCCGGGGGCGGTGGGCGTGCCGGGGGCGTGGGGACCGGCGGGCTTTCCCGCGGCGCTTTCGAAGGGGGAACGGCCGCACAGCAGTTCGTAGCAGACGTAGCCGAGCGCGTACAGGTCGGTGGAGGCGCTCGCGGCGCGCCCGTCCGCCAGCTCGGGAGCGCGATAGCGGACGGCGTCCGGGGCGGGCGGCTGGTCGGCCAGCCCGAACCCGACCACCTTCAGCACCCCGCTGCCGGCCCGCCGGAAGCTGTCCGGCCCCACCTGCCCGTGCACCACCCCTGCCCGGTGCGCCGCGTCGAGCCCGGCCGCGGCCTGCCCGACGAGGTCGCAGACGTCCACGATCCGTAGCGGCCCCCGCGCGGCCAGCTCCTCCCCCAGACTCTCCCCGGTGAGGAACTCCAGCACGAGGAAGGGCGCCCCGTCGCGATCGCCGACGTCGAGCACCATGGCCACGTTGGGGTGGATGACCTTGGCCACGGCCTGGGCGTGCCGCTGGAGCGCCTCGTGTGTGGCCGCGCCCGCGGCCTGGGGTCCCAGCAGCTTGACGGCCACGGTCCAGTCGGCACGCGTGTCGTAGGCGCGCCACACCTCCCCCATCGGCCCGCTGCCGATGAGCTCGTCCAGCCGGTATCGGCCGGCGACCAAGGACGGCGCCTCGTCGGACATATCCCCGCCAATAACTTGAGTAACGGCATTTCCGACCCACCCTAGAGCCCCAGGACGCTCAGCCGGTGCCCAGATGGCGAGCTACGGCGGCCAGCATGCGATCCAGCTCGTCGCGGCCCGGCCGGGGATAGGCCTCGCCGGCCACGACGAGGTTGTGGATCGCGCCGGTGACGAGGAAGCCGTAGGCGCGGGCGTCGACGTCGGCTGAGACGCGGCCAAGGCGCTGCTCCGCCAGCAGATAGTCGGTCACGGCCGACTCGAACGAGAGCGGCAGCCCCGACTCCCGCACCTTGTGGTCGACGACGGCCGTCAGCGCCTCGTCGTCGATCTCACCCGCGAGCGTCAGGGTGGTCATGTCGCTTTCGAGCAGGATGCGCGCGTAGCGGGCCAGGTTGCCGGCCACGGTCCCGGTGCCGGCCTCGGCCACCCAGGCGTCGAACGCGGCCCGAAGCCGCCCGAGCTGCAGGCCGACCAACTCGGCGACCAGCTCCTCGCGGTTGGCGAAGATCTTGTAGGGCAGCCCCACCGCGCAGCCCGCCTCGGCGGCGAGTGCCCGCATGGTCAGGGCCTGGGCCCCTTCGCGCTCGACGAGCCGTTGCGCGTGCTGGATCAGCGCGGCCCGTAGCTCCTGTGTCGCCTGCGGCGTGCGGCGAGGCACCACGTCAGTCCCTCCGGACTCTCTCGTACGGGCGGCCATCATCCCGCCCTTTACTGTGAACGCATGTTCATGAATACTGTGAACTATGGTTCACGATATTCATCACAAGGAGAGCACATGTTCGCCGACGCGCCCAAGCGGGTGAGATCCACCGAGACGGGGGTTCTGCTGGCCTGCGCCGCCCAGGTCGTCACCACGACGGTCCATCACGTGTACGGGGCCGTCCACTTCGGCACGCCCGGCCGGTACGCGGCGGTCGTCATCGCCCTCGCCCTGTTCGCCGTCACCGCCCTCGCCCTCGCCGTCAGCGGGCGGGCCTCCGGCCCGCTCCGCACGGTGAGCTGGTGGATCTTCTGGACGGGAGCACTGGTGGGCTTCGTGCTGCTGTTCGGGACGATCGAGGGCCTGGTCACCCACGTCATCGCGCCGATCGTGGACGGGGGATATCCGGCGGCGGAGCCGTTCGACCTCGTCTTCCAGGGCACCGGAGTGCTCCACGTCGTCCCCGCCGCCGCCACCGCCGCGCTGCTCACGCGCCTGCTGAGGGCCCGCCGCCAGGCGTCCCCGGCCCCTGCCTGAGTCTCCTCACCGACCGACCGATCAAGGAGCTGTCATGTCCGAAGCGTTCATCTTCGTCTCCCGTCACCGCGCCCAGGAGGGCAAGGTCGCGGACCTGCCCGCGCTCGCCCGTGAGTATGCCGCGTTCGTGCGGTCACACGAGCCCGACGCCCTCGGCTACCACGCCTTCACCAGCGAGGACGGCACCGAACTCACCCAGATCCACCTCTACCCCGATGCCGGCGCGATGGACCACCACCTGAAGGTGGCCCACGAGTGGATCGGCCAGGCCGCGCTGAGCGTGGAGACGATCGCCATCACCGTGCTGGGCACGCCGGGGCCCGTCCTCGGCGAGGCGCTGCGCGCCAACGAGGAGGCCGGCGTGCCGGTCACGGTGATGCCCCGCCCGGTGGCCGGGTTCGACGGCGTCGCCTGAGCGAGAAGGGCCGGGCGGAGCACAGGGCTTCCGCCCGGCCCTTCACGGGCAGGGTCGGCGAGTCTCCCTCCTACGGCGGGCGGCGGGTCAGGAGGCGAGCTCCTTGATCGTCTCGATCAGCTTCAGCCGCTCCTCGTGGGTCCGGCCGAACGGCGCGACGTTCAGCGTCGTCACCCCCGACTCCTTCATGGCCTGCACCCGGTCGCGGACGAAGCCCTCGCTGCCGACCAGCGACATCTTCTCCAGCAGCTCGCTCGGCACCAGCGCCGCGGCCTCCTGCTTCTTGCCGTCGAGGTAGAGCTCCTGAATCTGCTCCGCCTCCTTCTCGTAGCCGTAGCGCCGGGCGAGGTCGTTGTAGAAGTTGCGGCCCTTGGCGCCCATGCCGCCGATGTACAGGGCAGCCATCGGCCGCCCGAACTCCAGCAGGTCCGACACGTCGTCGCCGATGGCCAGGGACGCCTGGGCGATCACGTCGAGCTCGCCCAGCTCGGGCGCCCGCTTCGCCTTGCCGGCGGCCAGCGAGGAGCCCCACACGTCGGCCGCCTTCTCCGGCACGTAGAAGATCGGCTCCCAGCCCTCGGCCAGCTCGGCGGTCAGCTCGACGTTCTTCGGGCCGATGGCCGCGACCACGATCGGGATGCGGGGGCGTACCGGGTGGTTGATGATCTTCAGGGGCTTGCCCAGGCCGGTGCCCTGCCCGGGCGGCAGCGGCAGCGTGTAGTGCTTGCCGGCGTGTTCCACCCGCTCGCGCCGCCACACCTTGCGGCAGATCTCGATGACCTCGCGGGTGCGGCCCAGCGGGGCGTTGTACGGCACGCCGTGGAAGCCCTCGATCACCTGCGGCCCCGAGGCGCCGATGCCCAGCGTGAAGCGCCCGTCGGAGACGTAGTCGAGCCCGGCGGCGGTCATGGCGAGCAGCGTCGGCGTGCGGGAGTAGATCGGCAGGATGCCGGAGGCGATCTCCAGCCGCTCGGTCTTCGCCGCGATGTAACCCATCTGGCTGACCGCGTCGAAACTGTAGGCCTCGGCCACGAAGACGATGTCGAGTCCGGCCTTCTCGTAGTCGGCCAGCTCGGCGACCGACTCCTTGAAGCCGCCCGAGTAGTTGAGTGCCATACCGATGCGCATGCCGGGCTCCCGTGAACCGAATGATGTTCCGTTGCGTCGGCAACAGGTTAGCGCGTCAGCGCGTCGGGCAGCGAGCCACTAGCGTGGGCCAGATGCTGAAGCGGGTCGTCATCGTCGTGTCCGTCGTGGTGGCCGTGGCCATGGCGGGACACCGCCTGATCCCGGTGCTGGGCGGGTTCACCCCGGTGATGGAGAGCCTGCTGCCGTGGCTGGGCGTGGCCGTGCCGCTCCTGGTCCTGGCGGCGCTCGCGGCGCGGTCCAAGGCCGCGACGGCGGCCGCGCTGGTGCCGGGAGTGGTGTGGGGGGTCATGTTCGGCTCGGCGCTGCTGCGCACCCCGCCCGGCGGGCCCAGCGACCTGGCGGTCGGCACCGTGAACGTGGGCGTGACCAACAGCGCCTCGGGCGAGGCGGTGCGCTCCATCGCCAAGGACCTCGACCTGCTGGCGGCGCAGGAGCTCACCGTGGGCGGCCCGGCGGCCAAGCAGCTCAACAAGATGTTCCGGCATCGCTACACGGTCAGCACGGTCGGCCTGTGGAGCCGCTACCCGATCAGCGACTCGTGGCCGGTCGACGTCGGCCTCGGCTGGCCGCGCGCGCTGCGGGCCGTGGTGACCACCCCGAAGGGCAAGGTCACCGTCTACGTGATGCACCTGGCCTCGGCCCGGCCCGGGCACACCACCTCGCGCGACGTCTCCCTGGCCGCCGCCCGCGAGCTCGTCGACGCCGACTTCAGCAAGCGGATCCTGCTGCTCGGCGACCTCAACACCGCGACCACCGACCGCGGCATGAGCGGGCTGACTCCCCCGCTGTCCGACGCCCAGCAGGAGGCCGGCGACGGGTTCGGCTTCACCTGGCCGTCGTCGTTCCCGATCACCAGGCCCGACCACATCCTCTACAAGGGGATCACCGCCACCAAGGCGGGCGTGGCCGCGGCGACGGGCAGCGACCACCGGGCGGCGCTCGCCTCATTCCGCTTCTAGCAGGTCCAGGTCCTCAGGCGTGTCGATGTCGGCCGGGTCGCCGAGGCCGTCGCAGGGCACCTCCGTGACCAGCTCGGGGTGCGCCTTCAGGAACGGCCGCGCGCCCACGTCGCCCACCGCCAGCTCGGCGACCCGCGCGAAGTGGCGGCGCGCGATCAGCACCGGGTTGCGCCGTCGCCCGCCGTAGGTGGCCACGGCCACCTCGGCGCCGGCCTCGATCAGCCTGCGCACCGCCTCCGGCCGGATGAACGGCTGGTCGACCAGCGCCACCACCACGGCCGGCGCCTCCTCGGGCAGCGCGGCCAGCCCCACACGCAGTGAGGAGCCCATGCCGGAGGCCCAGCCGGGGTTGCGCACGGTCACCGCGCCCCGGACCTGCACGGTGGCCGCGCCCAGCACGACCACCACCGGATGGCAGCCGCCCTCCTCCAGCAGCCGCACGCCGCGGTCGACCAGCCGTTCCCCCTCGTACGTGACCAGCGCCTTGGGCATGCCGAGCCGCGATCCCTGGCCGGCGGCCAGCAGCAGCCCCGCCACGCGGGGTGAGTTCATGATCGGCTCCTACCCGTCGTGATGGATGCGGCCCCTGGTCTCGGTGAGCGGCTTGCCCGAGCCGCCCCACCTCAGCTGGATCAGCTCGGCGGCGATCGAGACGGCGGTCTCCTCCGGGGTGCGGGCGCCGAGGTCGAGGCCGATGGGCGAGCGCAGCCGGGCCAGCTCGGCCTCGGTCATGCCGGCCTCGCGCAGCCGTACCAGCCGGTCGTCGTGGGTGCGACGCGAGCCCATCGCGCCCACGTAGCCCGCGTCGGTGCGCAGCGCCACCTCCAGCAGCGGCACGTCGAACTTGGGGTCGTGGGTCAGAACGCAGATCACCGTGCGCTCGTCGACCCGTACCGAGGCCAGGTAGTCGTGCGGCCACTTCACCACGACCTCGTCCGCCTCGGGGAAGCGCCTGGCCGTGGCGAAGATCGGCCGGGCGTCGCAGACGGTCACGTGGTAGCCCAGGAACTTGCCCACCCGGGCCATGGCCGCGGCGAAGTCGATCGCCCCGAACACCAGCATGCGCGGCGGCGGCGCGAAGGAGTGCACGAACACGGCCAGGTCGTCCAGCCGCCGCTCGCCCTGCCCGCCGTAGTGCCGGATGCCGGTCAGGCCCTGAGCCAGCATGCCGCGCGCGTCGTCGTCGACGGCCTCGTCCAGGCGCTCCAGGCCGAGTGTCCCGGAGGAGCGGCCGGGCCAGATGACGCGCCGGGCGCCGACCCGCCCGGGACCGGAGACGACGGTCGCGATGGCGACGGGCTCGTGCGCGGCCAGCGACTCGGAGATCTCGCCCAGTTCGGGAAAGGTCTCCCTGGAGACGGGTTCGACCAGGATGTCGATGATGCCGCCGCAGGTCAGGCCGACGGAGAAGGCGTCGTCGTCCGTCACGCCGTACCTCTGCAGGACCGGCACGCCGGTCTCGGAGGCCAGCTCGTACACCGCGCCCTCGACGCACCCGCCGGACACGCTGCCGACGACCTCGTCGCCGTGCACCGCCATCGCCGCGCCCGGTGGCCGGGGCGCGCTGCTGAACGTGTTCACCACCGTGGCGAGTCCGAATGTGAGCCCTGAGTTCCACCAGTGCATGATCTCCGGCAGCACGTCACGCATGGGCGAGCCTTTCACTCAGTTCCGCGTAGGCGGCCAGGCTGTGCCCGGCCACCAGGTCGTCGAGGTACGGGAGGGCGGCCCGCATCCCTCCGGTCAGCGGTTGGTAGTCCTCATACCCCTTGTGTGGATTGACCCATATCACCCGATAGGCCTGCCGGGAAAGCCTGGCGAGCTGGGTTCCCAGCAACTCGGGGTCGCCCCGCTCCCAGCCGTCCGAGGCGATCACCACGATCGCCCCTCTCGCGCTGTAGCGGCTCAGGTACTCCCTGAGCTCCTCGCCCAGCCTGGTCCCGCCGCTCCAGTCGGGGATGGTCCTCGACACCTCGTTCAGCGCCGTGCCCGGGTCGCGGTGGCGCAACTCGGCCGTGATCGAGGTGAGCCGGGTGCCGACCGAGTAGACCCTGGTGGCTCGTGGCTCGCTCCTGACCAGAGCATGCGCGTAGCGCAGCAGCGTCTCGGAGTAGGACGCCATCGAGCCGCTGACATCGACGAACAGCACGACGCTGCGCGGCCGGGTGGTGTGCGCCCGGCGCAGCAGCCGGGCCACCTCGCCCTTGCGCAGCGCCTCGCGAATGGTGCGTCGCTGGTCCATCTCGCCCCGGTGCGACGCCTCGAACCGCCGGGAACGGCGACGGGCGCGCCCGCTCTTCAGCATCGACAGCATCCGGTGCACCTCGGCCCGCTCACTCTCGGTCAGCCTGGCCACGTCGCGGTGTCTGAGGAGCTCGGTCCGGCTGGCCGTCGCGGGCGCGGCGGTGCCCTCGTCGTCCTGCTCGCCGTCGCCGGTCGCGATGTGCCGGGTGACCGTCGTGGTGCTCGCCGGGCCGGCCGTCACCTTCCGGCCGCCGAAGTAGGCCTCGAAGCACCGGTCGTACCTGGGCAGGTCGTCGGGAGTGGCGCAGAGCGTGAGCCGCCCGGCCCAGTAGAACTCGGCCGGGCTGGTCACGTCGAGGTGGCCGAGGGCCTTCAGCAGGTTCTGGGCGCGTTCGTGGTCGGCGCCGACGCCGGCGGCGCGCAGTGTGGTCGCGAAGCCGGTGACGGTGGCCGCCAGCTCATCCATGACCCGTCCGTTGCCCGTCCCCGCCGCCGAGCAGCCCGCCGGCCAGGACAGTCTCGACATCCTCGCGGTACTTGAGCGCGGCGCCCAGGCTGGCCGCCGCCCGCCCGGGGTCGAGCTCCCGCGCGCCGAGCGTGAGCAGCGCCTCGGTCCAGTCCAGCGTCTCCGCCACTCCGGGCGGCTTGATCAGGTCGGCCTGCCGCAGCCGCTCGGCCGCCCGCGCCACCTGAGCGGCCAGCGTCTCGGTGCACTCCGGCAGGCGGCGCAGCAGGATCGCCACCTCGCGATCGAAGCTCGGATGTTCCAGCCAGTGGTAGAGGCAGCGGCGCTTGAGCGCGTCGTGCACCTCGCGCGTCCGGTTGGAGGTCACCACGACCACCGGCGGGGTCCCGGCCGTGATGGTGCCGAGTTCCGGGATGGAGATGGTGAAGTCGGACAACACCTCCAGGAGGAACGCCTCGAACTCGTCGTCGGCCCGGTCGACCTCGTCGACGAGCAGCACGCTCGGCTGCGTCTCGATGGCCTTGAGCAGCGGCCGGGCGATCAGGAACCGCCGGTCGTAGATCTCGCCCTCAAGGCGGCCCACGTCGGTGACGCCTGCGGCCTCGGCGGCCTTCAGATGGAGCAGCTGGCGCGCGAAGTCCCAGTCGTACAGCGCCTGGGCGGCGTCGAGGCCCTCGTAGCACTGCAGCCGGATCAGGGGCGCGTCCAGCAACTGCGCGAGTGTCTTGGCGAGCTCGGTCTTGCCGACTCCCGCCTCCCCTTCGAGAAAGAGCGGCCTGCCCATCCTGAGCGCGAGGAACGCGGCCGTGGCCAGCCCCTCGTCCGCCAGGTAGGCGTGCCGGTCGAGCAACTCGATGAGCTTTTCGGGCGATTCGATGTCCGTCGCCGTGATTGTCCGCCGCAGCACGCTCTCAGGTTACGCGCTACCGCGCGTGAGAATCGCTCACAATTCTCTGAACACAAAGAGTAATGTCGCCACCACACACCGAAAGGAAGGCCCATGCCCCCCAGCCTTCAGCATGAGATGCCCCTGGAGATGATCTGCCGCCGCCCCGGCTTCGCGCTGGAACTGCTGGCATGGGGTCTCCGGGGCAACGTCGACGGCTACCACGACGCCTGTCTGGAGTCGGTCGAATTGAACGAACGCCTGCCCACGGAGTACGCCGCCGACTCGGTCGTCTCCGTCAAGGGTCCCGACGGCCGCAAGCGCTTCGTGATCGTGGAAGTGCAGCGGCGCTTCAGCAAACGCAAGATCTGGTCCTGGGTCGCCTACGTGGGCGGACTCATGGGCAGACACGAGTGCGGGGTCATGCTGGTCGTGGTCTGCGCCGACAGGGCGACGGCCGATCGCTACCGGGAACCGATCAGCCCCGCCGAAAGCTGCCTGATCCTCTGCCCCGTCGTGGTCGGCCCGGACGAGCTGCCCGTCCTCCGCGAACGGGAGGACATCCTGGCCTCCCCCGAGATCGCGACACTCAGCGCCATCGCCCATCAGGACGACTTCAAAACGGTGGTGGCGGTGGCGACCACCCTGGCCACTTTCGATGACGAGCGGAGCCTCGTTTACTACGATTACCTGCGCGGACAGCTCTCGGACGAGCTTCGCGCCGAGTTGGAGGAGATCATGGTCCAGACAAAGCCCCGGCTTTCCGACCGGTTCACCCGCCCCATCGAACTCGAGGCCGAGGCACGTGGGGAGGCACGTGGAGAGGCACGTGGGGAGGCACGTGGGGAGGCACGTGGGGAGGCCAGGTTGCTGCTCACCGTCCTCGAAGCGCGCGGCCTGGAGATCGCGCAGGCCCGTCGCGAAGCCGTCGAGTCCTGCACCGACACCGACCTGCTTCTCCGCTGGGGGTCGCGCGCCGCCACCGCGTCAAGCCTCGACGAGGTCTTCGGCGACGACTAATCGCGTCTCGCCTCACCGCGCTCGCGGATCAGCGCCGCGAGCTCGGCCGTGGATCGGCGGGCGCGGGCCTTTTCGGAGCCCTGGATGCCCATCGCGCCGATCGTGCGACCGTCGGAGAAGTCGATGCGCGGCCAGGGGTCGCCGACGAGCAGCGTGATGTCGATGACCTCTGGCCAGGTGTAGCGGTGGGTGCGCAGAGCGTTGACGATCGTCACGCCCTTGTCGTCGGCCTCGACCCGCACCCGCCCGAGTAGGTGCAGGACGAAGGCCACCGCACAGCCGAACAACACCAGGGCGACCCGGTCGATCAGCATGAACGGCTCGGCGATGAAGATCGCCATCACCGTGGCGCCCAGCACGAGCAGCACGGCGAAGCCGTACGCGACGACTCTCGTGCGGTGCGGACGCCAGGTGACGGGCAGAGGCGGAGGAGTCACAGGCGCGGCCACGAGGGAAATCTATCGCAGGTCAGCGTAGGCCCCGAAGGAGGAGGGCGGTCTCGAGCGCCGCGACCGCCGATTCGTAGCCCTTGTCCTCCTTGCTGCCGGGCAGCCCGGAGCGGTCCAGCGCCTGATCGAGCGTCTCGCAGGTGAGCACGCCATTGCCGACCGGGGTCTCCTCGTCGAGCGAGATCCGGGTCAGCCCGGCCGTCACCGAGTCACAGACGTAGTCGAAGTGCGCCGTCTCGCCCCGGATGACGGCGCCCAGCGCCACCACCGCGTCGCAGCGGCGGGCCAGCGCCTGGGCGATGACCGGGATCTCCAGCGACCCCGGCACCCGTACCACGGTCACCGTGGCCCCGCTGTCGTCGCAGGCCTGGACGGCACGCGCCACCAGCTGGTCGGTGATCTTGGCGTGCCAGCCCGCGGCCACCACGCCGACCACCAGTCCGGCGGCCCCGGGCACCGCGCGCGTCTCCGGGCGTCCCTCGCCGCTCATGAAGCCTCCGAGATGTCGTGGCCGAGGCGGTCGCGCTTGGCCTTGAGGTAGCGCTCGTTGTGCGGGTTCATCGCGACCGGCATGGGCTCGCGCCCCAGCACCTTGATGCCGTAGCCGTCCATGCCCTTGAGCTTGGCCGGGTTGTTGGTGAGCAGGCGCACCGACTTGACGCCGAGGTCGGCCAGGATCTGCGCGGCGTTGGAGAACTCGCGGGCGTCGATCGGCAGCCCCAGCTCAAGGTTGGCGTCGACGGTGTCGCTGCCGTTGTCCTGCAGGTTGTAGGCCCGGAGCTTGGCCAGCAGGCCGATGCCCCTGCCCTCATGGCCGCGCAGGTAGACCACCACGCCGCGGCCCTCCTCGGCGATCGCGGACATCGCGTGGCCGAGCTGCACGCCGCAGTCGCAGCGCAGCGAGCCGAACACGTCGCCGGTCAGGCACTCGGAGTGGGCGCGGACGAGGACGTTCTCGCCGTCGCCGAGGTCGCCGAAGACCAGCGCCACGTGCTCGCCGCCGTCGAGCGCGCTGGCGTAGCCGTACGTCTTCCACATCCCGTACGCGTTGGGCAGGCTGGTCTCGGCGACCCGGGTGACCATGCTCTCGGTCCGGCGCCGGTGGTCGACGAGCTGCTCGATGGAGATGAGCGCCAGGCCGTGCTCGTCGGCGAACGCCCGCAGCTCGGGCAGCCGGGCCATGGTGCCGTCGTCGTTGACGACCTCGGCCAGCACGCCCGCGGGCGACAGCCCGGCCAGTCTGGCCAGGTCGACGGCCGCCTCGGTGTGGCCGCGCCGGGCCAGCACGCCGCCCTCGTGGTAGCGCAGCGGGAAGATGTGGCCGGGTCGTACCAGCTCGTAGGGCTCGGTGGCGGAGTCGGCCAGCGCCCGGATCGTCTTGGCGCGGTCGGCCGCGGAGATGCCGGTGGTCACGCCGTCGCGCGCGTCGACGCTGATCGTGTAGGCGGTCCGCATGCGCTCCCTGTTCTGGAAGACCATGAGGGGCAGGCCCAGCCGGTCGAGCTCCTTGCCCTCCATGGGCACGCAGATGACGCCGCTGGTGTGCCTGATCGTGAACGTCAGCAGCTCCGGCGTGGCCTTGCCGGCGGCGAAGATGATGTCGCCCTCGTTCTCGCGGTTCTCGTCGTCGACCACCACGACGGGCTTGCCCTCGCGGATGTCGCTGACAGCCCGCTCGACGGGGTCGAAGGTGATGTCGGTCACGACGCCACCGCCAGTTGTCCCGGGCTGTCTTGTTCCGACCGGTATTCCCTCAGCCATTTCACAAACCCCACGATCACGAGAACGAAGAACACTCCGTAGACGGTGCCGGAGACGACCAGCCCCGAGCTGAACGCCAGCGGCACCCCGACCAGGTCGACGGCGACCCAGACGATCCAGAAGTCGACCAGCGCCCTGCCCTGCGCCCAGGTGGCGACGGCACTGCCGACGAAGATGTAGGCGTCGGCGGCCACCAGGAACGCGCCCTCCGGCAGCGGCACGTGCGCGCCCCACGACAGGCCGGTGTAGAAGAACAGCACGCCGACGACCGCCGTGCCGGCCAGCATGACGGCGACCAGCACGGCGCGCTCACGCGGCGACGCGGGCCGCACCGAGAGCTGCCCGCCGCCCTGGGTGCCGCGCCGCCAGGCCCACCAGCCGTAGACGGCCAGCACCCCGAACAGTGCCTGCTTGAGCGCGTTGCCGGTGATGTGCGCGTTGATCGAGGCGATGAACAGCAGCACCGCGCCGGTGAACTGCACCGGCCAGGTCCAGATGGACTTGCGCATGGCCAGCAGGACGGTCGCCAGGGCGGCGACGTTGCCGACCAGGTCGGTCCAGAGCACGCGGGCGCCGAACAGCTCGAATCCGGCGTCGGCCCAGTTCACTGCCTGACCACCAGCCTCTCCACGTACTTCGCGATCACGTCGACCTCGATGTTCACCAGATCGCCCACCTGGAGCTCGCCCATGGTGGTCAGCTTCAGCGTGGTCGGGATGAGACTCACGCCGAAACTCTCGTCGTCAACGGTCGTGACCGTCAGGCTGATTCCGTCGATGGCGATCGAGCCCTTCTCCGCCACGTACCTGCTGAGCTCGCCGGACAGCGAGAACCTCAGGTTGTCCCAGCTCTCGCCGGGCTCACGCGACCGCAGCACGGCGGTGCCGTCGACGTGGCCCTGCACGATGTGGCCGCCGAGCCGCTGGTCGGCCCGCACGGCCCGCTCCAGGTTGACGGCCGAGCCCTCCTTCAGCCCGCCGAGGGAGCTGCGGTCGAGCGACTCCTTGATCACGTCGACGGTGAACACGCCGTCGTCGACGGCCACGACGGTGAGGCAGACGCCGTTGACCGCGATCGAGTCTCCGTGGGCGGCGTCGGAGGTGACGATCGGGCCACGGACGGACAACCGGGCCGAGTCGCCGGTCGGCTCGACGGCCACGACCTGGCCCTTTTCTTCGATGATTCCGGTGAACATCACTTCTCCCTGCGGGGTGCTGGTACGGGCCGGGCGATCAGCCGGAGGTCGGGTCCGATCGCGGAGATGTCGTCAAAGGCGAAGCGGTGGGCGCCTGCGATGGTGTGCACGCCGGCGTCGCCGAGGGCCGCGGCGCCGGAGCCGAGGAGCGCCGGGGCGACGTAGGCGACGACGCGGTCGACCAGGCCCTGCCGGAGGAAGGAGCCGGCCAGGGTCGGCCCGCCTTCGAGGAACACGCTGACGACGTCGCGCGCGGCCAGCTCGGCCAGCAGCCGGCGCAGGTCCAGTCCGTCGTCGTGGCGGGGCAGGCGCAGCAGGTCGGCCTTGAGGTCCGTACGAGTGCCGTCGGCGATCGCGACCAGCGTCGGGGCGGCCCCGTCCAGCACCCGGGCGGCGGGCGGCGTGCGGGCGGCCGAGTCGACCACGACGCGCAGGATCGGCCGCTCGGGAAGGTCGGGGGCGCGAGCCGTGAGACGGGGGTCGTCGGCGAGCACGGTGCCGATGCCGGCCACGATGGCGTCGCACCGTGCGCGCAGCCGGTGGACGTCGGCGCGGGCCTCGGGCGAGGTGATCCACTGGCTGGTGCCGTCGGCGGCGGCCGACCTGCCGTCGAGGGTGGCGGCGTACTTCCACGTCACGTGCGGGCGGCGCAGCCGGGCGAAGGTCAGCCACTCGGCGTTGACCCGTTCGGCCTCCTCGGCGAGCACCCCCGTCTCGACGGCCACGCCGTGGGCCCGCAGGCGGGCGGCGCCTCCGGCGGCCTCGGGGTTGGGATCGGCGACGGCGATCACCACGCGGGCGACGCCGGCGGTGAGCAGCGCCAGGCTGCACGGGCCGGTGCGGCCGGTGTGGTCGCAGGGTTCGAGCGTCACGTAGGCGGTGCCGCCCCGCGCCCGCTCGCCCGCCTGCCGCAGCGCCACGACCTCGGCGTGCGGGCCACCGGCCCTGGCGTGGAAGCCCTCGCCGGCGACGTCGTGGCCGGCGTCGAGGATCACGCAGCCGACGACGGGGTTGGGGCTGGTGCCGCCGCGCCCGCGCGCGGCCAGCTCGACGGCACGCGCCATGTGCGCGGCGTCCTGAGCGGGTGTCTCCACCCCGGGCCTCCTACTCGCCAGTAGCTCCTAGCTACGGCGGGCCCCGGGGGATATGGCGATGCGTGTACGCACCAGTGGGCGCCCGGCCTGACACCGGACACCCGCGTGCTTCCTCCCATCCGGACTTTGACCGTCGGTCCTGGAATTTCACCAGGTCAACCGGCCGATGGCATCGGCCGGGTCGCGGACTGTAACCGCCGGTTCGGAATTTCACCGACCCCGGAGCACGCTAGCTCTGCCCATCAGTCTGCCATGCCGCGCACGGCACGTGCGACCGCCCCCACCCTCGGGATGAGCGAACGCTTGGCCACGGTCGCTAGGCGGCCGTCATGCGGCGGGCCCGTCGCGCCACCGGCGAGTAGCGCACCTGAGACGGAACGAGGCCGAGCCCCATGTGCAGGGTGCGCAGCGTGGCCGTCGCCCACAGGTCGCCGATGGGAGTGGCCGGCAGGCCGTACAGCCTTCTGGCCCAGCGGGGCAGGGTGGCGAAGGCGAGCAGGGTGAGGGCGGGCACCGCGGGCTTGAGCGGGGTGAGCATCAGCGGGAGCGGCGCGTTGAAGGACTGCCGCAGCGGATGGGCCGCCTCGGGAACGAACCGCAGGCCGGGCCGTTCGGCCCGGATGTAGTCGCGCATCTCCCCCACCGAGCCGGGAACGTCGTCCGGGGACAGGCCGACCACCTCGGCCGCCCGCCGCCACTCCGCGACGAACCGGTCCGCCTCGGCGTCGGTCAGCCGCACTCCGCCCCTGCGGGCCACCGACAGATAGGAATCGACCTCGCCCACGTGGACCCAGCGCAGCGCCTCGGGGTCGTCGAGGCGGAAATCCAGGCCGGTGTCGGGGTCGTGGGCGGTCAGTGTGGCGTGGATCTTGCGCACGCGCCTGCCCGCCCGCTCCACCTCCTCGCACGTGCCGTACGTCCGCACGCGGACGAACTCGGTGGTCCGCGCGAAGCGCGACCAGGACTCGCCCGGGTCCATCAGCGCGGAGTTCTGCAGCACGCCGCGCATCGCGCGCGGGTGCAGGCCCTGCATCAGCAGCGCCCGGAAGCCACCGACCAGCAGGATCGGCTCCCCCATGACCCGCCACGTCACCGATCCGGGTCCGAACAGCCCATGGTCCGTCATAAGTAAGCAATTACCCTTTACATGGCTGGTTCATGTCACAGCCTGTCCTGGTTATGCCTATTTTCGGGATCTCGGACGTTTCAACCCTGGATGAGCCACTGCCGCGCCCCCCGGGGCGTGCGCGCTCCCGGGGTGAACCGCTAGGCCTTCGCGGCCTTGGCGCGGAGCGTCTCGACGGCGGCGGCACGGTCGGCGCTGCCGTAGACAGCGCTGCCGGCCACGAAGACGTCGGCGCCCGCCTCGGCGCAACGCTCGATGGTGTCACTGGTGACACCGCCGTCCACCTGGATCCAGATCTCGCCGCCGTGCCGCTCGACGAGCGCGCGGGCGGTGCGGATCTTGGGCAGCACCATGTCGAGGAACTTCTGGCCGCCGAACCCTGGCTCGACCGTCATCAGCAGGAGCATGTCGATCTCGCCCAGCAGCCCTTCGTACGGCTCGACGGCGGTGCCCGGGTTGAGGGCGAGGGCCGCCCGGGCGCCGAGCGAGCGGATCTGGCGCAGGGTGCGCACCGGAGCCTTGGACGCCTCGGCGTGGATGGTCACGCTGCCCGCCCCCGCCTCGGCGTAGGACGGCGCCCATCGGTCGGGGTCCTCGATCATCAGGTGGCAGTCGAGCGGGATCGACGTCGCCTTGAGCAACGCCTCGACGACGGGGAGCCCGAGCGTGAGGTTGGGCACGAAGTGGTTGTCCATGACGTCGACGTGCAGCCAGTCGGCGTTGGACACCGCTGCGGCTTCGTCGGCGAGCCGGGCGAAGTCGGCGGACAGGATGCTGGGTGAGATCTGTACGGCCATGATGTACGGAGTCTATTGAACGGTTCGCCGCCTCCTCGGCCCGGATCCGGTCCGAGGAGGTCACGATCGAGCCCCGGCTGGGGCGTCGTCAGGCGGGAAGCCTGCGCAGCAGCGCGAGGAACATCCCGTCGGTGCCGTGCCGGTGGGGCCAGAACTGAACGTGCGGCCCGTCGCCGAGGCCCTCGATCCCGGGCAGGTAGTCGCGCGCGTCGAGCTGGCGCACGTCGTCTCGGCGGCCGATCACGTCTCCCACCACGACCCTGGTCTCGGCCAGGTGCGGCGAACACGTGACGTAGGCGACCACCCCGCCGGGGCGGGTGGCGTCGAGCGCGGAGTCGAGCAGCCGCCGCTGCAGCCTGCCGAGCTCGGCGACCCCCGAGGGATCACGCCGCCAGCGCGCCTCGGGCCGCCGGCGCAGCGCGCCCAGCCCGGTGCAGGGGGCGTCGAGCATGACCCGGTCGAAGGAGCCGGGCCGCCACGCGGGCGCGGTGGCGTCGGCGGTGACCACGACGGCGTCCCTGGTGGTCTGCCACACCAGCCGGGACCGGTGGTGTTGCACGTCGGCGGCGAGCAGCCGCGCCCCGCCCGCGAACGCCTCGCCCGCGCCCGGCACGCCGTCGTCGAGCCCGGCGAGGTCGCCGTGGGTGGCGATGGCGTCGAGCAGGCCGGCCTTGCCACCGGGACCGGCGCACATGTCGAGCCACACCTCGTCGCGCCGGTCGAGCGGCACCCGGGTCAGCGCGAGGGCCACCAGCTGACTGGCTTCGTCCTGCACGGCGGCCCGGGTCTCGGCGACCGCGGTGATCCTGCCGGGGTCGCCCTCCGGCAGGTAGGCGGCGTAGGGGGACAGGCGGCCGGGCTCGGCGCTCCCGAGCTCGGACACCGAGCTGCGGCCCGGCCGGGCCACCAGCGTGACCAGGGGGCGCGCGTTGTCGGCCTCGAGCAGCGCGGCGGTCTCGTCGGCGGCGGCGCCCAGGGCGTCGCGGAAGGCGCTGACGATCCAGCGGGGATGACTGTGGACGATCGCGAGATGACCCGACAGGTCGTCGGCCGGATCGGGGGCGACGATCGCCATCCACTCGTCGAGCGAGCGGGACGCGATCTTGCGGAGCACCGCGTTGACGAACTTGGCGGCGCCCGCGCCGATGCGCAGCCGTACGAGATCGACGGTGGTGCCGACGGCGGCGTGCGGCGGGACGCGCATCTTGAGCAGCTGATGGGCTCCGAGGCGCAGGGCGTCGCGCACGGCGGGATCGGGCTCCCGGTCGCCGCACACCTTGATGATCGCGTCGTAGCCGCCCAGGCCGCGCAGGGTGCCGTAGGCGAGCTCGGTCGCCAGCGCCGCGTCGCGCCCCTTCAGCCCCCGCTCGCGCAGCAGGCGGGGCATCAGCAGGTTGGCGTAGGCGTCTCGCTCGTCGACGGCCCGCAGGACGTCGAACGCCGCGTTGCGCGCCTGGTCACGAGCCGGCCTGCGCGGACTCCGACCGCCCCGGCCACCGGCCGGCTTACGGTCCGTGCGGTGCGTCATGCGAACCTTTCGCCATTGTCGACCCGCGCTCCGCGAGCCCATTCGCCCGCGCTCATCAGCCGCTTGCCCTCCGGCTGGACCTCGCCCAGCTCGACGGGGTGCGTGGCCGTGCCGACCAGTACGGAGTGCTTGGTGGCGGCCACCTCGCCCGGCCCGAGCCGCTCGGCGTCGGGCACGAGCCGGACGGGACCGAGCTTGACCCGATGCCCGCGGAACACGCTCCACGCTCCGGGGCCGGGCGTGCAGGCGCGGACGAGCCGGTCGACGCGCATGGCCGGCCCGGACCAGTCGACCTGGGCGTCGGCCACGTTGATCTTGGGCGCGAGGCTGACCCCGTCGAGCGGCTGCGGCCGGGCCTCCAGCTTGCCGTCCTCGACCCCGTCGAGGGTGGCGGCGAGCAGCTCGGCTCCGGACACGGACAGCCGGTCGAGCAGCTCACCGCTGGTGTCGCCGGGCCTGATCGCCTCGGTGACCACGCCGTAGACGGGCCCGGCGTCGAGCTCCTTGACGATCTGGAACGTCGAGGCGCCGGTGATCTCGTCGCCGTGCAGGATCGCGTGCTGGACGGGGGCGGCGCCCCGCCACGCGGGCAGGATCGAGAAGTGCAGGTTGATCCAGCCGAAGCGGGGCACGTCGAGCGCCGGCTGCGGCAGCAGCGCGCCGTAGGCGACGACGGGACAGCAGTCGGGGCGCAGCTCCGCCAGCCGCTCCAGGAACCCGGGATCGCCGGCCTTCGCCGGGCGCAGCACCTCGATGCCCGCCTCCTCGGCCAGCTCGGCGACGGGTGACGGATGAACCTTGCGGCCCCGGCCGGACTGGGCGTCGGGACGGGTGACCACCGCGACCACCTCGTGGCGCGGCGAGTCGATCAGGGCGCGCAGCGACGGCAGAGCCGTCTCGGGTGTGCCCGCGAAGACGAGACGCATGGTCAGAGCGCCCTTCCGCCGGTGGCGTGCGGGGAGAACTTGACCGTGGGCGCGGCCAGGCCGCTCCACTCCGCCTCGCGGACGGCCTTCATCGCGAGCTTGCGCTGCTTGGGATCCATCCGGTCGATGAACAGGATGCCGTCGAGATGGTCGGTCTCGTGCTGGAGGCAGCGCGCCATCAGGTCGCTGCCCTCGATCGTGACGGGCTCGCCGTGCATGTCGAGCCCCTTGGCCACGGCCCGGATGGCGCGCGGCGTCGGGAACGACAGGCCGGGGAAGGACAGGCAGCCCTCCTCGCCCTCCTCGTCGAGGTCGGCGGACAGGTCGAGGTCGGGGTTGATCAGGTGACCGAGCCGCTCGTCGATGTAGTAGGTGAACACCCGCAGGCCGACACCGATCTGCGGCGCGGCGAGGCCGGCGCCCGGAGCGTCCATCATCGTGTCGGTCAGGTCTTTGACCAGCTTCCGGAGCTCCTTGTCGAAGTCGACGACCGGGGCCGCCGGGGTGCGCAGCACCGGGTCTCCGAACAGCCGGATCGACTGGATCGCCAAAGGGGTCACTCCGTTTCGTCGGCGGGATCAGCCCAGTTTAGTGTGCGCCAGGGATCGGGCCTTCATCGCCGCTTTCCGGGCGGCCTTGACCACGGCGGGGTCGTCGTGGGCGGTGGCGAGCATGTCGAGCACGGCGAGCGTGTCGGGGTGGCCCGCGGCGGGCATCTCGCCGACGAGCCGGATCAGGTCCTCGCGGGGCTCAGGCGTGTCCAGCCTGCCCGCGGCGTGGCCCGACAGGTGCATGAGGGCGGCCAGCGCGTCGACGGCGATCCAGGTGTGGTCGTCGGGGCTGAGCGCCGGGGCGTCGAGGTCGCGGATGTGCAGCCAGGAGGCGGCGTAGCGGCGCGTCAGCGGCAGCTCCAGCGCCCGGCGGACGGGCGCCTCGGCCTCGGGGCCCAGCTCCTCCAGAATGGCGCCGACCGCGCCGCGCCGGCCGGCGCCGCCGGTGGCCGCGATCTCGATCAGGTCGCGGGCGGCCTCCTCGGGCGCGCGGCGCTCCAGCCACCCGGCGACGGCGCTCTGCGTGGCGGTGCCCTTCACCAGGGCTTCGACCAGCTCGGCGGCCGACAGGTCGGCGAACACCTCGACCTCGGCCGCGGTGGGCGCGTCGTGCCCCTCACGCAGCAGGTCGCGGCGGATGGCCCAGACGCCGAGCGATGTGAGCGCGGTGCGCCCGGCGGCGGTCTGCTCGACCAGCCCGCAGTAGGCCAGCAGGGACAGCGCCTCCAGCAGCTCGGCGGGCAGCGACGCGGCCAGCCTGCGCATCGGGACCGCCCCGGGCTCGCAGGCCACCTCGTGGGACTGCAGAATGCCCCTGGCCAGGTTGGCGACCGCGACACCGGAGCGCACGGAGTAGATGGTGGCCAGCATCTCAGCGAGGTGGTCGTCGACCACGGCCGAACCGGTCAGCCCCTCGTCGGCGCGGTCGAGCACGTCCATGACGACGCCGTCCCAGAACTCCAGCGTGGCCTCGGCCGTCATCCGCGTGGGCAGCGGGCCGCGCATGGCCTGGCCCCGCGTGATCCGCAGCAGGCCGGTGTTGACGGCCACGATCCAGATGAGCCGGATCCGGGCGGCCGGCACGCCGAGCGCCTCGGCGGCGGCCGCGGCGTCGGGCACGGACAGCAGCCCCTCGGGAGTCACCGGGCGGCTGCCGGTCCAGGTGGCCAGCCGGATGGCGTCGGCGACCAGCGGAACGGCGGGGACCAGCCGGGCCAGCTCCTCGTCGGGGGCGAGCATGACCGGCGGGAAGGTGAGCGCCTCGCGTTCCACGGCTGTCTCCTGCGGCGGCCGTGTCGGCACGGCGGCCTGCTCATCGATCAGCTTGCGCAGCTCGGCGAGGTTGAAGACGTTGTTTGCCACCCACGAAACTTACTGCACAGGAGTCACAGGGGTGTACTCATCGGATGCCCCGCGAGCGGGCTTTGAAGGCGGCCTTGCGCGCGGCCTTGGCCACCGTGCCGTCGGACAGCGAACGCCCCAGGAGCTCCAGGACGTCGACGACGTCGGGGTGGTCGACGCGCCACATCTCCTCGATGAGGTGGGCGGGCGGACCGGAGGCGGCCATGTTCTCGCCGAACACGTCGGGGTCCTCCTCTGCCGACGGCATCGCCAGCGCGAGCATGTCGATGCTGACCCAGAGCAGCTCCTCCTGGGTGAGCGCGGGGGCCGGCAGGCCGCGGCTGGCGAGCCAGTGGATGGCGTGCGGCCGCAGCTCGTGGTCGTCGAGGCAGGCGCGCACCTCGGCCTCGGCCTCGGCGCCCAGCCGGTCGACGATGGTGACCGCGATGCCACGGGCCACGGCCGGGGCGCCCACGGCCGCGGCGAGCAGCTCGGCCGCCGCCGCGCCGGACGCCCTGCGGTCGAGCCAGCGGGTGATGTCGCTCTCGGCCAGCTCGGTCGGCACCCCCTCGAGCAGCCCTTCGATCAGGCCGGTCGCGTCGGCGTCGGCCAGGTCGCCGGCCTGCGGCGCGTCGAGGCCGAGCATCAGGTAGTGCTCGCGCAGGGCCCAGGCGGCGAGCGGGGTCAGCCCGGCCGAGCCGCCCTCCTGCTCGACCAGGCCGCACCAGGCCAGCCGGCCGAGCATGCCCGGCACGTCGACCGGACCGTCCTCGGTGAGCTCTTCGAGGTAGTCGCCGATCACGGTGACGGGCACCGGCGCCTGCAGCCGGTAGAGCATGTCGAACAGGTCGTAGAGCTCGGCGTCGAGCTCGGCGCGGCCGGTGACGGCGCCGCCGGTGTCCCGCTCGACGAGGTGGGCGACGATCTCCGCCCACCTCCGCAGCGGCTCGCCGCCGGTGCTCCGGCGCAGGTCTTCGGCCAGGCCCTGGTGCGGGCCCGGACCGTGGATCTCCGCCCACAGCGGGATGTCCGCCAGGCCGGCCAGCAGGTCGCCGGGCGGCGGCAGTCGTACGGCGGGGAGCGGGGAGCACCCCGGGCAGTCGCAGGGCGCCTCCCCGAGATCGGGCGGCTCCCCCGAGGGAACGGCGATCGACTGCTCCAGCGACTCGGGCCCGATCGCGCTGAACAGGCTCTTGGCCATGCCGAAGTTGGCCGGGTCGGCGAGCGCCTCGGGCATCCTGGGCGCGATGTCGGCGATCCGGTCGCGCATCGCGGCCGCCGTCTCCTCGCTCACCTCGCCGGCGTCGCGCAGGTAGTCGACCAGTGTGCGGGCGGCCGCCACGGTCTCGGAGGCGCTCTCGGGCGGTGCGATGACCTTGCGGGGGTAGATGGACAGCAGCAGCTCGTCGAAGGTGTCAGGGGTGAAGTCGCCGAGTTTGTCGACGTCGAGATAGTCGCTGGCGTAGTCGCAGAGCAGGCGGACCTCGTCCGCGTCCACGTCGACGCCCCGCGTGCGGCCCCAGGCACGCAGGTGGTCGATGGCTCGGTTCACCCATTCGATCGACACAGGGGCACGCTAACGGCTGACTTACAGATGAGCGAATCGGGGATACGGCCTAAATCAGGTCGAGAGGGTCGACACTCACCCTCACGACATCCGGCGCCTTACGCGCCGCACGCACACCACTGGCACCCTTCAACGCCGTGGCCAGACCGGCTCCCCCGCCCCGGGGGACGCGGATCATGGCACGCTCCCTGCCGGCCTCGTCGATCGGCACCGGGCCGAGCACCTGCGCCTCGGCGGGCAGGCGTACCTCGTCGAGCATCTGCCTGACGGCGGCGGCCGCGCCGGTGAGCGTCGCCATCCGCACCGCGGGCGGGAAGCCCAGCTCGGCGCGGTCGGCCAGCTCGCGCTCGGCGTGCGTGATCGGATCCCACCGCAGCAGCGCCTGTACGGCGGGCAGCGCGGCGTCGCCGAGCACCACCAGCTCGGCCCCGGGCCGCAGCAGGGCGGCGGCGTTCATCCAGCGGCGCAGCGCCTCCTCGCCGGCCCTCAGGTCGGCCCGGCCGAGCAGCGCCCACGCGTCGAGCAGCACGGCCGCCGCGTAGCCGCCCTCGGCCACCGGCTCGGCGCCGGGCGTGGCGACCACCAGCGCGCGGGCGGCGGAGACGGTGGCCAGCACGCCGTCGCGCCCGGAGGTCCGCACCGGCACCGACGGGAAGGCGCGGCCGAGCTCCTCGGCCGTGCGCCGGGCGCCGATCACCATGGCCCGCAGCCTCGGGCCGCCGCAGTGGGAGCACCGCCAGCCGGCGTCCACCCGGCCGCACCAGCGGCAGTAGGGGGCCGCGTGGCCGCTCCTGAGGGCCAGCGGGCCGTGGCAGTGCGGCTCGGTCCCGGACACGTCGAGCGTGCCGTTCTCTCCCGGCCGCCCGCCGGCGCGCGTGGGCGGCAGAGCGCACCGCGCGGGGGTGCGGCAACGTTGGCAGGCCACGGCCGGCAGGTAGCCGCGCCGGGGCACGTGCACCAGCACGGGCCCGCTCTCCAGCCCCTGGCGCAGCGCCCGCCAGGCCACGCTGGGCAGCCGCGCCGCCCTGGCCGCCTGGTCCTTGGCCAGCTCGGCGTCCTCTCCCGCCGGCTTCACGCGGGGGGCCAGACTCCTGATCGTCTGCCGGGCGGCGACGATCGGCCTGGCCCAGCCGGTGGCGACGAGCTGGGTGGCCTCCGCGGTGCGGGAGTAGCCGCCGATCAGCATGGCCGCCCCGGTGCGGTGGGCCCGGAGCGCGAGCACCTCGCGGGCATGAGGGTAGGGGGCCAGCCGCTCGGCGTGCAGGTCGTCTCCGTCGTCCCAGATGGCGACCAGCCCGAGCTCGGGCACGGGGGCGAACATCGCGGCCCGCGTGCCCACGACCCCGCGCACCTGCCCCCTGAGCACCCGCAGCCACCGGCGGTAGCGCTCGGCGGGACCGAGGTCCGCGGTGAGCGCGACGTAGGTCCGCGGCTCCAGCAGGCCGGCGAACGCGGCCTCGGCCAGCGCCACGTCCTTGCCGTCGGGGACGACGACGAGCGCCCCTCGTCCGCCGTCCAGCGTGGCCCGCACAGCGCGGGCCACCGCGCCGGCCCATCCCGTCGCGCCGGGCAGCGCCTGCCAGACCGCCCGCGGCGACCTTCCCTCCCGCAACGCCTCCAGGAACGAACCCCCCATCGAGTACGCCGCCCACTCGCCGGACTCTTCGCCGGCCGTCTCATCGGACGACCGGGCACCGGCCACGGGGCCATGGGGATCGACGGCCGGCCGGGGGTCCTCGGGAGGGAGGGCGGATGAGGTCGGCCCGGGGGCCGCCGCCTCGGCCGCGGGAGTCTCCGCCTCGGTCACGGCAGCGCGAGGCCGTGCCTCGGACGTCCCCACCCCGGTCACGGCAGGGCGAGAACGTGCCCCCGCCGTCTCCGCCTCGGTCACGGCAGGGCGAGGCCGTGCCTCGGACGTCCCCGCCTCCGCCTTGGCGTGGCGGGGCGGCACGGCGAGGCGCAGCACGTCGGCCAGGGTGCCCGCGTAGCGGTCGGCGACCGCGCGGGCGAGGCCCGCGATCTCGGGGGTCAGCACCCGCTCGGGAGATACCACCCGCTCCAGGGAGGCCAGTTTCCCGGTGTGCTCGCTCTCCTCGGCCCGCTCCAGCAGGAACCCGTCGACCAGCTTCCCGGCGAACCGCACCCGGACCCGCACCCCAGGCTGTGCCGTCTCGTGCAGCGAGGCGGGCACCAGGTAGTCGAACGGCCGGTCGAGGTGGGACAGCGGGTTGTCCACCGCGACCCTGGCCACCGGCAGGGAGGGCGCCGGAACGGGGGCTCCCTTCGACGGCGCCGCCGCCGCGGGCCGCACGGCGTCGAGCGGCAGGAGGGCGTCGTCGGAGTGGGTCACGCCCTACGTCTACCAGACCCCGGGACCTCGGACGTCCACGGTGCGAACCCCGGCCCGGGCCGTACCGGATCCCCACGGACCCGGTGCCCCGTGAACGCGACGACTGCCGCGCCCCGGCGGGACGCGGCAGTCGGTGGAACGAGGTCAGAGGCCGGCGGCGGTCCGGAGGGACTCGGCGCGGTCGGTGGACTCCCAGGAGAAGCCCTCGCGGCCGAAGTGGCCGTAGGCGGCGGTCTCG
>NZ_JBFAKL010000031.1:27384-104211 GCF_040655715.1 Nonomuraea cavernae | reverse complement strand
CAGATCGTAGGTGAGGCACAAGGTCACTCGCAGACCATCGCCGATACACCCACAGTCACGCTGGCGAACGACTTAAAGATCTACCGATGTAGTACAGGGCGGGCTGTAAAGCTTCAGGGCTCCTTTGATGGCGAGCACTAGTTCGCCACGGTCACGTGGCATCCCGGCGACAGCCAGGTTCATACGGTCAACCACCCGGCCCGCTACGTGAGCGCCAGTCTTGGCAGCGTTGGCATTCCGATCATCGCGAGTGCCTGACCGCCGCCCAATGGCGACCTAGCTCAATGGCAGCGCACCGGGTTGTGAAGCCGGTCACGGTACGGGTTCGGCTGCTGAAGAGGCAGGACGTGTGAAGGTAGCTGAGCGCAAGCGCCAAGGAGAGGAGAGGTCTCTAGCTCCTAAGCGCTCAGTCGTCTCTGCGCCGGCATTCGGCTTTCGCGGCGGCGCCCTGCATCGCTCCTGTTCAGTTCCGCACACGATGGCCTGGAGCGCCGTCCCGGTCTCGGCAGGGGAAGACTGCGCAGGAACCTCGAACGATTAGCGCTCGACAAGGTGCGCAAGTCGCTCTAGCCCAAATTTGGGTGCTGTCCGAAGAATGGCGATGAGCTTCAAAGGTGTATCGCCTGCCTTGTCAGGCTTTCCTGTGCTAGCCGTTCTCGTCTTGTGAGAAAGCATACGCCCATTAACGTAGTCAAGGACGCGTATACCCTGCTTGAGTCGGGAGCCCGAGAATTGACTGAGATCTAGCATGTAGGCCTCAAGTCGGTGGCCAGCGGAGTGAGCGTCAGACACGCCACCATCTACCAGGTGAATGAGTCGAAGATCGAGAAGGTCCGTTAGCACGTTATACCGATCGGCGTATTCCTCCTTCTCTCGGTAGCTGATAAGGAAGTAAGTATGACTCATTTCATCAAGGCAGAAGCTGCGCACGATTCTGAGCGCCTCCAGCGTCCGGCCCGCCGAGGAGATACTTGAGGCCATATCCTCTTCAAGCTCTTGGAGCTTTACTTGTGCAGCATCGCCAGCAGCGCGATTGACATCCTGCACACCTACTAGCTTTGCGTTGGGGCGCCGCTTCGCCTTCTCGATAGAACTGCCAGCAAGGATCAAATAATCCCGTGGAACCGCTCCAGAAGCTAGCACAAGGCGATCGAGCGCTGTGCTATGAAATAGCCTAGTAAGTGTAGGGACTCCAACATGCTTAGCGTATTGGAGCAGGATGCTCTCCAGAAATCTCTTCGCCCACTCGGGTTCCTGTAGCGTAACGTCCAGGTCTAGAAGCTCAGCATCATGCATGGTTTGCAGCCCCAGGGGAGGTGAGGACTGATACCAGCGCGTTAGATGACGTATCGAGGCAATTTTGAGCCAGGCGTCACAGTCGCGGATACACCCGTGGAGCATGTCGAGAAGCTTCGGCTGCTGACTCCGGAGAATGTAGTAGAAATCATCTACAAAAATGAAGAGACGAATGTCGTTTGTAGTAAGAAACCTCTTGACGGTCCGCTGTATGTCGGGGATTAGCCGTATAGTGCTTTGCTCGTTCTCGTCATCGCGTGCCAACATCTGACCGACCTTTTCGTACAATCTCACGGCTTGTACGGAAACGGCGGATTGGGCTTGTAGTTGCTGCTGGCGACTAACGATTGCAGCCAGAATCTCCTCAACTACGTAGAGAAAGGCGCGACTCAGGCTCTCGTTTCTCAGCGTCTGCATATTGACCCAGCATGAGATGGTGTCGTCTTGGGGCAATGAGCTCCGCGCTTCTACTAGCAATGCCGTCTTTCCTGCACCACGACGGCCGAAGATGAGATGGTGGCGAGGAGATGCTATGGCTGTTAGGTTGATGTGCGCATCACGAATGTAAGACAAGCTTGGCTGTGCTTCGGACACCCGCGATCTGGCACTAGTGAGCCGTGCGAGCTCAGAGGCTCGCTCATCTTGCACCCCGCTAAGCAATGGCTCTGCTGACTTATCTACAAGTTCACGAGGGGCCTTCCTGACAATAATGAAGGCTCTGACGTCGCTCGTTGATATTTCGCCATCGAGCTCATTCCCAATCTCGGCAGCTCTAGCGAGATCTGATTCCGCCACCAGGACAATATAGTTCATCTCGTCCGGATATGGCCTGATGGCGACATCATGCACACGTATATTACCGCGGCTTTTGAACTCGCGGCGAATGAATTCAGGGATGTCGGGGACCATTCCGATGCTCATATGTAACTACAGCCCTTCGAACGCAAATACTGTTTGGATTGTGCCAAAAGTTGGGGGGCTTCTGTGGCGAGTCCCTGCGCAATGGAGCGCAAATTTTTGTTGTCCAAGGGATATGGGTCATAGTCGGCCGCATTGCGGCGGTTTCGCGCGTTCTTTATCGCATTGCCCCATAGGGCGAAATCTTGGAAGTCTCTCGGTAGATTTGTCGGTAGATCGGCATGAGATTGGAAATCGTCTCCACCGTGCCAAAAGTATACTACCGCCCTGGCGGAATGGTACATACTATAATAGAATCGACTAATCGCGCTCCGGTACTCAGCAGGCCTCATCCTGAGAAACTTCTCTCCGCTCTGCAGGAAATGGGCAGACAGGTTAAGTCGATCAGCGCAGACCTGCTCCGTCAGTTCGTTGATGGGCCTAGTCGTTCGGCCGGTTAGGCTTACCCCTTCAGCGAAGAGGCGTAATGTTTTTTTGTCAGCTTTGCTGATCCTGAGCAACGCGTCTTCGGGCGACACGGGGGGCGTCGGCGGGGGGGAGGCGTTGTTTACCGTCATAGAAAACCTAGCCTAGCGCTAACCGGGCCAAATGCGGAGATGGCATCCCTAGAAGATTTCCTGGCCAGGAACGTGGCTGTATGGGGGATAGAGGCGATGTGCGCACTTTGTGTACCAGCTGTGTACTTTCCGATGTGCGACAACAGTGATCCGGCTCTCGCAGGCATCCTGGGGTCGCCTCGCTTTTCGATTCGACGGAGGTGATCAAGTCCGAGTGGTCACGCTGCCGCTCATACCAGAGGGTGAGCGATGCGTCTGCGCCGTCGTCGCGGGTGAGACGGTACCCGAGAGGAACGCTGTGGCCTCTTCCGATCTTCCTGGTGTAACAGATGTCCTCCGAGGGCTCTTCGGTGACGACTGGCCGCCATCCATCGGCCCTGTGAATTCGTAGAAGTTCCCCGCGTAGGGGAACGGATCGTCCGCGAAGCATCCGGTGTACCCGTCCTGGACGGCGGCTTTTTCCGGGTGGGCAGTGAGGATCTTCTGTGCTGCCAGCACCGGGATCAGGCCTTCCTCATCGGAAGTGCACTCCGAACCGGTGAACGCCATCAGGGTCATGTACGCAAGCCCACCCAGCAGGAGAGCCGTTACCGCCAAACCAGCCATGGTCATCATGAATCCGGAGCGGACTCTCATGGCCGGAGCGTACCGAAACTGATCAAGGCCAGAAAGACGCTGAGACAGGAGTCTGACGATTGCAGCCATGCCCGTGGCGTACCCGAGGGAAAGGGGAACAAGGAGAAATGGCGGAGAGTCACAGGGAGCGAGATCAGCACCGTGAGCTGCGTCTCCCCTGGTTGCCCAAGATCGGCATGCGTCTTTGCAAGCAAGATGTCAACTCCAGCCCGCTCCTCTGACGGGTGGGACGACGGTGACGGGAAGAGCCGGGGGAGAGGTGCGTGCGTCCGCACGGGCAACCGAACGCGGGTGATCGCCGTGCCAGATCCGTGCCAGATGCCACAGGGAAACAGGGGGAATCACGGGTACTTCCGGGCGATCAATGAGAGAGGCCCGTCACCGCGTTTCCGCTGGTGACGGGCCTCTTCCCGCTGGTGTGGCAGGTGCAAGGTTCGAACTTGCGTAGGCTGAGCCGACGGTTTTACAGACCGCTCCCTTTGGCCACTCGGGCAACCTGCCGTGCCTTCCGCTCTCGCGGCGACAGACAGAAGAATAGCGGACTTCTGCGGTGTACGTGACACCGGTTTGTCCCGCGTCGGATCATGGTTGCCCACTCCGCCGGAACAGCGGCGACGGGACCGCGACCTGGTCGTTGTGCGTGGTGAACGCCTTGAGCGCACTCGGGGCCACCGAGGTGACCGCCGAAGATCTGCTAGTCGGTGATCAGGCCGGGCATCCTGGTCAGTGCCACCCTGCGGCGTCCAGGAGGGCTGATCCCGATTACCTAAATGACGCCTGCCTGATGTGCTCACACGCGATCATCTGTCGGCCTACAGGGCTGAGTACGGGCCTGCCGTCCTGCACGTTGGCGCGATGCTGGCTAGGCTCGTTTGCTGGGGTTCGTGTTCACGGGGACGCGTTCGTGGTCCGCGAGACCTGGAGCCGGGCACCACATACATGCGTTCGCAGCTGAGAGGATGTGCGCTTTGGCCGATTCATCTTTCGACATCGTCAGCAAGATCGACCGCCAGGAGGTCGACAACGCGCTGAACCAGACGGTCAAGGAGATCGGACACCGCTTCGACTTCAAGGGCACCGGGGCGAGCATCAACTGGTCCGGTCAGGAGAACATCGAGATCAAGGCGAACAGCGAGGAGCGGGCCAACGCCGTGCTCGACGTGTTCAAGGAGAAGGTGGTCAAGCGGGGCCTCTCCCTGAAAACCCTCGACGCGGGTGAGCCCAAGCTGTCCGGCAAGGAATACCGCATGCTGGTGAGCCTCAAGGAGGGCATCGACCAGGAGAACGCCAAGAAGATCTCCAAGCTGATCCGCGACGAGGGGCCCAAGGGCATCAAGGCCCAGATCCAGGGCGAGGAGCTCCGGGTCAGTTCGAAGAAGAAGGACGACCTTCAGGACGTCATCTCCCTGCTCAAGGGCAAGGATCTCGACATCGCCCTGCAGTTCGTCAACTACCGCTAGCAAGGGCCTATTTCACCGCTCTGACCTGGCGGTTTACCGTTATGAGGAGCGCGGAGGGCACATCCGGGGCACACGGCCGAGCGCGCTGTCCACGAGGGCACGCGTCTTCTCCTGTGCCTCGGGCCACTCCCCCAGCGTGACCCTTGGCGTGGAGTGACCGAGGGCTAGCCGCACGGTCTTCACCCGCGCCTTTACCGTCAAGCGGCTGCTCACGGCCGGTGTGACCAGGCCCGCTCGCGACCGCGCGCCTCGTCGGCCCAGGACTAACTCGCCTAGCTTTTCTCCGCAACGCGCCAGATCTGGGCGATCCGGACCGGTGTTCACCCGGGCTGTAGCGCTGTTTGCAGAGAAGTTACAGCGGAATTACAGCGCTGGCCGGGAGTCTGTCGTTGTCCAGTCAATCCCTCTGAGTTGAGGGCGCGATTGAGGAGATCGTCCGCACTCCTCCGCGCTCTCGCCGTTTGGTGCCGCACCGGCAGTCGCGACGCTGGGGCTCGTCGCCGGGGACGCCGGCAGGCCGTCGCCCGCAGTGGCGGCCAGCAGCTCCACGGCGCCATCGCCCCCGTCACCCAGTACGCCTTCACCCTCACTTCGGCACCTGGTTCTGACACAGCGCACGCCCCGAGAACGTCGAACTGCCGGCCCAGCGCCGGAGAGCCATGGTCCCAGGCCTGAGGCGGCCCGCCCGGTCCCATGTGCTCAGCCGGGTTTCCGGACTGCAACGCGCACTTGTCTCGATCAGGAATAGGCCGCCGGTTCTCTGGAGGTACCTCATGTCCAAATCCATCGCCTCACGAGTCGCCATCACCACCGCGCTCCTCGCGACCTCCGGGTTGCTCGTCACGGCGAGCCCGGCAGTCGCCGGCGCCGCCCCCAATCTGCAGTTGCCCTTCCCCTGCGACCAGAAGTGGCGGCTGGACACCTGGGGTCACGCCCCCGCGCTCGACATGGTGAAGGAGCCGGACCAGCACGGCACCGAGGGTGCCACCCTCATCTCCCCCGCCGCCGGTACGGTGAATCAGTCCTATTACCACAGCAACGCCGGCAACGTGATCCAGATCAACCACGGCGGCCGCTACTACACCACCTACCTGCACTTGCAGTCCCGGGCCGTCTCGGTCGGGACGAAGGTGTCGGCGGGAACGGTGATCGGCAAGGTCGGCAGGACCGGCCCCACCTCCAACGACCATCCGCACCTGCACTTCGAGCTCGGCTATGACGCCGACGGCAACGGCTCGGCCAGCTGGGGCTACGCGGGCGCCGAAAAGGTCAGGCCGACCTTCAACGGCGTCACCTACGGCGGATCGAACAACCAGACCTGGCGCAACGTCACCAGCCGCAACTGTTCCACCTCTGGCCGCAGCGCTCCTGCGATGATGCGTGATGACGGTGACGGATCCATGTCGATCTACCGGTGGACCTCCACCGGATCCGGTTTCAGCCGGGCCAGCGACTACACCTCCGGTGGCTGGACCATGGCCAACACCGGAGACCGGGTCGCTTCCGGTGACGTCGACGGAGACGGCAAGGACGACATCGTCGCCGCCTACCAGAACTCCGACGGCACCTTCAGCTTCCACGTCTGGAAGAGCGGCGTCTCCTACGCCGGCAAGTGGTACACCTCCGGCCCGTTCCAGCTAGGCCCCGTCGCCGGACGCCTCGTCCTGGCCGACCTCACCGGCGACGGCAAAGCCGAACCCGCCATGATGCGCGACGACGGCGACGGAACCATGTCCATCTACCGGTGGACCTCCACCGGATCCGGCTTCAACCGGGCCAGCGACTACACCTCCGGCGGCTGGACCATGGCCAACACCGAAGACCGCGTCGCCTCCGGCGACGTCGACGGAGACGGCAAAGACGACATCGTCGCCACCTACCAGAACTCCGACGGCACCTTCAGCTACCACGTCTGGAAGAGCGGCGTCACCTACGCCGGCAAGTGGTACACCTCCGGCCCCTACCAACTGGGCCCGGTCGCCGGACGCCTCGTCCTGGCCGACCTCACCGGCGACGGCAAAGCCGAACCCGCCATGATGCGCGACGACGGCGACGGAACCATGTCCATCTACCGGTGGACCTCCACCGGATCCGGCTTCAACCGCGCCGCCGACTACACCTCCGGCGGCTGGACCATGGCCAACACCGGAGACCGCGTCGCCTCCGGCGACGTCGACGGAGACGGCAAAGACGACATCGTCGCCACCTACCAAGACTCCGACGGCACCTTCAGCTACCACGTCTGGAAGAGCGGCGTCACCTACGCCGGCAAGTGGTACACCTCCGGCCCCTACCAACTGGGCCCCGTCGCCGGACGCCTCGTCCTCGGCACCTGGTAAACGCCGCACCTGACGGTGGGGCCGGCGCTGACTCGGGGGCCGGCCCCATCAAGCACGCCCACCTCGATCCACCGTCGAGCGGCTGCTCACGGCCGGTGCGGCCAGGCCCGAGTGGCAGCATGGTCTACGCGGCCATCGCCGGGGTCCCTTCCACGGAGACCCCCGGGGTACGCCGGCCGCCTCGCTCCTACAGGCCTAGCCTTCCCCGGCAACGCGCCAGATCCGGGCGATCCGGGAAGCCACCTGGTCAGCCCCGCTCGCGGCGTCGAAGGTGGCGCGTTCGCCGGTCTCGGCGCCCACAGCAGGCGTACCAGGGCGAATGGGTGTGTCTTGGGGGCACGCTCACCGTCCGGCGGCGTGAGCTGCCTGGCGTACAGCTGCTTGAGGTCTGCACCGGCGGCGAGTTGGGCGCCTGCCACGGGCTCCGGCGGAGGTGCCGATCATCAGATCGGCGTCGCGCAGGTCGATGCCGTGCTCGGCCAGACCGGCCAGGACGCCGATCTACCACGCGATGCCGACGTACCCGCCACCGCCCAGGACCAAGGCTCTGCTCGCCATCGCCTCTCCCATCAATATGGTACGGCCGTATCAAGAGGGTTCGCTCATGGCGAGGTGTCAGTCGGAGTCCGTAAGCTCGCCGTGTGACGAAGATCCCCCTGCGCAGGTTCACCGCACGCGCGCTGCCCATCGACGACCACGGTCGTGTCCTGCTGCTGCACGGGTTCGATCCCGCCGAGCCCGGTAGACGCTACTGGTTCACGATCGGCGGAGCGCTGGAGGAAGGCGAGACCCTTCAGGAGGCCGCCGCCCGCGAGATGCACGAGGAGGTCGGGATCCGGGCCGACGCCGGCGAGCTCACCGGCCCGTACGGCACGAGCACGATCGAGTTCTTCTTTGACCAGTACGCGATCGTCCAGGACCAGACGTTCTTCGCGGTCCGGGTCGGTCAGGTGGAGATCTCGTTCGAGCACATGGAGGAGATCGAGAAGGCGACCACGATCGAGCACCGATGGTGGAGTGCCGATGAGCTGGACACCACGGCCGAGACGATCTTCCCGCAGGACCTCGCGTCCATCCTGCGCAAGATCACTGGGGGCGGAGCACCCGCGTAGCCCCGGCGATCAGCGCCGTGGCCAGGATCCAGCCCGAGACGACCAGCCCGTACGCCAGCCCCTGCGTCCATCCCGCCGGGTCGAACAACTCCCGCTGTCCGAACGCGGGCAGCGGCAGCAGCAGGTCGAAGGTGTAGGCGAAGGAGTCGAAAACGGGGCTTTCGGCCGGCTTCAGCGCGCGCGGCGGGTTGAAGGCGAACGCCACGGTGCCGGCCAGCAGCAGGATTCCGAACCACACGCCGGCCAGCCACGGGCGGTACCCGTACCCGACGGTGGCGTCGAGCAGCCAGCCCCACACCCGCCGGCCGCGGCCCTGCGTGCGCCGTCTGGCGCGGAGCTTGGCGAGCTGAGCGCGACGGGCGAGCGCGTCGTTGCCGTCGCGGAGGTACCAGGCGGCCAGTTGCTCGTACGGCTGCGGGCGGAAACCTTCCGGGTCACGACCGGCCCAGCCGATCCTGCGGGCGACGCCGCTGCCGCGCAGCCGGTCGTAGGTCAGGCCGTTCAGGCGGAGTTTGTCGGGCCAGGTGTCTGGATCGTCCTGCAAGGTGCCGAAACGTGAGTGGGCGAGGCTGACCACGCCTTCGATGGGTTCGGCCGGTGCGAGGTGGAATTCGCGGGCCTCCATGTGGCTGGCGTGCACCGCGTACGGCGTGTCGGGGCTGCGTACGACGCCTCTGAGCTCGAACGTGCTGCCGATCCGGGCACCGCGCAGCCGCAGGCAGCCCAGCGCGGTGAAGCCGCGGGTGCACTGCATGGTGTCCTCGACGACCATGTTGTCGGCGGTGAGCGCGTTCTTGCCGGGATTGCGGAGGGTCGCCCCCTCCAAGATGAGATCTCCGTTGAGCCGGGTGCCGACCAGCCGGACACCGCCGGTGAAGTCGGCGTTGTTCATGTTCGCCCCGGCTTCGACCACCATGGACCCGGCGTAGAGGGCCCACTCGTCGTCGCCGGTCACCTTGGTGCCGGCCAGCCAGAGCCCGCTCTCGAACTGGGCGCGGGCGATGCGGACGGTGCCGGTGATGTTCGAGCCGGAGAGGCTGAGGTGCCCGGCCACCCGCATTCCGCCGCCGCTGAACCCGGGTAACGAGCAGTCGGTCAACCGGACCGTACGGGTCGTCGTGCCGGTGAGCTGGACGGGTTCGTCCAGGTGGCAGCCGCTGAGCACGAGCTCGTGCTCCACGTTGCCGCCCAGGATCGTGAGCGGGCCGGTGATCCTGGCGCCGCGCAACCGGATCGCGGGGACCGCGCCGGCGCCCGGGTCGCGGGCGCCGAGCAGCAGGGATGTGATCACTTGGGCTCGTACGGTGCGCTCGGGGCCCCAGGTGTCGCCGTCCGTCGGCGCGTTCTCACCCGCTGGACGGCCCGCGGAGCCTTTGACCGGCGCGAACTCCACGAATTCGCCGGTGGGAAAGGCGTCCCACAGCCTGCGCTCGGCCGCGCTGAGTCGTGGAGCTCGTCCCATGACCGTGATTCTGGCGCAGACGCGGCGGCTATGCGGGTTCTGATGGTGGATCTCCTGGCATTGGAGCTCCTGTGATGAGTTCTTCCGATATGCGGCTTGGTGGTCGCCATGCGGGCCGGGCGGAGAACCGGCGGTTGGTCTTCTGGGCCGCGACGTGACCTCTGGCGGCGGTCCCGACATGGCCTCCGGCGCTGGCGCGGCGTGACCTCTAGCGGTCCTCTAGCGGCGGTAGCCGGCCATGCGCTCGAGCCGGGCCACCCGCTCCGACGTGGGCGGGTGCGACGAGAAGAGCCGGCCGAAGCCCGATCCGCTGAACGGGTTGGCGATCATCATGTGGGAGGCGGAGGTCAGGCGGCTGTTCTCGGGGAGGGGGAGACGACGGGCACCCATCTCGATCTTGCGCAGCGCCGAGGCCAGCGCCAGCGGGTCACCGGTCAGCATGGCGCCCGACTCATCGGCCTGGTATTCCCTCGTGCGGGAGACCGCCATCTGGACCATGCCGGCCGCGACCGGTCCGAGCACCATCATGAGCAGCGCGCCGAGGAAACCGGGGCCCTCGTCATCGTCGGAGCCGCCGAAGAAGACGGCCACGTAGCTGAGCCAGGTGATCATCGTGGCCAGCGCACCCGCCACGGACGAGATGAGGATGTCGCGGTTGTACACGTGGGACAGCTCGTGCCCGATCACCCCGCGCAGCTCCCGCTCATCGAGCAACTGCGTCAGCCCGTACGTCACGCAGACGGCGGCCTGGCGCGGGCTGCGGCCGGTGGCGAACGCGTTGGGCTGGATGGTCGGCGAGATGTACAGGCGCGGCATCGGCTGACGGGCCTGGGTGGAGAGGTCGCGGACGATGCGGTAGAGGGTGGGCTGCTCGACCTCGCTCACCGGGCGGGCCCGCATGGCGGACAGCGCGATCCGGTCCGAGAAGAAGTACGCGAAGCCGTTGCTCGCCACGGCCAGCACGAACGCGATCTGCAGGCCGGTGCTGCCGCCCAACCACGCGCCCAACGCGAGGATCAGTGCTGACAGGCCGCCGAGCAGGATGGCGGTACGCAGACCGTTGTGGTGCAAGGTTCCCCCCTTCATGGTCCGGGTTCACCTGGTCCAACGAGCATCCCCCGGTACAACGTTCCCTGGTGTTCCCGCCGGCGGTTCGCCGCCGCCGATCATCCTGAAGCCGTGGCCAGGTCGAGAACGAGTTGGGGAGCGACGGAGAACACCACAGCCAGCGCGACCGCCAGCCCGGCGGCCACCCAGGTGGCGGGGAACGGCCGCCGGGCGGCGGTGACGGCGGGGGTGGGAGTGAAGAGCCTGCCTGCCCAGAGCACGTAGTAGTAGAGCCCGATCACCGTGTTGACCGCCATGACCACCGCCAGCCAGCCGGAGCCGCCGTCGACGAGCTCGCGGAAGACCACGATCTTGGCGAAGAGGCCTGCCAGCCCGGGGGGAAGCCCGGCCAGGCAGATCAGGCAGAACGCCAGCGCGAGCGCCGCCACCGGGCTGCGGAAGGCGAGCCCTCGATAGTCGTCGAGCTCGTTGCGCGTCGCCGTCCTGGAGACGGTCATGACCACGGCGAACGCGCCCAGGTTCATCGCGGCGTAGATGACGAGGTAGGCGACGGAGGCGCCGACCGCACCGGACAGCAGGGCATCGCCCGACGCCCCCGGTCGGGAGGCCACCGCGATCGGCGCCAGGATGTAGCCCGACTGCGCGACCGAGGACCAGGCCAGCAGGCGTACGGCGGAGCGCTGGCGCATGGCCAGCAGGTTGCCCGCCGTCATGGTGAGTGCCGCGACGATCGCGATGATCGGCGACCAGGTGGTGGCCTGCCCGGCCAGGGCGGTGACCAGCAGCAGGATGAGCCCCGCGAACCCGGCCGCCTTGGAGATCACCGACAGCAGCGCGGCGACCGGGATGGGCGCGCCCTGGTAGACGTCCGGCGCCCAGGCGTGGAACGGCACTGCGGCGATCTTGAATCCGAACCCCGCCGCGACCAGCACGACGCCGACCGTGACGACGGCGGGCAGACCGTGGGCGGCCTCCAGGGTGGGGGCGAACGCCACGGGGGGCGGGCTCGCGCCGCTGAGCACGGCGGCGATCCGCGACAGGTGGACCGAGCCCGTGACGCCGTAGAGCAGCGACACGCCGAACAGCATGATCGCCGTCGACACGACCGAGACCAGGAACAACTTGATCGCGGCCTCCGACGAGCGCCCGTCGTAGCGTTTCAGCGCCGTGAGGGCGAAGACCGGAAGCGACACCAGTTCGAGGGCCACCACGAGCATGATCAGGTCACGGGAGGCGGGCAGCGTCACGGCGCCGACCAGCGTGCACAGCAGGAGGAAGTACCACTCTCCGACCGGGATGCCGCCGCCGGCCAGCTCGGTCATCGACATCAGCACGATCACCACGGCGGCCACCAGCACCAGACCGGCGAAGATCAGGGTGAACCGGTCGGCCACGAACGAGCACAACCCCGTGCCGCCCGCTGCTTCCTGGCCCCCGGCCGGTCCGGAGGCGCCCGTGGCCCTGGCGAGGGCGTCCGGGACGCAGAACGTGGCCAGGGTCCGCCCGCCCCGGGCGGCCTGTGCCACGACGAACCCCAGAGCGATGAGCACCCCGGCGAGGCTGACCAGCCCCAGCCCGACCGTGGTACGCCGACCGGCGGGCAGGAAGGCGTCGAGCAGCAGCACGAGCCCGGCCGCGAGCGCCAGCACCAGAGGGGGAGCGATCACGAAGAAGTGGATCTGCTGGATCATGACAGGGCTCCCAGCAGGGTCTGCACCGCCGGTGTGGTGAGCGAGAGAAGCAGTTTGGGCCAGAGGCCGAACAGCAGGATCAGCACGATCAACGGCACCCAGGCGACCAGCTCGTAGCCCCTGATGTCACGCATCGCCTCCGCCTTGGGAGCGGACGGCTCCGTCTCGATCACCTCGGCCGGCCGACGGCCCTCCTCCGGCCACGGCTCCGCTGCCCCGAACTCCTCCGGCTGGGACTCCGCTGCCCCGGCCCCCAACTCCTCCGGCTGGGACTCCGCTGCTCCGGAGCCCGTCTCCTCCGGGCCCGCGACCGCCACGGCCGGAGCGGGGTGCGTCGCGGCCAGGCTGAGCGCCGGCCGGGCCGGGCGGCCGTGGGTCACGCGCGACAGCATGACGAGGAAGTACGCCGCCGTCAGCACTGCTCCGAGCCCGCCGATCGCCATGAAGACGAGGAACAACCCGCGTGGCAACGCCGCGGCCGGCTGGAAGGCGCCGAGGAGGGCCAGCATCTCTCCCCAGAACCCGGCCAGCCCAGGGATGCCGAGCGAGGCGATCGCGGCGAAGGTCAGGACGGCTCCCAGGTGCGGCAGGATGGCCAGCATGCCGCCGCCCAGCGAGGGCATGTCGGCGGTGCCGTACCGTTCCTTGATCGCGCCGGCGAGGAAGAACAGCAGGCCGGTGATCAGGCCGTGGGCGACGTTGGCGAACAAGGCTCCGTTGATGCCCACCGTGGTCAGCGTGGCGAACCCGAGCAGCACGAACCCCATGTGCCCCACGGAGGAATAGGCGATCATCCGTTTGAGGTCGCGCTGGGCCAGGCAGGCCAGGGAGCCGTAGACGATGCCGACCACCGCCAGGGCGCCCAGCCACGGCGCGATCACCACCGCCCCCTCGGGCAGGATGGGGATGGCGATCCTGGCGAAGCCGTACGTGCCCATCTTCAGCAGCACCCCGGCCAGCAGCACGGAGCCGACGGTCGGAGCCTCCGTGTGCGCGTCAGGCAGCCACGTGTGCAGCGGCCACATGGGCGTCTTGACCGCCAGGCCGATCCCGACCGCCGCGAACGCGAGGACCTGCACTCCCCTCGACATGCCCGCGCCGTGCGCCTGGCTCAGGGCGACGATGTCCAGGGTGCCGGTCTGGGCCCAGATGAGCAGCAGGCCGAGCAGCATCACGACCGAGCCGAGCAGCGTGTAGAGGATGAACTTGATCGACGCGCCCCGGCGGCCCTTGCCTCCCCAGATGGCGATCAGGAAGTACATCGGGATCAGCACGACCTCGAAGAACACGAAGAACAGCAGCAGGTCGAGGGCCAGGAACGTGCCGATCATGCCGACTTCGAGGACGAGCAGCGTGAACACCAGCGCTCTCGGCCGACCAGTGGCAGGCGTCAGAAGCTGGCCCGGGGCACGCGCGTCACCCCAGCTCAGATAGGCGAAGCAGAGGAACGTCAGCAGGGCCGTCAGCACGACCAGCGGCAGCGAGATGCCGTCGACACCCAGGTGGAACCGCAGGCCGAGGCCGGGAATCCACGGCTGGTCGACGGTGAGCTGCGGCCGGGCCGCCTGGGCGTAGTCGAACGTCGCCGCCAGCACCACGGCCAGCGCCAGCGTGACGCCCGAGAAGGCGAGCCCGTAGCCGCGCAGCACCGGCCGCAGCAGGGCCGGTGAGATCAGCAGGAGCAGGGCGCCGAGCAACGGGACGGCGAGCAGCGCGACGGGAAGCCAGCCCATCATGTGAACACCACCGCCCCCACCACGATCAACAGGACACCGGCCAGCAGACCGGTCACGTAGAGCTGGACATTGCCGTTCTGGACGAGCCGCAGCATCCCGGACAGGCCCTGCGCGGTGCGTCCCGAGCCGCGCACCGCTCCGTCCACCACCCGGTCGTCGGTGCGGACCACGAGCCGGGCCAGGGCCAGCGTCGGGCGGACGAACACGGCGGCGTACAGGCTGTCGACGTGGAACGCCCGCTCACACGGCACCAGGAACGGGCCGAGCAGGCGCGACGGGTCGGCCACCGGGTCGCTGCGCCAGAACGCGTAGACGACCCCGCCGCCGAGCAGTGCGAGCACGACGCTGAGGGCGGCCACTCCCAGGTCGAGGTGCAGCCCTCCGGCGAACGCGAGCAGCAGGGCGGGGATCGCCAGCAACACGATGGGCACCAGCATCGTTCGCGGCGCCTCGCGGACGTCGACCACGTGGGCCGTGCCGGGTTGGGGCTCGGGCAGCGCGACCACCCTTGCCTCTCCGAAGAACGTGCGCAGCCAGGCTCTGGTGGCGTAGGCGCCGGTGACGGCGACGGTGGCGAGCGCGCAGCCGTACAGGAGCAGGGCGGCGGCGTCCGTGAGGCGGCCACCGGTCAGCGCGCGTTCCATCGTGAGCAGGAGCGCGTCCTTGCTGAAGAATCCGCTGGCCGGTGGGATGCCCATGAGAGCGGCGAACCCCACCGTCATGGTCACGAAGGTGATCGGCAATGTGCGCCGGAGCCCGCCCATCTGGCTCATCAGGTTGGAGCCGATGTGGTGGATCACCGCGCCCGCGCAGAGGAACAGCAGTGCCTTGAACGCGCCGTGGGTGAGCAGATGGAAGATCGCGGCGCTGTCGGACCCGGCCGCGAGCCCTCCGGCCATGTAGGCGAGCTGGCTGACCGTGGAGTAGGCGAGCACCCGTTTCAGGTCGTCCTGAGCGAGAGCGGCCAGGGCGGCGCCGAGCATGCCGAGGGCGGCGATGACCGCGAGCACGTCGAGCGTCGGGCGAGCGGCCAGGAAGGCGGGAAAGAGCCTGGCCACGATGAAGATCCCGGCGGCGACCATGGTGGCCGCGTGGATCAGCGCGCTGATCGGTGTCGGGCCGGCCATGGCGTCGGGCAGCCAGGTGTGCAGCGGCACCTGCGCGCTCTTGCCCGCCACTCCGGCGAGCAACAGCATCGTGGCGGCCACCAGCGTACCCGTGGACATCTCGGGCACTTTGCCCAGCACGTCGTCGATGCGGAAGCTGCCCGCCGAGACGCCGAGCACGAAGATGCCGAACAGGAAGCCGACGTCGCCCAGCCGCGTCACCAGGAACGCCTTGACGGCGGCTCGCGAATTGGCGCGGTCTTCCCACCAGTGCCCGATCAGGAAGTAGGAGCAGACGCCCATGATCTCCCAGCCCACGTAGAGGACCAGGAGGTCACCGGCATACACGACGAGCAGCATCGCGCTGGTGAACAGGCTGATGAAGGCGCTGTAGGACGGGTAGCGCGGGTCGTCGTGGAGGTAGCCGACGGAGTAGATCTGCACGGCCAGCGCCACGAGCGTCACCAGGACGCCGAGGATGGCGGACAGGTCGTCGGCCTGGAGGGTCAGCGAGATCGGGATGCCGCCGGTGACGATCGTGCCGTAGGTGCGCCCGACGGGCTCTCCCGGCGAGGCCCCCTCGATGAACGCGAACCCGGGACCCCAGGCCAGCCAGATCGCCAGCACGGCGGAGGCGGCGGTCGGGGTGACCGCGAACCAGACGGCCCTGCTTCGGACCGCGGCCCCCCGTGTCTCGGGCGGGCCAGGAGTCCGGAGGCGTGGGCGACGCGAGAGGAGCAGACCGGCGAAGGCCGCGGCGAAGGGCAGGAGCACGGCCAGCAGCGGGAACGTCGTCACAGCTTGCCCCCTCGCTTGGCGGACCGCTCGTCTTCACGTCCGTTGCCCGACGGGACCGCCTCGCCCATGGCGACATTTCGAGATCCGGGGGTGGGCGGATGGCCGCCGGACTCGGTCACAGCCGGTGGAGCGGGCGTGGGCTTGCCGGGATCAGGCGAGCGACCGCCCCGCGACCGTGCGGTCGCGTCCGTGGCGGCGGATAGGGGCGGGGCGGGCTCGGACAGCTCCCGGAGCTGATCGATGTCGACGGTCTTGCGGTTGCGGTAGAGGGCGAGGACGATCGCCAGGCCCACGCCCACCTCGGCGGCCGCGATGACGATGACGAACAGCGTGAGCACCTGGCCGCTGTGCAGCCGGTCGCCCAGCCAAACGTCGAACGCGACCAGGTTGAGGTTGACGGCATTGAGCATCAGCTCGACCGACATGAGCACGAGAATCGTGTTGCGGCGCGCGAGGACGCCATAGACACCGACGGAGAAGAGGAGCGCGGAGATGACCGCCGGGTAGACGATGTGCACTAATGCCCCCCGCTGCGGTCAGATGGCGAACTCCCTGACTGATCAGCCGGATCGCCCGGTGGAACGGCCGGGCCTCCTGGTGGAACGGCCCGATCGCCCGGCGGGACGGCCGGATCGCCAGGTGAGGACGTCGAGGTGCCGGGCTGGTCTTCTGGGGAACCGCCGGGAATGTCCGTACGGGACAGCACGATGGCGCCGATCAGAGCGGCCAGGAGCAGCACGGACAGGGCCTCGAAGGGCAGCACCCAGGTGCTGAACACGCTGGCGCCGAGCTCGCTGGCCGCACCCGCACCGGGTGTCAACGGCGTGTAGGCGGTGCGGAAGCCGTCGATCACCACCGTGACGAGGATGGCCGCCGTCGCCAGGGCCACCCCCGCGGCCACCACCCGGTTGCCGCTGTCGAGGTCGGCGGAGCGGCCGATCGGGGCGCGGGTCAGCATGATGCCGAACAGCATCAGGACCACGACGGCGCCCACGTAGATGAGTACCTGGACCCAGGCGACGAACTCGGCTGTCAGAACGAGGTAGCACCCGGCCAGTGCGCCGAAGGAGACGACCAGCCACAGGGCGGCGTGCACGAGCTGGCGGGTCGTGACAACGAGCAGCGCCGATCCGACCGCCACCGCACCCAGCAGCAGGAAGACGATCTCCTGCCCAGTGGGTGACAAGTAGGAGGGCACCTCCTCGGTCACGAATCCTCCTTGGACTCCTTTGTCCCGTCAGGGTCGAGTCGCCCGGGCGGGCGGATGGATCGAGGGTCGGCCATCCGGCGCCTGCTCGGCCTTGGGCCTGCAGTCTGCTCCTCCGAGCCGGCGTCCGGACGCGGCTCGCCTGAGCCTGTGGACAACTCTTCCTCGGAAGGATCGCCTGTGGATGACGGGCCGCTCCGGGGAGGCTCCGTGGACGGAGTAGTACGGCGCGGCCCGGCTCCGGACGGCTCGCCCGTCGTCGCGGAGCCCGCCACCTCCCCCGTGTCGGACGGCACCTCCTCGGACGCGCCGGTCTCAGGCGTCACCGCTTCCGCGGGCCCGGTCCCCGAGGGTGTGGTCTCGGAGGGGCCGACCTGGCGGTCGGAGGCCGGCGGCGCGGGGCGGCCTGAGGCTGATGCGGCGGAGGGACCTGAAGTTGGCGGCGCGGGGCGCTCGGGAGCTGGTGTGGCGGGGCGGTCGGCAGCTGGTGTGGCGGAAGTCTCGTCGCGAGGGCGGCGGGGAGGGGTGGGACGAGCTGAAGGGGCGCCGGGGCGGCGAGGGGCCGCCTTGAGCTCCTTGGGCGGCTCGGCGCCGGGGTCGTGGGCAGGAGGCGGTGGGACGGTGAGCACCCAGGTCGCGAGCCGGTCCTTCTCGTGCAGAAGGTTACGGATGTCGCCCTCGGCGTACTCGAACTCGGGAGACCAGAACAGCGCGTCGAACGGGCACACCTCAATGCAGATCCCGCAATACATGCACAGGGCGAAGTCGATGGCGAAGCGGTCGAGGACGTTGCGCTGGCGCGCGCGGCCGCCCTCGGGTGCCGGGATCGTCTCCTTGTGGGAATCGATGTAGATGCACCAGTCGGGGCACTCTCGCGCACACAGCATGCAAGAGGTGCAATTCTCCTCGACCAGGGCGATCACCCCGCGGCTGCGAGGCGGGAGAGAGGGCCTGACCTCGGGATACTGCTGGGTGACGGATTTGCGCAGCATGTGGCGGAGGGTGATGGACAGCCCCTTTGCAAGTCCGACTCCCGGTATCCGTCCCATAGTCAACATCATGGCGCACTTGGCCGCGCACGTGAATGAGCAGGGCACCTTGTCCCCAGGTTTTCCACAGCTATCCACAGGCTGACCGGAGGTTATCCACAACATTGGTCCACAACCGATATGCGCAAGTACGGGACGATAACCTGCCGCCATGTCGAACACCCATCCGCGCGGCCCCGGCGCTCTGGCGTGGACCGCCGCCGTGGGGTGGGCGATCCTGCCGCTGTTCACGTGCGGCCTGACGACGCCGTTCACGATCGGGTTCGCCGCCTACTGGCTGCGCAGCGTGTGGCTGGTGCTCGCCGCCGCGGCCTACACCGTCTGTGTGGGCTCGTTCCTCATCGCGGTGATGGCCTACCCGGAGTTCGACGACATCCCGGAGCCGATGTCCACGCTGATCTCGTTCGCGCTCATCGCCAGCTGGCTGGGCGGTGTCATCCACTCGGGCATCCTGGTGCCGACGATGGCAAGGGCCCGGCCCGGGCTGCACGCCTATCCACATCCGGTTCACCACGCCGGGCCGGGCTATCCACACACCGACCTGCACCAGCGCACCACCTCCCCCAGCACCCACCTGCGGCCCGGTGAGCCCGAATGGATCGGGCACTACCGCGTGCTCCGTTCGCTCGGGCGCGGCGGGCAGGGCGCCGTCTACCTCGCGATGGCGCCCAACGGGGTGCAGGTCGCGGTGAAGGTCCTGCACGACCTGGTGGACGAGACGACCCGGATGAGGTTCGCGAGGGAGGTCGACGCCGCGCGCAGGGTCGCGACGTTTTCCACAGCCCGCCTGCTCGACGTGAGCATCACGGGCCAGCACGCCTACATCGTCAGCGAGTACGTCGACGGCCCCTCACTGGAGCAACTCGTACGCCGCCACGGCCCGCGCGACGAGGACAGCCTGACCCGGTTGGCGTTGTCCACAGCCGGGGCGCTGGCCGCCATCCACAAGGCGGGGATCGTGCACCGCGACTTCAAGCCGAGCAACGTGCTCATCGGCCACGACGGGCCGCGCGTGATCGACTTCGGCATCGCGCGGGCGCTCGACCAGGTGACGATGACGTCCGGGAAGATGGTCGGCACACCGCCTTACATGTCGCCCGAGCAGCTGACCGGGGAGCAGGTGGGGCCTGCCTCCGACGTGTTCAGCTGGGCGGTGACGATGATGTTCGCGGCGACGGGGCGGCCGCCGTTCGGCGAGGATTCGGTGCCGGCGGTGTTCAACCGGGTGTTGACCGTTCATCCGGACTTGTCCCCTTTACCGCCTGGCCTTCGAGGCATCGCGGGCTCCTGTCTCCGGAAGAGTCCCCTCGACCGGCCCTCCGCCTCGGACGTCATGCTGGCCATCGTGCACTGACGAATCAGCGAACGCGACCGTTCGACGCACGCGAAACGATCTCGTCCAGTGCTGTCAATTGGGCGTGCCGCCTCATGGTCACGGTCAGGCCGACCCGCCTGCTCAGGCCGACCCGCCCGACCTGCCCGACCCGCCTGCTCAGGCCGACCCGCCCGACCCGCCTGTTCAGGTCGACCGCGCTTCCCTTGAGCTGGCCCCTGGGTGAGATGGGGCTTGACGGCATCGGGGGTGAGTGGGGAGGTCGAGGGCGCCTGGGAGTGGGTATGCGTCTCGGACGATCCATGACGCAAGCGAGCCTGAGCCTTGTCCCGAATGGTGCCCCGGGAACCCCGGAGCGTGCGACAAATATGGGCGGCGTTTCGCCGCTCGCCGTACCTGCCTGCGGTTGTGGTCCTGTTCATCGTCGCGGCCGCGGCCGGGCTGTTCGCGGGCTCCTACACGTATGCGATGGCCAACCCGACGCCGCACCGCATTCCGATGGCCGTCGTGGGGACGGGTGGGGCGGCGCAGCGGGCGGCGTTCGTGGCTGGGATGAGGAGCGAGCTGCGGGCAACGGTCGATCTGCGCAATTTCCGTACGTACCAGGGCGCTCTCCAGGCCGTCGAAGAGCAGCAGGTGTTCGCTGTCATCGAGGTGGTCGGGCGCCGGGCGGTGGTTCACGTGGTGGGCGCGGCGGGGGCGTCCATGGCCGAACTGGTGTCGAAGGCGGCACCGAAGGTCGGCGCGCGCATCGGGGTGCGTGTCACGGTGACGGATCTGAAGCCGCTACAGCCGGGCGACCCGCGAGGGCTGGCGCTGTTCTACATCTCGCTGGCGGCGGTGATCATGGGGTTCATCGGCGCGATACAGCTGAGCGTGCACGCCAAGGCCCTGAACCGGGCCGAGCTGATCGCGTTCATCGCCGCCTGCTCGATGCTGGGCGGGTTCGCGATCGCGGCGACGGTGGATTGGCTGCTCGGGGCGCTGGTTCTGCCGTTCGCGGAGTCGTGGCTGATCCTGGCGTTGACCATGTTCACCTCCGGCATGGTGTTCACGATGTTCAACTCGCTCATTGGCCGGTGGGCGATCGTGCCCACGTGGGGAGTGATGGTGCTCATCGGCAACCCGTCGTCGGGTGGAGCGGTGTCGTGGCCGCTGCTGCCATCGCCGTTCGGGGCGGTCGGGCGGTGGCTGCCGCCGGGCGCGTCGGTGAACGCCCAGCACACGGCCGTGTACTTCGGGGATCACCAGCACGCGATGCCGTTCCTGGTGCTGGCCGCCTGGGCGGCGATATCTTGCGGCGTCTTCTGCGCCTGGCACCGTCGACCGGGCGACGGCAGAATCTGACGAGGAGGCCCGGGACGGGCCTCGGCGCCAGTGGCCGGGCTCCCCTTCCAGCGCCCGAAGGCACGCGCGGGCGCGAAAGACGTTGGACCGCCGGTCAGGGGATCGCGTCTCGGCACGTCCGGGCCAGGTTGAGATACTCCTCGCGCGACACTCGGTGTACGGCCAGCCGCAGATGCTGTCGCTCAGCGAATCGCTGGGCCATGCCGGCGTCCCAGGGGCCCGGAAGGTGAAGGAGCGGCTGCCCGGTCGCGTTCAGGACGAAGAGGCCCACGGTGGATGGGACCGATGCCGCCGCGGCAGGCGGCCCGGAGCCCTTCTCCTCGGCAACGGGTGACGGCGCAGGTCCCGGCTCGGCAGAAGGTGGCGTACCGACATTCGGCGTGACCGACTGCGCGACGGTCGCCGCCGGCGTGGGTGCCGGGCCCCGGTCCGAGGTGATCGGCTGACCGACAGTCGACGCCGACGTAGGTGCCGGGCCCCGGTCCGAGGTGATCGGGCGCGCTGGTGGTGGTCTGAGGGGGGTCGGGGTGTAGTGGTAGAGGAGGAGGGTGGAGGCTTCTGAGCGGCGGGGGCCGATGCGGAGTTCGGGAATCTTCTCCTTGCCGCGCTCGATCCGCAGCCTGCCCTTCTGGACCGTCAGGTACGGCCCGCCGACCTGCGCCAACAGGGCACCGGTCCGGGTCCGCCGCCGTTTTAAGCGGGCCATGACGGGTCGCAGCACCAGGAGCGCCGGGCTGAAGAGGATCATCAGCCACTTGGCGTCCAGCAGGTCGAGCGCGACCCGGCCTACGAAGGAGAGGCCGCGCCAGGCCATCCAGGCGCCGCTCATGGCGAGGTAGGCCATCACGCCCAGCCCGACGACGCCGGCACAGAGAGCCACCAGGCCGCGCGATCGGCTGAGGAACGACGGGCGGCGGCCGTGCAGGCGGCGCCAGCCGGGGGCACGCGCGGCGAGCAGCACCCTGGCTTTCGCTGGCGCGTCGTGGTGGACGTTCGTGAGGTGGAGGCCCGCTGCGGCGGCAAAGTCCCTCGTGGGCCGGTGGTCCCAGGGACCGGGCAGGTCGAGGAGGACGAGTCCGTCCTCGTCGAGAGCCGCCAGACCGCCGATGGTTTCGTTCGGCGTGTCGGTGTGCTCCTGAACGTAGGAGTAGCGGTGGAGCGCGGCTGGTTTCACCCGGATCGCGGTGTCCGCCGCCTCGTCCGTGGCCGTGAGCGTCTGCCCGTCCCAGAACAGTGCGGTCTTGGTCGCTCCCTCGATCGGCCGCAGCCAAGCGTTCAAGAAGATCACATCCCGGAAAAGGCCCCTTATCTCCCTATCACGGAAGGGCGGGTCAGATCATGACCTTCACCACGCCGGTGAGCGCGAGCTGGACGAGGGCCAGGGGCACCAGCACGGCCCAGGCGAGCTTCTGCAACTGGTCTTCGCGCAGCCGGGGAAAGGTCACCCGCAGCCAGATCACCACGAAGGCCAGCAGGAACACCTTGGCCAGGGTCCACAGCCAGCCGGGCAGCAGCGGCCCGTGCCAGCCGCCGAGGAACAGCACGGTGGTCAGGAATGACAGCACGACGATGCCGACGTACTCGGAGAGCATGAACAGGGCGAACCGCATGCCCGTGTATTCGGTCATCGGGCCCATGATGATCTCGGACTCGGCGATCGGCATGTCGAACGGCGGGCGGCGCAGCTCGGCCAGCCCGGCCATGAAGAACACCACGGCGCCGATCGCCTGCCAGGGCAGCCACCACCACTGCCACGCCTCGACGATGCCGGGCAGGGAGAGGGTGCCCGCGGCCATCGCCACGGAGGAGGCGGCCAGCACCAGCGGCAGCTCGTACGACATGAGCTGGGCGGCCGATCGCATGCCGCCGAGCAACGAGTATTTGTTGGCCGAGGCCCACCCGGCGATGATCGAGCCGAGCACGCCGACGCCCATCACCGCGAGCACGAAGAACAGGCCGAGGTCGAGGTCGACGCCGACCAGCCCGTCGTCGAGGGGGATGGCGATCATCACGACGAGGTACGGCACCAGCGCCACGCCGGGGGCGATCATGAAGATGCGCCGGTCGGCGGCGGCCGGGATGATGTCCTCCTTCTGCGCGAACTTCACCCCGTCGGCGATCAGCTGCGCCCAGCCGTGGAACCCGCCGGCGTACATCGGCCCAAGGCGCGACTGCATGTGGGCCATCGTCTTGTGCTCGACCTGGCCGATGATCAGCGGCAGCACCAGGAAGACGACGAGGATGACGGCGAAGGTGAGCAGCACCTCAAGCATCGGATGGCCCCCAGTCGAGCAGCACCTCAAGCATCGGGCGACCCCCAGGTGAGCAGCACGTCAGGCATCGGGCGACCCCCAGTCGAGCGGCACGTCAGGCATCGGGTGGCCCCCAGTCGGCCGGGACTCCGGGCGGAAGCGTCTTGCGGCGGCTGGGCGCGCCGTGCCCCGACTCGCCGGGTTCTTTGGCGCCGGGCCACGCCTTGGCCACGCGGGCGGCGAGGATGAAGTCCTTGCGCAGCGGGTGGCCTTCGAACCCGTCGGGCAGCAGCAGCGGCACCAGGTGGGGGTGGCCGTCGAAGGTCACGCCGAACATCTCGTACGTCTCGCGCTCGTGCCAGTCGGCGCCCCGGAAGACGCCCACGGCAGAAGGCAGGTGCGGGTCGGAGCGCGGGATCCGGGTGCGCACCAGCAGCCGCCGGCAGCCGACCGGGTCGTAGAGGTGGGCGACGACGAAGAAGTCCTCGGGCGGGTCGTCGACCCCGGTCAGCCAGTCGAAGAAGGTGTAGCCGGAGTCGCGGAGCTCGGTCAGGACGCCGACCCAGTCGCCGGGCGCCACGTCGGCCGTGGTCTCGCCGTAGGACTCGGAGATCTCGGCCCGCTCGACGAGGCTCACGCCTCCTCCCCGTGGGCTCGGGACCAGAGGTAGCGGTCTTCGAGCTTCTCCCCCGCGATCTTCTCCTGCAGCTTCATGATCCCGTAGAGCAGCGCCTCGGGCCTGGGCGGGCAGCCGGGCACGTAGACGTCGACGGGGATGATCTGGTCGACGCCGTTGGTCACGCAGTAGGAATCCCAGTAGGGGCCGCCGGTGTTGGAGCAGGCGCCGAACGAGATCACGTACTTGGGGTCGGGCATCTGCTCGTACAGCCGCTTGACGGCGGGGGCCATCTTGTCGGTGACCGTGCCCGAGACGATCATCAGGTCGGCCTGCCGGGGCCCGTTGGCGAACGGGATCACCCCGAACCTGATGAAGTCGTGCCGGCTCGTCGAGGTCGCGATGAACTCGATGGCACAGCAGGCCAGCCCGAAGTTGAACACCCACAGGGAGTAGCGCCGCCCCCAGTTGAGGATGAAGCGCATGGGCTTGGGCGCCAGCCGTGAGCCAGGCCCGACCGTGGGCATCGGGAGATCCGTTGCTGCCATACTGCCCATTCTTGCTCGGAATGCTGGTCAGGCAAAGGAGACCTCTCGCCGGGCCGCACCCAGCTCCTCGGCGATCTCGGCGAAGCGCGGCTCCAGCTCGGCCTGGACGGCCTCGTCCTCAAGGTCGCGCAGTCGTACGGCGGCGGTGTCGTGCCCCAGCGACCGGACGAACTCCACACGCAGATCGAGCGGCGGGTGGGAGTCGGCGAAGTGCCTGGGCTCTCTGGCCATCAGCCTGCGGCGGCGTTCGAGCTCGTGGGCGGGCAGCTGGGCCTGCCGCTCGGTCAGCCGCCGCCAGACGGTCGTGCCCAGCGTGGCCGACAGCCAGCTCAGCTCGTTCAGGTCGACGGGGGCGGTGGCGAGCTTGTCGAGCATCGCGGCGGCTGCTCCGGACGAGGCCACCCGCGCGGCCCGCTCGTCGGCGACGTACTCGGCTTGCCTGGCGGACCGGGTCGTGGTGATGAGGAGCAGGAAACCCAGCAGCCCGATGGCGAACCCGGCCAGGCGCATCACGATGATGAGCACCAGCAGGGCGAGGCTGGCGATGCTCTGACCTGCGGCTTCGGCCGACTCCTCGCCCGTCTCCGCCGCGCCGCGGGTGGCCCGCCGGACGGCGTCGAGGCCGGCGAGGGCGGTGTTCGCGAGTCTCGAATGCCGGATGTCGCCGTTGCTGGAGTGGCTCAACTCGTGGGCGAGCAGCGCGATGCGTTCCTGAGGTTCGAGCATCGCCCAGAGCGGCGCGCCGAGGCAGAGCAGGCGCCTGCCGCGCAGGCCGATCTGCCCGTAGGAGGCGTTGAACTCCGCCGTCACCAGGACCGTGTCCACCTTGGCTGCGCCGACCTCGGCGCCGACCCGGTCCAGCAGGCCGAACAGGCGTGGCGCCGACTCCCTGGTGAGCACGGGAGCCGTGCGCGCCAGCCGGCCGAAGCGCGGGCGCATCAGCCACGCCGCGCCGAGCAGCAGCGCGGCGAGGGCCCAGCCGACGAAGTTCGGCAGGATGACCGCGATCCAGACGCCGGCGACCGCCGAGCCGGCGGCGAGCAGGTGGATGAGTGCGGCCAGCACCGATGACAGCACCCGGGAGGCGCCGCCGCCCGACACCCGCGCGCCCCTCCTGAGCACCTGGGCGTGCTGCCCCGCCGTCAGGCGGTCGGTGAGGGCCACGCCGAGTGAGCGCTTGCGCGGCGGCTCGGACAGGTTCCACTCACAGGACGGGCACCACGCCGGGTACCGGCCGTCTTTGACGATGGAAATGCCACATTCCGGACAGGATCTCTCCGTCTGCATGACGACGAAGCGTGTCAGAGCTCACAAAGGGTGCGCTGGCGAACGCTGAAACCCGGATTCAGGTCCAGCTCAGCACGCGCTTGCGCCAGGCGTAGAGGATGCCGAGCGCGATGACGCCGAGGAAGACGAACATCTCGACCAGCGTCGTCAGCCCGTAACCGGGCGCGTCGAACACCGTGGCCCAGGGGAAGAGGAAGACCGCGTCGACGGCGAAGATCACGTAGAGGTAGGTGAAGACGTAGTAGCGGACCTGGGACTGCGCCCAGCCGCCGCCCACGGGATCGACGCCGCACTCGTAGCTGGTCAGCTTCTCGGGCGTGGGCCTGGTCGGGCGCAGGAGACGGTTGATCAGCAGGGCTCCGGCCACGATGCCCACGCCGATCGCGAACAGCGCGGCGGCCAGGAGGTAGGACCTGAAATAACCGTCCATATCACGATCGTAACCCAGTCAAAGCCTCTGGCCCCATAGTCCAAAATGGGGGTAAAAGGCGTTTATACGGCCATACTGTGTCACGCATGCACAAAATGCGATTCTTCGGAGGAATCGCGTTGGTGGCCATGTCCGTGACGGGTTGCGGGCTGCTCTCCGCTTCCCCCGAGCGGGACGTCCTCGTCCCGGCAGAGCCGACCATGATCGACTTTATCGAGCCCGCCGGAGTCTCCGGGCTGAGCACCAGGACGCTGGCCCCCGCCGGCGCCGAGCACGTGTACGTCAGCTACCCCCACCTGAAGGACACCCCCCGGCTCAACGAGGCGCTGCGCGAGGAGGCCGGCCGCCTGGTGCGCGACTTCCGCGAGGAGGCCGGTCCGGGCGCCGGGGCCGCAGCCGACCTCCCCGAGCTGAACGTCGACTGGCAGCTCACCGCCGCCTCTGGCCGGATCATCGGGGTACGGCTGCGCACCGGCCGCCACCTCGGCACCGGCTGGACCTACTCCACCAGGACCCTCTGGTACGACCGCCAGAGCGGCCGAGCCGTCGGCTCCCCCGGCCTGCTCTCCGGCAAGGACGCCGTCGGCACGCTGACCGGGCTGGTCAAGGACGGGCTGAAGGACCGGGGCGCCGCCGTGAGCCTGGGCCGGCTGTCGACCGAGGACGACGTGTTCGACTCGCTGACGTTCAACCGGTCCGGCGACCTCGTGGTGGAGTTCGACGACTGCCAGCTCGGGCCCTGCTCTCTGGGACGGCTGGCGGTGGCCGTACCCGCCGAGCAGGCCGAGCCGCTGCTGTCGGAGACGGGCCGCGCGGCGCAAGGCAGCGCGCGGGAGCGTGGCCGCCGGCCCCTGGAGACCGCCGAGGCCGTGCCGCCACCAGAGAAGGATCAGGCGCCCGTTCCCGACGCCGCCAGCTCGAAGGCGGGCACGGTGGACTGCGCGAAGGTCAAGTGCCTGGCGCTGACCTTCGACGACGGGCCGGGCCCCGGCACGGCCCGGCTGCTCGACGCGCTGCGGAGGGCGGACGCGCGGGCGACGTTCTTCACGGTCGGCGCCAACGCCGCGGCCGAGCCCGGCCTGGTGCGCCGCATACGGGACGAGGGGCATCTGGTGGGGAACCACACCTGGTCGCACCGGGACCTGTCGACGCTCCCCACCAGCAAGATCGGCGACTCGCTGGAGCGTACCCAGGACACGCTGACCGCCGCCATCGGCCAGACGCCCAGGCTGGTGCGCCCGCCGTACGGGTCGGTGAGCGAGGACCTGCTGGAGGTGGCGCGGAAGATGGGGCTCACGCTCGTCGGCTCCGACGTCGATCTCTCCGGCGAAACCGGCGAAACCGCCGAGACCACCGAGACCGGCAAGACCGGCAAGACCACCGAGTCCGGCAAGGACGGCAAGGGCGACGCGGCCGGCGAGACCTCGGAGGCGATCGTCGCGCGCGCCGTCAAGAGCGCGCGGAACGGGGCGATCATCCTGGTGCGTGAGACCCATCACGCGTCCGTCGAGGCGATTTCGGACATCCTGCACCAGCTCCGCGGGAAGGGTTACGTCTTCGTCACCGTTCCAGAGCTGTACGGCTCCGCGGGGATGGAGACAGGACACCTCTATCCGTCACGACTCGGCGGGGATGGCGGCCGGACAGCTGGACCCGCCCGGCGCGCGGGCGATGGGTAGGCAACCCTGACCGAGCCCACGGCATAGAGGGACGTATAGTTGGCGATCGTGACCCGTACCGTCCTCTTCGCCCGCCTGCACGTGGACCTGTGCAGACTCGCCGCCGGGCTGTGTCACGCCTACGGATCTCCCGCTACCCCTTGAACGCCCACCACGTTTACCCGCATTTGCGGCGAGGGAAACGTGTTGACCCTCGCGAGGATCTAGCATGGAAATTGACTACGCGCCACAGCGACCGCGCCCTGGCGCGTCGAGGAGGACTGAGCTGTGACTAAGCAGGTCCAGCAACTCGACCGAGTGATCATCAGATTCGCCGGAGACTCCGGCGACGGCATGCAACTCACCGGCGACCGTTTCACCGCGGGCACGGCCGAATTCGGCAACGACCTGTCGACTCTGCCCAACTTCCCCGCCGAGATCCGCGCGCCCGCAGGGACCCTGCCGGGCGTGTCGAGTTTCCAGCTTCACTTCGCCGACCACGACATTCTCACCCCCGGCGACGCCCCCAACGTGCTCGTCGCGATGAACCCCGCCGCGCTCAAGGCCAACCTCGGTGACCTGCCGCGCGGCGCCGACATCATCGCCAACACCGACGAGTTCACCAAGCGCAACCTGCAGAAGGTCGGCTACGCCGCCAGCCCGCTCGACGACGAGTCGCTGAGCGAGTGGCGCGTCCACGCGGTGCCGCTGACGTCGCTGACGGTCAAAGCCCTTGAGGGCTTCGACCTGTCCAAGAAGGACGCCGAGCGCTCCAAGAACATGTTCGCCCTCGGCCTGCTCTCCTGGCTCTACCACCGGCCGACCGAGCACACGATCTCCTTCCTGGAGCAGAAGTTCGCCAAGAAGCCCGAGATCGCCAAGGCCAACATCGCGGCCTTCCAGGCCGGCTGGAACTACGGCGAGACCACCGAGTCGTTCTCGGTGTCGTACGAGGTCAAGCCGGCCAAGCTGACCCCGGGCGTCTACCGCAACATCTCCGGCAACCAGGCGCTGGCCTACGGCCTGATCGCGGCCTCGGTGCAGTCGAAGCTGCCGTTGTTCCTCGGCTCCTATCCGATCACCCCGGCCAGCGACATCCTGCACGAGCTGTCGCGGCACAAGGAGTTCGGCATCCGCACCTTCCAGGCGGAGGACGAGATCGCGGGCGTCGGCGCGGCGCTGGGCGCGGCGTTCGGCGGGGCGCTCGGCGTCACGACGACGTCGGGTCCCGGGGTGGCGCTCAAGGCCGAGACCGTCGGTCTGGCGGTCACCACCGAGCTGCCGCTGATCGTGGTCGACGTGCAGCGGGCCGGCCCGAGCACCGGCATGCCGACCAAGACCGAGCAGACCGACCTGCTGATGGCCCTGTTCGGCCGCAACGGCGAGTCGCCCGTGCCGGTCGTGGCGCCGATGTCGCCCAGCGACTGCTTCGACGCGGCCATCGAGGCGGCCCGGATCGCGGTCAAGTACCGCACTCCGGTCATGCTGCTCTCCGACGGCTACCTGGCCAACGGCTCGGAGCCCTGGCGGCTGCCCGAGGTCTCCGAGCTGCCGGACATCTCGCAGGAGTTCACGACCGCCCCCAACGGCGCCGACGGCGAGTTCCTGCCGTTCAAGCGCGACCCCGACACCCTCGCCCGCCCCTGGGCCATCCCGGGCACCGCGGGTCTGGAGCACCGGATCGGCGGCATCGAGAAGGCCGACGGCACGGGCAACATCTCCTACGATCCCAACAACCACGACCTGATGGTCAGGACCCGCGCGGCCAAGATCGACGGGATCGACGTGCCCGAGCTGGACGTCGACGACCCCGACGGCGACGCCCGCGTGCTCGTCCTGGGCTGGGGTTCCACCTACGGCCCGATCGCGGCGGCCGTGCGGCGCATCAGGAAGAGCGGCGGCAAGATCGCGCAGGCGCATCTGCGTCACCTCAACCCGCTCCCCGCCAACACCGGTGATGTGCTGCGCCACTACGACAAGGTGCTGCTGCCCGAGATCAACCTCGGCCAGCTGGCGCTGCTGCTGCGGGCGCGCTACCTCGTCGACATCATCAGCTACAACCGGGTGCGCGGCCTGCCGTTCAAGGCCGAGGAGCTGGCCGGAGTGATCCAGGACGTGATCGACAGTGACTGAGCTGGTAAACGGGAAGGGCCTGACGCTCATCCCCAAGACCGACGCTAAGCAGACCCTGAAGGACTTCAAGTCCGACCAGGAGGTGCGCTGGTGCCCCGGTTGCGGTGACTACGCGATCCTGGCCGCGGTGCAGAGCTTTCTGCCCGAGCTGGGGCTGCGGCGCGAGAACATCGTGTTCGTCTCCGGCATCGGCTGTTCGTCGCGCTTCCCCTACTACCTCAACACCTACGGCTTCCACTCGATCCACGGCCGCGCACCGGCGATTGCGACCGGGCTCGCGGCCAGCAGGCCCGACCTGTCGGTCTGGGTGATCACGGGTGACGGTGACGCGCTGTCGATCGGCGGCAACCACCTGATCCACGCGCTGCGCCGCAATGTCAACCTCAACATCCTGCTGTTCAACAACAGGATCTACGGCCTGACCAAGGGCCAGTACTCTCCCACCTCCGAGGTCGGCAAGATCACCAAGTCGACGCCGATGGGGTCGCTGGACAAGCCGTTCAACCCGATCTCGCTGGCCCTCGGCGCCGAGGCCTCGTTCGTGGCCAGGACGCTCGACTCCGACCGTAAGCACCTGCAGTCGGTGCTGCGCGAGGCGACCGCCCACCGCGGCACGTCGCTGGTGGAGATCTACCAGAACTGCAACATCTTCAACGACAACGCCTTCGAGCCGCTCAAGGACCCCGAGGTCCGCGACGAGATCACGCTGCGCCTGGAGCACGGGCAGCCGATCGCGTCCGCGTCCAAGGCGGTCGTGCGCGCGGCGAGCGGCGGCATCGAGGTGGTCCCGAGGGCCGAGGCCGGCGACGACCGCATTCTGGTGCACGACGCGCACAACCCCGACCCGTCGCTGGCGTTCGCGCTGTCGCGGCTGGACGAGCCGTCCTTCGAGCACGTGCCGATCGGCATCTTCCGTCAGGTCGACCGGCCGGCGTACGACGTGCTGATGGCCGAGCAACTGGACGAGGCCGTGGCCCAGAAGGGGCCGGGCGACCTCGGCGGGCTGCTCATGGGCGGCGACACCTGGCGCATCGGCTGACGCACCGCCACCGCCGCCCGGCATCCGGGCGGCGGCACGCGGGCGGGGGCGACGTCAGATGCGTGACAGCACCCGGTCGCTGACGAAGCAGAGCATCCCGAACTCCCGCGCCCGCCGCTGGGCGAAGTCGGACAGCTCGTCGTCGTCGGCGTAGTCCAGCGCGTACAGGTCGACGTCGAGCTCCAGCAGGCGCTCGGCCACCGACGCGTGCGCCTCCAGGACGTCGTCGGGCCAGGGCGCGTAGCTCTCGGTGTCGACCCAGCGGGCCGAGAACGACTCGAACAGGACGCCGTCCACCAGGTCGGCCATCTTCGGCAGCAGCCCGAACCCGCGGTTGGCCAGGAGGTATTCGGGCCGGGCCTCCTCTCTGATCGCCGCGATGAGGGTGAGCAGGTGCGGCAGGTCCTCGGGGTAGGTCTGCTCCAGGTTGAGCGTGTCGAGGAACAGACCGCCGAAGCCGGCGGCCATGGCCGCCGTCGCCTGGTCCACCACGTGCGCCACCCAGCGCGGGTCGCCCACGTGGACGAACGCGCCACCCCAGTCGGGGTTGCGTTCGGGGCGGTGCCAGGGCGCGGGCGGCCCGACGTCCTCCGACAGTGACAGGTAGCCCAGGGTCTGGACTCCTCGCTTGCTCAGCAGGTCGAGCTCGCGCCTGGGGTAGAAGTCGGCCTGCAGGACGACCTTGTCGAACTGGGAGAGCCGCTCCAGCTCCCCCGCTCCGTAGTAGAACGCGATGGGCTGGGTCATGCCGTCCACGACTCCCGATACCACTCGAAGGTTCGGCGAACTCCTTCTTCCAGGGAGACGCGTGGTTCGTACCCGGTGAGCTCGCGGAGCCGGGTGAGGTCGGGGCAGCGGCGCGCGACCGAGCCCTGGGGGGCGGGCACCTCGCGGATGGCGGGGTCGGCGCCCGCGACGCGGAGGACGAGCTTGGCCAGGTCGCCGATGTTGGTCTCCTCGGTGTCGTCGCCGATGTGCACGATCTGCCCCGAGGCGGCCGGGGTGGCCATGAGGCGGACCATCGCCTCGGTGGCGTCGTCGACGTAGCAGAAGGCCCTGCTCTGCTCCGAGCCGTACAGGGTGAAGGGGTTCTCGCCGCGGGTGGCCCGCAGCGCCAGCTCGGGGATGACGTGGTCGGCGCCCATCCGGGGGCCGTAGATGTTGTGGAAGCGGCCGATGACGGCCGTGAACCCCTTGGCGCGGGCGGTGTGCAGGACCGCCGCCTCGCCGAGCAGCTTGCTGATGGCGTAGGTGAAGCGTGCGGAGCCCACGTCCTCGATCATCACCGGCACGCTCTCCGGGGTGGGGACGGGCACCGTGCCCGCGCTGACCCCGCCCGCGTACACCTCGCTGGTGGAGGCGAAGAACAGCCGGTCGTCCGGGCCGAGCCAGTCGAGCAGGTGCATCAGCACGAGCGTGTTGACCCGGATGACCCTGGCCGGGCCGGACTCGACGTTCCGCACGCCGACGACCGCGGCGAGCAGGTAGATCTGGTCCCAGCCCCGCTCGATGGCCGCGTAGGACGCCGGGTCGGTCAGGTCGGCCGATCTCACGTCGGCCCGCGCGGCGAGCTCGGCCAGCGCGGGATCGCGGCGGCCTCGGGAGAAGTCGTCGACGACGGTGACCTCGTGTCCGTCGGCGAGCAGCCGGCGGGCGAGGTGCAGCCCGATGAACCCGGCCCCGCCCAGCAGGAGGACTCTCATGACGCGCGCTCCTTCGCCAGATAACCGATGCCGGCGTAGCGGACGCCGTGCCGGACCACCGCGTCCTCGTCGAGGATGCGCCACGAGTCGAAGAGCACGCGCAGGCCGGACGAGGCGAGCCTGGCCTCGACCTCGATGCCCCGGTAGTCGGGGTGGTCGTTGATGATGATCATGGCGTCGGCCGTGGCGAACGCCTTGTCCAGGCTGACGGGCTCGCCGCCGTATTCACGGATGACCTCGTCACCGACCAGGGGGTCGTGCCCCTGGACGGTCAGGCCGGCGGCGGCGAAGACCGGCATCATGTCGGCGATCGGGGTGCCGCGCATGTCGTCGGTGGCGGGCCAGCCCTTGTAGGCCCAGCCGAGCACCGACAGCCTGATCCCCTCGGTGCGGCCGAACGTCTCGCCGACCAGCTCCACGACGCGCTCGGCGACGTGCGCGGGCAGCCGCTCGTTCAGCGACCGCGCCCCGCCCACCAGGTACGGCCGGTGCGTCGGGCCCGCGCTGGCCAGCATGATGTACGGGTCCTTCGACAGGCAGCCGCCGCCCACGTAGCCGGGCTTGGCCAGGTCGGGCCGGGGATAGTCGAGGTTGGTCGCCCGGATGACCTCCAGCGGGTCGAGCCCGTTCTGCTCGGCGATGAGCGCCAGCTCGTTGCCGAAGGCGTAGATCAGGTCGGTGTGGCAGTTGTTGGAGAGCTTGACCATCTCGGCCGTCTCCAGGCTGGAGACGGGCACGATCTGGTCGGCGAGGCCCTCGAACAGGTCGACGCCCGCCCGCAGGCTGTCCTCGTCGAGCCCGCCGATCACCTGGGGCAGTTCGACGAGCTCGCGGAGCGCCTGGCCCTGGATCGTCCGTTCGGGCGCCATGACCAGCCGTGCCCGTCCCCAGCGGGCGGTGAGCGCGGGCAGCACGATCGCGCGGCTGGTGCCGATCGGCACCGTGCTGCGGACCACGACCAGGGTGTCCGGACCGCACACCTCGGCCACCTGTTCGGCCGCCGCGGCGAGGTTGTCCAGCTGGGGCACGCCCGTGGACAGGTCGACGGGGGTGGAGACCGACAGGATGGCCGCGTCCAGCGGCTCGGCGGGCAGCCGGTCGGAGATGTGGATCGAGGTGCCGAGGAACTCCTCGAAGGCCTCCTCCACTCCCGGCTCGAACACGTGGATCCGGCCGTTGGACAGGGCCTCGACCACGCTGGGGTTGGCGTCCACACCGTGCACGGTGTAGCCGCGCCGCGCGAGGGCGGCGGCCAGCGTCAGACCCACATAACCCATGCCGACAATGCCGACATTTTTCGGCATTTCTGGCTCCTTTCTGCCGTGTTTCACTTACAGGGCGGGCTGATTCGATCGAGGGCAACTGTGGTGACATTTCCCGCTATGCCGAGTTTTCGATAACGAGAACAGGCATTCATGACATTCGTCGCCGAACTCGCATAGTCGGTCGCGAACACCGCTTTCCCTTGCTTGTGCAGAGCCATGGCGTTGGCGAGATTCTCACCACACCATTTCTCGTCACAGGGATCGTCCGTCGCCTTGAAGAACAGCTCCTCCATGCCGATGCCGTCGATCGCCCGGGTGTATCCGGGGTGGTGCCGGAGCTCCGGGGAGTTCTGCGGGACGACGGCGAAGCCGGGGCGGCTCCGCTTGGCGTGCGCGCTGATCCGGACGATCAGGTCGACCATGTCGCGGGCCAGGCGGTCACGGGTCCGGCCCCGCACCCGGGCCAGGTCGATCTCCTCGTAGGCCAGCGGGGTGTCGAGATAGACCCCGTCGAAGCCGGCCAGCAGCGCCTGGTCGACCCTGGGCCTGACGACCTGCTGCCACCAGCGCGGGTCCCAGTACTTCACGAAGTGCTCGTCCGGCCAGTCCTTCCAGACGTTGAGCAGGAGGTCGGCGTGCTGGTCACGCAGCGGACGGTACTCGGTCCTGAACTCCTCGATCGAGCCGATCTCGAAGTACGCGAGCACCTTCTTGCCGCTGCCCCGCAGGCGGGCGATCTCGCCGCGGGTGAAGTAGCCCTTGACGGTGCCGTCGCGGGAGAGATCGATGATCGCCAGCTGGTGCGGCGCGCGGGCCAGCTCATCCAGGCGGCCCTTCGGATACTTCTCCAGGACGTACGTGAAGGTGGAGATCTCACCCAGCCCCCGCGGGCGGGCGGCCGGCGAGCCGGTCGCGCAGGACGCCAGCGTGGCCATCGCGACCCCCGCGTGCAGGAAGGAACGCACCCCGTCTCCCCTCACACCATCGCCTTGACCGAATCGCCGAGCTGGAACCGGGGCTGCCAGCCCAGCACCTGCCGGGCCCGGTCGATGTCGGCCCGGCTCCAGTCGACGGCCGGGGACCGGGCCGACCCCAGCGCGCTCTCCCGCACCTCGCCCGCGAACCCCGACTCCTCGGCCAGCAACCCGACCACGTCGCGGACCGCGACCGCGACGCCGCTGCCGACGTTGAAGACCCGTTCGGTCAGCTCCGCCGCGAAGCCCGCGCTCACCACCGCCTCGGCCACGTCGCGCACGTCCACGAAGTCGCGGTAGGCGCCGAGCGGGCCCATGTCGATGCGATCGAGCCCGTCCGTGACGGCCCGGTCGAGGAGCGCCCGGGCCCGGCCCAGCACGCTCTCGCCGCTGATGCCGGGGCCGATGGGATTGAAGATCCGCAGCGAGGCGCCGTCGAGCCTGCCCTCGGCGGCGGCCTGCTCGACCAGGAGCGTGCCGGCCAGATGGCTGACGCCGTACGCGCTGACCGGGCACACCGCGTCCTGCTCGCGCAGCGAGTGGTCCGGCCTCGCCGGGCCGTACTCGGCGGCGGATCCCAGGCGGACGAACCTGGCCTTCGGCGTCACCTGGGCCATCGCCTCGATGAGGATCGCGGTGACCCCGGCGTTGCCGCGCACCAGCTCGTCGTATCCGCCCGACAGCCGGCCCACGCAGTTGAGCACCACCGAGGGCCGGACGGCCGCCAGCAGGTCGGCCACGTCGGCCACCGACGCGGCGAGCAGGTCGAGCCGGGCCCTGCCGGGACACAGCATCTGGGTCACCCGCGAGTCCGCCGCCAATCGGTCCTTCACCTGGCGGCCGAGGAACCCCGTGGCGCCGAACAACACGACGGCGGTCATCGCACCCGCTCCCGCGCCGGCAGCAGCTGCGCCCGGATCTCGTCGAACCGGGCGTTGGCCTCGTCGTAGTCGTCGGGCCGCCCGATGTCGAGCCAGTAGCCGTCGAACTCGAAGATGCCCGGCGGGGTGTCCTTCGCGAGCAGGTCGAGCACCAGCTCGTCGAAGCCGAACGGCAGGCCGTCCTCGTAGTGCGCGATCGTCTCGCGCGACAGGGCATAGACCCCCATGCTCACCAGGTAGCTGAGCAGGGGCTTCTCCTTGAAGCCGACGATCCGCCCGGCCTGCGCTTCGAGCACCCCGAAGTCGATCTTCACGACGCGCGGCGAGGTGGCGACCGTGAGCGGCAGGCCCGAACTGGTGTGGCGGGTCAGCACCTCGGCGTAGTTGAGCGTGGTGAGGACGTCGCCGTTCATCACCAGGAAGTCGTCGGGCAGCTGGTTCCTGATCGGGAACAGCGGGCCGATGGTGGACAGCGGCTTGACCTCCTCGGTGTAGTCCACCTTCAGGTCCCAGCGAGAGCCGTCACCGACGAACGCGCGGATGAGCGGGCTGAGATGCCCCACCGCGAGCGTCGCGTTGGTGAACCCCTGCGAGGTGAGCTGCTGCAGGATGATGTCGAGGATCGCGTACTCCTCGCCGATGGGCACCAGCGGTTTGGGCAGGGCCGAGGTGTACGGACGCAGGCGAACACCCTTGCCACCGGCCAGAATGACGACGTGCATGATGGTTCCCTTCTGCGGGGTCAGCGATACCGCTGGACGTCCCTGAGACTCCGGACCATGAGGACGAGCAGCACCGTGAAGAAGACGAGCCCGGCCGTGAGGAAGAGCGCGACGTCGGCCAGGGCGGAGTGCGGGTCTGGCAGCAGCCACCGGCCACCCGGATGGACGGCGAGGGCCAGGCCCTGCGCCAGGCACAGGTGTGCCACCTTCCCCTGGTTGGCCAGCAGGAAGGCGACGAAGTAGGCGCCGCCGACGGTGACGTGGGCGGCGGCCATGACGACGGTCGCGTACGACAGGGCGTCGGTGGCGTACAGGAACGCGATCGGCATCATGGCGAGAGCGGACAGCACGGACAGGCAGATCAGCAGCCCTTTCGCGAGCAGTCCCCGGGTCAGCTCGGTGAACTCCGCCGGGTAGCAGACCTCCCGGATCAGAGTCCTGGCCTCGTCGTGGAAGCGGTGCGCCCGGTATTCGAGCACGCCCATGCCGAAGACCAGCCCGGCGCCGGCGATGGCGAGGTCGGCCCGGTCGAGGACGTAGCGGCCCTCGGCCTGGAGCAGGAAGAACGCGCTCAGCAGGCTGAAGACGAACGCGGGAAGCAGCCCGCCGATGTTCGCCCGGAGCAGCGTCCGCAGCCGGGGTTCGCTCGGGGGCGTGTCGGCGGTGACGCCCTCCCTCAGAGTCAGCAGGATGGCCGCCCCCACCAGGCCGGCGACGCAGACCACGCCCAGGCAGACCGCCACGAGACCGGCCGGGCCCTCTCCGACGGCGACGTAGCCGACCCCGGCCAGCACGGCGGGCAGCATCATGATGGCGAGCCACGCCTCGCGCCGGTAGAACAGCAGGATGCCGGAGGCGATCTGGAACGCCATCTGCGTCACGCAGAGGGCGACGAGCGACACCGGGCCGTTCCTGCCCACCGCGATCATCGTGGCCGTGAGCACCGCCGCGCTCACGCCCAGCACCAGCCCGGCGCGCAGCATCCGCCCGGCCGAGCGCGGGAAGCCGCGGCCGATCAGCGAGTAGGCGATCTGCGCGGCGGCGCTGCCGATCACCCAGCCGATCCCCGTGGTCAGGACCAGGCCGGGCATCAGCCACTGCGGGCCCACGAGACCCGAGGCGGCGGGCAGCAGGGCGGCCGGCATCGCGTACAGCAGCCCGTGCGCCATCTGCGCGGCGGGACGGGCCTCCCGGAGCACGGGCGCGGCGGGCGGCCGGGGCGGCTCCATGAGCGCGACGCGCCCATAGGCCGCCTCGGCCAGCGAGAACACGTCGGGGTGGCCGTACCTCTCGCGGGCGATCTTGTCGTTGAGACCTTCGGACTCCAGGATGGCGGCCATCTGCAGGGGTTCGACGGCCCTGAAGACGCGGGTGCCCAGGGGTTGGATCAGCTCGTCGAGACAGGCCGCGCCGTCACCGGGCGCGAGGGTCGTCATCCGCGAACCTCCGGGCCGGCGCCGGCCGGTATGAGCTCCTCGTAGACGCCGCGGTAGTCGTCCAGCGACTGCCGCAACGTGAAGCGGTCGAGGACCCGGCCCCGGGCGATCGCCCCCAGCCTGCGGCGCAGGGCGGCGTCCTTCAGCAGGCGGACCGCGGCGTCGGCGACGGCCACGTGGTCACGGGGCGGCACCACGAAACCGGCGTCGGCCACCGCCTCGGCGACCCCGCCGACGTTGGTGCACACCACCGGCCGGCCGCAGGCCATGGCCTCGACCACGGTGTAGGGGAAGCCCTCGGAGATGCTGGTGAGCATCACCACGTGGCCCGCGTGATAGGCGTCGACCGGGCTGGACACCCGGCCCTCGAAGATGGCGGAGTCCTCCAGCCCGAGTTCGGCGACGAGCGCGGCGCAGCTCTCCTTGTAGGACTCGTTGCCGAAGGGCACGCCGCCGAAGATGCTCAGCCGGGCGTCCGGAATCTTGTCCCGGACGATGGCGAACGCCCGGATCAGCGTGTGCAGGTCCTTCAGCGGGTCCACCCGGCCCATGAAGACCAGCGTCGGCGTCTCGGGCTCCGTCTCGGCCAGGGGGAAGTCGTAGGGGTCGACGCCGTTGTACATGATGCGGATCCGGTCGGGATCGGCGCCGTTGTGGACCTGCCAGCGTTTGTTGTACGAGGAGTGGGGCGCGATGCGGTCGGCCGCGACGTACGCGGCTCCCGCCAGCCTCCTGAAGAAGCTGAGCAGGAGCACCCGGACCGCGTGTGAGACCGGCTCGTTGACGTACTGCAGGTATCTCTCCCTCAGGTAGACGCCGTGCTCGGACAGCACGATGGGGGTGCCGTACTGCCACTTGGCGACCATCGCGACGAGCATGCTCAGGCCGTTCATCGCCACATGGGTCAGGTCGGTGCGCAGCGGCGGCTCGGCCAGCGGACGCAGCATGTGCCCCATGAGATGGCCGGCGGTGATCGCGTCGGCCAGGTTGATCCCGTCGGTCCTGTTCCAGTACCACGAGTCCATGAGCTGGGTCAGTGACTCGTTGGTGGTGAGCGCGCCGGCCAGGTCACCGCCCGCGTGGGCGTACCTGAAGAGCGCCTTCAGCACCTCCAGGAACTCCTCGCTGCCCGCGCCCTCGACGGCCGGCGTCAGGACCATCTGGAGGAACCGTTCGTACGCCTGCCCGAAGGCCGGGCCCGGCGCCCGCGGGGAGCGCCGGTAGTCGGATTTCCACAACGGCATGGAGATGACCTGGTCGAGATTGTCCGGCAGGTCCCAGACGGGCCGTTCGGCGCCGTCCACGGTCATCGTGACGACATCCCACCGGTAGGTGGGCATCCCCCGGATGAGCTGGTCCATCCAGACGCTCACCCCGCCCATCGCGAAAGGGTAGGTGCCCTCCGAGACGAACGTCACCTTCACGGGCGGACGCTCGCGGCGACGGTGACAGGGGTGCCGGCGGCGAGCGTGAGCTTGCCGACGGTGTCGGTGCCGTAGGCCGTCGCCCCGGCGACCGCGGCGTTGGTGGCGAAGACGGTGGTGGCGGCGGTGGAGGTGAAGGTGACCGTGTCGGCCACGCGGTCGTAGACGGCGTTTACGTTGCCGAGCCCGGCGAAGTGCTTGGTGCGGTTCTCGGTGTATTCGGCCAGGGTGCCCCAGTTGGGCGTGAGCAGCGGCACCTTGTAGTAGGAGTTGTACTTGGCCATCACGGCCTCCAGCCAGTCGAAGACGAGGCTCTTGCCCGAGCCGTAGTTACGCGCGTTGCCCTGGTGGAAGGTGTGCGTGTAGACCGAGCCCGACATGACGTGCTGCATCGCCACGTCGCTCTCGTGGCCGAGGATCTGGGCGTAGGTCTGGTTGACCGGCCAGTACGGGAACCTGCCCGACGGCCCGTAGTAGGAGTTGTAGAAGAGCGTCTCCTCGTCCGGCGCGGTCGTGTGGTAGGCGATGTTGGTCGGCCAGTCGGGCACCACCATGACCGCGGGCTCCAGCGGGTGGACGATGCCGCAGTTGAAGCACGACGGCTTGTGGCTGTTGAAGGACATGTTGCCGTGCAGGTACTTCACGCCGAGGTCCTTGGCCGCGCGCAGCAGCTCGGGGTTGGAGGCACCCAGCCCGTGGTCGGTGGGCGGGTCGATGTCGTTGTCAGGGTCGGGGTGGTAGACGCCGAGGCCGGAGTATTCGCCGGTCTTGAGGACCTTCGGATCCACGCTCAGGCCGAGGAGCCCGGCCCTGGTGATGTTGGCCTGGATCTCGGAGTAGTTGGTCCCGTAGTCCGTCGAGTTCATCTTCGGATGCGAGAACGTGTGGTTGATCCAGGTGAAGGACGAGGCGCGGCAGCGCGAGTAGGAGGTCAGCCCGTCGAGGACGGGCAGGTTCAGCAGGCACGTCGGCAGGGAGAGCAGCTCGGCGCCCTGGCCGTTGTAGGCGATGTTGAGCTTGAAGGCCGAGGCCAGCGGGTTGGCCGAGCGGAAGCTGTTCTGCCGGTTGTACGTGGCGACCGCGTCCGACCTGCTCAGCCGGAAGCCCGGGTCGGTGTCCAGGGTGCCGTCGGCCTTCAGGCGGTCGGTGTAGCTGAACCAGTCGTCCACGTCAGCGTTGAGGTAGTGGCGCTGCTCGCCCAGGAAGAGGCCCCGGGTGGCCCAGCGGAACAGGCCGTAGGTGAGCAGGTCGGCCTGCGGCAGGTACTGGTTGGAGGTGAAGGTGAGGGCCATCCGCTCGCGGCCGTCGGCCGAGGTGCTGCGCACGCCCAGCACGTCGCCGCCCGCGGTCATGACGGGATCGGCCGAGCAGCCCGCGGCGATGGTGCTGCGGTAGACGTAGGACAGCGAGATCGGCACGTTGACGCCCGACTTGAGGTAGTCGAAGACGCCCGCGCCCGCCGTGGTCAGCTGGGTGCTGATCGGGGTGTCGCCGATGCCGCCCTCGCTGCCGGCGCGCAGGCAGTAGTCCTCGGGGAAGGTCCCGTACGCGGTGTAGAGGGAGGCCTGGCGCACCCCGAAGTCACGCTCGTAGGCCCATAGAACGTTCCATTCGGTGGTGTCGAGCCCGCTGACGAAGCCGCCGTTGCCGTCGGAGTGCAGCAGCGAGTTGTTGGTCAGCAGGATCGCGTTGTAGCGGCCGGTGCCGTCGCCCTGGAGCAGGCTCTGCGCGGTGAGCGGCTGCGTGCGGGTGTGCAGCACGTCGTACGACGCGCCCACGCGGTCGAGCACGGACTTCCAGGTCGCGACGCCCCAGTCGTCCTCGTCGACGGCGACGACCAGCACGCGCAGCCCGACCCGGTCGTTGGCCGCGGCGGTGAGCGCGGCGCTGGTGCGGGCGACCGTCCTGGAACGCTCCACGGGCACGGTGCCCGTCATCGTGGGCAGCGGGCCGAGCTTGTCCACCTTCGGACGCGCCACCGGCGCCTGGATCGGGGCGGCGTGCGCCTTGCCGGGCTCGTCAGCGGCAGCGGCCGTGGTCACGGCCGCCTGGGAATTGGCCGTGAAAAGGCCGCACATCGCCAGTGCCGAGCCTGCCACGACCGCCCAGTTGCGGGGTCGCGCGAATCCGATTCGCTGAATGTTACTCATTTTCATCCCACCTGACTTCCCGGCCGCGAAAGCGGAATGCGGCCATCGGATATGCCACCGGCCAAGCCTCGATTCTGATTAGCGCGAGTTTCTCGGGGGTTTCATCGCGATTTCCCGGTCAACGTTTCACAGGACGATCGAACCCAATATCCTTCCTTGGGTCGTAATAAGCTGACACGCACGGGGGGAGACCCATGAAATTCGGCATTCTGGGTGCACTGGAAGTGCGGGATAGGGATCATCAATTACCCCTCCGATCGATCAAACAGCGCAGCCTGCTGGCCATGCTGCTCTGCCACCGGGGCACGGTGGCGGGCAGCGACGTCCTCGTCGACGCCCTCTGGGGGGCCGACGCGGGCGACGCGGGCGCCGGGCGCCTCCGGCTCCAGATCCACCGCCTCAGGCAGACCCTCGGAGCGGGAGTGCCGATCACGCACGAGTCGACCGGCTACCGCATGCGCCTCCCCGGCGACGCCGTGGACGCCTGGCGGTTCGAGGCGCTCGTCCGCCTGGGACGCCGGGCCCTGGGCTCCAAGGACGTCGCCAAGGGCAGCGACCTGCTGCGGGCCGGCCTCGACACCTGGCGCGGGCCGGCCCTGTCCGGCCTGCACGACATCCCGCTGCTGCGACTGCACGCCACCCGGCTGGAGGAGGAGCGCCTCGCCGCGCTGGCCGACCGCGTCGACGCCGACCTCCGGCTACGCCGGCACGCCGGTCTCATCGGGGAGCTGTCGGTCCTGGTCAGGGAGTATCCGCTCCGCGAGAGGTTCCGCGGCCAGCTCATGATCGCTCTGTACGTGACGGGCCGCCAGGCGGAGGCGTTGGAGGTGTACCAGGACGGCCGGCACATCCTCAACACCGAGTTGGGCCTGGAGCCCTCGCCGGAGCTGCGCCGGTTGCAGGCGGCGATCCTGAGCAGTGATCCCGCGCTCGTCACGGCGCTGCCCCCGGCCCACGTCCGCACCCGGCGCGGCCGCTGCCACCACCGGCACGATCGGCGGGCGAGCTGCCCGGTCTGCGCCAGGCGGTCCGGCACGGACGGCCGGCACCTCACCGGTTGACGCGATCCGTGGAAAAGCGGAACGGGCCGCCGGAAGAGGCGGCCCGTTCGCGTTCGATCAGCCGGTCGAGGCCGATCGGTTCACGGCCGATCGGTTCACGGTCGGCCGGTCAGGGTCGGCCGGTCAGGGAGTCGGCTCCAGGACCAGGCTCCACATCGTGGCGCGCAGGCTCGCGGAGTCGGCCGTGGCGGTGAGACCGGTGTGGGTGCCCGAGGCGGCCGGCGCGTTACCGTCGGTCACCAGGCTGGCCACTCGCCCCGATCCGGTGCCGACGAGGGTGGAGCGCACGGTCTCCCCCGATGGCGCCGTCCAGGCCGTGGTGGCCGAGGACTTCTCACCCCAGTAGGACACGACCCAGCTCGCCGAGCCGGTCACCCCGATGGAGGGTGTGGTGTGGGCGGCCTGGGTGGCCGTCTCGATGACCCCCGCGTGCCCCTGCAGCACGTTCGCCGACACGCCGCGATAGGCGACGAGGGTCAGATCCGCCTTGGACTGCGCCGACAGCGTGACCGACAGCGGATCGCCGCCGTCCTCGGGTGAGGCCACCTTCTTCCACACCTTGGTGACGACTCCCCCGTTGTCCTTGGTGTCGACGAGGATCCACCCGGTCACGCCGGTCGGATCGGGGATCGTCACGCTGGAGCTGTTGACGGTCATGAACAGCAGCATCCCGTCGCCGCCCGCGACGCCGGCCGGCACCGTGACGGTGTGCGTCACCTGGTTGCCGTTGACCGCCGCCTGTCCGACGTACTGGATGTTCGCCGAGGCCGGGGCCACCGAGAAGGTCTTCGTCACCGCGTGCGTGCCGCCCCTGTCGTCGGTCACGGTCAGCTTCACGTTGTACGAGCCGGCCGCGGCGTAGGTGTGCGAGGAGGACTGGCCCGTCCCCGTGGCGGAGTCGCCGTACTCCCAGGCGTAGGAGACGATGGAACCGTCCGGGTCGGAGGCGAGGCTCGCGTCGAAGTCGCAGGCCAGGGCGGTGCAGGTGGCCGCGAAGTCGGCCGTCGGAGGCTGGTTCGCCCCGAGGACGGTGACGTTCTGCGTGGCGGTGGCCGTGGCTCCCTGCTCGTCGGTCACGGTCACGGTGACCGTGTAGGTGCCGGGTGCGGCGTAGGTGTGCGGGGCGACCGCGCCGGTGCCGGTGCCGCCGTCACCGAAGTCCCATGCCGTGGCCACCAGGCTGCCGTCGGGGTCCAGCGATCCGGTGTTGCGGGCAGTGCAGGCGAGGTCGGTGCACGACACCTGGAGCGCCGCCGTGGGATTGGCGTTGGGCGGTGCCGCCCCCGCCGGCGAGTACAGGAACAGGCCGCGCTGACGCCATTCGCCGGAGCTGCTGAGCGTCACCGCGGTGCCCGCCACCGGCACGCCGCCCGTGAAGTCGATCCGGCGGAAGTTGTTGGACACGCGGTCGGTGAAGTACAGCTTGCCGCCCGACAGGAACATCCCGCCGACCCGGCTGAAGTCGATGCCGGAGACGTTCGCACCGGCGGTGAAGCGCTGGGCTCCGACGATCTCGCTCTCGGTGTTGAACCAGCGGTAGTAGAGGGAGGACTGGCCGCTGCGGGTGAAGTAGATCCGCCCGCCCGCGTAGAACATCGCGGTGGCGTTCTGCAGGTCCGACCCGAAATCGGTCAGTCCGTTGAGGTTGACCTCGGCCGCGGTGCCGAAGGTGGTCCCGTCGAACGTCCGCTTGTAGAGCTTGCCGTCGGACCAGCCGGTGTAGAGCTGCCCGCTGAGCATGAAGGCGCCGCGGGAGCTCGACCAGTCGAGGCCGCCGTTGGGGACGGACGTCACCGCGCCCAGCGTGGTGCCGTCATAGCTCCGCTGCTGGACGTTGTCGTTGACGATGATGGAGCCGAGGCCCGCCTGGTACAGGGTGGCGGGCAGTTCGCCCTGGAACGGCCGGGTCACGGTGGCCCCGCCGGTGTGCGGGAAGAGGGCCAGCCGGCCGTGATACTCCCAGTTGCCGATGCGGTCGGTGTCGCTGCCGACCCAGAGCCCCTGCGGGGTGGCGGTCAGGTCGAACACGCCGACTCCCAGGGTCCTGCCCGGGTTCCAGGTGAACGGCAGGCCGGTGCGCGGGTCGAGGGCGGCGATGCCCTCCCGGCTGACGGCCCCTTGGCCGGCGTTGTCAGCGGCGAAGGGGTTGTTCATCCAGCGGAAGTGGCCGCCGATGTAGACCGCCTTGGAGGTGACGCCGACCGCGTACGTGGTGTCGCCGCCGGTGTAGTTGGCCCAGGTCGGGTTCTGGCCGGTGCCCGTGGCGTACGTCTCCCATCGGGTCTGGGTGTCGCACAGCCTCGGCGGGCCGCCCGAGTACGCCCCCGTGGTGGTGACCACGAAGAAGCGACCGTCCGGCGAGTAGTCGACGTCGCGCATGTAGCTGTCGAAGGCGCTGGAGCAGGCGTCGGCGAAGCGGGTGGTCTGCCAGTTGGCCAGGGCGGCCGACGCGCCGGTGAGGTCGACCTGGACGATCTGGCGCCTCGCCTGACCGCCGACGGTGGTGAAGTTGCCGACGGCCACCAGCCGGGTCTCGTCGGGGGTGACGTCCATCTTCAGCACGGCGGTGGTGCCGCCCTCGTGAGTGCCGGAGACGGCGAGGCCGTAGTAGGTGTCACGGGCCCCGGTGGCCGGGTTGAGGGTGGCGAGCGCGGCCTGGGGCTGGCCGTCCACGGTGGTGAACGCGCCCGCGACGTAGAGTTTGCCGCCCGCCAGGCGCAGGTCGTTGACGCGGGCGTCGACCGACGGCGTGAAGCCCGGCAGCGCGGCGCCGTCGGTGGTGCTGAGCCGGGTGAGCCGGCGGTTGGTGACGCCGTTCACCTGCCCGAACGCGCCTCCCACGTAGACGGACGCGCCGTCCGGAGCGGGCAGGAGGGCTCTGACCTCGCCGTCCACGCTCGGCGTGAACGTGGTGTCGATCGCTCCGGTGACCGGGTCGAACGCGAAGAGGCTGTTGCGGGTCAGGACGGTGGGGCTGTCGTCCTCCTGGACCTGGGTGAACTCACCGCCGACATAGATCTTGTTCCCGATCTGGACGACGGCGTTGACGAACCCGTCGAGCACATGCGGGGTGTAGTTGACCGGGTTGTCGGACACGATCCTGTCGTGTGGTGCCTGCACCGCGTTGACTGGACCGCTCCACACCATGACGAGCGCGCACAAGAACGCGCCGCCCACGGCGAGGCCGCGTTTGCGTCCCCCCATCGGGACCCTCCTTGGAGCTGGATTGAACGGGATCCCCCGTGCTTGCGGCATCGGATGCCCCGTGACCCGGCGGTCAGGGGGCATCCGGTGCGATTCCGCCTATGGAGCGATGACGAGGCTCCACATGGTGGCTCTGAGGCTCGCGGAGTCGGCGGTGGCGGTCAGGCCCGATCTGGTGCCCGTCGCCACCTGTCCTCCGCTGTCGGTGAGCAGGCTGGTGATCCTGCCGTTTCCGGTGCCGCTCTGCGCGGACCTGACCGTCTCACCGGCGGGCGGGGCGAGCGTCGTGCTGGCCGACGACTTCTCGCCCCAGTAGGACACGACCCAGCTGCCGGGCGTCGTGACGGCGACGGCGGGGGTGGTGTGCTCCGCCCGCGTCACCGTCTCGTTGGCCGACTCGTGGGCGGCGACCACCTGGTTGCCGGTGCCCCGGTAGGCGACCAGGGCGAGATCGCCCTTCGCGAGCCCGGAGAGGGTGACGGAGAGCGGATCGCCGCCGTCCTCGGGGGCCGCCACCTTCTTCCACACCTTGGTGAGCACGCCGCCGTTGTCCTGGGTGTCCACGACCGTCCAGCCGGTCACGCCCGCCGGGTCCGGCATCGTGACGGTGGTGTTGACGGTGAGGAAGAGCAGCAGGCCGTCACCTCCGGCCACCGCGGCGGGGACGGTGAGGGAGTGCGTCTGCTGGTTGCCGCTCGTCCTCGCCAGGCCCACGAACTGGATCTCGCCGGTGTTCTGGACCACCGAGATGTTCTTGGTCACCGTGTGCGCGGCGCCGGAGTTGTCGGTCACGGTGAGCTTCACCGGGTAGGTGCCGGGCGCGCCGTAGGTGTGCGAGGCGGACTGGCCGGCGCCGCCCGACGCGTCGCCGAAGTCCCAGGCGTAGCCGGTGATGGAGCCGTCGGGATCCGACGACGGGCTGCCGTCGAAGGTGCAGGCCAGCTCGGTGCACATCACCGCGAAGTCGGCGGTGGGCGCCTGGTTGGCGCCCTGCACCGTGACGGTGGCCGTCGCCGTCGCGGTGCCCCCTCGGTCGTCCGTCACGGTCACGGAGATCGGGTACGTGCCGCTTCCCGGGAAGGTGTGGGCGGCCAGCGCTCCGGCGGCCGTCGTGCCGTCGCCGAAGTTCCAGGTCGTGGCGACGATCGTGCCGTCGGGGTCGGCGGAGCCGGTGTTGCGCACCGTGCACGACAGGTCGGCGCACGAGGTGGTGAGCGCGGCCACCGGTGGCCGGTTGGGCGCGGTGGTGCCCGCCGCGGCGTACAGGAACAGCCCTCTCTGCCGCCAGTCGACGCCGTCGATCGCGGGGCCGCTGACGGCCACCACCGTGCCCGCCACGGGCAGGCCGCCCGCGAAGTCGGCGCGCAGGAGCCGGCCGTCGACGCTGTCGCTGAGGTAGAGCTTGTCGCCGTTGACGAACATGCCGCCGACCCGCGAGAAGTTGAGCCCGGTGATGTTCCCGGTGGCGGTCGTGCGCTGGGCGCCGACGATGTCGCTCTCCGGGGAGAAGCCCCGGTAGTAGAGCGAACTCTGGCCGGTGCGGGTGAAGTAGAGGCGGCCCGCGTGGTAGAACATGCCGGTCATGTTCTGCATGTCGGTGGCGAAGTCGGTCAGCCCATAGAGGTTGACCTCGCTCGGCGCCCCGAACGCGGTGCCGTTGAAGGTTCGCTTGTAGAGCTTGCCGTCCGACCAGGCGGTGTAGAGCTGGCCGCTCAGCATGACCGTGCCCCTGGCGCCCGACCAGGCGACGCCGCCGTCGCCCACCGGCTGGACGGGGCCGGCCGTGGCGCCGTCGTAGGAACGCCGCTGCACGGCGTCGGTGCCGCCGGCTCCCGCCTGATAGACGTCGCCGGGCAGGGCGCCCGCCGAAGGTGGCCGCACGATCGTGCCTCCGGCCAGCGGGAACATCGCCAGCCGGGCGTGGAACTCACCGTTGACCCGGTCGGTGTCGCTGCCGAGCCACATGCCGGTCGGGGTGGCCGTGAGGTCGAACACGCCGACGCCGAGCGTGCGCCCCGGGTTCCAGGACAGCGGGATGCCGCTCACCGGGTCGAGCGCGGCGATGCCGGACCTCGGCACCGCGCCCTGCCCCGCCGCGTCGCCGCGGAAGGGGTTGTTGGCCCAGCGGAAGTGGCCGCCGACGTACACGGCCTGGGGCGTGACGGCCACCGCGTAGCTGGTGTCGCCGCCGGTGTAGTTGATCCACGTCGGGTTGAGGTTGGCGCCGGTCGCGTAGGTCTCCCAGCGGGCGTGGGTGTCGCAGAGCCTCGGCGGCCCACCGGAGTAGGCGCCCGTGGTGGTGACCACGAAGAAGCGTCCGTCCGGCGAGTAGTCGACGTCGCGCATGTAGGTGTTGAACGAGCTGGAACAGGTGGCCGTGTAGCGCGTGGTGTCCCAGTCGGCGAGCGTCGCGCTGGGGCCGGTCAGGTCGAACTGGACGAGCTGCCTGCGGTTCTGGCCGCCGACGGTCGCGAAGTTGCCCACCGCCACGAGCCGCGTCTCGTCCGGCGTGACGTCCATCTTCAGGATCTGCGTCGTGCCGCCGTTCTGGGTTCCGGCGAACTGGAGGCCGACGTACGGGTCGAAGGCGCCGGTGTCGGGGTCGATCGTGGCCAGGGCGGCCTGCTGCTGGCCGTTGACGGTGGCGAAGGCGCCGCCGACGTAGAGGCGGCCGCCGGCCAGGCGCAGGTCGAGCACCCGGGCGCTGAAGTTGGGCACGAAGCCCGGCAGCGCCTGCCCGGTCGTGGTGTTGAGCCTGGTCAGGATGCGGTTGGTGGCGCCGTTGACCGTGCTGAAGGAGCCGCCCGCGTAGATGGACTGCCCGCCGGGGGCCGGGAGCAGGGTCCTGACCTCGTTGTTCATGTTGGGCACGAAGGCGGTGTCCAGGCGGCCGGTCGTGGCGTTGAAGGCGAACAGGCGGTTGCGGGTCTGTACGGTGGCGCTGTCGAACTCGCGCACCTGGGTGAAGCTGCCCCCGACGAAGACCCGGTTGCCGATCTGCACCACGGCGTTGACCTGGCCGTCCAGGACATGCGGCGTCCAGTCGACCGGGTTGGCGGAGACCACCCTGTCCTGGGGGTACTGCACAGCCAACGCAGGACCCCCGCAAACGACAAGAATTCCGGCCAAAGCCACGGCACAAATCCGCGCTAAACGGCCATTTCCCCCCATCGGCCCTCCTCAGGCCTCGGAAAACGTCCCAACCCCCCGATTGCTGGCAAAGTATGACACGTTCCAAGCCCTGTGGCATGAGGCAATTTTTGCCACCTTTTCCCTACCAGAACGACGATCACTGCCCTCTTGCACCTGGGGACAGATGCCCTCACTATGGACGCGGCCCATCCCCAACAACTCGCGCTTTCGAAGGACATGTCACAAATGGCGGACATAGCGGTAGGTGGCCCCCTTCCGGCCTCCGGACCGCTCGCCCTCGCCTCCCGGCGTAGCTCTCCCCGGCTCCGTCCCGGATGGCCGCTGAGCGTGATCTTCCTCGGATTCCCTCTCTGGTGGGTCACCGGCCTCAGCACGTTCATCTTCCTGATCATGGCCGTGCCGATGGCCGTCGCGCTCCGGCGCCGTCCGATGGTGCGCGCGCCCCGCGGCTTCGCGTTGTGGCTGCTCTTCCTGGTCTGGATGCTGGTCGGCGCGGTGACGCTGTTCGCGGACGCGCCTTACGGCGTGCCCGGGGGCGAGCTGAGCAGGCTGCTCGTCTTCGGTTACCGCTGCGGTTGGTACCTCGCGATCACCGTCGTGCTGCTGTACGTGGGAAACCTCACGGAGGAGGAGCTCCCGAGGACCAAGGTGATCAGGCTCCTGGGCTTCATGTTCGTGGTGACGGTGGCGGGCGGGCTGCTCGGCGTTCTGGTGCCGCACCTGGAGTTTCCGTCGCTCCTGGAATTGGTGCTGCCCAGAAGCCTGACCCGGAACGACCTTATTTCCAGCCTTATTCACCCTAAAGCTGCTACTTTGTCCACATTCCTCGGGTACGAGGAGTCACGGCCCATCGCGCCTTTCGCCTACGCGAATTCGTGGGGCGCCAACCTGGCGCTCTACCTGCCGTTCTTCCTCCTGGCCAACACCGGCCGGAAGCCGCGCTGGCGGCGGGTGCTGCTGGTCACGGGCCTGCTGCTCTCCCTGTTCCCGGTGATCTACTCGCTCAACAGGGGGTTGTGGGCGGTGCTCGGGCTCGCCGCCGCGTACCTGACGCTCCGTTACGTCCACAAGGGCAACAAGTGGGCCCTCCGCTTCGCCGTGGGCGGGGCCGTCGCGCTGTTGCTGCTGGTCACCGGCTCGCCGCTCAAGGCGCTGTTCCAGCAGCGGCTCGACACCCCGCACAGCAACGACCGGCGCGGGCAGCTCTACGTGGTGACGACGGAGAGCGCCGCGATCGGCTCACCTGTCGTGGGTTTCGGCTCCACCCGTGACCTGCAGGGCAGCTTCGCGTCCGTGGGAGGCGGTGAGCGTCCCGGCTGCAAGGGCTGTGGCGTGCCACCTCTCGGCACGCAGGGCAGCCTGTGGTATCTGATCTTCGCGCACGGGTTCGTGGGGGCGGTGTTCTTCCTCGGCTTCCTCGTCAGGCGCTTCGCCACGCACTGGCGAGATCCCGACCGCGTCAGCATCGCGGGGTGCTGCGTGCTGCTGAGTTTCGCGGTGTTCCTGCTGATCTACGACCTGCTGGACGCCCCCCTCTACACCGTCATGATCGCCCTGGCCCTCATGTGGCGCCGGGAGCGATCCAGCATGGAGGTTCGATGACGGCCGGCGCCTGGACCGAGACCGTCTCCCGCCTGTGGCCGGGCAGCGACGTGAGCCACGTACACCGCCGTGGCGGGCAGCTGGTCTTCCTGCCCAGCGCGCGCGAGGCACGGATCCTGCTGCCGCTCGACGCTCCCCGGGCGGCGGGCACCGCGCTCCGGCGCTTCAGCCACGACCTCGGCCCCCGTGCGCGCCTGGGCCGGGGCCTGCTGTCGCTCGCGCTCCGCACCGGCCTTCCGCAGCGCCTCCTGCCCGACCGGGTCCGCGTCGGCTCCACCGGCGGGCCCTCCGGCGGGCCCTCAGTCCAGGACCGGCTGAGCGACCTGCTGGGGCAGCCCGTCGTGGTCAGCGTGACGATCGGGAACGAACGCGCCAACCGCAAACCGGTCCTGCAGGCGCTCACCCCGTCGGGCCGGTCGCTGGCGTTCGTCAAGATCGGTGACACCGACGTCGCCCGCGCGCTGATCGCCGCCGAGGCCGGAGCGCTCCGCACGCTGTCGGCCTGCTCCCTGCGCGGGATCAGGACGCCCGAGCTGATCGCGTACGAGTCGTGGGGCACCGTCGACGCCCTGGTGATGTCCGCGTTGTCGAGTGGCGTGCGCCGGTGGCGGCCCCGCGACGAGATGCCCGTCGGAGCGATGGCGGAGCTGGCCTCGATCACCGCCACCACCGCGGAGCTGGCCGGCAGCCCGTTCTGGAACGCTCTCATGTCGACCCCGGCCCTGCTGCCCGACGGCGAGGCCGCGTCCCGGCTGGCCACCGTGCTCGGCCGGCTCGGCGAACGGCACGGCGGCGTCCGGCTGTCCTACGGCGCCTGGCACGGCGACTGGACCCCGTGGAACATGGCCTGGCAGCGCGACGTGCTGCACCTGTGGGACTGGGAGCGGTTCGCCCAGGCCGTGCCCGTGGGATTCGACGCCCTGCACTACGCGCTCCAGCAGATCAGGCCCACCACCTCCTGGACCGCCCAGCGGGTGTGGTCCGGCGACACGCTCGCCGTGCTGGCGCCGTTCGGCCTGAAGGGCTCGGCGGGCTCGACCACGCTGACCCTCTACCTGGCCGAGCTGTGCTCGCGCTACCTCGTGGCCAGCAGGGGCAGCATCGGCGTTCCGCTGCGGGCGCAGGCCGACGCCCTCCTCGATCTGCTCGACCGTCACACGACCACCAGTTGAAAGGGGACCAGATGCTCTCGCGCCGGTCCGCGCCGCCCTTCGTCAAGCAGATCGGACGGTCCGTGACCCGCCAGGTGGGCCTGGCGACCAGCGGAGCGCGCATGCTCCCCGGTTTCCTGCTCGTGGGCACCCAGCGAGGGGGCACCACCTCGCTCTGGCGCGCGCTGACGGCCCATCCCGCCGTGGTCCCGCCGCTGTTCCACAAGGGGGTCCACTACTTCGACGTCAACTATGCACGCGGCCGGCACTGGTATCGGGGCCACTTCCCGGTGCGCGCGCTGGCGACCCGGCGCGCATCCGCGCCGCCCGTGACGGGTGAGTCCGCCGGCTACTACATGCACCACCCGCTCGCTCCCGGCCGCATCGCGAAGGACCTCCCCGGAGTGCGGCTCCTGGTCGTGCTGCGCGACCCGGTGGAACGTGCCTACTCCGCCCACATGCACGAGCTGGCCCGAGGCTTCGAGACCGAGCCGTTCGAGCGGGCCCTGGAGCTCGAATCCCAGCGGCTCGACGGCGAGCTCGCGCGGATCGAGGCGGATCCCGGCTACCTCAGCCACAGCCACCGCCACCACTCCTACGTCGACCGCGGCCATTACGCCGACCAGCTCGACAGGCTCTTCACCCTCTTCGGGCGCGACCGGGTGCACGTGCTCTTCGCCGAGGACCTCTTCGCCGGGTTCGAGCGGGAGTACGACCGCATCCTGGCGTTCCTCGGGCTGCCGAGCTGGTGCCCCGCCGCCCTGGGACGGGACAACGCGCGGCCCCGCTCCCCGATGCCCGAGTCGGTCCGCCGCGACCTCGACGACCACTTCCTGCCCTACGACGAGCGACTGGCCCGGCTGCTCGGGGTGGTGCCCCCGTGGCGCCGCTGACCCCCGACCCCACCCTGGCCGGCTACGCCGCCTTCGCCCGCAGGCACCTGATCCCGATCGTGCTGCTCGCGGCGGCCGGCACCGGCGCGGGACTGATCCAGGGCATGCTGACGCCCCCGACCTACACGGCCTCCACCCAGGTGTTCGCGCCGGCCACCCCCGTCCATCCCGGCCTGGAGCGCAAACCGAACCAGCGGCTGCCGCGCGACGTCACCATCGACACCGAGGCCCAGTTGCTGCGGTCGAGCCCGGTGATGGACCGGGTGGCGGCCGCGCTCGGAGTGAACCGCCAGGGCGCCGCCGAGGCGATCACGATCAGCGTGCCCGCCAACAGCCGGCTGATCACCGTCCAGGTGCGCGACCGCGATCCCGAGCGCGCGCTCGCCGCCGTGATCGTGGCCACCGACTCCTACCTGAGCCTGCGGCAGCAGATCGTGGCCGGGATCCGCCAGCGCCAGCTCGAAGCCCTGCAGTCGCGCATCGGCGTCGTGGAGGTCCGGCTGGACACGTTGTCGAAGGGCAGCGTGCGCCGGGACGCGGCGTCCCGCACCCGGCGGGCCTCGATGATCCGGCAGATCAACGAGCTCGAACGCCAGGTGTCCAGAATCCAGAGGCAGAGCGAGACCGGCGGCGAGGTCGTCAGGGCCGCGTCGGTGCCCAAGCGTCCCGACCGCGACAACAACGAGGTGCCGGTGGCCTCGTACGCCGCGCTGGGTCTGCTCGCCGGCGTCGTCATGGGCATGCTCCGCGACCGTCGCGCCAGAGTCCCCGCACCATCCGAAGGAGCCGTACGGCATGCCCCAGAGCCCGAGCCCGACCTGTCCACCCGTCTCGGTGATCGTCGCCACCCGCGACCGGCCGGCGCTCCTCGCTCAGGCCCTTGACGCGATCCTCACTCAGGACTATCCGGGGCCGATCGAATGCGTCGTCGTCTACGACCGGGCCGAGCCGGATCCCGGCCTGGCCCGGGAGGACGAGCACCGTCGGGTGATCGTGATCTCCAACGACCGGACCCCCGGCCTGGCGGGAGCGCGCAACACCGGGGCGCTCGCGTCCAGCGGGACCTTGCTGGCCTTCTGCGACGACGACGACGTGTGGCTGCCCGGCAAGCTCCGCGCGCAGGCCGGCCTGCTCGCCGAACGCGGAGCCGAGGTCGCGGTCTGCGGGATCGTGGTGCTGTTCGACGGCAAGGAGACGGAGCGGATCGCCGACGAGACGGCGTTGACGGTGACCGAGCTGGCCCGCCGCCGGGTGATGGAGGCGCATCCGTCGACCGTGCTGGTGACCAGGGACGCCTTCCTGCACCGCGTCGGACTGGTGGACGAGGACATTCCGGGCAGCTACGGCGAGGACTACGACTGGATGCTGCGGGCCGCCGCGACCGGGCCGATCGTGGCGGTGCCAAAACCCCTGGTGCGCGTCCTGTGGGGGGCGCAGTCCTTCTTCCAGCGCGACTGGCGGATGGTCGTCGACGGTCTCGAGTACCTCGCCGACAAGCATCCCGTGCTGCGGGCCGACCCCCGCGCCGCCGCCAAGCTGATGGGCCGGCAGGCCTTCGCGCTGGCGGCGATGGGGGCCAGGCGCGACGCCCGCCGGCTGGCGTGGCGGACGTTCCGCAGCAACTGGCGCCAGCCGCGCTCCTACCTCGTCTTCCTCATGTGCGCCGGGCTGGCCCGGCCGGAGTTCCTGCTCCGCACGGCCCATTCCTTCGGCCGGGGGATCTAGCGGCGGTCTTTCAGGAGTTCGTTCACATAGCCCTCGAAGCGTTCGACGGCCTGCGCGACGGAGCCGGCGGCGTGCTCGGCCGTGAACTCCGCCCGGTGCGTGAGCGCCCTGGACACCAGCGTGCCCAGCTCGGCCTCGCTGCCGGCCACCGCGATCAGCCCGGAGGCGGCGAGCCGGGCGCAGAAGAGCTGCTGGTGGTCGTCGACGTGCTCGTTGAGGACGGGTGAGCGCGGCACGACGATGGGCTTGACGCCTCGCCGCCTGGCCTCCGCGATCGTGGTGGGGCCGCCGTGCGACACGATGACGGCGGCCTCGGCCATGAGCCGGTCGACCTCCTCGTGTCCCAGGTAGGCGTGCCCTTCGGCGTGCCGGGGCGGGCGGGAGGTGCCGTGCTGGACGACGCAGCGCGCCTCGTCGCGATGGGCGGCGGCCCAGGTGTCGCACCAGCCGACGAGCCGGGAGAAGTCGTGGTGGTCGGTGCCCACCGAGACGAAGACCGTCCGCTTCACAGCAGGCCGCCGATCACTCGCGCACGCGGGTAGAAGCGCAGTTGCTCTTCCCACTGGACGAGGAAGAGCGTGGTCAGGGGCGAGCAGAGGCGACCGGTGAGCGTGGCGCTGTCGAGCCGGTCGTACACCTCGACATAAACCGTCGGAATCCGTACAAACTTCGCAATAAGAAAAAATGGGAAAGCCACCCCGGCGCCCGTCGAGACGATCAGGGCGGGCCGATCCCGGCGGAGCAGCTTTACGGCCAGCCGAAAATTACGCGCGAGGTTGGGCAGATTCCGCGTCGTGGGATGGTGCCCCCAGACGACGTTCTCGCCCTTCAGCCGGGATCGAGCGTCGTCGGTGTCGAAGGTCACCCAGGTCCGATGCCATTTTCGCCACCACGGCTCCAGGGCGGCCAGCTGCGCCAGATGCCCCCCGCTCGACGCGACCAGCAAGACTTTTTTCTCTTCCGTCACGGCCGCCCGCTTTGTCGCATATCCGGATTGAGTTCAGCTCACAGTAGAACATCGGCCATATTCCGGTAAACTTCGTGCCGACATTGCCTGGAGGGGCGCAAAGGGGGGCGGGGATGGCGGACGACCAGATTTCCCCCATACGGTCCAGGCTTTTTCTGGGGGCTCTGCTCAACCACAAACTGGTCATCGTCGCCCTCACCGTTCTGGGCGCCCTCGTGGGTGCCGCGGCCGGCTACTTCCTTCCACAGACCCACGTCTCGTCGGCGACCGTTCTGATCATCCCGCTGACCGGCAACCCCTACTCCCCCGAAGGGCGCGGCGACGATCTGATCAACCTCGCCAGCGAGACCCAGCTCGTCACCGCCGACGTCGTGGTCGCCCGGGTCGCCACCCAGCTCGCGGCCCCCGACCAGGGCGCGCTGCGCCGCAACGTCAGCGTCCAGGTTCCGACCAACACCCAGACGCTGGAGATCTCGTTCGCCGCCGGCGACCCCGAAGAGGCCCGCAAGGGGGCGGCCGCGTTCGCCGGCACCTACCTCGCCTTCCGCCGGGAACGGTCCGAAGTCATCCTCGACGACAAGCTGGCGGAGCTCGCTGAGCAGGCCAAGAAGGTCGACACGAGCCTCCAGAAGGCGACCTCCGAGCTCGCGTCACGGACCCTCACCTCCGCGCGGCGCAACTACCTCTCCCACCGCATCACGCAACTGAGCAACCAGATGGCGGTCCTCGACGAGCAGTCCAACGACCTGGCCAGCACCCCGGTCTCGCCGGGGCAGGTCATCTCCTCGGCCTCCACCTCCTCGGAGTCCCTGACCTCCGTCATCGGGCTCTACGGCGCCGGCGGCCTGCTCGCGGGTCTCGTGCTCGGACTGCTGACGGCCATGGCGCGCGAGCGCGCCACCGACCGGCTGCGCGACGCGGACGCGGTCGGCGCGATGGGTGTCCCGGTGCTGGCCGTGTTCGACGGCCCGCCACACCCGGCCGCGTTGCTCGACGCGGCGACGATCAGCGGCCAGGCCAACCGGAGCCTCCGTACGGCCGTCATCACCCGGATGAGCCGGCCCCGCTCGGCGATCCTGGTCGCGGGCGTCTCAGCGCGCGACGAGTCGGCGCGGGTGGCCGCCCAACTCGGCGTCGGCCTGGGCAACACCGGCGGCCAGACGATCCTGATCGACGCCGACCACAGCGCCACGCCCAGCGCGTCGGCGCTGTTCGGGATGACCGAGGCCAGGGGACTGCGTGAGGTCCTCGACCGGGCCGCCGAGCCGAAGGACATGCTGGCGCCCTACGACGACCACCTGAGCGTGCTGCCGCAGGGCACCGACCTCGCGCGGGCGGGCGACCGCCTGCCCGGCCGCCTGCTGATGAAGACCGTCGGACGGCTCCGCCAGCAGGCCGACTACCTGCTGCTCAACGGTCCGGCGCTCAGCGATCCCGACGGCCGGGCCGTGTGCATGGTCGCCGACTACGCGGTGGTCGTCGTGACGGCGAAGACGACCAGGAGGCGCGACCTGCTCGACGCCTACCACCTCGCGCACCAGTCCGACATCGAGATCCTCGGCGCGGTGGTCGTCAGACCGCCCACCCGCAAAGCGGTCAAGGCGGCCGGGCGGTCGCTGCCCGCCGAGCCACCGGTGCGCCCGTGGGACACTCGCGAGACGCCCGTCACGACGGTGAACGACGACTCCGTGGCGCGGCCCGCGCCTTCGCCCGCGCCTTCGCCTTCGCCCGCGCCTTCGCCCGCGCCTGCGCACGAGGTGACCGACGCGACCTCCGCCACGGTCACCTTCCCCGTCGTCTCGGACAACCGTCCCGCGAAGACCGGCAACGCTCGATGACGGGAACCACCGGCGGCAACCTCGCCGCGCTCGCGCGCGGCGGCTCGCTCAACCTGGTGGGCGCGGCTGTGACCGGCGTGGCGCAGTTCGCGCTGGTCGTGGTGGTCGCCGCGGCCTACCCCCTGGACGTCACGGGCGCGTTCTTCGCCGCCTCGTCGGTCTTCATCATCCTGGGCGCCGTCGGCGAGCTCGGCACGGACGTGGGACTCGGCCTGTGGGTGCCGCGCCACCTGGCGCTGGAGCGATCCAGGAGCGCGGCCAGGACCGTCGTCGTCGCCCTGGTCCCGGTGCTGGTCGTCTCGGTCGTGACGGCGGCCGTCATGTTCGCCGCCGCCCCCTGGATCGGCGACCTGATCGCCGCGGACCGGGCGGCCGAGACCGTGACCATGCTCCGGCTGCTGGCGGTCTTCCTGCCGATCTCGGCCGTCGGCAACGTCCTGCTCTCCGCCACGCGCGGGCACGGGCGGATGCGGCCCACCGTGATCATCGACCGCATCGGCCGTCCGCTGGGCCAGATCATCGGCATCCTGGTGGTCTCCCGGTTCACCACCGATCCGGGCCTGCTGGGGCTGATGTGGGCGCTGCCGTACCTGCCCTCGCTGGTGGCGGCCGCCGTCGTGTACGGCCGGCTGCACCGCCAGGCGACCGGGGAGTCGCCGCCGGTGCGAGAGATCGCCGGTGAGTTCTGGCGGTTCACCTCGTTCCGGGCGGTCTCGCGGGTGTGCCAGACCGCGTTCCAGCGGGTCGACATCGTGATGATCGCCGCGTTGAGCTCTCCTCTGGATGCCGCCGTCTACACCGCGGCCACCCGGTTCGTGGTGTTCGGGCAGCTCAGCAGCCAGGCCGTACAGCAGGTCATGCAGCCGATCGTCAGCCGGCAGCTCGCGCTGGAGGACTGGCCGGAGGTGCGCGAGACGTTCAGGGTGACGACGATCTGGTCGGTGCTGCTGGCCTGGCCGGTCTACCTGGTCACGGCGGTCGCGGCGCCGGCCTACCTGCTGCTCTTCGGCGACGCGTACGTGTCGGCCGGTGAGGTGACGGTGATCATCCTGTCGGTCGCCATGCTGGTCGCCACCGCGGCCGGGCCGGTCGACACCATGCTGCTGATGAGCGGGCGCAGCGGGCTGAGCCTCACCTACACGGTGGCCTCGCTCGCGGTCCAGGTCGGTCTCGGCGCGCTGCTCATCCCCTCGTGGGGGCTGACCGGCGCCGCGCTGGCCCGCGCCGCCGCGGTCGTGGCGCGCAACGTGCTCTCCTACGCGCAGGTCCGCCTGTCCATGAGGATGACGCCGTTCAGCCCCGGCCTGGGGTGGGCCGTGGCGGCGACCTCGCTGTGCTTCGCCGTGCCCCTGCTCGCCGCGCGCGGCCTCACCCCGGCCCCGGCTTTCTGGTACGCCGCCATCCCGCCGGCCGTGGCGGTCTATGTCGCCCTGCTCTGGAAGATCCGCGGCCACGTCGCCCTCACCGCCCTGTCGGCCCTGCTGCCCCGGCGCGTACGCGAGGCTTCCGCGCTGTCCCCCGTCAAGGAGATCTGATGTCGTCCCTCAGCCGACTTCGCGCCCTGCGGCGGCGCTCCCGGGCCGTGTTACGCAGGCTGGCCGACCCCGGGGCGCAGGAGCGCCTCATGTCGGCCGCGCGGGCCATCCCCCTGCCGCACCGGGTGCGCACCGGGCTGTCCACCGCGTTCCTGCGTCAGCGCGACACGGTCGAGGTGCCGCTGGACCGGTTGCTGCTCGGCGCGCAGAACGGCATGCCGGGCGGCGAGTTCAGCCGGGCCGTCGGCGACCTGCTGTGGTGCTCGACCCCCATCGCCGACGGGCCGCACGTCGCGCTGCTGCGCCTGGCCGAGGCAGCCGGAGGCGATCCGGCCGACGAGGCGATCCTCGGCTCCCCGTACGGCACGCTCGCGAGGCGGGCCATCGGCAGCGGCGGCCACTTCTTCGGCGCGCGGGACGACGCCGGCGTCCTGGATACGGCCCGCTCCTACCTCCTGCGGCACGCCGGAGACGCGACGCCGCAACCCGCCCGTACGTTCCAGAGCGGGCCGGGCGATCCGGTGCTGGTGGCGCCCATCCGCTGGTCCGACCACTACCAGATCCTCGACGGCCATCACCGGCTGGCCAGCGCGGTCATGCGGGGCGACCTGACCGCTTCCGTCGTCGTCAAGAAGCTGCCCGTCACCACGCCCCTGCAGGATCACCTGCGCAGGATGAGCTGGCTCGACGGCACCCGGGAGCTGTACCAGCCGATCTCCGCCCCCGAGCTCGCCGGTGGCTGGCCCACCGTGCGGGCGTGCACCGACCGGCTGGAGAAGATGCGCGCGTTCGCCGGGGAAGGCCGGGGACGCGGCTACCTCGACGTGGCGAGCTGCTACGGCTGGTTCGTCTCGCGGATGGGCGAGCTGGGCTTCGAGGCGCACGGCATCGAGCGGGATCCGCTGGCCGTCCCCCTGGGCAAGGCCGTCTACGGCCTGCCCGACGGCGCCGTACGCACCGGAGACGCGGTCGACGTGCTCCGCGACACCGACCGCACCTGGGACGTCGTGTCCTGCTTCAGCCTGTTGCACCACTTCATCCTGGGACGGGCGTCGGTAGGGCCCGAGCAACTGGTCAAGCTCCTCGACAAGGTGACAGGGCAGGTCCTGTTCCTCGACACCGGCCAGGAGAACGAGGCGTGGTTCCACGAGTCACTGGCCGGGTGGAACCCGGCCACGATCGCGGAGTTCCTCCGGTCCAACACGTCCTTCACCAGGATCGTGGATCTCGGCCCGGACGTGGACGCGGTCCCTCCCTACGCCGGCAACTACGCCCGGCACCTGTTCGCCTGCGTCAGGGAGGGCTGAGCCATGGCAGGCCGGCGCGCCTTCCTCTGCCTGGCGCTGTGCGCGGCCCTCGCCGGGGCCTGCGGGTCGTCACCCGCGACGGAGCGGGTGGTCGTGCCGACGCCGCCCGCCGGCGGCGACCGGGGCACGCCGAGGACGGCGGGAGGGCTCTGGACGACAGGCTGGAACGCCGACGGGCAGCTGGGCCGTAAATCGGCTGAGATCTCCTCCGGCCTGGACAGGGTCACCGGGATCGACGGCCGAAAGGCACTGGACGACGTCGTGGCCCTGGCGGCCGGTGGCCGGCACTCGATCGCGGTGACCAGTGACGGTTCCGTGGTGGCCTGGGGCGCCAACGACCTGGGCCAGCTCGGAGACGGCACGACCACCTCCAGCGACAGGCCGGTTCCCGTCCGGGCCGCCGACGGCGGGACCGGACAGCTGAGCGGCGCCGTCGCCGTCTCCGCCAACAGCGACTTCTCGATGGCGCTGCTGGCCGACGGGACCGTGGTCACCTGGGGCAAGGGCGACGCGGGACAACGCGGCATCGGCACGCGCGACGCGCCGCTCACCCCGACGACCGTGAAGAACGAGGACGGCGACGGACCGCTGAAGGACGTCACCGCCGTCTCCGCGGACGGCCGCACCGAGCTGGCGCTGCTCAAGGACGGCTCGGTCGTGTCCTGGGGCGCCAACAACTACGGCATGCTGGGCGACGGCACCACGAAGAGCCGGTCCCTGCCGGTGCCCGTGCACGGGGTCGACGGCGCCGGCCGGCTCACGGGGGTCACGGCCATCGCCATGGGCGGCCAGCACGGGCTCGCCCTGCTGCAGGACGGTCACCTGGTCTCCTGGGGCTACAACGACATGGGCCAGCTCGGCTCGGGCGACACGGAGACCAGGCTCGTCCCCGCGATGGTCTCCGGGCCGGGCGGCAGGGCGGCCCTGTCCGGGGTCATCTCGATGGCCGCCGCCGAGAAGCACAACTTCGCGATCCTGCGCGACCGGACCGTCGTGGCCTGGGGCAACAACACGGCGGGACAGCTCGGCGACGGCACGACCGAGCTCCGGACGACGCCGGCGCAGATGGTGGGCACCAACGGCGAGGTCCTCAGAGGCGTCCACCAGGTCTACGCGGGAGAGGCGTACGGAGCGGCGATCCTCGACGACGGGACGGTGCGCACCTGGGGGGCCAACGGCAAGGGGCAGCTGGGCTCGGGTGACCGGGTGCCGCGCAGCCGGCCGGGGCCCGTCGTGGTCCTGGACAACGACCGGCCCGAGAGAGCCCTGACCGCCGCGGCCGGAGAGCGGCATCTGCTGCTTCTCCTGGACGCCACACCCTAGGAGGCGTCGTGCGGAGGGCCGGAATCGTCGTCCTGATGGCCGTGGCCATCGTCGTGCCAGGGGCCTGCGCCGTACCGGTGGGCGAACGCAGGCTCATGCTCGGCGCGGTCGGGCAGAGCCGCGCGGAGATCGAGCGGCGCGAGAGCGAGACCGGTGTGCCGCTGGCCGGCGTCCGCGTCTTCAAAAGGTGGGACTGGACCCTCTTCGACGCCGACGAGACCTGGGCGCGCGACACCGGGCACACGGTCTTCGTGTCGGTGAAGTCGCGGCGCGGCGACGGCAGCCCGATCCGCTGGCGCGACATCGCGGACTCTCGCCCCGGGGATCCGCTTCACCAGGACATGGTCCGGCAGGCGGCGCAGATCAAGGATTTCGGCGCGATCGTCTACTTCACCTTCAGCCACGAACCCGAGGCCAAGGGCTCCCGGCCGATGGGCGAGGGGGCCGACTTCGTCGACGCCTGGCGCAAGGTCGTCGACCTCCAGCGCGCGCAGGGCGTGACGAACGCCCGTTACGTGTGGACCGTCACCTCGGTCGCCTTCGAGCGCACGGACCGTACGGCGGCGAGCCTGTTCTATCCGGGCGACGCGTACGTCGACCACATCGCGGCCGACTCCTACAACGGCTACGCCTGCGACAACCCGAAAGGCCGCTGGGCGGAGCCGGCCGAGGTGGTCGAAGGGCAGCGGCGCTTCGGCGAGCTGCATCCGGACAAGGGCCTGATGCTGCTGGAGTGGGGCTCGGTCGAGGACCCCGAACGCCCCGGCCGGCGGGCGGAGTGGCTGAACGCGGCCAGGAAGATGTTCCTCAGCCCGGGCTACGAGCAGTATCGCGCCCTGCTCTCCTGGGACGCGCGCAACCTGGGCGGCGCCGCGCCCGCCTGCGACTTCGACGTCGCCCGCACCCCTGATTCGCTGGCCGCGTGGCGGGCCATCGCCACCGATCCCGGCTACTCGGCCAAGAGCCCGTGCGACCTCGGCGACTGCCGGCTGCCCGAGGATTCCGGCGCCATCGTGGCGAACCTCTGGTGGCGGGTGACCGGTCTCTTCCGTCGCGCTCCCGCCCTCCGACGAAAGGAGCGGTCCGGTCCATGAGCGGTACCGTCGCCGTGATCGTCCTGTCACACCGCGACCCCGCGCAGGTCGCGAGGCTCGTCCGGCGCGTCACCACGGGCGCCAACACTCTCGCCGTGGTCCACCACGACCCGACCGGGGAGCCGCTGACCCTGCGGCCGGCCTCCGACGTCGCGGTGATCCCCGACCCGGCGCCGTGCCGCTGGGGCCGGCTCTCGCTCGTGCGGGCGCAGTGGCGGGCGCTCGACTGGGTGCGCGCGAACGTTCCCGACCTGTCGTGGGCCCTGCTGGTGTCAGGCCAGGACTATCCGATCCGCACCATGCGCGACATCGAGAACGAGCTGGCCGTCACGCCGGCCCACGCCTATCTCCGTCACTTCCGGGCCGACGGCGACCCCGCCGACGACGTCCATCCGTGGCAGGACCTGACGCGGCGGCGCTACCTCCACCGGCGGCGGCTGCCGTTCAGCGCGCGCTCGCTGCCGCTGCCCGTCGCTCGCCGCCACCCCTATCGCGACGGAGTGGGGCTCTACGTGGGGGACATGTGGTTCAACCTGTCCGCGGACGCGGTCGGCGGCATGCTGGAGGCGACCCCGCTCTCCGACCGGCTGCTCCGCTACCTGCGTCACGCGCCCATCCCCGACGAGTGCTTCATCGCGAGCATGGCGCTCAACACGTGCGCGCCCGAGCTGGTCCGCAACGACAGCAAGCGCTTCATCAAGTGGACGCCCCGGTCGAAGCACCCGCAGACCATCACCGCCGGGCATCGCGACCTCCTCGTGGCGAGCGACGCCTTCTTCGCCAGGAAGCTCGACGCGGCCGGGCACCCGGAGGTGCCCGACCTGCTCGACGCGCTGGCCGAGGAGCGCAGCGGGTGATCAGTAGGCGCCGGTGCCGCGCAGCACCGTCGACCAGGTCTTCCACAGGATCTGCAGATCCAGGATGAGCGACCAGTTCTCGACGTAGCGCAGGTCCAGACGTACCGACTCCTCCCAGCTCAGATCGGATCGGCCGCTCACCTGCCACAGGCCGGTGATGCCCGGCTTCACCAGCAGCCGCCTGCGTACGTCGTCGCCGTACTTCTGGACCTCCTCCGGCAGCGGCGGACGTGGCCCGACCAGCGACATGTCGCCGCGCAGGACGTTCAGCAGCTGGGGCAGCTCGTCGACCGAGTAGCGCCGGAGCATGGCGCCGATCCTGGTGATCCTTGGATCGTTCCGAATTTTGAACAGCACGCCGTTGCCCTCGTCCAGGCCGGCGAGCTCGCATCGCGCGCGCTCGGCGTCCTGCACCATCGTGCGGAACTTGTAGATGACGAACTCCCTGCCGTCCTTGCCGACCCGCGTCTGCCTGAACAACGCGGGCCCACGGCTGGTGAAGCGGATCGCCACGAACACCGCGAGCAGCACCGGCACGAGCGTGAGCATGCTCACGAGGGCCACGATCCGGTCGAAGACCGCCTTGATGACCTGCCGCGCGCCGTTGAGGTCCGGATGGGCCACGTGCAGGAGCGGCAGCCCGGCCACCGGCCGGATGTTGATGCGCGGCCCCGCCACCTCCATCAAGGCGGAGGCGACGTAGAGGTCGGTGCCCGCCTCCTCAAGGCGCCAGGCCAGCCGGCGCAGGGCCGCCCCGTCGAGCTCGGGGCATGACAGCACGGCCACGGTGTCGGCGTCGACCCACCGGACGACCTCGTGGACGTTGGAGAAGTCGCCCATCACCGGGAAGCCGTCGAACTGGCTGGGCAGCGTCACCTGGTTCTGCGCCGGGACACAGGCGGCGACGATCTTCATGCCGTGGTGCGGCTTGCGGCTGAGCGACCGGTGCAGCTCCAGCACGCTCACCCAGTGACCGACGACGACCACGCGCCGCATGCAGTCGCCGTCGTAGCGCTGGCGGTGCAGGTGTTTGCGCATGGCGTACCTGAAGACCAGATCGGCCAGGCCGGCCAGCGGAATGCCGATCATCACGATGCCGCGGGCGACGGGCGTCTGCGTGGCGTACGCGATGATGGCGACCGAGGAGGCCAGCATGGCCATCCCGCGCAGGATGCTGCGGTATTCCTCCGCCCCTTCGCCCAGTGAACGAACGTCGTAGCCACCGGTCAATCGCACCACCAATGGCCAAACAGCAGCAATCGAGGCGGAAAGCACTATTTCCCATGGTGCGATATAGCCCAGCAACTGCCGGGCGACTACCACCCCTCCCAATCCCAGTAGGCCGCAGAGTATGTCTCCCACCACGACCATGCGTACATACCGTTGAGACCAGACCGTGACCCCGGATAACCGGCGCGCTTCGGCACGGGCCTCTTCGAAGACAATCCCCATGTTCCCTCGCCGTGCCAGTCCCCACCCCATGCACACCAGACGTCCCGAAGTTGGCGGTCGACGTCCTCGCAGTGAAATGCCGTGACAGCGAGATCATTCTATAGACGGCGACCATTCAGGTGAAATACACCTGACCGTCCACAACCGGCCATATTTACTGGAGAAAGCCCCTAGACGTGGGGATGACACTGTGTTCACTCGCTAAGAGCGCGAGAACGGCACCGTGCAGAAAGTCTCGAAACCATAAATATTACCCACGAAAGCTTGCCCAAAAAGGACGAACGCTAACTTTAGTCATATTCCAGGTCAGGCAGCGCGGACGGCGGGTCCGGGCTACGCCAGACGACCACCACTCCGTCGTGTCCCGACTCGGCCGCGAGGGTGAGCCGTTCGAGATCGAAGTCGGGCAGGTAGCGCAGCCGGGCGAGGAACGTCGCGTCGGTGGCCGACCGCGGCACCACACAGCCCTCGCCATCACGGTCGAGCAGGATGTAGAGGACGTCCGCCCCGGGCTCGGTCACCACGCGGACCTCGACGACGTCCTCCCACGCGAGTGCCTCAACGCTTCCGTCCGCGTGGTGACGGGTGACGCCCTCTTCCGTGACATACACGTAGGAGTCCGGCATCGGATTGCCGTGCATGGCCGCGATTCTTGCGAGTTCTGGGGTTGTCCCGCAAGGGTTCGCGATTATGGGTGCCACTCTCCGCCCCACCCGTGACCGAGGTGAGCGGCGACCGCCGCCCGCGCCGCCTCGGCGGGACCCTCCGCGATCGCGTCGAGCAGCTCTCGATGTTCGCGCACGAGCACCTCCCTGTCCTCGTAGACCTCGCGCAACCGGACCAGGCCAAGCCGGGTCTCGGCGTGCAGCGCGCCGTAGAGCCGCTCCAGCCGCGGGCTCCCCACCGCCTCGATCAGCGCCTGGTGCAGCGCCATGTGCTCGGCCACCGAATCGGCCCACGGCGCCGCGGCGGGCAGCGCGTCCATCCGGGCCAGCGCCGCCTCAGCCTCGGGCACCCGCCGGCCGGTCACCGCCTCGGCCATCAGGTCCTCCAGCGGCCCGCGCACGTACATCAGGTCCGCCAGGTCGGCCAGCGTCACCTCGGGGACGTACGCGCTGCGGTTGCGCTCGCGTCGCAGCAGGCCCTCGTGGACGAGCGCGGCCAGCGCCTCGCGGACCGTCGGCCTGGCCACGCCGTAGGTGGCGGCGATCTCCTGCTCGGGCAACGGCCTGCCGGGCTCGATCTCGCCGGACAGGACCCTGCGGCGCAGCGCGTCGGCCAGCGCGCCGACGGCGGAGACAGGTCGAAGGGGCAGCGTCACGACCGTGACTCTAACCGTCTTCCGGCACGGCCGCCGTACCCGTCACCGGCGTCCTCCCCGGCACGGCGACCCCGCCCGACAGGGGCACCCTCGCCGATACGGGCACCCTCGCCGATACGGACCCCTTTCCAGGCACGGACCCGTTTCCGGGTACGGGCCCGTTTCCGGGTACGGGCCCGTTTCCGGGTACGGGCCCCTTTCCAGGCACGGACCCGTCACCGGGCACGGACCCGTTTCCAGGTACGGAGCCCTTCGCCGGTGTGGCGGTCCTTGCCGGTATGGCGACGGCGACGAGGCTGATCGCCAGAAGCACCAGCCCGGTGACCGAGACGAAGCCCAGACGCTCGCCCAGCACGACCAGGCCGAGCAGGGCGGCGACCGCGGGTTCGGCCAGGGCGAGCGTGGCGGCCGTGGCCACCGGGGTGCTGCGCAGGCCCCTGCCGTACAGGAAGTAGGACAGGGCGGTCGTGCCGAGGCCCAGGTAGAGGACGGCGAGCAGGCCGCGCGGCTCGGCCATCCAGTCGACTCCCCGCACCAGCAGGACGGGCAGCATGATCACGGCGGCGCCGCCGAACAGCACGCCCATCACCGCGTTGGAGGGCGCGCCACCTCCGATCGCGCGGGCCGCGCTGACCGCGTAGAAGGCGTAGAGCACCCCGCCGGCCAGCGCCAGCAGCACGCCGGAGACGAGTTGCCCGCCCGCCTCCGCGCCGCCTCCGACGATCAGGGCCACGCAGCCGCAGATCGCCACCGAGGTGGCGAGCGCCCAGCGGCGGCTCGGCCGCTCGCCGTGGAGCAGCCAGGCGAGCAGGCCGGTGAACACGGGCCCGCTGCCGATCGCGACGACCGTGCCGATGGCGACGCCGGTGCGGCCGACCGCGGCGAAGAAGCAGAGCTGGTAGGCCGCGACCGCGGCGGCGGCGAGCAGCAGGCCGGGGGTCACCGCCCGCAGGATGCCTCGACCGGCGAACAGCGCGAGCGCGAAGCCGCCGATGACCAGCCGGGCCGCGGCCAGCGCGACGGAGTCGGCGGAGACGAGCAACCCCGCCGTGCCGGCCGTCCCCCACAGCACGGAGGCGCCCACGACGGCGAGAGGTCCGTTCTTCATTCCAGCATTGTCTGACAATCAGACAATGCTGTCGAGTTGTTCATCGATGAGGCGGCCTGCCGGGGCCACCACCTCGGCGGCGTAGTCGTCGAACACGGCCAGGCCGTCACGGAGGTCGGGGGTGGTCTTGCGCGGTAGTTCGAGGAGCATTTCGCCCTCGACCGAGACCGAGCCGTCCACGTGGAAGGCCCCCTCGGAGACGGCGATCGAGACGGCGAAGCAGAGCTCACGGCCGTCCGGGAGGGTGAACGCGACGCCGGTGCGGGCACCGGCCGGCGGGACGAAGTAGGAGAACGGCTCGCTACGCACGAACGGGTGATGTAACTCGGCGAGGAGGCCTGCCGCCCGGCTCAGGGCCGCCAGCAGGCCGGCCGCGGCCAGGCTCTCGCTGTCCACCCTCCGAGCGTAGATCAACCCGCCACCCCCTGACCACCTCGGACCGGCCCCGGCCATGGCCCTCACGGATCCGGCCCGGCCGTAGAGCGTGCCAGGACCGGCCGGATCAGGACCGATCGGATTCAGGACCGATCAGGCCAGGACCGATCAGGCCAGGACCGATCAGGCCAGGACCGATCAGGCCAGGACCGATCAGGCCAGGACCGATCAGGCCAGGACCGATCAGGCCAGGGCCGGTCGGGCCAGGGGCGATCAGGCCAGGGGCGGTCGGGTCAGGGGCGGTCGGGTCAGGGGCGGTCGGGTCAGGGGCGGTCGGGTCAGGGGCGGTGGGGTCAGGGGCGGTCGGTGGCGAGGCGGGCATGGCGTTCGACGTCGTAGCGGACGCCGTCGTAGCTGAGCTTGGCCCGCTCGATGCCCTCGGGGCGGAACCCGGCCTTGGTCGCCACCCGGCACGAGGCCGGGTTGTCGATGCGGTGACCGAGCTCCAGCCGGAACAGGCCCCGCTCGCGGAACGCCCAGCGCGCGAGCTGGGCCGTGGCCACGGCGGCGACCCCGCGCCCCCTGGCCTCGGGAGCCGTCCAGTAGGACACCCAGCCGGTGTCGTGCGCGTCGATGCCCGTCACCGCGACGTTGCCGACCACCCGGCCGTCGAGCGTCACGGCGAACGCGTGACCCACGCCCGACCAGGCGGCGATCCAGCCCATCGCGTCTTTCAGGGTGACAACTGGCCAGGGCGCCTGCGCGCGCATGTCGGGCTCCTGGAAGACGGCCAGGACGGCGGGCGCGTCGTCGTCGCGCCACTCGCGCAGCTCGATGGTCGTATGCAGCATTATTAGAAGATTATCCGCCTATGCGGTGTTTTGCCTCGAAGGCCGCCACCAACTGCTTGGGCGCGGTCAGGCACCACGCCTCGGCGACCAGCTCGAACAGCTCGTCGTAGTCGATGCGGTCGAGCCGGACCACCACCCACCCGAACCGCCCGGCGGTGAACTGCACCTCGAACACGTCGGGCCGCTCGGCCACCAGCGCAAGCTGCTCCTCGATCGTCGCCTTGAGCCCGACGGTCTCGGTCTCCTCCCACAGGTAGCCGAACCCCTTGCCCCGCACCTTGACGGCCACCCAGTCACCACCCCGGCTCGTGCGCACCTCGGGCAACTCGTCCAGCAGCTTGAGGAACTCTTCGACACTCACACCCATGGGCCCTGTCTAGCAAAGAACACCGACAATCCGCCGGTCGGGATCAGGCGTAGTAGCGGACCTCGATCACGTTGTCGTCGGGGTCGGAAAAGTAGATCACCTCTGGGGCGATGCCCTGAGCGCCGAAGGAATCGGCGCCGGTGCCCGTGACCTGCACGCCGTGCCGTTCCAGCCGGGCCTTGAGGGCCTCGAAGTCCGCCCGGCCGACCGACAGGCAGAAGTGGTTGACCGGGTGGCCCGCGCTGCCCTTGACGCCGGTGCCCTCGTCGACCTGCCCCGCGGCGTCCTGGCGCATGAGGTCGAGGATGGTCTCGTCCGTGATCCGCACGCTGGGAAACGACGCCTTCCCGGCCCGGAACTCAGCGGCCCGCACACCTGGCAACCCGATCACCCGCTCGTAGAAGTCGAGCGCGCGGAGCTGGTCCGAGACCCAGCAGACGAGGTGGTCCAGGCGTACATCCATGAAAATCCTTCTGTAGTGACGGATATCTGACCCAATATCCGATGCAGAGAGGGCGCTGTCCACTTGTCCGTCCCGCCGTCGGCCGTTCGTCGGTGCCTTGAACCCGTTTCACGAGAGGAACGATCACGGTGAAGTTTCTGTTGCTGATCTGCGTCGACCCGTCCACCGACGTGACCCCCGAGGAGAGCTCGCCCGAGGCGTGGGTCGAGGAGATGGACAGCCGGGGAATCCGCCTCCAGGGTCACGCCCTGCGCCCGGCGAGCGAGGGCCGGGCGGTGCGCGTGCGGGACGGCAGGGTGCTCGTCGGCGACGGGCCGTTCGCGGAGACGAAGGAGCAGATGGGCGGCTTCGACATCCTGGAGTGCGCGAGCCTGGAGGAGGCGGTGGAGGTGGCCGCCCGGCATCCGGCCGCCAAGTTCGGCACGGTGGAGGTGCGGGAGTTCGCAGACGGCGTCACCGGGGCCCGGGCCGAGGTCGAGATCGTGGTCCCGCGGTCTCCGGACGAGATGTGGGCCCTGGTCACCGACGTCTCCCGGATCGGGGAGTGGAGCCCGGAGTGCACGTACGGGGCCTGGCTCGACTCGCCGCCGGGGCCCCGCGTGGGCGCCCGCTTCGAGGGCCGCAACCGCTTCGGTGTCACCCTCTCGGTGACCTGCGTGGTCACCGAGTCGGAGCCTCCGCACCGGTTCGCCTGGGTGGTCCTCGACCAGGCCGGGCGGCACGGCTCGCTCTGGAGCTACGACCTGGCGCCGCACGCCGGAGGGACTCTGGTGCGCCACGCGTTCGAGCACGGCCCGGGGATGACCGGGCCGCGGGCCGCCGTGGAGCGGGATCCCGGCAACGTGGCGGCCATCGTCGACGAGCGGCTGGCCCAGCTGCGGGCGAACATGACCGCGACGATCAAGGCAATGACCGGTATGTGACTTTCCTCACGATGAGATCTCAGGCACGATGATCACATGACGCAGGTCACCGAGGCGACGCGCATGCCGTTCGCCGCCACGAGCGCCAGGTTCATCGTGACGCTGCAGGTGGCCTTCGCCGTGGTGGGTTTCTCTCTCTTCGGGATGGCCATCCTGATGCACGGGCTCTTCGAGCTCGGCCCGATCCTGTATTTCGCGATCGGTGTCGCGTTCATCGTGCTGCTGGGCCGGCTGATGAGCCGCTGGCGCTCGCGGCTGAGGCGGGTCCGCTGGGTCACCGTCGGCCTGGAGACCGCCATCGCGGCCGGTCAGGTGGTGGCCCTGGCCATCGACCCCGGGATCACCGTCGGCAGCCTGATCGGCGCCACGGTGTGCCCGGCCGTCGTCGTCGTCCTAATGCTCGTTCCGGCCACCGGACGCTGGTTCGACCGCTGACCGCTCAGTCCGGGGCGGTGTCGTACGGGTAGTCCCGGAGGGTGATGCCGGTGGCGAACCGGTCGCCCAGTTTCGTCGGCAGCTCCAACCGCCCCAGGACTCCGAACCGCACGAGACCGATTCTCGCCCGTCCCCGTCACGGCAGCAGCAGGCCCCAGTAGAAGGCCCAGGGCACGAACACCAGCCCACCGGTGAGCAGCAACCCGAGGCGTACCCTCTCCCCGCCCGGCACGGAACCGCGGGCGCGGCGCCAGGCCCGCCCGGTGAGCACGGCGGCGATCACGCAGGCCACGGAGAGGGCCTGCAGGGCCAGCCAGATGAGCGGGCGGCCGGCCAGCACGGGCCCGGGAGCGGCCAGCTTGCCGCCGGTCATCACCACGTAGAACAGGTAGCAGAACGCGCCGAGCACCACCGTCAGGCCACCGGCGCTGACCAGCCGCGCGGCTCTCGTCACCGGCGGGAGCGAGCGGCCGCGCAGCCGGCGCACCAGCGCGATCACCGGGTAGGCCGCGAACCCGGCGACGAGCAGCACCAGCGCCACGACCTGCATCGGCACCGACTCCCACCAGGCAGGCGGGTCGACGGAGACGGTCAGGGAGTCCTGCACGGGGGCCGGACCGGACGTCTGAGCCACCGGGGGCCGTCCGGCCGTGACCTCGCCGATCCAGCTGCCGACCAGGTCGGCGTAGCCGGGAGCCAGCTCGGGCAGCCGGGTGACGCCCCCGTCAGGGGTCAGGTGCGCGGCGTGATCAGCACCTGCGAAGAAGCGGATCGTGTAGTGCCGGTTGCCGCTCTTCTCCAGGGCCGAGACGAACCCCGGCGGGCTCTCCTTCGGCGGAGTGAGCAGGTCGTGGACTCCCCAGATGGCGAGCACCGGCCGGCCCAGCGCGGCGATGGTCGGCTCCGGGTCGTAGTAGGGCTCGGGGAACAGCCCGCCGTCGGCGATCACCCGATACAGGTTGCGCTCGGCTCGGTCGACGAACGGTCCCGACACCCCGGCCTTGCGCAGGCCGGCCGCCACGGCCCAGGTCTGCTGGCGCAGCGGCGTCTGGCTGTTGGCGCCGACGACCACGACGAACGCGATGTCCGCCGACCTGGAGGCCGCGATCGGGGCCACCCAGCCGCCTTCGCTGAACCCCCAGATGCCGACCTTCGCCGGGTCGACGCCCGGCTGGGAGCGCAGTGTGGCCACGGCGCCGAGCGCGTCGTCGGCCAGGGTCGAGTAGGACCGCCGCGTGAGCGAGTAGTCCTTGGAGCGCTTGTCGTAGACGAGCACCGACAGGCCCCTGCGCGCGAACTCGACGGCCTCGGTCATCAGTTTGGCTCGCGGGGTGCCCGCGCCGGACCCGTGCACCAGGACGATGCCCGGCCGGGCATCGGTCTTCGCCGCCGCCGTGCCCGTGGCGGGCCTCGCGCCGTCCTCCGGCGCGCCCCCCGCACCGTCCCCCGTGGCGTCCCCCGTGGCGTCCCCCGTGGCGTTTCCCGCCGCTTTTCCCGTCGCGGGCGAGAGGACCGTGCCGTGCAGAACGAGGCCGCCACCACCGCGGAAACTCACCTCGGTCGCGGTCAGATCGGACGGAACGGTATCGGACGCGGGTAAGCCGGCGGCGCTGGTCACGGCAGGGGTGGCCGCAGCAGGGGGCGCGATGGCGGACGCGGGCGCAGTGCCGGGCGCAGTGCCGGGCGCAGTGCCGGGCGCAGTGCCGGGCGCAGTGCCGGGCGCAGTGCCGGGCGCAGTGCCGGGCGCAGTGCCGGGCGCAGTGCCGGGCGCGGTGGCGAATGCCGTGGCGGATGCCGTGGCGGATGCGGACGAGGGCGAGGCGGTCGCAGCCGTCGCCGGTCCCGTGAGCAGGCATGCGGCGGCGACCGCAGCCGGGAGGATTCGTCTCATACTGCCGAAGGTACTATGCAGAGACTTCTCGGCAGACATTTATCTGCAGATATCGTTCTGCAGGACTAGGCTGTTCATCATGAAGGATGACGACCGGTTGCTGCTCGACGACCCGGCCCGGCTCAAGGCGCTGGCTCACCCCATGCGCCGGCTGATGCTGCGCCATCTCAGCGTGTACGGCGAGGCGACCTCGACCACGCTCGGCGAGCTGCTCGGCGCCAAGACCGGCACCACCAGCTACCACCTGCGCCAGCTGGAGAAATACGGCTTCATCGAGGAGATCCCCGAGCGCTCGACCGGCAGGGAGCGCTGGTGGCGCAAGGCCGGGCCGAGGGACCTCCGGCTGCCCACCCCCGACCAGCTCGCCCCCGAGGACCGGCCCGTGCTCGCCGAGTTCCACCGGCTCGGCATGGAGGAGGATTTCGAGCTGTTCAGGCGCTTCCCGGAGGCCTACCGCCGCGATCCCGACTGGGCCAAGGGGTCGCGCGGGCTCGGCCGGATGACCAAGGCGGAGTTCCACGACTTCTACGAGGCGTACATCGAGCTGCTGATGAAGTTCAGCCACCGGCCCGAGGACGCGCCGCCGGACGCGCGTCCCCTCTACATCCGGATGTTCGCGCTGCCCGCCGACGAGGACTGACCGGCCTACTCGGCGAGGTCCTCCGCCCGGCCGAGGAACAGGGCGCGCTCGCGTTCGTTGCGGGTCAGCTCGGCGGCGCGGGCGAACTCCTCGCGCGCCTCACCGCGCCGTCCCAGCTTGGCCAGCAGATCCCCGCGTACGGCCGGCAACTGCGGATACTGCCGGAGCGCGCGCTCGGCGACCAGGCCGTCCACGATCTCCATCCCGCGCGCGGGGCCGTACGCCATGCCCACGGCGACCGCCCGGTTCAGCTCCACGACCGGCGACGGTGCGAGGTGGGCGAGCACCCGGTAGAGGGCGGCCATCCGCTCCCAGTCGGTGTCGCCGGCCGAGGCCGCGCGGGCGTGGCAGGCGGCGATCGCGGCCTGCAGGCCGTACGGGCCGATCGTGCCGAGCGCCTCCGCGCGGCCGAGCGCCTCCAGCCCGCGGCGGATGAGCAACCGGTCCCACAGCCGCCGGTCCTGGTCGAGCAGGAGGATCGCCTCGCCGCCGGGGCCGGTGCGGGCGCGGGTGCGGGACGCCTGGATCTCCATCAGCGCGACGAGCCCGTGCACCTCGGCCTCCTCCGGCATGAGGCCGGCCAGGATCCGGCCCGCGCGCAGCGCCTCCTCGCAGAGCGACAGGCGCATCCAGTCGTCGCCCGCGGTCGCCGAGTAGCCCTCGTTGAAGATCAGGTAGATGACCTCCAGCACCGAGGAGAGCCGGTCGGCCAGCTCGTCCGGTGGGGGCAGCTCGATCCGCACCCGCTTCTCGGCCAGGGTGCGCTTGGCGCGGGAGATCCGCTGCCCGACGGTCGGCTCCGGCACGAGAAACGCCCGCGCGATCTCCTCCGTGGTCAGGCCGCCGAGCAGGCGGAGGGTCAGCGCGATCCGCGCCTCCGTGGGCAGCACCGGGTGGCAGGCCGTGAAGAACAGCCGCAGCACGTCGTCGCCGATCGGGTCGTCGAGGGCGTCGTCCACCTCGTCCACGGCCGACTCCTGACGGAGCTCCTGGTCGTGGCCGACCTCCTGCAGCTTCTGCTCATAGCGGGTACGGCGGCGCAGCAGGTCGATCGCCCGGTGTTTGGCGGTCAGCATCAGCCACGCGCCCGGATTGTCGGGAACACCCGACACCGGCCACTGCTCCAGGGCCGCGACCAGGGCGTCCTGCGCCAGCTCCTCGGCGAGGCCGACGTCGCGCACCATCCGGGCGAGCCCGGCCACCACCCGCGCCGACTCGATCCGCCAGACCGCCTCGATCGCCCGCCGCGGATCCCCTGTCGTCATGGCCACCGATCCAACCATGTCCGACCACGACGGCGCCCCGGCCAAGGTCCGAAACGGACCGAGACCGGGGGCGCCGTCATGCGGGATCGGGCAACGCGCTGTCGTGCGGATCAGGCGATCAGGCGGGGGCGGCGAAGTCCTCGGGGCCGAACACGCGGTGGATGTCGACCTCGCCCTCCCAGCCCGCCCAGTGGTCACGGTGCACCTTCATGAAGCGGGAGGCCCACTCGATCGCCTCCTCCTTGGACCCGAGCTGGTAGAGGGCGTAGCTGATCAGCTCCTTCGCCTCGGCGAACGGGCCGTCGGTGACGCTCAGCTTGCCTCCGGTGAGCTCCACCCTGGCGCCTTCGCTGATCGGGGCCAGCCCGGCGTTGTCCAGCAGCACACCGGCCTTGGTGGCCTCCCCGCCGAGCTTGGCGATGGCCTCCATCAGATCGGCGGGCGGCGGGGTGGCGGGCTTGGAGGTGACGCGGACCATCATCACGTATCGCATGGCAGGTTCCTCTTTCTCTTCTTCGTGATTTTCTCTGGTGAATCCGGACGGTTCAGCCGCGCTGGGGCATGGCCCGCCGGTAGAGGTGCAGCGACAGGGCCGAGAGCCAGGTCCAGACGGCCACGATCCCCGCGACGAAGGTCAGGGTCGCCCAGGGCGCCCCGCCACCGGTCGCGACGGCGGCGAAGGACAGCAGGAAGAACGCCCCGGTGACCCCGGAGTAGACGGCCCATCCCCTGCGCCCCTCGCCGGCGAACCGGCGGGCGACGATGAGGCAGGCCACGGTCAGGCAGACGAACCCGACCGCTCCGGCGACGAAGTGCAGCGTCCCGTGCAGTGACACGACGCCCGGCCCCTCCGGTGTCCCGGCCGGGAAACCCATCGCGGGGTCCGCCCGGAAGATCCCCGACGCGATCAGGCCCACCCCGTAGACCCCGATCAGCCGGGGCACCCAGGTCGCTCCCGGCCCCGAGGTGAGGGCCCGGCCCAGCCCGACGGCGGCGGCGAGGGTGGCCGCCGCGGCGACCATGAAGTTGGCGATCTGGATCCAGCCGAGGTCGCCGTTGGCGAGCAGGCTCCAGGCGTGCCGGGTGACGTCGAACCCCTCCCTGGTCAGCGCCTGGGCGAGTGACACCACCACGTACACCGGTCCGGCGATGATCCCGTAGCCGAGCAGCGACCTGGTGACGCTCGTCTGGGGGTCGCAAGTCTCCGTCAGCTGCTGGCTCATGACCTTCTCCTCGTAAGTCCGGGGCTGTTCTCGGCCCTTTGACTACGCTTCGAATGGGACGGCGGCGCTTCGACAAATCGGCCGTACTTTTTTCAAGATCTTTTTGTCTCGGCGTCATCGCAGGTCAGCGGGGGTGTCAATCGCTCCGTCGGTCACCGCCCAGGCATTTCAGACCGGGAGATATCGTGACTGCTGTGTCTCGACCCCGCTCCCCCCTGCCTGCCGCCGACCTCGCCCGTACGGTCGTCTTCGCCGCCTTCATCGCGGTGCTGGGCATCTTCCCTGGTGTCTACGTCGGCGGCTCCGGTGTGCCCATCGTGCTGCAGAACGCCGGGCCGCTGCTCGCGGGCAGCATCCTCGGCGCCCGACGGGGCACCGCCGCCGTCGTGCTGTTCCTCGGGCTGGTCGCCCTCGGCCTGCCGCTCCTGTCGGGCGGACGGGGCGGCATCGCCCCGTTCGTCGGCCCGAGCGGCGGTTTCCTGCTGGGCTGGATCCTGTCGGCGTTCGTCGCCGGGCTGATCGTGTCGCGCGCGGCACGGCCCCGGCTGCCGCTGCTGCTGGCCGCCAACCTGTCCGGGCTGCTCGCCAGCTACCTGATCGGCATCCCCTGGCTCGGCTTCTACACCGGTGACCTGCCGGCCGCCGCAGTGCAGTCGATGATCTACGTGCCGGGCGACTTGGCCAAGGTGGTCGTCGTCTCGCTGATCGCCGCGGTGGTGCACCGCGCACTGCCGGGCAGGACGACGTCCACGTCATGACGCTCGCGACACCGCCGATCCTCGGCGACGGAGCCGTACCGGCCGGTCTGCTGGCGCGGGCGCACGGCGCCGCCCGGTGGCTGGCCGCGCGCGGCGTCGCCGAAGGGTCGCGGATCGCCGTGGACGCGCCCGACGTGCCGGCGTGGCTGCTCGGCGCCGACCTGCTCGGCGCCGCGACCCTGGTCGTCGAGCCGTCGTGGACCCCTCGGGAGCGCGAGGCGGTGCTGGCCGACGCGAGCCCGCACCTCGTGGTCACCGACGCCGCCCCGCCCGTGGCCGCCGACGTCCCGCGAGCCGACGGCGACATCCCCGTCACCGCCGACGTCCCGCGAGCCGACGGCGACATCCCCGTCACCGCCGACGTCCCGCGAGCCGACGGCGACATCCCCGTCACCGCCGACGTCCCGCGAGC
>NZ_JBFAKL010000031.1:0-27287 GCF_040655715.1 Nonomuraea cavernae | reverse complement strand
AGCCGATCGCGGCACCCGCGGAGCAGGCGGCGTCTCACCGGTCGGCGACGACGCCACGATCTTCTACCTGCCGACGACCTCGGGCAGCAGCGCCCGGCCGAAGGTCCTCATGCGTACGCGCGGATCATGGCTGCGCAGCTTCGAGGCCCTCGGGCGACTGCCGGGCCCCGTGCTGATCCCGGGGCCGCTGAGCTCGTCGCTGTTCCTGTTCGGCACGCTGCACGCGCTGTGGTGCGGCCACGAGGTCCGCTCGCTGCCGCGCTGGGCACCCGAGGCCGCGGCCGAGGCGGCGCGCGAGGCTGCCACCGTCCACCTGGTCCCGGCGATGCTGACCGCGCTGCTCGACGTCCTCGACCGGCGGCCCGACCTGCGGGCCGGCTCCGCCCTGCGCACGGTCGTCTGCGGCGGCGCCCACCTCGACCCCGGCGTGCGGTCCCGCTTCTCGCGGCTGCTGCCGGGGGCCGAGCTGGTCGACTACTACGGCTCCGCCGAGCACTCGCTGATCGCGGTCCGGCGTGGCGAGGGCGGGCTGCGGCCGGTCCCCGGCGTGCGGCTCGACGTCCGCGACGGCGTCCTCTGGGTACGCTCGCCGCTCGCGTTCGACGGCTACCTCCGCGACGGCGTCCCGCGGCCCGCGACCGGCTGGTCCACCGTGGGCGACCGGGTCGAGTTCGACGACACCGGCGCCCTGGTGGTGCTGGGCAGGCTCGGGGCGACCCTGTCGAGCGGCGGCAAGCTGGTCTCCGCCGAGGAGGTCGAGGGCGTGCTGCGCGTGGTCCCGTACGTCACGGACGTGCTCGTCACCGGCACCCCGCACCCGACCCTCGGCTCCATCGTGACCGCCGTCGTCGAGGCGTCCCCCGGCAGCCGGCCCACGCTGCGCGAGCTGCGGCACGCCGCGTCGGCCAACCTCGAACCCGGCAAGCGGCCCCGCCGCTGGCTGGTCACCACGGCGCTGCCGCGCACCGCGTCCGGGAAGCCCGCCCGGGCCACGGTCGCCGAGCAACTGCGCGACGGCACCCTCGCCGCGGAGCCGATGCGATGAACGGCACCACCGCGATCAGCCGAGCCGACGCGATCAACCCACGCGATGAGCAGACCCACGCGATCAACCCACGCGATGAGCAGACCCACGCGATCAGCCCACGCGATGAACAGGGCGACGCGATGAGTGAGCCCTGCGATGAGTGAGGATCGGACGCCGGTGGTCGTGGCGGCCCGGCGCACCCCCATCGGCAACGCGGGCGGCGCGCTGCGCGCGTACGGCGCCGACGAGCTGGCCGCCCCCGTGCTGCGGGCCGTGCTCGACGACGCCGCCCTCGACACCGTCGACGACGTCGTGCTGGGCAACGTGTTCGGGCCCGGCGGCAACCCGGCCCGCGTCGCCGCCCTGCGCGCCGGACTGGACGAGAGCGTGCCGGGGATGACCGTCGACCGGCAGTGCGCGAGCGGGCTGGCCGCGATCACCCTGGCCGCGGCGCTGATCCGGGCCGGCGAGGGTGAGGCGTACCTGGCCGGGGGCGTCGAGAGCGCCTCCACCGCGCCCTACCGCGCGTGGCGCCCGCGCTCGCCCGGCGAGACGCCCCGGTGCTACACGCGGGCGCCGTTCGCCCCCGCCGAGATCGGCGACCCCGACATGGGCCCGGCCGCCGACCTGGTGGCGGCCGAGGCCGGGATCTCCCGGCAGCGGCAGGACGCCTTCGCCGCCCGCAGCCATGCCAGGGCGGTCGAGGCCCAGCGGTCCGGCCGCTTCGCCGCCGAGCTGGTCCCCATCGGCCCCGCCGACCGCGACGAGCGCCCGCGCCCCGGCTTCACGGCCGAGCGGCTGGCCCGCTTCCGGCCCGCCTTCACGCCCGGCGGCACCGCCACGGCGGCCAACTCGTGCGGCATCAGCGACGGCGCGGCCGCCGTGTTGCTGGTCAGCGAGACGGTCCGCCGCCGGCTCGGCCTGCCCGGCCTGCGGCTCGTCTCCTCGGCGACCAGGGCCGTCGACCCCAACCGGCTCGGGCTGGGCGCGGTGCCGGCGATGAAGGACGTGCTCGACCGGGTTCCTGACGTCGTCGAGTTCAACGAGGCGTTCGCCGGCCAGACGCTGGCCTGTCTCGACGGCACCGGGATCGACGAGCACACGGCCGGCCCCGACGGCGGGGCGATCGCCCTGGGTCATCCCTGGGGCGCCTCGGGCGCCGTGCTCGTGGTGCGGTTGTTCGCGACACTGGTACGAACCGGCCGCGCCGGCTCCGGCCTGGCCGCCCTCTCCGCGGGCGGGGGCGTGGGCGTGGCGACGATGTGGGAGGCAGTGCCGTGATCGAGTTCGAGGGCGTCGGGCACCACTACGGCGACCGGGTGGTGCTCTCCGACGTCGGCCTGCGCCTGCCGGAGCGGCGGGTGGCGTTCGTCGGGGCCAACGGCTCCGGCAAGTCCACCCTGGCCCGCATGATCAACGGCCTGGTGCGGCCGGCCACCGGCCGGGTCCTGGTCGACGGGCTCGACCCGAGCCGCGACGGCCGGGAGGTCCGCCGGCGCGTCGGGTTCGTCTTCACCAACCCCGACAGCCAGATCGTGATGCCGACGGCCGGCGAGGACGTCGCGTTCTCGCTGCGGCGCAGCGGGCTGTCGGCCAAGGAGCGCGCCGAGCGCGCGGCCGAGGTGCTCGCCCAGCACGGCCTGGCCGGCTACGCCGACCATCCCGCCCACCAGCTCTCCGGCGGCCAGAAGCAGCTGCTCGCCCTGTGCGCGATGCTGGTGCTGGAGCCCGCCGTGCTCGTGTGCGACGAGCCGACGACGCTGCTCGACCTGCGCAACAAACGCCGTTTCGTCGACCTGCTGGCCGAGCTGGAGCAGCAGGTGGTGCTGGTCACCCACGATCTCGACCTGCTCGGCGGCTTCGACCGGGTGATCGTGCTCGACGCGGGACGGGTCGTGGCCGACGACGCGCCCGAACCGGCGCTGCGTCACTACCGCAAGCTCGTCACGTGAACGTCGGCGGCTGGTACGAACCCGGCTCGACCCTGCTGCACCGGACACCGGCGGGCTGGAAGTTCCTCGTCCTGTTCGTGCTCGCCGGAGTGGTCTTCTTCGTGACCTCCCCGGGCTGGCTGGGCGCGATCTGCGCGGCCGTCGCCCTCGGCTACGCGGTGGCCCGGGTCTCGCTACGGCGCTGCCTCCAGGTGCTCCGCATGCTCGCGATCCTGGTGGTGTTCGTGCTCGCGCTGCAGTGGTGGCTGCTCGGGCCCGTTCCCGCGATCGTGATGTGCCTGCGGATCGTGGCCGCGCTGGCCGCCGCCAACCTGCTCACGATCACCACCCGGGTCGAGGACGTGGTGTCGGCGGTGGAGCGCGGGATGCGTCCGCTGGGCAGGTTCGGGGTGCGTCCCGACCGGCTCGGCCTGCTCGTCGGGCTCACCCTGCAGTCGGTGGCGGCCCTGTCCACCATCGCGGCCGAGGTCCGTGAGGCGGCCAAGGCGCGGGGCGCGGACCGGTCGGTCATCGCGTTCACGGTGCCGTTCCTGGTGCGCACCCTGCGCCATGCCGACGAGCTGGGCGAGGCGCTCGCCGCGCGCGGCGAAGGCGACGGCTGACGGCAGCCCCGGGGCGGCCGGACAGCCCGAGGTCGCGGTTCGAGGGGACGGCAGGCCCAGCACGGCTCAGCCGTTGGCGGTGTCGTACATCCGGCTGGCGAGGTTGCAGATCAGCAGCGTGTCGAGGCTGTCGAGGTCGGCGTCGAGCAGCTTGCCGATCTGCGCGAGCCGGTATCTCAGCGTGTTGCGGTGCAGGTGGAGGGCCTTGGCCGTCAGGTGTTGCCGGGCGTCGAGCCGCAGGTAGGTCCGCAGGGTGTGGAGCAGCTCGCCACCGGTCCTGGCGTCATGGTCGATCAGCGGCTGCAGGACCTCGCGCGCGGCGTGCTGTCCGCCCCGCCCGGCGGCCGCCGCCACGATCGAGGCCAGGTCGAAGGCGCGGGCGCGCACCGGCGTCGCCTGCTCCGGCGTGATCATGGCCCGCGCCGAGGCGAGGACCATGCGGATCTCCTCGGCGTCGCGGGCCGGACCGGCGACGACGATCCGCCGGCTGGGCATCTCCCGGCGCAGGACCTCCAGGACGTTGCCCGTCGTGTCGCCGTCGCCGCCCTGGGCGAGCAGCACCAGCATGTCGCCGCTGCGCACCGAGCGTACGACGGGCAGCACCTGCTCCACGGCCAGTCGCAGCCGCAGCGAGTAGCCGGCGGAGAAGGCGGGATTGGGGTGGGCCACGAGCACCACGGTGGGGGCGTCGCTGTCGAAGCCCGCGACGCGCAGCGCCCTCACCAGGGTCGCCGTGGGCGTGGTCCAGTCGGTCAGGCCGGCCAGCACCGCGGCCATCCGCGTGGCGCTCGACGACTCCTCCTGGAGCCTTCGCGTCAGGTCGATGGCGATCAGCGTGGCCGCGGAGTGCATGGCCATCCGCACGGTCTCGACGGTCATCTCGGACCGGCCGACCAGGATGTGGTCGTGCGCCCCGGCCTGGTCGAGAGGCACGGCGAAGTAGCCGGTCGTGCCGTTGGTCGCCAGCCCCTCCAGCACCAGGTCGGTGCGCAGCTCGTGGTGCGTCGGCCAGCTCGACATCACGCTTCCGTCGATGTCGATGATGGCCGCCTCGCCGCCGATCTCCTCGGCGATCTTTCTGAGCAGGGCGGCGAGGGGAGCGCCGGTGGAGACAAGCTTGGCCAGGTCGGCGGCCAGGTTGGAGGCCCGGCCCAGGTCCTTGAACCGGTCGGCGATGATGGCGTCGGCGACGAATTCGCTGATCCGTACGAAGGGCACGCTGTAGGGGACGGCGAGCAGCGGCAGGTCGGCGGCGGTGGCGCACTCGACCAGTGCGCGGGGGACGTCGTGGTGGGTCAGCCCGTGCCCGAAGCCGACCGCCGGGACCCGGGCCGCCTTGAGCCGCTGGATGAAGGCCTGCCACGCGTCGTGGTCGTCCGCGTCGATGAAGGCCCCGGTGGTCAGCAGCAGCTCGCCGCCGCGCAGGAACGGCGTGGGGTCGACGAGCTCGGTCGAGGCGACCCACCGCACGGGGCGTTGCAGCAGCTCAGGACTGCTGGGCGTGACGAGGGTCAGCTCGAGCACGGACTCGGCGAGGAGCTGGCTGAGCGTTAGGGCCATGAACGTGACGACCTTTCGGGCTGACCGTATTGCTGTGCACTTGCACGATACAAGCTCGCCAGCCTTGGCCCTCACGCCCGTAGACGCTGAAACCGGACGCCATGTTGACTGCAAACACCCATCTACCTGCGAAGTTCCCGGCGTGGAACGAAACAAAGGGAGCGTCCGTGCACTTCCGTTATCCCGCCGTTATGGCGACCTCCGCCGTGGCGCTGCTGGCATTGACCGCCTGTGGCTCCGCCTCCTCCACCGACGCCGCCGGCGACACCCCCGCGAGCGCCGCCGCCGGCAAGAGCTGGGCCCCGGCCAAGGTCGACATCTGGGCCGACCTGGCCATGGACAGCGAGCGCAGCAAGGGCGAGTACACCCCGCTGGACAAGGCCGAGAAGCCCTGGAACATCTGCGTGTCGGTCCCGCACATGAAGGACGCCTACTGGCTCGGCCTCAACTACGGCGTGGCCGAGCAGGCGCGCGAGGCCGGCGTCAACATGACGATGGTCGAGGCGGGCGGCTACGAGAACCTGGACAAGCAGACCCAGCAGATCGAGGACTGCGCCCAGAGCGCGGACGCCCTGGTCATCGGCGCCATCTCCTACGACGGGCTGAACAAGACGGTGGACCGCCTGGCGGCCTCCGGCAAGCCGGTGATCGACGTCGTCAACGGCATGTCCAGCGACAAGGTCACCGCCAAGTCGCTCGTCTCGTTCTACGACCTGGCCGACATCACGGCGAAGTGGCTGATCGAGGACTCCAAGGGCGAGGCCGTCAAGGTCGCCTGGTTCCCCGGGCCGAATGGCGCGGGCTGGGCCGAGGCCGGCGAGGAGGGCTTCAAGACCGCCCTCAAGGACAGCAAGGTGGAGGTCGTCGACACCAAGTGGGGCGACACCGGTAAGGATGCACAAAGCCGGTTGATCGAGGATGTGCTCGCCGCACACCCGGACATCGACTACATCATCGGCACCGCCGTGACCGCCGAGGCCGCCGGACCGATCCTGCGGGACCGCAGCCTCAGCGACAAGATCCGCGTCGCGGGCTACTACTTCACCCCGGGCACCCACACGGGCATCCAGCGCGGCACCGTGCAGGCCGCCCCGAGCGACAGCACGGCGCTGCAGGGCCGGATCGCCATCGACCAGGCCATCCGGGCGCTGGAGAAGAAGGAGTTCATGAAGCACGTCGGCCCCGAGCTGGTCATGGTGACCAAGGACACGCTCGGCGACTTCGACGTGGCGACCACACTGGCCCCCGACGGCTGGTCCCCCACGTTCACGGTCAAGGCCGGCAGCTGACCCGACCCCACCTGACGCCCGTCCATGACCAGAAAGTTGTCTCATGACCGATCCTGACCACGAGGTCGTGCTCCGGGTCCGCGGGCTCACGAAGAAGTACCCCGGCGTGACCGCGCTGGACGGGGTGGACTTCGAACTCCGCAAGGGCGAGGTGCACGTGCTCTTCGGTGAGAACGGCGCCGGGAAGTCCACCCTCATCTCGATCATCTCGGGCGCCCAGCACCCGGATGGCGGGACGATCGAGGTCAACCGGCGCCCCGTCCACCTCGCGGGCGTCGCGGCCGCCCGCGGGCTGGGCATCAGCGCGGTCTTCCAGGAGTTCTCGCTGATGCCCACGATGACCGTGGCCGAGAACCTGGTCATGGGCGCCGAGCCCGGCCGCTTCGGCCTCATCAACCGGCGCCGGGTCCGCAAGCTGGCCCAGGAACGCCTGGACGAGTTCGACTTCCACATCTCACCGGACCGGCTGGTGGAGACGCTGAGCCGGGCAGAGCAGCAGATGGTCGAGATCGCCAAGGCGTTCCGGCCCGAGCTCAGCGTCCTCATCCTCGACGAGCCGACCGCCTCGCTGACCGAGGAGGAGTCGGAACGGCTCTTCAGCCTGGTGGAGGAGGCGCGCGGCCGGGGCATCGGCATCGTCTACATCACCCACCGGATGGCGGAGATCCGGCGCCTCGCGGACCGGGTGACCGTGCTCCGGGACGGCAAGCTGATCACCACCGTCCCGGGCGGCACGCCCGACGACGAGCTGATCAACCTGATGACCGGCCGCGTGGTGGAGGACCTCTACCCGGAGCTGCCCGAGCCGGGCACCCGCGTCGTCCTGGCCGCCCACGACCTGTCCACCTTCGACGGCGCCGTACGGAACGCGAGCTTCGAGCTGCGCGCCGGGGAGATCGTGGGATTCGCCGGGCTCATGGGCTCGGGCAAGTCCACCGCGGCCCGCGCCTGCTTCGGTCTGGAACGGGTCGACTCCGGCACGCTGACCATCGACGGCGCCGACCTCACCGGGGCCAGGCCGGCCCGGGTCATGAAGTCCGGCGTCGTCTACCTGCCCAGCGACCGCAAGACCGAGGGGCTGCTGCTGAACCGGCCGCTCCGCGAGACGGTCACGCTGCCCTGGCTGCGCCGGGACTCGATCTCCACCGGCCCGGTGCTGCGTCCCGGCAGGGAACGCGCCGTGGCCGGCGACATGCTGCGCCGGATGAAGCTGAGCCCGCCCGACCCCGAGCGGACGGCCGACAGCTACTCCGGCGGCAACCAGCAGAAGGGCCTGCTCGGGCGGGCGCTGCTCGGAAACTGCAGCACGTACCTGCTGGACGAGCCGACGGTCGGGGTGGATGTCGGGGCCCGAGTGACGATCTACGACCAGATCGTGGAGCTGGCCCGGCAGGGCAACGCCGTGCTGGTCATCTCCTCCGAGCTGCCGGAGATCCTGCACCTGTGCCACCGGGTGTACGTCTTCGCGCACGGGACGATCACCGCCGAGCTGCGGCAGGACGACATCAACGAGCAAACGATCCTGCGTCACATGATGCATTGGGACGAACCGGCGAAGGAGATCGCATGACCCTCCAGAGTGAGGCCGAAGTCACGGCGCGACCTCGATCTGTGATCTCGTACGCCGCCCGGATCTTCGTCAGGATCGGCGTGCTGCCGATCCTGGTGGTCATCGCGCTGATCACCTTCTCGCTGATGTCGGACAACTTCCTGACCGTCGACAACATCCACTCGGCGCTCAGGCAGAACTCGTACATCATCATCGCCACCCTCGGCCAGTTCGTGGTGCTGCTGGCCGGTGGCTTCGACCTGTCGATCGGCGCCATCACCGCGCTGGTCTCGGTGTCCACGGCGATGACCATGTCGGCCCAGACGGGCTCGCCGCTGGCCGCCGTGGTGGTCGGGATCGTCGTGGGCGTGCTCGTGGGCATGGCCTGCGGGCTCCTCAACGGCCTGGGCGTGGCGAGCCTCAACATCAATCCCTTCATCATGACGCTGGCGACCGCCTCGGTGTTCTCGGGCCTCGCCCTGATGCTCACCTCGGGCGTGCCGGTCTCCGGGCTGCCCATGGAGTTCAGCGACTGGCTGGGCTACGGCAGCATCTTCGGGATAGGCATCTCCATCTGGCTGGCCTTGCTGGCCGCGGTGGTGCTCTGGGTGCTGCTCACCCTGACCCGGCCCGGACGCCACATCTACTCGGTCGGGTCGAGCCCGCGCGCCGCCCGGCTGTCGGGCGTCAACGAGTTCCGCACCCTGATCCTGGCGTACGTGACGGCCGGCGCGCTGGCCGCCGTCGGTGCCGTGCTGCTCACGGCCCGCCTCGAAACCGGCGAGGCGAACATCGGCGCGTCGCTCCCGCTGCAGACGATCGCCGCGGCCGTCATCGGCGGCGTGAGCCTGCGCGGTGGCGCGGGCCGCGTGCTCGACGCGGTACTGGGCGCGGTGTTCATTGGGATCGTCGCCAACGGCATGAACCTGGCGCAGATCAACTCCTACTACCAAATGATCGTCACCGGCGTCGTGCTGGCTCTGGCCGTCGTCGCTGACCGGCTCCGCACCCGGCTCGCGTCCGCGGTGTACGCCGGAAAGGTGTGAACATGAAGGTCATTCTCAACTCCGACATGGGTGAGTCCTACGGGATCCACTCCTTCGGCAACGACGACGCGCTGCTCGGCCTCATCGACACCGCGAACGTCGCGTGCGGGTTCCACGCGGGTGATCCGAGCGGCATCCGCGAGACCGTCACCAAGGCCGCCGCCGCCGGCGTCTCCGTCGGCGCGCACCCGGGCCTGCCCGACCCGGTCGGTTTCGGCCGGCGCGAGATGAAGCTGTTCCCCGACGAGGTACGCGACATCGTCATCTACCAGGTCGGCGCGCTCAAGGGCTTCCTCGACGCGGCGGGCGTCGCGCTCGACCACATCAAGCCGCACGGCTCGCTGTACGGCATGGTCGCCCGCGACGAGGCGCTGATGGACGCGGTGTGCGACGTCGCCGTCATGTACGGGGTGCCGGTCTTCGGCATGGCGGGCACCGCGCACGAGCGGGTCAGCGCCGCCCGGGGGGTGCCGTTCCTCGCCGAGTTCTACGTCGACCTCGAGTACTCGGCCGACGGCGGACTGATCATCACAAGACGCCCGCATGCCACGCCGGTGGAGCGGGCAGTGGAGCGGATGACGGTCGCCCTCGATGAAGGGGTCGCCATCGCCGCCACGGGCGAACGGATCCCGATGAGGTTCGACACGGTCTGCGTCCACTCGGACACGCCCAACGCCGTGGCAGTGGCCACCGCGATCAGGGCTGTCATCGATTCGCAGGATTCGACTTCTGGAAAGGTCTCGCATGTCTGAGCATGTTGTGCAGTCTCCGCTGCCCGGAGTCTTCTACACCCGTCCCGCTCCCGACAAGGAGCCGTTCGTCGAGGTGGGCTCCGTGGTGAGCGCCGACACCACGGTTGGACTGGTCGAGGTCATGAAGCAGTTCGCCGAGGTCAAGGCCGGAGCGAGCGGCACGGTGACGCGGATCCACGCGGAGAACGAGAGCATCATCGGCCCCGGCGACGGCATCCTCACCATCGAGAAGGGCTGATCTTGGTGCGCAAGTTGCTGGTCGCCAACCGTGGGGAGATCGCGGTACGGATCATCCGTGCGGCCCGGGAGCTCGGGATCAGCACGGTGGCCGTCTACAGCGAGGCCGACCAGGAGGCACTGCACGTCCGGATGGCCGACGAGCGGGTGCTCATCGGCCCGCCGGCGGCCTCCCGCAGCTACCTGAACATGGACGCGATCGTCACGGCGGCGGTCGACCTGGGCGCCGACGCGGTGCACCCCGGCTACGGGTTCCTGTCGGAGCGGGCCGAGTTCGCGCAGAAGGTCACCGACGCCCGGGTCACCTTCGTCGGGCCGTCGGCCAGGACGATCCGGCTGATGGGCGACAAGGCGCGGGCGCGGTCCGCCGCCGAGGAGGCCGGCGTGCCGACCGTCCCGGGTTCCGCCGGGCCGGTCAACGGCCTGCCGGAGGCCCTCGCGGCGGCTGAGCAGGCGGGCTACCCGGTGGCGATCAAGGCCGCCGCCGGGGGCGGTGGCCGCGGCATCCGGGTCGTGGCCGACGGGGCCGAGCTCACCGAGGCGCTGCCGGTCGCCCAGGCCGAGGCCCAGGCGGCGTTCGGCAGCGGGCTGGTCTACATCGAGCGATTCGTCGAGCACGCCAGGCACATCGAGGTGCAGGTGTTCGGCGACGGCGAGAACTTCGTCCACCTCGGCGAGCGCGAATGCTCGATGCAGCGGCGCCGCCAGAAGGTGCTGGAGGAGGCGGGCGCGCCCGGCCTGCCGGAGAACGTGCGCAACGCCATGACCGACGCGGCCGTCGCGCTCGCCAAGGTGGCGGCCTACACCGGCGCCGGCACGGTCGAGTTCCTCTACGACCCGGCCACCGAGGAGTTCTACTTCATCGAGATGAACACCCGGATCCAGGTGGAGCATCCGGTGACGGAGATGGTGACCGGCCGCGACCTGGTCCGCGAGCAGCTGACCGTGGCCTCCGGGGCGCCCCTGTCGTTCGCCCAGTCCGACGTCGAGTTCCGCGGCCACGCCATCGAGGTGCGGCTCAACGCGGAGAACCCGGAGTTCGCCTTCATGCCGAGCCCCGGCGTGCTCTCGGCGATGCGGATGCCGGGCGGCCCGTTCGTCCGCATCGACTCGGGCTTCGGTCCCGGCAGTGAGGTCAGTCCGTTCTACGACTCCCTGCTCGCCAAGATCGTGGTCTGGTCCGACACCCGTGCGTCGGCGATCGCCCGCATGGCGCGCACCCTGGACGAGGTCGAAGTGGAAGGTGTCGTCACCACCGCGGGCTTCATGCGCACCGTGATCGACATCGAGGAATTCCGCGAAGGCCGCTACCACACCACCTTCCTCGAAGGGTGGATGGCCGGCCGTAACAAGAGTGGCGGGAACGCATGACACAGAAGAGCGCGCGCAAGACAGGCGAGAGCCGCTACTCCTGGGGCGGCGACGAGCATCTCGTCGTTCAGTTCGCCGAGGCCATGAGCCTTGAGGTCAACTTCACCGCCATGGCGGTGTCGAAGATCCTCAGTGAGAACCGCATCCCGGGCATCGTGGACATCTGCCCGGCCAACGCCTCCCTGCTGATCAGGTTCGACCCCGACGTCGTGCCGCCGGCCGAGGTCGAGGCGACGGTGCGGGCGGCCGAGGCGAAGGTCGCCGGCTCCCCCTCGCGCAGCGTGGAGACCCGCATCTTCGAGGTCCCCGTCTGGTACGACGACCCGTTCACCAACGAGACGGGCGCCCGCTTCCGCGACCGGCACCAGCGGCCCGAGGGCAACGACCTGGAATTCGCGGCCGTCGAGAACGACCTCGACTCGGTGCAGGCGTTCATCGACGCCCACTCCGGCTCGCCGTGGATCACCTCGATGGTCGGCTTCGTGGCCGGGCTGCCGTTCCTGTTCCAGATGGTCCCGCAGGAGCGGCAGCTGGAGCTGCCCAAGTATCTGCGGCCGCGCACGGACACCCCGGCGCTGACCGTGGGCCACGGCGGCTGCTTCGCGTGCATCTACTCGGTCCGCGGGGCCGGCGGCTACCAGATGTTCGGCGTCACTCCGGTGCCGATCTTCGACCCGGAGCAGCGGCTCGCCGACTTCAGCGACTTCATGATCTTCTTCCGGCCGGGTGACATCGTCAAGTTCCGCGCCGTCGACCAGGCTGAGTATGAAGCCATTCGCGCCGAGGTCGAGGCCGGCACCTACCGCTACCGGCAGCGCCCGGTGACGTTCGACCTCGATCGCTTCCTGGCCGACCCCGACGGCTACAACACCGAACTTCTGGAGGCGCTCTATGCCAGTTGAGATCCTCGAACCGGGGCTGGCCTCCAGCATCCAGGACCGCGGTCGTCCCGGCTACTACAACGTGGGCATCCCGCCGTCCGGCGCGGCCGACCTGCGCGCCGCCGCCGCGGCCAACCTGCTCGTGGGCAACCCGCTCGACGCGGCGGTCATCGAGTCGCCGTACATGGGTCCGGTGCTGCGCTTCGACGAGCCGGCGGTGGTGGCCGTCACCGGCGCGGACATGCCGGTGATGCTCAACGGCGAGCCCGCGCCGCAGTGGGAGTCCTTCGCCGTCGCGGCCGGAGACCAGCTGACCTTCGGCTTCCTGCGGGCGGGGGCGCGCATCTACATCGCCGTCGCCGGCGGGTTCGACGTGCCCGAGGTGCTGGGCAGCCGGTCGACGTACGCGCTCGGCGGGTTCGGCGGCTTCGAGGGCCGCAACCTCAAGAAGGGCGACGTCGTGCCGATCGGCCGGCCCACCGGCGGCGTGCCGGGCCAGGTCGTGCCCGAAACGCTCAGGCCCGCCTACAGCCGCGACGTCGAGCTGCGGGTGGTCCTCGGACTGTACGACTACCGGCTGACCGACGCCGGGCGCAGTTGCCTGCTGGAGTCGGAGTGGACGCTGACCCCGGTCGCCGACCGCACCGGGTTCCGCTACTCCGGCCCGGTCCTGGAGTGGGAGGAGCGCGTCCAGCCGTTCGGCGCGGGGTCCGACCCGTCCAACATCGTCGACGCCGGTTACCCGGTCGGTTCGATCCAGGTGCCCGGCGGCGTCGAGCCGATCATCCTGCACCGCGACGCGGTCTCCGGCGGCGGCTACGCCATGGTGGCCAGCGTGATCAGTGCCGACCTCAACCTGGTGGCGCAGTGCTCCCCCGGCACCCGCACCCGGTTCGTCGCCGTGACCCTCGACGAGGCGTTGCGGGCCCGCGCCGACTCGGCGAACCGGGAGCTGAAGCTGCGCCAGGCCCTCGGCGCCGCCGCCTGACCCGGCCCCGCCGTTCCCCGGAGGGACGGCGGGGCCGGGATCCGGCCACCAGACAAGGAGTCTCTCGATGACAGTCCCGACCGCGCCCGGCCTGTACCAGCCGACCTCGCTGGACGACGCCGTCGAACGGCTGGCGGTCGCCGGCCCCGACGCCGCTCCCATCGCGGGCGCCACCTGGATCATGAGAAGTCCCTCGCGCGGCGAGCCGTTCCACCGCGAGTACGTCTCGCTGGCCCGGATCGAGGAACTGAGGCGGATCGACGACGACGGCGCCGCCCTCACGATCGGCGCCGCCGTCACCCACGCCCGGCTCGCCCAGGCGCTGACCGGCTACCCCGCGCTGGAGGCGCTCCGGCAGGCCGCGGCGGCTTCGGCCAACCCGTCCGTCAGACGTCAGGCCACGGTCGGCGGCAACCTCTGCACCCGCGACTTCGCGGCGGCCGACCTGGCGCCCGCGCTGCTCAGCCTGTCGGCCAGGGTGGTGCTGGCGGGCCCGGCGGGCATCACGACCGCGCCGCTCAGCACCTTTCTCACCACCCGCGACAGCCAGCCGCCCGGGACCGTGCTGGCCCACGTGTCGGTGCCGCTGGCGCCGGTCGTCTCCGCGCACGCCCGCCTGACGCTGCGGCGCGCGGGCGACTACCCGGTCGCCATCGTCAGCGTCGCGGCGACGCTCGACCAGGCGGGCGTGGTCGAGTCGGCCACCGTCGCCGTGGGCTCGGTCGAGCCCGTGGCCCGGCTGTGGCCCGAGCTCGCCGCCGCGATGACCGGCCGGCCGCTCGACGCGGACGAAGCGGTCCGTACGGCCCGCGAGCTCGCCGGAGCCTTCACCCCGCGCACCTCGGTGGAGGCGGACGGCTGGTACCGACTGCAGGTGCTGCCGACGGTCGTCGGCCGTGCCGTACGAGCACTGGAGCCGCACGGAAAGGCGGGCAGGACATGACCGAGTTGTTCGTCAACGGGGAGGCCCGCCGGGTGCACGCCGACCCGATGACTCCCCTGTCCGGCGTGCTCCGCGAGGAGTTGCATCTGCGCGGCACGAAGGCCGCGTGCGGCGAGGGGTTCTGCGGATCCTGCACGGTGTTCGTCGACGACGACGCGGTGGCCTCCTGCCTGGTGCCGCTGGGCCTGGCGGAGGGCAGGTCGGTCCGCACCGTCGAGTCCCTCGCCGACCCGACCGGCGCGCTGTCCCCGCTGCAGCAGGCGATGAAGGACAACGACGCGGTGCAGTGCGGCATGTGCTTCCCCGGGATGCTGATGTCGCTGACCGCGCTGCTGGAGACCAACCCGAGCCCCGAGCGGCGTGACGTCCACGAGGCCCTGGTCGGCAACATCTGCCGGTGCACCGGATACGAGCGCATCGTGGACGCCGCTCTCACGGCGGCCCGAGCCGCCACCGCGGCAGTGGAGGAGGACGCGTCATGAGCGACGTCATCGGAGCGAACCTGCCCCGCCGCGACGCCGAGGACAAACTGCGCGGCCGGACGGTGTTCACGGTCGACGCGGCCGAAGGCGGGCTGCTGCACGCGGCGTTGTGCCGCTCGCAGGTCCCGGCGGGCCGCATCGTGTCGATCGACCTGGAGCCCGCCCGCCGCATGCCCGGGGTGCGGGCCGTCGTGTCGGCGGCCGACGCCCCCGGCCGCTACGGCATCACCATCGCCGACCACCCCCTGTTCGCCGTCGACCAGATCCGCTACCTGGGCGAGCCCATCGCGGCGGTCGCGGCGGAGACCCTCGAACAGGCCCGCGCGGCGGCCTCGGCGATCGTGGTCGAGGTCGAGGAGTACACCCCTCTGGTCACCATGGCGCAGGCCCTGGCCGACGACGCCCGCGACCTCCATCCGGGCTGGGAAGACTACGACGTGCTCGTCGAGGGCGGCCGGCGGGGCCGCAACATCGGCTGGGAGGCCACCGTGGTGCGCGGCGACACCGACGCCGCCTTCGCCCGCGACGACGTGCGGATCGTCGAGACGGAGTTCGTGGCCGGCCGGCAGAACCAGGCCCCGCTCGAACCCCGCGCGTGCGTGGCCGGCTACGAGAACGGCCGGTTCGTCATCCAGACGTCCACCCAGGTGCCGTGGGCGGTGCGCAACTCCACCGCCCGGCTCCTCGGGGTGCGGGAGGCCGACGTCCGCGTGGTGGTCCCGCCGGTGGGCGGCGGGTTCGGCATGAAGTTCGAGGTGAGCCTCGAACCGTTCGCCGCGCTGCTCGCACGGGCCGCGGGCCGGCCCGTCAAGCTGGTCAACAGCCGGCAGGAGGAGATGCAGACGGCCCTGTGCCGGGAGAACGCGGAGATCCGGATCCGGTCGGCCGTCACCGAGTCGGGCGAGATCGTCGCCCGGGAGGCCGTCGTCCTGATGGACTGCGGCGCCTACGGCGGTGAGCAGCCGTTCCTGACCAGCATGACCGCCCACACGCTCGGCGGAAACTACCGGCTCGGCGCCGTGCGCCTGGTGAGCCGGGCCGTCTACACCAACACGCCGCCCAACGGCGCCTTCCGCGCCTGCAACGGCACCTACTGCACCGCCGCCCTCGAACGCCACACGGACGAGATCTGCGCCGCCATCGGCATGGACCGGGTCGAGTTCAGGCGGCGCAACGTGCTCGGCGACGGCGACCTCGGATCCACCGGGCAGGTCTTCGAGGGCGACGTGCTGGCCCCGATGATCGACCGGATGGTCGCGCTGCGTGACTCCGCCCCGGTGGAGCGGGCCGACGACGGCCGCCTGCACGGGACGGCGACGACCGTCGGCACCTGGTTCATCTTCGTCGGCCCCTCCGCCGCCACGGTCAACCTCAACCCGGACGGCACGGCCACTCTGGTCACCGCCGGCGTCGAGATCGGCTCCGGGTCGACCATGCAGGCGATCCCGCAGCTCGTCGCCGATTCGCTGGGCCTGCGGCCGGAGGACGTCACGGTCCGGGCCGCCGACACCGACGCGGCCGGATACGACGGCGGTGTGGGCGGCGGCCGGACGACCGTCTCCCTGGGCGCGGCCGGGGTCGCGGCCTGCGACGAGGTGCGCCGCAAGGTCTTCGACCTCGCCGCCGAGATGCTGGAGGCGGCTCCCGGCGACCTGGTCCTCACCGATGGCCACGTGGCCGTCAACGGAGTGCCGTCGGCGCGGATCACCCTGCGCGAGGTGGCCGAGCGGGCCCAGTCGGTGTCCGGCCCGATCTCCGGCTCCGGCTCGTTCACCGGCATCGGGGTGCAGCCCATGTCCGGCTGCGCGGCCGGGCACATGATCGGCGCGCTGGACCTGCCCGTCTTCGCCGTGCACGAGTGCGACGTGGCCGTCGACCCGGACACCGGCCACGTCGAGGTGCTGGCCTACCGCGTCGTCCAGGACGTGGGCCGGGCCATCAACCCGAGGGCCGTACGCGGCCAGGTGCAGGGCGGCGTCGTCCAGGGCCTGGGCTACGCGCTGCACGAGGAGATCACCATCGACGCGCGGGGGAAGGTGCGCCAGACGGGGTTCGAGACCTATCGCATGCCGCTGTCCGGTGACGTCGTACCTGTCCGGCTCGACCTGTACGAGGGAGCTCCGTCCTTCGGCCCGCTCGGAGTCAAGGGCGCCGGTGAGGTGCCCATCCTCAACGTGGCCGCGGCGGTCTCCTGCGCGGTGGCCGACGCCATCGGCAAGCCGGTGTCCCAGATCCCGCTGACCCCGCAGCGCGTCCTCGGCCTCGTCCTCGGCCGTGCGGACGAGGACGTGGAGCTCCGGCACATCGGGCCGGGCTGGCGTGCCAATGTGATCGCCGACCCGGACGAGCTGATGGCCGCCGCCGGGGTGTGAGGCCCGCACCCCGGGGTCCGCGACCCCGGGGTGCGGGACCCCGGGGTGCGGGACCCGGGTCCGCGACCCGAGGTACGCGACTTGGGGTGCGCGACCTGGGGTGTTCACAACCCCAGGTCGCTCAACCCCGGGTGGTCGTCCGGGCGGCGGCCCAGCGGCCAGTGATACCTGCGCTCCGCCTCCGTGATCGGCAGGTCGTTGATGGAGGCGTACCTCAGCTTCATCAACCCCTCGCCGTCGAACTCCCAGTTCTCGTTGCCGTAGGAACGGAACCAGTTGCCGGAATCGTCGTGACACTCGTACGCGAATCGCACGGCGATCCGGTCCCCCTGGAACGCCCAGAGCTCCTTGATGAGCCGATACTCCAGCTCCCGCGCCCATTTCCGGGTGAGGAACGCGACGATCTCGTCGCGCCCGTTGACGAACTCCGCGCGATTGCGCCAGGCGGAGTCGATCGTGTACGCCTGGGCCACCTTCTCGGGGTCGCGGGTGTTCCAGGCATCCTCCGCCAGCCGTACTTTCCGGGTGGCGGTCTCGAAGGTGAACGGAGGCAGCGGCGGTCGCGTCATAGGGTCATCCTATGATCGTCCGAGATCCACCGGTCGACACCCGCCTGGCCGATCGTCGAGCTGCCGATGACCACACCGTCTCACCGCACCGTGACCTCGGACGCAAGGCCATTGAATCAACCCATGTGTTGACTTTTTGTGTGTTAAAAGGGCAACGCATGATTTGGAGTTACTTGTCTGTTCTTGGCTGTGCACGTGGTGCTAGCGTGTGCGCCTGTTCCCTTCGCGCTCTGTCGCGAAGCGGCCACGCAACCGACCTGTCGTGCGGGGGGAGCAGGTTCGACGCGGCTCTGCCATACCTTGCCGCCACGCCCCCAAGGACCGCCGATGCCAGCAGAAGCACCCCACCGGACACAGCGAAGGCTTTCGCCGAGGGAGCTGGCGGTCATCGCCTTTCTCGGCACGTTGATCATCATGGCCTGCGTGTGGTTGTGGGCGGTGTCCTCCGTCCCCGCCGAGGCCAAGGGCGTGATGGCGATGGTCGGCGGCGTCTCGGCCGCGCTGCTCGCCGGCACCACCGCGGCCGTCGTCCACTACGGCGCCTCCGGCCGCCGCTCACGCGAGCAGGCCAGGTCGATCGCCGCGCGGCTCACCCGGCTGGAGCGAGAAGTGCTGCAGCTGACCGAGGAGTCGCTGCCCGCGCTGGGACGCCAGGTACGCGGGGGCGTCTCGGTCCCCGACGCCGTCGCCCGCGTCGTGCAACCTCCGGATGGACCGTTGCAAACCCTGCTCAAAGCCATCGGCCACGAGCTGGACGTGCTCGAACGCGAGCGCACCATGGCCCAGGCGTCCCGCTCGGCCATGGAGTCCGAGATCGCCCGGGTGACCGGTGAGACGCTGCCCGACCTGGTGGAGCGGATCCAGGCCGACCGGATGTCGGCGACCGCCGCCCTGGCCGAGGTACGCCAGCCGGTGCACACCCCGCTGCGCGACCTGCTGGGTGAGACGGCACGCCGGCTCGACGAGGGCGAGCGCAGGGGCGCCGCGGTCATGGCGGCCTGCGCCGGCGCCGCGGCCCGCGTGCAGGCCCAGGCCACCAGCCTGCTCGCCCGGCTGCGCGAGCTGGAGGAACTGTACGGCGACCAGGAGGAGGTCTTCGCCGACCTGCTGGAGCTCGACCATCGCATCGCCCAGATGAGCCGGCTGGCGGACAACGTCGCCCTGCTCAGCGGTGGCCGCTCCGGCCGCCGCTGGACCCGGCCGATCGTGATGGAGAGCGTGCTGCGGGGCGCGATGGGCCGCGTCGGCGCCTACCGGCGCATCCGGCTGCACTCCACCAGCACCGTCGCCGTGGCCGGATACGCGGCCGAGGGCGTGATGCACGCGCTGGCCGAGCTGATGGACAACGCCGCCACGTTCTCGGCGCACGGCTCCGAGGTTCACGTGTACGTGGACGAGGAGGACGCCGGTGTCGTGATCGCGATCGAGGACAGCGGCCTCGGCATGCGCCCGCGCGAGCGGCACCACGCCACCAAGCTCGTGAGCGAGCCGCTCGACCTGCGGACGCTGTCCGGCACCCGGCTGGGCCTCGCGGTCGTCGGTCGCCTGGTCGACAAGTACGGTCTGACGGTCAGCTTCCGGCCCTCGGCCCGCGGCGGCACCGGAGTCGTCGTGCTGATCCCCCGCCTGCTGATCACCCAGCCCAGGCAGGACCCCGCCCCGCCCGCGATCGAGCCGGCCCGCCCCGCCATACTGGCCTCCGTCGCCGCGGCGGCCATCCCCGCCCAGGAGGGGCCGGTCGAGGACGACGACGGCCTGCTGCCGAGGCGGCGACGGGGTCAGACTCTGGCCGAGGCCGGCAAGGGCCGGCAGGCGCCGGTCGCGGGGCCCGTACGGGAAGGGCGTGACTCGGCGGCGAGGTTCGCCGCCTTCCGCCAGGCGGGCGTGCGTGGGCGCGGTTCTTCCCCGGGCTCGGGCGACGACTGACACCCGCCCGCGGCCACCGGAACTTATCGATCACAGATAGGAGGCAGGGGCGGTCACGCCGGCGCCCGCGCCGGAGGGGCGCCCCGTCGTTCGATGAGCACAATCGACGCTTCGCGCAGCACCGAGCGCAACCTTGACTGGCTGCTGGAGAACCTCAAGACCAAGACCCCCGGGATCAGGCACGTGCTGGTGCTGACCAGGGACGGCCTGAAGATGTGCTACACCACCGGCCTGGAGCGCGACGGAGCCGACCAGCTCGCGGCCCTGGCCGCCGGGATCCAGAGCCTGTCGCTGAGCGCCTCCGCCGAGTTCGGCGACAGCATCGGGGCGGGGCAGGCGATGGTCGAGTTCGCCGGAGGGCTGCTGCTCATCGTGCCGGCCGGGTCGGGCGCGCATCTGGCGGTGGTCGCCGAGGAGGACGGCGAGGTCGGGCTGATCGCGCACAACATGAACGAGCTGGTGGAGCAGATCGGCGTCTACCTCACGGCCGCACCGCGCCGGGCGGAGCCCAGCGGTGAGGGCGCATGACGAGGCGGGCCATCGACCGGGAGGACCCGGACCGGCTCTACACGGTGACCGGCGGGCGCACCCGCGCCAACGAGACCGCCTTCGACTCCGTCTCCCTCGTCGTGAGCGAATGCCGCCCGACTCCCGGCATGCAGTCCGAGCACGTCAAGATCCTGCAGATGACCCGCCGGCCGACGGCGGTCGTGGAGATCTCCGCCGAGCTGCGGCTGCCCGTCAGCGTGGTGAAGATCCTGCTGCGCGACCTGCTCGACACCGGCCGCATCACCGTCCGCCATCCGTCGGTCGCCACGCAGGCCGGCCGGCCGGATCCCGAACTCCTGAAGCAGGTGCTCAGTGCACTCCACGACCTCTGACCAGCGGGCGGCCGGCGTGCGGACACCGCTGCGCGAGACCGCCGTCGACGCCCTCAAGATCGTGATCGTCGGCGGGTTCGGCGTCGGCAAGACGACCATGGTCGGCTCGGTGAGCGAGATCCAGCCGCTGAGCACCGAGGAGGTCATGACCCAGGCCGGCGTGGGCATCGACGACACCAGCCGGGTACGTGCCAAGGCCACGACCACGGTCGCCTTCGACTTCGGCCGGATCACGCTCAACGCCGGCTTGGTGCTGTACCTGTTCGGCGCGCCCGGCCAGCAGCGGTTCTGGTTCGTGTGGGACCAGTTGTTCGCCGGCAGCCTCGGCGCGGTCGTCATGGTCGACACCCGCCGCCTGGAGGAGTCCTGGTACTCCATCGACCGGCTGGAGCACCATCGGATGCCGTTCGTGGTCGCCGTCAACCGCTTCGCCGACGGGCCCGCCCTCAGCTCGGTGCGCGACGCGCTGGCGCTGTCGCCCGAGGTCCCGATCGTCGACTGCGACGCGCGGGAACGGTCCTCGGGCAAGACCGTGCTCATCACGCTCGTGGAACACCTCGCCCGCATGCACGACCTGTCGCCCGTCCGAGAGAGCACTCCGTGACCAAGCCCCCCGCCTCGCCCGCCGAATCCGCCGAATCCCCCCCGCACAGCGGGAGCCTGCTGGACGGATACCCCGACCACACCGACGCGGCGCGCCTGTACGAGCCGGAGACGTACGACGACCCCAGCGTCCTCTACGAGCAGCTGCGCCGCACGTACGGACCCGTCGTCCCCATCCTTCTCGACGGCGACGTCCCGGCCTGGCTCGTGGTCGGCTACCGCGAGCTGCACCACGTCACCAGCCAGCCGCAGTTGTTCGGCCGCGACCCGAGGCGCTGGAACCTGCGCGAGATCGTGCCGCCGGACTGGCCGTTGCGCATGTACGTGAGCTGGGCGCCGACGATGGTGTTCACCGAGGGCGCCGAGCGCATGCGGCGCGGCGGTGCCTTCGGCGACGCGCTGGACGGGATAGACCGCACCGAGCTGACCCTCGTCTGCGAGAAGATCGCCGACCTCGTGATCGACGCCTTCGCGGGCGACGGCCGGGCCGACCTGATCTCCCAGTACGCCTACCGCATCCCGGCCCAGGTCGTCGCCCGGCTCTTCGGCATGTCGGAGGCCGAGGCGCCCGAGCTGGCCGAGGAGATCAAAATCGTGATGGACGGCGGCCAGGACGCCCACGCGATGCTCGGGCCCATCCTCGCGCGCATGGCCCGGCTCATGGCGAGCAAGCGCGCCCATCCCGGCCGCGACCTCATGTCGATCCTGCTGTCACACTCCGCGCGGCTCACCGACGACGAGATCGTCCAGGACGCGATGGCGCTCGTGATGGCCTCCCACGGCACCAGCTCCAACTGGATCGGCAACACGCTGCGCCTCATGCTGGTCGACGACCAGTTCCAGATGGACCTCCAGGGCGGCCGCAGCAGCGTCTCCGAGGCGCTGAACCAGGTCCTCTGGAAGGACCCGCCGATGCAGAACACGCCCGCCCGCTACGCCGTCCAGGACTGCGAGCTGGCCGGGCACCGCATCCGCCGGGGCGACCTGCTGGTGCTCAGCCTCGCCGCGGCCAACGCCGACCCCCAGGTCCAGCCGTCCGCGTCCACGTTCTCCGGTCCGAACCGCGCCCACATGGCCTTCAGCCACGGCGAGTACGGCTGCCCCTTCCCCGGCCCGGAGCTGGGCGAGATCATCGCCAAGACCGCGGTGGAGGTGCTCCTGGACCGCCTGCCGGACGTGCGGCTGGAGGTGGAGCCGGAGCACCTGCGGTGGCGCCGCTCTATCTGGATCCGCGCCCTGGAGTCGCTCCCCGTCCAGTTCGCCCCCGCCATGCCGGCCGGCCGGCCCTCACCCCACGCTTGGGACGACCTCCGCTGATGCCGCACTCCAAGCCTGGCCAGGAGCCAGGCTCGGATCAGGACACCTTGGACGACGGGGCCGTCCAGGTGTTGCACGCGGCCGGCGACCCCGCGCGGAAACCCTTGTCGAGCCAGGCGGCGATGTTGCGGCCCTTCCCGTGGTCGCCGTCCTTGGTCCACTCGTCGCCGCTTTCGCGCGTGATGTCCAGCAGCTCGTCCCAGTCGGCCTGCGTCCGGTCCAGCGAGTCCCAGAAGCTGCGCACGAAGGCGCCGCCCAGGCACTCGGCCTGCAGCTCGTTGCGCCGGATCTGCTCGTTCAGCTCCTTCTTGCCCTTGTACGGGTAGTAGTCGTACGCGCGCGCCATCCGGGTGAGGTTCTGCACGTGGTGCCCGTACTCGTGGGCGGCCAACGCGAAGAGCACCAGGTCCCAGGGGTTGGAGAGCGTGTCGTCATCCAGGAGGACGATGAAGCGCCGCTCCTTGCCGCAGTACGTCGCCGCGGTGTACTTGCCCCAGGCGTGTCCGCAGTAGCGCCGCGGTTTGGTGATGAACCCGATCCTGGCCTTGGCGAAGGGCAGACCCGCCCGCTTCGCATGGGCGGCCCAGGAGGCGTTGAGGCAGTTCAACACCGAGGTCAGATATCGCTTGGCGGAAGGGACATGATTCGACTTGATCTCCCGCTCGGGGCACTCGCTCGTGGCGATCTTGCCGGTGCGGTACAGCTTGTTCTTGGTCAGAACGGGATCTTTGATGGGATAGGCGGTCGCGTGGGCCGTACCAGAAAGTAAGAGCCAGACAGCTACGCAACCAGCAAGAAGGGGAGATAAACGCATGATCGGCATCATATGAGCAAGGTGACTTTGGGCGTCCAGGAGTTAATCCAGGACCAGGCCCGGACCCGGCGCCACGAACCGGAGGGCGAACCGGTCGCGGCCGCGTTCCTCCCCCGGCCTCCAGCCGGTTCGTTTCAGCTTCGGCCGCAAGTCGTCTGGCCACGGCGGCACGTGCGTGCATGGCCGCTTCGAGATCCGCGAGTTCGGTGAAGGTGCCTTCTAGGCGGAGCGCCAGGTCTTTGAAGCGCGTCTCAAGGCTTTCGTCGTCACTTGTGATCGAGGTGCTTTCGCGAGGCGCGACTTCTTTGATGAGGATTTCTAGCTGATCTTCTCGATGCACGATAGATGAACGAAGGCCGGTACCTGTCGTTCACCGCTCCAGGCCCTCCAGGCTCCGATGGGCCAGCTCGACCAGACGCTCTTTCATCGGGCCGGTCTCCTCCTGCGTGCCGTTCGGCCGAAGGCAGTGGATGTCGACCACGACGGCGCCGAAGCGGTAGCCGACCATGGAGACGAACAAGCCGCTCTCCGCCACGCCACCGAGGTAGAACGCCTCGTCAGCGAGACCGGACACAGGCATCAGGTGCCGGTCGGCCGGACCATCGGGAAAGTACTCCTTGCGGACGTTCTCCGCGTTGTGCCGCCGGTCGGCCGTGTCCGAGCCGGCCTTGTTCTCGTCGTCCCCGCGCCACGTGACCCAGACCGTCATGGTGGGCTGCTGGGCCGCCCCGATCCCGGCGTCCCCTGTGGTGATCTGACATTGGTTCATCCCCGGGTTGGACCGAGAAGGCGCCTGGGCCGCCTTTTCGGCCTGCGTGATCAGCGTCCGCACGTCCTCGACGGTGAGCAGGTCGCACGCTTGAGGCGGCGTGGTGAAGTGCGCAGGCCGCGCGTCGACGACGACGGCGAGCGTCGCGGCCGTCACGGCGACGGCGACGGCGGTCGCGCAGACGGCTGCCACGACGAGCGCCCGGCTCCGCCTGCCCCGCGGGTGGAGCCGCATCACCAGCCACGGCGTGTCCCCTTCGGTCACGAGGTCGTGGACGGCGGTGAGACCGATCGCGCGGCCCCGCACCGCCTCGCCCGCCGCGGCGAACCCCGCCGCCAGGTCCTCCTCGGACGTCCCCTCCAGCCGGGAGGATGTCAAGTTCCACGAGCCGCTGCCGAGGCCGGAGCTCCAACGGCTCAGTATGGCTCCGGGTCCAGACAAGTCCCGGTCTCGTGCACCTGGTCCGACGGTGGGGGGTCGATGAGCACATCGCTGCCCCAGTCGGTGAAGTTGACCTCGATCACGGTGGTCTTGGGCTGTTGGTCCTCGGCCATGGGAAGGGTCGAGGTGAGGTGCACTCGACGGGGAAGCCGGTCCGGTCCGACCCACAACTGCCAGGCAACCTGCGGCAAGTCGTGCCGCTCGCGCAGTTGGGCGGCGATCACGGGGTCATCGTGTAGAGCGGCGTCGCCGAACTCCGCCAGCGAGCCGCTCCCGGCGTGCACGACGGTGGCGACTCCGTCGATGGCCTCTCCCGAAGAGGGAGCCGGGGCCGCCAGTTTTCGCAGCACCTCGGGTGAGACGAGGTTGCGTACGCCGAGCGAGCCGATGGCGCGCAACAACTGCTCGCACCGGGGGCTGCGGCCGTGAAGCCAGGACTTGCCCGCGGGAACGTCCTGCCGGTCAGCCCGGTATTTGTAGGTGCCGGAGCCTGCGATCGTGATCGTCCTGGTCGTCATGAAGGACAGGTCAGTCGGGACAACGCTTTTCAGCTCATCGGGGACATTGGTCCGGTAGTAGGTCGCGGTCAGGTCGGAGGCGGTCGCGCCGAGGACTCCAGTGGTACGGCTCTCGCTGTATTGACCGATGTTGACCGGCACGACAAAGTCGTCCTCCGCTGGAGGGGTGAACACTTTCTCGCCGTAGTCCAGGCGTACGAGCCTGGCGACCTTCACACCGGCTGAGCCTTTCATCCGCTGAGTCACCGCCTCGGCGGGCGTTCCCGCCGTGACCGCATCGCCGCCTCCGCAGCCGGCCGTCAGGGCAAGCATCAAGACGATCGTTGCGATCCTCGGTAAGGCCACCCGGTGATCATAAGGGCTGCCTGGCGAGACCTCTGCGACCTCATCGAAGCCGACCTAGGCCGCCCCTAGCGCGCGGACGTACCATATTTCCCGTGCTCGCCCTTTTTCGCTCCGTGTGGGACGAGCCCCGCCCACCGAACCCGCCACGGCGGGTGTGGCGGGACTGGGCACTCGTGGGGATACTCGTGACGGTCGCGGTGCTCGAAGGAGTTCTGCGAGCCGACCTTCCGTGGCGGGCCGTCTCGGTGACCGTCACCGTCGGGCTGGTGCCCACGCTGCTGTGGCGCCGGACCAGGCCGCTCCTGATGGTCCTGATCGTCTTCGCCGCCACGAGCCTGGCCCCGCTGTTGATGGACGGCGACGCCATGGATACGTACACGATGGCGTACGTGCTGGTCCTGCTCTACTCGTTGTGCCGGTGGGGATCGGGACGCGAGATCGTGACCGGCTTGACGATCATGCTCGTCGCGGTCCCCCTCTCGCTGTTCTTCGGTCGCCTCGCCCCCGGCGACACGATCGCCGCGTTCGCCGTCACGTTCTCGGCCATCGCCCTTGGCGGAGCGCTCCGTTACCGAGCCCGGGCGAGAATGCGCGAGCTCGACCAGATCAAGCTGCTCGAACGCGAACAACTGGCTCGCGACCTGCACGACACCGTCGCCCATCACGTCTCGGCGATGGCGATCCGAGCCCAGGCGGGCATCGCCACGTCGGCGTCACGGCCGGACGCCGCGACCGAGGCACTCCACCTGATCGAGGCCGAGGCGGCCCGCGCCCTCGACGAGATGCGCGCCCTGGTCCACCTCCTGCGCCGGGACCAGCCCGCGGAGCTGGCGCCCGGCCGTCGCATCACCGACCTCGAACAGCTCGCCGGCCGAGACCACTCCGGCCCGCCCGTCGACGTGGACATCTCGGGCGACCTCGGCGACCTCCCTCCGTCGGTCGAGGCGGCGATCTACCGCATCGCCCAGGAGTCGGTCACCAACGCTCGGCGGCACGCCCGCCATGCCACCCGCATCGAGGTACGCGTCGCCGCCGACGACACCTCGGTGCGCCTGCGCGTGAGCGACGACGGCGGCCTCGTACGCCCGGCCGCATCGAAGGGATATGGGCTCATCGGCATGATCGAACGCGCTGACCTGCTGGGCGGCACCTGCGAAGCCGGTCCAGCCGCAGATCGAGGCTGGACCGTGACCGCCGTACTCCCCCGAACCGGGGCGGTGACGTGAGCATCCGGGTGCTCGTCGCCGACGACCAGGAGATCGTCCGCACCGGGCTCGCGATGATCCTCGACGCCCAGCCGGACATCGAGGTCGTCGGCCAGGCCGCCGACGGGCGTCGAGCCGTCGAGCTCGCCCGGCGGCTACGCCCTGACGTGTGCCTGTTCGACATTCGCATGCCCGGCCTCGACGGCATCGAGGCCACCCGTTCCCTCGCCGGACCGGACGTCGACGACCCCCTCGCCGTCGTCGTCATCACCACGTTCGACCTCGACGACTACGTCTACGCCGCCCTGAGGGCCGGCGCCCGGGGCTTCCTGCTCAAGAACGCGGGCGCCGACCTGCTCTCCCAGGCCGTCCACGCCGCCGCCAACGGCGACGCGCTCATCGCCCCGAGCATCACCGCCCGGCTGCTCGGCGCCTTCGCCCGCACCGGGCGCGCCTCACCGCCGGTGCGCCCCGGTGAGGCGCTCACGGACCGGGAGGAACAGATCCTGGCCACCGTGGCGCGCGGGCGCACGAACAGCGAGATCGCCGACGAGTTTCACATCTCCCTCAGCACGGTCAAAACCCACATCGCCAGCCTGATGGCCAAGCTCGGCGCCCGCAACCGCGTCGAGATCGCCATGTGGGCGTACGAGACCAACCGGGTTTGACGCGCTCCCCGGCGTGAACGACTCTGTTGCCCAATTACCTGGATCATGTGGTTAGGCCCAGGTCGAGTTGGGTGAAATGCGATGTCCGGGTCGCTCCGAGGGGTGTTTGCGTGAGCCAGGCATCCATGCGGATGAGGTTGATCGCGGCTGCGGACAGCGCGTTGGCGAGGTGGGTCTTGT
>NZ_JBFAKL010000030.1:0-105019 GCF_040655715.1 Nonomuraea cavernae | reverse complement strand
ACCGGAGCCCAATGGACCATCGGCTTCAACGGCACCTACACCACGACCAACACCAACCCCGCCACCTTCGCCATCAACGGCGTCACCTGCGGCGGCACCGGTGCCAACATCCCGCCCACGGTGACCCTGACCAGCCCGAGCGCCGGCGCCTCCTACCCGTCGGGCAGCGCCGTGCCGCTGGCCGCCACCGCGAGCGACCCCGGCGGGGCGGTGGCCCGCGTCGAGTTCCTCGTCGACGGCGTCCTCGCGGGCACCGACACCACCTCGCCCTACACCTTCAGCGCCACCGGACTGGCCGCGGGCGGCCACACCGCGCAGGCCCGGGCCGTGGACAACGGCAACCCGGCGCTCACCACGACCACGCCCACGACGTCGTTCACCGTCACCGGCTCCACGCAGCAGGCCCTGGTCGTCACCCCCACCGCGCTGACCGTCCCCGAAGGCTCCAGCGCGCCGTTCTCCGTCCGCCTCGCCGCGCAGCCCAGCGGTAACGTCACGGTCACCTCGACGGCGGGCAGCGGCGACACCAGCCTGACCATCACCTCCGGCGCGTCGCTGACCTTCACCACGGCCAACTGGAACACCCCGCAGAACGTGACCGTCGCCGCGGCGCAGGACAGTGACACCACCAACGGCACCCGGCCCATCACCGTGGCCTCCACCGGCCTGACCAGCGTCACCGTCACCGCCACCGAAGCCGACGACGACGCGCCCCAGAACAGCTACCTGACCGAGTTCACCACCCAGTACAACAAGCTCAAGGACCCGGCCAACGGCTACTTCTCGCCGGAGGGCGTGCCCTACCACTCGGTCGAGACGCTCATGGTCGAGGCCCCGGACCATGGCCACGAGACCACCTCGGAGGCGTTCAGCTTCTGGCTCTGGCTGGAGGCGCAGTACGGCCGCGTGACCGGCAACTGGTCGCCGTTCAACAACGCCTGGAACGTGATGGAGCAGTACATCATCCCGACCGCGGCCGGGCAGCCGGGCGGCTCCACCACCTACAACCCGAGCGACCCCGCCGACTACGCCCCCGAGCGGTCCAAGCCCAGCGGCTACCCGGTCACGCTCAACACCGGCGTCGTGGCCGGCCAGGACCCGCTCGCGAACGAGCTGCAGAGCACGTACGGCAACCGGCTCGTGTACGGCATGCACTGGCTGCTCGACGTGGACGACGTGTACGGCTACGGCACCGGCAGGGGCAGCGGCCTGAGCGAGTGCGGCGACAACACCAAGCGCGTCACGTACATCAACACCTACCAGCGCGGCCCGCAGGAGTCGGTGTGGGAGACCGTGCCGCATCCGTCGTGTGAGACCGGGCGTTTCGGGCAGCCGGGCGCCGGCTACCCGCCGCTGTTCATCCAGGGCGGCGGAGCCAACCAGTGGCGCTACACCAACGCCCCCGACGCCGACGCCCGCGCCGTGCAGGCCGCCTACTGGGCGCTGACCTGGGCGACGGCCCAGGGCAACCAGTCGCAGGTCAGCGCGACCATGGCCAAGGCCGCCAAGATGGGCGACTACCTGAGGTACGCCTTCTACGACAAGTACTTCAAGAACCCGGGCTGCACCTCGACCTCCTGCACTCCGGGCACCGGCAAGAGCAGCTCGTCGTACATGCTGACCTGGTACTACTCCTGGGGCGGCGACATCGGCGGCTCGTGGGCGTGGCGGATCGGCTCCAGCTCCTGGCACCAGGGCTACCAGAACCCGCTGGCCGCCTGGGTCCTGTCGCCGGCCGGCCCGTCGTCGCTGCGCCCGCAGTCGGCGACGGCGGCCTCCGACTGGCAGACCAGCCTCGGCAGGCAGCTCGACTCCTACCTGTGGCTGCAGTCGGCCGAGGGCGGCATCGCGGGCGGCGCGACCAACAGCTGGAACGGCGACTACCAGGCGCCTCCGGCCGGCACGCCGACCTTCCACGGCTGGGCCTACGACCATCAGCCGGTCTTCCACGACCCGCCGAGCAACCGGTGGTTCGGGTTCCAGGCCTGGTCGCTGGAGCGGGTCGCGGAGTACTACTACGTGACCGGCGGCGCCAAGGCCAAGGCCATCCTCGACAAGTGGGTGCCGTGGGCGCTGGCCAACACCACGTTCGGCGCGAACAACAGCTACCAGATCCCCAACGACATGACCTGGTCCGGCGCCCCGTCGGCCAGTTACTCGGGCGGCGGCAGCGGCCCGGCCGCCAACCCGGGCCTGCACGTCACCGTCGCCAACCACACCGACGACGTCGGCGTGGCCGCGGCCTACGCCAGGACGCTCACCTGGTACGCCGCCAAGTCCGGCAGCGCCGCCGCCAAGACCGCCGCCAAGAACCTGATCGACGGCATCCTGTCGCACAAGGACGCCAAGGGCGCCACGGTCAGCGAGACCCGCGCGGACTACAACCGCTTCGACGACCCGCACAACGACGCCACCGACACCGGCCTGTACGTCCCTCCGGGCTACTCCGGCACCATGCCGAACGGCGACGTCATCAGCTCCGGCAAGACGTTCCTCGACATCAGGTCCTTCTACAAGAACGACCCCGCCTGGGGTTCCGTGCAGGCGTACCTGAACGGCACCGGCCCCGCGCCGTCCTTCAGTTACCACCGCTTCTGGGCCCAGGCCGACATCGCCATGGCCGCCGCCGACTACGGCAGCCTCTTCCCGAACGGATGACCGTCACATGCCCATGAGATCATTCGTGGCCCTGCTCGCCCTCGTGGGTGCCATGTTGCTGGTCCCGCAGTCCGCCGCCGCCGCGGTGGGCCTGCGGGTCAGCGGCACCCGCGTCCTGGAGGCCAACGGCAGCGCCTTCGTCATGCGCGGCACCAGCCACGCGCACACCTGGTATCCGGGCGAGACGAGTTCCTTCGCCGGCATCAAATCGCTCGGCGCCAACACCGTCCGCGTGGTGCTCAGCGGCGGCAGGTGGACGGCCAACTCGGCCGCCGACGTGGCGGGCGTCGTCTCCCTGTGCAAGCAGAACCGGCTCATCTGCGTGCTGGAGAACCACGACACCACCGGGTACGGCGAGCAGAGCGGCGCCTACACCCTGGACCAGGCGGTCACGTACTGGATCGGCCTGCAGAGCGTGCTGACCGGCCAGGAGAACCACATCGTGATCAACATCGGCAACGAGCCGGTCGGCAACAACGCGGTCACGCCCGGCTGGACGCAGGCCACCTCCGCCGCCATCACCCGGATGCGGAGCGCCGGGTTCCAGCACCTGCTCATGGTCGACGCGCCCAACTGGGGCCAGGACTGGCAGGGCGTGATGCGCGGCGACGCGAGCACGGTGTTCAACGCGGACCCGCAGAAGAACACCGTCTTCTCCATCCACATGTACGGCGTCTACGACACGGCCGCCGAGATCATCGCCTACCTGGACGCCTTCCAGACGGCCGGGCTGCCGCTGGTCATCGGTGAGTTCGGCGACATGCACTCCGATGGCGACCCCGACGAGAACACGATCATGGCCCAGGCGCAGAGCCGGGGCGTCGGCTACCTCGGCTGGTCGTGGAGCGGCAACGGTGGCGGCGTCGAGTACCTCGACCAGGTCACCTCGTTCAACGCCGCCAACCTCACCTCGTGGGGGCAGCGGCTGTTCAACGGCGCGAACGGCATCCGGGCGACGGCCCGCGAGGCCACGGTCTACGGCGGCTCCTCCGACACCACCCCGCCGAGCGCTCCCGGCGGCCTGGCGGCCTCGGGTGTGACGGCGAGTGGAGTGGGCCTGTCGTGGTCGGCGTCGTCGGACAACGTGGGCGTGACGGGTTACGACGTGTTGCGTGCCGGTGCGTCGGGCGCGTTCGCGTTGGTCGGGACGTCGGGTTCGACGTCGTTCAGTGATTCGGGGTTGTCGGCGAACACGACGTACCGCTATCAGGTGCGGGCGCGTGACGCGGCGGGCAACGTCTCGGCGGTGTCCAACACGGTCACCGTGACCACGACCGGAGGCACCGGCGGAGGCGGCTGCACGGCCGCGGCGACCGTACAGAGCCAGTGGGGCAACGGCTACGTGGTGCAGCCGGTGACCGTGACCAACACGGGCGGCTCGGCGATGAACGGCTGGACCGTGACCTTCACGCTCCCCGCCGGCCACACCGTCACCGGCTCGTGGAACGCCGCCGTCTCGGTGAGCGGGCAGACCGTCACCGCGCGCAACCTCTCCTACAACGGGACGATCGCACCGAACGCCACCGCCGGCTTCGGCTTCCAGGCCGCCCGCCCGGGCGGCGACACCTCCGTGCCATCCGGCTACACCTGTCAAAGGGGGACGTCATGATCGCGCGCATCCTGGCCGCGCTCGCCACCCTCGCCGCCGCCACGGCGATGCTCACCGGCCCGGCCCACGCCGACGTCGTGATCTGCGAGAAGTGGGGGTCGACCACCATCCAGGGCGGCAGGTACGTCGTCCAGAACAACAACTGGGGCGACGACACCACCCAGTGCATCGACGTCACCGACACCGGCTTCACGGTGACGCAGGCCGTGCACGACAAGCCGCAGAACGGCGCCCCCGGCTCCTACCCGAGCGTCTTCGCGGGCTGCCACTACGCGGTCTGCTCCACCGGCAGCGGCCTGCCGATGCAGGCGAGCGACGCCCGGTTCGCCGGCGTGCGGACCAACGTGACCTTCAGGTATCCAAGCTCCGGCGTGTACGACGCCGCCTACGATCTGTGGTTCGACCCCACGCCCCGCACCGACGGGCAGAACACCGGCGCAGAGCTGATGATCTGGCTGCACCGCACCGGCTCCGTCCAGCCCGTCGGCTCGCGGGTGGCCACGGTCAACCTGGCGGGCGGCACGTGGGACGTGTGGTTCGGCAACATCGGCTGGAACGTCGTCTCCTACGTCCGGACCGCGCCCGCCACCTCGATCGGCTTCGCCGTGGACACCTTCTACGGCGACGCCGTCAGCCGCGGCTACGCCCAGCGGTCGTGGTACCTGACCAGCGTCCAGGCCGGGTTCGAGCCGTGGGTCGGCGGCGTCGGACTCGCCGTCGACACCTTCGGCTACAGCACCGGCGGCGACCCCGGCGACACCACCCCGCCGAGCGCTCCCGGCGGCCTGGCCGCCTCGGGTGTGACGGCGAGTGGAGTCGGCCTGTCGTGGTCGGCGTCGTCGGACAACGTGGGCGTGACGGGTTACGACGTGTTGCGTGCCGGTGCGTCGGGCGCGTTCGCGTTGGTCGGGACGTCGGGTTCGACGTCGTTCAGTGATTCGGGGTTGTCGGCGAACACGACGTACCGCTATCAGGTGCGGGCGCGTGACGCGGCGGGCAACGTCTCGGCGGTGTCCAACACGGTCACCGTGACCACCACCGGAGGCACCGGCGGAGGCGGCTGCACGGCCGCCTACACCCAGACGGGCAGCTGGGGCGGCGGGTTCCAGGGCCAGGTCACCGTGACCAACGCGGGCGCCACGGCCACCACCGGCTGGCGGGTGACGCTGACGTTCGGCGGCGGTCAGACCGTCACCCAGGTCTGGAACGGCCGGACCAGCCAGACGGCCAGCCCCTACACGGTCACCAACGAGACCTACAACGGCGCTCTATCACCCGGCGCGAGCACCACGTTCGGGTTCCTCGGCACCTGGAACGGCACGAACCCGGCGCCCGCCGTGTCGTGCGCCCGCACGCCGTAGCCGTACCTTCGTCCAGTTCCGCACGTTCGTCCAGTTCCGCACGTTCGTTCAGTTCCGCACGTTAGCTCGGCTCCGGACGACAGCTCAGTTCCGGACGACGACGGCGAGCTCGGCCAGCAACGCGTCGAGCTCGCCGTGCAGGCGAAGCTCGACGGCCCCTTCCCGCAACCGGTCGTCGAGCTTTCGCCGCAGGTCGGCGACCCCTTGCGGGGTCGTGCCGTTGGCGAGCGTCTGGCGCAGGTCCAGCGCCACGTCCGACCTGATCCGCTGGGCCCGCGCCGCCTCGGCCAGCTGGACGCGGAACCGGTCGAGAACTTCGGGGCCGGCGCTCGCCGCGCGGGTGTTCCGCGGCGTGGCCGAGGCCAGCGGCGCGGGCGACACGAGCTCGGCGGCCGTCCGCCGTGGCTCGGGCAGCGCCGGGCTCGCCGGCCGCCCCTGGTCGCCGGACTGCCCGGCCCACAGCACCGCCGCCGCCACCGTGCCCAGCGCCATCAGCGCCAGGCCGTGCCGCACCCGGTGCCGGAACCTGGCCCGGCCCAGCGTCTGCCCGAGCTGGTCGGCCACCTCACGGGCGCTCGGCCGCCGCGAGGGCGCGGGGTCGAGGCAGCGCTGGCAGAGCAGCGCCAGATCGCCCGGCACGCCCGGCGGACGCGGGCAGGGCCCGGACCTGCGCGCCGTCTCCAACTGCTCCCACGTGGTCTCCGGGTACGGGGTCGCGCCGGTGAGCATCTGGTAGAACAGCACGCCCAGGGCGTACACGTCGACCGCCGGATGGGCCGGGGCGCCCGTGAGCCGCTCCGGCGCGACGTACGGCGGCGTGCCGCGCTCGTCGTCGGGATCCCCGGCGAGCGCCGCGATCCCGAAGTCCAGGAGCTTCGGCCCGCCCTCGGTCAGCAGCACGTTCTCGGCCGAGACGTCCCGGTGCACGATGCCCTGCGCGTGCGCCGCCTCCAGCACACGGGCGATCCGGGCGGCCGTGCCGGCGGCCTCGGTCCAGGGCAGCGGCCCGCGCGTCAGCCGTTCCGCCAGCGGCTCCCCGTCGAGCAGCCGCAGCACCACGAAGGCCGCCACGCGGCCCTGCGCCGTCACGGTCTCGCCGTAGTCATAGACCTCGATCGCGTCGGGGTGGGCCAGCCGGGCCGTCGTCCTGGCCTCCTTGCGGGCCAGCTCGCGCTGGTCCTGCAGCACCTTCACCGCGACGAGCCGGTCCAGCGACTGGTCGCGGGCCCGCCACAGCACCGAGGTGCCGCCCGCGGCGATGCGTTCGAGCAGTACGTACCGGCGGGCCAGGACATCGCCCGGCTCATGCTGATTCACGGACGATCAGCTCCGCGGGCAGGACCGGGTTGACCGAGGAGGTGCCGGCCAGCAGCAGCCGGGTGGCCAGCGCGGCGAGCTCCTCCACGGGCTGGCGGACGGTCGTCAGCGTCGGCACGGTCCGCCGCGCCACCGGCGCGTCGTCGAACCCGATCACCGCCACGTCGTCCGGCACTCTGCGCCCGGCCCGTCTCAGCGCGTGGATCGCCCCGGCCGCCATCAGGTCGGACGCCGCGAACACCGCGTCGAGCGCGGGCGCGCGCCGCAGCAGCCACTGCATCGCGTGCGTGCCCGACGGCATGCTGAAGTCGCCGTACGCCACGGGCACGTCGCCGATCCCGGCCCGCCGGAGCATATGGACGAACCCTTCGAGCCGGTCCTGCGCGGCGGGCAGCGGCGGCGGCCCCGCGATCACGGTCACCGCCCGGCGCCCGTCGAGTAACAGGTGCTCGGCCGCCTGCCGGGCGCCGTCGTGGTTGTCGACGTCGGCGTACGGCAGTTTCACGTCGTCGGGCGGGCGGCCGATGCCGCGTACGGCGATGCCCGAGGTGGACAGCGTGATCGCCAGCGGATGCCGCTCCCGCGCGCCGATCAGCAGCACCCCGTCGGCGGCCCCGGCGAGCGCGGGCATGGCGCCGGGGCCGGCCGGAGGCACCGTCGTCACCATGAGCGGCACGCCGTGCTCCGCCAGCACCTCTCCGGCGGACGACAGGAACCGCGCGTAGTAGGGGTCGGAGAACAGCCGGTGGAGGTGGTCGCAGATCACCACGGCCACGCCGCCGGTCGTCCGCCTGGTGGGGGCACCCCGGGGCGCCCGGTGACGCACGTAGCCCAGGCGCGACATCGCCTCGTAGACCTGGCGGCGGGTCGAGGTGCTGACCCTGACCGTGCCAGTCAATACGCGAGAGGCGGTCGCCGGGGATACACCGGCTGCCGCTGCCACCTGTGCGAGCGTGGGCAAATCGGTCACGATGCACCTCGCCCAAGATCTATTGGGAGCGCTCCCTAAACTATCAGCGTTTCTGCTTTGTTAACAGATGCAGTCATCATGCGACAGGTCGCATAATCAGCCGAGTAGTTTACGAGCGGCCTGTTCGATCTCTTCTTCCGACAGCAGTACGTGATCGGCGGCGGCGCCCAGCGGAATGAAACTGTCGGCCGACGTCACCCGTGCGATCTGCCCGGTGAAGCCGGCGTCGACGAGTTCGGCCACGATGCCCTCCGAGACGCCGCCGGTGTGGCGGGTCTCGTCGGCGATCAGCACCGTGCCCGTCAGCTCGGCCGCCCGCAGCAGATCTTCGACCGGCAGCGGCGCCAGCCAGCGCAGGTCGAGGACCCGGCAGCTGTAGCCCTCCTGCGTCAGCCGGACCGCGGCCCGCAGGCTCATCCGCAGCCCGTTGCCGAACGTCACGATCGTCAGGTCGCGCCCGTCGCCATAGGAGCGCGCGCGGCCGATCGGCACATGGGTCTCCCGCCAGCGCGCCGGCGGGGCGTAGGGCGCCAGCCAGCCGTCGTCGCCCTCGTCGAACAGGTCACGCGTGTGGTAGAGCGCGATCGGCTCCAGGAACACGCACACCGACCCCTCGGTGCGGGCGGCGGCCAGGCAGGTGCGCAGCATGGCCGACGCGTCGTCGGGGCGCGACGGCGAGGCGATGACCAGGCCGGGGATGTCCCGCAGCGCGCCGACCGCGTTGTCGTTGTGGAAGTGGCCACCGAACCCCTTCTGGTAGCCGTAGCCGGCGACCCGGACCACCAGCGGGTTGACGTACGAGCCCTGGGAGAAGAACGACAGCGTCGCGGCCTCGCCACGGATCTGGTCGAGCGCGTTGTGCAGGTAGGCGAGGTACTGGATCTCGGGCACCGGCAGCAGCCCGGACACCCCGCCGCCGAGCGCCAGCCCGAGGACGGTCTGCTCGTCGAGGAGCGTGTCGAAGACCCGGTTGCCGCCGAACCGCTTCTGCAGGCCCCGGGTCACGCCGTAGACGCCGCCCTTGCGGCCGACGTCCTCGCCGAAGACCATCATCTCGGGGTAGACGGCGAGCGCGTCGGCCAGCGTGCGGTTGATCGACTGCGACAGCGTCAACGGCCGCTCCGCCTCGGGCGGCGCTCCGGCGAACGCCCGCTCCCTGACCGTGCTCTCGGCGGCCACCGGGCTGATCTTGGCGATCATGTCGGCGCGGCGTGGCGCCAGCGGCTCCATGATCTCCTTGGCCGAGCCGAGCCGCGGGGTGCGGGTGGTCTCCAGAGCGATGCGCAGCACGTGCTCGCGCGACAGCTCGTATCTCCTGAGCAGCTCGTCGGGCGTGATCAGGCCGGCCTCGACGAGCAGGCGGGCGGAGGCGATGAGCGGGTCGCGTTCGAGGTCGGCGCGGATCTCCCGCTGGCTGCGGTAGGCGGTTTCGACGTCGGACCCGGCGTGGCCCATCAGCCGGACCGTGCTCAGGTGCAGGAACGCGGGGGAGCGGTGGGTGCGCACGTGGCGGACCGCCCGCACCGCCGCGTCGTAGGCGTCGGCCAGGTCGCAGCCGTCGCCGGAGAAGTACGCGATGCCGGGACGCCGTGCCGCCGCCTCCACCCAGCCCTTGGGCGTGCGCACGCTGATGCCGAGGCCGTTGTCCTCGCACACGAACAGGATCGGCATCGCCTGACCCTGGTGGGTGGCGTAGGCGGCGGTGTTGAAGCCGGACAGCGCGGTCGCGTGGTTGACCGAGGCGTCGCCGAAGCTGCACACGGCGATCGCGTCGCCGGGCCAGGCCGCGGTGACGCCGAGCGCGCGGGCCCGCTCGATGGCGAAGGCCACGCCCACGGCCCGGGGCAGGTGGCTGGCGATCGTCGAGGTCTGCGGAATGATCGCCAGGTCGGGATGGCCGAACACCTTGTGCCGGCCGCCCGCGATCGGCTCCTCGGACGAGGCGGTCAGCCCCAGCAGGACGTCGCGGATGCCCTGCTCGGGCAGGCGCCCGGCCTGCTCGGACCGGGTCAGGTAGAAGGCGCCCGAACGGTAGTGGAGCAGCGCCGGATCGTCCGGCCGGAGGGCGGCGGCCACGGCCGCGTTGCCCTCGTGCCCGGCCGAGCCGATCGTGTAGTGACCCTGCTGCTGCTCGCGGAGCCAGCGGGCCGCGATGTCGAGGATGCGGCTGTCGAGCTGGCGCTGGAACAACGTGCGGCACTGCTCGCCGGTCAGCGGACCGCCCTCGCGAAGGGGCTGCCCGGGATCTCGGGCCGCGCCCGCCTTGAGCGTCGCAACGGCCTGGGTGAAGTGAGTCTCAACAGTGTCGCGCGCCACAAAACCGATTATGTCTCCCTGGAGCGGTCCACGTCTCCCGGTCTGAGGTCACATGTTAATTGGACCGATCCGATTGACAGCGATCAATAACAGCTTGTCAGATCTCTAAACCATTGACGGGATTTATACGTCTACTGAGATAGATACGCGTGGCACCCTCAATGCCGCGTTGAAACTCCTGGGGTCTCCAGAAAGGAACCCGCATGTTACAACGCATGCGCGCGGCCGCCCTCGTGCTGGCGATGGGCGCCGGGACACTCGTCCTGGCGACACCCGCGTCGGCCGCGGCCAAAGCGCCGAGCATCTCCCCCGTAGCCATCAGTCCCGCATCGCCGATCGTCATCTTCGACAAGCCGGTCACGGCGACGTTCTCGTTCACCACGAAGGACACCGGCAAGGCCGAGCTCCAGCTCAAGCCGCCCGGCGCGAGCGTCGGCAGCCAGGTCGCGCTGACGCCGAAGCCGTTCGGCCAGTGGACCAAGTGGACCGGCACCAAGAGCTTCGAGGCCGCGAACGCCGGCCAGTGGAGCTTCCTCGCCATCGCCCACGGCGACGGTGAGAAGTCCGTCAACGGCACGTTCGAGGTCCGCAAGGCACTCGACACCAAGATCGTCGACTTCGACGCCAACCCCGACCTGGTCGACAGAGGCGACCGGATCAGGGTCTCCGCCCAGCTCCTCGCCGATGGCAAGGGCTACGGCGGCAAGTCGGTGACGATCACCTTCCGGGCCAAGGGCACCGACGCCTACCGGCACGTCACCAAGGCGACGACCGCCGCCAACGGCTGGTTCTCCGCCCACGTGAAGGCCGAGGACACCGGCTGGTGGCGGGCCGAGTTCGGCGGCGACGCGTTCGCCAGGTCCTCCGTCAGCGACACCGACCGGGTCGACGTCAAGCGCCGCGACCGCGACAGCCGGATCGTCGGGTTCGACGCCCATCCCGACCCGGTCGACAAGGGCGACAAGCTCACCTTCACCGGCGCCCTCCAGGCCGAGGGCTGGCGCTCACTACCCGGCCAGCGCGTGAACATCGTGTTCAAGGCACACGGAACCGACCGCTGGCAGTGGGTCACCAGTGACGTGACCGGCCGCGACGGTCGCTTCTGGGCCTCCACCACGGCCGAGACCTCGGGCTGGTGGCGCGCGGAGTACGCCGGAACCAAGGGGATCAACGGCTCGGCCAGCGGCACCGACTGGGTCCGCGTCGTCCAGCCCACCCCGCCGCCGGTGCAGGTCGACAAGGCCGACACCCGCCTGATCAAGTTCAACGCCTACCCGGAGCCGGTCAAGCGCGGCAAGTACGTGAAGTTCCGCGGCAAGCTGCAGGTCGACGACGAGGGCTCCTGGGAGGGCTACTCCGGCAAGGTGCGGCTCTACTTCAAGCCGGCCGGCTCGCGCACATGGCAGTACGTGAAGTCGACCTGGTCCAACGACAGCGGCAAGGTCTACACCAAGGTCAAGGGCTGGAAGTCGGGCTGGTGGAAGCTCGTCTTCCGCGGTGACGACGACACCTGGGGCGACACCAGCCGCAGGGACTACGTCCGCGTCAAGCGGTAACCATCTCACCAGCGCGACACCGAGGCCCGGGGCGCCCGCCCCGGGCCTCATCCACTCAGTTGACCCGGCTGTCGGGCGCCTGCGCGCCCATGCCCACGAGCAGCGCCTTGATCTCGGTCAAGCTCCCTTCGACGCGCTCGAACCGCTGGTCGATCTGCTCGAACCGCTGGTCGACTTGCGCGAAGCCTTCCCGCATCTCCATCCGGACCTCTTCGATCCGGGTGTCGATCCTGGCGAGGATGTTCTGCCCGACGACGCTCACGCGATCGTGCAGGGCGGTGAAGCGCTCGGCGATGCTCATGTCAGGCACGCCACTCACTGTACGAGCCTCAAGGGCCGAGACCCGGGTCTCGAGGTCACGAAATCCCTGCTGGAGGTCAAGCATGTCCGATCCTTTCGGGGGGAGGGGCCGCACATCGGGAAACCTACCCTCCGTGATCGAGCCGTCGCAGCCAGATCTGAGAAACCTTCACTCCGCCCGGCGGAACTGCGCGACCGCGAACATCAGCAGCACCCCGCCGAGCACCGCCACCAGGCCGAGTTCCAGCGGCACCGGCACCTGGTAGCCGAACCACTGGACCCCGGGATTGAGCACCGCGTTCACCTGGGCGGGGACGTCCAGGTGGGAGAAGACGGCCTGCCGCATCGGATCCACCGCGTACGTCATCGGGTTGATCACGGTGAGGAAGTGCAGCCACGACGGCAGGTTGGCCAGCGGGAACATCGCTCCCGACAGGAACACCATCGGCATGATCGCCATCTGCATCAGCCCGAAGAAGGTCTGCATGTTCTTCATCCGGGCGGCCAGCAGCACGCCGAAGGCGGTGATCGTGAAGGCGGCCAGGAACATCTCGGCCAGCAGCGTGAGCATCAGCGCCGGCGAGTAGGGGATGCCCACGAGCCCGGCCATGGCCAGGATGATGACGCCCTGCCCGGTGGCCACCAGCGCGCCGCCGAGGCACTTGCCCACGACGATCGCCCCTCGCGAGACGGGGGCGACGAGCATCTCGCGCAGGAAGCCGAACTCGCGGTCCCACACGATCGAGCCGGCGGAGAACATACCGGTCATGATCACGGTCATCGAGATCATGCCGGGATACATGAACGTACGGAAGTCGACGCCCGGGATCGAGCCCTGTACCAGCGAACCCAGCCCGGTGCCCATGACGAAGAGCCAGAGCACCGGCTGCAGCAGCATCGACAGCATGCGCGTCCGGTCGTTGACGAAGCGCAACATCTCGCGATGCAGCACCACCTTGATCGCCCGGAGGTCGTGGCCCGCGCCGCGCGCGGGTGTCCGGACGGCTATCGTCTCGGTCGCCATCGTCATCGCCTCGCCATCGTGCGCATCCACGCCATCGTGTCGTCACCGGCTTCGGCGTCGCGGATCGTGGAGCCGGTGTAGGACATGAACACGTCGTCGAGCGAGGGCCGCGAGACGCTGACCGAGGTGATCGGCATGCCGAGTTCGGCGAACAGCCGGGGCACGAACTCCTCGCCCGAGGCCACGGCGAAGGTCACCGCGCCCTCGTGCACGGCGGCGTCGAGGCCGAACCTCTCCCGGAGCGCCTCGATCGCGCGCGCGTCGTCACCGGTCTGGATCTGCACCCGGTCCTTGCCGACGCTGGCCTTCAGCGCCTCCGGCGAGTCGATGACGACGATCTCGCCGTGGTCGATGATCGCGATCCGGTCGCAGTATTCGGCCTCCTCCATGTAGTGCGTGGTCATGAAGATCGTGATGTCCTCCATGCGCCGCAGCTGGTTGATGTAGCCCCAGATGGCCGAGCGGGTCTGCGGGTCGAGCCCGACGGTCGGCTCGTCCAGGAACAGCACCCGGGGCGAGTGGAGCAGGCCGCGGGCGATCTCCAGCCGCCGCTTCATGCCGCCGGAGAACGTCATGACCTTGGCGTCCTTGCGGTCCCAGAGCGCGACCATCTCCATGACCTGCCGGATCCGGTCGCCGACCACGCTCTTCGGCACGCCGTACAGCTCCGCGTGGAAGCGCAGGTTCTGCTCGGCGCTCAGGTAGCCGTCGAGGGTCGGGTCCTGGAAGACCAGGCCGATGTTGCGGCGTACGTCATCGCGTTGGCGGACGACGTCGTAGCCGGCGACGGTGGCGCTGCCGCCCGTGGGGTTGACCAGCGTGCACAGCATGCTGATCGTGGTGGTCTTGCCGGCGCCGTTGGGGCCGAGGAAGCCGAACACCTCACCGGGCGCCACCTCGAAGTCGACGCCCTTGACCGCCTCGACCTTCCCATAGCTCTTGGATAACCGCCGTACGGTCACCGCCGTCTGGTCGGGCATCAGTCCTCCGCCAGGATCTGGAAAACGGATCTACGTGTCTGCCTGAGCAACTGCTTGGCCGCGACGACCTGCTGGTCGTTGGCCGTGCGCGTCAGGTGCGTGAACGCCTCGTTGAGCTGGGCCCACAGCAGGCGCAGCTCGTGGCGGTCCTCGGGGATCGTGCGGGCCACCTCGTCCCAGGGGGCCTCGGCGCCGAGCTGCCGATCGGCCTGCGCGCGGCCCTGCTCGGTCAGCCGGTAGGTGCGGGTGCCGCCGGACTCGTCGCCGGTCACCAGGCCCTCGTCCTCCAACTGCTGGAGCGCGGGGTAGACCGAGCCGGGGCTCGGCCGCCACACGCCCCGGCTGCGGGCCTCGATGTCCTGGATCATCTGGTAGCCGTTCTTCGGCTCCTCGGCGAGCAGGGTCAGCAGCGCCGCCCGCACGTCACCTCGCCGGACGCGGGGCGCGTCGCCCTCCCAGCCCGCAGGGGGGAGTGGCGGCGGTGGATGCACCGGCGGGAAGGGCGTCGGGGGAACGACCGAGCCATGGGGGAACGGGGGAACGGTCGCGCCGTGGGGGATCGGGGGGAAGCCCGGATGATCGTCCCAAGCGTGCATGAACAACACCTCCAACTATCGAGATACCTTGACGATATATCTAGATAGTTGAGCCGACAAGGCGTTTTCGGTGAATGCGGAGAGTGTTAGCGAGCGTTAACTGCGGCCTCGATCGCGGCCCGCGCCATCGCGTGCAGCAGGGGCCGCATGGCCTCGGGCGGCAGCTCGCCGGCGCTGTGCGGGGTGGAGTTGAGCAGGCCGAAGACGGCGTGCGTGGCCGCGCGCAGCCGCGCCGCCGGGCACGACGGGTGCAACTCGGCCAGCACGGTCACCCACTCCTCGACGTAGAGCCGCTGCAGCCGCCTGATCTGCCGCCGGGCGGGCTCGGGCACGTTGCCCAGCTCGCGGTCGTGCACGGTGATCAGCGCGGGCTGCTCCAGGGCGAACGTGATCTGCGTGTTGAGCAGCGCGTCGAGCGTCTCGGCCGGCCCGCCGGACGCGGTCACGACGGCTACCGCCGACTCGCGCAGCCGCGAGCTGATGCCGAGCAGCATCTCGGCGAGCAGCGCCTCCTTGCCGCTGAAGTGCCGGTAGAGCGCGGGGCCGGAGATGCCGACCGCCCCTCCGATGTCCTCGATCGAGACGCCGTGGAAGCCGCGGGCGGCGAACAGCCTCGCGGCGGCGTCGAGGATTTCGGTGCGCCGGTTGCCGCGATTGCGGGTAGGTGTCCGGGCAGTCGTCACGTCTCACATGCTAGACGGTTTCGTTAATGATGACTAACATCTCGCACATGATGAAAGGGATGTCATGAGCGACTGGCCGGTGCTGAAGTCGTCCGCCGACCCCGGCGGCGAGCTCTTCAAGCGCAACGCCGAGCTCAACGAGCGGCTGGCCGCCGAGCTGCTGGAGCGGCTCACCGCGGCGGCTCTGGGCGGTCCCGAGCGGTCGCGGCGGCGGCACGTCGAGCGGGGCAAGCTGCTGCCGCGTGACCGCGTCGACGGCCTGCTCGACCCCGGCTCCCGCTTCCTGGAGCTGTCCCCGCTGGCGGCCGGCGGGCTCTACGACGACCAGGCGCCCGCCGCCGGCATCATCACCGGCGTCGGCAGGGTCGCCGGGCGCGAGTGCGTGATCGTGGCCAACGACGCCACCGTCAAGGGCGGCACCTACTACCCGATCACCGTCAAGAAGCACCTGCGCGCGCAGGAGGTGGCGCTGCACAACCGGCTGCCGTGCGTCTACCTCGTCGACTCCGGCGGCGCGTTCCTGCCCCTCCAGGACGAGGTGTTCCCCGACCGTGAGCACTTCGGCCGGATCTTCTACAACCAGGCCACGATGTCCGCGCGGGGCATCCCGCAGATCGCCGCCGTTCTCGGATCCTGTACGGCCGGCGGCGCGTACGTGCCGGCGATGAGCGACGAGGCGGTCATCGTGCGCGGCCAGGGCACGATCTTCCTGGGCGGCCCGCCGCTGGTGAAGGCGGCCACCGGCGAGGAGGTCACGGCCGAGGAGCTCGGCGGCGGCGACCTGCACTCCCGGGTCAGCGGCGTCACTGACCACCTGGCCGAGGACGACGCGCACGCGCTGGCCATCGTCCGCGGCATCGTCTCCACGCTGGCTCCCCGGGCCGAGCGGCCGTGGCACACGATCCCGCCGGAGGAGCCCGCGCACGATCCGCGCGACCTCTACGGCATCGTGCCCGCCGACACCCGGCAGCCCTACGACGTGCGCGAGGTCATCGCCCGGCTCGTCGACGGGTCGCGGTTCCTGGAGTTCAAGGCCGAGTACGGCGCCACGCTGGTCACCGGCTTCGCCCACCTGCACGGCCACCCGGTCGGGATCGTCGCCAACAACGGCATCCTGTTCAGCGAGTCGGCGATGAAGGGAGCCCACTTCATCGAGCTGTGCGACCAGCGGAAGATCCCGCTGGTGTTCCTGCAGAACATCAGCGGGTTCATGGTCGGCAAGGCGTACGAGGCGGGTGGCATCGCCAAGCACGGCGCCAAGATGGTCACGGCGGTCTCGTGCGCGCGGGTGCCGAAGTTCACCGTGGTGATCGGCGGGTCGTTCGGCGCGGGCAACTACGCGATGGCCGGGCGGGCCTACTCGCCCAGGTTCCTGTGGATGTGGCCCAACGCCCGCATCTCGGTCATGGGCGGTGAGCAGGCCGCCAACGTGCTCACCACCGTGGGCGACGCCGACGGCGACGCGATCCGCGCCCAGTACGAACACCAGGGCAACCCCTACTACTCCACCGCCAGGCTCTGGGACGACGGCGTGATCGACCCCCTCGACACCCGCACCGTGCTCGGCCTGGCCCTCTCCGCGGCGGCCAACGCCCCGCTCGACCCCGTCGCCTACGGCGTCTTCCGGATGTGATCGCATGGCTCCTTCACCGCACATGTTCGACCGGGTGCTCATCGCCAACCGGGGTGAGATCGCGGTCCGGATCATCCGCACCCTGCGCCGGCTCGGCGTCACGTCGGTGGCCGTCCACACCGCGTCGGACGCGGGCGCGCGCCACGTCCTCGACGCCGACATAGCCCTCCAGGTCCCGAAATATCTGGACATGGGGGCGATGGTGGCGGCGGCCGTCGAGTCCGGCGCCCAGGCCGTCCATCCCGGATACGGCTTCCTCGCCGAGAACGCCGAGTTCGCCCGCCGCTGCGCCGAGGCCGGGCTGGTCTTCGTCGGCCCGCCGCCCGAGGCGATCGACGCGATGGGCGACAAGATCCGCGCCAAGGCCACCGTGTCGGCCGCCGGGGTCCCCGTGGTGCCGGGCGGCGCCGAGCCGGACGACGAGCTGACCGCCTGGGCCGACTTCCCCGCGCTGATCAAGCCCTCGGCAGGGGGCGGCGGCAAGGGCATGGTGCTGGTCAGGTCCGCCGCCGAGCTGCCCGACGCGCTGGAGTCGGCCCGCCGTACGGCCCGCGCGGCGTTCGGCGACGGCACCCTGCTGATCGAGCGCTACGTCGCGAACCCACGCCACATCGAGATCCAGGTGCTGGCCGACACCCACGGCAACGTCCTGCACCTGGGCGAACGCGAGTGCAGCCTGCAACGACGGCACCAGAAGATCGTCGAGGAGGCGCCGTCCCCGTTCGTGGACGCGGCGATGCGCGACCGGATGGGCACGGCCGCGGTGGAGGCCGCCCGCGCGGTGGGCTACGTCGGGGCGGGCACGGTCGAGTTCATCGTCGACGGCACGACCGGCGAGCACCACTTCATGGAGATGAACACCCGCCTCCAGGTGGAGCACCCGGTCACCGAGCTGGTCACGGGCCTCGACCTGGTCGAGCTCCAGCTCCGGGCGGCCGCCGGCGAGCCGCTGCCGCTCACCCAGGATCAGGTACGCCTTGACGGACACGCCGTCGAGGCCCGCCTCTACGCCGAGGATCCCGCCCGCGGCTTCCTCCCCACCGGCGGCCCGGTCCTCGCGCTGCGCGAGCCCGAGGGCGTCCGGGTCGACTCCGGGTTGGTGGAGGGCGGGGTCGTCGGCAGTGAGTTCGACCCGATGCTGGCCAAGGTCGTGGCCTGGGCGCCCGACCGGGAGGCCGCGCTGCGGCGGCTCGACCGGGCGCTGGGCGAGACCGCGATCCTCGGCGTCACCACCAACATCCCGTTCCTGCGCGCCCTGGTCACGCACCCGGAGGTCCGGGCGGGCCGGCTCGACACCGGGCTGGTCGAGCGGATCCTGCCCGGCCTGCTGCCGGCGGCCGAGGTGCCCGCCGAGGTGCTGGCCGCCGCCGCGCTCGTCTTCCACACCATGCCGCAGAGCGGCGACCCGTGGGACGCCACCGACGGCTGGCGGGTCGGCCGGCCCGCCTGGACCACCTGGCGGCTGGAGGCCCGCGACGGGCCGCACGCCGTCCAGGTCCGCGGCCTGCCGGAGCGGGCGGCCGAAGTACGCCCCCACGACCTTCCCGGCGTCCCGGCCTCGGCCGGCGCGGATGCCGAGGGCGTCGTTCCGGAGGGTGCCGGCAGCGGCGGGCGGGGCGTCCCCGCCCGGGTCCGGCGCCACGGCGACACGCTGACCGTCACCCTCGGCGACCGCGCCGAGCACTACGCCCACGTCCGCCGGGGCGACACGCTCTGGCTCGGCAGGGGCGGCGCGGCCTGGGCCGTCACCCGCCACCGCATCGGCGACCCGGGCGACCGTCCCGGCGCGGCCGGGGCCGGTGACGGCGTGGTCAGGAGCCCGATGCCCGGCACCGTCCTGGTGGTGAAGGCCCAGCAGGGCGAGCGGGTCAGCGAGGGCCAGCCACTGCTGATCGTGGAGGCCATGAAGATGGAGCACACCGTGACGGCCCCCCTCGACGGCCTGGTCGCCGAGCTGCGCGTGCAGGCGGGCCAGCCGGTCGACATGGACGCCGTCCTGGCCGTGGTCACGCCCGAGGAGGTCTCATGAGCCGGCCGTACCCGATGGCGGGGCTTCCCCAGCACGTCACCGTCTACGAGGTCGGGCCGCGTGACGGGCTGCAGAACGAGTCCGCGATCATCCCCGTCGAGGTGAAGGCGGAGTTCATCGACCGCCTCGCCGACGCCGGGCACAAGGTGATCGAGGCGACCAGTTTCGTGCACCCGAGATGGGTCCCGCAACTGGCCGACGCCGAGGAGCTGCTGACCGGGCTCGACCGGCGGCCGGGGATCCGCTACCCGGTGCTCGTGCCCAACGAACGCGGTCTCGACCGGGCGCTGGCCCATGACGTCGAGGAGATCGCGGTGTTCGCCAGCGCCACCGAGACGTTCGCCGCCAAGAACCTCAACCGCAGCCTGGAAAGCCAGTTCGACATGTTCGAGCCGGTCGTCGCCAGGGCGCTGGACAACGGCGTCAAGGTCCGCGCGTACGTCTCCATGTGCTTCGGCGACCCCTGGGAAGGTCAGACGCCGATCGCGCAGGTCGTCGCGGTCGGCGAGCGGCTGCTCGGGCTCGGCTGCCACGAGCTGTCGCTCGGCGACACCATCGGCGTCGGCACGCCCGGTCACGTGACCGCCCTGATCGAGGCGTTCCGCGAACCCGACCGGCTGGCCGTGCACTTCCACGACACGTACGGCCAGGCGCTCGGCAACACGCTGGCCGCGCTCAAGGCCGGCGTCACCACCGTCGACGCCTCCACGGGCGGCATCGGCGGCTGCCCCTACGCCGAGTCGGCCACCGGCAACCTCGCCACCGAAGACCTCGTCTGGATGCTGCGCGGCCTGGGCATCGAGACCGGCCTCGACCTCGGCAAGCTCGTGGCCACCAGCACCTGGCTGGCCGAGCGGCTCGGCCGCCCCAGCCCCTCCCGCGTCGTCCAGGCCCTGTCGAAAGGCTGACACCCATGTTCACCAGCGAGCTCACCAGCGAGTACGAAGAGCTGCGCAAGACCGTCGAGGCGTTCGCCCGTGACGTCGTCGCCCCGGTGATCGGCGACTACTACGAGCGCGAGGAGTTCCCGTACGACATCGTGCGGCAGATGGGCGCGATGGGGTTGTTCGGGCTGCCCATCCCCGAGGAGTACGGCGGGATGGGCGGCGACTCCTTCGCCCTCTGCCTGGCCCTGGAGGAACTGGCCCGCGTCGACTCCAGCGTGTCGATCACCGTGGAGGCCGCGGTGTCGCTGGGCGCGATGCCCATCTACCGCTACGGCACGCCCGCCCAGCGCGAGGAGTGGCTGCCCCGGCTGACCTCGGGCGAGATGCTCGGCGCGTTCGGCCTGACCGAGCCCGGTGGCGGCTCCGACGTGCCGGGCGGCATGCGCACCACGGCCGTGCTGGACGGCGGCGAGTGGGTGATCAACGGCACGAAGGCGTTCATCACCAACTCCGGCACCGACATCACCGGCCTCGTCGCCGTAGCCGCCCTCACCGGTGAGCGGGAGATCTCCACGATCCTCGTGCCGAGCGGCACCCCGGGGTTCACCGTGTCGAAGAAGTACTCCAAGGTCGGCTGGAACGCCTCCGACACCCGTGAGCTGTCGTTCTCCGACTGCCGCGTGCCCGCCGCCAACCTGCTCGGCGAGCGCGGCCGGGGCTACGCGCAGTTCCTGCAGACCCTCGACGAGGGCCGCGTCGCCATCGCGGCCGTCGGTGTCGGCCTCGCGCAGGGCTGCGTCGACGAGTGCCTGCGCTACGTCAGGGACAGGAAGGCGTTCGGTCACCCGATCGGCCACTACCAGGCCATCCAGTTCAAGATCGCAGACATGGAGGCCCGCGCCCACACCGCCCGCCTGGCCTACTACCACGCGGCCGCGAAGATGCTGGCCGGGGTGCCGTTCAAGAAGGAGGCGGCGATCGCCAAGCTCGTCTCGTCCAACGCGGCCATGGACAACTCCCGCGACGCCACCCAGATCTTCGGCGGTTACGGCTTCATGAACGAGTTCCCGGTCGGCCGTTTTTACCGCGACGCCAAGATCCTCGAGATCGGCGAGGGCACCAGCGAGGTCCAGCGCATGCTCATCGCCCGCCAACTCGGCCTCGGCGACCTCTGATTGAGCGTGCAGGCGGGATCCGCGTGTCCCAGGTATTCGCCAGTTCCTTGACGGAGACGGCGGCCGCGAGCATGAGGCTCGCATATAAGTGCCGCAGCTGGTGCAGTCCCTCCTTGTGAGTGGTGTCCCGGCTGCGACCTATAAGAAACTTGCAACATCCCAACTCTCTGGAACGATTTACCGAGAGGGGGCAACCGCTCCTCGACCACAGACGTCAGAGATGGCGGTCATGGAACCGAGCGAGGGACAACATGCAGGTCAACAATCTGGGATCAATAACCAACCAGACCAATATCGACCATAGTGTCGCCCTCTCGCGAGACGATCTTCAAGTCGGAGTGGCGCATCTTAGGAAGCTGATCGAAGCCGGAGTTATCCCAGAGAGCGTGGGATCTGAGGTGGTCGCCGAAGTCGAGGCGAGCTTGAACGAGGCGAATGGCCAGCCTACCGGCCGGTTGAAAGGCGCACTTCAGAGGCTGCGGGACCTGCTCGCGGTCGGCGGAGCGTCCGCTGACGACGTCGCCAAGGTCGCCAGTGCGATAACCGCCATATCGGCGATCGTCGGGGGGTGAGATGACGGATCTCGCCGATGACACGGTTCCGGTCGGGCCTGACCAGAGCGAGATGCACGTTAACAATCACGCCCCGGTCGGTAACCAGCAGAATATCGAGAACTATTACGGCGAAGATCGGCCGCCTGAGGAGCGTCTCAACACGGCCCGCCGGACCCTGGAGGAAAGGCGGTGGACACAGGCCTGCGAGCATTACGCGGATTACCTGAAGTCCGAACCTGCCTCGACGGCGGAGAAGATGGCCGAAGTGCGGGTAGAGAACGCCCTGGCCAGACTGCAGGGGAGACGGCCTCGTGCTCTTTCGGATCGCATCCAGAACGAGGTTCACACGCTCTTGTCTCGGGCTTGCGAACTCGATCCTGGCTCGGCAGCGGCCACTGTCCTCATGGCCATCTTCAACGAAGACCTCGATCACGCGTTTTTGCGCGAGACGAACTCCTCTGATGAGGTACAGCGTGCGAGTGAGAACCTAGATCTTGGGTGGGCGCGGCGGATCGTGACGGCGATCTCAGTTCGCGAATCACTGACCTGGAAGACTCTCGATCAACGGGTCACCCCCGGTGGCACCACGCCGACTGCGATGCTGACCTTGATCAGCGAAGAGGAGCGGGGAGAGCGTGAACATCGAATGCGTACACTGTTCACCCCGGTCCCGGCAACACCGGTGCGGCAACCACGTCTCAACCCGGCCTTCGGCCTTCTTCCTCTAGTTGGCGGCGGTGTCATCGTCTGGGTCGCCATCGCTCTGCTGGCAGGGTACGGGGCTCCTTGGTGGTCGCTGATGTCACCCGCTCCATATATCGGCATGTTGGGTGCCGGTGCGGTTTCCCTTGGTGGCTGGCTGACATTCAAGGCGCTATTCGTCAACTGGCGGCAGGGCCGACTTTTCCGTCGCGCCATGGGAGAGTATCGAGAACAGCAGCGCCTCTATGAGGAGAACCTTCCCGACGAAACCCAGATAACCCGCTGGTTCAAGCACGATGTCGCGGTCATCGTAGATCGGGCCCTGACCCGTTTGGGCATCGTGATGGAGGAGCTGCACAACACAGGGCGCATCACTGACCCACTCGTTATAGTGGGACCTGCTAACCCACCGAAGACCAAATTGGTGCGGCACCGCCGAGTTGGAGACCGTTACATCGCCTCTCGCTATACGGTCTTCGTGGTGTGTATGGCAGATTATAAGCTGGGGGCGTATCGGACGACCTTGGACTCTATCACGGGCATGCGTGAGCCCGAGGAACAGACGAGCGAATACCGTTATCGGGACATCGTCTCCGTGAATGTCAAGACCGTTCGGCTGGATCTTCCGCCGGGCGCTCAGAAGACTGAGGACGCCGAGCCTACTTACGCCTTCGTCGATGCCGAGGAAAAACACACCGTGGCAGAGCGGTTCACCCTCATAGTGCCTGGCGACCGTTTCACGGTGACAACGAAGGTCAGTACCGAGGACGGCAGGGGATCGTGGATCGACTTCTCCAAGGCGGATCGTGCGTTGGCTGCTATCCGGCGGCGGATCGCCACCAGCACCGGACTGGCGTAACCAGCGAGCGGTGCTGGTATTGAACCTGGACACTTATCCGCGAGAGATGACGGAAGGCGCCCGATGGCAAATTCCCTCAGTGGCCATGCGGCTTGGGTGGCGCAGGCCGTGATCCCTCGTGTCGGAGATCCTGTGAGGTCCAGCGCATGCTCATCGCCCGCCAACTCGGCCTCGGCGACCTCTGACCCGCGCGGTGCATTGTTCATTCGGCCATCGCAGTGGCGGCGATGGCCCTTACATCAATGTGCTGACGCGCATAGTTCCTGATAAGCGTCGCGCAGCTCGTTGCCGCCGGGAGCGTTGAGTGACTCCACGGAGGTGATCACCTCGGCTGCTCTCCAGTAGTTGGACGGGACCAGGAGACCGCTGGTCACGGCGGTCAGGGTGGTGTGGACTCTTTGGTCCGGGTTCGCTCATGCACCTCGACGCGCGATGCGGTCAGTCGGCGTCTCCACCTTGGTGAAGTGAGTCAAGGCGGGCCAGGTCTTCCTCCGAGAGCCGCAGCGCACCGGCGGCCACGTTGGCGACCAGGTGATCGGGGTTGCCGGTGCCCGGGATGGCCAGCACGTGCGGCCCGCGCCGCAGCGTCCACGCAAGGCGGACCTGCGCCGGCGTGACGCCGTGGGCTCGTGCGACGGCGAGAACCTCCTCACTGTCGGTGCCGCTCGCGCCCGCCGCGCCCCCTTCACCGGCGATCGCGAAGAAGGGCACGAACGCGATGCCCTGCTCGCCGCACGCCCGCAGGAACGCGTCATCGCCGGCGCTGCGGGAGTCGAGGCCGTACCGGTTCTGCACGCAGACCACCGGCGCGATGGACTGCGCCTCCGCGAGCTGCTCCGGCCTGGCGTTGGAGATGCCCAGGTGCCGGATCAGCCCGGCCTCGCGCAGGTCGGCCAGCGCGCCGAAATGCTCGGCGATCGGGCCGGGTCCGCTGAGGCGCAGATTCACCACGTCGAGGTGGTCACGACCGAGCTGGCGTAGATTCTCCTCGACCTGGCCGCGCAGCTGCTCCGGCGCGGCCCAGGGCAGCCACGCACCCGAAGAATCCCGGCTCGGGCCGACCTTGGTGGCGATGACCAGATCGTCAGGGTACGGGGCCAGCGCCCGATTGATCAGTTCGTTGGCGGAACGCAAAGGGGAGAAGTAGAACGCGGCGGTGTCGATGTGGTTGACGCCGAGCTCTATCGCGCGCCGCAGCACCCTGATCGACCGGTCGCGGTCGCTCGGCGTGCCGAGGTCGAAGGCGGCGCTGCCCGTCAGGCGCATCGCGCCGAAGCCGATCCGGTTGACGGTCAGGTCGCCGAGCCGCCAGGTGCCCGCGCGCGCCGCGTTGATCGTCTCTGAGGTCATGATCGGAGTCTTCCACATCATCTTCGAGGTCCGGCGCCACCGGCGAGGCGCGAACGCCGCGCGGGACTTCTTCGGCCTGGTTCTCCCGGCACCGCGGCTGACGCTCTGACGGCGACCGTCAATCGCCGGTGCCGAGCTTGGTGGCGATCGCCGTGGCCATCTCCAGCGCGCCCTTGGTGAGCCTGTCCGACGGGTCCTCGGGGACGCGTCGCTGGTAGACCACCTGGATCACGGCGTTGCTGACCCGTACGCCGACGGTCGCCGTGGTCGGGCCGTTGCCGGTGCCGCCGGGCATGGTGAAGCGGGTGGTCCAGGAGGAGTCGCCGATGGGCGGGTCGGCGGGGGAGGAGTCGCGGGCCAGCAGCACGGCCTCCTGCCGCTGCGCCACGTGCTGCTCATGCGCCGCCGCCACATCGCCCGGGAAGACCTTCACGTACACCCTGAGCTGGAACGACATGTTGTCCGGCAGAGAGGCTCCCCGGGGCAGCGTGGACCACTCGCACTCGTCCGCCCGGATCTGCGACTTGTCGTCGGGATAGAGCGTGAGCTTCTTGACCAGGTCCTCGTCGGCCAGCGCGCACGGGTCGGCCTCCTTGGTGATCGTGGCGGGGCCGGTCGGGGCGGGTTCGCTCGTCGGGGACTGCTCGCTCGGCGACGGCTCGGGCGCGGCCGTTCCCGCCTGTGCGGGCGGCGTCGCGGCCGGAGTGGCCGAGGCGGCCGGCTCGGGCTCGCGGGTGAGCAGGAACACGACGGTGAACAGCATGAGCACGACGACGGTCATGGCCGCGCCCAGCATCACGGGCGTCACCCGCAGCCCCGGCCGGGACTGCTGGGTGGGAGCGGTGCGCTGCACGGCCACGGTCGGGGACTGGTCTCGCTGGTTGGGGTTCATGACGCCTTCTGAAGGGTGTCGGCCACCGCGCGGGCGGTCGTGACTGCGGTGTCGCGGAGTTCCTCGGTCACCTTCGTACGCTTGGGATGGCTGACCTCGATCTGGACGATCACGTTGCTGACGCGCATCCAGACGGTGGTGGTCGAGGTGGTGGTGATCCCCGCCTCCTTGTCCTGGGCGGCGGCCTCGTCGCCCGCGGACACGCGCCTGGTGCGGCCGACCGTCACGGTCTCCGCGCTGCCGGCCGCCGCGTCGCGCGACTTCACGGTCTGGGCGAACGTCCGCTCGGCCGCCGCGATCTCGCCGGTGTGCTTGACCTTGAGGATGATCGAGGTGTTCTCGAGCAGGCCGAGCGAGCCGGCGGACCAGTAGCACTCGCTCTCGTCGTACATACGGGGCTGGCGGGAGCGGCCGCCGGGAAGGATGTCCTCGGCTTGGTCCTCGGTGAGCAGCTTGCAGGCCCTGGGCGGCTCGGCGAACCTGCCGTCGCCCCTGGCCACCGGCGTCGGGGGTGCCGTGGCGGTGGCCGGGGGCGGGGTGGCCGGCCCGGCCGGCACCGTGAGGGAGGGAGGCGTGACGGTCGTGGTGGTGGCCGTGGTCGCGGCCGGTGATCCGGTGCCGTTGAGCAGGACGACCGCCGTGACCGTGGCCGCCGTACCGGCTGCCAGGCCGCCGAACAGCAGGCGGGAACGTCGCGGGCGGGCCCGCACCGGGACCGTGACAGCGGCTGCCTCGCGAGGGCGGCCGGGCAGGGGCGTGGCCAGCGTCCGCAGGTGCGCCGCGACCGCGTGCGGGTGCGGCCGGGCGGCCGGGTTCTTGTCGAGCATGGCCAGCAGCAGGCCGCCGAGCGGGCCCGCGTTGACCGGTGGCGGTGGTGGCTGGGTGAGCACGGCCGCGATGACCGCCATCGTCGAGTCGCGGTCGAACGGCTGCCTGCCCTCGGCGGCCAGGTAGAGGGCGGCGGCCAGCGACCACAGGTCGGCGGCCGGGCCGGCCCGCTCCGCCCGCAGGTGCTCGGGCGCGATGTAGCCGGGAGAGCCGGGGACGTGGCCGGACGCCGCGTGGGTGGCGGGCACGTCGGCGGTGTGCGCGGCGATGCCGAAGTCGGTCAGCACCACTTCGCCCGCGTCGGTGATCATGATGTTGCCCGGTTTGACGTCTCGGTGCAGGATGCCCCGGCGGTGCGCGGCCTCCAGCGCGTCGAGCACCCGCAGGCCGACCGTGGCCACCTGGCCGACCGGCAGCGGGCCGTGTTGCCTGACCAGGTCGCCCAGGGAGCGACCGGCCAGCAGGTCCATGATGATCCACGGTTGGCCGTCCTCCGAGATCACGTCGTGCACGGTGATGATCGAGGGATGGCTGAGCGACGCCGCCGCGCGGGCCTCGCGCAACGTGTCGACCAGCGCCTGACCCCGGTCCTCGCCCGGCGGCAGGCGTACCTCCTTGACCGCGACCTCACGGTGCAGCAGCTCGTCGCGGGCCCGCCACACCGTGCCCGCGCCGCCCGCGCCGAGCGGCGCGAGCAGCAGGTAGCGTCCGGCGATCGTTCTCATGGCGTCAGGAGGCCTTGGCGTCGAGGCCGGCGACGAGCCACTTGGCGGCCTGGGCGGCCTTGTCCCGCAGGGCGGGGTCCTTGGCCACGTCACGGTTGAAGCGGAACTCGCCCACCATGTTGCCGGTGCGGAACGTCACATGCACCTCGAACTCCTTGCCGCTGCCGAACCGGGTCTTGGCCAGCTCGTAGGCGATCGCCTCGTCCCCGGCTCCGGAGATCTCGAAGACCTCGCCCTGCTTCTCACCGGAGCCGCCCCTGCCCGCCTTGTCCTCGGCCGCCTTCCTGACCCCGGCCACGTGCTCCTGGGCCAGGGTGCTCTCGTAGCCGTCGCCCTGCTGCGGATAGAGCCAGAGCGTGAGGTAGAGGCCCAGTTCCTTGCCCTTCGCGGGCAGCCCGGTGGTGCCCCAGGCGCACTTGAAGGACGGATCGGTCGACGAGGTGACGTACGGGCCGACCAGCTGGGTGGCCTGCTGCCTGGTGAGCAGCACGCAGGGTCGCGGCACCTTGGAGAACTTGCCCGGGGGCAGCGTGGCGGCCGGGGAGGCACTGGGACCGGCCGACTCGGTGGGCACGGCACCGGTCGGGTCGCCGCTGGGGGCGTCAGTGGGGTCGCCGGCCGGGTCGCCGGTCCGCGGGTTCGCCGTCGGTTCGGCCGCCGACGGTGCCGGCTCCGCCCGCGTGGCCGACGACGACGTGGTGAGGATGAGCGTGACGGCGGCCACGAACGCCACCACCACGGCGGCGGCCGAGCCGAACGCGGCCACGCGCGGCACCACCCACGCGGCCGCGGGCGAACTCACGGCCGCCACCGGCTGCCCGGTCGCCTTCTCCAGCAGCCGGCGGACCGTGCGCGCGTCGGGCCGGTGCGCCGGATCCTTCGCGAGCAGGGCCATCAGCAACGGGGCGAGCGCGCCCGCCCGTCGCGGCGGAGCGGGCGGCTCGGTCATCACCGCGCCCAGCGTGGCCATCGCGGTGTTGCGCTGGAACGGCTGCACCCCCTCGACCGCCGCGTAGATCGTCGCCCCGAGCGAGAACAGGTCGGACGGAGGGCCGGGCACGACGCCATCCGTCAGGCACTCCGGCGCGGCGAACCCGGCCGTGCCCACCGGCGTGGCGCCCTGCTGGGCGGTGCCGGCGGGGGCGGCGATGCCGAAGTCGGACAGCAGGATGCGTCCGTCGTCGGCGAGCAGCACGTTGCCCGGTTTGACGTCGCGGTGCAGCAGCCCCCGCGCGTGGGCGGAGGCCAGCGCCGACAGTACGAAGAGCCCGACCGAGGCCGCCCATGACGGGGACATCGGCCCGCCCGTCTTGACGACCTGGTCGAGCGACCGGCCGCGGACGAGCTCCATCACGATCCACGGCTCGCCGGCGTCCTCGACCACGTCGTGTACGGCGACCACGGCGGGATGGCGGATCCCGGCAGCGGTGCGGGCCTCGTGGATCAGGCGATGGCGCAACGCCGCCTGGTCGGCGGGGGAGAGGCCGGGCGGGAGCAGCACCTGCTTGACGGCCACCTCCCGGCCGATGGTGACGTCACGCGCGCGCCAGACGATGCCCATGCCGCCCCGGCCCAGTTGGTCGAGCAGCTCGTAGCGGCCGCCCACGAGTCGTGGTTGGTTCATTGCCTCACTCCTGGCCGTCTAGTGCTTTGGCGAGTCGCCGCGCGGCGTCGCGCGTCGCCGCGCGCAGTGCGGCGTCCTTGCCGATCTTGTCGGCGTTGACGTGGCTGACCTCGACGTTGATGTTGCTCAGCCGGAAGACCAGCGTGATGTGCTCGGGGTGCCCGTCGGGGTTGACGAGTTCGTAGCTGAACGCCTCGTCGCCGATCCCCTTCAGATCTTGTACGTTGCGGCGGGGCTGCGTGATGGATTTGGCCAGACCGATCTCCGGCCAGCTCCAGGTGATCCTGGATCCCTCCCTGCCGCGGCTGTTGCGGGAGTTGGCGTACTGCTCCTCGGCGTCCTCGACGGCCCCGCTCCACTGGTCCTGGAGCTGGCTGTTGGACAGCACCCTGACCTGGAGCCCCTTGCCGCGGGTCGTCCACTCGCAGGAGTCGCCGCCCCTCTTGCCCTTGCCCGCGCCCGGGACGAACTGCCCGGCCTGGCGGGTCGTGAGCAGAGTGCAGAGGTTGAGCGCTGAGGTGAACCTGGCGGTCCGCTCGGGTTCCGGCGTGGGCGCCGAGGTCGTCTCCGCCGGGGTCGGCGCGCTCGTCGGGGCGATCGTCGGGGCCGCGGCCGGTGTGGACGCCTGCCGGGGCGCCGGTGGCTGCTCGTCCGGCCGCAGGGCGACGAACGCGACGGCCGCCGCCGCGGCCACGACCACCACCGCGCCGGCCAGGATCGGTGCCCGGCCGGTCCGCTTGGCGGGTGCGAGCGGGGCCAGCGCCTGTCCGCCGTCCGCGACACGCCGCAGCATCTGCTCCGCGGCCTGCGGGACCGGCCTCTGGTACGGCTCGCGGGCCATCATCGCCATCAGCACGGGGCCGAGATGACCGGCTCGCTGCGGTGGCCTCGGCGGCAGGGTGAGCGCGTCACGCAGCACCGACAGCGGAGAGGTGCCGGTGTAAGGCGCCTGGCCCTCGACGGCGGCGTACAGCGTGGCGGCCAGCGACCACAGGTCGGACTCGGGCCCGCCGCGTTCGCCGCGCAGCCGTTCGGGCGCGATGAACCCGGGCGAGCCGATCAGCAGGCCCGACTCCGTGATCGTCGCCTGGTCCTCCAGGCGGGCGATGCCGAAGTCGGTGAGGATGACCCGGCCGTCGTCGTTCAGGAACACGTTGGCCGGTTTGACGTCCCGGTGCTGGATGCCGTGCGCGTGCGCGACCGAGAGCGCCTCCAGGACCCGCAGGCCGAGCCGCGCGGCGCGCTCGGGCGGCCAGGGCCCCTCGGCGGCCACGGCCTCCTTGAGGTCGCGGCCCCTGAGCAGCTCCATGACGATCCACGGCCTGCCGTCCTGCTGCAGCACGTCGTGGATCGTGATGATCCCGGGATGGCGCAGCTGGGCGGCCGCCATCGCCTCGCGCATGGCGCGCTGGAGCGCCTCCGCCCGCCCGGCCTCGTCCAGAGACGGGGGCAGCAGCACTTCCTTGATGGCCACCTGGCGATCGAGCAGCTCGTCGTGAGCCAGCCAGATCGTCCCCATACCTCCCTGGCCGAGCGCGCGTAACACTCGGTAGCGGCCTGCGATTTTTGAATCCCCCTGTCCAGGCACGCTGGAGACCATAGTGTTTGTCGCTCCGAGTTCGCTATATTTCGGTGCTTGACACCTGAAACAGACATCTCATTCGTCATAGCCGTACATAGGGGGTGGCCGTGATAGGAGCTCCGCCGGCGCCGCCGGTGCCACCCGGCTCCTTCTGGCCGGACGCGGGAGGCGAGCGTCCCGCGACGTCGAAGACGCCGGGGTGGGCCAAGGGGATCCTGGCGGGCGCCGCCGCGGTGGCGGTGCTCGGTGGCGGGCTCATCGCGGTGCGCGACGCCGGTCAGGGCAGCCCGCCGGTCGCGCTGTCCACGCCGCCGCCCACGGTGGACCTGCCCTCCACGCTGCCCAGCGAGCGGCCGTCCGACGGCCCGCCCACCGCCTCCGAGCAGCCCACGTCGGCCGGCTCCGAGACCCCGGCGGCCACCTCGACCTTCCCGGCGCTGAAAGCCGTGCCCGAAGTGTGCGACCTGCTCCCCGCGAGCCTGACCTCGCGGCTCGCGCCCAAGACCGAGTCGGCGCCAGGAGTCCAGAAGGACGGCTACGGGGCCCTCCGCAAGGGCTGCGAGTGGACCCCGCAAGGCAAGAACATCAAGAACGGCTACCTCGAATGGCGCAGCATCTCCCTGGCCGTCAACGTCTGGCCCACGGTCGACGACGCCAGGGAGGACGCCGAGTCCAACTTCCGCTCGATGCGCGACATGGCCGGCACCAAAGAGGAGAATCCCGGCCTGCAGTATCTGAGCACGTACGGTGAGATGAGGACGTTCGAGGGCGTCGGTGACGAAGCTCACGCCATGTACACAGGCAACCTCAAGGGCACCACGAACGTCTGGACGCACATCGTCATGGGCAACGCGACGATCACCGTGCGCTACCACGGCACCGACAACAAAGGCGGCGAGATCCTGGCCCGTGGCGGCGACACCAGGCCGGTGCCCGAAGACGTGCTCATGAAGGGCGCGGAGGAGATCGCGAAAGAAGTGGTCAAGGCGCTGACGAGCTGAGCCGGATTGGAGGGGGCATGAAGCAGGATTCAGGGTCACACGTCATGACGTGTGACGACCTTCTCATCAGGAGGGCTGAGAAGGCCGACGCGGACGAGGTCTTCGCGCTGGCCAGGGAGTTCGGGCTGACGTTCAGCCCCGAGCGCGAGGCGTTCGACCTGGCGTTGCCCCAGCTGCTCCGTAACGACGACGCCCTGCTGCTCACGGCCGTGGTCGGCGGCCAGGTCACCGGTTACCTGCTCGGGTTCGTGCACCTGACGCTGTTCGCCAACGGCCCGGTCGCCTGGGTGGAGGAGGCCATGGTGCGGACGGGGTCGCGCAGGCAGGGGATCGGCCGGTCGCTGCTGGAGGAGTTCGAGAAATGGGCCCGCTCGCGCGAGGCCGGCTACGTCGCGATGGCGACCCGGCGGGCGCCGGAGTTCTACCACGCGCTCGGCTACGAGGCGTCGGCCACGTTCTTCCGCAAGGTCCTGCGTTAGGGGCGCGCCGCGTCCCCCCACGACGGGTGGCATCCTTGGGGCGTGACCATCCACACGGTGAGCCCCCTGTTCGTCGGCCGGTCCGGTGAGCTCACCGCGCTCGCCGACGCGCTGGCCGCCGCCCGCGCGGGTGCGTCCTCCACCGTGCTCATCGGCGGCGAGGCGGGTGTCGGCAAGACTCGCCTGATCAAGGAGTTCGGCTCGCTCACCGGTGACGCCCTGGTCCTGTCCGGTGGCTGTCTCGAACTCGGCACCGAAGGACTGCCGTTCGCGCCCTTCTCCGCCATGCTGCGCGGCCTCGTGCGCGAGCTGGGCAGAGACGGCGTCGCCGCGCTGGTGCCCGGCGGCGACACCCGCGGCCTGGCCCGGCTGCTGCCCGAGTTCGGCGAGCCCGACCGCGACGGCTCCGATGCCCGTGCCCGGCTGTTCGAGCAGGTGCTGGGCCTGCTGGAGCGGCTGGCCGAGGACCGGCCGGTGGTCCTGGTCGTCGAGGACGCCCACTGGGCCGACCGGTCCACCCGCGACCTGCTCACGTTCCTGGTGCGCTACCAGCGCTCCGACGCCGCCCTGCTGATCGCCGTCACCTACCGGTCCGACGAGCTGCACCGCACCCACCCGCTCCGCCCGCTGCTGGCCGAGCTGGGCCGCATCGACTGGGTGACCAGGCTGGAGCTGCGCAGGCTCACCCGCCGGGAGGTCGTCGCCCAGGCGGCCAGCATCCTGGAGCGCGAGCCGTCGACGACCGCCATCGACCTCATCTACGCGCGCAGCGAGGGCAATCCGCTGTTCGTCGAGGCCCTCCTCAGCGAGGCCGGCGGCGACGAGTCACTGCCCGAGTCGCTGCGCGACCTGCTGCTCGCCGGCGTCGAGCGGCTGCCCGAGGAGACCCAGGAGCTGATGCGGGTCGCGAGCGCCGGGGGCCAGCACATCGAGCACGACCTGTTGTCCGGCGTGGCCGGCCTCGATGAGGCCGCGCTCTCTCGCGCGCTGCGGCCCGCGGTGGCGGGCAACGTACTGGTGGTCGACGGCGAGGGCTACTCCTTCCGCCACGCCCTGATCCGCGAGGCCCTGCACGACGACCTGCTGCCGGGCGAGCACATCCGCCTGCACACCCGCTTCGCCCAGGCGCTGGAGCGCGACCTGTCCGTGCTGCCCGCGCCGCGTGGCGCGATCGAGCTGGCACACCACTGGCACGCCGCCCGCGACGCCGACTCGGCCCTGGTCAGCGCCTGGCACGCCGCCACCGCGGCGCGCAGGTCCACCGCCTACGGCGAGCAGCTCCGGATGCTGTCCCGGGTGCTGGAGCTGTGGCGGCAGGTGCCCGACGCCGAGCGGCGCATCGGGATCGACCACGTCGGCGTGCTCCGCCAGGCGATCACGGTGGCCCACCTCGCCGGCGAGTTCGAGCGCGGGCTGGCCCTCGCCGGCGCCGCCCTGGCCGAGGTCGACCGCGCAACCGACCCGATCAGGGCCGCCAGGCTGCTGCGCCAGCGCGGCCTCGTCCGCTACGACCTGAGCCGGCCCGGCTATATCGACGACCTGCGCGAGGCCGCCGCCCTGCTGCCCGACGGAGCCCCCGTCAGGCTCCGCGCCCAGGTCCTGGAGAGCCTTGCCCGGATGTTGCACGCGCCGGGCGATTGGCCGGAGAAGCTTCAGGCGGCGGGCCAGGCCGCCGAGCTCGCCCACACGGCCGGTGACGCCCCGGTCGAGGCCAACGCGCTGATCACGCTGGCCTGGGGACGCTACCGTTACGCCGAGATCGACCAGCAGGTCGAGGCGTTCGCCGAGGCGCGGCGCATCGCGACCGCGTCCGGCTCCTACAACGCGCTGATGCGGTGCGCGATCTCCGAGTCCGACGCGCTGGAGGGCGCCGGCCGCCACGAGCACGCGGCCCGGGTGGCCCGCGAGGGCGTCGCCGGAGCCGAGCGACACGGCCTGGCGCGCACCTCGGGCGCGTTCCTGGCGATCAACCTGGCCGAGCCGCTGGTGTCGCTAGGGCACTGGGACGAGGCGCTGGAGGTCGTGGACCACGCACTCGACCTCATGCCACCTCCGCCGATCCAGTCGAGCCTGCAGGGGCTGGCCGGCGACATCGCGCTGGCCCGCGGCCAGGTCGAGTCGGCCGAGCGGCTGTGGGCGAAGTCGCGCGCCGTCCTGTCGCGCGGCACGTTCCGCGACCAGAGCGTGCTGCCGCACGTGCGCAGGGAGTTCGAGCTGCTGCTGGCGCGTGACCGGGCCGACGACGCCCGCGAGCTGGCCGAGCGCACGCTGCGCGAGCAGGACCTGATGGCCAGCCCGCGCTACTCGTGGCCGCTGCTCATAGCGTTCGCCCAGTTCGGCGGGCCGCTGCTCGCGGAGCTGCGGTCGCTGGCCGATCGCCTCGCCGTGGCGGGCGATCTTCAGCAGGCCCAGCGCCTGACCTTCGCCGCCCTGGCCGGCACGGCGTCCGGTGGGGACGAGCCGGCCGACCGGCTCAAGACCCTGGACGCGGTCGTGGCGGCCTGGTCGGCGCTGCGCCAGCCGTACGCGGAGGCCCGCGCGCTGGCCGGCGCCGCTCGGGCGGCGCTGGCGTGCGGAGACCGGCAGCAGGCCGCCATCCGGCTGACCCGGGCCCGCGAGTCGGCCGAACGACTCGGCGCCACGCCGCTGCTGGCCGAGCTCGACGACATGGCCCGGCGCGCCCGCATCGCCCGCGCCGATGGGGCCACGCCCGACGGCCCGCCGCTGGGGCTGACCGCGCGCGAGCTGGAGGTGCTGCGTCACGTGGCGGCCGGGCACAGCAACCGGGAGATCGCCGGTGAGCTGTTCATCGCGATCAAGACCGTCAGCGTGCACGTGTCCAACATCCTGGCCAAGCTCGGTGTCGCCTCACGCGGCGAGGCCGCGGCCACGGCGCACCGCCTGCGCCTGTTCGAGGACCTCGGCGGGCTCGCCTGAGGTCAGCCCATCTCGCCTGAGGTCAGCTCGTCTCGCTTGAGGTCAGCTCGTCTCGCTTGAGGTCAGCTCGTCTCGCTTGAGGTCAGCCCGTTTTGCCTGAGGTCAGCCCGTGAGCTGCGCTTCCAGGCGATAGCCGTCGACCGTCACGTACACCTGGTCGCCGGGGCGGGCGTTGAGGCGCATCAGCACCGGCTGCAGCGAGTCGAAGACCGGCTGGTGCCCCTGCCAGACCAGGACGATCGCGTTGTCTCCCGGGCCCGTCACCGACAACAGGGTGCCCGGACGCATGCCGAGCTGGGTGGCGTAGCCCTCCGGCACCGGCACCGGGCCGCCACGCAGATGCTCGGGCGTGACCTCGATGCGCTGCCAGCGGCGCGGATCGGACGACGGGCTCGGCAGCGGAGGCGGCGGGGTGGACGGGGCGCCGGCCAGGCTGGGAAGGATCGGCGAGCGTCCGCCCGACAGGGCCGACAGTGTGGCCAGCGCCGCCGACGGGTCGATCGACCCCGCAGGGGCCGCGGGGATGGGCTGGCCGCCGCGGTGGTGGTGGCCGTTGGCTCCGGGGGTGCGGCGCGGGAGCGGCTGGGCCGGAGCCTCGGAGGACGCCGTGGGGTGCGCCGCGGACTCCGGTGGCAGGGCGTCGAGCCACGCCTTGGCCGAGTGGGCCCGGATGCCGAGCTCGCTCAGCACCTCGACCACGTCGGTGTCGGACGTACGGGTCGCGAGAAGCTGCCGGGTGCGGGCCTGCAGTCGCTGCAGGTCTCCGATGACCAGCCAGCCGTCCTGCAGGCGGCGGTCGGGCATGAGCGTGACGAGCACCCGCCACAGCGGGGTGCGCAGCGACGGCACCATCACCGGGTGCGCCGGGTCGGCGCCGATCAGCTGCTCCTCGGTGGCGGCGGTGCCCAGCCACTCCGTCAGCCGGAACATGTGCCCGGTCACCGGCGCCGACTCCGACGAGCGCAGCCAGTGCAGCACGCGCTCCTCCGCCGTGCGCTGGGCCTGGGAGAGCACGTCCCGATCGACGAGCATCTTGTGCGCCAGCGTGCGCAGGCTGATCGGGTCCTCGGCGAACAGCCGGTGCACGGCCACGGCGAGTTCGAGTTTGTCCAGGCTGAGGAAGAGGCTGTCGACGACCCGGACCATCGCGTGGTCCGTGTCGGACAGCGGGGGCGTGGCGGCCTGCTCGGCGCCCCCGCCGTAGGCGCCTGCGCCGCTCACGCTCGGCAGCGGGCCCGTGTGGGGCGCGCCGGACAGCCCGTTGGGCACGCCGGCCAGCGGGTCGGCCTTCGGTCGGTCGCCGGTCGGACGCTGCGGGAGGCCGTTGGACTGGGCGGGGAAGGAACCGGTCTGGCGTGCGGCCCCTCCCTCACCCTGCGCCCGGAACGCACCGGTCCCAGATGCGGAGCCGGGCTGGGCCGGGAACCCGCCGGTCTGGGGTGCGGAGCCGGGCTGGGCCGGAAAGCCGCCGGTCTGGGGTGCGGAGCCGGGCTGGGCCGGGAACCCGCCGGTCTGGGATGCGGAGCCGGGCAAGGGCGGGAGGCCGCCGGTCTGGGATCCGCCGGTCTGGGATGCGGAGTCGATCCGCGAGCCGGATCCGGTCGATGGCGTGGATCCGCTCTGCGAGCTGGAGCCGGGCTGCGCCGAGTAGCCGCCGGTCTGCGGGCCCGAGGTGGGTTGGGCGGGAAATCCACCGGTTTGCGGGGCAGAGCCTGGTTTCGCCGGATAGCCGCCGGTCTCTGGCGTGGAGCCGGTCTGGGAGGCGGCGCTGGGCTGGGCGGGCAAGCCGCCGGGCTGGGCGGTGGTGCCGGGCAGGGCGGGCAAGCCGCCGGTCTGGGGGCCGCCGTCGGGCTGAGCCTGGGCGGCGTGCCCGCCGGCCCGGGACGGGGTGTCGGACCGGCCGGGATAACCGCCGGTGCGGGGTGCGCTCTCGGGCTGCGCCTGGTAGCCGCCGCTGGACGGCTGGGCGGTGAACGAACCGGACTGGGGGACGCCCCGGGCCGGAAACCCGGCCGCTGGAGAGGCGGCGCCGGGCTGGCCGGGGAAGGAACCGGGCGTGGCTTCGGGTTGGGCCGGGCCCGTCGTGCGCTGGACGGCGGCTCCCTCACGCTGCCCTGGGACGGTGCCGCGCGGCAGCAGGGGGCGGGTGGACTCCGGGTGTCCCGCGGGGACGGGCGAGACTGCGGCGGGGCGGGCGGCGTCGCGCTGGAGCTGGCCGAGCACCTCGCGGAACACCGAGCCGATCAGCACTTCGGGCGTGGCCGAGGGCGTGGCCAGGTCGCCGGGTGCCAGGCGGCGCAGCCGATGCCAGCCGCCCAGACCGGTGATCGCCGTGCGGGTGGCCTCGGGCCAGCCGGGCAGCGCCGGGTCGATCTGGTGAACGGTGAGCGCGGGAAGCAGGTCGGCGAGCGGCAGGTGGTCCCAGCGGGAGGCGGCCAGGCGGGCCAGCCGCTCGCAGATCCAGTCGAGCCCGGCCGTGCCGAGGGCCCGCGACAGCGCGAGCGACGACCACCAGCCGACCGGCAGCCGCGGATCGCCCAGGGCCTCCGCGACCTGCTGGGGACGGCTCCAGCGCAGGGCAGGGACCAGGTCGCTCAGGCAGATCGATGACTCGACGTCCATCGGCGGACCTTATCCTCCCCAGAGTGAGCCGCGTTGCTAGGAAAAACGCATGTGGCTAATGGTGCAGCCTACGCGGCAAGCTATCAATCGGTGTGAATAGGGTAAAGACGGTTCACTTCCAAACCGTATCGTGGCCGACCGCCCACCAGGGCCACGCATGTGGCACCTGCCTGACAACCCGCCTGCAGAGCTGCCGCTTCGTTGGCGCCCTTGAGAAGTGCTGAGAGATATCCGGCTGCGAACGCGTCTCCGGCTCCGGTCGAGTCTACGACCTTGGCGGGCGACGCTTCGGCAGTAGCCAGGATTCGCCCTCCTGTCGCGACCACGGCGCCCCGGGAGCCCAGCTTCACGACGGCGGTGCCGTACCTGTCGCTGAGGAGCTCGGCGGCGCGCTCCGGCGACGGGGCGCCGGTGAGCAGAAGGGCCTCGTCGAGGTTGGGGATGATCAGGTCGGCGGCGGCGGTCTCGCGCAGGAACCGGTCCACGCCGAACTCGCGCAACGGGCCGGTCGAGGCCGGGTCGACGCTGATGCGGGCCCCCGCGGCGGCCGCCTCGGACATGGCCAGCCGGGCCAGCTCCAGCCCCCGTTCGGCGAAGAGGAGGTAGCCCGACAGGTGCAACCGGCTCACCCCGTCGAGCAGGGAAGGATCCCAGTCGTCGACGGAGATGCGGCCGCCCGCGCCGCGGTTGGTGAGCATGGAGCGTTCGCCCGACCCGTCGACCATCGCGATGACCACGGCCGTCGGATGGCCGGAGTCCACCTCGACATGCGGCCGGACCCCGGTTCTGATCAGCTCCGTCGTGTGCCACTCGCTGCTGTCGTAGCCGAGTCTGGCCAGCAGTCGCACGTCGGCGCCCAGGTGGGCGGCCCAGGCGGCGGTGTTGGCGCCCGAGCCGCCCGGCCGGAGCACGATGTCCGCGGCGGTGTCGGTGCCCGCCAGCACCGGGGCGCCGTGGATCGCCACCACATCGGTGACGACGTCGCCGATGACGAGCAGCCCCCCGCCGGTCACCGCTGTGCCCAGCAGAGCGCGATACGCGCCGCCAGGGCCGTGTTGCCGCGGACCGCCGCCAGGTTGGCCTCCAGCGAGGCGCCACCCGTGCCGCGCATCAGGTAGCCGAGCAGGAACGGGGTGATCGCCTGCCCGGTGACGCCGTCACGCTCGGCTGCGGCGAGCGCCTCGGCCAGCACGTGGTCGTGCAGGACGGGGTCGAGCTGCTGGTCCACCGGGACGGGATTGGCCACGATCAGCGCGCTCTCCTGGCCGCCGAACGCGTCCTGGCCGCGCATGATGGCCGCGGCCTGCTCGGGCGACTCGATCCGCCAGTCGACCGGCTCGCCGGAGGAGTGCAGGTAGAAGCCCGGGAACGTGTCCGTACGGTAGCCCGCCACGGTCACGCCTCGGGTCTCCAGGCGCTGCAGCGTCGCGGGCACGTCGAGGATCGACTTGACGCCGGCGCACACCACGGTGATCCGGGTGCGGGCCAGCGTGTCGAGGTCGGCCGACTCGTCCTGCTCCTGGGTCCAGCCGCGGTGCACGCCGCCGAGCCCGCCCGTGGCGAAGATCCGGATGCCCGCGCGGGCGGCCAGGAACGAGGTGGCCGAGACGGTCGTCGCGCCGCTCGCCTTCAGCGCCGCCGCCACCGGCAGGTCGCGCTGGCCCAGCTTGCGCAGACCCGGCTCGGTCGCGACGCGCTCCAGCTCCGTCTCGTCCAGCCCGACGCGGGCGACGCCGTCGAGCACCGCGATCGTGGCCGGCACGGCGCCCGCCTCCCGGACGATCCCCTCCAGCTCCCTGGCGACCTCCAGGTTGCGAGGCTGCGGCAGGCCGTGGGAGATGATCGTGGACTCCAGCGCCACCACGGGCGCGCCCGCGGCCAGGGCCTCGGCGACCTCGTCGGACTGCTGGAGTATGGGATCTGCGGTGCTGCGCATATGGGTCCGGTGCTCCTTGTGTATTCCGCTGTGAAGCCAGGTAAATGGCGTGCTTCAGTGTATTTCACGGATTTTGTGGCGAAATCGGGCGTGCCACGTGTTTTATACGCGCGTCTATCCTGTCGCACCCCCCTCCGTCAGGCGGAGGTGTCAGACCAGGATCATGACACCCACCAGTGAGACGGCGGCGACGCATCCGGTGGCGATCGCGCCGAGCGCCAGCACCCGGCCGGCCCTGACCAGCCTGCGGACGTCGATCCCGGTGCCCAGGGCGAACATGGCGGCGGCCATCAGGATGTTCGTCACCTCTTGCGCCGGCGCCGTGACCTGTGACGGCACCAGCCCGGTGCCGCGCAGCGCGACCATCGCCAGGAACCCCGCCACGAACAACGGGACCACCGGCGGGCCGGTGGATCCCCCGGGCTGAGCCCCGCGCACGGTGCCGGCGTCGGTGCGCGCCGTGCCGCTGACGGCGGGGGTCTCGGCGTGCCGCCGCCGCGCGGTGGTCAGGGCGATGATCGGGGCCAGCAGGATGACGCGGCCGAGCTTGACGGTGACCGCCGTGGCGAGGACGCCGGTGGCCGAGCCGATCGCCGCCACCTGGGCTACCTCGTGGACCGCCGCGCCCGTCCAGACTCCCAGCTGCGAGCCGGACAGTCCGAGCCACGTCGCCACCAGGGGGACCACGAGGATGGCGGCGCTGCCGTACAGGACCACGACGCTGAGCGCGGCGGCCGCGTCGTCGTCGGTGGTGTCGGTGCTCTGGCGCATGGCGGCGACCGCGGCGGCGCCGCAGATGGACACCCCGGCGGCGACCAGCAGTGACGTGCCGGGCGGCAGGCCGAGGCGGCGGCCGGCGAGCGGGGTGAGGGTGAACGTGACCCCGGTCGCGACCATGATGATCGCCGGTGCCTGCCAGCCCAGCGCGAGCAGGTGCGGCACCGCGATCTGCAGCCCGAGCAGCACGATCGCGACCCGCAGCACCCGCCTGGCCACGAACCGCAGGCCGGGCAGCAGCCGCTCGCCGATCCCCCACAGGTTGGCCACGACCGCGCCGGCGACGACGGCGACCATCGCGGGGCTGAACCCGGGCACGAACCGGTGGACGGCCAGGGCGAAGACCACCGCCGCGAGGGCCGCGGCGACACCGGGCAGACGATCGGCGAAGGGCATGCCCCGAGTCTTCTGAGGCCCCGCCGGTCCCGGTAGCCGTGGGTTGCCTGGCAGGCCATAGCCTGAGGCTATGAGCGCACTGCCCGACCTGGACTCGCTCCAGCTCCTGGTCGACGTGGGCGAGCTGGGCAGCCTGGGGCGGGCGGCCAGGGCGGCGGGCATCACGCAGCCGTCGGCCAGCAAACGGGTCGCGCTGCTGGAGCGCCGGCTCGGCCTGCCGTTGCTGGAGCGGACACCGCGCGGCTCCACGCTCACCGCCGAGGGCCGGATGGTGGCGGGCTGGGCCACGCGGGTGCTGGCCGCGGCCCGGGAGCTCACGCGGGCCGCGCAGGCCGTACGGCACAGCGGGGCCGCCCACCTGCGGGTGGCGTCGAGCATGACGGTGGCCGAATACCTGATGCCGCGCTGGCTGGGCGAGTTGCAGGACCGCGACCCCGACGTGCAGGTGGGACTGGACGTGGTCAACTCCGCCGACGTCGCCGGCCGGGTGCTGGCCGAGGAGGTCGAGCTGGGCTTCGTCGAGGGGCCGAACGTGCCCGACGGGCTCGCCGGACGGGTGGTGGGCACCGACCGGCTGGTGGTCGTGGTGGCGCCCGGTCATCCCTGGACCCGTCGCCGTACGGTGCTCAGGGGGCCCGAGCTGGCCGCCACCCCGCTCGTCGTCCGCGAGCCCGGATCGGGCACGCGGGAGACGCTCGACGTGGCGTTCAGGGATTTGCGCCAGGCCAGTCCGCGTCTGGAGCTGGGGTCCAACGCGGCGGTCAAGGGCGCGGCGCAGGCGGGGTCGGCGCCTGCCGTGCTCAGCGGTTACGCCGTCGAGGCCGAGCTGGCCACGGGACGGCTGGTGGAGGTGCCGCTGGCCGGGCTCAACCTCGTGCGGAACCTGCGCGCGGTGTGGCGGCGGGGCCGCCTCATCGCCGGCCCGGCCGCGACCCTGCTCACGATCGCCAGCCGCCCCTGATCCAGCCGCTCCTGATTCGCACGCCCTTGATTCGCACGCCCTTGATCCGCACGCCCTTGATCCGCACGCCCCTGATCCGGCGGCCGGTGACCGGCTGCCCCTGGCTTGGCGTCACTGGCCGGGGCTCGTGGCCGTGGCGGCCGGTGGTTGTAGCGCTCTGGGCCGTATTGTGCCGATATGGGGATCTATGACATCGTCGTTGCTGGTGGCGGGCACAACGGGCTGGTCGCCGCGGCCTACCTGGCTAGGGCGGGGCGGCGGGTGCTGGTGCTGGAGCGACTGGACCACACCGGAGGGCTGGCGATCTCCGCCCAAGCCTTTCCCGGCGTGGACGTGCGGCTGTCGCGCTACTCCTACCTGGTCAGCCTGCTGCCGACGAAGATCGTTCAGGACCTGGGCCTCGACCTGGAGCTGCGCCGCCGCCGCTACGCCTCCTACACGCCCACGGGTGGCACGGGGCTGCTCGTCGACAACGGCGACGCGGACCGTACGGCGGCCTCGTTCAGGGAGGTCACCGGGGGAGACGCCGACCACCAGGCTTGGCAGGAGTTCTACGCGATGGCCGGCGAGGTGGCGCGGACCCTGGCGCCCACCCTGCTCGAACCCCTGAGGACCGCCGGCGAGATCGAGCGGCTGGTGGGCGCCGAGGCGTGGCGGGACCTGTTCCGGCGGCCCATCGGCCAGACGGTGGACGAGCGGTTCGGTGACGATACGGTGCGCGGCGTGGTGCTGACCGACGCGCTGATCGGCACGTTCGCCGACCCGGCCGCCGACCTGCTGGCCAACCGGTGCTTCCTCTACCACGTGATCGGCGACGGCACCGGCGAGTGGAACGTCCCCGTGGGCGGCATGGGCGCCGTCTCCGGGGCACTGGAGGCCGCGGCCAGGCAGGCCGGGGCGGAGATCAGGACCGGAGCCGAGATCGTCGGCATCTCGCCCTCGGGCGAGGTGACGTTCCGGGCGGAGGACGGTGAGCACACGGTCACGGGCGGCCACGTGCTGGTCAACCTGCCGCCCGCGGTGCTCGACCGGGTGCTCGGCAGACCGGAGGGCACGCCGGAGGGGGCACAGCTCAAGGTCAACATGGTGCTGACCCGGCTGCCCCGGCTCAAGGACGCGGCGGTGGACCCGCGGGCGGCGTTCAGCGGGACGTTCCACATCAACGAGAGCCGCGACCAGTTGGCCCGGGCCTACACCCAGGCCGCCGCGGGCCGGATCCCCGAGCTGCCGCCCGCCGAGGTCTACTGCCACTCGCTGACCGACCCGTCCATCCTCGGGCCCGAGCTGCGGGGGCGGGCGGAGACGATGACGCTGTTCGGCCTGCACATGCCCGCCCGCCTTTTCCGGGAAAATCCGGAAAAGGCGCGGGCTGAGGCGCTGCGCGCCACGCTGGACTCCGTCAACCAGGTTCTGGCCGAACCCATCGAGGACTGTCTCCTGCGGGCCCCCGACGGCAGCCTGTGCGTCGAGGCCAAGACCCCCGTCGATCTGGAGGACGAGGCCGGGTTGCCCGGCGGCCACATCTTCCACCGCGACCTGAGCTGGCCGTACGCGGACGAGGGCGGCTGGGGGGTGGAGACCGAGTACGAGCGGATCCTGCTGTGCGGCGCCGGCGCCCGCCGGGGCGGCGGCGTCAGCGGCATCCCCGGCCACAACGCGGCCATGGCGCTCCTGACGTGACAGACCCGGCAGACCCGGCAGACCCGGCAGACCTCAAGAGGCCTTCATAGCGTTCTCATGATGGTCCCTTAGGTTTGTGAGCATGAGCGAGTCGGCGCGGTTGCTGGTGGTGGACGACGAGCCCGCGCTGCGCGAGGCTCTCCAGTCGAGCCTGGAGTTCGAGGGGTACCGGGTCGCCACCGCCAACGACGGGCTGGCGGCGCTGGAGCGGCTGTCCGGCGAGAGCTATGACGCGGTGCTGCTCGACGTCATGATGCCCCGGCTCGACGGGCTGACCGCCTGCCGCCGGCTCCGCGCGACGGGCAACCACGTGCCGGTGCTCATGCTGACGGCCCGCGACGCCGTCGGCGACCGGGTCTCGGGCCTCGACGCGGGGGCCGACGACTATCTGGTCAAGCCGTTCGAGCTGGACGAGTTGCTGGCGCGGGTGCGCGCGCTGCTGCGGCGGAGCGCGCTCGGCACCGGCGCTCCGGAGAGCGTGCTGTCCTACGGCGACCTGCGCATGGATCCGGCCACCCGGGAGGTCACCCGGGGCGAGCGGCCGCTCGACCTGACCCGCACCGAATACCTCCTGCTGGAGCTGTTCCTGGCGCACCCGCGCCAGGTGCTGACGCGCGACCAGATCCTCGGCGAGGTCTGGGGGTTCGACTTCGAGCCGACGTCCAACTCGCTCGACGTGTACGTGATGTACCTGCGGCGCAAGACCGAGGCGGGCGGCCGGCCGCGGGTGATCCACACCATCCGCGGGGTCGGGTACGTGTTGCGAGCGGCGCCATGAGATGGGGCAGCCTGCGCTCCAGGCTGACGCTCCTGGTCACGGTCGCGGTGGCCCTGGCCATCGCGATCTGCGCCGGCGCGTGCTTCATGATCGTCCGCAAGCAGCTGTACGACCAGGTGGACCGCTCGCTCGTGCCGTCTGCCGCCAAGGCGCAGAACTCGTACCAGAAGCAGAACGACCTCAACTGGCTGATGAAGCACTGCACCGCCTCGCCGGAGGAGCCGACGGGCCGATACCGCCCGCCCGAGTCCACCCAGGTGATCTACAGCGATGGGCGGCCCACCTGCCACATGGGACCGGCTCTGACGATCACGCCCTACGACCTGCGCATCGCCGCCCAGGGCGGCCGGTCCCACCTGCACAACGGCACCACCGAGGACGGCACGCCGATGCGGATCCTCACCGAGAACGTCGGCCCCGGCATGGCCGTCATGGACGCCAAGCGGATCGACCAGCTGAAGGACACCCTGCGCAACGTCGCGCTGCTGCTGGGCGCCGTGGCCGCGCTCGGCGTCCTGGGAGCGGCGTGGGCCGGGATGGCCGTCGCGCGGGCCGGGCTGGCGCCCGTGGGCCGTCTGACCAAGGCCGTGGAGCACATCGCCCACACCGAGGATCTCGACACCCGCATCCCGGTCGAGGGCACCGACGAGATCGCCCGGCTGAGCGCCTCGTTCAACGCCATGACCGCCTCCCTGGCCGGGTCGCGCGACCGGCAGCACCAGCTCGTCGCCGACGCCGGCCACGAGCTGCGCACCCCTCTCACCACCCTGCGCACCAACATCGACCTGCTGCTGCGCAGCGAGCAGACCGGCCGGCAGCTCGATCCCGGCGCCAAGGAGCGGCTGCTGGTCAACGTGAAGGCGCAGTTCGCCGAGCTGTCCACGCTCGTCGGCGACCTGTTGCAGCTGGCCCGGGGCGACGCCGACCACGAGCCGCACGTCGAGGTGGCCCTGCACCACGTCGTGCGGGCCGCCGTCGACCGGGCCAGGCTGCGCGGCGCGGAGGTCACCACCGACCTCGAACCCTGGTACGTCGTCGGCAACGCCGCCTCTCTCGAACGGGCGGTGCTCAACCTCATCGACAACGCCGGGAAGTTCGGTCCCGGCCAGGTCGAGGTGGCCCTGCACGGCGGCACGCTGACCGTCCGCGACCACGGGCCGGGCATCCCCGAAGAGGATCTGCCGCACGTCTTCGAGCGCTTCTGGCGGTCGTCGTCGGCGCGTGGCCTGCCTGGGTCGGGGCTCGGCCTGGCGATCGTGGCGCAGGCCGTGGCCGAGGCCGGGGGAGACGTACGGCTGGCCAACGCCCCGGACGGCGGTGTGATCGCGACGATCACGCTTCCCGGGAATCTCACTTCACCCTCATAATCGGATAAGTCCGCTTAGAGGCCAGGGTCGTGAGTAGGGGGCATGGAATCTTCGGTCAAGACGCGCCTGGTCGAGATAGTCGTTCCCGTCTATAACGAGCAGCGGGCCCTGCGCGCGAGCGTCATCCGCTTGCACGCCTACCTCACCAGCACGTTCCCGTACGGCTTCCGGATCACGATCGCCGACAACGCCAGCACCGACGACACCTGGCGGCTCGCCGAGGAGCTGGCGGCCGAGCTGGCGAACGTGACGGCCGTCCATCTTGACGCCAAGGGGCGGGGCAGGGCGCTGCGCCTGGTCTGGTCGGCCAGCGACGCCGACGTCGTCAGCTACATGGACGTCGACCTGTCCACCGAACTGGACGCGTTCCTGCCGCTGGTCGCGCCGCTCCTGTCGGGCCACAGCGACCTGGCGATCGGCACCCGGCTGTCCAGGGCGTCGCGGGTGGTGCGCGGCCCCAAGCGTGAGTTCATCTCCCGCTCGTACAACCTGCTGCTCCGCTCCGTGATGGGCGCGCGGTTCTCCGACGCGCAGTGCGGCTTCAAGGCCGCGCGCACCGAGATCGCGCAGGCGCTGCTGCCCGCCGTCGAGGACGAGCAGTGGTTCTTCGACACCGAGTTGCTGCTGCTCGCCGAACGGCACGGGCTGCGCATCCACGAGGTGCCCGTCGACTGGGTGGACGATCCGGACAGCCGCGTCGACATCCTGCGAACCGCCCTGGACGATTTACGCGGCCTCAGCAGGGTGGCCCGCAGGACACTGTCCGGCGCCGCCAACCTCCCCATGCCCACCCGGGTGCGCGAGGCCCGGCTGCCGCGCGGCATGGCGCACCAGTTGCCCAGGTTCGCGATCGTGGGGGTGGTCAGCACCGTCGCCTATCTGGTGCTGTTCTCGCTGCTGGGGTCGGTGATGCCGGTGCTCGCCGCGAACGCCGTCGCGCTGCTCGTGACGGCCGTGGCCAACACCGCCGCGAACCGCCGCTTCACCTTCGGCGTGAGCGGCCCGGCCGGGGCGCTGCGGCACCAGGTCGAGGGGCTCATCGCGTTTCTCGTCGGGCTCGCGCTCACCACCGGCGGGCTGGCGCTGCTGCCCGACGGCGTCTCCCATGAGGTGCGCCTGGTCGCGGTCGTCATCGCGAACGCGTGCGTCACCCTGGTGCGCTTCCTGCTGTTGCGCGCGTGGATCTTCCACCCGAGCCGCAGGACGTCCCGATGACCGCCACCACCACGGCGCGGAGACCACGCCGCCGAAGGCGGATAGGCTTGCCCGGTGCGGAGTACGAGCCGGGCCGAGCAGGCCGACCAGCGCAGGGCGGAGCTGCTGGAGGCCACCCGCAGGGTGGTCCTCGAACGAGGTCTGGCCAACACCCGGATCGCTGACATCGCCAAGTCCATCAACGTCAGCGGCGGCCTCGTCCACTACCACTTCGCCACCAAGGACGAGCTGATCACCGCCATGCTCCGGGCCTCGCTCGACGTCGAGAGCGCCAAGCTCGACGAGCTGGTCGGGGGGCCGGGCACGGCGGTCGAGCGCCTCGACAGGGTGCTGCGCTACTACATCCCCGAGTCGAGATCCGACCAGAGCTGGCTCCTCTGGATCGACGCCTGGAACACCGCCCTGCGCGAGCCCGCGGTCAACCAGATCATGCTGGAGCTGGAGACGACCTGGCTGACGGCGCTGAGCCGGGTGCTGGCCGACGGCACGGGCTCCGGCGAGTTCGCCTGCGACGACCCGGAGGGCGCGGCCGAGCGGATCGACGCCATGCTCGACGGCCTGGTCATCCGCTACACCCTGCATCCCGACGTCCTGTCGGGCGCCCGCCTGCTCGCCCACGCCCGCACGGCCGCGGCCAGGGAGGCCGGCGTCCCGGTGAGCGTCTTCGCGGGCGGCGGCCCCGGCGACTAGCTAGGCGGGCAGGGCGGCGAGGAGGAAGGCGAGCCGCGCGGCCGCGCCCTCGACGTCGTCGACGGTGCCGAGGCGATAGCCCCACGAGGTGACGAAGCTGCCGTCCTCGGCGCACGTGACGCTCTCGGTCAGGGTGGCGGAGAACCGGTTGCGCACCGACACATAGGCGGGCTCACTGGCCAGAGCGACGTTCTGGACCGACAGGTCAGCGTGACGGCCGGCACACCACGCGAACCGCTCGAGGCTGAGGGCGGTATCAAGCATCATGCGTCACCTCCGCAACGTCTCCGGCGACAGAATTGCACGATCTTGCGGTGGCGGGCAAGCAATTGCGAGGATTAATGTGTCGATTGTTTCCGATATTCGTCAAGAATGCGGATGATGACATCTCGTCCAGCTTCGTCGAACTGTGCCGCCTTCGCGTAGTCGTCGAAAGCCCGAGCGTAGAAAGCGATGTCGTCGGGGTCGCGCAGGATCAGATCCTTCGTCATGGTGCCGACGATGACCAGGGCCTCGTTGAAGATCCAGAAGCCGTTGATCGGCGAGGCCGGCAGCTCCGCGCCGAACGGGATGACCCCGAACTCCACGTTGGGCAGCGTGCTGACCGCGAGCAGCCGGTCGAACTGGCCCCGCATGACGTCGATCGGGGTGAGCCGGGTGCGCAGGGCCGATTCGTACACCATGAACCTGAACGAGCGGTTGCGGTCGTAGAGGATCTCCTGACGCTGCATCCGGATCCGGACCGCCGCGTCGATCTGGTCGGGTGCGCTGTAGAGGCGCTTCACCTTGTGGAACACGTGCCTGGCGTACTCCGCCGTCTGCAGCAGCCCGACCACGATGTTGGGCTCGAACACCCTGAAGAGCTTGGTCTTCGACTCGAGGTCGCGGACGTCCTCCTGGATGGCGGCCAGGCCGCTGCGGTGGCGTTGCTTCCAGCCGTCGTGCCGCTCCAGCAGCGCGATCGCCTGCCTGATCAGGGTGTCGGTCGTCTCGGGGGCCGCGTGCACGGCCTGCGCCCACACGACGACGTCGTCTTCGGTCGGAGTCTGCCTGGCGTTCTCCAGCCGGGAGACCTTGGAGGGCTGCCAGCGCAGTCTCTCGGCAAGCTCCTTTCCCGACAGATGTGCGGTCTCGCGCAGCTGCCGGAGCTGGCTGCCGAGGTCGATGCGCGCCTGCTGAAAGGACGTCACGCGCCAAGAGGCTAGACCTGCTTGGGTGGATCATGCCAGGGGCAGTCGCGCAATTGTGATCAACCGCTCGCGGTAGGTGCGGAGGGAGAGTCGGGCTCCGTGGTCGCCGAGCCGCCGGGCAGCACCCGGCGGGCGATCTCGGTGATGAGCTCGCGGGGCACTTCGACCGCGGTCTCACCGTCGAGCACGTCGCGCAGGTCGGCGAGTGCCTGGGGGTCGGTGAGCCGAAGTCCCTGTACGACGATGGTGCCGCGGTCGGTTTCGTACAGAGTGGGGCAGGCGCCCGCCTCCGAGGTGGAGCCGAGGAACCGCATACGCATGGACAGTCCTTCCCCGATAAAAACTGCAATTGCGCGCAATTGTACGGCTTCTCAGGGCATACGTGATCGTTTCATGAAAAATCGGCATATATGGTGAGTTTTCTGGATTCTGACTGATCTGGTCGACCGCACGCCCGGTGCGGTCAGCCCTCGTCGAGCAGCCCGTCCATGATCTGCCGGGCCCGGCCGAACAGGGTGAGCGTGGTGGCGTGCAGCAGGTCGCCGATCTCCTTGGGCGCCTGGCCGGCGAAGGCGCGCGCATGGGTGCCCTCCAGAACGATGCCGAGCTTGAAGCACGCGAGGACGGCGTACCAGTCGAGGGCGGACACGTCGCGGTCGGACAGGGCGCCGTAGCAGTCGACGATCTCCCGGGGCGAGGGCAGCCCCGGGACGTGACCGTCGTTGGCGGGCCACATGGCCACCAGCCAGCCGAGGTCGAGCAGCGGATCGCCGATCGTGGACATCTCCCAGTCGACGATCGCGGCCACCCGGGGGCTGTCGTGGGCGAACATCAGGTTGGCGAAGTGGTAGTCGCCGTGCATGACGCCCGGGGTGAACGTCGCCGGGCGGTGGCGTTCCAGCCAGCCTGCCGTCTCGGTCAGGTGGGGGATGTCGGGGCCGGGATAGCCGTCGAGCCGGTTGTAGGAGTCGAGCTCGCCCAGCCAGCGCGGCACCTGCCGGTCGAGGAAGCCGTCCGGCCGGCCGAAGCCGGGCAGCACGCCGGGGTCGATCCGGCCCAGCTCGGCCAGCGCCGCCGCGGCCTCCAGCCCCATCCGGTGCCTGATGGCCGGGTCGGAGGCGTGCGGGTCGGGCAGCCCGAGCGAGGGGTTGAACCCGTCGACCGGCTCCATCAGGTAGAAGACCGGCTCGTGCTCGGTCTGCGCGGCGACCAGCCGCGGCGCGGGCACCCGCGTGTCGCGCAGCGCCGCGAGCAACCGCGCCTCGCGGCGCAGCACCTCGTTGCTCTTGCGCCGGGCGTGCTGAGGGGGCCTGCGCAGGATGTAGGGGCTGCCGCCGCGCTCGAAGCGGACCATGACGTTCTGGGTGCCGCCCGCGACCGGAGCCGTGCCGGTGATCGGGCCGCCGGGCAGGCCCTGGGCGTCCATCCACGCGCCGAGCCCGTCGAGGTCGATGGCGTTGACGTCGATGTGGGTGGAGGTCATGGCCGTCCTTACAGGACCGAATGATATTCTAGTCGCGACCCTACGAGAGCCGCGCCGACACGGTCAACCCAGAGCTTGCATGAACGGCAGGAACTGACGGCTCCGGTCGCCCGGCGGGTCGCCGTCGCGCACCATGAGCGAGACCTCCCACGGGTCGCCCATGCCGTGCCGCCCGGCCCACCCGGCCAGCTCCTCCTGCGCCAGATCGAGGTCCATCCGCACCGTGCCGCCGGCGTGCAGCGCCAGATCACCGATCAGCGCCTGGGCGGTCGCCAGGTCGCGGGCCACGACGGGGCCGATGACCACGTTGTGGTCGTTGCGCCAGCAGTGACCGAAACCGCCGTCGGCGATCCGCACCTGCTCCCCGAAACCGAACATCCGGCGCAGCAGCCGCGACCGGTCGGTGCCGAACACCTCGGCGTCCAGTGACAGGATCTCGCCGAGGTCGTCCTCGGTGGCCGGACGCGTCGCGCCCGACGGCTCGCCCCGGAAGACACCGGTGCGCATGCCGACCCGGCTCACCGTGCGGAAACCGAGCTGTTCGTACAGGGGACGGCCGTTCTCGGTCGCGTGCAGCGAGACGGTCCGGTCGCCCGCCCGCTCCAGCACGTGCTCCATCAGCGCGCGGCCCAGCCCCCGCCGGGCGTAGCGGGACGCGGTCAGCACCATGCTGATCACGGCGTGGTCGTCGCCGTAGCGGGTCATGACGTTGGTCGCCGCCAGCCCGTCGCCGTCGTCGGCGTCGATGCCGTAGCCCTCGCCGACCTCGAACAGCAGCGCCCACTTGTGCCGCTCGGGCGGCCAGTCGCGGTCCTTGGCCAGGCGGGCGCAGTCGCCGAGGTCGTCGGAGGTGAGGCGGCGGATGTTCATGCGCGCCATCCTGCAGCATCCGTCCCGGCCCGTTCAAACAGATTTGTCCAGGTACGGCGGCCTTTACGGCAGCAGTTCCTCCGGCAGGGCGACGGGCCGGGCACGCAGCTCCTCGCCCAGGGCCTTGGCCTGAGGGTCCATCCGGGGGCTGGCCGCCACGCCCCGGCCGAGCAGGCCGTGGACGACGAAGTTCAGGGCGTTGAGGTTGGGGAACTCGTAGCGGTCGATCCGGTGCCCGGACAGGCCGGGCAGCAGCTCCCGCAGCCGGTCGGCGGTGAGGTGACCGGCCAGCCAGGTGTACTGCTCGGTCGTGCGCACCCAGACGCCCAGGTTGGCGTTGCCGCCCTTGTCGCCCGAGCGGGCCCCGGCGACCCGCCCCAGTGGCACCTCGACCGTACGGCCGCGCGGGATGAAGACGGTCTGACCGGGCGGCACGTCGAGGGTCCGGCCGGCCGGCGGGCTCGGAAGCTCCGCGTCCGGCGGCGGTACCGGGCCGCCGGACGTCCCGGTGGCGGGAGCCGCGTCAGGTGCCGGGCGGTCGGACGCACTGGCGGCGGGAGCAGCGTCGGGGACCTGGACGGCGGAGAGGAGCGGCTCACCGTCCAGGAAGACCTCGGGCTCGACCTCGCCCGCCGGGACGAGCACCGGCCAGTAGACCCCGTACGGCGACGCGTCGCCCGGCGGGTTGAGGCCGTAGAAGCCCGGATAGCTGGCCAGCCCCGTCTCCACCACGGCGGCGGAGAAGGCGCGGCCGGCCCGGCGCCGGTCGGCGTCCATGACGGTGATCCGCAGCAGCCCCGAGTCGGTGAGCGTGACGTCGACCTGGTCGAACGAGTCGCGCGGCACCCTGGCCCAGATGGCCTCCTCAGCCAGCCGGGCCTTGGCCGGGAGGTCGAGCCCAGTGAGCACCAGGGTCATCGTGTTGCGGTAGCCGCCCAGGTGGTTGACCGCGACCTTGAGGGTGCCGGGCGGCGGCTCACCGCGCACGCCGGAGATCCGGACGCGGTCGGGGCCGTCGTCGGACAGGATGATCGTGTCGAACCTGGCCGTCACGTCCGGGCCCAGGTAGCGGGGGCCGGCGATCTCGTACATCAACTGGGCCGTGACCGTGCCGGTCGAGACCAGGCCGCCGGTGCCGGGATGCTTGGTGATGACCGAGGAGCCGTCGGCGTGCAACTCGGCGACGGGGAAGCCGCAGTGCGCGAGGTCGGGCACGTCCTGGAAGAAGGCGTAGTTGCCGCCCGTGGCCTGGCAGCCGCACTCGATGACGTGGCCCGCCACGACCGAGCCGGCCAGGGCGTCGAGGTCGCCGGGCTGCCAGCCGTACCACCAGATGCCGGGACCCGTCACCAGGGCGGCGTCGGTCACGCGGCCGGTCACCACGACGTCGGCGCCCGCCGACAGGGCGGTCGCGATCGGGCGCCCGCCCAGATAGGCGTTGGCGGTGAGCGGGGTGGCGCTCAGCCGCTCACCCGTGTCGGCGTTGACCAGGTCGAGGTCGCGGCCGGTGAGATCGTCGCCGGTCACGTGGGCGATCCTGGGCGACAGGCCCAGTCCGGCGGCCAGCTCGCGCACGGCCTGCGCGCATCCGGCCGGGTCCAGCCCGCCGGCGTTGGCCACGATTTTGATGCCCCGGTCGAGACACGTCCCCAGGACGTCTTCGAGCTGCCTCAGGAACGTCGTCGCGTATCCGGGACGCCCCTTGAGGCGGTTGCCGGCCAGGATGAGCATGGTCAGCTCGGCCAGCCAGTCGCCGGTGAGCACGTCGATCGGGCCGCCCTCCACCTGCTCACGCGCGGCCGACAGCCGGTCGCCGTAGAAGCCGCTGCAGTTGGCGACGCGCAACGGCGCCCGCGCCGATCCCCGGTCACCGGCCGCGATGGTGGACATGACTGCTCCTCACCGGGCCGGGGGGACCCACGTCGGGGGACGCTTCTGCATGAAGGCCGCGATGCCCTCCTGGCCCTCCTCGGAGGTGAAGCGCTCGGCCGACAGCTCCGCCATCTGCCGCAGCCCCTCCTCGAAGGGCACCTCCGGAAGGTCCCTGATCAGCCTCTTCGTGATGGCGAGCGCCTCGGGACCGCCCCTGGCCAGCAGCTCGGCGTAGCGGGCGACCGTCGCGTCGAGCTCCTCCTCGGGCACGGCCCGCGTCAGCAGCCCGATCTCCACGGCCCTGGCGGCGTCGAACACCTCGCCGGTCAGGAGGTATTCGGCCGCCGCCCTGGAGTCCAGCCGGCGCAGCACGGGCACCGCGATCATCGCGGGCACCACGCCCAGACGCACCTCGGTGAAGGCGAACGAGGCGGTCAGCGGCGCTATCGACAGGTCGCACGCGGCGACCAGGCCGAGCCCGCCCGCGCGGGCCGTGCCGTTGAGCCGGCAGATGACCGGCTTCGGGCTCTCCCAGATGAGCGTGAGGATCTCGGGGAACGACGCGGTCACCGGCGCCCGCGCCTCACCCGAGGCCGGGTCTGACCGCTGCTCCTTCAGATCGGCGCCGGAGCAGAAGACCTTGCCGGCGCCGGTCAGCACGATGACCCGCGCCTCGGGCTCGGCCAGCGCCCAGCCCAGCCGGTCCTTCAGGTCGCTCAGCAGCCGCACGGACAGCGCGTTGCGGTTGGGCGGCGAGTCGAGCGTGATCGTCGCGACGCCGTTCACGAGCTCCTGGTGCACCAGCCGTGTCATAGCTCCCTCTCCTGGATGATCGCCAGCACCTCTCCCGCCTCGACCTGCCGGCCCTTCTCGACGCGTACGTCGGAGACGACCCCGTCCGACGGCGCGGCTATCCGGTGCTCCATCTTCATCGCCTCAAGGACGAGCACCGGCTGCCCCTTGACGACATGGTCACCCGGCTCGACCTCGACGCGCAGCACGCTACCGGGCATGGGCGCGAGCAGGGATCCCGGGGCGACGTGCGCGACCGGCTCGGGCAGCCTCGGCACCGGGGTCAGCTCGACGGACCCGGCGGGGGAGTCGACGTACACCTTGTCGTCGTACCGGCCGTCTTGCGGGCGCTGGTACTGGGCGACGTCGAAGGTGTGCCGGACGCCGTCGTGCTCCAGGACGACCAGGTGCGACTCGGCGGTGACGACCGTGACGCCGTCCGGAAGCGGCTGGTAGGCGACCTCGGCCTCCTCGAACCTGGCGAGGTGCGGCTGCGACCGGACGTTGCGCCAGCCGCCGGGCAGGCTGCCCAGGACCGTGGCCCGGCTGCGGTTGGCGGCGGCCAGGGCGAGCGCGGCGGCCAGAACCGACAGCATGGGCGGCCCGACCGGCTCGGCGTGCTGGGGTTGCTCGGCCGGCTCGGCGGGCGCGGCGGGCGCGGTCGGTTCGGTCGTCACCGGCCTCGCGGATCGTGGGATCTCGGGCCGTCCCTCGGCCGGCGCCTCCCGGTGCTCGTCGAGGAAGCCGGTGTGCGTGTTGCCCGCCCGAAATTCAGGATTTTTCAGGATGCTTACCAGCAGCTCCCGGTTCGTGGTGACGCCGTGCAGCTTCGCGCGCCGCAGGGCCGTCGCCAGCTTCCGCACCGCCTCGCCGCGCCCGGCCCCGTACGCGATCACCTTGGCGAGCATCGCGTCGTAGTACGGCGAGACCACCGAGCCCGACTCCACCCCCGAGTCGACGCGGACGTCACCCGGGATCTCGAAGCGCCGCAGTACCCCTGTCTGGGGCAGGTGGTCGTGGTCCTCGGCGTACAGCCGGACCTCGATCGCGTGCCCGCGCGGCTCCGGCGGCCCGTCCGGCAGCGCGGCCCCCTCGGCGACCTCCAACTGCAGCCGGACGAGATCGACCCCATAGACCAGCTCGGTGACGGGGTGCTCCACCTGGAGCCGGGTGTTCATCTCCAGGAACGCCACCCGGTCGCCCCGCACCAGGAACTCCACGGTGCCGGCGCCCACGTACCCGATCGTCCGGGCGGCCCTGATCGCGGCGTCCAGCAGCAGGGCCCGCGTCTCGTCGCCGATCCCCGGCGACGGGCACTCCTCCACGATCTTCTGGTGCCGGCGCTGGATGCTGCACTCGCGCTCGCCGAGCGCCCAGACGTGCCCGTGCCGGTCGGCGAGGATCTGCACCTCCACGTGCCGGGCCCGTTCGAGCAGCGGCTCCACGAACACCGACCCGTCGCCGAACGCGGCCTCGGCCTCGCGCCGCGCGGACGCGACCTCCCGTTCGAGATCGGCGGCCGCCCGCACCACGCGCATGCCGCGCCCGCCGCCTCCGGCGGACGCCTTCACCAGCACGGGATACTCCCAGTTCCGCGCGCCGGCCGGCCCCTCGGCCACCAGCGACGGCAGGACGGGCACTCCCGCCTCGCTCATCAGCCGCTTCGCCTCGATCTTCGAACCCATCGCGGCGATCGCCGAGGGCGGCGGCCCCACCCACACCAGCCCCGCGTCCAGCACCGCCTGCGCGAAGGCGGCGTTCTCCGACAGGAACCCGTAGCCCGGGTGCACCGCGTCGGCCCCGGCGGCCCGGCAGGCCGCCATGATCCTCGGGATGTCGAGGTACGTCTCGGCGGGCAGCACGCCATCGAGACGCACCGCGTAGTCGGCCTCGGCCACGTGCGGCGCGGCGGCGTCGGCGTCGGAGTGCACGGCCACGGTCTCGATGCCGAGCGCGCGGCAGGTGCGGAAGATCCGCCGGGCGATCTCTCCCCGGTTGGCCACCAGCAGGCGCGTGATGGCGGCAGGAGCGGTCTTGGGAGTGGTCACGGCCGGAACACCCCGAATCCCGCCGCCTCCGGCACCGGGGCGCTGTTGATCGCCGACAGGCACATCCCCAGCACCGTCCGGGTGTCGCGGGGATCGATCACCCCGTCGTCGTAGAGCCGCCCGGACAGGAAGAAGGGCAGCGACTCCGCCTCGATCTGCGCCTCCACCATCGCCCGCATCGCCGCGTCGGCCTCCTCGTCGTAGACCTGCCCCCGGGCCTGGGCCGAGGCCCGCCCGACGATCGACAGCACTCCGGCCAGCTGCGCGGGCCCCATCACGGCCGACTTCGCGCTGGGCCAGCTGAACAGGAAGCGCGGATCGTAGGCCCGCCCGCACATCCCGTAGTTGCCCGCTCCGTAGGAGGCCCCCATCACCACGGTCAGGTGCGGCACCGTCGAGTTGGAGACGGCGTTGATCATCATCGCGCCGTGCTTGATGATGCCGCCCTGTTCGTACTCCTTGCCGACCATGTAGCCCGTCGTGTTCTGCAGGAACAGCAGCGGCGTGCGCGACTGGCCGGCCAGCTGGATGAACTGGGTCGCCTTCTGCGACTCCTCGCTGAACAGCACGCCCCGCGCGTTGGCCAGGATGCCCACCGGATAGCCGTGCAGGGTGGCCCACCCGGTGACCAGGGACGTCCCGTAGACCGGCTTGAACTCCTCGAACTCGCTCCCGTCCACGATCCGCGCGATCACCTCGCGGGGGTCGAACGGGATCTTCAGGTCTTCGGGGACGATGCCCAGCAGCTCCTCCGCCGGGTAGACGGGCTCGCGCACGGGCAGCGGCTCCACGCCGCGCTTGCGCCAGTTGAGCGAGCGTACGATCCGCCGTCCGATCCGCAGCGCGTCGTGCTCGTCCAGGGCCAGGTAGTCGGCCAGGCCGCTGGTGCGCGCGTGCATCTCGGCGCCGCCCAGCGACTCGTCGTCGGACTCCTCGCCGGTCGCCATCTTGACCAGCGGCGGGCCGCCCAGGAACACCTTGGCCCGTTCGCGCACCATCACCACGTGGTCGCTCATGCCGGGCACGTACGCGCCGCCGGCGGTGGAATTGCCGAACACGAGCGCGATCGTGGGGATCCCGGCAGCGGACATCCGCGTCAGATCACGAAATATCCGGCCGCCCGGGATGAAGATCTCCTTCTGCGTCGGCAGGTCCGCCCCGCCGCTCTCCACCAGGTTGATGAACGGCAGCCGGTTGCGCAGCGCGATGTCGGAGGCCCGCAGCGACTTCCGCAGCGTCCACGGGTTGGACGCGCCGCCCCTGACCGTGGGATCGCTCGCCGAGATCAGGCACTCGACGCCCTCCACCACGCCGATGCCGGTGACCACGCTGGCGCCCACCGGGAAGTCGCTGCCCCACGCCGCGAGCGGCGACAGCTCCAGGAACGGTGAGTCGGGGTCGACGAGCAGCTCGACGCGCTCCCTGGCCAGCAGTTTGCCCCGCGCGCGGTGCCGCTCGACGTACTTCGCCCCGCCGCCCGCGACCGCCTTGGCGTGCTCGGCGTCGAGGTCGGCCAGTTTGGCCAGCATCGCCGCCCGCCGCCCGAGATGGTCGGCCGTCGTCGGGTCGAGCTCGCTCCTGATCACTGGCTCGCCTCCGTAGTTGACACCGGCGTCAGGCCGATGGCCCGCGCCCAGAGCTTCGTCAGCAGGTCGACCGCCGTCCGCTCGTCGGCCCGCTCACCCAGGTCGAGCCAGACGTGCGCGAAGTGCTCGACCATGCCACCGAGCATGATCGCGGTGAGCCTGGGATCGAGGGTGGGATCGGCCAGCCCCTGCTCCTGCAGCCGCCGCAGCCCGTCGGCGCCCCGGCGCACGAACACCTCGCGCAGCTCCAGCAGCAGGCCGCGGAAGCCTTCTTCGGTCAGCGCCGCCTGCTCCAGCATCCTGACCAGCCGCGAGTTGGCCGCCCAGGCGCGCAGATAGAGCCGGTTGGCGGCCTCGATCCGGGCGTAGGGGTCGCCGGGCGCGGCCGGGCCGACGATGCTCGCGGTGAACATCTCGCCCACCACGGCCCCGGCGACCTCACCGAACAGCGACTCCTTGGAATCGAAGTAGGTGTAGAACGTCCCGTGCGACACCCCGGCCCGGGCACAGACGTCGTCGATGCGCGCCGCCTCGTACCCGTGCTCGTCGAACGCCTCCCGCCCGGCCTGCACCAGCGCGGCCCTCGTCCGCCGGCCACGAGCTGTCAGCGCCTCAGACTTGACGATCACGTCAACTACGTTACTCGCCCGTACCGGGAACGCGGAAGGCCCTCCGCGACACCGGTCACGAAGGGCCGCCCAGCCACGGCCTCAGGGTCAGCTGCAGTGGCTCCAGCCGGACTTCCAGGAGTGGGGCAAGAGGTCCGTTCGCGCTCCCCCTGAGCCGTCGATCATTCGCGGCACCTACCTGGCAGCAGTCGCGATTCTTTATCGGCTATCGAGGGCGAGGTCAGAGTGGGCCGGGCACTGACACCTTCAGCGTGAACCGTCGGTGAGGCCCAGATAGACGATCAGAACACCTCCTACGACAAGCCCTGCGACGGCCACCGAGGAAAGCGCGCCACGCTGCTCTCTACGCGGTCTGCCGCGCCTGGTGTGCCTGCTCACGCTCTCAATCACAGACGCGAGCACGGCCCAGATGATGGCGATGAAAACCAGCGGCAGTAAGTCCGCGAAATCACTCATGATGGGCCTGATCTTGCCGAAGGCGACAATGCCGGGCAAGTAGTCCCATGTTGAAAGACGATGCTCGGTCACGAGGAACAGCGACGGTCACAGGCGAGGGTCTGTCAGGTGCAGTGGCTCCAGCCGGACTTCCAGGAGTGGGAGCCCCACGAGCCGCCCCAGATGACGCACTTCTTCTTGGCCGCCAGCCGGACCGGACCGGCGTAGGCGCTGAACTTGCCCGGGTCCTTGGCGCTGGAGCCGCCCTTGACCTGGAGGACGGCGTTCATCTGGACCTTGCCCGGATACAGCAGCTTGGACATGGTCACCACGCAGTTCTTGCCCGCGGCGGTGTTGTAGAGCAGATAGACGGTCGCGCCGTCGCCCAGGGCCCGCTTGTTGATCACCTTGTAGCCGGAGCCGCAGACCTTGGCGGGGGTGTACGGGTTCGGCTTGGGGGTCACCTTGGTGGGCGGTGGCGCCTTGCGGGACTTCGTCAGCTGCACGGTCGGGCCGACCGTCGGAGCATCGGTGGGCTCGGCGTCCGGGTCCACCATGTCCGAGGGCTTCTTGGTCTTCGTGACCTTCGGGGTGGGGCTCGGCTTCTTGGTGGTGGGCTTGACCGTCTGGTACACGGTGACCGGGTCGGGCGCGGCGGTGGCCGGCGCCCTGGTCTTCCTCGTCTTCGTGGGCTCGTCGAGGCTCGGGGTGGGGAGGGTGTCGACGATCGGCACCTCGGGGGTCGGCTCGTCGCCCAGCGGCTCGGCCGGCTGACCGTCGCCGGCGTCGTCCGTGGCCTGTGAGGTGTTGCCCACCGGCACGATCCCGGACCGGCTGTTGGCCTGCACCACGACCGCTCCCACCACGACCAGCACGGCAGCCGCCGCGGCTCCCGTCAGGGCGAACGTCAGCGTACGGCGCTGCTTGGCCGCCGACCGGTCTTTCTGCTTCGGACCGGCCGCCTGCCCACCGGCTCCCGCCTGCCCGGGCCCAGGACCATACCCGGCAGGCTGCTGAGCCGCGGTGGCGTGGCCTGGCCCCTGGTGCGCCGCGTGGGTGTGGCCGGAGGTCTGGTGAGCCTGTGCCTGTCCGGGTGCCTGGTGCGATGCGGGGGCGTGGCCAGGTGCCTGTGCTGCCGGTGCCTGTCCGGACGCCTGGTCGCCGCCCGGGGCGGGGCCGAAGTGGGGCTGCTGGCCGCCCATACCCGGTTGGCCGCTCATGCCCGGCCAGCCTCCGGCGGCCTGTGGGCCGTTGGGCGTGGAAGGGCCCGCGGCCATGGGGCCGACCGGGCCGTTCGGGCCGTTCGGAGCGGCAGGGTGGCCGAAGGGGCCTGCCTGGCCAGGCTGAGGCCTGTCCCCGGATTGCATCCACGAGGCCAGGGAGCCATCAGGCGCGGACGGCTGGCCAGGGTGGGCCGGCTGACCAGGGTGGACCGGCTGACCCGGGTGGGCATGCGGCCCCGGCCGGCCACCTGCGCCGTGCGCGCCTCCGGGCTGCCCCGGAACGGGCTGAGCGCCCGAGCCGATCGGCTGAGGGCTCACGCCGGGCTGGCCCGGTCCAAAGGGCTGAGGACCCACGCCAGGCTGAGGATTCATGCCAGGCTGCGGGCCCATGCCGGGCTGTGGACTCATGCCGGGCTGTGGGCCCATGCCGGGCTGGGGGCCGGGCTGTGCGGGAAGGCCCTGGGGGCCGGAGAGGGCGGCGGAGGGGAAGGGCTGGCCGGTGAGGCGGATGATCAGCTCGTCCGCCGTGGGCCGGTGCGAAGGGTCCTTGGACAGGGCCGCCTCGACGACCTCGGCCAGCGCCCCTTCCATCCCGCCGAGCTGCGGCGGCTCGTGCAGGATCCGGTGCATCACCACGGGGATCGAGTCGGAGCCGAAGGCGGGCTTGCCGGTGGCGGCGTACACCATGGTGACGCCCCAGGCGAAGACGTCGGCCGCCCCCGACACGCTGGCGCCGCTCAGCTGCTCGGGCGCCAGGTAGGACGGCGTCCCCATGGCCATGCCGGTGGCGGTCGCGCCGGGCGAGTCCAGGGCGCGGGCGATGCCGAAGTCGATCACGACGGGGCCCTCGGGGCCCATGAGCACGTTCGCGGGCTTGAAGTCGCGGTGCAGGATGCCGGCCCGGTGGATCGCGGCCAGCGCGGTCGCGGTGCTGATCGCCAGCCGTTCGAGGGCGGCCCCCCGGCGGGGGCCCTCGTTGATGACCAGCTCGCGCAGCGACGGGCCGGGCACGAACTCGCTGACGATGTACGGCCGGCTGCCCTCCAGGTCGGCGTTGAGCACGGGGGCCGTGCAGAACCGGGCGACCCGCTGCGCGACGGCGACCTCGCGCAGGAAGCGGCTACGCGCCTCGGGGTCGGCCACGGAGGCGTGATGCAGCAGCTTGACCGCGACCTGCTCGCCGGAATCGCTCCTGCCGAGGTAGACGACCCCCTGGCCGCCTTCGCCCAGCCGGGCGAGGAGGTCGTAGGCCCCCAGCCGCCGCGGGTCGTCCGACGCCAACGGCTGGTACTGATTCACGTCGGACCCCCAAGACCACACATGACAAATCAACAGCTGCGGCGAAACGCTACCAGCGTGACGATTGGTGCGTGGCCGGACCGTGCCAAATCTTTCACGTTTTAATGACGGATGTCAGCGTTTCGAAACTGATACAGCCGCAGGTAGGACCGGACTCAGATGGCCTTGCCCGGATTGAGCAGACCCAGCGGGTCGAACACCGCCTTGATGCCCCGCTGCACCTCCTGGGTGAGCGGCCCGGACTCCAGTGCCAGCCACCGCTGCTTGAGCAGCCCGACGCCGTGCTCGCCGGTCAGCGTGCCGCCGAGCTTCAGGGCGTGCGTGAAGACCTCGTCGGCCGCGGCCCAGACCTCGGGGGGCGGCTCGGTCGTCCCGTGCTCGAAGATGAAGACCGGGTGCAGGTTGCCGTCGCCGGCGTGGGCTACCGTGCAGATCTTCACGCCGTGCCGGGCCGCGGCCGCCTCGATCGCGGTGATCATGTCGGGCAGCACCGAGCGGGGCACGCACACGTCTTCCACCAGACACGCGCCCAGGCGCTCCTTGGCCTGATACGCCATCCTGCGCAGGCCGATCAGCTCCTCGGTCTCCTGCGGGCTGGAGGAGACGGCCACGAACGACGCGCCGTTGTCCACGCAGAGCTCCTCCATCCGCCGCACCGCGGCCGCGGAGTCGGACGCGTCGGACTGGCCGATCAGCATGGCGTTCGTGCCGGGCTCCAGGCCGATGTTGCGCCAGTCGTCGATCGCCTCCAGCGTGGCGCGGTCGAGCAGCTCCATCAGCGACGGCTGGCAGCCGGCCGCCATGATCGCCGAAACGGCCGCGCCCGCGTCGCGGAGCGAGCCGAACTCGGCGGCGAACGTCGCGGGCGGCGCGGCCGGCGCCGGGCGCAGCCGCACCGTGGCCGCGGTGATCACGCCGAGCGTGCCCTCGGAGCCGACGAACAGCCCGGTCAGGTCGTAACCCGTGACGCCCTTCATGGTGCGCCGACCGGTGTCGAGGATTCGCCCGTCGGCCAGCACGACCTCCAGGCCGAGCGCCGAGTCGCGGGTCACGCCGTACTTCACGCAGCGCAGCCCGCCCGCGTTGGTCGCCAGGTTGCCGCCGATGGTGGAGATCTCGTACGACGACGGATCCGGCGCGTACATGAGCCCGTGCTCCCTGGCCGCCCGGTCGAGGTCGGCGGTGATCACGCCGGGCTCGACCACGGCGATCTCGTCGGCGGGGGAGAGCTCCCTGATCGCGGTCATCCTGGCCAGCGACAGGACGATCGCGCCGTCCGTCGCCGTCGCGGCCCCGGCCAGGCCCGTGCCCGCGCCGCGCGGCACCACGGGCACCCGGTGCTCCGTGGCCCACCGCAGCGTGGTGACCACGTCGTCACGGGAGGTGGCGAGCACCACTCCCAAGGGCTGGCCGGGCTCGACGAACGTGCGGTCACGGGCGTAGGAGTCGGTCACGTCGGGGTCGGTCAGGACCCGGCCCTCGGGCAGAGTGTTCGCCAAGGCTTCAATCGGTCTCACAGATAGAAGCCTATGGTTTGCGTGGACCGGTGCTTAAGGCCAGACTGCCCGGGTGAAAGTGATGTGCCCGATGTGCGCCCATGCTGACCAGGTCGCTTCCGTGCCGGGGACCGTGGCCGAGGGCACCACGTACCGGATCGGGCGCGTCCGGTTGCCCGGCGAGCGCGACATCGCCGACCTGCCCACGGCGGCCTCACTGGGCGCCTCCAAGCGCCTGATGAGCCGCACGCAGCTCGCGGTCTGGCTGTCGTTCCCGAGCCGTCACTACACGCCGTGGGTCCGCAACCAGGGCTGGGTGCTGCTCATCATCGCCGCCCTGGCTCACCTGGTCGTCTCGCTGGTGATCGCGATGGGCAAGGACACCGGCTGGGGCGAGGTGCTGCTCGCGCCGTTCTGCCTGACCGGGGTGTTCTGGCTGTTCGGCGTGTTGCAGGTGGTCGGTTCGTACGGCGCGCGCAAGCGGGACCTGGCCGAGGCCCCGGCCAGGGAGCAGGCGTTCGGCGTGTGGCAGCGCCTCTACTACTGCCGGCGTGACAACGTCGCCTTCGAGCCGGGGGTGGATGTCTCGTTCCACCCGAGCGAGACCAGAGAGTACATCTTCGGCTTCCGGCGTACCCGCGTCTGACCGCCCTCCCGGTGTGACGGGAGGGCGGGCGCGAGGAGCAGCCGTCAGCCCCGCTCCTCCGCGACGAGACGCACGCACACCGCGAGCCCGGCGATGGCCTGCTCCAGTTCCTCCAGGTCGGGGTAGGTCGGCGCGATCCGGATCGTGCTGTCGCCGGGGTCGGTGCCGTAGGGGTGGGTGGCGCCGGCCGGGGTGAGCGCGATGCCCGCGGCCTTGGCCTTCGCCACGACCTCGCCGGCGTGCGGCACCTCCAGGCTGATGAAGTAGCCGCCCTGCGGGCTGGTCCAGGTGGCGAGCCCGCCCAGCTCCTTGGCCAGAACCCGGTCGACCAGCTCGAACTTGGGCCAGATCAGCTCGGCGTGCCGCCGCATGTGCGCGGCCACGCCCTCGGCGTCGCGCAGGAACTCCACGTGGCGCAGCTGGTTGAGCTTGTCGGGGCCGATCGACTGCTTGCCGGTGTTGGCCAGGAACCACGCGACGTTGTCCGGCGAGGAGCCGAAGAAGGCCACACCGGAGCCCGCCAGCGTCACCTTGGACGTGGAGCCGTAGACGAACGCCCGGTCGGCGTGGCCGTGCTCGGCGCAGAGCGCGAGCAGGTCGGCGAGCTCGGCGGGCGTGTCGGTGAGGTGGTGGACCGCGTAGGCGTTGTCCCAGAAGATCCGGAAATCGGGCGCGGCGGTCTCCATGGCGGCCAGCCGGCGCACGGTCTCGTCGCTGTAGACGATGCCGGACGGGTTGCTGTACTTGGGCACGCACCAGATGCCCTTGACGCTCGCGTCGTCGGCGACGAGCCGCTCGACCACGTCCATGTCGGGGCCGTCGGCGCCCATCGGGACCGCCACCATCGTGATCCCGAGCCGCTCGCAGATGGTGAAGTGCCGGTCGTAGCCGGGCACCGGGCAGAGGAACGTGATCTCCGGCTCCTCCACCCAGCGGCGGACGGCGCCGGGGACGGTGGAGAGCAGGGCGTGCACGACCGTGTCGTGCATCATGGCCAGGCTGGCGTTGCCGCCCACGACCAGCTGCGCGGCCGGCACCTGGAGCAGCGGCGCGAACAGCTCGCGCAGCTCGGGCAGGCCCTGCAGGTTGCCATAGTTGCGGCCGTCGGTCCCGTCGGCCGCCCGGTAGGAGGCCGGCAGCCGGAGCAGGTCGTTGGAGAGATCGAGCTGGCGCGGGGACGGCTTGCCGCGGGTCAGGTCGAGCGAGAGGCCACGCTGGACGAGGTCGGCGTAGTCGCGCTGGGCGTTCACGAGATCTTTCTCCTCCGATCGGTACGGATACGAAGGATAGAAGACGCGGCCCGCGGCCCTGGAACCGGTTTCGCGATCTGGACGGCCCCGATGGCACGCGCCAGGCGCATCGCGGCACGAGCAATGTCGCCGAACCGCTTCCCGTGCGGCGATCGTTGGCGTGAAATGGGAGGGAATCGGGGCAGGCCACCACTCCAGTTGGAGGGAGCAAGCCGTGACGACTGTTCGCGAGACCTCGATCGAGCAGGTCAGGCGGCGTCGCACCGGGACCGTGATCGCCTCCTGGCTGTCGACGACCGACCACAAGGTCATCGGATACCTGTACCTGATCACGTCGTTCGTGTTCTTCCTCGTGGCCGGCGTCATGGCGATGGTGATCCGGGGCGAGCTGGCCCAGCCGGGCATGCAGCTGGTCGACCAGCAGCAGTACAACCAGCTGTTCACCATGCACGGCACGATCATGCTGCTGCTGTTCGCGACCCCGCTGTTCGCCGGGTTCGCCAACGTGGTGATGCCGCTGCAGATCGGCGCTCCCGACGTCGCCTTCCCCCGGCTGAACGCGGTCGCGTACTGGCTGTTCCTGTTCGGCGGGCTGATCGCGCTGGGCGGGTTCGCCGCGCCGGGCGGGGCGGCCGACTTCGGCTGGTTCGCCTACACGCCGCTCGCCTCGGCCACCTACTCGCCCGGCATCGGGGGCGATCTGTGGATCATGGGGCTGGCGCTGTCGGGTCTCGGCACGATCCTCGGGTCGGTCAACTTCGTCACCACGATCATCGGGATGCGCGCGCCCGGCATGACGATGTTCCGGTTACCGCTGTTCACCTGGAACACGCTGCTGACCAGCATGCTCGTGCTGATGGCCTTCCCGGTGCTGGCCGCCGCGCTGCTGGTGCTCGAGTCGGACCGCAAACTCGGCACGCAGGTCTTCCTGGCGGAGAACGGCGGGCCGCTGCTCTGGCAGCATCTGTTCTGGTTCTTCGGCCATCCCGAGGTCTACATCATCGCGCTGCCGTTCTTCGGCATCATCACCGAGGTCATCCCGGTCTTCAGCCGTAAGCCGATCTTCGGTTACATCGGCCTGGTCGGGGCGACCATCGCCATCGCCGGGCTGTCGATGACGGTGTGGGCGCACCACATGTTCCCCACCGGGCAGGTGCTGCTGCCCTTCTTCTCGTTCATGACGTTCCTCATCGCGGTGCCGACGGGCGTGAAGTTCTTCAACTGGATCGGCACCATGTGGCGGGGCCATCTCAGCTTCGAGACTCCCATGCTGTTCTCCATCGGCTTCCTGGTGACGTTCCTGCTCGGCGGGCTCACCGGGGTGATCCTGGCCTCGCCGCCGCTCGACTTCCACATCAGCGACACCTACTTCGTCGTCGCCCACTTCCACTACGTGGTCTTCGGCACCGTGGTGTTCGCGATGTTCGCCGGGTTCTACTTCTGGTGGCCCAAGATGACCGGCAAGATGCTCGACGACCGGCTCGGCAAGGTGCACTTCTGGACGCTGTTCGCCGGCTTCCACACCACCTTCCTGGTGCAGCACTGGCTGGGCGCGATCGGCATGCCGCGCCGCTACGCCGACTACAGTCCGGGCGACGGGTTCACCAGCCTCAACGAGATCTCGTCGGTGGGGGCGTTCCTGCTCGGCGCCTCGACGCTGCCGTTCCTCTACAACGTCTGGAAGACGGCCCGCCACGCGCCCAAGGTCACGCTCGACGACCCGTGGGGCTACTGCAACTCGCTGGAGTGGGCCACGTCCTGCCCGCCGCCCCGGCACAACTTCACCTCGATGCCGCCCATCCGCTCCGAACGGCCCGCCTTCGACCTGCACTACCCCCACGAGCCGAAGGAGCCGAAGAAGCCGAAGGAAACGCCCGGCTGACCCTTTCCCGGCGAAGGTCACGGTGCTTGTGTGGAGGTGACGTTTCGCCAAATTTTCGCCAAAGTTCGCCATCTAAGGAGATCGGCGATGACAGGCACGAAGACCCCCTTCGCCCCCGAGACGGCCCCCTGCGGGAAGAAGTCCGGCGGTGAACGTCTGTTCGACGACGACGGCTACGGCCTGGTGATCCGCGACCAGTTCTTCGACTGCGGCTGCCGCCGGATCCGGCACGAGTACCACGACGGCAGCATCCACCTGTCCGCCGTCCGCCACGACGGCAAGCGCGTACGAGACCAGAGCGAACCCGACCGCGGGAAGTGATCCAGTTGATCGATGTGCTCATCGTCGGAGGGGGTGGAGCGGGTCTGCGCGCGGCCATCGCGGTCGCCGAGACGGACCCGGCGCTGAAGGTGGCGGTCGTGTCGAAGGTCTACCCGATGCGCAGCCACACGGTCTCCGCCGAGGGCGGCGCGGCGGCCGTGATCGGCGTGGGCGACACGCTCGACGAGCACTGCTACGACACGATCTCGGGCGGCGACTGGCTGTGCGACCAGGACGCGGTCGAGGCGTTCGTGGCCGAGGCGCCCCGGGAGCTGATCCAGCTGGAGCACTGGGGCTGCCCGTGGAGCCGGGAGGCCGACGGCCGGGTCGCGGTCCGCCCGTTCGGGGGCATGAAGCGGATGCGCACCTGGTACGCCGCCGACAAGACCGGTTTCCACCTCCTGCACACCCTGTTCCAAACAACCCTGAAATATCAGGACATCATCAGGTACGACGAGTGGTACGTCACCACGCTCGTCGTCGATGACGGCCGCGTCCACGGCGTCGTGGCCGTCGACATCAGGACCGGCCGCGTCGAGACCATCGCCGCCCGGACCGTCATCCTGGCCACCGGCGGCGGCGGCCGGGTCTTCCCGTTCACCACCAACGCCGCGATCAAGACCGGCGACGGCATGGCCCTGGCCTACCGGGCGGGCGCCCCGCTGAAGGACATGGAGTTCGTCCAGTACCACCCGACCGGCCTGCCGTTCACCGGCATCCTCATCACCGAGGCGGCCCGCGCGGAGGGCGGCTGGCTGATCAACAAGGACGGCTACCGCTACCTGCAGGACTACGACCTCGGCCGTCCGACGCCCACCCCCAGGCTGCGCGGCATGGAGCTCGGCCCGCGCGACCGCCTGTCCCAGGCGTTCGTCCACGAGCAGGAGAAGGGCCGCACGGTCGACACCCCGTACGGTCCGGTGGTCTACCTGGACCTGCGCCACCTGGGCGAGGCGAAGATCGACGCCCGCATCCCGTTCGTCCGCGAACTGTGCCGCAGCTACCAGAACCTCGACCCGGCCACCGACCTCATCCCGGTCCGCCCGGTCGTGCACTACATGATGGGCGGGGTCCACACCGACCTCGACGGCGCCACCACGATCGCCGGGCTGTTCGCCGCAGGTGAGACGGCCTGCGTGAGCATCAACGGCGCCAACCGGCTCGGCTCCAACTCGCTGCCGGAGATCCTGGTCTTCGGCCGCCGGGCCGGCGTCGCCGCCGCGGAGTTCGCCCGCGCCCACCGTGAGAGCGAGCCGCCCGCCGTACGGAGTCAGGGAGACGACGAGGCGCGGCGGCTGGCGCGGGCGCGCGAGGGGTCGCGCACGGGGGAGCGGATCGCCGACCTGCGTGAGCGGATGCAGCACGCGCTCGAAGACGCGGCCGGCATCTACCGCACCGGCGACGAGCTCACCAAGGCCGTGGACACACTGGCCGGCCTGCGCGAGCGCGCCGAGGAGGCACGCGTCGACGACACCAGCACGACGTTCAACACCGAGCTGATCAACCTGCAGGAGCTGTGCGCCATGCTCGACGTGGCGCGGACCGTCGTGGCCTGCGCGCTGAACAGACAGGAGTCGCGCGGCGCCCACCAGCGCACCGACTTCCCGGCCAGGGACGACCAGACCTACCTGGCGCACTCGCTGGTGCACCGCGCGCCCGACGGCGCCCCGTCGGTCGGCCTGCTGCCCGTGACGATCACCCGCTGGCCTCCTGGCGAAAGGGTCTACGGCCGTGACTGATACCGAGCAACCGGCCACGATCAGGCTGGAGGTCGCCCGCTACCGTCCGGAACAGGACAGCGAGCCGGTCTTCCAGGGCTACGACGTGCCGCTGATGGACGACTGGGCGGTGCTCGACGGGCTCGCCTACGTCAAGGACCGGCTCGACGGCACCCTGTCGTTCCGCTGGTCGTGCCGGATGGGCATCTGCGGCTCGTGCGGCATGAACGTCAACGGCGAGCCCCGGCTGACCTGCGGGTCGTTCCTCACCGAGTACGGCGACGGCCCCATCAGGATCGAGCCGCTGAAGGGCTTCCCGGTGATCAGGGACCTGGTCGTGGACATCGACGACTTCCTGGCCAAGCTCTCGTCGGTGCGCCCCTGGCTGATCAGGGAGGGCGAGGAGCCGCCGCTGACCGCGGAGTACGCGCAGACGCCCGCGCAGCTCGACGCCTACAAGCAGTACAGCATGTGCATCAACTGCCTGCTGTGCTACTCGGCCTGTCCCGTCTACGTGCTGGACCCCGACTTCCTCGGCCCGGCGGCCATCGCGCTGGCGCAGCGCTACAACCTCGACTCGCGCGACATGGGCGACCGGTTCGACGTGCTCAACCTGGACGAGGCGGTGTGGGGGTGCGTGTTCGTGGGGGACTGCACGCGGGTGTGCCCCAAGCACGTGGACCCGGCCGAGGCCATCCAGCGCTACAAGGTGACCGCCGCGCTGCGCTCGGTGCTGCCCTGGAGCAGGCGATGACGGCCCAGGCGCCGTACCGGCCGCCCCGGGACAGGCTGTGGTTCGCCCGGACCCGCTCCCACACGGTGTTCGTGCTGCGCGAGCTGACGAGCGTGTTCGTGGCCTGGTCGGTGGTCTTCCTGCTGCTGCTCGCCGACGCCGTGCTGGGCGGGACCACGCGGGAGTTCGCCGCGCTGGCCGCCCGGCCCTGGATGATCGCCCTGAACGTGGTGGCGCTGGCCGCGACCGCCTTCCACGCCGTCACGTTCCTCAACCTGGCGCCCAAGGCCACCGTGGTCAGGCTGGACGGCTGGCGGGTGCCCGCCTGGATGATCCAGGGCGGCAACCACTCGGCCTGGCTGGTGATCTCCGGGCTGATCGCCTACTTCGTGCTGAGGTCGCCGTGAAGCGGACCCTGGAGCCGTACCTGTGGCTGCTCTTCAGCGGCGGCGGGGTGGTGGCGGCGCTGGCGCTGCCCGTGCTGGTGCTGCTGTTCGGCGTGCTGATGCCGCTGGGCGTGGTCGACTGGCCGTCCGCCGGCCACCTGACCGGGCTCCTGGACCACCTGCTGGTCCGGCTCGCGCTGGTCGTCGTCGTGGTGCTCTGCCTGTTCCACGCCGCGCACCGGATCAGGTTCACCAGTGCGGAGTTGCTGGGCATCGCCCGCTTCGACCTGGTGATCGCGCTGCTCTGCTACGGCGCGGCCGTCGCGGGCGGGGTGACCGCCGTCATTGTGCTGTTGTGAAATGTCCTGAAATCATTACATTTCAACTTTCCTCTTTACGGTGCCTTTACTCACCCTCTACCGTCCCGCATGGCAATACCTCATGGCCATGCGCCCGGCGATGCCGGGCAGAGAGGGTTCCCGGTGCACAGAAGAAAGCGCCTGTTAGCCACACTCCCGGCGGCCGCCCTCCTCGGAGCCGCACTCACCGCCCCTCCGGCGGCTCAGGCCTCCGTCGCGACGTACGAGCCGAGCGCGTCCGACTACTACATCAACTACGCCCCGCCGAGGGTCGAGCCGGACCCCGGCGATCCGCGCCTGCCCGGCAAGAACGCCCGGTCCCTCACTCCGGCTCAGAAGATCGATCGCAAGTTCGCCAGCGGCAACCCGGTCACCGCCCGGGTCCTGGCGCAACGCGAGAACCAGGCGATCAAGACCGGCCGCAACCCGGCTGAGTTCATCTTCAAGAACGCCAAGCAGGCCAAGACCGCCAAGCTCCTGACCGTGCTGGTCGAGTTCAACGAGAGCGCGAACGACGACTTCTCCGGCTTCAACCGGCTGCGCACCGTCGACAGCCCGCCGGACGACTGCCTCGTCGAGCCTCCCGGCACCAGGATGAACGGCCCGCTGCACAACACGATCCCCGACCCGGCCACGCTGCCGAACAAGGACAACAACTCCTTCTGGGTCAAGGACTTCAGCACCGCCCACTTCAACAAGATGCTTTACACCGACCAGGGCATCACCGAGCGCGTGCGTCCCGACCTGAAGGACCCGCGCGACGGCAAGCCCGGCATCGACATCTCCGGCTTCACGCTGAAGAAGATGTACGAGGAGATGTCCAAGGGCGCATACTCCGTCACCGGCTCGGCCGTCGGCTGGATCAAGGCCCCGCACTCCGAGGCGTGGTACGGCGCCGCCGCCTGCGGCGGCAATCCCCAGGACATGTCCGGCCACCCCGACAACCCGCTCGGCGCCGGGCAACTGGCCATCGACGCGGTCAACGTACTCGCCCAGACCCAGCCCGACTTCCCCTGGGCCGACTACGACCTCGAGGACGTCTCCGACGCCGACGGCGACGGCAACTTCGCCGAGCCCGACGGTGTCATCGACCACCTCGTGCTCGTGCACGCCGGCAAGGACAAGTCCGCCGACGGCGGCGCCGAGGGCACCTACGCCATCTGGGCGCACTCCAGCGCGGTCGCCGGCGGCTACCAGGTGCCCGGCACCGACAAGAAGATCTCCAACTACATCGTGCAGCCCGAGGACTCCGGCGTCGGCGTCTTCGCCCACGAGTACGGCCACGACCTCGGCCTGCCCGACCTGTACGACACCTCCGGCTCCGGCAGCTCCGCCGTGGACTTCTGGGACCTGATGTCGAGCGGCTCGCACTCCGGGCCGATCTTCCAGTCGATGCCCACCCACATGGGCCTGTGGGACAAGTGGGTGCTCGGCTGGGCCAACCCCAAGGTCTTCGACCCGGGGGACCGCAAGGGTCTCGTCACCGTCGGCCAGTCCTCGCGCACGCCCAAGCTCACCCAGGACGGAGTCCGGGTCAACCTGGCGTCCGAGCCGCTGAAGATGATCGACCCGCACAGCGGCGCCAACGCCTGGTGGTCCGGCATGGACCAGGAGTGGGCCAACGTCTCCCTGGTCCGCGACGTGCAGGTGCCCGCCGGGACCGACGTCCGGTTCTGGATGTGGAACAACTACGAGATCGAGTCCGACTGGGACTTCGGCTTCGTCGAGGTGTCCACCGACAACGGCCAGACCTGGGCCCAGCAGAAGGTCTTCGACGAGGCCGGCACCGAGGTCACCACGCCGGACGACTACCCGGACCCGAACAAGAACCTCAAGACGTTCGGCGACAAGAAGTACGGCCTCACCGGCGACACCCCGGGCTGGCGGCACGACTACGTCAACCTGACCCCGTTCGCCGGCCAGACGGTCAAGCTGCGGCTCGTCTACAACACCGACGCCGCCTTCACCCCGCGCGGCTGGCACGCCGACGACTTCGCGCTCACCAACGGCGGCACCGCCGTGTGGAGCGACGACGTCGAGGGCGGCGCGAACGGCTGGCACGCCTCCGGCGGCACGTTCACCAACACCAGCGGCCAGGGCTGGACGACCAACAACGGCTCGCGCGAGATCTCCCGCTTCTACCTCGCCGAGTGGCGCAACTTCGACGGGTTCGACAAGGGCCTGCAGTACGCCTACGACACCACGTACTCGCGTGACGGCGCGTGGAAGGTGGAGAAGGTCAAGTACAACGCCCCCGGCCTGCTGGTCTGGTACCGCGACTCGACCTACACCAACAACGTGATCGTCCCCAACCTCAACCTGCCGCCGAGCATCGGCAGCAAGGGCACCCTGCTCCTGGTCGACTCCCACTTCGAGCCGCTGCGCCGTGACGGCGCCGCCGCCACGAAGGACCCGTCCAGGAACAAGAACATGGAAGGCCGTACGCAGACGTCCAACGCGGCGTTCTCCTTCGGCAAGACCTACCCGCTCAAGGAGTGCCTGGAGGCGCCCGGCGAGCCGTTCAGCGAGTACTGCACCGAGATCAAGGCGCTCAAGGGCGTCTCGCAGTTCACCGACGCCAAGACCTGGTACCCGGGTCTCGAGGTGCAGAACGGGTCGCTCTTCTACCGTGACTTCGACGCCTCCGTCGTGGTCCCGTCCAAGAACGACCAGCTGTACACCACCCGCGTCGTGAACCTCGACGGCACCCCCGCCACCGAGCTGTACGGCACGGATCTCGGCGACGGGCACATCCTCGGCACCGGCAACCCCGGCGACGAGGGCAAGGCCCTGGGCGTCCAGTTCCAGCTGGTCTCGCCGCTGCCGGGCAACCTGGCCGCGGTCATCCAGGTGACTCCGCCCAAGAAGTGACCCTCCGGGGCCGCCGGGACCCCCCTCCCGGCGGCCCTGAGGCGACCTCAGGCACCGGCTTCTACGCCTACGATTGATGACCATGAGCGAACTGCGTACCAAGGCCGAGCACACCGAGGCGATCCGCACGGACCGCCGGGTGGCGGTGGTGGTCAACACTCGCTCCCGGCGCGGCCGGCGCCACTACTTCGAGGTGATCGACCAGATCCACGCGCTCGGCATCGAACCGCTGGCCGAGATCGGCGTCTACAACCCCAAGCGGCTGCGCGACCTGCTCGACACCGCCCTCGCCACCAACCCCGACCTGCTGGTCGTGGGCGGCGGCGACGGCACCCTCTCCTCGGCCGTCCGCCACGTCGCCGACCGCGACGTCGCCCTCGGCGTGCTGCCGCTCGGCACCACCAACAACTTCGCCCGCAGCCTCGGCCTGCCGCTCGACCTGGCCGGCGCGATCCGGGTGTTCACCACCGGCAAGGTCGCCGACATCGACCTCGGCATGGCCGACGACCGGCCGTTCGCCAACCTGGCCAGCTTCGGCGTCTCGGTCGAGGTGGCGGGCAAGGTCAAGCCCTGGCTCAAACGCGTCATCGGCCGCCCCGCCTACCCGCTCACCGCGCTCACGGTCCTGCCGGGCCACCGGCCGTTCCGCGCCTACATCACGGTCGACGGCGAGCGCCACGAGCTCCTCACCCACCAGCTCAACATCGCCAACGGCCGCTTCCACGGCGGCTGGCAGGTGGCCAAGGACATCAGCATCGACAACGGCATGCTCGTCGCCTACCAGCTCGGCTCGGGCAAGAAGCTGCGGCTGCTCGTCGAGACCCTGGCCCGCGCCACGACCGGCCGCTGGCGCAGCCTGGCCGGCGGCCCGTTCGTGACCGGCCGCGAGATGCTGCTGGAGACAGACCCGCCGATGGCCGCCGACGTCGACGGCGAGGTGCGCCTGCGCACCCCGATCCGCCTGCGCGTGGTGCCCAACGGCGTCCGCGTGATGGTCCCCGACTCCTTCGAGGACAGCTGACCGGGCGCGCCCGAGGCGCGAGGACGTCCCGCCGTACACGGCCGGCGTCCACCACCACCGCGCGGGCGTGCTAGGAGTCACCCAGGCGCAGGTAGGCGGGGGTCAGCGTGCGGGCCAGGTCGCCGGGCGGCGGGAAGACGCGCAGCAGCAGATCGGGCGCCGCCGCCGACGGGCGACGCTCCGGCCGGTGCGCCGTCGCGCCGGGCGCGTAGAAGTCGGCCAGCCGGTCGGCGAACGGCACGTCCTCCACCCCCGACAGGTCGGCCGCCGCCGGCTCGTCGGCCAGCGATCCCAGGAGTTCCTCCCGGCTCCGACCGCGCCAGGCCAGCACCAGGAACGGGTCGTCGTCGAACGACTCCGCCAGCAGATACAGCACCGCCGACAGGTGCTTGCACGGGAAACCCCAGTCGGGGCACGAACAATCCATGTCGAGGTCGCGCGGGAACAGGTCGATGCCCAGCGCGGCGAACACCTCCTCGATCTCCGGCGGCATCTCACCGGCCAGCAGCTTGGCCCGGTGCACCGCCTGCGCCGCGATCGCCTCCTCGATCGACGCCCACCGCTCCTCGCCGTACGCCTCGATCCTGATCGTGACCCGGTAGGGCTTGGGTCGCGAGCCCTGGACGGACGCGCGGACCAGGCCGGGGGACAGGTCGATGGACAGAACCTGGCCCTTGCGGGCGTAGGCGCGCCCGCGTGTCAGGCGGCCCTTGTCGCAGACGCGCTCCAGGATGTCGATGAACCGTCTCGACCACCAGGTGGAGCCGATCGAGCCGCGCCGCGTCCGCGCTTGGATGCCGCCCTCGACGCTGATCGGCTTGGTCGTCTCGTACCAGCCGTCCCTGCCGATCGGCATGCTCAGGCCACCCCCTCTGCCGTCAGCCTGAACACCTCGCGCAGCTCCTGGGTGGACAGGTCGGTCAGCCAGTCCTCGCCGGTGCCGACCACGCGCTCGGCGAGCGCCTTCTTGCGCTCGATCATCTCGTCGACGCGCTCCTCCAGCGTGCCCGCGCAGATCAGCTTGCGGACCTGTACGTTCTTGCGCTGCCCGATGCGGAAGGCGCGGTCGGTCGCCTGGTCCTCGACGGCGGGGTTCCACCAGCGGTCGACGTGGATCACGTGGTTGGCGGCCGTCAGGTTGAGGCCCACGCCCGCCGCCTTGAGCGACAGCAGGAACAGCATCGGCTCCTCGTCCCGCTGGAACCGCTCGACCAGCCGGTCACGCGTCTTCTTCGGCAGCCCGCCGTGCAGCCAGAGCACCGGCCGGTCGAGCCGCTGCGCCAGGTAGGGCTGGAGCATCGTGCCGAACTCCGAATACTGCGTGAACACCAGCGCCTTCTCGTCCTCGGCCAGGATCTCCTCGGCCAGCTGCTCCAGCCGGGCCAGCTTGCCCGACCGGCCGGCCAGCCGGGAGCCGTCCTTGAGCAGGTGGGCGGGGTGGTTGCAGACCTGCTTGAGCCTGGCCATGGCCGCCAGCACCTGGCCGCGCCGCTCGATGCCCTCGCTGTCGTCGATCCTGCCCAGCATGTCCTCGACGACCGCCTGGTAGAGCGAGGCCTGCTCGGGGGTGAGCGGGCACCACTCCTTGACCTCCAGCTTCTCCGGCAGGTCGGAGATGATGGACTTGTCGGTCTTGACCCGCCGCAGCACGAACGGGCCGGTCGCCCGCTTGAGCGCCAGCGCCGCCTGCTCGTCCTGGCGCGCCTCGATCGGCTCCTGGAACCGGCTCCTGAACCTCTGCCGCGAGCCCAGCAGCCCAGGGTTGGCGAACTCCATGATCGACCACAGCTCGGCGAGGTGGTTCTCGACCGGTGTGCCGGTCAGCGCCAGCCGGGTCGGGGCCGGGATGGCGCGCACCGCACGCGCCTGCAGGGTGCCGCTGTTCTTGATCGCCTGGGCCTCGTCGCACACCACCCGGCGCCACTCGACCTGCCGCAGCGCCTCCAGGTCGCGCTGCGCCGTGCCGTAAGTGGTGATCACCAGGTCGGCGGCCGCGATCTCCGCCGCGTCGCGCCCGCCGCCGTGGTGGACGTAGACGCGCAGCGCCGGCGCGAACCTGGCCGCCTCGCGCTGCCAGTTGCCCACCAGCGACATCGGGCACACCAGCAGCGTCGGCGTCTCGGCCGCCTCGTGCACCAGCAGCGCCAGCGTGGTCACCGTCTTGCCCAGCCCCATGTCGTCGGCCAGCACCCCGCCCAGGCCGAGCTCCGACAGGAAGCTCAACCAGGCCAGCCCGCGCTCCTGGTAGGGCCTGAGCACGGCGTCGAGGCCCCGAGGCGTGGCCAGCGGACGCAACCGCTGCTCGGCCTGGCCGGACAGCAGGTCACCGAGCACCCCGTCGGCGTCGACCGCCACCAGCGGCAGCTCGTCGTCGCCCTGCACGACGTGCCGCAGCAGGTCGGCGACGGGCAGCTCGCCCGTCCGCTCGCGCTCCACGGCCTTCAGCGCCGCGTCGAGCTGGCGGTCGTCGAGCTCCACCCACTGCCCGCGGACGCGGACCAGCGGCACCTTGAGCCTGGCCAGCTCGGCCAGCTCCTCCTCACTGATCGTCTCGTCGCCCACCGCGAGGTCGATCCGGAAGTCGACCAGCTCGCGCAGCCCGAACCCCTGGCTCGCCGCCGCCTGCGACCGGGTGCGGGTGGTCAGCTTCAGGCCCAGCCTGCTGCGGCCCGCCCAGCGTGGCAACTGCACCCCGAACCCGGCCGCCTGCAGCAGTGGCGCCGCCTGTCGCAGGAACGCGAACGCGCCCGCGGTGTCGAGCCGTAGCTCGTCCGGCTCGGCCACGCGCAACGCCCGGTCGAGCTCGGGATACAGCCGCGCGGCGCGGCCCAGCCCGGCCAGCAGCTCCCGCTCGGGACGTCCGGGCAGGCCCGTCAGCTGCTCGCCGCTCCACACCGTGCGCGCCGGCACGTACAGGCTCGGGTCGTCGGCCGCCTGCAAAGCCAGCTCCACCCGCCACCCCACGCCCCCGCCAGGGGCATCGGGGACGGGGGGTTCCACGAGGCGGAAGCAGACGCGGGTGGCGCCCTCGGCCCTGGTGACGGCTTCGCGCCACGCCTCCAGCTCCGTTCGCAGCCGAGGATCGTCAGGGCAGGAGGAGTCGGGGCCGGTCAGCGCCGCGAGCCAGCGCTCTTCGAGCGTCTTCGGCCCGCTCATCAGCGGCTCGTCCAGTGCCTGCCGCACCAGCGCGTCGGTGAACGCGTCGAGCGCCTCGGTGAGCACCGCGCCGGACGGGCGCTCGGTCGCGGCGGTGCGGCAGGCGGGCGGCATCGCCTCGGCCAGCTCCCTGGCGTAGCCGGCGTCCGCACCGGTCACCACGGGCCGCCACACCGCCCGCGCGCCCGCCTGTGGCGCGGCCCGCCTGTCGAGCGGGTCGCCGTTCCCGGCGGGGGCGGCTGCTGGGGCGGTGACCAGCTGGGGGATGACGCGTCCGCGTCGTACCAGATCGTGGGCGAAGGCGGCGACGGCCGCCCAGTGGCGGACGGTGGCGGTGGCCGGGTGCGCCGCGAGGACGCGCAGGGTGTCGCCGGTGGATGGCACGACGGCGGGCACCCGCCACAACCGCAGGCGCGGCCTGACCACCTCGGACAGCCGCCCCGTCTCGGGCGACGGGACCGGCTCCCGGACCGACCCGGGCAGCAACAGCTCCAGCACCCGCCCAGAACCCACAGCCCCAGCGTCAGCCTCGGCGTCGAGGCCGGTGCGGGCAAGAGCGTCGGCGAGGGTATGGAGCGGGGCGGCGAAGGGGTGATGGCGCGGGGTCCCGGGTGTGGTCGCCGGGGACGAAGGGGACTGGGGAGTCTCCGCCCAGAACGCGAGGCCGTCTCCCGCCCAGACCGCGTGTAGCACCAGCACCGCAGCAGGCTACCCGCTCACCGGAAGATCAGGTCTGTCTCCAGCTTGATCCCGAACGGCTCCGGCAGCTCCACCGGTTGTCCGGATTCGGCGATGACCGATGTCTGATACTCCCCTGCGAGGAGGTCGCACAGCAGTCTGACCGATGGCCGTTCGGAGAAGTCGTCCAAGATCAGCATCACGGGTATGCCTGCCCGTGCGTACTTGGCGGGCTTGATGTTCAGATCATCGTGGCGACTGTCGGAAGAGGTCACCTCCACCGCCATCAGGGTGCCGTAGCCGTACGCCTGGTTGTCGTCGAACTCCGGGCAGTCCGGCGGCGCGACGAGCAGGTCGGGGAGCCGCTTGTCACCACGCTCGGGAGGAATGTGCACCGCCCAGCATTGGTGGAACTCCCAGCCGTTCTTCCGCTTCACGTCATACAGCTGGTCGGCCAGGCGGTCGAGCAGGACGCCGTGCCGTCGTTTCGCCCAGGGGCTCACTATGATCCTTCCGCCCACGATCTCAGCTCTCCAGCCGTCCTGGAGGAGGTCCTGCCATAGCCGCTCGCGGCGGAGCTCGTCCTCGGTCGGGCCGGATGCCCCCCATCCCGGCCCCCACGTGCGGGCGGGGGGCGGCGGCAGCTCGGGACCCCGCACGGTGTCGTGCTGGCGGGTTTTCCTGCGCGTGATGCCGGTGGCCATGGCCGTCACCCTTTCGCTCGTGTCATCGAGAACACTACACGGCGTGACCATTCGTTGACTCAACGAGAGGGTGGCTGCGGGCTGTAGCGAGCGAGGGGCGGAGTCGTAGGCTTGAGGTATGAATCCTCCCGGATCGTGGTGTGAGCGGCCCAAGCCGCAGGCTCCCTCGTGCGAGCTCCCGTCCCCGTGGAGCAAGCCGAAGCAGCCCGACAATTGGTGTGAGACGCCCAAGTCGCCGATCCTGTCGGTGCTTGACTTCCTGGTCCGCGCCGCCAAGAGGTGACGGCCCGCGCCGTCGCGCCGTTCGCGTGATAGAAGGCGTTCTGGCTGGGTAGTCGCCTTCCTCAGCAGAGGGAGGCGACCACGTGAACGACACACACAAGCTCGTCAACGATCTGTCAGAGCAGGTCTCCAGGCTCGTCAGAGACGAGGTGCGGCTGGCCCGGTTCGAGCTGACCGAGAAGGGCAAACGCGCCGGATTCGGCGCGGGTCTGTTCGGTGGAGCCGGCATGGTCGCGTTCTTCGGCGCGGCCACGCTCGTGGCGGCCTTCGTCATGCTGCTCGCCCTGGTCATGCCCGCATGGGTGGCCGCCGTCGTCGTGGCGGTGGTCCTGTTCGCCATCGCCGGCGTGCTCGGGCTGGTCGGCAAGAAGAAGGTCAAGCAGGCCGGTTCGCCGATGCCCGCGGAGACCATCGCGAGCGTCAAGGCCGATATCGAGACGGTCAAGGAGAGTGTGCGGCGATGAGCGAGACGGATCCCGGCTACAGCGAGGACCACGCCGGCGAGGTGGGCGCCCGCAGGAGCAGGGTGGGCATGCCCACGGACGACAAGTCCATCAACGTGCCTCTGACGAGGGCGGGCGCGGCGGAGAACGCGCTGCACGCCGAGGAGGAACGCGAGGAGCACGGGGCGTTCATCCCCGAGGCTCCGCTCGAGGACGACCGGGCCGCGGCGGTCCGCGCCCGCGAGATCGAGGCGAGGTCCCAGCAGGGGGGCCACGCCGGCCCGGCCGGTACCCAGACCACCACCACCCGCAGTGGCGCCGGAAGACGCCGATGGGTGGGAGACGATGAGGAGGATCGCGTGCGCGAAGAGATCAGGACCACCCGGCAGGAGCTCGGTGAGACCGTGGCGGCCCTGGCCGACAAGGCCAACGTGAAGGCGCGCGCGAACGACGCCGCGGCCGCCGCCAAGGTGAGGGCGGCCGACGCCACGGCGGCGGCCAGGCACAAGGCGGCCGACGCGGCCGCGATGGCCAAGGAGAGGGCGGCCGACGCGACCGCGCTGGCGCGGCACAAGGCGACCGACGCGACGGCCGTGGCCAAGGTCAGGGCGTCCGACGCGGCGGTGGTGGCGAAGGAGAAGGCGGCCGAGGTGGCGGGCAAGGTTCGCGAGGCCACGCCCGACCAGGTGAAGGACGCGGCGGACAAGGTCACCGCGGAGGCGCGCAAGCGGCCGGCGCTGGCGATCGCCGCGGCCGGCGTCGTCGTGGCGCTCCTGCTCCGCCGGATGACGCGGCGCAAGAGGAGGAAGTGACCCCTTGACCGCCCCGCACGGTCCCACGGATCTGCCGCGCCGAGCCTGGTGGAGCGTGCTGAAGCGGACGTTCTCCGAGTTCAGGCGGGACAGGGTGCCGGACCTGGCCGCGGCGCTCACCTACTACGCGGTGCTGTCGATCTTCCCGGCGCTGATCGTGCTGGTCTCGCTGCTGGGACTGCTCGGCCGTGAGGACACCGCCACCCTGGTCGGCAGCATCACCGTGCTGGCGCCCGCCGAGGTTCGCGACCTGCTGACGCAGGGCGTGTCGGGCGTCCAGCGCTCCGGCGGGTCGGCGGGCCTCCTGGCGATCGTGGGACTGGCGGTCGCGCTGTGGTCGGCCTCCGGCTACATCGCGGCCTTCATCCGGGCGGCGAACGTCATCTACGACATCGAGGAGGGGCGTCCCTTCTGGAAGGTCACGCCGCTCAGGCTCGGCCTCACGATCCTGGTGACCGTGCTGCTGGCGGCAGGGGCGATCGCGGTCACGCTCACCGGCCGGCTGGCCGACGTGGCGGGGAAGGCTCTCGGGCTGGGCAGCGCCGTGGTGAACGCCTGGGACGTGCTCAAGTGGCCCGTCCTGGCGCTCATCGCGGCGGGGCTGATCATGGTGCTCTACTGGGCGGCGCCCAACGTGCGCCAGCCGGGGCTGCGCTGGATCACACCGGGCGGGCTGCTGGCCGTGCTGCTCTGGGTGATCGTCTCCGGCGGGTTCGCCCTCTACGTGGCGAACTTCGGCTCGTACAACAAGACGTACGGCACGCTGGCCGCGGTCGTGGTCTTCCTGATCTGGCTGTGGCTGTCGAACATGGCGCTGTTGTTCGGCGCCGAGCTGGACGCCGAACTGGTCAGGCAGCGTCACATCGCCGTCGGCGGGCACGTGGGGCAGGAGCCCTACGTGGTCCCACGGGACGAGCCGGAGCCAGATAGCCTGCCGGGGTGATGTCGCGAAAGGTACTGCCGTCCGTCGTGCTGGTCGCGCTGCTGGCCACGGGCTGCGGCGGGGGATCGGCGGTCAGTGACCTGGGCACCGTGGTCAAGGGCGCCAAGGGCGCGACCGTCCCGGCCGAGCTGGGCGTCGGACAGCGCTTCTCCCTCGCGGTCGCCGACGACCCGTCGGCCGGCGACGACTGGAGCCTGGTCGCGGTGCCCGACGCCAAGGTGGCCTCGTACATCAGCGAGGAGCACCGGCCCGCCGGCGACCCGCCCGGCGCGGGCGGCACCACCTACTTCGTCTTCAACACCAAGGGGCCCGGCAGCGCCCGGATCACGCTGCGCGACTGCCATCGGTGCGGCACCGCCACGGCGCCGCCCGACGAGCAGAGCAGGCAGCTGTCCGGCGAGGCGATCTTCGAGCTCACCGTCCGGTGAGCCCTTGCTCCCAGGTGCCGCCTCCGCGAGGCTTCGCCCCATGGACGTCAACCGCCGCCAGGACGGCGGCCTCGTGAGCGACGACCCGTTCTGCCAGATCATCGCGGGGGAGCGGCCCGCGTTCGTCGTCCACGAGGACGACCTGACCGTCTCCTTCCTCGACGGCCGCCCGGTCTTCAAGGGGCACGTGCTGGTGGTGCCACGGGCCCATGTCGAGACGCTGTCCGACCTGACCGAGGTGGGCCCGTTCTTCGAGCGGGTCCAGGAGATGGCGCGTGCCGTGGAGGCGGGCCTGGAGGCGGGCGGCACGTTCGTCGCGTTGAACAACCGCGTCAGCCAGAGCGTCCCGCACCTGCACGTGCACGTGGTGCCCCGCAACCCCAAGGACGGCCTGCGGGGCTTCTTCTGGCCGCGCACCAGGTACGCCTCCGACGAGGAGGCCCGGTCCTACGCGGCCGCGATCGCCGGGGCGCTGTCCGGGGGCGCGACGTGACGTCCTGCGGGTAGGCTCCGGCGACGTGGAATACCTCGTCGGGGTCGCGGTGGTGGCCGTCCTCGTGGGCGTGCCCGCGATCGTGCTCTGGCGGGTCATACGCGGCCGCCGCGAGCTGGGCACCAGCCCGGCCGAACGGGCCACGTTCGAGACCTTGCACACCGCCTCCCTGGCCGGCCCGCCGCTGCGCGCGGGCCTGACCGCGGACGGGGCGGAGCGGGCGTCGCGGCACCTGCGCGCACTGCTCGGCTCGTCGGCGCTGGCCATCACCGACGGCGAACGCCTGCTGGTCTACGACGGCGCCGGCGACCACCACGCCGGGCAGGCGTTCGAGCACGCCCAGGCGACGCTGCAGGACGGCCGCACCCAGGTGCTGGCCATCGAGTGCCACCTGCTGGAGTGCCCGATCAGGCACGCCGTGGTGGTGCCGCTGACCACGGACGACCGGGTCGTCGGCGCGCTGGCCGCCTACGGGCCGAACGCCTCGGCGGGCCTGGTCCGGGCCGCGCAGGAGGTGGCCGGGTGGGTCGACTCGCAGCTGGAGCTGGCCGAGCTGGACCGCTCGCGGACGCTGCTGATGGAGGCCGAGGTGCGGGCGCTGCGCGCGCAGATCTCACCGCACTTCATCTACAACTCGCTCACCACCATCGCCTCGTTCGTCCGCACCGACCCCGAGCGCGCGCGCGAGCTGCTGCTGGAGTTCGCCGACTTCACCCGCTACTCCTTCCGCAGGCACGGCGAGTTCACCACGCTGGCTGAGGAGCTGCGCTCGATCGACCGCTACCTCATCCTGGAGCGGGCCCGGTTCGGCGATCAGCTGCAGGTGACGCTCCGCATCGCCCCCGAGGTGCTGCCGGTCGCCGTGCCGTTCCTGTGCCTGCAGCCGCTGGTGGAGAACGCCGTCAGGCACGGCCTGGAGAGCAAGAACGGCGTCGGCCGCATCGCGATCATCGCGGAGGACGCCGGGGCGGAGTGCCGGATCAGCGTCGAGGACGACGGCCTCGGCATGGACCCCGACCGGTTACGCCGCATCCTGGCCGGCGAGATCGCCCCCGAGGGCGGGGTGGGGCTGGCCAACGTGGACGAACGGCTCCGCCAGGTGTACGGAGACGACTTCGGGCTGGTCGTCGAGACGGGAGCCGGGGCGGGCACGAAGGTCAACGTCAGGGTGCCGAAGTATCACCCCGGCGTCTCTGCCCGTTGACCTCGATCTTTGTTGTCGGTTTTATCACTGTCTATGGCACATCTACGGGTCCTCGCGGTCGACGACGAGCTTCCTGCCCTGGAAGACCTGTCGTACCTGCTCCGCGCCGATCCCCGCATCGGCGAGGTCGCCACGGCCAGGGACGGGGCGGCGGCGTTACGCCTGCTCGACCGGGCCATCGCCGAGGGCCGGCCGATCGACGCGGTCTTTCTCGACATCAGGATGCGCGGGCTGGACGGCGTGGTGCTGGGGCGGCTGCTGTCGCAGTTCGCCAACCCGCCGCGGGTCGTGTTCGTCACCGCGTACGAGGAGCACGCCGTCGACGCGTTCGAGATCAAGGCCGAGGACTACCTGCTCAAACCGGTGCGCCCGGAACGGCTGGCCGAGGCGATCAGGCGGGTGGCCGTCTCGGCGGACGTGCCGGTGGACGCCGGGGAGTCCGACACGATCCCGGTCGAGCTGGGCGGCGTGACCCGGTTCGTCTCCAGCGCCGACGTCGTCTACGTCGAGGCGCAGGGCGACTACGCCCGGCTGCACACCGCGGCGGGCAGCCACCTGGTGCGCATCCCGCTGGCCACGCTGGAGGAACGGTGGTCCACGGCCGGGTTCGTCCGCGTGCACCGCAGCCACCTGGTCGCGGTCAAGCACATCGAGGAGCTGCACATCGACTCCGGGCGGTGTACGGTCCGGGTGGGCGAGACCGAGATACCGGTCAGCCGCCGTCACACCCGCGAGCTGCGTGACCTGCTGGTCCGCCGGGCCAGGAAGGGGAGACCGGAGTGAGCCCCGAGCCGCGGCCGGCCCGCAGGATTCCGCCCGGCCGCGCCGACGTACCCCGCAAGGTCCCGTCCGGCCGCGGCGACGTCCCCCGCCGGGTGACCGTGACGAGCCCGCGCACGGCCGCCGCGCGCCGCCCCCGCTATCCCGCCACCCGCGAGATCGACGAGCAGACGCACCTCGGCGAGGTCTACATGCGCTCGCTGCTGCGCACCCAGTTCCGTCTCGCGCTGTTCGTCTGCACCGTGCTGGCGTGTGTCGTGGGCGGCCTGCCGCTGCTGTTCCTGGCCATCCCGGAGCTGCGCGAGGCCGACCTGCTCGGGATCCCGCTGCCGTGGGCGGTGCTGGCCGGCCTGATCTACCCCGCCTTCGTCCTCGGCGCCTGGCTCTACGTCCGCCAGGCCGAGCGCAACGAGCGCCACTTCGCCGACCTGGTCGAACGCCCGTGAGCGGGCGGCCGGCGGAGCCGGGCCGGTGAGCCTGGCGGCAGTGGTCACCGTGATGGTGGCGACCGTGCTCATCGGCGCCTTCGGCATCCGCTTCTCCCGCACCACCTCCGACTTCTACGTCGCCTCCCGCACGGTCAGCCCGCTGTGGAACGCCTCGGCCATCGGCGGCGAGTACCTGTCGGCCGCGTCCTTCCTCGGCGTGGCCGGGCTGATCCTGTCGTTCGGCGTCGACATGCTCTGGCTGCCCGTCGGCTGGACCGGCGGCTACCTCGTGCTGCTCGTGCTGGTGTCGGCGCCGTTGCGCCGCTCGGGCGCCTACACGCTGCCCGACTTCGCCGAGGCGCGGCTGGAGTCGATGTCCGTGCGCCGCACGGCCAGCGTGCTGGTGGTGCTCATCGGCTGGCTCTACCTGATGCCGCAGTTCCAGAGCGCAGGCCTGGTGCTGCGGACGATCACCGGGGCACCGGTGTGGGCGGGCGGGCTGCTGGTGGCCGTCGTGGTCGCGGTCAACGTGCTGTCGGGCGGCATGCGGTCGATCACGTTCGTGCAGGCGTTCCAGTACTGGCTCAAGCTGACCGCGCTCGCGCTGCCGCTGGTGTTCCTGCTGCTGGCCTGGAAGAGCGACGGCGCGCCGGCCGTGAGCGCGGCGGACGCGGCGACCTGGCAGGTGCCGCTGGCCGGGGGCAAGGAGTACGGGCTCTACTCGACCTACTCGCTGATCCTGGCCACGTTCCTGGGCACGATGGGGCTGCCGCACGTGCTGGTGCGCTTCTACACCAACCCCGACGGCCAGGCGGCCCGCCGCACCACGCTGGTCGTGCTGTCGCTGCTCGGCGCCTTCTACCTGCTGCCCGCGGTGTACGGCTGGCTGGGCCGGATGTACGCGCCCGACCTGGTCCGCACCGACGCGGTCGTGCTCACGCTGCCCGGCCGGATGGTCGGCGGCACCCTGGGCGACCTGCTGACGGCGCTCGTCACCGCCGGGGCGTTCGCGGCGTTCCTGTCGACCTCGTCGGGGCTGACCGTGTCGGTGGCCGGGGTGATCGCCCAGGACCTGCTCAAGGGCGGGGTGCGCTCGTTCCGGATCGCGACGCTGATGGCCGTCAGCGTGCCGCTGGCGCTGGCGCTGTGGGCCCGCGCCCTCCCGGTGGCCGATGTGGTGGGGCTGGCGTTCGCCGTCGCCGCGTCGTCGTTCTGCCCGCTGCTCGTGCTCGGCATCTGGTGGCGGCGGCTCAGCAGCACGGGCGCGCTGGCCGGGTTGTTCGTGGGCGGTGGGCTGGCCTGCGCGGCGGTGCTGGTGACGATCGTCGGCGGGCCGTACGAGGGGCTGGCCGACGCGCTGCTCGCCCAGCCCGCCGCCTGGACCGTGCCGATCGCCTTCACGGTCATGGTGGCGGTGTCGTTCCTGACGCCGCACCGGGTGCCGGCCGGCGTGGCCAGGACGATGGTCCGGCTGCACACGCCGGAGAACCTCGCCCTCGACCGTGGCGACTGGCGGCCCCGCTCCTCCTGACCCGCGGGGGCGACCGTTCGTCGTACGGATGGCACCTTTCATCGCAAGCCGTACGCAACTAACCGCCGCTCGCCTGCGACTCGCCGAACAACCCCGTCCCCGCTCTCCACGGCGGATAGGTTGCGCTCTTACCTTGAGCGTGATCCGCATCACAGTGGAGGACTCATGACAACCAGAGAACATGACGCATCCGTCTATGAGGAAGTTCAGTCGAGCAGCGAATTCCAGGATTTGAAACGGCGCTTCCGCCGGTGGACGTTCCCGATGACCGTGGCCTTCCTGGTGTGGTACCTGCTGTACGTGGTGCTGTCGGGCTGGGCGCGTGACTTCATGGGCATCAAGCTCGTCGGCAACCTGAACGTGGCGCTGCTGTTCGGGTTGCTCCAGTTCGTGTCGACGTTCTGGATCGCCTGGGCCTACGCCCGGCACGCCGAGAAGAAGCTCGACCCCATCGCCGACAAGCTCCGCAACGAGGTCGAGGAGAAGACGCAGTGAACTCCGAACTCCTGGCCACGATCCTGTTCCTCGCCTTCGTCGCGCTGACGTTGGTGATCACGTTCAGGGCCAGCCGGCAGAACAAGACCGCCGCCGACTTCTACGCGGGCGGCCGCTCCTTCAGCGGCGCGCAGAACGGCCTGGCGATCGGCGGCGACTACATGTCGGCCGCCTCCTTCCTGGGCATCGCCGGCATCATCGCCCTGTCCGGCTACGACGGCTTCCTCTACTCCATCGGCTTCCTGGTGGCGTGGCTGGTCGCGTTGCTGCTGGTCGCCGAGCTGATGCGCAACTCCGGCAAGTTCACCATGGCCGACGTGCTGGCCTTCCGGATGAGCCCCCGCCCGGTGCGCACCGCCGCGGGCGTCTCCACCATCACGGTCAGCATCTTCTACCTGCTTGCCCAGATGGTCGGCGCGGGCGCCCTGGTCGGCCTGCTCCTCGGCATCACCTCACCCGCGGGCAAGGCGTGGACGATCGTCGGCGTGGGCGCCCTCATGATCGTGTACGTGGTGTTCGGCGGCATGAAGGGCACCACCTGGGTGCAGATCGTCAAAGCCGTGCTGCTGATGGGCGGCGCGGCGCTGATCACCATCCTGGTCCTGGCGCACTACGGCTTCAACCTCTCGTCCCTGCTGGGCGAGGCGGCGTCGCAGAGCGGCAAGGGCGACGCCTTCCTCAGCCCCGGCGGGAAGTACGGAACCGAGGCGCAGGGCCTGGCCGGCAAGATCGACCTCATCAGCCTCGGCCTCGCCCTCGTGCTCGGCACCGCGGGCCTGCCGCACATCCTGATCCGCTTCTACACCGTCCCGACCGCCAAGGACGCCCGCAAGTCGGTGCTCTGGGGCATCGGCATCATCGGCACGTTCTACCTGCTCACCCTGGTCCTCGGCTTCGGCGCCGCGGCCCTGGTCGGCAGCAAGACGATCGCCGCCGCCGACGCCGCGGGCAACACGGCCGCGCCGCTGCTGGCCAAGGCCATCGGCGAGACGTTCCTCGGCGACGTGGGCGGCACCATCCTGCTGGCCCTGATCGGTGCGGTCGCGTTCGCCACGATCCTGGCCGTGGTGGCCGGGCTCACGCTCGCCTCCTCCTCCAGCTTCGCCCACGACCTGTACGCGCACGTGTTCAAACGCGGCACCGCCACCGAGCGCGAGGAGGTGCTGGTGGCCCGCATCTCGGCGTTCGTCATCGGCGCCGTCTCGATCGGCCTGGGCATCCTGGCGCAGGGGCAGAACGTCGCGTTCCTGGTGGCGCTGGCGTTCGCGGTGGCCGCCTCGGGCAACCTGCCGGCCATCCTCTACAGCCTGTTCTGGAAGAGGTTCAACACGGCCGGCGCGGTCAGCGCCATCTACGGCGGCCTGGTCTCGGCGCTCGTCCTGGTCATCTTCTCCCCGGTGGTGTCCGGGGGACCGACGTCGCTGTTCAAGACGGCCGACTTCGCCTGGTTCCCGCTCAGCAACCCGGGCATCATCTCCATCCCGCTCGGCTTCCTGTGCGGTTGGCTCGGCACCGTGCTGAGCAAGGAGTACAACGCGGCCAAGTACGCCGAGATCGAGGTCCGCTCGCTCACCGGCGTCGGCGCCGAGAAGGCCACGAAGCACTGATCTCCGCTGGGTGAGAGGGGGCCCGGTCGTTCCGTCGCGACCGGGCCCTTCCGCACGGGTCCCTACGAGCTCACGGGCTCGGCCCGTAGCCGGGCGGAGTGCTTCACCAGCGCGATGAGCACCTCTCTGCTCGACTCGCGCTTCCTGGCGTCGCACATGATGATCGGGATCGACGGGTTGAGCTGGAGCGCCAGCCGTACCTCGTCCAGCTCGAACGTCGGCGACCCCTCGAAACAGTTGACCGCCACCACGAACGGCGTGCCACGCCGCTCGAAGTAGTCGATCGAAGGGAAACAGTCGGCCAGGCGGCGGGTGTCGGCCAGGATGACCGCACCCAGCGAGCCCTCGGCCAGTTCGTCCCAGACGAACCAGAACCGCTCCTGCCCGGGGGTGCCGAACAGGTAGAGGACGTACTCGTCGCTGAGGGTGATGCGGCCGAAGTCCATCGCCACGGTGGTGGTGCGCTTGGCCTCCACCGCCGTCAGGTCGTCGACGCCGACGCCCCGGTCGGTGAGCACCTCCTCGGTGCGCAGCGGCCGGGTCTCGGAGACCGCGCCGACCATCGTGGTTTTGCCCGCGCCGAAACCGCCGGCGATCAGGATCTTGATCGCTGTCGGGATCCGCGGGCGGTCAGAGCGAGCGAAGACCATCGAGCACCGCCCTGTACATCTTCATGTCACGCATGTCCACCTCGGATTGCGGTTCCTGGGCCGATACGAGTTCCCTGTCGAACAGGTCGCCGAGCAGCACGCGGATCGTGCCCGCGGGCAGGTTCAGATGGGCGGCGATCTCCGCGACCGACTTCGGCTCCCGGCACAGTCGCAGGATGCGGAGATGCTCGGGGTCGAGGCCGGCATCCGGGCCCGGCGGATGGCCGACGGCCAGGGCCATGGAGATGAGATCGAACCTTCCGTGGGCCGGGCGGGTGCGCCCGCGCGTCACGACGTACGGCCGGATGATCTCCGGGTCGATCCAGTGGTCGTCGCCCGGTTCGTCCGGGCCGTTCACCGGTCGCTCCCGGCGACGGCCTCACCGGTGCGCGCCGCCGAGGTGAGATACCGGCCGACGCGGGCCACCAGCATGGCCATCTCGTACGCGATCAGCCCGATGTCGGCGTTCTGCGCGCAGAGCACGGCCAGGCAGGCACGGTCGCCCGCGACGGTCACGATGAGGAACTGCGAGCGCCACTCCACGACCGTCTGCTTGACCGCGCCGCCGCCGAAGTGCTCGGAGACGCCCTTCGCCAGGCTCTGCAGCCCGGAGGAGACCGCCGACAGGTGCTCACCGTCGGTTCGTTCGAGCCCCGCCGACGAGGCCATCAGCAGCCCGTCGGACGACAGCACGATGGCGTGCTCGGCGTCCTTGACCCGGCCGATCAGGTCGTCGAGGAGCCAGTTGAGATCCGTGCCGGAAGTCGGTGTCACGTGGAGCCTCCCGGCTGCTGGTCCTCGACGAGCTTGGCGGCTTCGGTCCTGCCCAGCCGGGTGCCCGACTGGAGGGATCCCATCATGGCCCGGATCTCTTCCGGTGAGCGCGCGTCATCGTCTTCCTCGTCGCTGGTCTGTACGGCAGGGGCCTCCTCACGCAGGGCGGGCGCCAGGTTGGCCTGAGGCACCCGGAGCGGCAGGCCCGAGGGCGTGAACTCGGCGGCCGGCTTCACATCGCTTTCCCCTTCGGGCTCCGGTTCGCGGGTGACGGGCGCCGCCTGCTCCTGGGGCACGTCGGGCCGCAGCGTGAGCGCCCGGCGGGAGGAGGCGACGTTGAGCGTGCGGACGTTCTCGGCCGAGGCCGGACGTGTCGCCGTGGCGACGGCCGTCGGCCTGCGCGGCAAACCGGCTCGCGGCACGTCGTCGGGAGGCTTGGGGGCCTCGTCCTGCTCCACGAGCTCCGGCGGCAGCAGCACGACGACCGTGGTCCCGCCGTACGGCGAGGACTTCAGCACCACCTGGATCCCGTGGCGTTCGGCCAGCCGGCTGACCACGTAGAGACCGAGCCGCGCGGTGCCGGTGATGCGGAACTCCGGCGGGTCCGCGATGCGCTCGTTGGCGGCGTCCAGGTCCTCGGGCTTCATGCCGAGACCGCGGTCCTCGATCTCGATGACGTAGCCGTTGGCCACGAGCTGGCCGCTGACCTGGACGGAGGTGTAGGGCGGGGAGAACGAGACCGCGTTCTCGATCACCTCGGCCAGCAGGTGGATGACGTCGCCGACGGCCCGGCCCACCAGCACGACCTCGCCCATCGGCATGAGCGTCACGCGGGTGTAGTCCTCGACCTCGGCCAGCGCGCCGCGGACCACGTCCACCATGGGCACCGAGCGGCGCCAGGTTCGGGCAGGGGAGGAGCCGGAGAGCACGATGAGGTTCTCGGCGTTGCGCCGCATCCGGATGGCCAGGTGGTCCAGGCGGAAGAGCTCCTTCAGCTCCTCCGGGTCGGTCTCCCGGCGCTCCATCACGTCCAGCACGGTGAGCTGCCGCTGCACCAGGCCCTGCGTCCGGCGGGCCAGGCTGAGCAGGATGTCGCGGATGCTGCGACGCAGCTCGGCCTGCTCGGCGGCGACGCTGACGGCGGTGTGCTGCACGCTGTTGAACGCCTGGCCGACCTGGCCGATCTCGTCGTCGCCGAAGTCGAGGTCGGGCACCTCCTTGGAGACGTCCACCACCTCGCCGTGGCCGATCCGGTCGACCACGTTCGGCAGCCGCTCGTCCGACAGCTCATGTGCGGCGTCGCGCAGCTTCTTGAGCTGGGCGAGCAACTGCCGCGTCGTGGTGATCGACAGCACGATCGAGGCGATGACCGCCAGCAGGCCCAGGCCGCCGGCCAGGAGGAGGCGGATGACGACGCCCACGGCGATCGGGACGATGCGCTCCGCCAGGCGGTCGCCCGCCGCGAGCGTCGCCGCCTGCATGTCCGTCAGCGTCGACTCGGTCGCCTTGCGCCACTCCTCGGCATCGACAGGCAGCGGGCCGGTGCCGGATTCGTGCTGGATGAGCTGCTGCTCCATCGCCCGGACCCGGGTGGCGTGCGCGCTCTTCGTCCATCGGTCGAAGGCCGTCCAGTCCTCCTTCGGGAGCTTGGACATGGCCTCGGCCAGCGTGTGGCGGAAGATGCCCGCAGTGGAGATGAACTCGGCGTGGCTGTCCCCGGTGAAGACGCCTCTGGCGAAGACGCCGGCCATGAGCGCGTCCTCGCGCGCCAGCCACTCGCGCGAGCGGCTGATCTCCGACAGGGTCCGCCCGTCCTTGGCGATCTCCTTGTCGTCGAACGCCGCCACCGAGTCGTACATGCGGTAGAGGGAGTCGATCACATCGTTGTACGGGGTGGCCACGGCCTGCGAGGCGCTGCCCCGGCCCGCGTCGATCGCCTTCCTGGCCGTGTCCAGCTTGGTCAGCTCGTCCAGCACATCCCTGGCGCGCGCGATCAGCGCGTCGTCGGCGGCCAGCGCCAAGCTGGAGCTGTCAAGGGAGGTGGTGAACTCGGCGCGCGCCGCGTCGGTGCGCGCGCGCTGGTCACGCAGTGCCTTGTCGACGATCCTGGCTCCGCCCCCCACGCGGGCGATGGTCTGGCGGCGCTCGCGCTGCAGTTCGACGAGCAACGGCTCGCTCGGCTCGACCAACTGGGCGTCAACGGCGGCCGCCCCGATCAGGTTGACGCCCTCCCGCAGCGTCACCCACGCGGCGAACGCCCACAACAGGGTGAGCGACACGATCAGGGCCGTGATTTTGGACCGGACGCTGGCGTTACGGAAGCGCATTGGGCCCACCCAGCGGAAAAGCGCCGTAAGCATGCTTTGTCAAGACGGCAAAAGGGGCATACCAGGAATCTGACACTCGGGTCACCCTAGCAATGCGCTATTACTCCCTCAACACAAAACGCCACCATTAGGCCGCTATGTCCTGTTTTGCCGGTTAAATTCGTGTTGTAGATGGCGTTCTGTCGCGTGTAGGGCTGCCAGGATCGCGGCTTGCACAATTGCTGTCGGTGAGTATAGGTCCTTGTCATGCCACATTGGTGGGAAATGCGGTAGATCGCCCACCTGTAGAAGATAGTCGTATCCGCGCCCCGCTGCCCGCTTGCACCGCTCGTCCGGCTCTGGTCCTGACAGCAACAGGGTCTGTACGGCGTACGCGGTCTCCTCCGCGATGCCCGTCCACCGCCCCCACGACCCGTCGTCCCGCTGGGTGGCCAACACCCACTCCCGGGCACGCAGCACGGAGTCGGCGTGCTCCGGTCCGCCGAACTCGCCCAGCGCCAGCGCGCAGCCCAGCGTCGCGTAGTAGGGCGACGCGTGCCACCGGTCCTCCCAGCTCCCGTCGGGCCGCTGCCGCCCGGCCAGCCACCCGGCCACCCGCGCCATCACCGGCCCGTACCGCCCGGCGGCGGCGGGCCTGGCCCGCACGTACTGGCCGAACGCGTCCAGCACGTGCGCGTTGACGCTGGGCGAGAAGCCGTCCTCGCCCTGCCAGGTGCAGAAGTGCGTGCCCGTGTCGAACAGCAGCAGCGACGCGGGGTCACATGGCGCGCCGAGCAGGGCCAGCGCATGGAGGGCGACGCTGGTGGTGTCCGCGTCGGCGGGCAGCCCGGCCCCCGCCGGCGCGCCTTCCGGAGCGATCGCCGCCCGCAGGTCGGCGATCATCTCCGGCGGCGCCTCCACCGGCACGGCCGCCCTGGCCAGCCAGCTCAGCACCCACCCGCGCTCGAAAACGGTGATCGGCAGCCCGACGGGTACCGGACCGCCGAACCGCTTGGCCACCGCCTCCAGGTGGTGCCTGGCCGAGTCGGCCGAATCGGGCGGCGCGGAGCCTCCGAGCCACGCGGCCGTCGCCGCCGGCGAGGCGCCGACCGTGCCGATCGGCGTGGGCAGCATGCCGTCCATCCGCTGCGGCATCATCGCCTCCAGCACGTGCAACACCTTCTGCGGTGGCTTCGTGCCGGACTCCAGCATGCGCCTGACCAGCCCCAGCCGGGCCCCGTCCAGCCCGGGCGGACGCGGCAGCGGCTCGCCGAACCCGTGCGCGTCGACGAGCGCCACCAGCGACGGCACGATCAGGTCGATGGCCGGGGTGTCAGGCAGCTCGGCCGGTTGCGTCAGCATGCGACGCAGTGCCTCCATCCCCGCCTTCGCGGCTGACAGGAGCACCTCGCGGTCGCCGTCGCGCGCCGCGCTCATCAACGCCTCCGTCGCGCTCAGCGTCGGTACGAGACCGTACCCGCCCGGTTGGCCCCACGAGCCGTCCTCCCCCTGCTCGGCCAGCAGGAAGGCGATCCTCTCCGGATGGCCGGCGAGCCAGGGGGCCAGCGTGACCAGCCGCCCCGTCTCGTACACCGAGGGGGACACCTGGCCCCACGGGGTGGCCATGAGGCCGGCGATCAGATCGGCGGCACGCCGTGCGATGTCAGTGCTCATGGCCCAGTGCTCTCTCGCTCAGTGCTCTCGCTCAGTGCTCTCGCTCAGTGCTCTCGCTCAGTGCTCTCGCTCAGTGCTCTCGCTCAGTGCTCTTTCGAAGCCCAGAAGTCGGACAGCCCGTAGAAGCCGGCGCTGTAGTGGAGCTGCCACCAGAGGTACTCGGCGGCCCGGGGATGGTCGCCGCGCACCGGCTGGATCAGCGCGGCGGCCTCGCTCGACAGCTCCGCCATGCGCGCGCTCACCTCGTCCGCCGTCATGCCGATCGTGAGAGCGTTGACATCACCGGAGGCCGACTCCCTGCGGTGCGTGGCCAGGTCGTTGAGCAGCCGCAGGTAACGCTGCACCGTCTCGCTCGCCGGACGCAGCCGTGCCAGGTCCCCGGGAGCCGTGACCTCGCCGGTGTAGATCCAGTGCGAGACGGCGATGAACAGGGCGCCGCTGCTGTCGGCGTTGGCCAGATACTCCTCCCGGGCGGGCTTGTTCGCGCCCCGGCTCCACTCCCACTCGCGGGCCATCGCGGCGAGCATGCGCTCCAGCCGGTCGCGCCAGTCCGCCTCCAGCGCGGCGAAAGCGGGTGCGGTGGTGAGCTCGGCGCGCAGGTCGGCGAGGAAACGGGTGACGGGGGAGACGGGTGCCGAGCCGGCCACGGCCGCCAGGCACGTTCCCGTCAGCGCCGCCACGTCGTCCCACGAGGCCGCCTCCTCGTCGAACAGCCGGTCCACCGCGAACACCAGTAATGACGCCCGGTTGACCACGCGCAGCCCCGCGACGCTCGCCCACGGCGAGCCGAACGCCCCCGCCATCGCCAGCGAGCCGTAGAGGCCGGAGTCGAAGGACTCACGGGGGAACAGGCCGTCGTACCTTGCCGCGCACCGCTCCAGCTCGCGCCCGCCCGCCACCGCGAGCGCGCACGTCCGCCCGGCGATGCGCAACGCGCCAGGATCGTTCACGAGCGCCCCCTCGGCACAAGGGTCATCGTCAGCCCGGACGGGGGCCGCAGCGAGGAGGCCAGCCGCGGGGTCACCGGGCGGTCGAGGCTCATCACCGGCCGGTACTTGCGCAGGATGCCGGCGATCACCAGCGGCGCCTCCATCGAGAACAGATGCTGCCCCAGGCACACGTGCGGGCCCGCGCCGAACGGCCAGTAGGCGTACCGGTGCCGCCCCGCCTCCCACCCCGGCGCGAACCGGTCCGGATCGAACACCGACGGCGAGTCCCAGAACTCCGCCATCCGGTGCGTCAGGTACGGGCTGAGCAGCACGGTGGAGCCGGCCTCGATCGCGACCCCGCCGACCACGTCCGCGGCCGCCGCCATGCGCGGCAGGATCCAGCCCGGTGGGTAGAGGCGCAGCAGCTCGTGGACGAACATCCGCAGGTACGGCATGTGCGGCAGATGCGCGGTGCTGACCGGGTCGCCGCCGACCACCCGGTCGATCTCCTCGTACACCTTCGCGGCCATGCCCGGGTGGGCGTCGAGGAGCAGCCATGCCCAGGTCAGCGCCGTGGCCGAGGTCTCGGTGGAGGCTCCGTGCATGGCCACCAGGTCGTCCCTGATCCGGCGATCGCCCTCCTCGCCCGCCACGTCCTGGCGAGCGTTGACCAGGCGCGAGACGACGTCGGTGCTTTCTTCGCCCAGGCCCTCCTGGGCCCGCACCCTGGCCTCGCGGATCCGGGGATAGACGACCCCATCGATGTCCTTGATCGCGCGCCGGAACGCCCGGTCGCCGGGCATCGGCACGCTCTCCGGCACGAACGGCATCAGCAGCCGGATGGCCTTGGCCGTGACGGCGACATCGTAGGCCGGCACCAGCCGTTGGATGTCCGCCACGGAGATCTTCGAGCCGAAGAACAACCGGACGATCGTCGGGTGCACGATGGCCGAGATCCCCTTGGAGATGTCGAACGGCAGGCCGGGGGTGATCGTCTCCTCGATCAACTCGTTGATGATCACAGCCATCTGCTCGGCCAGCGAGTTGACGTACCTGGCCGTGAAGAGCGGCTGCAGGATCCGCCGGCTCTCCGCCCAGGTCTCACCGTCCGACAGGATGCCCTCGCCGAGCAGCGGCGCCAGCGGTTCCCAGAACATGCCTTCCCGGACGTAGTTGGGCTGGTTCTGGATCAGCACGTGCTGGACGTGGTCGGGGTGGGTCACCAGGTACGGCCGGAACGGGCCCATGTTCAGGCGGACGATCTCGCCGCCGGCCCGCTCGCTCGCCTCGGCGAAGGCGTTGATCGGCGTGCGCGCGTTCCTGGTCAAAGAGGCTAAAAAGGGGACATTGGTAGCTTTACGTGTCGAAATGCCCCCAATGGGCACGTATGCTCCTTCGACCTGTCCGTCACGCATGACGGGATATTTCGCGCAAAAGTGCGTTTCTGGGGTGGATTATCACATGATCGTGCGTATAGATTCAAGATCGCACTTCGGCAGGAGCACCACGTGGACGTCAGCCATCAGGTAGCGGGAAGCCCCTCCGGCGATGCGATAGCGCGCTGCCGGCGACTGCTCGAACCAGCCCTTCGAGAAGCGGTCTCCGCACTACACCCGTGGGGCGCCAAGATGGCCGCCCACGCGCTGGGGTGGTCCGACGTCGACGGCGGACCCCAGCCGGTCGGCGGCGGCAAGCACCTGCGGCCGACCATCGCCATGCTCTGCGCCGAGGCCGTCGGCGCGCCCGCGGAGGCGGCGCTGCCCGGGGCGGTGGCTGTGGAGCTGGTGCACGCCTTCTCGCTCGTGCACGACGACATCATCGACCACGACGAGCGGCGCAGGCACCGCGAGGCGCTCTGGAAGGCCTACGGCGTGGGCCCCGCGCTGCTGGCCGGCGACTCGCTGCTGGCCCTCGCGGTCGACCAGCTGACGGACCACCCCGTCGCGATGCGCTACCTCTCGCGGGCCCTGATCGAGCTGGTGCGGGGCCAGACGGAGGACATGGCCTTCGAGAACCGCCCGTGGACCGGCCCCGGCGAGGTCACGGTCCAGGAATACACCCAGATGGCCGCGGGCAAGACCGGCGGCCTGCTGGGCGCCGCCGCCGCGGCGGGCGTCGCGCTGGGCGGCGCGCCCGGCCTGTCGGAACCCCTGTGGACGATGGGCCGTGAGCTGGGCGTCGCCTTCCAGATCGTCGACGACCTGCTGGGCCTCTGGGGCGACCCGGCAGTCACCGGCAAACCCATCCACAACGACCTGCGTCGCGGCAAGAAGACGTTCCCCGTCCTCGCCGCCCTCGCCCCGGCCGCGCCGTTCGCCGAGGCCCGCCCCGCCGGGCGGGCCGCCCGCGACCTGTCCGGCCTGCTCGCCTCCGGCGCCCTGGACGACGACGAGGTCCGCCTCGCCGCCGGGCTCGTCACCGAGGCGGGCGGTCGCGACGCGGCCCTGGACCAGGCGAGGCACCACCTCACGACGGCCATGGAGATCGCCGGCGAGTGCCTGCCCGACGCCACCGAACTACGCGACCTCTGCCTGTCCCTCGTCGAGCGAAGCCACTGACCTGGTCGTGAGACACCCCGCCCGGCCCTGGACCGAGCAGAGCCGGGCGCGTCTCACGCACGCGGGCCGCCGTACGCGTACCCGCGTGATCGGGGGCGTCTCCGCGCACGCGCGGTCAGGGGCGGGAGGCCTCGTCGAGCAGCCGGAGCTCCTCGGCGCCGAGCTTGAGCCCGGCCGCAGCCAGGAGCGGCTGGAGCTGCGTGACGTCACGGGCACTGGCGATCGGCGCGGCGACCGTGGGCTGGACCGCCAGCCAGGCGAGCGCCACCGAGGCGGGCTCGACCCCGCGCTCGGCCGCCACCTTGGTCAGCGCCTCGATGGTCCGCGGCCCCCGCTCGGTCTGGAGGTATCCGGCGGCCCCTCCAGCACGGGGACTGTCGATCGTGACGCCCGGGACGTACTTGCCGGTCAGGAAGCCGCGCGCGAGCGAGGACCACGGCGTGCTGGACAGCCCCTCCCGGGCCGTCACCTCCCGCAGGGCACCCTCGTAGCCGCGCTCCACCAGGTTGTACTGCTGTTGCAGCGCGACGTAGCGGGCCAGGCCCTCGTCGTCGGAGATCTTCAGCGCCGCCGCCAGCCGGTCGGCCTCGTAGTTGGAGGCGCCGATATAGCGGATCTTGCCCTCGCGCACCAGCGCGTCGAACGCGGCCAGCGTCTCGGCCAGCGGCGTGTCATGGTCGTCGATGTGCGCCCAGTAAAGGTCGATGCGGTCGGTACGGAGCCGGCGCAGGGAGCTCTCGACCGCGGCGCGGATGTTCGCGGGCGCCAGGCCCTTGAACCCCTCCAGCATGCCGACCTTGGTGGCGAGCACGATGGAGTCGCGGTTGCCGCGCTTGACCATCCACTCGCCGATGATCGTCTCTGATGTGGACTCGCCGGTCGCCCAGTACGGGTAGGAATCGGCCGTGTCGATGAAGTTGCCGCCGCCCTCGACGTAGGCGTCGAGCACCTCGAAGGACGTCTTCTTGTCGGAGGTCCAGCCGAAGACGTTGGCGCCCAGGGCTATCGGGAACACGGACAGGGCCGTGGTGCCTATCGATCTCATAGCGCTATTATCCGCGCATCCAACAAGGAGACTCCATGGCCCTCCGGTTGCGTGGATGCCTGGTCGGCGCGATCGTCGCCGGCGGACTCTGTGTGCTCGTCGTGGCGGCGCTCCTCGCGGTGCTCCCGTGGGGAGGCGAGCCGTCCGTTCCGGCAGCCTCCCCCTCCTCGACGCCGCCCCAGACCCAGGACGCCACCGAGGTGGTCGAGGAGAACCGGCTCGACGAGCGCAGGATGGAGCTGACGATCAGGTCGCGGGCGCTCGACGCCACCACGAAGGTCCGCCTCCTGCTGCCCAGGGGATGGGAGTCCCGGCGCGACTGGCCCGCGCTCTGGCTCCTGCACGGCGGCCTCGACGACCACACCTCCTGGACGGCCAGGACCGACGTCGCCGCGCTCACCGAGAACTCCGGCCTGATGGTCGTGATGCCCGACGGCGGCAGGTGCGGCAGCTACTCCGACTGGTGGAACGGCGGCGACGGCGGCCCGCCCCGCTGGGAGACCTACCACCTCAAGGAACTGATGCCGCTGCTGCGCTCCCGCTACCGGGCGGGTGGCGAACGCGCCGTCGCCGGCTACTCGATGGGCGGTCAGGGCGCCATGCTGTACGCCGCCAAGGGCGCCTTCAAGGCCGCCGCCTCGTTCAGCGGAGCCGTGCACATCCTGCGCCCCGGCGTGCCGCAGGCCGTGATGGCGGGCACCACGGTCGGCTGCTTCGGCACCGACTGGAAACGCGTCTGGGGCGACCCCGAGCGGCAACGCGCCGTCTGGCGCGCGCACAACCCCTACGACCAGGCCGGCAAGCTCAAAGGCGTCCGGCTGTACGTCGCCGCGGGCGAAGGCGACCTGGTCGAGGACCTGGCCAACCGGGCGGCCAGGGAGTTCGCCGGGCGGCTCGGCGAGCTGGGCATCCCCGTGCGCACCCACTTCCACCAGGGCAGGCACGACCACGCCTCCTGGCAGCGGGAGCTGCACCGGGCCTACCCCATGTTGACGGAGGCCATCGGCGTCCGGTGACCGACCGTCACGAGGGTCTCCCGTTCGCGGCATGGCGGTGCCCGGCGGGTGCCGGTTAGGGTGCGGCTGTGGTGATCGGTGACGCGCGTACGCGCATCCTGGACGCGGCCGAGGAACTGTTCGCCGGCGGCGGATACGACGCCACCCCGACCGCGCTCATCGCCCGGCTGGCCAGGGTGCCGAAGGGGCTGGTCTTCCACTACTTCCCACGCAAGATCGACGTGCTGGTGGCGCTCGTCGACGAGCGCACGCTGATCGAGGAGTCGCGCGAGGTCGACGCCGTCCCCGGCGACCCCGCCGGCACCCTGTCCGGGCTGGCGCGCCGGCTGCCGCTGCACGCCTCGCCGGCGATGCGGCGCATCCTGTTCCGGGAGGCCGACACGCACGGCTCGGTCAGGGAACGGCTCGGCCGCCTCAACGGAGAGCTGATCAGGCGGGCCAAGTTCGCGCTCGAACTGGCCCTGCCGGGCAGCCGGGGCGACGCGGCCAGGCTGGAGGTCGCGGCGGCCACGTTCGCCGCCGTGCTGCTCTACCAGGAGAACCTGTGTCAGCTAACGGGCCACCAGATCGATCCCGACGCCGTCGCGAAACTCATCGCCCACTCGCTCGTCTAGCAGCTCGTCGAGCGCGGTCCGCAGGTGGCCGAGCATGCCCCAGACGTCGTCCATCCGGTCCGGGCAGGCCACGATGCCGAAGTCGAGCATGCCGTCGTAGGAGAAGCAGGTGATGTTGACGCCGCCGGTCATGTCGGTCAGCACCGAGAGCGGATAGTAGGAGAGGATCCGCCCGCCGCACAGATACAGCGGAAACTGCGGGCCGGGCACGTTGCTGATGATCAGGTTGATCGGCGGCACCGCCGATGCCAGCCGGAACAACGCCGGGCTCGCCACGCTGGTCACCGGCGCGGGGAGCAACGAGCACAGTTCCAGCAGCCAGCCGGCCGGGGCGGTGACGAAGCGGCGCTTGGCCGCGTTCATGGTCGAGCCCACCTTCCGCAGCCGGGCCTGGGGATCGGCGATGTCGGTGGGCATCGGGGCCACCATGGCGGAGATCTGGTTGCCGACCAGGTCCTTGGCGTTGGCCGTGCGGACCGCGACGGGCACGGCCGCGATGAGCGGCTGCTCGGGCAGCGCGTCGCGCTCCATCAGCCACGACCGCAGGGCGGAGGTGCACAGCGCCATGACGATGTCGTTGACGCTCATGCCGTGGACGCGGGCGATGCTCTTGACGTCCTTGAGCGACACGGACCCGAACGACAGGTGGCGGCGGGCGCTGATCGGGCCGTTGAACGGCGTGCGGGGGGCGGAGAGCCGGGGCAGCTCGGGCCGGTGGTGCCGGTCTCCCGTCACGAACCTGGCCGCCTGCGCGATGGCCTTCGCGCCGGGCAGCGTCGCGGCGAGCGGGATCGCGTCGAGGTCGCCGGCCGCCCGGACCGCCGCCCGCAGGGCCCGCACGGGATGGGTCGCCGTTCGCACGGCGGCGCCGGCCAGCATCTCGACCAGGCCCGGACCGACCGCCTCCTGGTCGTCCTCCGGCCCACGCGACGTCGTCTCGACCGCTGTGACCGGCGCCTTGCCCGCCTTGCCCGCTTTGGCCGCCTTGGTGGCCTTGGTGGCCGCCGTGCCGCGCCGGCCGCGCCCGGCGCTGGTGTGGCAGGTGTCGGGGGTGAGGTCGAGGAGGGTGGCGAGGGTCTCGGCGCCGGAGACGCCGTCGATGGCCGCGTGGTGCACCTTCGTGTAGACGGCGATCAGGCCGTCGGCCAGCCCGTGGATCAGGTGCATCTCCCACAGCGGGTGGGAGCGGTCCAGCCTGCGGGCATGGATGCGGGCCACCTCGTCGGCCAGCTGCCGGTCGTCGCCGGGCCGCGGCAGGGTGACCTCGAACAGGTGGTTGCCGATGTCGAAGCCGGGGTCGGTCGCCCAGTAGGGGCGGTCGAGGTCGAACGGCACCCGCACCAGCCGCAGGCTCAGCGCGGGTGACAGGTGGAGCCGCTCCAGCAGGAGCGCGGCGAGCGTCTCACGGTTGACCGAGCCGTCGGCCGGGTCGAGGATCGCCAGGCCCGCCACGTGAGCGGCGGTGGTCGCGGACTCGACGTTGAGGAACTGCGCGTCGAGTGCGGTCAACTGGCGCATCTTCCCTCCTTTTCTCAGCGTGTGGTCAGGCTCACATGAGACGGTTTCTGTGGCGTTTCTGCGAGAGTCTTTCAGATGAATTCGGGTAACCCGGACACCCTATTCGCGAACGTGCAGCTCACCCCGGATCGGTAACAATTCCCTATCCAAGGACAACCTGCACGGGATGCCGCACGACTGCGTCGAAGTGATAACCGAAAGCTTGCCGTGGCGTGATCAGAGGTTGCGTCGCGCCGGACTCGTCGGTCGCCCGCGCCATGAGCACGTGCGGCCCCGGCCGCTGTGGAGCCCACCCGATGTGCCACGGCAGCCAGGCGCCGACCAGGTGGTGGCCGTGGTGCTCGGCCTGCTGCCAGGTGAGCCCGCCGTCGAAGCTGATCTCGACCCGGACGATCCGCCCGTTGCCGGACCATGATCTGCCGTGCAGGATGTGCGGGCCGCCGACGGTGATCGTCGCATTCCAGGCGACTTCGAAAGCGCTTCGCACCGGCTGGGTCGTGACCTCCGGGTAAAAGACGGTGTTCCACGGCGTGAAGGCTTCTTCGGTGGTCACTTCCATGTCACCCAGCCATTTGATGGACGCTATTCCCACCCATCCCGGCACCACCAGGCGTGCCGGAAATCCGTGGTCGGGCGGAAGCGGCACACCGTTCATCTCGTAGGCGACGAGCACGTCGTCCATGGCCTTGCCGACGGGCAGCGGCCGGCGTACGTGCCCGTACTCCTCGAACGGCGCGTCGAGCCCGCGCGGCACCACGTCCACGGCGTCGGGTCGCAGCCCGGCGTGTTGGAGCAGGTGGCTGAGCGGCACCCCGCGCCATCGCGCCACCCCGATGCCGCCGAGGCCCCACTGGATGCCCGGGACGGGATCGTGCTGCTGGACGTCGTAGAACCGCCGTCCGTTGCCGGCGCACTCGATCGCGGTGTCGACGGTCCGGGCGGGCATGGCCAGCAACTGCCGGTAGTCGTACGTGCGGGAGTGCCGCACCCCCGGCCCGTGCAGACGCAGCCGCCAGGTGGCGGCGTCGATGAGGGGGGTGGAAGTGTGATTGCGGACGAAGAACCGGTCGTTGGGAGTGTGGTAGCCCTCGCCCGCCATGGCCTCCCAGCGCATCTCCGCGTTGCCCTCGAGGAGCGTGAACAGGTGGTCCGGCAGGGGTTTGACGACCGTCTCCAGTGCTTGCTTCATTGACGTCACCTCCTTAATCCTTATTTCCTACTGGTAAACCATTTAATCGTTACCGTGTGTAGTCGAGCGCTCGCTCCAGAAGGGACATGCCCAGATTTGACCGGGTCGCACCTCCTCGGCCGCAGGGAGAACCGGGGTTGAATCATCCCTTACGACGAGCCCATGCTCATCCTCGGGACGCTCGGCGCATGGTCTTCCCAGGGCCCATAAGGCCGGGCTGACCTGAGTGGCCACGGCTCGGGCTGGGTGGCCACAGGCTCGGGCTGGGCTGGGTGGCCGCGGAGGCGGGTGGGCGTTCCGGCCGACCACGATTGCCCGGGGTCTGGTGATGTTCGCCTTCGGCCTCTCGCGGGCGCGGGGGTACTTGGCACGGTCTTAAGTCGGCCGGAACGCCCACCCGCCTCCGCTCTACGGCGCCCCGCCGTCCTGCCTGCCCACCGCAGAGCGGGCCAGGCTTCGACGCCTTTCTTCTCGCCGATGCTGAAGCACCTGATCCCGTACGTCGCGGCCGGCCGCCGTAGGCTGAAGCCTTCACTTTCCGACACAGCGCGGGCTGGGCGTCGTAGCCGTGGCGGAGCGCCTGACACGGCCTCCCGGTACGCATGAAGGACGACAGGCGCCAGTGGCCCTGTCCCGCCTGGTGCTGGATCGACGATCCGTCCGTGGCCGTGCACAGGCGCAGGTTGCCTTGACGCCGGTGACAAGGTTCTAAGGTGCCCAAGACCGGCGGATGGGGAAGGTCGCCACGTCATGGCGGGCCGCCACGATGCCTCTGTAGCGCCGGGCGAGCCGAGCAGCGACTGCCCATCCATCGCATCGGCCGAGTAACCGGAGGAATGACGATGAAGTTCGCAGTCAGCTATAGCACGCCTTACTACGGTGTCGACCCTGACAAGCTCGTGGCCTACGCGCAGCATGCCGAGGATTGCGGCTTCGAGTCGCTCTATCTGCCCGAGCACATCGCGCTGTATCCCGGTGCGATGGCTGGGCGCTTTGAGCTCCCGCCGTCGCTACCGTATTTCGACCCGCTCGATTGCCTGAGCTTCGTCGCCGCGGCTACGCGACGGATTTTGCTCGGGACAGGCGTGCTGCTACTGCCGTACCACCATCCGGTGGTCCTCGCCAAGCGTCTGGCGACCATCGACGTGCTGTCCAAGGGGCGGATGCGATTGCTGACCGTGGGGCTCGGCACCCTGCCCGGTGAGGCCCAGGCGGTGGGCGTTGACTTCAGCACCCGGGGCCGTCGGGCCGACGAGGCGATCGACGTGATGCGGCTGCTCTGGGCCGGCGGCGAAGACGGTGTCAGCTTCGCCGGGGAGTTCTTCGCCTTCGACAAGCTGTGTCAATTCCCAAAGCCTTACGATGTCACCCACCTGCCGATCCACATCGGCGGATCGAGCCGGGCGGCCGCACGCCGCGCCGGACGACGCGGCGACGGTTACTTCCCGGGTGGCGCGCTCGATCCGAACGAGCGCACCATCCAGATGGACCTCGCCCGATCGACCGCCATCGAAGCCGGCCGGAGCTCGGAAACGCTTGAATACACGCGATGGGGGTCGATCGACATGACCGTCGACCAGGTCGAGGAATTCGCCGCGCAAGGCGTGACCCGCATCGTCATAGGTGCCGCCGCCACCGAACCAGACCAGCAACGCGAGGAGTTGTCCGCGTTCGCCCAGCGGTTCGCCCTCCTCGAACACCTCCCCAGTTAGTTTCCTGTCTCCAGCCGGGGCGAGGAATCCAGTTGTTTCCTCAAGCCGTACGCGGCTGCGGTAGGCGGCCCGCATCCGCTCGGGCATCGGACGGCCGATCATCGCGTGTCCTCCTGCGGGTTGTTCTGCGTGGTGTGTGCCGGTGAGCAGCATCCGTCCGCGCACCCATCAGCTCCGGCGATGGCGCTGCCGGACGGGGTGCTGGCGGTGGGAACGGCACAGCAGGCGTCCCCGTGCCAGGCGTCGCGACCTTCCTTGACCGCGACGGCGGCGATCACCAGGGCGGCGATCGGGTCGGCCCACGACCAGCCGAACAGGCTGTTGAGGGCCAGGCCCACGAGCAGCACAGCCGACAGGTACGTGCACAGCAGGGTCTGCTTGGAGTCGGCCACCGCTGAGGCGGAGCCGAGTTCGCGCCCGGCGCGGCGCTGAGCCGCTGACAGGAACGGCATGATGACCAGGCTCAGGGCTGCCAGGATCAGCCCTGGGGTGGAGTGTGCGGCCTCACCGGCGCCGAGCAGGGCGCGCACGGCGTCGAAGGTGACGTAGACGGCAAGGGCGAAGAACGAGACAGCGATGACGCGCAGCGCGGCGCGTTCGCGGCGTTCGTGGTCGGTGGCCGAGAACTGCCAGGCGACCGCGGCGGCGGAGGCGACCTCGACGATGGAGTCCAGGCCGAAGCCGATGAGCGCGGCCGAGGAGGCGATGGTGCCTGCGGTGATGGCCACCACCGCTTCGATCACGTTGTACGTGATGGTGGCGGCGACCAGCAGCCGGATGCGGCGCCGCAGCAACTCGCGGCGAGCGGAGGCCGCCGCGGGCGGGTTCAGCGTGGCCATCACCGCACGTGCCGGTCCGGCTCCAAGCGCTCGGGACGGCGCTGCATGTGGTGGTGGGCGGGGCGCAGCGTCACGGCGTGCCCGGTGGCGCCCAGCAGGTGCTCGGCTGAGGCGAGCAGGTCCATCAGCTCGGGCCGGGTCAGGGAGTAGAAGGACTGGCGGCCTTCGGCGCGGTAGTCGACCAGGCCGCAGTCGCGCAGGCAGGCCAGGTGTTTGGAGACGGTGGACTGAGCCAGCCCGAGCTCACCGGTCAGGTCGACCACGCGGGCCTCGCCGCGCGCCAGCCGGGCCACGATGCGCAGCCGGGTCTCATCGGCCAGTGAGTGGAACAGCGCGGCCGCCGGGGAGATTCCGGCCGCGACCTCGGTGCGGACGCACACCCCACCCTCAAAATCAATCGCCATGTGGCGATGATAGCCCGAATGAAGCATGTGAAGGTCGGGGGTGCCCGGCAAACTCGCGCCCGGCGGCCAGGGGCTGCGAGAGCTGGCCCGGTAAGTCGCCGACCGGGGAGCGTGGACGCCGGAGCGCGTGGGACGCCCGATCTGGCAGAGCGCTACCGCGCCAAAGTCACCAAGCACCTACAGCGTGGATGCCCTGTCCTTCAGGGCGGGGAGGAAACGTGGAACGGTCGGGCACTTGTGTCTCCCGTTTGTGTCGGTGGTGGTCGGTAGGTTGGTCGGCGTGTCCCGCTTCCGGCTTCAGCCCTCGCCTGCCCAGGAGGCGGCGTTGCTGGAGCATTGCGGGCATGCGCGGTTCGTGTGGAATCTGGCCGTGGAACAGCACGCTCATTGGAAGCCGGGCCGTAGGTCCGCGCCGGGGTTCGCCGAGCAGTGCCGCCAGTTGACGCAGGCGCGGGCGGAGAGTGAGTGGCTGCGAGCAGGGTCGATCATCGTTCAGCAGCAGGCGCTCAAGGACTTCGCTCAGGCGATGGCGAGCTTCTTCGGCAGGACCCATAAGCGTCCGGTGTGGCGCAGGCGGGGGCGGGGTGAAGGGTTTCGGATCGTCGCGGTGAAGGCTGGTGACGTCCGGCGGTTGTCCCGCAAGGTGGG
>NZ_JBFAKL010000029.1:0-105906 GCF_040655715.1 Nonomuraea cavernae | reverse complement strand
GCGGTCTTGACGACCGGGACCGGCATGGTCCCGTCGCGCGCCCACTTCCAGGCGGTCTGGTAGTGGACGCCGTTCCGCCTGGCCCATTCGGAGAGATTCACACACTGATGGTCGCAGATAAGGACTGAGGAACGCTGATGATTTCGCTAGCAGCTAATAACCCTCGCGGCCATGGCGGCGGACCGGGCCGGAGGACTTATCCGGCCCGGTCCAGCCGGTTGAGGATCTCGGCCAGGATGGGCTCGGTGGTGGCGAAGTTCAGCCGGACGTAGGTGTCGCCGCCGGGGCCGAACAGAGCGCCGTCGTTCAGCAGAACCTTGGCCTCCTGTTCCAGCACCTCCGCCATGCCAGGCCGCCCATAGTCGAGCCAGGCCAGGTAGGTGGCCTCCGGAACGCGGTAGCCGACCGCCCGGGGCAGGCGTTCGGCGATCGTCCGGCGGTTACGGTCGAACAGGGCGAGGGTCTCCCGGAGCCAGGCGTCGCCGTGCCGCCACGCGGCGACCGTCGCCTCAACCCCGAACAGGTTGGCCGACCCGTAGACGAAGGGCGGTTGCCCGTCCAGGGCCTGACGCAGCTCCGGCGAGCCGACATGGGCCACCGAGCAGCGGATCCCGCCGAGATTGAACGCCTTGGTGGCCGAGGTCAGGGTGACGGTCCGGTCCGGCAGGATGGTGGCGAACGGGATGTGCTCGTACGGGTCGTACACCAGGTCGGCGTGGATCTCGTCGGAAAGAACCAGCAGGTCGTGCCGCTCGGCGTGCTCGGCCAGCCCTTCCAACTCCTCGCGGGTGAAGACACGGCCCGTGGGATTGTGCGGGTTGACCAGCAGCAGCACCCGGCAGCCCGACAGGTCGGGCACCTCGAACCGCCACGAGTCGCCCTCGGGTCGCATCTGGATGGCGCGAAGCGGGCGCTCCATGGTGGCCAGGGTGCCGAGGAACGGGTGGTAGGCCGGGGTGTGCACGGCCACGCCGTCGCCCGGCCGGGTCCAGACGTGCAGGAGCACCTGGAGCGCCTGGTTGAGATCGGTGTAGCTGCGCACGTGCAGGGGATCGGCTTCCCAGGCGTACCTGGTCGCCATGCGCTCGGCGAACGCCTCGGCCAGGGGGCCGCATTGCGGGCTCATCAGCCAGGTCGGGTAGCCAAGGTCGCCTTCGGCCCGGCGGCGCAGGGCCTGGATGACTTCGGGGGCGGTCGGCAGGTCCATGTCGGCCACCCAGGCGGGGATGACTCCTGGTCCGGCTTCCGCCCACTTCAATCCATCATGTTGTGACTTGAGGTCGTGTAGATGGATTTCGTCGCTCACCCGCTCAGTTTAGATCTCTTGGGCGAGCCGTCCGAGCCGTCCGAGCCGTCCGAGCCGTCCGAGCCGGAGGGCGCCGGTGCGGCGCGGGCGGGGGACGCCGCGCGCCGCGGGAACGACGGACGATCAGAGGCGGCGCAGCACCGCGACGACCTTGCCCAGGACGCTGGCCTCGTCACCGGGGATCGGGTCGTAGTTGGGGTTGTGGGGGACCAGCCAGACGTGACCGTCCTTGCGCTTGAACGTCTTGACCGTGGCCTCACCGTCGATCATGGCGGCCACGATGTCGCCGCTCTCCGCGACCGGCTGCTGGCGTACGACGACCCAGTCGCCGTCGGCGATGGCGGCCTCGATCATGGAGTCACCGGCGACCTGCAGGAGGAACAGGGTGCCCTCGCCGACCAACTGCTTGGGCAGGGCGAAGACGTCTTCGACGCTCTCCTCGGCGAGGATCGGGCCACCGGCGGCGATCCGGCCGACCAGCGGCACGTAGGCGGCCGTGGGGCGGTTGACCGAGGGCGACTCCTCGCTGCCGGCGTCGGGGTCGACCCAGAGCGCGGGCTCACCAGGCAGACGCACCTCCAGCGCACGCGGCCGGTGGGGGTCACGCCTCAAGTAGCCCTTGCGCTGCAACGCCGTCAACTGGTGCGACACGCTGGACGTGCTGGTCAGCTGCACGGCCTCGCCGATCTCACGCATGGACGGCGGATATCCGCGCTGTTGCACCGAGTCGCGAATCACTTCGAGGATCTTGCGCTGCCTGGGGGTCAGCCCCAGGGAGTCACGCCGCCGCACCGCGAGGTCAGTGACCCCGTTAGCGTCATCCCGCTCGCTCATGCTCTTCCTCCTCGCCCGGCCGCCCGCCTCACCGGCGAACCTTCCGGTCCGTGGTCTCCATGTCGCACACAGCGACCGTATCGCTGTTGAAGATCATCTTCAAACAATTGTTCGAGTCTTCCTCGAAAATGTCGGCAGCGTGGTGTACAACATCGTACGGGAGTTCGATCGACACCGTGTTCGATTCGCCGATCTTTATTTGGCCATTTCCCGGGGCCGCGACGGTGTGGGAGGTCCATCCGTGCGAACCGCCAGGATCACAGACCCGAGCAGAGACCACGTCAAGCAACCGGCCGCTGTCGCCGACGTCACCCAGGGCCGTCACGGCCACACAGGCTTTGGACTACGCACGCACGAATTTTCCGGCGACACGCCGAGCGCCGATCCGGACTTCATGCGGTCGCTCACTCCCCATGCCCGACTTCCGCTCCCTGGCATCCCGAACTCGTCCGGGGAGGAATCGTCCGGCGTGGGCTCGTCCGGGGAGGAATCGTCCGGCGTGGGGTTGTGCGGCGAGGGGTCATTCGGCGTGGGCGTGCTTGGCGTGGGGTCATCCAGCGTGGGCTCGCTTGGCGTGGGCTCGTCCGGCGGGTCCGCATCGCTGGGTGACTCTGAAGATCGCCGTGCCGGTGGCGTCGACGGGGCTGGGGTTTCCGGCGATGGCGGTGGTGGAGTCGCGGCCCGTGGTTGCTCGGGTGAGGTCATCAGGGCCGGGTTGAGTGGGGACGCAGAAATGAGGGGTGACGTCAGAGCGGGAGCGGATCGAGCAGGGGGTGCGGGGCAAGAGGGGAGGGGGAAGCGTGGTTTCGCATGATGGGCGAAGGGCGGGGCGCAGATCGACGGGGCCGGGGAGGCCGCAGTTGTGGCTGGTGCCTCCGCCGCGTCCGGAGCCAGGCAGCGAGGACATCGCGCCACACGCCGGGGGAGGGGCGAATCCTGGCGGCCGTGCCCGTGGAGGGGCGGGGCCCGAGGGTGGCGGTTCGGCACGCGGGGAGGGGCGGCAGCCCGCTGCGCGAGAAGTGACGGGCGCCGAGCCGGCGCGATCCCAGAAAGGACGCAGGGCCGGGCGTAGCGGGGGGCGTGCCGCGGACGCGCTGATGCGTACGAAGCGGGGCCCGGCACGCGGCGGCGAATCCCGGCGGAATCTCATGGATGACCTTTCTTCAGGCGATGTCGGGGGCGCGCCGGTGCGTCAGGGTGGGCAGCGGTCGAAAGGATCGCCGCCTGCGCCTCCACGTCGCTTGGACGGGCAAGCTGTCCGGCGAGAGTCCGCCGGTCAAGGTGGCGCGGCCGGCCAGTACGGTGCGGTCCGCTCAGGAGAACCGGTCCGCGACGGCGAAGCGGTGCTGCAAGGAAAGCAGGGGCGCGGGCGAGGATCCGGTCTGCGAGAGGAGGCGGCGCGCGCGTCCGGCTCTCGTCGGAGAGGTGAGACGGGGGGCCCGTCGGGCGCCGGGAGTCGGACGGAGCCGGTGCAGGGCATTCGGCGTCAAGGCGAACCGGGGCGTGTGATTGGTCCCCGTCGGCGAGACCGATCGGGTCGGGCGGGCGCGGCCGAGAGTGGTGGGCTGGGTCGGGCGGGCGCGGCCGAGAGTGGTGGGCTGGGTCGGGCGGGCGCGGCCGAGAGTGGTGGGCTGAGTCGAAGGGCCGCGGCCGAAAGTTGCGGGCCGGGTCGGGCGGGCGCGGCTGAGAGCGGCGGGCGGCGGTTGGTGTCGGTGCCGACCGGCGCGGACCTCGTGGTGAGCGGGCCGGAGAACGGGCGGGAGGGGCCGCACAAGGAGTCACGCAAGGAGTCACGCACGGGGTCACGCACGGGGTCACGCAAAGGCCGGCGGCCGCAGGAGACGAGCCGACGCGCGCGGAGGAGGGAGCGCGGCGGCGGGGGCGAAGCCGCGACGCGCCCGGCTAAGCGGCAGGCGCCGCCCGTGCGCCTGACGCGACGGGGCCGTGCGGTCCTGGTGGTGGGCATGGCGCTGCTGTCGCTCGGCGGCTTCTGGCTCGGCACCAGGACGGCGAGTCACGCGTCCTCGTTGCCCGTGGTGACGGGGCACTCCTGGCAGGCGGGCCTGCCGTGGGTGGACGTGCGCCGGGGCGACACGCTGTGGTCGATCGCCGAGACGGTGGCGCCCGAGTCCGGTGACCCAGGCGCGGTCGCCGAGGAGATCAGGCGGCTCAACCGCCTGCCCGGCTCGTTAGTCCGGCCGGGCACCCGCCTCTACGTCCCGAGCGGCATCGCGGGCTGAGAGCGGGCGCGGCCCGGTGCGGGTCGGCTGAACGGTGTGCAAGCGGATACCGGTGTGAGAGAAGTTCACGAACGTGATGTGAGCCAAGCGAAGTGACGCGTGAACCGACACGCCCGGGTCAGCGAGATGAGGCTGTGCTGATCAGCGAGTTCGGTTGGATGGGTCTGCTCAACTTGCGTTCATGGTCGCGCGCTTCTACCGTTGGACCACAACATCTAGTAGTTACACCGATGTAGTTCACCACACCTTGTGTTTCTGCGACCGCACCATAGCGTGCTATGGGGCGTGCGCGAGCGTTCCGTCGCACATGCTTTACGCCGGTGGTGACCGCGGGTCTAGGAGGCGAAAGCGTGCATTGTCCGTTCTGTCGTCATCCTGACACCAGGGTCATCGACAGTCGTTCCACGGACGACGGAGCCGCCATCCGGCGTCGCCGGACCTGTCCCGAATGCGGGCGCAGGTTCACCACGCAGGAGACCGTACTCCTCATGGTGAGCAAGCGCAGTGGGGTGACGGAGCCGTTCTCGCGGGACAAGGTCGTCGCGGGCGTGCGGCGGGCCTGTCAGGGCAGACCGGTGAGCGAAGACTCGCTGGCCCAGCTCGGCCAGCGGGTGGAGGAGGCCATCAGGGCCAAAGGCGCGGCGGAGCTCCCCTCCAACGAGGTGGGGCTGGCGATCCTCGGCCCGTTACGGGAGTTGGATGAGGTGGCCTACTTGCGGTTCGCATCGGTATATCGCGGTTTCGAGAGCCTGGCGGACTTCGAAGCCGAGATCGAACAGTTGAAGGCGGAGAAGGGGGAGTCATGACGGAGACGGTCAGCGGTTCAGTCGCACGCGGGGGTAAGCGTCCTCGCAGAGGTTTGAAGATGAAGCGGATCTTCACCAAGCCGGGCGTGCACCCGTACGACGACATCGCGTGGGAGCGCCGTGACGTCGTCATGACCAACTGGCGCGACGGCTCGATCAACTTCGAGCAGCGGGGTGTCGAGTTTCCGGAGTTCTGGTCGGTCAACGCCGCCAACATCGTGACGACCAAGTACTTCCGCGGCGCCGTGGGCACGCCGCAGCGCGAGTGGAGCCTCAAGCAGCTGGTGGACAGGGTCGTCGGCGTCTACACCCGGACGGCGGTCGAGCACGGCTACTTCGCCGGCGACGAGGACGCCGAGATCTTCGACCACGAGCTGAAGTACGCCCTCGTCCACCAGATCTTCGCGTTCAACTCGCCGGTCTGGTTCAACGTGGGCACCCAGTCGCCTCAGCAGGTTTCAGCCTGTTTCATCCTCTCCGTGGACGACCAGATGGAGTCGATCCTGGAGTGGTACAAGGAAGAGGGCGTGATCTTCAAGGGTGGTTCGGGCTCGGGGGTCAACCTCTCGCGCATCCGTTCCTCCAAGGAGCTGCTCTCCAGCGGTGGCACGGCCAGCGGCCCGGTGTCGTTCATGCGCGGCGCCGACGCGAGCGCGGGCACCATCAAGTCGGGTGGCGCCACCCGTAGGGCCGCAAAGATGGTCGTACTCGACATCGACCACCCCGACATCGAGGAGTTCATCGAGACCAAGGCGCGTGAGGAGGACAAGGTCCGCGCGCTGCGCGACGCCGGGTTCGACATGGACCTGGGCGGCAAGGACATCGTCTCCGTCCAGTACCAGAACGCCAACAACTCGGTCCGCGTCTCCGACGAGTTCATGCGGGCCGTGGAGCAGGGCGACGAGTTCGGTCTGCGGGCCCGCCTCACCGGCGAGGTGATCGAGACCGTCGACTCCCGCGACCTGTTCCGCAAGATGGCCAAGGCCGCGTGGGAGTGTGCCGATCCGGGCATCCAGTACGACGACACGATCAACGACTGGCACACCACTCCCGAGACGGGTCGGATCACCGCAAGTAACCCCTGTTTCCCCGCCGATCAGCGCGTGGTGACGGACAAGGGCCTCATCCGCATGGACGACCTGGTGGCCCGTGCCGCAGCGGGTGAGACGTTCTCGGTCTACACCAACGATCTGACCTCGGAGGAGGACCCGCAGGACCGTGTCGTCGCGACGAGCCCGACGCGATACATGGTCACTGGCACGAACGAGATCGTCGAGCTGCGCTTCTCAGATGGTTCGCGGCTGCGCTGCACGCCCAACCACCGGCTGTGGACGAAGAACCGGGGATACGTGCGGGCCGACGAGCTCCACGAGGACGACCGGGTGGCGAAGTCCTTCCAGTACGCGCCGCGTTCAATGGCTTCCTGGAACATCCCGTCGCGCGCGCGGGAGAACGGCCGGACGTCACAGCGCGGTCTCAGCGTGCCGGAGAAATGGGACGGGGATCTTGCCCACTACCTTGGGTGGCTGATCGGTGACGGCTGCCTGACCGACAAGGCCACTGTCACGGTTTATGGATCTGCGGAGGAGCAGGCGGAGATCCTGCCTCGGCACAGCCGCCTGCTCAAGCGCATGACAGGCTTCGACTACAAGCCCAGCGTCCAGGACAACGGAACCATGCAGCTCCGTCCTGCGGGTGCGGCGCTTCGCGAGTTCTGTGCCGCCCTGGGGGTGTCCACGGGCAGGTCCGCCGAGAAGTCGATCCCCGATGCCGTATGGGAGATGCCAGACGAGATGCTCGTCGACTTCCTGCAGGGGCTTTTCGACGCTGACGGATGCGTCGTCAACCAAAAGTCCAACGAAAGCCGCTACGTGGGTCTGGGCAGCAGGTCGGAGGAGCTTCTCCTCGGCGTCCAGGAGTTGCTGGCCTCATTCGGCATTGCCAGCAAGATCTACAGAACCGGCACGAAGAAGGACTCGTTCAACTACACCCGCAAGGACGGCACCGAAGTCACGTACGGGTCCGACGGGCCTTCCTACGATCTTCGGATCACCGCCTGGTCCATCAGGGAGTTCGCGGCGCAGATCGGGTTCAGCGTGCCTGGAAAGCAGGCGCGCCTGGAGGAGGTCATCGACACCACGGGCTACTACCGGAAGGACCTCAGTGTCCGGATGGTCTCCCGTGAGCCGAAGGGTTTCGAGACCACCTACAACCTCACCGAGCCGCGTAACCACTCCTACATCGTCGGCGGGGTGGTCGTGGCCAACTGCTCCGAGTACGTGCACCTCGACAATTCATCGTGCAACCTGGCCAGCATCAACCTGCTGAAGTTCCTGAAGGACGACAACTCCTTCGACATCCAGGGCTTCGTCAAGCTGACCGAGCTCATCATCACCGCGATGGACGTGTCGATCACGTTCGCCGACTTCCCGACCGAGAAGATCGGCGAGACGACCCGCGCCTACCGTCAGCTCGGCATCGGCTACGCCAACCTGGGCGCGCTGCTCATGGCGACCGGCCACGCCTACGACTCCGACGGCGGTCGCGCCGTGGCCGGGGCGATCACCTCGCTGATGACCGGCACGTCCTACCGCCGCAGCGCGGAGCTGGCCGGCGCCGTCGGCCCGTACGACGGCTACGCCCGCAACGCCGAGCCGCACAAGCGGGTCATGCGCAAGCACGCCGCCGCCAACGACAACCTGCGCACGATCGGCTCGATGGACGGCAAGATCCACGCCGAGGCGTCCCGGCAGTGGTCGGAGTGCCTGCGCATCGGCGAGAAGAACGGCTACCGCAACGCCCAGGCCAGTCTGCTCGCGCCCACTGGCACCATCGGCTTGATGATGGACTGTGACACGACCGGCATCGAGCCCGACCTGGCGCTGGTCAAGTTCAAGAAGCTGGTGGGCGGCGGTTCCATGCAGATCGTCAACCAGACGATCCCGCGGGCGCTCCGGCAGCTCGGCTACCAGCAGGAGCAGACCGAGGCGATCGTCGAGTACATCGCTGAGCACGGTCACGTCGTCGACGCTCCCGGGTTGCGCGGGGAGCACTACGAGGTGTTCGACTGCGCGATGGGCGAGCGCGCGATCGCTCCGATGGGCCACGTGCGCATGATGGCCGCGGCCCAGCCGTTCCTGTCGGGCGCCATCTCCAAGACGGTCAACCTGCCCGAGTCGGCGACCATCGACGACATCGAGCAGGTCTACATGGAGGGCTGGAGGCTGGGCCTCAAGGCGCTGGCGGTCTACCGCGACAACTGCAAGGTCGGCCAGCCGCTGTCGGCCGGCGGCAAGAAGAAGGAGGAGACCAAGACCGAGGCGCAGCCCGAGGTCAAGGTCGTCGAGATCAACCGCCCGACCAGGCGGCGGATGCCCAACCAGCGGCCCAGCACGACCACCCGTTTCACGGTGGGCGGGGCCAAGGGCTACATGACCGCGTCGTCCTACCCCGACGACGGGCTCGGCGAGGTCTTCCTCAAGATGTCCAAGCAGGGCTCGACGCTGGCGGGCGTCATGGACGCCTTCTCGGTGGCGATCTCGATAGGGCTCCAGTACGGCGTGCCGCTCGAGACGTACATGAGCAAGTTCGTCAACATGCGGTTCGAGCCGGCCGGGATGACCGACGACCCGGACATCCGGATGGCCACCTCGGTGATGGACTACATCTTCCGGCGTCTGGCGCTCGACCACCTGCCCTACGACGAGCGGGCGGCGCTGGGCATCTTCTCGGCGGCCGAGCGCGCCGCGCAGCAGCGCGGCGAGGACCCGGCGGTGCTGCAGGAGCCGGTCGACCGCGAGGCGCTCGCGCAGTCGGCGCCGATCGAGGAGAAGCCGGAGCTGGAGCCGGCCAAGGAGCTGACGCTGGAGAACCACCGGCGCATCACCGCCGACGCGCCGCTCTGCATGACGTGCGGCACCAAGATGCGGCCGGCGGGCAGCTGCTACGTCTGCGAGGGCTGCGGCTCGACCAGCGGCTGCAGCTAGTTTTGGGCTCCAGCTAGATGTGAAATGCCTGGTCGGCAACGGGGTGTCGGTGACATGCTGACGCCCCGTTCACACATCTGGTGCCAGTTGTTGCGCTTGGCGCAACTGTACGGTCGGCCGTGCCGTTGACTGATCAGTACGCGACGTACTTGACGTACCTAAAGTGACGTGGCACCGTGGAGGTGCGTCTCGCTGGGAGGTTCGTCATGACCGCTGTCCACTTCGACAGCTATACAGAAGCTCGTGCACATCTCAAGGCGCTTTTGGATGCGGCCGAGAGAGGTCGCGTGGCAACGGTGCGTCGTGAGTCGGCCGTGACCGCCTTCGTGGATGTTGAAAGACTCCGGCACTACCTCGCGGTGGTCACCCCTTCTCGAGCGCAGGTGCTTCCTGAAGCCGGCGGCTGGTCGGTTTTCATTCCGGGGCTACCTGTCGCCGCGGACGGTGCGACCTTTGATCAAGCCATTGCGGAGATGATCGAGGGCCTCCGTGAGTACGCGGAGGATTGGCAGGGCCATCTGCTCGACGCGCCGAACCACCGCGAGAACTGGGGGCTTGTGCAGTTGATCAGCCTCAGTGATGACGAGCAACTGCGCGAATGGCTGGTAGGGAAGGGCCGGTGAGCTGGCCCCAGCCTGCCCGTGAGCATCACGACCGGTTCTGTCGGATCGAGGGCTGGCGTCTGGTGCGGAACGCCCGGGGAGGAACGGGGACGCACCATGTCACCTACGAGCTGGATCTTTTTGATGGCAGGATTCTGAGAACCCGGATCTCTCATCCGGTCGACCGAAGCACCTACGGCCCAGGCATCTGGAGTCACATACTCCGCGATCAACTTCAGGTGGACGAGGTGACCTTCTGGGCGTGCGTTCAGAACGAGGTGAGACCCGATCGCGGAGCCCCCGAGTTGCCATCGGAGGCCCTGCCCGCAGACCTCGTGTTCATGTTGATCTCCAGGGTGGGTCTTGACGAGACGACCGTGGCGGGGATGAGCAAGGAGGAGGCCATCACGCGACTCCAGAAGTACTGGATCGACGGGGTCTGATCCTGAGGAATACCGCACCTCTCGAATAAGTGCACTGCCCCGTACAGAGCGCGGGATCGCATCTGATGCGTCATTCGACCTGATCCACTGAGGGCGTAGCCGCAGGTCATGGAGGGAGTCCGGCGTCGGCCTGGCTCCCCTCTTCCGATGTGAGGGGGCTTGTCCGGCATAGGCCGACTAACTGAGCAGGCCGCGACGGTAACCCTCACCGACGGCGGCGGCTCGGTCGCGGACGCCGAGTTTGTCGTAGATGTGCAGCAGGTGGGTCTTGATGCTGGCCTCGCTGATGAAGAGTTTGGCGGCGGCCTGGCGGTTGGAGGCGCCGTCGGCGACGAGGGCGAGGACCTGCAGTTCGCGGTCGGTGAGGGCGGCCTTGACCGGTCGGCGTACCTGGCCCATCAGGCGGCCCGCGACCGAGGGCGACAGCACCGGCTCGCCGGCGGCGGCGGCGCGGACGGCGCGCAGCAGTTCGTCGGTGGGGGCGTCCTTGAGGAGGTAGCCGGTGGCGCCGGCTTCGATGGCGGGCAGGACGTCGGAGTCGCCGTCGAAGGTGGTCAGGACGAGGGTCTTGATGTAGGGGTGGGTCTGGCGGAGGGCGGTGATGGCGGTGACGCCGTCCATCTCGGGCATGCGCAGGTCCATGAGGACGATGTCCACGTCGAGGGCGGCGGCGCGTTCGATGCCTTCGCGGCCGTTGGCGGCTTCGCCGGCGACGTCGATGTCGGGTTCGGCTTCGAAGGCGGCGCGCAGGCCGTCGCGGACGATGGGGTGATCGTCGACGATGAGGAGGCGGATCACTGGGGGCCTATCTGGAGGGCGGGGACGGTGGCGCTGACGGCGGTGCCTTCGCCGGGTGTGCTTTCGATTTCGAGGGTGCCGCCGACGCCGCGGACGCGTTGCCTCATGCTGCTGAACCCGAACCCTTTGCCGTTGGGGCTGTCGATGCCTTTGCCGTCGTCGCGGATGTCGAGGAGGACGACGGTGCCGGTGTAGGAGAGGGTGAGGCCGGCGCGGGTGGCGTCGGCGTGCTTGGCGACGTTGGTGAGGGCTTCCTGGGCGACGCGGAAAAGGGTGACTTCGATGGCGGGGCTGAGGGGGACGCGTTCGCCGGTGACTTCGACGTTGAGATCGACGCCGGAGGTCTGAGTCCAGGTGCGGGCGAGGGCGGTCATGGCTTCGGGGAGGTGGGCGTCTTCGAGCTGGTGGGGGCGGAGGGCGTCGACGGAGCGGCGGGCTTCGGCGAGGCTGTCCTGGGCGAGGGTGAGGGCGCGGTCGATGCGGGCGTCGCGGTCTTGGACGCGTTGGGCGGCGCGAAGCTGGGTGATGATGCCGGTGAGGCCCTGGGCGAGGGTGTCGTGGATTTCGCGGGCCATGCGCTGTCGTTCGTCGAGGATGCCGGCGTCGCGGGCTTGGGCGAGGAGGTGGGCGTGAAGCTCGGCGTTCTCCTCCAGGGCTTTTTGCAGGTCGGTGAGTGCTTGGCGGTATTTGCGCTGCCGTTCCTCGATTCTGATGCCGAAGATGTGGCCGCCGCCGATGGTGACGGTCTGGACGGCGATGATCGCGATGTGCAGGACGACGAGCTGGGCGTTCGCCTGGGACCAGTCGAGCGAGGTTCCGTACAGGACGGTGGAGGTGGCGGCGACGGCGGCGAAGGTCCACTTGGAGGGGGCGAAGGAGCTGGCGAGGAAGAAGCCGGAAATGCAGTAGATGAGGAAGATCGGGTGGTGGAAGGACAGGAGCGCGGAGGTGGCCAGGACGCCGCAGAAGTAGGTGATGGTGGTGGCGCGGCGGTTGCGGAGGTCGGCGGGCAGGAGGGTATGGGCGCCGAGGATCCAGGCCAGGGCCAGGGCGGTGAGGGCGAGGGTGCGGGGGATCCCGCCCGCGGGCTGCTCGGGTGAGGTGACGCTGATGGCCAGGGCGGTGGCCAGGGTGAGGTAGGGAACGACCTCGACGAAGATCCCGAAACGTCGTTCCCAGGTGGAGGGCGGGAAGGGGTCGTTCATGGCGCTGAGCTTATGCGCATGGGGATGAGGATCGCGTAGCCGTACATGAGGAGCCCTAGGGTGATCATGAAGATGATGGTCGGCCACTGCCAGACGGGTGGCAGGTGGAGGGCGAGGAACCAGACGGGGTCCTGGACGCCGACGATCTTGAAGATCATGGGGACGATGCCCTGGGGGAAGGTGGGCAGCCAGGCCACGCAGTAGCAGAGGATGACGGCGATGCGATGCTTGAGGGGCAGGTCGGCGGTGGCCTCCTTGCCGGTGGGCTGAGGTGCGGGGCCGTGCTTCATGAGGGTGAGCAGTTCGGTCCCATGGCTTTCGAGCCTGCGGTGGGCGATCTTGCCGAAGCCCCAGACGCTGAGAGCGCCGGTGAGCAGGCCGACGGGGACGCCTGCCCAGGGATGGAGCAGGATGACGGCGGCGGTGGGGAGTCCCATGACGGGGACGGCGATGAGCAAGAGCCAGGCCAGGCCGGTTTCGGCGCTTTCGTCGGCACCGGTGTTGAGCGGGTTGCCGCCGCGCTTGTGGGGGTCGGTGCCGGGGACGAGGGAGGTGACGGCGACGCGGACGATGAGGCCGGCGGCGCCCCCGAGGAGGGCGGGGAGCAGACCGAGGACCCAGGGCCAGGCCCACGTCTGGCCGCTGACGGCGGTGCCGGCGAGGGTCAGGATGGTGGCGGCCGGGCCGACGATGAGCAGCCAGGCGAGCTGGCGGCCGCGGACGTCGGCGCGTTCGGCACCAGGGGTCATGAGGGTGAGCCACAGGGCGGTTCCGTCTACGCCGTAGAGGTTGGCGGAGGTGCCGGCCGCCATGACGATGGCGATGAGCCCGATGAACGGGACCATGATCCATGAGTCGATGGTGACGAGGAGCAGGGGGAAGACCAGGGCGTAGGAGAAGGCGACGCTGAGGAGCTGGATACGGACCAGGTCGCGCCACCAGACGCGTACTTCCTTGGCGGCGACGATGCGGGCGCCGCCGATGGCGGGAAAGGGGCGGGGTGCGCCGCGCCGGGCGGGCACACCGCCGCGGGCGGCCGAGGCGACGCGCCGCGCCAGCAGTGCGGCCCAGGCGAGCAGAAGCAGGGCGATGGCGGCGCCGTTGGCGGCGAGGATGGCCAGGGCGAGCGGCCAGGATGCTTCGACGGCGGCCACACCCCAGCCGGAGGGCAGGACACGGACGAAGGTCTGCGTCCAGATGAGGGTGTCGGTGGCGCCGAGGGCTATGGCGGGGGCCCAGCCGTTGCCGGAGAGGGCCAGTGTGGTTCCCATGACGATGCCGACGAGGGCGGCGGTGGCGCGGGACCGGACGAACAAGCCGAGGGCGGCGACGACGATCCGGGAGAGCATCACCATCGTGGCGAGCGTGGCCAGGGCGGCGGCCAGGCCGATGAGGACACCGGCGGGGCCGTGGCGCCAGCCGTACACGGGCAGGGACAGTAGCGCGAGGAGGGTGACGAGTGGCGCGGGGCCGGCGAAGGCTCCGGCGAGCAGTCCTGCCGCGGTACGGCGGGGCGTGGCGGGGAGCATGGCGAAGTATTCGGGGCGGAGGGTCTCGTCGCCGCCGCCGGTGAAGATGGGGCCGAAGATCCAGCCGGTGAGCCAGACGGTCAGGGCCAGGGGGAGGTAGGCGGGCCACAGGACGGCGACCGCGATCGTTCCGGCGGCCAGGGCGACGCCGACCAGGACGCCGAAAAGCAGATTGGTGGCGCGGTCGCCGCGCAGGGAGTTGCGCAGGAGGGTGAGCCGCATCTGGATCATGATGCGCGCCATGTCGACCCAACTGGGGGTCATGCTGGGGGTCAGGCCGTGAGCCATGCCAGTCCCTCCGTCCCGCGGGTCTGGGCGCCGACGAGGTCGACGAAGGCGTCCTCGAGTGTGCCGGCGCCGCGTACGTCGGCCAGGGGGCCGGCGGCCACGACGCGCCCGTCGGACATGATGCCCACGTGGTCGCAGAGCTGCTCGACCAGGGCCATGACGTGGCTGGAGATGATGACGGAGCCGCCGCCCTCGACGAACCTGCGCAGGATGGCCTTGACGGTGGCCGCGGAGATGGGGTCGACGGCCTCGAACGGCTCGTCCAGGACGAGGAGGCGGGGGGCGTGCAGGAGGGCGACCGCCAGGCCGATCTTCTTGCGCATGCCGGTGGAGTATTCGATGACCAGAGTCCGCTCCGCGGAGTCGAGTTCGAGGACGTGCAGGAGCTCGTCGGTGCGTTCGGCGACGACGGCGGGTGGCAGGCCGCGCAGGAGACCGAGGTAGGTGAGGACCTCGCGCCCGGTGAGCCGTTCGGGCATGGCGTTGCCGTCGGGCAGCACGCCGACGAGCGCCTTGGCCTGGACGGTGTCGCGCCAGACGTCGACGCCGAAGATCTGGGCGCTGCCGGCGTCGGGCCGCAGCAGGCCTACGGTCATGGCCAGCGTGGTGGTCTTTCCCGCACCGTTGGGGCCGACCAGCCCGTAGAAGGATCCGGCGGGGACAGTGAGGTGGACGTCGTCGACGGCGACGTGCTCGCTGAAGGCTTTGCGGAGTCCCACGGTCTGGAGGGCGGGCTCTGAGCGGGTTGACATGCTTCGAGGATCGCGTGGGGGTGTGGGGTGGCGGATCGGCCGAGTGGGGAGCCGGGTGGTGGATTCCGGCATCAACCGATCGGTTGATGCTCATGCAGGGCCGACGCGTGGATGACGGTTGAGATGACGAGCGCCTGGCCTTGGGAAAGGCCAGGCGCTCGGTCGCGGCCAGGTGCGACGGTCAGCGGGTGTCCGGAGACGCGCCGACCGAGGGCCGCTGATTTCGGGACGTGGTGTCACGTGGCGCGTGCCACCTCAGGGACAGCGGTCAGTAAGACCCGTCGGAGGACGGGCTCGACGACTCGTCCTGCTGGCCGTCCTGCTGGCCGTCGCGCTGCGCGCGGTCGTCCTTGCCGTGCCTCTGGCCTTCCTTCCCTTCCCGGTACATGCCCTCGTAGCCCTCGCCTTCGCGGCCCTTTCCGTCGCGGGCGCTCATGTCGCGGATCACGACGGCGGTGGCGGTGTCGTCCTCCACCTTCGCCATGATCGCGACCTTCTGCCCGGTCTTCACGGCGTCGATACCGGCGCCACCTCGGTTGATCCGGGTGTCGTCGTTGACCGTGTAGTCCTTGGTGTAGCCGTCCGCGCTCTTGACGGTGACCGAGTTCTGGCTGACGGCTGTGACCTCGCCTTGCTGGCCGGTGAAGGTCGCGTACCCGCCCTCATCGTTGGGGACGACGAACTCACCGTGGATGGGGAGCTTGTGGAAGCCCCACTTGTGGCCCCGGCCCTTGTCCGACGCCTTGTCGGAAGGCGCCCCGGAGGGAGTCGCCGTCGGTGTGTCGCTCGACGTGGCGGCCGGCGCCGTCGAGGAGGTCGGCGTGGCGGCGGTGGCGATGCCGCCGCCGGTCGCCACCACGAGCGCGGTGGTGGCGATGAGCAGCAAGGAACGGGAAACGCGGTGCCTGGCCGGCTTGCCGGCCTGTGCCGTGGTGGTGCTGTCCGATCCTGGGGTCATCTTTCTTGTCCTCCCGAGCTATGGAATAGGACAAGTGTGCACGAATCGGCCTAAAACGGACGTAAATGCTGTATGTGCTCTGATGGACACCCTGTGTCAGTGAGGTCTCGGCGGGTCGCGCTACAGGCTCATCCCGTGCAGCCGTGACACGCTGAGCCTGATCACCATCCGCCGGTCGTCGACCATCCGGCGCAGGAACGCGGCCTCGTCACCCGGGGCGGCGAACCCCGGCCGCATGGCCAGCAGCTCACGGCCGACCTCGTCGCCGGGCTCGACGGTCACCGGTGACAGCTCGGCCTCGCCCTCGGCCACCCCGTAGGAGCGGAAGCCTTCGCCGGCCACGTAGAGGGCGCTGCGCGGATCCTTGTGCAACTGGCGCACCTTGGGCCGGTCGGCGATCGTCGAGATGCGCACGACCCGCTGCTCGGGGTCCCACGTGTAGCGGACGGTGGACATCTGGGGATGACCGCTGCTCGTGACCGTGGCCAGCGCGCCGAAGCGCTGCTCACCCAGCAGGTGGGACACCTGGGCGTCGGACAGGAAGCCGGGAGGCGGGCCCATGGCCGGTCCTTGGGTCTCCTGTGACATCGGCGGACTCCCCTTTTCGTCACCGGAACCCTACCGGAGCTCAGTCCATGCCCAGCCGGCGCGCGAGAGCCTGCACGTCGGAAATCACCCAGTACTCGGCGAACCTCTCACCCTCGGCCCGCAGGACGTCGTGGCCGCTGAAGGCGACCCGGGTGCCCTCCGGCGCCGTCGCGCCCGGCAGGCCGCCGCGGTAGGAGCCGCCGAACGTCCAGCGGGCAGCCACCCGATCGCCGTCGACGATCGGTCCTACGTCGAGGGTGACGGAGACGTCGCCGAACGGCGCGTGGCCCTGGCGGAGCATCTCGATCAGCTCGCCGGGGCCCATCACCTCCTTGCCGGGCCAGTGACCGACGAAGCCGGGGGTGACGAGGTCGTGGGCGAGCTCGAAGTCGCCATTCCACATTTCGAGCAGCCACCGCTCGTACAGTGTCGCGATCATGCACCGCTCGTACAGTGTCGCGATCATGCACCGCTCGTACCCGCGAGACGCGCGCTCTCACCCGTGGGGGACGGGGATCGCGACCCGCAAGTGACCGTTAAGCGAGCGTCGATGGGGCAGATCCATAGTTGGGGGTCCGAACCGAAGAGAGGCGCCACGATGACAGTCCCCCTACGGCCCCCCACCCTCACCCGCCAGCCCAGCAAGGCGCTGCTGATCGGTCTCGTGGTATCGAGCCTGCTGGCCGTGGTCGTGCTGGTCGTGCTGCTGCTGAGCGGTGGTCCCGTCGGGTTCGGGCTGTCGATGGGGCTGGCCCTGGCGCCGCTGCCCCTGTTGCTCGCGGCCGTGCTCTCGCTCGACCGGCTGGAGCCGGAGCCGAAGCTGCATCTGGCCTTCTGCTTCGCCTGGGGCGCGGGCGTGGCGATCGTGCTGGGGATCGGGCTCACGATCGCCGGGCAGGCGCTGTTCGCCAAGGCGGGCTACGGCGCGCAGGTCGTCAGCACCGTGGGCACCGTCTTCCTGGCCCCGGTGGTCGAGGAGGCGCTGAAGGGGGCCGCGCTCCTGCTGCTCCTGCGCAGGCGGCGGGAGATCGACGGGCTCACCGACGGCATCATCTACGCCTCCATGGCCGGGCTGGGCTTCGCGGCCGTGGAGAACGTCGGATACTACCTACTGAGCTTCACCCAGGGCGGTGTGGGCGCGACCATCCAACTGTTCGTGATCAGAGGGCTGATCGACCCGCTCGGCCATCCCATCTACACCTCCATGATCGGCGTGGCCGTCGCGTACGCGCTGACCCGGCGTGGTCCGGCCCGGTACGCCGTGATCCCGCTCGGCTACCTCGCCGCGGTCCTTCTGCACGGGCTCTGGAACGGCAGCGCCACGACGGGGTCGTTGTCCTGGATCGGGCTCGCCTACCTGGTGATCATGGGTGCGCTGGTCTTCCTCATCATGGTGACCGTACGGGAGCGCAGGCACCTGGTCGCCACGATGGGCGTCCACCTGCCGGCGTACCAGCAGACCGGGCTGGTCACGCCGCCCGACATCGCCATGCTGAGCTCGCTGCCGGGACGCAGGCTCGCCCGGAAGTGGGCCAGGGGCAAGGGGCTGGGCAAGGAGATGTCCGACTACCAGCAGGCGGCGACCGAGCTGACCATGCTGCATCTGCGGGCGGAGCGAGAGGGCATGGACATGGACACGTTCGCGGTCGAGCGCAACGCGCTGCTGGGCGTCATGGCGAATTCCCACCGATGGTGACGGGCGCATCGCATCGGATGTTCCACTCGATTTCCTGACAAGATTGAGCGAACCCCCGAAGGGAGAGCACATGAGCTGGGTGGAGATCGGGTCCGAGGCCGAGCTGCGGGAGCTGCTGGGAGAGGTGAAGTCGCGCGCGGCGACCAAGGAGCGCGTCCGCCTGCACGAGCGTGACAGGCAGTGGCTGGCCGCCTCGCCGTTCTGCCTGATCGCCACCTCCGACGCGGAGGGCAACTGCGACGTCTCGCCGAAGGGAGACCCGGCCGGGTTCGCCCACGTCATCGACGACACCACGATCGCCATCCCCGACCGCCCGGGCAACCGCAGGGCCGACGGGTTCCGCAACATCCTGCGTAACCCGCACATCGGCCTGATCTTCCTGATCCCCGGCCGCAACGAGACGCTCCGCGTCAACGGTCGCGCCCGGCTCGTCCGTGAGGCACCGTTCTTCGACGAGCTGATCGTGAAGGGCCACCGTCCGGACCTGGCGATCGTCGTGGAGATCGAGCAGATCTTCTTCCACTGTGCCAAGGCGTTTCTGCGTTCCTCGCTCTGGAAGCCCGACCGCTGGGAGGCCGACCTGCTTCCCTCGCACGCCCAGTTGATCAAGGACGTGCAGAAGGTGGACGAGACCCTCGAAGAGCTCGAGGACTACTACGGCGAGACCTACGCCAAGCGCTTGTACGGCTGAGCCCCGGCCGTCACAGCCGGGGCTCGGAGGTCAGGCCGCGGGAGGCGGGCCGTCGGGGAAGCGGATCACGTTGCGGCCGCTGTAGGCGCGCAGGTCGACGACCTTGGGATCGGGTGGAATCGGCTGGTGGCGGTCGTCCGTGCGGATGCCCCGGACCTTGTGCCTGGACACGTGTGGCGACACTGCCACAAGCCTCTTCATGTGAGCCCCCCGTGATGTTCTTGTTACCTATGTTATCTACAGATACCCCGGTAAGTTCTGTGTAAGGAGTGTTTCAGTAGGGAAGTCGCCGCCCTGATGGGGACCGCAGGTCCAGGCCCGTGTCGCGGTCCGGACGCCGCTTCACCGTCGGCTTGACGATCCTCACGCGTCTCATGGTCTGCCCCCTCTCGGCGCCTCGGCCTGGGCTCACTGTGCGCCCCGCCGGTTGCCGGGGAGTTGGTGAGCGGTTGCAGCCCAACCTAGTCGGGATCCGCGGCGCCGCTCCATGCATTTCTACGGTCTCGCCGTACGAATCCGGAACGGTCCCGCATCATCGGTCGTTCTCGCCGGGAGCCGTCCCGAATCATCAGCCCTTCCCGCCGGGAGCCGTCCGAATCACGACCGGCGGTCCCGGATCCCGGGCCGTCACGGGCGGCCGCCCGCGGCGGCCCCGGACGGCCCGGGACCCGGCTCAGCCGACGGGGGCGAGGCGGGTGGCGACGCCGATCCGGTTCCAGGCGTTGATCATGGCGATCGCCACGACCAGCGTCGCGAGCTCCTTCTCGTCGTAGTGCTCGGCCGCCTGCCGCCAGACCTCGTCGGGGACGGCCTCGCGGTCGGCCAGCCGGGTGGCCTCCTCGGCCAGCGCGAGCGCGGCCCGCTCAGCCGGCGTGTAGTAGGGCGCCTCCCGCCAAGCGGCCACCGACCAGAGCCGCTCGTCGCTCTCGCCGGCCTTCTTCAGGTCGCGGCTGTGCATGTCGACGCAGAAGCCGCAGCCGTTGATCTGGCTGACGCGCAGCTTGACCAGCTCGATCGTGCTGTGCGGCAGGCCGCTGCTCAGCAGGAAGCCCTCGACGGCGCCGAACGACCGGTACGCCTCGGGCGCCAGCTCGGCCACGTTGATCCGCTGGGACATGACTACCTCCATCGTGTCGTGGTTACAGGGACAGGACGGGACAGGACCGGCGAATGTGACAGTCGTTCCAAGATCTCAACCGACCGGGACCGCCGCGCGTGGACGCCGTGGTGTCTGCTGCCCCGTCGCCGGCTTCGGTGAGTCATCGAGGGGCGCCGCTCATTTCGGTCCGCGCGGCCTGGGGAGTGTTCTGGGCATGACCCGCAGGTGAACCCGGTCCGAATATGGACGTCCCTTGAGGCGCCCTGAGGAAAGCGCACCCGGAAACCGGGTATCTGGTCGGCGAAGCGACCGGACAAAGGGGATCATCATGGCCATCTGCGAGGCATGTGGCAACGACTACGACATGTCCTTCGAAGTGCACGCCCAGGGAGTGGTGCACGTCTTCGACTCCTTCCAGTGCGCCATCCAGACCATGGCGCCGATCTGCGAGCACTGCGGCACCCGGGTCATCGGCCAGGGCGCCCAGTCCGGCGATCACTGGTACTGCGGCGCCCACTGCGCCCGCCAGGAGGGCACCGTCGGCATCGTCGACCGCGTCATGGCAGGGACGTCCGCCTAGAGAGACTCCTCAGCCGGTTTCGCCTCCGTACGCCGAAGCGGTGGGCGCGGAGGGCTTCTCCTGATCGCGCGCAGTGCGCAGACTGGAGGGCGTGGCCGACTTCGAGGTGGTTGTCATAGGTTCCGGGCCCGGCGGGCAGAAGGCGGCCATCGCGGCGGCCAAGCTGGAGAAGAGGGTCGCCATCGTCGAGCGCCGCAACATGATCGGCGGCGTGTGCATCAACACGGGCACCATCCCGTCCAAGACCCTGCGCGAGGCCGTCCTCTACCTGACGGGTCTCAACCAGCGCGAGATGTACGGCCAGAGTTACCGGGTGAAGGACGAGATCACGGTGGGTGATCTGGGGATCCGGACCCAGCACGTGATCGGTCGTGAGATCGACGTGATCCGGTCCCAGCTGGCGCGTAACCACGTGGCGGTGCTCACGGGGTCGGCGCGGTTCGTCGACGCGCACACGCTGGACGTGGTCGACGAGGCTGGGCGCGGGGTCAAGGTCACTGCGGACAAGATCATTGTCGCGACGGGGACGCGGCCGGCGCGGCCGGCGTCGGTGGAGTTCGACGAGGAGACGATCATCGACTCCGACGGGATCCTGCATCTGCAGACGGTGCCGGATTCGCTGGTCGTGGTGGGCGCCGGTGTGATCGGGATCGAGTACGCGTCGATGTTCGCGGCGTTGGGCACCAAGGTGACGGTGGTGGAGCGGCGCGAGCGGATGCTGGACTTCTGCGATCTGGAGATCGTGGAGGCGTTGAAGTACCACCTGCGGGACCTGGCGGTGACGTTCCGGTTCGGCGAGTCGGTGGCGGCGGTGGAGCGGCGCGCGCGGGGCGCGCTGACGTTACTGGAGAGCGGCAAGAAGATCCCGGCCGAGACGGTGATGTATTCGGCGGGACGGCACGGGATGACGGACGAGCTGTGCTTGGAGGTGGCGGGACTGACGGCCGACGCCCGGGGCCGGATTCCGGTGGACGAGCACTACCGTACGGTGGCGCCGCACATCTACGCGGTGGGCGACGTGATCGGGTTTCCGTCGCTGGCCGCGACGTCCATGGAGCAGGGACGGATCGCGGCCCATCACGCGTGTGACGAACCGTTGCCGGGAATCCATCATCTGCAGCCGATCGGGATCTATACGATCCCGGAGATCTCGTTCATCGGGCGCACCGAGGACGAGCTGACCACCTCGCAGGTGCCGTTCGAGGTGGGTGTTTCGCGCTATCGGGAGCTGGCGCGGGGGCAGATCATCGGTGACACGTACGGAATGCTGAAGTTGCTGGTGTCACCCGAGGACCGGTCGCTGCTGGGTGTGCACGTGTTCGGCACGGGGGCGACGGAGCTGCTGCACATCGGGCAGGCGGTGATGGGATGCGGGGGGACGATCGACTATCTCGTGGACGCGGTGTTCAACTATCCGACGCTGGCCGAGTCGTACAAGGTGGCGGCGCTGGACGCGATGAACAAACTCCGGCGCGTCGCCCGCTTCGAACTCTGACCCGGGCCGGGCATCCGTCACACCGGGGCCTGTCGTGCCGGTACGGGTGAGGGCCGCGAGCCCATCACCGTCGCCCGCGACCGCTGGGTGTACGGGGTGCACGAGATCTCGACACCTTATGCTCGGGAGCCGCACATGCGTCTGCTTGGCTGTGTGCATGATCAACAGCGACTCACTGTCTCGGCCTGACCCGATCGCCTATCTCGACCAGGTGGCCGCGAGCGCGGTAGGCCGGGGCTACAAGCGGCAGGTGCTGGAACTACTCGATCTCCAGCCTGGGCAGACCGCGCTCGATCTCGGCTGCGGTCCGGGGACCGACCTGGCGGCTATGGCGACCGCCGTCGCGCCGGCCGGTCGGGTCATCGGAGTCGACCGGGATCCGGTGATGATCGCGGAGGCTCGTGCCCGTTCCGTGGGACAGCCCCTGATCGAGATTCGCTCCGGTGATGTCCATGCGCTGCCGCTGGAGGAGGACACCGTCGATCGAGCTCGCACCGACCGCGTGCTCCAGCATGTGGCCGATCCGGCGCGGGTGCTGGCGGAGTTTCGCCGGGTGGCTCGTCCCGGAGGGCGGATCGTCATGGCCGAACCCGACTGGGAGGGACTGTTGATCGACTCCCTTCAGCCGGCCATGAGCCGGGGACTGAGCCGATTCATGGTCGCCGAGATGATCCGCAACGCGACCATCGGCCGCGGCCTGGCCCGGCTGTGCGAGGAGGCGGGCCTCGTGGTCCGGACCGTGGTGACGGTGGCGCCGGTGTTTCGCGACTTCACGACGGCTGATCACATGTTCGGGCTGCGTCGCAATGTGGCCCGGGCCATCGACGCCGGCTATCTCGATCCCGATGCCGAAAGGTGGATCGAGGACGCCGGCTCTCGGCCGTTCCTGGCCTCGGCCCTGTTGTTCCTGGTGGCGGCTGAGATTCGCGGGTGATGGCGGATTCGTCCCACTGCTTCTGCCGGCCGTGGTGGCTGTGGTCCGGTGCGTGAGCCGGCGCACGCGCGCGGTCTCGCCGCGACGGCCGGGGTTACGCGAAAGCCGGTGCGGCCCAGGCGACGCGGACGAAGTCGTCCGTGGTGACCTCTTCGGTGCTGCGGACCATGGTGACCTTGAGCCGGATGCGGGTGCCTCCGGTGACCGTCACCTTGATCGGCTGCGGGTTCTGGTAGGTGGCCGTGGCGGAGGCGAGCTTCGAGCCGTCCACCGCGAGCACCTCGAAGCGCACCTGGGCCGTCGTGTTGGGCGACAACCGGTCGATGCCGGCCTGGGCGGCGAACTCGCGCGCGCTCGCCGGGACCAGGTAGTCGACGTGTCCCGTCGCGGCGCCGGCCCAGTTGATCCTGCAGGTGAGCGCGGGTAGCTGGGCGCCGCTGCTGTCGAGCGAGACCGACGTGTCGTACCAGGAATTCGAGCCGTCGCCCGACACGTAGCAGTCTTCGTGTGAGACGGCGTTGGACGTGGTGAGGGCGACGCCGGGGCCGGTCGTGTCGACGGGAGTGACGGAGGTGATCGGCGGCGTCGCGGTCACCGTCGTGGTCGCGGTCACCGTGTGCGTGACGGCGGCGTTGGGGGCGATCGCCTGGGAGATCCCGGTCGGCGCGAAGCGCACCCCTATCACCGCCACCACCACGGTCGCCACTCCCGTGATCAGGGCGGACATGATCGTGCCGCGCGCGCTGATCCGGGCGACCCGGATCTCGTGTCCCTGACCGGCGACGCCGCCCGCCGAGGTGTTCCGTGCCATCAGGTGGCCTTTCGCTCTGCCTTTTCCGCGCCGGTCCCGTGGTATTACCAGAACCTTTTCGTGGGCGCGAATTTAATGCGCGGAACAGGCATTGCGCAGGCGAATCTCGCCATTGTCATCGAGGCGCTATGTATTTCGTTTCAGTTGCTTCGCCGAAAGATTTCGGTTAAATCGGATTTATGCCATTAATTTCGCATAACCAGTCCGGGCGCTGACGGCGAGTTCCTGGTTCGGTCCGTAGTCCAGGGAAGCGGCCTCCGCGATCCCCTGCTCGGCGACCGGCCGGACGGTGGAGAGCGACCGGGAAGCCGAGAGGTCAGTCGTCGGCGGGGCTGCGGCGACCGCGGGCCGGTGGCTTCTTGCGGCCCGCCACCAGCGTGTCACCCGGCGACGCCGAGGCGGTGGGCTCCTCGGGCGGTGTGGCGTCACCCGTACGGCGCGGCCGGGGATGCGGCGCCGTGTCCTCCAGCTTGGCGGCCTCGGTCTTGGCGCTCTCGGTCTTGGCGGTCTCGGCGTCGTCGGGCTTCGGCGAGGCGGTGGACGCCTTGCCGCCGGACGGCTTGCTCCCGGCCGGTTTGCTCCCGGACGAGGTGCCGCCCGACGGGCGCGCCGGCTTCGGAGCGCTCAGGGGTGAGGGGACGTCCGGATCGCGGAGCGAGGCGATGACCTGGTCGGCCTCGGATTCGGCGGCGAACTCGCTGGCCGCGGCCGACTCCCTGCGCCGGATCACCACCATGTGGTCGACCGAGATCCGCCCGGCGCCCACCACGGCGAGCAGCAGCGCCGCCGCGCCCAGCAGAATGATCTCGTTCAGGGTGATCGGATTGAGTGGCGGAGCGACCAGGAACACCGCCAGCGCCTCGGCGAACAGGGTCAGCCCCACGACCGACACGGCCAGCCCGGCGATCAGCAGGGCGCCGCCGATCAGCTCGGTGAGCATGGTCACCGTGGCCCAGGCGCCCGGCGCGGGGGCTCCCTGCCGCGCGAACTCCTCTCCGGTGGCCTTCAAGCCGATTTCCAGCTTGTTCCAGCCATTGGCGAAGAAGATGCCGCCCACGCCTACGCGGGCGACTAACGCGGCAAGATCACGGAGGGCTTGTTTCACGGTTGATGCCTGCCCTAATCGGGACATCACACACCTCAATCACGGCGGAGCAGCATGGCCACGGCGATGGCGGTCAGGCTGAGGAGGACGACGCTCACGACGACGGTCGTGTGCAGGGCGTTGACGAAGGCCCATCGGGCGGCGTTGAGCAGCGCGTCGCCCGCGCTGCCGCCGATCTCGTGCGCCACGTGGGCGGCTCCGGCGAGTGACTGCCTGGCCTGGTCCATGCCGCCGGCGGGCACGCCGGGCACGGCGGTCAGCGCGGGCGCGTACGCGATGGTGGTGATGGTGCCGAGCACCGCGACGCCCAGGCCGGCGCCCAGCTCGTAGGCGGTCTCCTCGATGGCGGCCGCGCCACCCGCGTGGGACTCGGGTACGGAGGACATGATCGTGTCGGAGGCGGCCAGGAGGGCGACCTGCACACCGAAGCCGATGCCCACGAAGCAGACCGCGAGCATCACCGGATGGCCTTCGACGCCCCAGGTCAGAGTCGGGGTCAGGGCGACCGCGACGAGCCCGAGCCCGCCGCTCATGGTGGCCCGCAGGCCGATTTTGGGCAGGAAGTGGGCGGCGGCCAGGCCGCCGACGACGGCCGAGACGACCAGCGGCAGCATCCTGAGCGCCGCGCGCACGGGGCTGTCGCCGAGCACGAGCTGGAGATACTGCGCCAGCATCAGCTGCAGTCCCACCAGCGCGAACACGCCCAGCAGCACCCCGGTCACGCCGGTGCTGAACTCGCGGTCGCGAAACAGGCGGACCTCCAGCAGCGGCGAGGTGAGCCGGGTCTGCCGCCGGACGAACCACACGAGCAGCGCCACGCCGCCCAGGAAGATCGAGAAGGACGCGCCGAACGGCATCAGGCTGCCCGATCCGGCCTCCTTCAGCCCGAACGCCAGCGCCAGGATGCCGAACACCGACAGCGCCGCGCTCAGGCCGTCCCACGGGCGGTCGGCCCGCTTGCGTGACTCGGGCAGCAGCCGGACGGCGGCGGGCAGCAGCACGAGCAGGATGGGCACGTTGACCAGGAAGACGGCGCCCCACCAGATGCCCACGAGCAGCCCGCCGACCAGCGGCCCGATCGCGGCGCCGGCGGCGGCGACCGCGCTCCAGACGCCGAGCGCGATGGCGCGCTCGCGCCGGTCGGTGAAGACCTGGCGGATCAGGGAGAGCGTGGCCGGCATGATCATCGCGCCGCCGACGCCCAGCAGCGCCCTGAACACGATCAGCGCCAGCGGTGTGGGGGAGAAGGCGGCGGCGGCCGAGGCCACTCCGAACAGGACGAACCCCGCCAGCACCAGCCTCTTGCGTCCGTAACGGTCACCCAGGGCGCCGAACATGATCAGCAACGGCGCCACGACCAGCGAGTAGACGTCGATGATCCAGAGCAGTTGCACCGCCGACGGCTCCAGCGCCGAGGTCAGCGCGGGCACCGCGATGTGCAGCACCGTGGCGTCGACCGTGATCAGGAGCAGGCTCAGACAGAGGACCAGGAGGATGGACCAGCGGTTGTCGTGCTCTCGCTGAACCGCGCGCCGTGCGACGGGCGCGGCCTGTGTGACGGTCATGGGCCTCCTCGCAGGCCGATCCGGTCACTACTGGCCCGCACGTGCTGGTGGTCACGGCCCGCGCGTCGGAACTCGTGGGCGGGCGACCGGCTCCCTCCTCCGAGCTCCTCCGCTCTGGCCTGCGTGGCAGCTTAAGCCATGCCATGCCCTTGGTATAGCGGTATGGACGCATCGAGCGCCCCACCGCCACCTCTCTAGAGAGATACAGCCATATGTCGGCACCTATCCAACCTTCGTTGACCAGCCGATCATGGACAGAGTGGGTACCGGCCCAGGCGATCAGTACCGCCCTGACCACAGCGACGACCACCACGACGACAAAGGCGACGACAACTCCGAGCGATCCTCGCGTGACTGGTGCCAGGAGGCCGTCACCCGCCTCGACGCGGGACGCCCCGAAGACGCGCTGACCGCCGCCCGCCGGGCGGCCGATCTCGACCCGTTCAGCGAATGGGCCCACCGCCTGATCAGCCTCGCCTTCGAACGACTCGGCCGCGACGCCGACGCGCTCCCGCCCGCGCGGGAGGCGGTGCGCCTGGCCCTCGGCTCCTGGCCGGCCAGGGTACGGCTGGCGGCGGTCCTGCGCCGGCTGCCCGGTCACTGGGACGAGGCCCTCGACGAGGCGGCCCTGGCCCGCCGCTTCGCCCCCGAGCAGCCCGGCCCGTACGTCCTCGACGGCGACCTGGCCCTGCTGCGCGCCGAGCACTCCCGCGCCGCGGCCGCCTACCGGGCCGCACTCGACCTCGACCCCGGACACCCCCAGGCCCGCGTCAACCTGGGCCTCACGCTGCTGCGCTGGGATCGCCCCCGCGCCCATCACGACCCCGCCTGGCCGATCGAGCCGCGCGAGACCGGCCGGGCCAGGCGCGCGCTGGAGGTGTGGTCGCGTCAGGCCCGCCTCCTGGTGGCGCTGGCCACGCTCGCGGTCGCGGTGGCCGCCCTCGGCTTCGACCGTGGGGCCGAGGCCCAGCTGGGCGGGTTCGCGGTGCTGGTGCTGCTGGTCCCGCTCACGCTCGGGCAGGCCCGCCGGGTCAGGGTCTGGTCGTACGTGCCGGGCATGCTCGGCCGTGACCCCTGGCTGGGCACCGCCGTGGTGTCGGCGGTGGCGTCGGTGGTCGCGTTCGCCGCCTGGCTGGGCCTGGCCGCGGTGCCGGGGGTGCCGCCGTCGTTCGACCCGGTATGGGCTGGTCTGGCGGCCATCGCGGTGCTGGGCTGGCCGATGCTCGCCGCCCTGCGCGCGCTGGCCGAGACCTGGCGCGGCCGCCCGCTCCGGGCCCTGACCGAGTTCACCCGCGCGGCGGGCGAGCGCACGGCCAGGCGGAACGCCGGGGTGGCGCTGTGGATCGTGCTCGGCCGCACGTGGTCGGTGCTGGTGCCGCTGCTGCTCGGCGCGCTGGCCGTGGAGCCGCGGGCGGCGCTGCTCGCCGTGGCGGCGCCGTACCCGCTGGTCGGTTCCTACCGGCGGGCCAGGTACCGGGAGGACAAGTGGCTGGCGGCGGCGACGCTCCTGGTCGCGTTCGCCGCGGCGGCCTGTGCGGCGGGCGGGACGCTGGGCTCGGCGTGGGGCTGGCGGGCGGGCCTGGGCGCGCTGGGCGCGGTGGCGATCGTGTTCGCGCTGCGGGCCGTGCGCGCGTGGTGGCGGGGCGCGCCAGGCCCCTGGCGCGCGTCCCTGATCATGTGCGACCTGCCCGCCGGCGCCGAACCGTCCGTCGAGCTGACCCCCGGGATACGGCAGGCGTTCGCGTACGCCAGGAACGTCGTGCTGACGTACGGCGACTCCCTGGGACCCCGGGTGGTCGGCGCGGTGGCGACGGTCGGGCCGTCCGGCGAGCTCAGGCTGATCGCCGAGACGGAGGCGTGGGAGGCGATCGAGACCGACCCCCGGGTGGCGGTGTTCGCGGCGGACCCGCTGCAACGCCGGTTCTGGGTGGAGGTGCGCGGCATCGCGCTGGCCGACGGCGACCTGCTGCGCGTCACGCCCAAGCAGGTGCTCATGGGTGAGTTCCCTGGGCGGCACCAGCGCCGCTAGCTAGAGTCATGTTCTATGCGAATCCTCCGCACTCCCGACGAATGTTTCGCCGCCCTGCCCGACTTCCCCTACGAACCGCGATACGCCGAGGTCGACGGGCTGCGCATGGCCTGGGTGGAGGACGGGCCGTCCGACGGCGAGCCCGTGGTCCTGCTGCACGGCGAGCCGAGCTGGTCGTTCCTCTACCGGCACGTCATGCCGGAGCTCGCGGCGGCCGGGCTGCGCGCCATCGCGGTCGACCTGGTGGGGTTCGGCCGCTCCGACAAGCCGGCCGAACCGGGCGACCACACCTACGCCCGGCACGTGGAGTGGACGCGGGCCTTGCTGTTCGACGCCCTGAAGCTGACCGGCGTCACCATGGTGGGCCAGGACTGGGGCGGCCTGATCGGGCTCAGGATCGCAGCCGAGCACCCGGAGCGCATCGCCAGGATCGTCGCCGCCAACACGGGCCTGCCGACCGGTGACATCCCCATGCCGGAGGTGTGGCACCGGTTCAAGGACGCGGTGGTCGACTCGCCCGCCCTGGACATCGCCCGATTCGTCCAGTCGGGCTGCAGGACCACGCTCTCGCCCGAGGTGCTCGCGGCCTACGACGCGCCGTTCCCCGACGAGTCGTACAAGGTGGGGCCCAAGGCCCTGCCCGGCCTGGTGCCGATCACCCCGGACGATCCGGCGGCGGCCGCCAACCGCGCGGGGTGGCAGGTGCTCACCACCCTCGACCGCCCTTTCCTGGTGGCCTTCTCCGACTCGGACCCGATCACGGGGGGCATGGCCCCGATCATGAAGCGGACGATGGCGGGCGCGGCCGGGCGCGAGCACCCGGTGATCGCCGGCGCGGGCCACTTCCTCCAGGAGGACGCGGGCGCCGAACTCGGCCGCCACGTAGCCGCATTCGTCAGTGTCACCTAGCGTGTCAGGTCCGCCCAATCGTTGGTCCGGTGCGATATAACCGGGGGCGGACCGGGGAGGCGTGATGCGTGAGTCCGACAGGGCCCAGGCCGCGGGGCGGGCCGCGGCCCGGGATCTGTTCGAGCGGGTGCGGCTGCGCTATTTCCGCCTTCCGCCGGCCGTGCGGCGGGTGATGTACATCTCCGCGCTGATCGGCGCGGTCGGGCTCGGCGCGGCCTTCGGCTGGGACCTGCCCCAGACCTTCGTGATCGCGCTGCTGGCGCTCGCCTTCGTCGCGCTCACCCTGCGCTTCCCGAGGGCCGCCGCGACCACGCTGGTGGTCGGCGTCTGGGTCGTGGTGACGATCGGGGTGTCGGGGCTGCTCTTCCCGGCGGGGTCGGCGCTGCTGCTCGCCCTGCTGGCGGTGCCGGTCGCCGCCGCCGCGCACCTGATCCGGTGGGTGACGCCGTGGCTGACCGCCCTGCTCGCCCTCCTGCCGGCCGGCCTGCTCGCCGCCGCCCTCTCCCTGGTCTCCGCGACCATCGCGGTCTGGGTGGCGTACGGCGTGGCGGCCGCGGCCCTGCTCTACCGGTTCCTGCTCGCCCGCCGGGCGCGGGCCGAGCTGACCGTCCAGGAGCAGGAGCAGCTCCGGATCCGGGTGCGCGAGGGCATGCCGGGGGCGCCCTCCGACAGGACGCCCCAGCCGCCCAGCATCTCGGTCGAGGAGGCGCTCAGCGAGCTGGAGAGCATGATCGGCCTGGCCCCGGTCAAGGAGCAGGTGCGTTCCATAGCCGCGTCCATCGAGGCGTCACGGCTGCGCGCCGAGGCGGGCTACACCGCCGGCCCGCCCACCCGGCACTTCGTCTTCGTCGGCCCGCCCGGCACCGGCAAGACCAGCGTGGCCCGTACGGTCGCGAAGATCTTCTACGCGTTCGGCCTGCTGGAGACGCCCTACGTGGTGGAGGCGCAGCGGGCCGACCTGGTGGGCGAATTCCTCGGCGCGACGGCGATCAAGACCAACGAGCTGGTCGACCGGGCGCTCGGCGGGGTGCTGTTCATCGACGAGGCCTACGGCCTGGTCATCTCGTCCGACGGCCAGCCCGACAGGTTCGGCGCCGAGGCCGTGCAGACCCTGCTCAAGCGGGCCGAGGACGACCGCGAGCGGCTGATCATCATCCTGGCCGGCTACGAGCAGGAGATGACCTCCTTCCTCACCTCCAACCCGGGCCTGGCCAGCAGGTTCGCCACCCGGGTGCGCTTTCCCAGCTACTCGCCCGGCGAGCTGGCCGAGATCACCGCGCTGCTCCAGCGGCAGCGGGGCGACACGATGTCGGGCGAGGGCGAGACGGCGCTGCTCGGCCTGTTCGAGGACGTGCAGCGGCGCGGGCTGGTCGACGAGCTGGGCAACGCCCGGTTCGTCCGCAGCCTGGTCGAGGCCGCCGCGCAGGCTCGCGACGTGCGGGTCGTGGGCGCGGGCGGCACGCCGACCACCAAGGACCTGGTGACCACGACCACGCCCGACGTGACCAAGGCGTTCAACGAGCTCACCGCGCGCTTCCGCGGCTACGAGGCCACGCCCACGCTGGAGGAGGCGCTGGCCGACCTCGACCGGATGGCCGGCCTGGCGCCGGTCAAGCGGCAGGTGCACGCCATCGCCGCGCAGCTGCAGGTGGCGCGGATGCGCCAGGAGCGTGGGCTGCCCACGCCGCCGCAGATGCGCCACTTCGTGTTCGTCGGGCCGCCCGGCACCGGCAAGACCACCGTGGCCAGGGTCCTCGGCCGGGTCTTCGCGGCGCTCGGCCTGCTGGCCCGGCCCGACGTGGTCGAGGCGCAGCGGGCCGACCTGGTCGGCCAGCACCTGGGCGCGACGGCGATCAAGACCAACGAGCTGGTCGACCGGGCGCTCGGCGGGGTGCTGTTCATCGACGAGGCCTACAGCCTGACCAACCCCGGCTACTCCGGCGGCGACGCCTTCGGCGCCGAGGCCGTGCAGACCCTGCTCAAGCGGGCCGAGGACGACCGCGACCGGCTCGTCATCGTGCTGGCCGGCTACCAGAACGAGATGGACGCGTTCCTGTCCACCAACCCCGGGCTGGCCAGCCGGTTCAACCAGCGGGTGGCCTTCCCCAGCTACTCACCGGCCGAGTTGTCGGAGATCGCCGTGCTGCTCGCCGACAAGTCGGGCGACCGGTTCGACGACGACGCGCTGCGCGACCTGGACGAGGTGTTCGCCTGGGTCTGCGACGAGCGGCTGATCGACGGGCTGGGCAACGGCCGGTTCGCCCGGTCGCTGTTCGAGCGCGCGGCCATGCGCCGCGACGTGCGGCTCGCGGCCCTGGCCGGCAAGGGTGGCGCCACCACCTCCGCCGAGCTGACCACGATCACCAGCGACGACGTCCGCACCGCGATCGACGAACTTTCCGGGCGCTGACCCGACGGTTCCGTGCGCCGTCCCCGTGCCATGGTGTAGCAATATGACTACGCACCGTGCGCGGGAGGGGGGTCGATGGCCGGATTCCTGGCGCGCAGGCTGCTCAACTACCTGGTGCTCGTCGTCGTCGCCTCCAGCCTCGCCTACCTGCTGGCGGCCAGTGCCCTCGACCCGCGCTCCAACTACGCCGACCGCACCCCCAAGCCGCCGCCGGCCGTGGTCGATGCCCAGCTCACCGCGCTCAACCTCAACGACCGCACCCCGCTGATCCAGCGTTACGCCACCTGGGCCGCCGGGGTGCTGCACGGCGACTTCGGCAAGAGCGTCACGGGCACGCCGGTCAACGACGACCTCGGCCGGCGGGCCGGCGTCACGGCCCGGCTGGTCCTGCTCGGGCTGGCCTGCGGCAGCCTCGCCGGGGTGCTGCTCGGCGCCTACGCGGCGGTCAGGCAGTACGGATGGTTCGACCGGCTGTCGGCGGGCGTGTCCTTCGTGGTGCTGGCGGTGCCCGTCGTCGTGCTGGCCAACATGCTGATCCTGTTCGGCACCTGGGCCAACGCGAACGTCTTCGGCCGGCAGGTGTTCCTGGTCAGCGGCGAATACAGCGTCGGGCTCGACACCGGGTTCTGGGGGAGCGCGCTCGACCGGGTCCAGCACCTGATCCTGCCCACGGTCTCGCTGTCGCTCGGGCTGGTCGCGGTCTTCAGCCGCTACCAGCGCAACATGATGCTCGACGTGCTCGGCGCCGACTACGTTCGCACCGCCATGGCCAAGGGGCTGAGCAGGCGCCAGGCGCTCATCAGGCACGCGCTGCGCACCGCGCTGATCCCCGTGGCGACCTACTTCGCCTTCACCTTCGGCACCCTGCTGGTCGGCGCCACCTTCACCGAGAAGATCTTCGGCTGGCACGGCCTGGGCGAGCAGCTGATCAACTCCATCTTCACCAATGACGTCAACACCGTGGCCGCCATCTCCTTGCTCGCCGCGATCGCGGTGCTCTGCGCCTCCCTGGCCGCCGACCTCATGCACGCCGCCCTGGACCCACGGGTGAGGGCGGGATGACCCTCTCCGAGGAGGAGCTGGGCGAGGAGCTGATCGGGGCCCGCGAGTCCAGGGCGCCGTCCCGGGTCCGGATCGTCGCCAGGAGGTTCTTCGGGTCCCGGCAGGGGCAGGTCGGCTTCGCCGTACTCGTGCTGATGTTCCTGCTGGCGTTCGCCGGGCCGATGCTCAGCCCGTGGTCCTACACCGACAAGGACTTCACCGCGTTCCTGCAGCCCCCGTCGGCCACCCACTGGTTCGGCACCCTGCAGACGGGCGCCGACGTCTACGCGGTCACACTGCGCGGCATGCAGAAGTCGCTCATCGTCGGCCTGCTCGCCGCCCTGGTGTCCACCGCGCTGGCCGCCGTGGTCGGTGCCTTCGCCGGCTACTTTCCGGGCTGGCCCGACCGGGCGCTGTCCTGGGTCACCGACCTGCTGCTGGTGCTGCCCGCGTTCCTCATCCTGGCGATCATGTCGCCGCTGTTCGGGGCCGGTAAGTGGGTGCTGTTCGTGATCATGCTGGCGCTGTTCCTCTGGATGGTCACCTCCAAGATCGTCAGAGGGATGACCATCTCGCTGAAGCGGCGTGAGTTCATCCAGGCGGCCCGGTTCATGGGCGTCCCGCCGATCAGGATCATCTTCCGGCACGTGATCCCCAACCTGTCGTCGCTGCTGATCGTCGACGCCACCCTCAACGTCAGCGCCGCCATCCTCACCGAGACCTCGCTGTCCTACTTCGGCTTCGGCATCCAGCCGCCCGACGTCTCCTTCGGCACGCTCATCGCCGACGGCTCCAGGACCGCCGTCTACGCGCCGTGGACGTTCTGGTTCGTCGCGGGGCTGCTGGTGATCACCGTGCTGGCGGTCAACCTCATCGGCGACTCCCTGCGCGACGCCTTCGACCCGACCTCCGCGAGGCGGCGATGACCCCGGTCCTCGAAGTCGCGGGCCTCAGCGTCTCCTTCGGCCCGGTGCCCGCCGTGCGCGGAGTGAGCTTCGAGGTACGCCGGGGCGAGGTGCTCGGCATCGTGGGGGAGTCCGGCTCCGGCAAGTCCGTCACCTCGGCCGCGATCATGGGTTTGCTGCCGCCCGGCGCCACGGTCACCGGGTCGGTGCGGCTGCACGGCAGGGAGCTGATCGGCGCCCGCGAGCGCGACCTGACCGCCCTGCGCGGCAGGACGATGTCCATGGTCTTCCAGGACCCGCTGTCCGCGCTGACCCCCGTCTACCGGGTGGGCGACCAGGTCGCCGAGGCCGTCCGGGTGCACCAGCGGGTCAGCCGCGAGCAGGCCATGGTCAAGGCCGTCGAGCTGCTCGACCTGGTCGGCATCCCCAACGCCGGACAGCGGGCGCTGGCGTTCCCGCACGAGTTCTCCGGCGGGATGCGGCAGCGCGTGATGATCGCGATGGCCATCGCCAACGACCCCGATGTGATCATCTGCGACGAGCCCACGACCGCGCTCGACGTCACCATCCAGGCGCAGGTGCTGGAGGTGCTGAAGAAGGCCCAGCGGGAGACGGGCGCCGCGATCGTGATGATCACGCACGATCTCGGGGTGGTGGCCGGCTTCGCCGACCGGGTGCTCGTCATGTACGCGGGCCGGGTCGTCGAGGCGGGCGACGTCGACGACATCTACTACCGGATGCGGATGCCCTACACCGCGGGGCTGCTCGGCTCGATCCCGCGGGTCGACCAGGGCGGGCGCCCGCTGGTGCCGATCGAGGGCACCCCTCCGTCTCCCGCGGCGCTGCCGCCCGGGTGCCCGTTCGCGCCACGCTGCCCGATGCGGATCGAGGCCTGCGTCCACGGTGAGCCGCCGCTGTTCGACGTGGGCGCGGGCCACGGGGCGGCGTGCATCCGGTGGGAGCAGGTCCGGCCGAGCACCCTCGGCGAGCATCCGCCGCCCGCCCCGAGGCCGCCGCGCGGCGAGCCGGTGCTGCGGGTGGACGACCTGGTCAAGGAATACCCGCTGATGCGGGGCTCGGTGTTCAAGCACCGCGTCGGCACGGTCCACGCGGTGGCCGGGATCAGTTTCGACCTCCGCGAGGGCGAGACGCTCGGGCTGGTCGGCGAGTCGGGCTGCGGCAAGACCACGACCCTGCTGGAGATCCTGGAGCTGACCAGGCCGCAGCGGGGCCGCATCGTCGTGCTCGGTCACGACACCGCCCGGCTGGGCGCGGCCGAGCGGATGGCGATCCGGCGTGACATGCAGGTCGTCTTTCAGGACCCGCTGGCCTCGCTCGACCCCCGCATGACCGTCTACGACCTGCTCGCCGAGCCGCTGCGCACACACGCCAGGGGCAACCCTGGCCGCCGGATCGGCGAGCTGCTCGCCCTGGTCGGGCTCGACCCCTCCCACGCCGCCCGCTACCCGCAGGACTTCTCGGGCGGGCAGCGCCAGCGCATCGGCATCGCCCGCGCCCTCGCCCTGGAACCCAGACTGCTGGTGCTCGACGAGCCGGTCTCGGCGCTCGACGTGTCGATCCAGGCCGGAGTCATCAACCTGCTCGGCTCGCTGCGGGCCCGGCTCGGCCTGTCCTATCTGTTCGTGGCGCACGACCTGGCCGTGGTCCGCCACATCGCCGACCGGGTGGCGGTGATGTACCTCGGCAGGATCGCCGAGATCGGCGACGTGGACGCGGTCTACGGCACCCCGATGCACCCCTACACGCAGGCGCTGCTGTCGGCGATCCCGCTGCCCGACCCCGCCCGCGAGCGCTCGCGCCGCCGGATCCTGCTCGAAGGCGACCTGCCCAGCCCGGCCGACCCGCCGTCGGGCTGCCGGTTCCGCACCCGCTGCCCCAAGTTCCGGGCGGAGCTGACCGGCGAGCAGCGGGTCCTGTGCGTCGACGTCGAGCCCGAGATCCGGCCGCTCGGCGCCGACCAGGGCGTGGCCTGCCACTACGCCGAAAAACTCGAAGTCGTCTAGACCAGGAGGAATTCCTTGAAGAAAGCATCACGTCTGGCCGTCGCCATGGCCGTCGCCGGCTCGCTGTCGCTGACGGGCTGCGGGGGCGGCACGGGCGGCTCCGGCGGGCCGGTCGGCGGGGGTGACGCGCGGACGCTCAAGGCGTACGACATCAACCCGCAGCCGCGCGACCGGATCAGGGAGGGTGGCACGCTGCGCTGGGGCATCAACGAGTTCCCCGCCCAGTGGAACCGCAACCACGTCGACGGCAACCTCGCGGTGGCCGCCATGATCAGCAACGCGCTGCTGCCCACGCCGTTCCTCTCCAACGAGAAGGCGGAGATCGCCCCCAACCCCGACTACCTGCTCAAGGCCGAGGTCACCGGCAACGAGCCCAAGCAGGTCGTCACCTACACGCTCAACCCCAAGGCCAGATGGTCCGACGGCAAGCCCATCACCTGGGCCGACTACCAGGCGCAGTGGCAGGCGCTCAACGGTCGCGACCCCGCCTTCCACATCGTCTCCTCGACCGGCTACCAGGACATCGAGCGGGTCGAGCGGGGCAAGGACGACCACACGGTGGTCGTCACCTTCGCCAGGCCGTTCGGTGACTGGCAGTCGCTGTTCGGGCCGCTGCTGCCCGCCGCCACCAACAGGACGCCCCAGGCGTTCAACGAGTCCTGGCTGAACAAGATCCCGGTGACGGCCGGGCCGTTCGCCTTCAAGGGCTTCGACCAGACGGCCAAGACCATCACGCTGGTCCGCGACGCCAAGTGGTGGGGCGAGCGGGCCAAGCTCGACCGGATCATCTACCGCGCCTCGGAGCAGGACTCCCTGATGGGCGCGTTCGGCAATGGCGAGCTCGACATCACCGACGTCGGCCCGTCGGCGCCCGACTACGCCCGCGCCAGGTCCACTCAGGGAGCCCAGGTGCGGCAGGCCGCCGGCCCCGACTTCCGCCACTTTACCTTCAACGGCTCCAGCGAGCCGCTCAGGGACGTACGCGTGCGCCAGGCGATCCAGCTGGGCATCAACCGTGACGCCATCGCCCAGTCCGACCTGGCGGGCCTCGACTGGCCGATCACCCCGCTCAACAACCACTTCTTCATGAACACCCAGGAGGGCTACCAGGACAACGCCGGCGACCTGGGCGTCTACAACCCCGAGCGGGCCAAGCGGATGCTGGACGAGGCGGGCTGGAAGCTCACCGGCCAGGTGCGGACCAAGGACGGCAAGCCCCTCGCCCTGCGGTTCGTGGTGCCGTCGGGCGTGCAGACCAGCAAGTCCGAGGGCGAGCTGGCGCAGAGCATGCTCGGCCAGATCGGGGTCAAGGTGTCCATCCAGGCGGTGCCCAGCGACGACTTCTTCACCAAGTACGTGATCCCTGGCAACTTCGACATCACCCCCTTCGCGTACATCGGGACCCCCTTCCCGGTGTCGAGCAGCTACGGCGTCTACGCGAACTCACCCGATGGCAAGAACTGGAACGCCAACTTTGGCCGCACCGGCTCCGAGGCCATCGACCGGGCGATGAACAAGGCGAGCCAGAACCTCGACCCCGCGCAGGCGCGGGCCGACGCCAACGCCGCCGACAAGCTGATCTGGCAGGAGGTCAACGTGCTGCCCCTCTACCAGCGGCCGCAGTTCGTGGCGGTCAAGCAGTCGCTGGCCAACGTGGGCGCGCGCGGCTTCTACGACCTCCGTTACCAGGACATCGGCTTCACCGGCTGACGCCCCAGTCTGGCGGCGCGGTCTGTCGGCGAGGTCAGATAGAAGTGACGGGTGACCCTTCAGCTGACATGGCCGCAGATCCTTTCCTGGCGGCTGCGGAGACAGTTCGTGAGCGGCTCTGGCGGCACCGACGCGGTCTCGGTCGTCCGCAGGTTGTGCGGCGTCCAGACCCAGGTCGCCTCCTCGGCCCAGCTGGCCGTGGCCCTCAGGAGCGCCACGCCCGGCCCCGGCGCCGTCGACCGGGCGTTGTGGGCCGACCGGAGTCTGGTCAAGACCTGGATCATGCGCGGCACCCTGCACCTCCTGCCGTCCGACGAGCTGGCCGGCTGCTGCGCGGCCCTCGCCACGCTGCGGTTCTGGGAGAAGGGCTCCTGGCAGCGCGGCCACGGCGTCACCGCGGCCGAGATCGAGGCCGTCATCGAGGCCGTGCCCCAGGCGCTGGGAGAGCGGGCGCTGACCCGTGACGAGCTGGTCGACGCCGTCGTCGACGTCACCGGCGACGCCCATCTGAGGCAGGCGCTCACGTCCGGCTGGGGTGCCCTGCTCAAGCCGCTCAGCCGCCTCGGCGAGCTCTGCTACGGCCCGCCGCGCGACGGCAGGGTGACGTTCACCGCGCCCCGTCACTGGCTGCCGGGCTGGCCACCGGTGCTCCCGCCGCAGGAGGAGGCCGGTGTGCGTCTGGCCCGTGCCTTCCTCGGCGCCCACGGCCCGGCGACGCCCGAGATGTTCGACAAGTGGCTCTTCGGCGGCATCGCCAAGAAGGCCGTGCTCAAGGCCTGGTTCCTCGACCTCGGGCCCGAGCTGACCGAGGTCGAGGCGGATGACGGCCGCCGATTGCTCGCCCTGACCGAGCACCTCGACGACCTCGCCGCCACCCGGGCGTCCGGCGAGACGCACCTGCTGCCGGGATTCGACCAGTTCATTCTGGCGGCCCCTCGCGACCTGGAGCCGCTCATCCCGGCGGCCGTCAAGGCCAAGGTCAGCCGTCAGGCCGGGTGGATCTCTCCTGTGGTGATCCACGAGGGCAGGGTGACGGGCGTCTGGGAGCGCAAGGGCGGGCAGATCGGCCTCGACCTGTTCGCGCCGGTGCCCGAGGGCGCCCTGCGCCGCGCCGTCTCGCGGATCGAGTCCCTTCTCGCCGCCGTGCCCGACGAGCCATGACGGTGGGTCCGGGCACCGGGAGCTCCCGGCGGGAGGTGGAGTTCTGCGAAGCTTGGCGTATGTCGCGCCCCTTCTCGCAGGTTGACGTCTTCACCGCCACGCCCTACTTCGGCAACCCCCTCGCGGTCGTCCTCGACGCGGACGGCCTGAGTGCCGAGCAGATGCAACGGTTCGCCCACTGGACCAATCTGTCCGAGACCACGTTCGTGCTGCCGCCGAGCGTGCCCGAAGCCGACTACCAGGTCCGGATCTTCACCCCCTTGTCCGAGCTGCCGTTCGCCGGTCATCCCACACTCGGCACCTGCCACGCCTGGCTGGAGGCCGGCGGCACCCCCAAGGACGACGCCGCGATCGTGCAGGAGTGCGGCGCCGGGCTGGTGCAGGTGCGCAGGACCGACGACGGGCTCGCGTTCGCCGCGCCGCCGCTGAGACGGTCGGGGCCGATCGACGAGCCGCAGGTCAGGCACATCGCCGAGCTGCTGGGCGTCGGCCGCGACGAGATCGTCGACGCCGAATGGGCCGACAACGGCCCCGGCTGGGCGGCCGTGCTGCTCCGTGACGCCGACGCGGTGCTCGCGCTGCGGCCCGGCCGCGTCGACCTCGACCTCGGCGTGGTGGGGCCCTACCCGCCCGGATCGCCGCTCGCCTTCGAGCTGCGGGCGTTCTGCCCGTTCGAGGGCGGCACGGTGGAGGATCCGGTCACCGGCAGCCTCAACGCCTCCGTCGCCCAGTGGCTGCTGCGCACCGGCCGCGCCACCGCCCCCTACGTGGCCGGCCAGGGCACCGTGCTCGGCCGGGCGGGCCGGGTGCACGTCTCGGCCGACGCCGGCCAGACCGTCTGGGTGGGCGGCTCCACCGTCACGTGCGTCAGCGGGCAGGTCGAGCTGTGAAGCGCACCTCGTCGCCCGGGCACAGCTGGGCCGCGATCGAGAGGTCGGCCGCCGCGACCACGCCGATCACGGGATAGCCGCCCGTCGGCGGATGGTCGGCCAGGAACACGATCGGCTGTCCGCTCGGCGGCACCTGGACGGCCCCGGTGACCATGCCCTCGCTGGGCAGTTCGCCCTCCCGGGCCCGCGCCAGCTCCCGGCCGCGCAGGCGTACCCCCACGCGGTTGCTGTCCTGGCTCACCTCGTACGGCCGCGCGCACAGCTCGGCGAGCGCGTCCGGGACGAACCAGTCGTCGCGCGGCCCGGGCAGCACCCGCAGCACCGCCGGGCCGGGGGAGCGGGCCGGCGCCAGGTCGACGGAGATCGGCGCCGCCGCGCCGACGGCGCCCACGGGCAGGACGGTCCCCGCGCGCAGCGGCTCGGGACCGAGCCCCGACAGCGAGTCGGTGGACCGGCTGCCGAGCACCGGCTCGACCGCGATGCCGCCGCGCACGGCCAGATAGGTGCGCAGCCCCCGGGGCGGTGCGCCGAACAGCACCTCGCCCCCCGCCGGAACCCAGAACGGGACCCGCATGCCGGAGGCGGCGCCGCGGCTCGTCAGGGGGCAGGGCGCGCCCGTGACGGCGACCCACGCGCCCGAGCGGAACACCAGCCGGGCCCCGCCGTAGGTCAGCTCGATCCCGGCCGCCCCCTCGGGGTTGCCGACCAGGCGGTTGGCCAGCCGCAGACTGCCCGCGTCGGCCGCGCCCGAACCGGGCACCCCCAGGTGGGCGTAGCCGCGGCGCCCCAGATCCTGGACGGTCGCGTACGGGCCGGGCGCGAGCACCTCGATCATGCGCGCTCGAATCGCACGCGGATCCCCGGCCGGAACGGCGACGGCGGATCGGCGCCGGTGTCCCACACCCGCACCGAGGTGCGGCCCAGCAGCCGCCACCCGCCGGGCGAGGCGCTGGGGTAGACGGCGGAGTAGGGCCCGGCGACGGCCACCGAGCCGGCGGGCACCGAGGTGCGCGGCGTGTCCAGGCGCGGCAGGTGGAGCGCCGGATCCAGCCCGGTCAGATAGGCGAACCCCGGAGCGAACCCCAGCCACCCGACCACCAGCTCCCGCCCGGTGTGCCGGGCGATCACCTCCTCCACGGACAGCCCCGCCAACGCCGCCGCGGAATCGAGATCCGCTCCGTCATAGACGACCGGAATCGTCACCACGTCCTCCGGCGCCGGTCGCGAGGGCGTGCCAGGCGTCTGCTCGCGCGCCTCGGCGAGCAGCTCATCCAGCCGAGCCCGTAGCCGGTGCTGGTCCGCTCCGGGGGCCACGACCAGCACGGTCTCCGGCCCGGGCACGATCTCCACCACCCCTTCGGGACCCCGGGCGCGCAGCACGGCGTCGAGCCGGTGAGAAACCTCCAGCGCCCCCGTCTCCACGAGCAACGCGTGCTCGCCGGCCGTCCGGATCACGCCGCCACCCCGCGTCCTGGGCGCGACGGTCACGCGAACGCCTGCAGAACCACACCCGCCTCCAGCAGCCCGTCTCGTACGGCCTGCGCCAGCACCACGGCGCCGGGGGTGTCGCCGTGGACACAGATGGAGCGGGCCGAGACCGGCACCGGGGTGCCGTCGATCGAGGTCACCGAGCCCTCCACGGCCATCCGCACCGCGCGGGCCGACACCGCGGCCGGGTCGTGGACGAGCGCCCCGGGCTCCCGGCGTGACACCAGGGCCCCGGCGGAGGTGTAGGCGCGGTCGGCGAACGCCTCCGCGATCGTGGCCACGCCCTCGGCCGCCGCCGCGCGGTGCACGACCGAGCCGGGCAGCGTGAGCACCGGCAGAGACGGGTCGTAGTCGACCACCGCGTCGACGAGCGCCGCCGCCTGCACCTCGTCGCGGCAGACGCGGTTGTAGAGCGCGCCGTGCGGCTTGACGTAGGAGACCCGCCCGCCCATCGCCCGGGCGATGCCGTCGACGGCGGCCAGCTGGTAGAGCACCTCGGCGCAGAGCTCCTCCGGCTCCATGTCCATCTCCCTGCGCCCGAAGTGGGCCAGGTCGCGGTAGGACACCTGGGCCCCGATCGACACGCCCCGGTCGACGGCCGCCGCGCACGCGCGCCTGATCGTCACCGGGTCGCCGGCGTGGAAGCCGCAGGCCACGTTGGCGCTCGTGACGATGTCGAGCAGCGCGAGGTCGTCGCCGAGCTCCCAGATGCCGAAGCCTTCACCCAGGTCGGCGTTGAGGTCGATCACCATGGGTCCATCATGACGGCACGGTCACCTCGGCGCGACGAAGAGCGTCTGAGTCGCCGTGCCGACCTCGCCGCTCTCGTCGTACAGCGTGGAGCGGGTCAGGCCGCGGCCCGCCGGCCCGATGACGGTGGTGGCGTCCATGCAGATCCACTCTCCGGCGGGGGCGCGGAAGAGGGAGATCGTCAGGTCGACGTTCACGAACAGGTGGGTCTGGAAGTCGAGCGCGTGGCTGATGCCGTTGCCGCTGTCGGCGAACAGCGCCAGCCGCTCCAGCGGAGTGATCTCCTCGCCCTCGACCAGCGGCATCGAGACGTGGCCCCAGACCGTGGCGGGCCCGGTGACCATCGGCCCGCCGGTGACGAACCGCCAGTCCAGCGCCCTGCCGTAGCCGAATCCCGAGCCCAGCCACGAGCTCCGGTCGGCCTCGGAGCGCGGCGGGACGGGCGCGGGCGGGGCGGCGACCGGCGTCACGGGCGTGGCGGACTCCCGGATTCGCCAGGCGGTGGCGCGGCAGTGCTCGCGGTCGCCGGACCAGACGCTCGCGGCCAGGCACTGCACGCGCTTGCCGTCGCGGATCACGTCGGTGCGCAGTTCCAGCTCGCCCACCGGCACCGGGCCGAAGACGTCCACGACCAGGCGCGACAGCTCCAGGCCCGGCCTCGGGGCGGTCTGGGCGAGCTCGTGGGTGATCAGAGCGGTGACGGGGCCCATGTGCTGCGTGGCGGGATCCCACGGCCCCTGGGTGTGCTCCGACGCGAGGTAGCGGCCGGTCGCCAGCCGGGTGTACATCGACATAGAACGAAATTCTACGGCGAGACGGGAAGCGGGGGCGTGCCTAGATTTCGTCGGGGATGTCGGCGATGTCGTCCAAGGCGGCGGCGAGTTCCTCTGGGTCGCCGCCGATGCGCTCGGCGATCTCGATCAGAACGTGCAGCACGTCGTGACGGTCGTGGCCGAGGTCGAGCAGGCGCTGCGCCGCCTCCCACAGCTGCGGCGGGTCGCCCACCCACAACCGGCTGGCGATCTCCTCGTGCCAGGCCAGATGCTCCTCGTCGGCGGCGCCGACGTGGTCGATCTCCAGCAGGGTCCGCCGGTCGGCGTCGTCGGCCGGGTTGAGCCGGTCGAGGTCGACGCCGTTGTGCACGCCCTGCAGAAACGGGAACGCGAAGACCCGCCTGGCCAGCGCCGACAGGTCGCCGTCGGGCAGCAGCCGCTCCAGCAGCGGCCGGTCGAGCCCGAACGACGTCGGATCGCGGTAGGCCTCGGGAAACTTGCCGATCGCCTCCCACACCGCGTCGAGCGTGGCCTTCAGTCCCCGCTCGGGCAGCCCCGTGCGCCGCGCGGCGAAGCGTGCCCAGGCCGCCAGCACGTGTGGCATGGCCTCCTGCTCGGCGACGCTCAGCATCACCTTGCGCGGCAGCCAGTCGAGCAGGAAGGTCTCGCATTTGGTGGGGCTGACCCGCAACGGCCGGCTGAAGTCCTGCTCGCAGCCGTAGTCGATGATGTGGTCGGCGCAGCGCGAGGCGGCCGACGGGTCGGACAGGTGCTCGGCCGCGTCGGAGGCGAGGAACTCGGCGGCCAGCATCGCCCGCCGCTCGCGGCTGTAGGGGGCCTCGATGTGCAGCGGCGCCGGACGTTTGCGCCCCGGCGGCAGCGCTTTGAGCCGGGCCCGCGCGAACGCGTGGTAGGCGCTGTAGCTATCGCTGACCGGGGGAGGGGTCTTCGGCTCCCGGGTGGCCTTCATGGCCGACTCCAGCAGCGCCCTGGCCTGCTGCGGCTCGATCTCCTCGAACAGCAGCATCGCGTTGCCTGCCGCCTCGGCCCGCGCCTTCTCGATCAGCATGTCGACCTGGGAGGAGACCCAGGCGTCGCGCGCCATGCCGGACATGTTGTGGTCGACGACCATGACCAGCGCGTGGCGCTCCTGGCCGGCCTCGGCGGCGGACTCCTCGCCCCACCGGTAGGCGAACGTGCAGATCACCGTGTCCTGGTCGCCATAGGCGTCGCGGGAGACGTAACAGCCGGTGGGCTTGACCGCGCCGACCCGGTCGGCCCAGCCGGGCCTGGCCACGCCCGACTCCATGAGCGCGAGCGCCGCGCCCTCCGCCTTGGCGCCCTGGCGGGCCGTACCGAGGTAGGCCAGGCAGATGAGCAGGGTCAGCGACGCCGGGCTGCCCGCCTTGGCGGCGTAGTCGACCAGGCCCTCGCCGAGGACCTGCTCCACATCACCGCCCCTGACCCGCCGGCCCCACCAGGCGCCGATCATGTCGGAGACCATCAACTCCGCGTCCAAGGGGCTGCGCACCGCGAGCAGCTCGCGAGCCGCCTGCACCATCTCCTTGAACACATCGTCTGGCGGGGTGCTCTCCCGGGGATCTCGTCGGTGTCGGCGCACGCCCTCACTCTCTCGCATTCCAGGCGTAAACGGTGCGTAGAACGCGGCCTGGTGACCCCGATGTTATCGGGGAGTTCGGGGCGGAGGTGCGGAGTTGACGATCGCGAGCAGGTGCTCTCGCGCGATGCGTTCCACGATCTCCGGTGTCGCCGTGATGCCAAGGTGCTGCGCGCACGCGCACACGTCGGCGACGCAGCGGTCGATCGTGTCCACGGGCACGGTCAGGAACTCTTCGGCCAGCCTGTGACTGACCGGCTCCCTGAGAAAGCGTGTGGCCAGAGCGAGCATAGATGTGAGATTCCTCTGGAGGCCCGGGGCAAACCCCCAGGAATGGACGCAGGGCGACTTGCGCTCTCATTCCATCTTTTCTCGGGCCGGTGTCAAGCCTCCACAACGGTTGTGTTCGCTTCTCGGCAGGTCCTTTCGTGCGAAGCTGTTCCCATGCGCATCCAGCTCGCCCAGCGGACCGAGGCCGACGACCTGCTCGGCCGCAGTCCGTTCGCCCTCCTCGTCGGCATGCTGCTCGACCAGCAGATCCCGATGGAATGGGCGTTCACGGGGCCCCACACCATCTCCGAGCGGCTCGGACACGACCTCACGGCGGAGGAGATCGCCTCCTGCGACCCCGAGGCGTTCACCGCGCTGCTGGCCGCCAAACCCGCCGTTCACCGCTATCCCAAGTCGATGGCGGCACGGATCCAGCAGCTGGCCGCCTACCTCGTGGAGCACTACGACGGCAAGGCCGAGCGCGTCTGGACCGAGGCCGCCGACGGCAAAGACACGCTGAAGCGCCTGATGGATCTTCCGGGGTACGGCAAGCAGAAGGCCCAGATTTTTTTGGCATTGCTCGGCAAGCAATCGGGGTTCCAGCCGCCAGGATGGCGCGAGGCGGCAGGACCTTATGGCGAGGAGGGTTCTCTGCGTTCGGTCGCCGATGTGGTCGACGCCGAGACGCTGGGTCGCGTACGGGCCGCCAAGCAGGAGTCGAAGCGAGCGGCGCAGGCCAAGTAGCCTGATCTTGCTGCGCAATGTGGAGCGATTTTGACAGGATGCGTTGACCGTATGGCGGCCGGGGCTTCCGTCCGCGCCTGCCCATCGCCGATGATGTACTGCAGGATCCGGTCGCCCGGAGCTGCGCTACGCCGATACACAGTTATGGAGATGTGCCGCGTGGGAGACCCTGGCACGCGACGGAGGTGCCGACCATGAGCGCCGAGACCTCCGTTCCCCGTCCACGGGAGTCGGATGTGGACGTCTCAGACTCCGCCCTGTTCAAGGGCATGTTGTCGGAGGCTGAGTTCGCCTTCGCCTTCTTCGACGCCGATGGCCGCGTCCAGCGGGTCAACGACGTGTTCACCGACGTGGTCGGCGTGCCGGCCGAGCGGCTCGTGGGCCGGGTGCCGATCGAGTCCCTGGCGGCCGATCTCAGCCAGCTCATCACCCACGCCGTGCAGGGCGTCATCGAGAGTGACGCCCCCGTCACCGAGGGCCGCGTCCGGGTCCGCTCCGCCGAGGGCGACACCCGGCACTGGTCGCTGTCGTTCTCCCCGGTCCACGACGAGGCGGGCGAGCTGCGGGCCATCGCGCTGGTCGGGCTCGACGTGACCGAGAGCAGGCAGACCGAGGAAGACCTGCGCCGCAGCGAGGAGCGCTACCGCTCGCTGGTGGAGGCTCAGTCACAGCTCGTCTGGATCACCTCGCCCACCGGCGCCGTGGTCGAGGACGCGCCGCAGTGGCGTGCCATCACCGGCCAGGGGCTCGAGGAGTACCTCGCGCACGGCTGGCTGGACGTGGTCCATCCCGAGGAGCGCCAGCAGACCGAGGACGCCTGGAAGGAGGCGCTGCGCGGTCGCACCATGTTCGAGTGGAACTACCGGGTGCGCACCCGGGCCAGCGGCTACCGCCACTTCGAGGTGCGCGCCGTCCCGATCATCCGGCACGGCCGGGTCGTCGAGTGGGTGGGCGCCAACACCGACGTGACGCCGCAGCGTGAGGCCGAGGAGATGCGCGGCAGGCTGACCGACCAGCTCGGCGCCGCCGCCCTGCGCACGGCGCGGCTGCAGGGCGCCACCGCCATACTGGCCGAGGCGCTGACGGTCGAGCAGGTGGTGCAGGTCATCATCGACGTGGGCCGCACCGCTCTGGCCGCCGACCGTTCGGCGGTCGCGCTCCTCGATCCCGATCGGGCCGCGCTCAAGCTGATCAACGGCGAGGGCGTCCCCGAGGCGTCGGGCGCCTCGGGCGAGGAGATTCCGCTCTCCCACTCCAGCGTGATGACCATGGCCGTCAACAGCCGCCGGCCGGTGTTCGCCGAGTCGCCCGACAGCCTCCGGTCGCAGCTGCTCGACGCCGGTGGCGACGAGCAGGTGCTGGCCAACTACCTCGCCCACACCGACGAGCGGGCCTGGGTCGGTCTGCCGCTGCTCGCGGCGGGCCGGGCGCTGGGGGCGTTGCGCTTCTCGTTCACCCGGCCGCAGAAGATCTCCCAGGAGGACGGCGTCTTCCTGGAGGCACTGGCCGGGCAGTGCGCGCTGGCGGTCGAGCGGGCCACGCTCTTCGAGCGCGAGCACCGCACCGCCGAGACGCTCCAGCGTAGCCTGCTGCCCGACCGCCTGCCGGTGGTCAAGGGCCTCGAACTGGCCCAGCGCTTCCGCTCCGGCAGCCGTCACGTCCAGGTGGGCGGCGACTGGTACGACGCCTTCGTGTTGCAGGACGGCCGGGTCGCGGCGGTCGTGGGCGACGTCATGGGCAAGGGCGTCAAGGCCGCGGCCGGCATGGGCCGCATCCGCAACGCCATGCGGGCGCTGGCGCTGACCAATCCGCCGCCCGCCGCGGTGCTGACCGGTCTCGACCGGGTCTTCGACGCCACCGAGGAAGAAGAGCAGGTCACGACCCTGGCGTACATGGTGGTCGAGCCCGTCACCGGGGAGGGCACCCTCGCGCTCGCCGGTCACCCGCCGCCCGTCCTGGTCTCGCCGCAGGGCACGGCCATGCTCTGCGAGGCGCAGCCGGGCACCCCGCTCGGCTGGCCGACCAGCCGCCGTCAGTTCCGGTTCGTGGTGCCTCCGGGACACACCGCCGTGCTCTACTCCGACGGACTGGTGGAAAACCGGAAGCGTGGCTTGGACGCGGGACTCGCGGAAATTTGCAGTGTTGTGACCGAAGCGCCACCAGAGGTCGTCAGCAATCCACACATGTTGCTGGACTTTCTGGTTGATCGGATGTTGTCGGGATATGAACAGGATGATGACGTTACCGCCCTGGCCATCCACGTGCCGCCCGCCACGAAGAGTGACTGAATGAAACAGTCATAAGGGTTGCTTTCGGGTATCGGTGGCGCGCTTACGTACGCACTACTGTCCGGGTCAGCCTAGGGTGGAGGACAACCGCCGGGAGGTGGCCGTATGAAGTGCATGGTCGTGCCAGAATGCAGGGCAGGTCCGTAGCGGTTCGCACGGCCTCGCCGTTCTCCGAGAGAGGCAACAGCCCCCCAGCGGGCATCTGGGTCCATTGTCGCCACGCGTTCGTTCGAGAGGTGTTCGTGTCGCCTGCAAGTTCGACTCGCTCGAAGCCACAAGAGCTGAACGAGCCCGTCATTCAGCGACTGCTCGAGCGTGGGCGCTCGCAGGGTTTCCTCGAGTCTGAGGATGTCCGCCAGGCCTTCGAGGAGGCGGACATCCCCATGTCGCACGCCGCCGCGTTCTTGCGGAACCTCAGCAAAGAGGGCGTGACCGTGGTTGTGACCGCCGCGGATTCGGCTGCGCCGAAGAAGTCTCGTGGTCCAGCAAAGCGCCGCACCGCTGCCCCCGTCAAGACCAAGGCCGCAGCGGCCGCCAAAGAGCAGCAACCTGAGACCGTGACCGCGGTCGTCACCGCCGAAGCCGAGCCCGCGCCGAAGAAGCCGGCTCCCGCCAAGAAGGCCGCCCCGGCGGCCAAGAAGGCGGCACCGCCCGCCAAGAAGGCCAAGCCGGACAGTGCTGGGCCTGCCGAGACCAAGCCGAAGGATCCCGAGGCGGCCGACGACGAGGACATCGAGCTCGACGCCGACGTGGAGCTGGAGGACCTCGAGGACATCGTGGTCGTCGAGGAGGACGAGGTCGTCGCCGAGACCGAGACCGACGACGACACCGACGACGAGCCCAAGGCGGCCGAAGCCGCCGCGGTCGCCGCCACCGAGAAGAGTGAGGACGAAGTCCTCATCCTGTCCGACGACGACGATGACGCCCCGGTCGCGCAGGTCGCCGCCGCCGGCGCCACCGCCGACCCGGTCAAGGACTACCTCAAGCAGATCGGCAAGGTCCCCCTGCTCAACGCCGAGCAGGAGGTCGAGCTGGCCAAGCGCATCGAGGCCGGCCTGTTCGCCGAGGAGCAGCTGGGCGGCGGCGAGACCGACAGCCTGCCGGTCGACGTCCGGGCCGAGCTCGAATGGATCGCCGAAGACGGCCGCCGGGCGAAAAACCACCTGCTGGAGGCCAACCTCCGTCTCGTGGTCTCCCTGGCCAAGCGCTACACCGGTCGCGGCATGCTGTTCCTGGATCTGATCCAGGAGGGCAACCTCGGCCTGATCCGCGCGGTCGAGAAGTTCGACTACACCAAGGGCTACAAGTTCTCCACCTACGCCACGTGGTGGATCCGGCAGGCGATCACGCGTGCCATGGCCGACCAGGCGCGCACCATCCGCATCCCGGTCCACATGGTCGAAGTGATCAACAAGCTGGCCCGGGTCCAGCGGCAGATGCTGCAGGACCTCGGCCGCGAGCCCACGCCGGAAGAGCTGGCCCGTGAGCTGGACATGACCCCCGAGAAGGTGGTCGAGGTCCAGAAATACGGTCGCGAGCCGATCTCCCTGCACACCCCGCTGGGTGAGGAGGGCGACAGCGAGTTCGGTGACCTCATCGAGGACTCCGAGGCCATCGTGCCGGCCGACGCCGTCAGCTTCACGCTGCTGCAGGAGCAGCTGCACTCCGTTCTCGACACGTTGTCGGAACGCGAGGCGGGCGTCGTGTCGATGCGGTTCGGCCTCACCGACGGACAGCCGAAGACCCTGGACGAGATCGGCAAGGTCTACGGGGTGACGCGTGAGCGCATCCGGCAGATCGAGTCGAAGACGATGTCCAAGCTGCGCCACCCGTCGCGGTCCCAGGTGCTCCGCGACTACCTCGACTGAGTTTCTCAGCGCCTCATCGGGCCCCGCGCCGTTTCTCGGCGCGGGGCCCGATGTGCGTCAGGCGGTGTCCACGTCCAGGGTCCAGGGCCGGGTGGCCCGAGCCGGCTCGGTGAGGCGGCAGGTGTGGCCCAGGGCGTCAACGATCTTGGCGAACTCGGCGGGGGTCGCGGGATCGGCCCCGCTTTCGAGCAGGGCGCGGGCGATCTCGCCCCGTGTCGCCTTGGCCATGTGGCTGACGACCTTGCCGTCCCTGAAGACACGCACGGCCACCGACCGGTCTCCCGGCTGCCACGCGCCCGCGTAGGTCGCCGAGCGCAGGTCGACCACCAGACCGGGCAACCGGTCGAGCTGCTTGGACAGCAGGGGGCGCCAGAACGTGGCCAGGCCGCCCAGGGGAGGCAGGTTGACGCCCATCGACAGTCGGTAGGGCGGCACCTGGTCCGTGACCTTCAGTACACCCCACAGGCCCGAGAAGATGAGCACCGACTCTTCAGCCCGCCGCCGGGCATCGTCGTCGAGCGTGCCGAGGCCCAGGTTGTCGTAGAGGACGCCGGTGTAGAGCTCGGCGGCCGGTAGCGTGGCGGCGGTTCTGAGCGCCTGGTTTCTGATCAGCTCGCCTGCCAGGCCGGGCGTCAGCCCCAGCACGTCCAGGGCGTCCCGCCGCTTCGACGCCTTGATCAACGCGGTGAGCACCCGCTTGCGAGGCTTGTCGAGCGTGGGGAAGGACAGCTCGCCCACCGGCGGCCCGTTCCCTTCGAGCGCCTTGCCTTCGGACGGCGGCAACAGAATCAGCACGAGCCCACAGCCTATTGCCCCAGCCCAGCGCCTATGCCGCCGCCTCTGACCGCTCCTCGGGGTGGGGGCCGGGCCGTGCTGCGCGGGGTGGGGCCGTGCTGCGCGGGGTGGGGGCTAGGCTGCGCGAGGTGAACGTCGACCTCCTCGTCCACCAGGCCTGGCCCGCCTGGGAGCAGCATGTGCACGACGGCTGGATCCTGCGCCACGCCGGAGGCGTGACCAAGCGGGCCAACTCGGTGCTGCCGCTGGGCGCGCCCGCCGACCTCGGCGCCGCGATCGCGGCCGCCGAGAGCTACTACGCCGCCCGGGGACTGCCCTGTGTCTTCTCGATGGGGCAGGGCGCCGCCATCGGGCTCGACGCCGAGCTCGCGGCGAGGGGGTACGCGCTGGTCGACCCGACCGTGGTCATGGTGGGCACGGCGGGGCAGGCCTCTTCTCACGCTGCTCACGAGGTGCGGATCGAGGACGCTCCCTGGCCGGCGTGGCTGGAGACGTGGTGGGCCGTGGACGGCCGTTTCGGGGAGGGCATGGACACGGCAGAGCGCATCTGCACAGGAGTGCCCGCCTGGTATGCCGCGATCGAGGAGGACGGTGTGCCGGTCGCCGTCGGGCGAGGAGTGCCGCAGGGCGACACGTTCGGGATCTACTGCATGGCCACGCTGCCGGCGGCGCGTCGCCGTGGACTGGGCCGCAGCGTGCTGCGTGCCCTGATGCGGCGAGGCGGCGCGAACTCGGCCTACCTGGTCGTCACCGAGCCCAACGGGGCCGCCCAGGCTCTGTATCGGAGCGAGGGCTTCGGTGCGCGGGGTGGCTATCACTACCGGGTGCGGGCTGGCGATGACTCCCAGGTGCGGTGAAGCAGAACGGCGACCCCCGGCATGTCGGGATCGCCGTCCTTCTTCACGCGATATGTGGTTATCTCATCACGACCAGCGCCGATCAGCGCTAGTCGTTAGGGGCAATTATCGATGGTTCGCTGAGCCGAGCCGACTCGTCCAGGATGTCGGCGCCCTTGTCGCGCAACGCCGCGATGTGCTGACGCCCGTGGTGGGCGCAGAACAGCAGTTCCCCGCCCACGGGCAGGGTCGCGCGAATGTATGCCTGGGCGCCGCAACGGTCGCATCGGTCGAGGGCCGTCAGCGGCTTAACGGGGGCGAGAGCTCCAGTCACGTATCGCCTTTCGGGTCACCCTCGCCGGAGCGAGGATCTGGCGTCAGTCACTTGAGACAACATCTAACCGGACGTGGACGTTCCCAACCGCCGCACCAATACGCCGAGAGCAGAATGTGTCCGAAAGTAATGATGATCAGTCGCTTGGTAACGGCAAACATCACGACGTGGCAAGCTTGTACGCGTGCGTAGGGGAAGAACGGTAAGCTACGCACTGGTGTTCGAGCCTAAACCAGAGGAGCCGGAGTGACGCTAGTGGAGGCGGGTTACACGGCTCGTCACCTGTCGGTGCTGGAGGGCCTCGAAGCGGTCCGCAAGCGCCCGGGCATGTACATCGGGTCCACCGACAGTCGCGGGTTGATGCACTGCCTCTGGGAGATCGTGGACAACGGCGTCGACGAGGCGCTCGCGGGCCACTGCACCCGCATCGAGGTCGAGTTGCACACCGACGGCTCCATCGAGGTGCGCGACGACGGCCGGGGCATTCCGGTGGACGTCGAGCCCAAGAGCGGCCTGGCCGGGGTCGAGCTCGTCTATACCAAGCTTCATGCGGGCGGCAAGTTCGGCGGCGGTTCCTACGGCGCGTCCGGCGGCCTCCACGGCGTGGGCGCCTCCGTGGTCAACGCCCTGTCCTCGCGCCTCGACGTCGAGGTCGACCGTGACGGGCGGATCCACGAGATCAGCTTCCGGCGCGGCGTGCCGGGCGTGTTCGACGGCGACGGGCCGACCGCCAAGTTCAAGAAGAAGTCCGGCCTGCGCGACGGCGGCAAGCTGCCCAAGAGGGTCACCGGCACCCGGGTCCGTTTCTGGGCCGACAAGCAGATCTTCCTGCCCGACGCCGAGGTGTCGCTCGACGAGATCCACGTCAGGCTCCGCCAGACCGCCTTCCTGGTGCCCGGTCTCACCCTCGTGGTGATCGACAGCAGGCACGAGGAGCGCATCGAGGAGGAGTTCCGCTTCGACGGCGGCATCTCCGAGTTCACCGAGTTCCTGGCCCGCGACGAGGCCGTCTGCGACGTGCTCCGACTCCAGGGCGTCGGCCACTTCCACGAGACCGTGCCGGTTCTCGACGACCAGGGTCACATGACGCCGACCGAGGTGCAGCGCGAGCTCACCGTCGACGTGGCCGTGCGCTGGGGCAAGGGCTACGAGTCGACCATCCGCTCGTTCGTCAACGTGATCGCCACCCCCAAGGGCGGCACCCACCTCACCGGCTTCGAACGCGGCCTCGTCCGTACGATCAACGAGCAGTTGCGCGAAACCCGGCTGCTCAAGAACGGCGACGACCCGGTCACCAAGGAGGACATCCTTGAGGGCCTCACCGGGGTCGTCACCGTCCGGGTGCCGGAGCCGCAGTTCGAGGGCCAGACCAAGGAGGTGCTCGGCACCTCCGCGGCCACCCGCATCGTCTCCCACGTCGTCTCGCGCGAGCTCAAGGAGCTGTTCGCCAACCCGCCGCGCGGCTTCAAGCAGCCGCTCCGGGCCGCGCTGGAGAAGATCGTCGCCGCCGCCAAGGCCCGCATCGCGGCCCGCGAGCACCGCGACAACCAGCGCCGCAAGAGCGCGCTCGAAAACTCCGCCCTTCCCGCCAAGCTGGTCGACTGCCGCAGCGACGACGTCGACCGCAGCGAGCTGTTCATCGTCGAGGGCGACTCGGCGCTGGGCACGGCCAAGCTGGCCCGCGATTCGGAGTTCCAGGCGCTGCTGCCCATCCGGGGCAAGATCCTCAATGTCCAGAAGGCGTCCGTGAGCGACATGCTCAAGAACGCCGAGTGCGCCGCGATCATCCAGGTGGTCGGCGCCGGTTCGGGCCGCTCCTTCGACCTCGACGCGGCTCGCTACGGCAAGATCATCCTGATGGCCGACGCCGATGTCGACGGCGCCCACATCCGCTGCCTGCTGCTCACGCTGTTCCACCGCTACATGCGTCCCATGGTCGAGGCGGGCCGCGTGTTCGCCGCCGTGCCGCCCCTGCACCGGATCGAGCTCAGCAACCCGGGCAGGGGCAAGGAGAAATACATCTACTGCTACTCCGACGCGGAGTTGCACAAGGTGCTGCGCGGCCTGGAGCGCCGTGGCAAGCGCTGGAAGGAGCCCGTGCAGCGCTACAAGGGCTTGGGTGAGATGGACGCCGACCAGCTGGCCGAGACCACCATGGATCCTCGCCACCGCATTCTGCGCCGCGTCCGCATCGAGGACGCCGAAGGGGCCGAGAGCATCTTCAGCCTTCTCATGGGCAGCGAGGTGGCGCCCCGCCGCGAGTTCATCGTCAAGAGCGCCGCCGAGGTCGACCGCGACCACATCGACGCCTGACCGCGATCCGCCCCCCATCGACCCGAGATGTCCGGGCTGTTTGAGTCCGGTGGTGTCCGGGCTGTACGGGTCGATCGTCAGCGGTGGCTTCGCCCGGATCGCCGCTCCTGGTCGAGGCGTTGGGCATCGACCAGTCCGCGGCGAACGTCCGCACCGCTCAGCGTTGAGGGGGTGGGAAACTCGTTGCCTGGCCTGCCGGCGTGGCGCTCTTCGCCATGAGGATCATCGAATGTCACGGTCCGGGGTGTATGGAGGGGAAGTAAGCAAGCGCTTCCTCGGTGTCCGACTCATGATGTCCACAGGTGACCAGTCCACTTGCCGTGAAAGGGATCGAGGGCGAGTCAGGGGTGGGCGTGCCTTCACCTGGTGCGTGCGGCGATCGGGATCAGCCGCATAAGCAGGAAAATCCGACTTTGTCGGCCCGGTGCTCTAGTGTCCAGCACAGTTGATCAAGCCTGGCACATGGAGAGCACGGACATGACCTACCTGGAGCTGTCTGAAGACGGCGGCGGACCGCACAAGTTCTATGAGGTGACCGTGTCCGGCCCTCAGGTGACGATCACCTACGGGCGCATCGGCGAGAGCGGCCAGACGAAGATCACCAGTTTTCCTACCGAGGCGAAAGCCCAGGCGGCGGCCGCCAAGAAGATCGGTGAGAAGACCCGAAGGGGGTACGCGTCCGCCGTGCGGGGCGTTCGTCAGCGCAGGTCGGTCACGCGCAGGGCGATCGCCAGCACCCGTTCCACCGCCCAGCAGGCGCCGGTGCTGTGGAGCTTCGCCAGTGGCGCCTCCGCGTTCGGCATCTTCGTGGACGAGCAGCGCTGCTGGGTGGGCAACCAGCGCGGCGACGTCTACACCGTCACCCACGACGGGACCGTGACCAGCCGCTACCGTCTCCCGGACGGCGTCAAGTGCATCGTCGCCGACGACTTCTGGATCTACGCCGGCTGTGACGACGGCAAGGTGTACGACCTGACCGGCAAGGTCCCGCGGGCCGCGTACGAGATCGCCGCCGACGTGGACATCTACTGGCTCGACATCCACGACGGCATCCTCGGGGTCTCCGACCGGGCCGGACGCATCACCACGATCGACTACGAGGACGAGTTTCAGTGGGCGCGCACCGGCCGAGGCGACTCGGCCTGGATGGTCAGGTGCGACGAGGACGCCGTCTACCACGGCCACTCCGGAGGCGTGGCCCGCTACACCACCGAGGGCGCTCTCGTCTGGGAGAACCAGGGTGCCGGGGACGTGTTGTTCGGCTGGCAGGAGGAGCACTCCGTCTACGCCGGCACGGCCCGCAGCGCCGTGCACCGCCTGGCCAAGGGCGACGGCCGCGTCGAGGCGGTCTACCGCTGCGACGCGGCCGTCTATTCGTGCGCCACCTCGCCAGGCGGCCGGCACGTCTTCGCGGGCGACAGCCACTCCTCGATCTACTGCTTCGACGCTTCCGGCGAGCGCCTGTGGAAGCTCGGCACCGGCTGCGGTTCGGCTTTCTCCATGCAGTATCTCGACGAACGCCTCTACATCGTCACCACCGACGGCTCACTGGCGTGCGTCGATGCGAGCGAGGCGGCGATCGCGGCGGCCCGCACCGGCACCGTCCCGCAGCGGGTGGACGTGAAGGCGGCGGCGTCGCTCGCCGTGGTGGAGCCGTCGGTCGTGGTGGAGACGACCACGTATACCGGCGACGGCGTGGTCGTGGAATGCGTGCGCGAGGGCGAGCGGCTGCGCGTGCACGTGCTGAGCCCCGGCTACGAGTCGTGGAACGTGCAGTTCCCCAAGGACATTCGCGAACCGGGCGCCCGCTACCTCGTCGAAGGCGTCCGCTCTGCCGCGCGGGGCGGCTTCTACCGGGCCTACGGCGAGATCAAACGCCTCCTGTGACGGGAGCGTGTCCGCCTCCGGCCGGGATCCCCGCCACGAGGAGCCGGTCAGGGGGCATCTCCGGACGGCTCAGCCGCCGGGCGGCCGGAGTTCTCGGTCGGGTGCTTGTGGCGTGGTGAAACGCTCTCGGTAGGCCGTAGGCGTGACGCCGAAGCGTTGCTTGAACACCCGGTGGAGCGTCTCGACCGAGCCGAGACCGACCGAGTTCGCGACGGTCCGGAGGCCGTTGCCGGTGTGGAGCAGGTGCCGCGCCGGGGCATCCACACGGACCGACTCGACGTACTCCGCAGGCGTGACCCCGACCTGCTGGCGGAAGAGCCGTGAGAAGTGACGGACGCTGAGGTTGGTCCGGCGCGCGAGCGCCTCGTTGGACAGATCCTCGGTGAGGTGGTCCGGGATCCAGGCCTGCAGGCGCGCGATCCCGGCGTCGGTGGCCGAGGAGCGCGCGAGGAACTCGCTGAACTGGCTCTGACCACCTGGCCGCCGCACGTACATGACAAGCCACCGGGCGACTCGACGGGCCAACTCGGCATCATGATCCTCGGCGACCAGGGCGAGCGCGAGATCTATGCCCGTGGACACGCCCGCTGACGTCCAGATGTGCTCGTCTCGCACGAAGATCGCGTCGGGTTCGACGACCACCTCGGGATGATCGACGGCGAGCTGTGCCGCCGTCGCCCAATGCGTCGTCGCCCGGCGCCCGTCGAGCAGCCCGGCGGCCGCGAGCATGTGAGCCCCGGCGCAGACCGACACGATCCTCGGCGCACCGCGACCGGCGACCGACACCCACCAAGGCGAGGATGAGTTCGCGCGCACCGGGGCCGACCTCGCGTGCCGCTTCCTCGAAGCGCGCGGATGGGACCTGGACCGGATTCACCTGGTTGAGGAGGCGATCCTGCGGCACACCAACCTCGTCGCCGAGGAGGTTCCCGTGCACCGGCTGGTCCAGGCGGGAGCCGCCGTGGACGTCGCCGGGCTCGGCCACGAACGGCTCGAGCCAGAAACTCTCGCCGGCATCCTGAAGACCTATCCGCGTCTCGACTTCGTGTCGAGCATGCGCAGCCGTTTCCTCGACGAGGCCCGTCGGCACCCGGAGGGCGCCTTCGCCCATCTCGAGCGGGTTGTTCCGCTCTCCGATCGATTCGGCGTCAACCCGATCGACGGACCGGAGGGGTAGCCAAAGCCGGCAGATAGGGGACTACGTCGCCATCGTGATCACGCGCGCGTCGATGACGTTTCGCGCAGACCTCTCCTGAGCGTCGAGAAGCTCGTCGCCGTGCTCGTTCGCCCAGTGTCCGAGAGCCTTCATCGGGCCGTCGACCAAGCTCTGGCCCAGGCCGGTCAGGGTGTATTCGACACGCGGCGGGGCTTCGGCATGTGCTCGGCGGTCGATCAGCCCGTTGGCGAGCAGGCGATGCAACGCCTGCGTCAACACCTTGTCGCTGACGCCGCCGATGGCGTCGCGCAGCTCGCGCCGCCGGCGCGACCCAGAGGCAAGAGCCACCAGGACCACAGGATCCCACGTGTGGGCGAACAGATCGGTGGCCGCACGCACACGGCAGTCCGCCACGAACTTGTCTCGATCCACGTCCCGATCGCTCCTCTCGCCGACCATCATCGCCTCCGTGTTACGCACCGATCGGTGCGTAACGTCTTCTCTACCGTAGCCACCGGATGATCATCACTTGGGAGGAGATGCGGATGCGCATCGGGATTTTGGGCACGGGAACGCTGGCGGCGGCACTGGGCGAGGGCTGGGCGCGCGCCGGACATGAGCTGGCCGTCGCCGGGCGATCCCCGGCGAAGGCGCAGGAACTCGCTGATCGACTGGAGCGCAGAGCGCGCGCCCTCACGCCGCGCCAAGCGGTCGTGGATCGCGACGCCGTGCTGCTCGCGGTGTCCTGGCAGGGCGCCGAGGACATGCTGCGCAGCGCGGGCGCGGCTGACGGCTCCCTGGAGGGAACGGCGTTGATCGACCCGACGAACGCCGTCGAGCACGGCGTGGGTGTGGTGCTCACCGGCCCCGGCGAGGCGATGGCGCAGCGGATCGCCCGGTTGTCTCCGGGAGCGCACGTCGTGAAGGCCTTCCACTTGTTCCCGTCCGATCACTGGACGCGGTCTCGTGCCGGCGGCGAAGACCCTGTCACGGTGGCGATGTGCGGTGACGATCCGCACGCGTTGCACGTCGTCGGCGAACTGGTCCGTGATCTCGGCGCGGCCCCGGCCGTGCTGGGGTCGCTGGATCGTGTTCGTCAACTGGAGGAGGTCGCGGGTTTCGCCATCGGGCTGGCCTTCGCCGGCACCGACCCCAACTCCGCCATCCCACGCCTCCCACCAGCAGCGGCTGCGTGACACCCATGACGTGAACTCCCGCCGAGCGTAGGTCGCCACGCATGGTCGATCACCTGCGCCGGGCGTTCATCAGCCGTGCCGGCGACCGTTCCACCGCCGGGCCGGCACCTCGAACCCGGTCTGGCGGGCGTACTCGCCGCGATCTTGAGGCTTCCGCTACAGATGGCTTCCGCTACAGATAGATGGAGACTTGAGCGGCGAAGTCGTCGGAGGTCACGATAGGCACGCCGAGCGCCTCAGCCTTCGCTCGCTTGGATCCCGCGCCTCCCCCCGCCACCAGGAGACTGGTTCTGGCTGAGACGCTGGAGGACGCCCGGCCGCCGGCTCGTTCGATGAGTTCGTTCATCTCATTGCGCGACAGGGCTGCCAGCTTTCCGGTCATCGCACCGGTAACGACGACGGACATACCGGCAAGAGGCAGTTGTGTGTCGGTGACCACGACGGTGGCGTCGCTGCTCGCGGCACTGGGTGTGACGCCCGGCTCCGTCATGTGCACCCCGGCCTTGACCAGCTTGTCGATCAACGGCGCGACTTCGATCAGCTCGGCCACCACCATGGGCGCCTTCTCCGGGCCCATGCCCTCGACTTGCTGAATCGCCTCGGCGTCGGCCGCGCGGACGGCGTCCATGGTGGCGAAGTGGCGGGCGATGCGGCGGCTCATGGAACGGCCGGTGCCGCGCACACCGAGCGCCGCGAACACCCGGCTGAGCGGCCGGGACTTGGCCTGCTCGATGGCGGCCAGCAGGTTGTCGCTGCTGGTCTCGCCCATCCGCTCCAGCCCCAGCAACTGCTCACGGGTGAGGAAGAACAGGTCAGCGAAGTCCGTGATCAGACCGGCGTCGAGCATCTGCCTGATGCGGTTCTCCGCCAGGCCCTCGATGTCGAGCTGGTCGCGGCCGGCCGCGTAGACGATGGAGGCGATCGCGCGGCATGCCCGGCCGCGTACGCATCGCCACCGCTCCTGGGAGGCGTCGATGGCGTCACCGCAGGACGGGCAGACCTCCGGGATGGGGATCGGCTGCTCCTCGCCGGTGCGCAGGTGCACCACGGGAGCCTCCACCCGCGGAATCACGTCTCCGGCCTTGTAGACGACGACGCTGTCGCCGAGCATCAGGCCGCGCCGGGCGATGTCGGCCGCGTTGTGCAAGGTGGCGTATGTGACGACGCTGCCGTCGAGCTCGACCGGCTCCAGCACGGCGCGTGGAGCGATGATGCCGGTGCGGCCGGTGTTCCACTCCACAGCGAGCAGCCGAGTGACCTTCTCGACCGGTGGCAGCTTGAAGGCCACCGCCCACCGTGGTGCCCGGGAGCTGAACCCCGCCTGTGCCTGGTCGGCGGCCAGATCGCATTTGATCACGATGCCGTCGATGCCGAACGGCAGTCCGGCACGGATCGCGGCGATCTCGCCGACGCGCTCCTGCACCCGCTCCAGCGTCTCGGCCACGAGGCCGGCGACAGGCGTGGCGGCCGTGGTTTGCACGCCCTGCGTGGCGACCCAGTCCATGATCTCGCTGTGCGGCAGCTCGCGCAGCCGCACCGCCGGCTCGGAGGCGTCGTCGGGCGGCGGAAGCACGCCGTAGCCGAAGAACGTCAGCTCGCACACGTAGGGCCGGTCCTGCGCACGCAACGTGCCCGCGGCGGCGCTGCGCGGGTTGGCGAACGTCGTGCCGTCGTGCGCCTGCCGCTTGGCGCACGCGTCCTCGAATTGCGAGGCCGTCATCATCACCTCGCCCCGCAGCTCCACCGTGACCGCGTCGGCCAGCCGGTCGGGTAGGCCGATGATGGTGCCGATGGCGTGCGAGACGTCCTCGCCCTCGCTGCCATTGCCCCGCGTGACCAACTGCGTCAAGCGGCCGTGCCGGTAGCGGGCCGAGATCGCCAACCCGTCCAGCTTGGGCTCCACGCTCCACGCCGTGACCGGGCGGCCGAGCCTGCGCTCCAGCGAGGCCGCCCAGTCTGCCAGCTGCTCGGGGCCGAAGACGTTGTCCAAGCTGAGCATGGGCACCGTGTGCGGCACGTCGCCCGCGACCGCGCCCCCGGCGACCTTGCCGGTGGGCGAGCCGGGCAGCACCTGGTCGGGGTGGGCCCGCTCGTAGGCCTCGATGCCGCGCATCAGCCGGTCGTAGGCGTCGTCGTCGAGCGGCGAGTCACCGCTGCCGTAGTAGGCGGCGTTGGCGTCGACGGCGAGCTGGACGGCCGCGGCGTAGGCGGCCTGGTCGTCGAGCGGGGTGAGCGGAGGTGCCTCGGTCATGGTCACATCGTGCCGTGCGCCACCGACAATTCCGTGGCGCCGCGTCAGTCCACCAGGGGCAGCAGCCTGCCGGTGCGGACGTCGTAGATCGAGCCGCCCACCGGCAGGTCGTCCGGGAGGAACGGGGTGGTGCGGATGCGGGTGAGGTCGTGCCGCAGGGCGGCGTCCTGGTCCGGGACGGTGTGGAACTCCAGGCTCCGGGTGTCGATGCCGTGCCGCTGGGTGAGGTCGTGCACGTCGGTGTCGGTGACCTTGGCCATGCCACAGTCGGTGTGCGGCATCACCAGCACGCGTTGTACGCCCAGCAGGTAGACGGCCAGGACGAGGGTGCGCAGCACGTCGTCGGTCACGCGGGCTCCGGCGTTGCGCAGGATCTTGGCATCGCCGGCCTTGAGCCCCAGCAGCCCGAGTGGGTCGATGCGGGAGTCCATGCAGGTCACGACCGCGAGCCCGCGCGCCGCCGTGCCGGTGAGGGCGGAGTAGGCGAACGATTCGGCGTAGTCGGCGTTGGCGGCAAACAGATCATCGAACGCGCTCATGTCGCAAATAATCCCTCATGCGCCTTTGGCTGACTCTCGCGGGGGGGCCGACAGGCGGGAGTTGGCGAACGTCCCACCATCACCCCTCACCATGCGTGATGATGTCGTAGCTGAAAGTGCTGATCGAAGAAGGATGTCGTGAGTAGGTCCGAATCGCTCGCCGCGTACCTCCGTGCCCAGGCCCGTCGTCTCCTCGACCGCGTGGAGATCAACGACGGCGGCCGCAACGCGAGATCGGCGCTGGCGTTGTTCGACACCGCGGCCTACGCGGCGTGCCTCCCCGACGACGACCCGCTCATCCTGCAACTGGATGAGGCGGGTTGTTTCGGGCCGCTCGGATGCGAGGAGTTCGATCCGGGACAGGCGGGTTTCCGCCTCATCCGCGACTGGCCGGGCGGCGAGCCCCACGAACTGCTGCTCGCCCTTCCCGCCGCCATCAAGGCCTCCGCCTGAGCCTCATGCGGGGGCGTTGCCCGGCTTCCACTTGATGCCGCAGCCCAGCGACGGGTTCTGGGGTGAGTCCACCGGATCCCCCGCCAGCACCGCGTCGACGGCGGTCCGCAGCGACGCGCCCGTGACCGGGACGTCGTTGCCGGGCCGCGCGTCGTCGAACTCGCCCCGGTAGACGAGCGCGAACGATGAGTCGTACAGGAAGAAGTCGGGCGTGCAGGCCGCTTTGTACGCCTTCGCCACCTCCTGCGTCTCGTCCAGCAGGTACGGGAAGGTGAATCCGGCCCGGGCGGCCTGCTCGGCCAGGTGTGTGGCGTCGTCGTCGGGGTAATGGACGCTGTCGTTGCTGCAGATGGCGACGATCGACAGCCTGGAACCGTAGTCGGTGGCGAGGGCGGCGAGACCCTTCTCGATGCGCCGCACGTACGGGCAGTGGTTGGACAGGAAGACCACGAGAGTGGCGGGAGAGCCCTTGAGATCGGTCAGCGAGACGCTGCCGCCGTCGATGGCGGTCAGGTCGAAGGACGGCGCTGGGGTGCCGAGCGGAACCATGAAAGAGTTGACAGCCATACCGTCCATTGTCCTCGATCGGCGCCGTTTCAACCGCTTTGGAGGTACTGAGTGAAGGGCATCGCGGAATTCCGCACGACCGTGATCGACTGCGGCAACCCGCGCAAGGTTGCCGAGTTCTACTCACAACTGCTCGGGTGGCCGATCGACTACCAGGACGATGACTGGGTGGTGGTCACCGACGGCGGTTCGCCCGCTCGGCTGGCGTTCCAGAAGGTGGAGGAATACCGCCCGCCCATCTGGCCCCGCTCAGAGCGTCCCCAGCAGTTGCACATCGACGTCACGGTCGACGATCTCGACGCCGCCGAGAAGGCGGTGCTCGACATCGGCGCGACCAAGCACGACCACCAGCCGAGCGAGGACGACAGCTTCCGCGTCTTCCTCGACCCGGCCGGTCATCCGTTCTGCCTCTGCAGAGACTGACGCGCCCGGAAGGTCCGGGGGCCGGTCGCGGCCCCCGGACCGATCCGATCGTCAGCGGGCCGACTGCGCCAGCAGGTCCACCGCCGCGTCGAGATCGCCCGCGGCCAGCTTCTGGTCCGCCCTGGCCTGCAGGTCCGGGCGCTTGCCCGCGGCCTGAGCCAGATCCCTGGCCACCGACACCACGGCGTCGCCCTGTGCGAACGTGTCGGTCTTCGACCGTTCGAGCAGCGCCGTGGCGGCCCGCAGCGCGCCGAGGACGGCGCGCGTGTCACGTACCGTCCCGTCGGTGTTCCAGCTGGGGCCGGCCAGCGCCACGGTCAGCGCCGCCGCCGCGGCCTTCGACGACCCGTCGCCGGAGGCGAGCCGGTCGCGGACCGTCTTGAGGCGGTCACGGCCCCGATCGGTGCGCAGCCCCCAGCCGTAGGGGAACAACGGATCGTACGCCGCGTCGCCCACGTTGATCGGCAACTGCCCCACCGTGCGGAACCAGGTGAACGGCAACCGCCCGGTGTACGGCACGGCGCCGAACAGCGGGTCGGTCACCCCTGCGCCCTCGGTGCCCGGCAGCCACGCGGCCACCAGCGCCGGCACCCGTGACAGGTCGCCCAGCAGCAGCGGCCGCCCGGAGACGACCAGCACGACGCACTTCATCGCCCCGCACACCCGGTCGATCGCGGCCTGGTCGGCGGCGGACGGCTCCAGCGTGCGCCCCTGGCGCCCGACGTCGCCGAATCCCTCCGCGTACGGGGTCTCGCCCACCACCACGACGCCCACGTCATGCCCCGGCAGCGGCGCCGAGGCGTCACGCGAGTAGGTCACGGCGGAGGCGCGGGAGCGGATGGCCGACAGGATCGTGGTGCCTGGCGTGATCGGCCCCGAGGAGCCCTGCCAGGTGATCGTCCAGCCGCCCGACTGGTTGCCGATGTCGTCGGCGTTGGACCCGGCGACGTACACCTTGGAGTCGCGGCGCAGCGGGAGCAGGCCGCCCTCGTTCTTCAGCAGCACCTGCGACCTGGCCGCCGCAGTGCGGGCGACGGCGCGGTGCGCGGGCGAGCCGACGTCGGCGAGGTGTGACCGGTCGGCGTAGGGACGTTCGAACAGGCCCAGCCGGAACTTCTGGGTGAGGATCCTGGCCACCGCGTCGTCGACCCGCGCGAGCGGCACCCGCCCGGCCTCGACCTCGGCCTTCAGGGTGGCGACGAACGCCGGGTAGGCGTACGGCACCATGATCATGTCGAGTCCGGCGTTGACCGAGACGCGCACGTCGCTCGGGTAGTCGCCGGGGATCTGGTCGATGGCCTGCCAGTCACTGATCACCAAGCCCTTGAACCCGAGCCGGTCCTTCAGCACGTCGGTGATCAGCTCGCGGTGCGCGTGCATCTTCGTCGGCCCCTGGCCGTGGTCGACGCTGGAGAACGACGGCATCACGCTGGCCACGCCGCGCCTTACCGCTTCCACGAACGGCGTCAGGTGGATGGCCTCCAACTGCGCCCGGCTGCCCTCGGTGACGCCCTGGTCGATCGTGTAGTCGCCGGTCGTCGAGGAGCCGAAGGTCGTGCCGCCGTCGCCGACGTAGTGCTTGGCCGTGGCCAGCACGCCGTTGTCCTGAAGGCCGTCGATGATCGTCGCCATCCGCGACACCAGGGCCGGGTCCTCGCTGAACGACTCGTACGCGCGTCCCCAGCGGTCGTCACGTGAGACGCACAGGCACGGCGAGAAGTTCCACGGGATGCCCGTCGCCTTCACCTCGCGCGCGGTGATCTCGCCGGTCCGCTCGACCAGCTCGGGGTCGCGGGTGGCGCCGAGCCCCACGTTGTGCGGGAAGATCGTCGCGCCGACCACGTTGTTGTGGCCGTGCACGGCGTCCACTCCGTAGATGAGCGGGATCTGCAGCCTGGTCTGCTGGGCCTGTAGCTGGAAGCCGTCGATCATGTCGGCCCAGGCCGTGGGGGTGTTGGTGGCAGGCGTGGAGCCGCCGCCCGACAGCAGGGAGCCGAGCCGGTAGGCGGCGATGTCGTTGGGACTGGCCAGCGCGCCGCGTTCGGCCTGCGTCATCTGCCCGACCTTCTCGTCGAGCGTCATGCGCCCGAGGAGGTCGGCGACGCGCTGCTTGACCGGCCTGCGAGCGTCGAGGTACGGCAGGCCGTGCGCGTTGATCACGATGGCCGGATTCTCGGCCGGCGGCCTGGTGCCGGTGCCCGACAGCACGATCGGGATGGTCTCGGCGGCCTCGGCCGAGCCGTCGCCGCGTGTCCTGACGGTGAAGGACCTGGCGGAGCCCGAGGTGGTGCCGGCGGGGAAGGTCAGGGTGCCCTCGACCGCCGTGTAGTCCTCGCCGGGAGTCGCCGTGCCCTCGCCGGTGCGGTAGCCGACGGCCAGGTCGGCCGGCAGCGGCTCGCCCGTGGCCGTCGTCACCGAGACGCGGACCTGCACCGAGCCCTTCTCGTCGACCGGGTAGACCGGGCGGTCCGTGGCCAGCCGTACCGGGCGTGGGGGAGCGGTGCCGTACACCTGCACGTCGTCCCAGAGCAGCGTGCCGGACGCGACCGGCAGCCGCATGCTGTAGCCCCACATGGCGTCGAGGTCCAGCTCGCCGTCTGTCGGCGCGCCGCCAGGCTGGTAGTCGGCGCGGCGGACGAAGTCGGCGAACGGCACCTTCACCTGCCGCCAGCCGGCGCTGTCGTCGGTGAAGGACGACTCGAACAGCTCGGAGCTGCCCGCTCCACCGCCGCCGTCCTTGACCTCGAAGAAGATCCGCTGGCCCGATCCGGAGCCGTTGACCCAGAAGGAGAAGCCCTCGTACGGGGACCAGTCCTGGGTGGCGGTCAGGTCGTGGGACCAACCGCCCCATTGGCTCACGTCGTAGACGGACTTGAGGATTCGGTTGGCGGCGGGCGCACCGGGCCGGTCGGCGCCCGGCTCGATGGTCAGGACGGGGGTGGACGGGCCGTCGTTGCCCCAGGCCGCGACGCCCGGCGGCAGGCCGTCTGTCTCGAAGTCGGTGATGGTGAGGTCGGCGGCCGCCTGGGCGGGTGGGACGACGAGGAGCGACCCGAGCAGGGCCAGGGCGGCCCAGATCGGGGTCCTTGATCGGAACACGGTGCCTCCTAGAGAGAGCGCTCTCTCAGATGAGATCGGAAGGCGAGGCCGTTTCATAACATCCGATGAAATATCGCTGTTAGATCCCTGGTCAGAGACTTCCTCAGGAACAAGGTCGTCGTCACGAAGGACCAGCGCCGCACCTGCCGTGTGTCGCTGCGGCAAGTGCGATAAGTGGCGTGCGTCGCTCGGCAAGTGCGGCAAGTGCGGCAAGTGCGGCCAGTGCGGCCAGTGCCGTGTGTCGTTCAGCGAATAGAGCGATCACCGCTCCGCCGGGGAAGCCCTGGCAGAGCGGTGTCTCACCCTCCCGGGAGGTCTAACCCTCCGGTGGCGCCGAATCCTCCGGAGCCGCCGTGTCCCCGCTGACCGGGCCGGAGCCGAGGGCGCCGCCGATCGCCCCGATGGTGTGGGTGAGCCGGACGCCCGAGCCGTCTCGGCGGCCGACTTCCTCAGGCAGCGGCACCGGCTTGCCCACCGCGGAGACGGCCTTGGCCGGAGCAGGGCCCGCCCAGGCCAGCAGCAGCACGTCCTCGCCCTTGAGGAATCGCTGGGCGCGGACACCGCCCGTGGCCCGGCCCTTGGCCGGGAACTCCGCGTAGTCGGCCACCTTGCCGCCGCCCACCTGGGTGCCGGGAAGCGCGGTGGACGAGCCCGCCACGGTCACCACCTGGGACGGAAGGGACGGGTCGACCGCGCCGAACCACACCACGCGGGCCCCGTCGTCGAGCCGGATGCCCGTCATGCCGCCCGCGGGCCGGCCTTGCGGGCGGACGAGGGAGGCGGAGTAGCGCAGCAGCTGGGCGTCGGAGGTGATGAAGACCAGATCGTGTGCCTCGGAGTCGAGCTCGACCGCCCCCACGACGGTGTCGCCGTCCTTGAGGGTGATCACCTCGAAGTCGTCGCGGTTGGCCGGATATTCGGGCACCACCCGCTTGACCACGCCCTGGGCGGTGCCGAGAGCGAGGCCGGGACCGTCGGGATCGAGGCTGCCCAGGCCCACGACCGTCTCGTCGGGCTGCAACGAGACGAACTCGGCGACCGGATGGCCGCCCGACAGCGACGGCGGGTTGGCCGAGGGCGGCAGCGTGGGCAGGTCGACCACCTGGACGCGGATCAGCCGGCCCAGGGACGTCACGACGCCGACCTCGCCTCTGACGGAGGTGCGGACCGCGGCCACCAGCACGTCGTGCGCTGTGCGTTCGCCCTCGCCGGCCAGCGGGGAGACGTCGGTGGTGCGGGCCAGCAGGCCGGTGGAGGAGAGCAGGGCCAGGCACGGCTCGTCGGCCACCTGCAGCTCGACCGTGGGGGTGCGGGTGGCGCCGGACGCCTCCAGCAGCACGGTGCGGCGCGGAGTGCCGTACTTCTTCGCGATCTCGGCGAGCTCGCCGGACACCACCTGGCGCAGCCGGGTGTCGGAGGACAGGATGCCGGTCAGCTCGGCGATCTCGTCGGACAGCACCTGCTTCTCGCGGTCGAGCTCCAGCTTGTCGTAGCGGGTCAACCGGCGCAGCGGCGTGTCGAGGATGTACGCGGCCTGGATGTCGGTGAGGTCGAAGACCTCCATCAGCCGGGTCCGGGCTTGAGCCGAGTCGTCGGAGGCCCGGATGACCTGGATGACCTCGTCGATGTTGAGCAGTGCGACGATGAGGCCGTCGACCAGGTGGAGCCGCTCCTCGCGCTTGCGGCGGCGGTATTCGGACCTGCGGCGCACGACCTCGATCCGGTGGTCGACGTAGACCCGCAGCAGCTCGCGCAGGCCCAGCGTGCGCGGCTCGCCGTCGACCAGCGCGACGTTGTTGATGCCGAACGTCTCCTCCATCGGCGTCAGCCGGTAGAGCTCCTCCAGCACCGCCTCGGGGATGAAGCCGTTCTTGATCTCGATGACCAGGCGCAGGCCCTTGTGCCGGTCGGTGAGGTCCTTGAGGTCGGCGATGCCCTGGAGCTTCTTGCTGGTCACCAGCTCCTTGATTTTGGTGACCACGCGCTCGGGCCCGACGTTGTAGGGCAGTTCGGTGACGATGATGCCCTTGCGGCGCGGCGTGATCTGCTCGATCGCGCACCTGGCGCGCATCCGGAAGGTGCCGCGGCCCGTCTCGTAGGCGTCGCGGACGCCCTGCAGGCCGATGATCGAGCCGCCGGTCGGCAGGTCGGGGCCCGGGACGAAGCGCATGAGCTCGTCGAGCGTCGCGTCGGGCTTTTTGATCAGATGGCGGGCGGCGGCCACGACCTCGGTGAGGTTGTGCGGCGCCATGTTGGTCGCCATGCCGACCGCGATGCCGGTCGTGCCGTTGACCAGCAGGTTGGGGAACGCCGACGGCATGACCGTGGGCTCGGTCTCCTGGCCGTCGTAGTTGGGCTTGAAGCCGACCGTGTCCTCGTCGAGCGACTCGACCATCAGCATCGCGGCCGGGGCCAGCCTGGCCTCGGTGTAACGCATGGCGGCCGGCAGGTCGTCGGGGGAGCCGAAGTTGCCGTGCCCGTCGACCAGCGGCAGGCGCATGGAGAACGGCTGCGCGAGGCGGACGAGGGCGTCGTAGATGGCGCTGTCACCGTGGGGGTGGAGCTTGCCCATCACGTCGCCGACGACGCGGGAGGACTTGACGTGGCCGCGATCGGGACGCAGGCCCATCTCGCTCATCGAGTAGAGGATGCGCCGCTGCACCGGCTTGAGGCCGTCGCGCGCGTCGGGGAGCGCCCGCTGGTAGATGACCGAGTAGGCGTACTCGAGGAAGCTCGTGCGCATCTCGGAGGAGACGTCGATGTCGACGATCCGCTCCTCGAAATCCTCGGGAGGGGGTGTTGTCGTGCGTCGGGCCATGTCGAACATTGTGCCGAAGAAACCCTAGTGCCCGCGACACTTCGGTTCCGCGCGACGGCGGTGACCGGCGCCGTCACTCCAGTCACCCAAGCAATTGCTTGGGTGTTTCGTTCCGAAAACAGATGGTTTCCGGCTCCAGAAGGTGTCGTGACCCGCCCGGATGGGCGCGGGATGTCGGCGGGACCTGGTAACAAGGAACACATGATTGAAGCCCCCGATGTGGCGATGCTGCGCGAAGAGGCCGAGGGGCGGCTGCGGGCGCTCGCCGGAGAGCACGCCCGGCTCCGCGACGACCAGTGGACCGCCATCGAGGCGCTCGTCGTCGACCGCCGCAGAGTGCTCGTGGTGCAACGCACCGGCTGGGGCAAGTCCGCCGTCTACTTCGTGGCCACCGCGCTGCTGCGCGAGCTCGGCGAGGGGCCCACGGTCATCGTCTCGCCGCTGCTCGCGCTGATGCGCAACCAGATCGCCGCCGCCGAGCGGGCCGGCATCCGCGCCGTCACGATCAACTCCGCCAACCCCGAGGCGTGGGAGGAGGTCTACGGCCGGGTCGCGGACGGGCTGGTCGACGTGCTGCTGGTCAGCCCCGAGCGGCTCAACAACCCCGACTTCCGCGACAACGTGCTGCCCGAGCTGGCCGAGAGCGCCGGGCTGGTGGTGGTCGACGAGGCCCACTGCATCTCCGATTGGGGGCACGACTTCCGGCCCGACTACCGCAGGCTGGCCACGCTCTTCGAGGAGCTGCCGCCCGGCATCCCGGTGCTGGCGACCACCGCCACGGCCAACGCCCGCGTCACCCGCGACGTCGCCGAACAACTGCGCCCGCCCGCGGACGTCCGGTCCGACGCCGACGAACCGCTGGTGCTGCGTGGGCCGCTGGAGCGCGACAGCCTGCATCTCAGCGCGGTGCGCCTGCCGACGGCCGAGCAACGGCTGGCCTGGCTGACCCAGACGCTGCGCGAGCTGCCCGGCTCCGGCATCGTCTACACCCTGACCGTGGCGGCGGCCCACGAGATCGCCGCCTACCTGCGCGAGCAGGGCCACGAGGTGGCGGCCTACTCCGGGCAGACCGACCCGGCCGAGCGGCTGGCGGCCGAGGAGGCGCTGCTCAACAACAAGATCAAGGCCCTGGTCGCCACCAGCGCGCTGGGCATGGGCTTCGACAAGCCCGACCTGGGGTTCGTCGTCCACATGGGCGCGCCGCAGTCGCCGGTCGCCTACTACCAGCAGGTCGGCCGCGCCGGTCGCGGCGTCGAGCGGGCCGAGGTCATCCTGCTCCCCGGCACCGAAGACCGCGACATCTGGGCCTACTTCACCTCGCTGGCCTTCCCGCCGGAGCCGGTCGTCCGGGCCACGCTCCAGGCGCTGGAGGAGCGCGGCACGATGTCCACCCAGGCGCTCGAGACGGCCGTCGACCTGAGCCGGAGCCGCCTGGAGATGATGCTCAAGGTCCTCGACGTCGACGGCGCGGTCCGCCGGGTCAAGGGCGGCTGGGAGTCGACGGGTGAGCCGTGGGCCTACGACGCCGAGCGCTACTCCCGCATCGCCGCCGAGCGCCGGGCCGAGCAGGAGGCCATGCTCGGCTACCTGACCACCACCGAGTGCCGCGAGCACTACCTGCGACGGCACCTCGACGACGACGCGGCCGGGCCCTGCGGCCGGTGCGACAACTGCACCGGCCACCACCGCTCGCCCGAGATCGCCACCGAGGCGGTGGAGGTCGCCCGGCAGAGCCTGAGCAGGCCCGGTGTCCCGGTCGAGGCGCGCCGGCAGTGGCCGACCGGCCTGGCCGACCTGTCCGGCCGGATCAAGCCGGAGCTCGGCGCCGAGCCGGGCAGGGCGCTCGGGCGGCTCACCGACATCGGCTGGGGCAACCGGCTGCGCGAGCTGTTCAACGGCCCCGACGGGCCGATGGCCGACGACATGTTCAAGGCCGTGATCCAGCTGTTGTCCGCGTGGGAGTGGCGCGAGCGGCCGGTGGCCGTGGTCAGCGTCCCCTCCTCGACGCGCCCCCTGCTCGTGCGCGGGTTCGCCGAACGGCTCGCCCAGGTGGGGCGGCTGGCCTACCTCGGCGAGCTGGGCTATCGCGCGGGGCCGCCCGGGCAGCAGTTCAACAGCGCCAAGCGGGTGCAGGCGATCAGGGCCACCCTGGCCATGCCCAAGGACCTCGGCGTGGCCATCGCCGAGTGCGGGGGGCCGGTGCTGCTGATCGACGACCGCATCGACACCGGCTGGACGATGACCCTGGGCACGGCCCTCGTGCGGCACGCGGGCGCCCCGGCCGTGCTGCCCCTGGCGCTCGCCACGACCTCCTGATCGCCGACGACCGATCGGTCGGGCCGGTCGGGCCGGTCGGGCGGGCTGGTCAGACGGGGCTGGTCGGGCGCGGTTGGTCGGGCCGGTTGGTCGGGGGGCCGGTCGATCGGACTGGTCAGGCCCCGGCTCAGGCCACGCCCATCGTCACCAGGTCGTAGTTGCCGTACACCGGGCTGACGTGCACGTTGGTCGCGTCCCGGCCGCGCAGCAGCAGCGTGCGCCGCCAGACCAGCGGCACGAGCACCGCCTCCTCAGCGATCCGCTGCTCGGCCCGCGCCCACAGGGCGGCCCTCTCGGTGCCGTCGAGTTCACGTGTGGCCTGGTCGACCAGGGAGTCGATCGCGGGCACGCGGACACTCACGTTGATCGAATACTCCTTGGTGATCTGCCTGCTGTCGGCCAGCAAGGACAGGAACGACCCCGTGTCGGGCCAGTCGGGCGCCCAGGTCTTGGCGATCAGCCCGATGCCCTCCTTCTTCAGGTAGGCCGGGTTGCCGCCGTACCTCTGGTGGAACTCCGCGACCTGGTGACCCCGCGGAGTGACCCGGATGCCGGCCCTGCCGAGGGCCGTACGCACCGCCTGCGCGGCCGCGGCCTCGCCGGGCACGTCACGGTAGATGTACGTGGTCTCGAACCCGCCGGGCTCGCCGCAGGCGGCGAGCGAGCGCCGGGCGGCGTCCGGGTCGCCGTTCGCGGTCAGCCCGGGAATCGGCGCGTGCGTGCCCGGGATCGACGGCGGCACCAGTGACGTCGGCACCTGACCCGCGCCGAGCCCGGTGCGGAACCCCTGCGGCACCGCCGCGAGACCCAGCGCCTGGATCACCGCGCGCCGGCAGCCGGGGTCGTCGAACGGCTCCACCTGCGGGTTGATCGCCAGATAGTTGACGCCGCCGGTGAGCGGTGTGTCCGACCGGCTCCGCAGCGCAGAGGAGGCCGAGATCTCAGCCTCCTGCTCCTGCGTCACGGGCGGCCCGAAGGTGACCTCGCCGGCGGACAACTTCCTGGCCGCCTCGGCCGCGTCCTGGCCGAAGTCCATCTCGAACCGGTCGGGCAGCCGCGTGCGGTTGGGGTCGGTCGCGGGATCCCACTGCTCGTTGCGCACCAGCACGAGCCGCTGCTCCGTCGCGCTCTCGAACATGTACGGCCCCGACGACGCGACGGCGAAGCGGTACTTGTCGCGCGTGTCCCTGCCTCGGGGCACCGGTACGGTCTCGGGGAGCTGGACGACCTGGTCGAAGGCGCCGTACGGCTCCTTGAGATGGAAGACGATCGTCCGGTCGTCGGGGGTCTCGATGGCCGAGTCGGTGTCCGCGCTCGGCGACCTGTAGGGCCCCTGGTAGCCGGTCGGCAGGGCCAGCAGCTCGTCGAAGTGGGCCGAGCCGTTGGCGAAGCCCTCGTCCATGCTGCGCAGCACCGCGTACTTCACGTCCGCCGAGGTGATCGGGGCGCCGTCGTCGTACTTCGCGCCCCGCCGCAGCGTGTAGGTCCAGGTCTTGCCGGCGTCGCTCGGCTGTCCCAGTCGTTCGGCCAGGTCGGGGACGATCTGCGTGCCCGCCGCGCCAGGGGCGGGCTTGAACATCGTCAGCGACCGGCCGTAGAGGCGGATGAGGTTCAGCGTGTCGGGGAAGTAGGCGTCGCCCGGGTCGGTGGAGTCCAGGGCGGAGCCCGAGGCCACACGGACTGTCCCGCCGGTCCTGTTAGACGGGTTCGCGATCGCCGCCACCGCCGCGTCCTGGCCGGTCGCCCGTCCGGTGGCCGTTCCCGGCTGCCCCGAGCCGGCCGGGGTGTCGCCACGGCTGACCAGCCAGGTGACCACCCCGATCACGAGGGCCGTCGCCACCGCCACGGCCGGCACCAGCACCCTGCGCCGGGAGCCGCTGCCGCCAGGACCCGGCGCTGCCTGGGATCGCGGGCCCACGTGGGCAGGCGGCGTCTGATGGGCCTGGGATGGCGGGCCCACGTGGGCCGGTGGCGCCTGGTGGTGTGCGCCCGGAGCCGGGAGTCCCGGCACGGGTGGCCCGGAAGGCGGCGGTGGAGTGGTCGTACCGGCGGGGGCGTTCGACCGGATGAGCTCACCCAGCACCTGCTCGGCCGTCGGCCGTAACCGGGGATCCTTGCCGAGCGCGGCCCAGAGGAGCGCCGCCAGCGGCTCCGGCACCCCGGACAGGTCGGGCGTGGCACTCAGGATGCGGTGCATCACCATCGGCAGCGTCCCGAACCCGAACGCGCTTCGCCCCGTCGCCGCGAACACCATCGTGCCCGCCCACGCGAACACGTCGCTGGCCGGCTCCGGCCTGCCGTGAAACTGTTCCGGAGCCATGTACGCGGGCGTGCCCACCACGCTCGTCGTCAGGCTCTGGCTCACGTCGAGTGCCCGGGCGATCCCGAAGTCGATCACCCGGGGCCCGTCGGGGCCGAGCAGCACGTTGCTCGGCTTGAAATCACGGTGCACCACGCCCGCCCGGTGGATCGCGGCCAGCGCCGTGGCGGTCGCGATCGCCAGGCGTACCAGCACCTGGCCGCGCATGGGACCCTCGGTGGTCACCTGGTGCTGGAGTGACGGCCCGTCGACGTACTCGCCGACGATGAACGGCCGGTCATCGACCGCGCCCACCTCGAGCACCCGCGCCGTGCAGAACTCCGCGACCCGGCGCGCGGCCTCGGCCTCGCGGCGGAAGCGGCGCACGGCCTGCTCGTCGTCGGCGAACCGGGCGTGCAGCAGCTTGATCGCGACGCGCTCGCCGGAGGGGGACAGACCCAGGTAGACGCTGCCCTGGCCGCCTTCGCCGAGGAACCCGGTGACCGGGTAATCGCCGACCGACTCAGGGTCGCCCGGCCGTAACGGACGCACGCCCAGCATCCAGCTCCTTCTGGAGAGACATCGGGCCTCTCACGATAGAACGAGCCGGAAGATCCGCACTAGAGCCGGGGGCGTGCTCCCAGGTGCGTGATCGCCTTGGTGGCCAGCCGGCAACCGGAGGCCAGCGACTCGGCCGGAGGCTTGCCCGCCAGCCACGACGGCAGGAACCCGGCGCAGAACGCGTCGCCCGCACCCGTGCCGTCGATGATCCGGTCGACCGGATCGGCGGCCACCCGGACCGGGTCGGGGCGGCCGTTGCCGAACCACAGCGCACCCTCGGAGTTGAGCTTGATCACGACCTGCGGGAACCACGCGGTCAGCACCTTGGCGGCAGCCTCGGGATCATCGCGGCCGGTCAGCACCTTGGCCTGGTCGATGTTGGCGAACAGCAGCTTGGCGCCACTCGTCCACTCAAGGAACGGCTCGGCGCCCGTACGGTCCAGAGGCGCGGACGAGGCGCAGTCGACCGTGATCGACATGCCCGAGTGGTGGGCCATGTCGAGCGCCGCGAGACCCGCGTCGCGGGAGCCCTCGTTGATCAGTGTGTAGCCCGACAGGTGCAGGTGGCCGCCGCCGTTGAACAGGTCACGCGGCAGGTCCTCCGGCGAGAGGGCGGCATTGGCGCCCGGGTCGGAGAGCATCGTGCGCTCGCCCTTGTGCGTGACGAGCACCACACAGGTGCCGGTCGGCCGCTCCGGATCCATCACGAGCCGGGCGTCGACGCCGTAGCCCATCAACTCCATATCGCGGTTGCGGCCGGTGATATCGGCGCCACGGCGCCCGATGAAGGCCACCTCCGCGCCTTCGACCGCCAGCCAGGATGCGATGTTCGCCCCGGAACCGCCACCGTGCATGGTCACGACCGCCGGGGTGTCGCTGGCCCTGGCGAGTGCATAACGGGCGCGGGCGACCGCGTCGGTCATGAGATCGCCCACCACGACGACCCGCGTCATGATGCCACCACCTTGCTGCTGCCTACAGAACGAGCCTGGCCACGGCAAAGCTAACAGCTTCAGGGCTGCTCGTGGGGCGGACCCCCGACACCGGGCATCAGTCGATGCACAAGCGTTGCCCAACGGACGGCCGGGTCTTGGCATCCGGGACGCGCGGCTACGCTCGGGGTGTGGAGGCTCACTATCCCGCCCACTGGGAGGCCGACGTCGTCCTCGCCGACGGCGGCACCGCGCACGTGCGTCCGATCAGGCCCGCCGACGCCGACCGTCTGCGCGCCTTCTACTCCCGGTTGTCCGAGGAGACGATCTACTTCCGCTTCTTCGGGCCGAGGCCGAGGCTGTCCGACCGGGAAGTGGCCTGGTTCACCAACGTCGACTACGTCGACCGGGTGGCGTTGATCACCACCATCGGCACCGAGATGGTGGCCGTCATCCGCTATGACAGGACCGGCCCGGGCGAGGCCGAGGTGGCCTTCCTCGTCGAGGACGCCCACCAGGGCAGGGGAGTGGCCTCGGTGCTGCTCGAGCATCTGGCCGCCACCGCCCGCGAGCACGGCATCGAGCGGTTCGTCGCCGACGTGCTGCCCGCCAACATGAAGATGATGGGAGTGCTGCGGCAGGCCGGCTACACCGCCGAGAGCCGGTTCGCCGACGGCGTGGTCCGCATGACGCTCGACCTCACCCCGACCGACGTCTCCGCCGAGGTGACGACCTCGCGCGAGCACCGCGCGGAGGCCAGGTCCATCGCCCGGCTGCTCGCCCCCGGCTCCGTCGCGGTGATCGGCGCCTCGCGCGAGCCGGGCGGCATCGGCCAGACCGTGCTGCGCAACCTGCTGGCCGCCGACTTCACCGGTCCCGTCTACCCGGTCCACCGCGAGGTGCGGGCCGTGGCCGGGGTGCGCGCCTACCCGAGCGTCACGGCCATCGACGACGAGGTGGACCTCGCCGTGGTCGCGGTGCCCGCCGGGAGCGTCGCCGACGTGGTCAAGGAATGCGCCGAGAAGGGCGTGCACGGGCTGGTCGTGGTGTCGTCGGGGTTCGGCGAGACCGGTGCCGAGGGCCGGGCCAGGCAGGACGAGCTCGCCCGCATCGCCCGCGCCTACGGCCTGCGCGTGGTGGGGCCCAACTGCCTGGGCATCGCCAACACCGACCCCGCGGTCAAGCTCAACGCCACGCTCGCCGCCACCGTCCCCGGCAGGGGACGCGTCGGCTTCTTCAGCCAGTCGGGCGCGCTCGGCACGGCGCTGCTCCAGCGGGTGGCCCAGCGTGGCATGGGCATCTCGTCGTTCGTCTCGGCCGGCAACCGGGCCGACGTGTCGGGCAACGACCTCTTGCAGTACTGGGAGGAGGACACCTCGACCGAGGTGATCCTGCTCTACCTGGAGTCGCTGGGCAATCCGCGCAAGTTCGCCCGCCTGGCCAGGCGGATCGCCCGAGCCAAGCCGATCGTGGTGGTCAAGAGCGGCGGCACCCCGGCCGGTCACTCCGCCCGCGAGCTCGGGCTGCCCGACACCGCGATCAGCTCCCTGTTCGAGCAGGCCGGGCTGATCCGGGTGGACGACCTCATCCAGCTGTTCGACGTGGGCGAACTGCTCGCCTTCCAGCCGCTGCCCGCCGGTCCCCGGGTCGGGCTGGTCACCAACTCCGACGCGCTCGGGCTGCTCGCCGCCGACGCCTGCGTCTCCGCCGGGCTGTCGCCGGGCACCCCGGCCAACCTCGGCCCGCGGGCAGGCGCGGCGGAGTTCGGGGCGGCCCTGGCCGAGCAACTGGCCTCCGACTCGGTCGACTCGGCGGTCGTGATCTACATGCCGCCCCTGCCCGGCGACTCCGACGACGTGGCGGCCGAGCTGCTGCGCGTGTCGGAGGGGGCGGGCAAGCCGGTGCTGGCCACCTTCGAGGGGCACAACGGCATGCACCCCTCACTCAGCGTGGGCGCCACCCCTGGCCGGGGCTCCATCCCGTCCTACCCGGCGCCGGAGGAGGCCGTCAGGGCGCTGGCCCACGTGGTGCGCTACGCCTCGTGGCGCTCGCATCCCGTGGTCGCGCCGCCCCAGCTGGAGGACATCGACACCGACGGTGCCCGCGACCTGGTCCGCCAGACCCTCGCCGCCACCACGGACGAGCCCGACGGCTCGGTCGCCGGAGGGGAGACGTCGCCGGCTCTGGGGTCCTTCGCCGAGCCGGGGCCGCCCGTCGAGGTCGACGCCGCCGAGCTGCTCTCGCGCTACGGCCTCAGCGTGTGGCCCGCCGAGGTGGTGGGCTCGCCCGACGAGGCGGTCGAGGCGGCCGGACGGGTCGGCTGGCCCGTCGTGCTCAAGGCCGCCGGCCCCGAGGCGGCCGGCCGGGCCGGCACCGTGCGGCTGGGCCTGGCCACGCCCGACGGCATCCGGCACGCCTATGCCGAGCTCACCGAGCAGCTCGGTGCCGGCACCGAGCTGGCCGTGCAGCGCATGGCGCCCCAACCTGCCGTTCCCACGGTGGTCGGCGTCGTCGAGGACCCCGCGTTCGGGCCGGTCGTCTCGTTCGGGCTCGGCGAGGTGACCGCGCGCCTGCTGCTCGACCAGGGGTTCCGGCTCGCGCCGCTGACGAAGGAGGACGCCGGCGCCCTCGTACGTTCCGTCCGCGCGGCCCCGCTCCTGTTCGGCGAGTACGGCTACCCGCCCGTGGCCGTCGGCGCTCTGGAGGACCTTCTCGTACGCGTCGGGCGGATGGCCTCCGACCTGCCCGAGATGGCGCGGCTGGAGCTCGACCAAGTGCTGGTGGGCGAGTCGGGTGTGATCATCCTCGGCGCCCGGGCCACCCTCCGGACACCACCCGGCCCCCGCCTGGACGGTGGCCCGCGCCGGCTGTCCTGACCAGGCGGCCCGGGACACCGGCGACCACCCAGGCGAACCCGGAAACGCCGGCAATCTTCAACTCTGGATATCGCGATGAGCAGATAAAAGACGTTATAGGTCGTTATGCGCGAGGGGTGAGGGCACTGCGTGCTCCTGGCAGGATGGACCCATGAGGGAAACCCGAGTCTCAGCCGCGGGCCTGCGTGAAGCGATCGAACGCAGCGGCTACTACCCCGACCTCGTCACCGATGCGGTCGAGTCAGCGCTGGGCAAGGAGGCCGTGACCGCCTACGTGGTGCACCACGAGGCCACGTTCGACCCGGCCATGGAGGTGCGCAGGCACGTCACGGTCCTGGTGCTGTCGGCCACGAGGCTGCTGGTCTGCCACACCGACGAGCACCCGGCGGTCGAGGGAGTCTCGACCTCCTACGCCTCGACCACCACCGAGGCCGTCCGCCTGAGCCGGGTCCAGTCGGTCGCGGTCACCCGCGTCGTCCCCGACCCGGCCGCCTACGCGCCGGGCGTTCCTCCCACCGAGGTCACGCTCACCATCGGCTGGGGTGCCATCTCCCACGTCGACCTCGAGCCGGCCACCTGCGGCGACGAAAACTGCGAGGCCGACCACGGCTACACCGGCGCCATCACCGCCGACGACCTGTCCCTGCGGGTCAGCGAGGCCGCCGACGGCCCTGAGGCGGTCACCCACGTCCTCGCCTTCGCCAAGGCGCTGTCCGAGGCCACCGCCCGCGCCGCCACCTGACCGGCGCCACCACGAGCCGGCGCCGCCCCCTCATGGCTCCGGCGCGACCAGGGACGCGGTTAAGCTCGGAGAATGGTCGAGAACACGCCCCTGATTCCGGCGTACGGCGGGTCGTCACTGGCTGACCTGCCCCGCTCCTTACTCGCCGCCCTGGGCCTCGACGAGCACAACGTGCTCGGCCTCGAGCCTGCCCGGAACATCTGCCTGTTCCTCGTCGACGGCCTCGGAGCCGAGCTGTTGCGCGCCCACGCCGACGTGGCGCCGTTCCTCGCCGCCGCCGGCCGCACCACGCTCACCGCGGGCTTCCCGGCCACGACGGTCACCAGCCTGTGCTCGCTCGGCACCGGGCTGTCGCCGGGCGAGCACGGGATGATGGGGCTCACGCTGGCCGTTCCCGGCGCCGGCCACCTCTTCAACTGCCTGCGCTGGACGCTGCCCGACAAGATGGTCATGGACCCTCTCGAATGGCAGCCCGCCACCACCGTCTTCCAGCGCGCCGCGGCGGCCGGGATCACGGCGAGCTACGTGGCCCCGGCCGCGTTCGAAGGCAGCGGGCTGACCCAGGCCGTCCACAGGGGCGTGCGCTACCTGGCCGCCGACCCCATCGAGGAGCGCGTCGCCAGGGTGCGCCAGGCGCTCCATGAGGCGCCCGCGTACGTCACCGTCTACTACGGCGATCTCGACGCCGTCGGTCACATGACCGGGTGGGGCAGCGACGAGTGGCTGACGCAGCTCGCGATCGTCGACCAGATGGCCGAGCGGCTCGCGCAGACGCTGCCCGGCGGCTCCGCTCTCTACGTCACCGCCGATCACGGCATGGTCAACGCCTCCGACAAGATCGAGGTCGACGGCGAGCCCGCGCTGATGCGAGGGGTCGCCCTGCTGGGCGGCGAGGCCCGGGCACGCCACGTCTACACCGAGGAGGGCGCCGCCGGCGAGGTGCTTGACGCCTGGCGCGAGACGCTGGCCGGCCAGGCCTGGGTGGTGTCCAGGCAAGAGGCCGTCGAGTCCGGCTGGTTCGGGCCGACGGTGCGGACGGAGTGGCTGCCGCGCATCGGCGACGTCCTGGCCGTCCCCTACACCGATCTCGCCCTCACCGCTCCCACCATCCACAAGATCGAGGCGGTGTTCACCGGCTACCACGGCTCGATGACCGCCGCCGAGCAGTACATTCCGCTGCTGGAGGTATCCACCCGATGAGCCCGCTGATCACTCCCACCGACCTCGACGCGCTTCGCGACGCCACCGTGCTCGACGTGCGCTGGCGCCTCGGCGGCCCGCCGGGGATCGACCTCTACCGGGAGGGGCACCTGCCCGGGGCCGCATACTGCGACCTCGACACCGACCTCGCGGCGCCGCCCGGCGAGCAGGGCCGCCACCCGTTGCCCTCAGCGGCCGGCTTCGAGGCCGCCATGCGGCGGCTCGGCGTCGACGACGACCGGCCCGTGGTGGTCTACGACGACGCCGGCGCCACCGTCGCCGCCAGAGCCTGGTGGACGCTGCGCTACTTCGGCCACCAGGACGTACGCGTGCTCGACGGCGGCCTGACCGCCTGGACCGAGGCCGGCCTGCCGACGGCGAAGGAGGCCCCCGAGATCGTCCCGGGCGGGTTCACCGCCAGGCCGGGCGCGATGCCCGTGCTGACCGCCGACCAGGCGGGAGCGCTCGCCGGTGACGGGGTGCTGCTCGACGCCCGGGCCGCGGCCCGCTACCGCGGGGAGGTCGAGCCGGTCGACCCGCTGGCCGGTCACATCCCGGGCGCGGTCTGCGCGCCGACCACGGACAACCTCGGTGCCGACGGCAGGTTCCTGCCGTCCGGCGAGTTGCTGGCGCGCTTTCGCGACCTCGGCGTCCGCGAGGACGCGGTGGCCGGGGCCTACTGCGGGTCAGGGGTGAACGCCGCCCACCAGGTGCTGGCGCTGGAGGTGGCGGGCCTGCCCGGCGCCCTCTACGTGGGGTCGTGGTCCAACTGGGTCGCCGACCCGGGCAGGCCGGTCGCGACCGGCTGATCGCCCGCGCCGAAACAGGCGAAGCCCAGCACCCCCGTCTTGGCCGCCGCCGAGGCCAGGGCCGAGGCGGGCGGGCAGCCGGTGGCGAGCAGTTCGTGGAACAACGTCATCACGGCCAGCGCGTCCGCGTCGCGCACTGGCACCATCCCGGCGACCACGCAGGTCGTGCCCCTGGCCAGGAACGTGCCGGCCAGCCCGAGCGGCGCGCCCTCGGCCGGGGTGCGGGCCATGCCCGAGTCGCACGCCGACAACACCACCAGCCTGGCCGTACGCGTGAGCCCGAGCAGGTCGTAGGCCATGAGCGGGCCGTCCTCGAGCGTGATGGCCGACAGCAGCGGGCTGCGCGCGTGGAACACGCCGTGCGCCGCGAGGTGCAGCACGTCGGCCGTGACCAGCGCGTCCAGGACAGGGCCGGTGCGTCCGGCCACCTCCTGGCCGCGAGGATGGAGGGCGAGCACCCGGCGGACCTCGTCCCCGGCGTGGGCGAGGCCCGGCCCGGCGGCCGCGGCCACCACCGGTGGCCAGGACGGGACGGGCCCGAGCCGCCGGGCCGCGAGCCACGCGGTCGCGCCGGCGGCCACGCTCACGGGGCGTTCGCGCAAACACGGCAGCGCGCCCCAGGGCAGCGTGTGCAGCACTCCGGCGGGTACGACCACCATCTGCCGGTCGCCCAGCTCGGCCTCGATCGGCCCGAACAGCAGCCGTTCGAGCTCCTCCGCCGTCGGCCCGACCAGCCCGCCTCCGGGCCCGCAGTCGCCCAGGCTGCTCCTGCGCAGGGCGTAGCGCAGCTGGATGAGCGCCTCCGTGATCGGCCCCAGGTCACCGAGCCGCCGCAGCACCATCCGCTCGCCGGTGATCACCACGGCCAGCAGCGATCTGTCCTCGACCACGAACTCGACCAGTGCCCCCGAACCCAGCGCGGCCCGCACCTGGTCGGGGTCGGCCGTGCCGCCGGCGTGCGCGGGAGCCGCCACCGCCCGCCAGCGCTCGGCCCAGCCGAACACCTCGGCAGGAGACCCGTCGCGCACCGCCAGGCTCAGCCCGAACGCCGCCAGCCGCTCGCCGGCCCGCGCCGCGTGCGCCCGCAGCGCCGGATCGTCGAACGCGTCCATCTGGCTGCCCACCTCGGCCAGCCCGTCGCGAACCTCGCGGAGCGCGCCCGGGACGTCGTCCCGCAGCGACGCCTCCAGCGCGAGCGCGTGCCGGCGCACCGGCGCCGGGATCCGCGACACCCGCGCGAGGTGTCCGGCCTGCGCCTCCGAGGACAGGGTGATCAGCCGGGTGCCCTCGGGCACCCGCGGCGCGTCGGGAATCGCGTGCGAGGTCAGGTGAGCCAGCTGGGCGCGGGCCAGCGGGTGGTCGCCCAGCGCCAGGGCCGTCTCGGCGGCCACGAGCCGGAGCGCGCCCGCACCCGCCGCCAGGGCCGAGCCGGTCTCGAGCTCGTCGGCGCAGTCCGCCAGGTCGACCAGCAGCCGGGAGGTGGGACCTTCGAGCATCAGCCGGGCCCGCAGCGTCACCTCCCTGACCAGGGGCAGCCACGCCTCGCGGTCCTGGGCGGCCAGCTCCAGCTCGGCCCGCTCCGCCACGGCCAGTGCCCGGCGCGCGTCGCCGGTCAGCAACTCCACCTGGGCGAGCTTGAGCCGCGCCTCCGCCAGCGCCACCAGGGCGCCGGACGCCTCCAGATCGGGTACGGCCATGGTGAGCAGCTCCCTGGCCTCGCCCGGGAGGTGGGCGGCCAGCAGTGCCCCGGCGAAGTCGGCGCGCATCGTCGCCAGGCGCTCGGGGTAGCCGAACAAGGTGTCCTCGGCCGCCCGGTAGTGGCCGAACGCGCCCGCGAGGTCGCCTCGCCGTACGGCGAGGAACGGCAGGTTGGCCGACGCCAGGCGGACCAGGTGGTCGAGCCCGGCGTGCCGGGCGATCTGCAGGCAGGCGGTGATGTCGCGTGAGGCCGACTCCCAGTCGCCGCGATAGGCGTGGACCAGGCCGCGGTTGAGCAGCCCGCCCGCGAGGAACCTGCGGTCGTCGATCGTGCCGGGGGCGGCGACCAGCGCCTGCAGGGCGCGATCGCAGGAGGCGATGGCCTCCTGGTAGCGGCACAGGTGGGCGAGCGCCACGGCGCGCTGCGTGTCGAGCTTGGCCCGGTCGAGGGGCGAGAGGTAGGCCCAGGCCAGCGCGGCGATCCGGAGCGCCTGCAGGGGATGACCGCGTTCGGTGCGGACCGTCACCAGGGAGAGCCGCGCCTGCGCCAGGCGCTCGCGGGGCGCCTTCGGCGTCGCGATCGCCCGGCGCAGGTGCCGCTCGGCGGCCTGGAGGTCGCCCAGCTCGCGGGCGCCGAGAGCCATCGCCCTGAGGGCGACCACGCTCGCCTCCACGTCGCCGCAGGACTCGGCCGCGGACAGCACGGTGCGACCGGCGTGCAGCGCCTGCTCGGGGTCCACGATGGAACGCAGCACCGCCGCCTCGGCGGCCAGGACCAGCGGCGTGGCGTCGCCGGTCGCCTCGGCCGGAGGCGGCGAATGCGGGGGATGATCAGGAGCAAGGGGGCGGTCAGGAGCAGGGGAGGGGTCAGGAGCAGGGGGACGCCGTCCGGAGACGGCGCCTGATCCCCTGCTGCTGTTCTTCGTCATGGGCGGATGCGCACCCACCGGGTCTGGACCGGCGGGTGGCCAGGGCGATGGCACACCACGCTGAGCCAGCCCGGAGGCAGGCCGGTGGCCGCGAACTGGCCGGTGCGCGCGAGACGCCTCGTGAGCGTCAGGTGGGGGGTCCGGACATCGACGTGGGTGCCCTCTCCTGGATGCGGGACGATCTGCCCCGCGACGTCGATGAGCCCGTCGCCCACCGTCACCTCCAGGTCGAAGGTGAGGCCGGCCGCGACGAAGCGGACCAGTTGGCAACCGTCGATGCCGCGTACGCCGTGGGGCGTGGCGCTTTCGGCAGGCGCGGCGGTCACCGCTTGAGGAACCCTTAGCCCATAGGCATCGCGTGCGGCAGCGGAAACATGCCCGGGCATCGGGTCGTTCCCGGCGGCGAGCCGGAGGGCCGCCAGGAAGTACTCGTCGTTGATCATTGCACCGTCTCCTGTAGTGAGATCAAGGTGCGCAGCTTTTCCAGGCACCGCGTTCTGGTTGGGCCCACGCTGCCAAGGGGCACGCCCAGACGCAGTGCAACCTGCTGGTATCCAAGATCCGTCGCGACCAGCTGGAGCAGTGTGCGGCATGGCTCGTGCAGGGTGGAGACCGTCCTCCAGAGGATGCGGCTGCTGTCGGCCTCCAGAACGGCCGCCGCTGGATCAGAGTCGAGTGCGACGTCGAAGAAAGGCGCTCGGGGGAGCTCCTTCCTGAGGATCAGAAGCGCTTCGCGGCGGGTGGTCGTCGCCAGCCACGCGCCAACGCCTGATGGTTCTCTGATGTCATGGAGGTGTTCGAGCAGACGCAACCACGCTCCCTGGACCGCGTCCGCCGCATCGGCCTCGGTCAGCCCGCACACCCGGGCGACTGCCCACATGCGCGGCCCGAACCTCGACTCGAGCTCATCCCAGGCCGTCTGGTCGTCGTCGGCCGCTGCCTTGAGCAACTCCGCCGGATCGCGTGGCTCCTGCATGCGGCCTCCTCCGCCCGGGCTCACCAGGAGGCCACGCTGCCTCCCCGTGATCAGCCAAGGACTGAGCGTAAACTCTACAGATTCGACGGGACGAGAACCCCCAGATCGGCAATTTGCCGGGCCCTCTCGGGGGCGAGCACCCGCGCCGCCGCCTCGCGCGCCGGCCGCTCCTTCGCCGCGTCGGCGATGGCGCCCGCGACCAGGGCGGTCGCGAAGGACGTGCCGTTCCACGCGGCGTAGCCGGCGAACTCGTCACGTTCCAGGAAACTGCTGGTCAGCCACGTGCCGCGGGCACACGCGTCGACCCACGAGCCGTACGCGGAGAAGGGGGCGCGGTGCTCCTCGCTCTCGTCGACCGCGCCCACCGCGACGACGCCCGGCAGCGCCGCCGGCCAGAACGGGCGGTCGCTCGCGGTGTTGCCCGCGCAGGCGACCGCGACCGTGTCGGGCAGCGCGCCGAGCGCGTCGGCCAGCAGGGGAGGCGGGCGGTCGTCGAAGGTGTGGCCGCCGAACGACAGGTTGAGCACCTGAGGTGGGTCCTCCCGCATCCGGTGCAGCGCCCGGACCACGCCGGCCTCGTCGCCCAGCCCCTGCCCGTCGAGCACCCGGCGGACGGTGAGCGACACGCCCGGAGCCCGCCGCACCAGAATGCCGGCCAGGAAGGTCCCGTGGCCGGCCTGCTCGCCCGGCGGCACCTCCTCGTCCACCTCACGGAACCAGTCGCTGCCCGTCCACCACGGGTGCGGGGCGACGGCGGTGTCGAGCAGGCCCACGACCACGGGCGAGTGGTCACGGCCCGGCCGGTGGTGGACGCGCGGGACGGGGAACGGCCGGGAGGCCGGCCCGCCGAAGAAGAGCGGCTGGGCGGCGAGGACGTGGTTGGGTGAGGCCCGGAAACCCTGCTCGCGCAGGTCTCTGGCGATCTCGCAGACGTCGGCGCCGGCCGTCAGATGGATCACGCACACACCGTCGGCCTCGGAGACGGCCTGGGTCCAGCGCGACGCGGCGGACAGGGCGCCACGGTCGGTCAGCAGCTGGCCTGGCCGGATGAGCGCCGCGCCGACAGGTTCGATGTCCATGAGCGGGTATCTATCCGCGCTCGGGCCAGTGTCACGCGTCACAGCCGCAACAACTTGGTATGGCCCCCCTCTGGTGTCCGATTGCGACCGACGGTAGTCTCTCCCTAGTCACTTGTGATCATCCCAGGACGAGGCCGTTGGGGAAGGCGCACCTCGTACCGATCGGGAGGTCCGGTGTCTGCTTGTGGCGTGATCTACGTCCACTCGGCTCAGCCCGCGCTGTGCCCTCATATCGAATGGGCGGTCGCGGGTGTTCTTGGCGTACCCGTGGACCTGACGTGGACGCCGCAACCCGCCGCGCCCAACGTGGTGCGAGCGCAGGCGGAGTGGGAGGGTCGTCCCGGTGTCGCGGCGGCCATCACCTCTTCCCTCATGGGCTGGCAGCGGATCCGCTTCGAGATCACCGAGGACGCCTCATCAGGGGTCGACGGGTCCCGTCATGCCTATACGCCGACGCTCGGCGCCTTCAGCGCGGTCATCGGGGCGGCGGGCGACATCATGGTGCCCGAAGACAGGCTCCGCGCGGCGATGCTGATGGCCGCCCAGGGCCGCTGCGTGCTGGAGGACGAGCTCGACAAGCTGCTCGGCAAGCCCTGGGACGAGGAGCTGGAGCCGTTCCGGTACGCGGGCGACGGCGCGCCGGTCCGCTGGCTGCACGCCGCCGTCTGACCTCCCCGGGCCTCCGGACAGCCGTTCCGTGAGGCGGACAGGCCGTGAAGGGGACAGCGAAAGGGTCCCGCACCTGACTTCGGTGCGGGACCCTTTCGGCAGCTCTTACAGCGGGATGTTGCCGTGGGCGCCCCTGGCGGGGGTGGCCTGGGCGAGCAGCTTGGCGATCGCGCCGCGCGTCTCGCGCGGCTCGATGACCTCGTCGATCACGCCCAGCTCCTGAGCCCGGCCGAGCCCGCCGGCCAGCTTCTCGTGCTCGCGGGCCAGCCGCTGCTCCAGCTCGGCCCGCTCCTCCTCGGGCGCCGCCGCGAGCTCGCGGCGCTTGAGGATGCGCACCGCGGCGACCGCGCCCATGACCGCGATCTCGGCCGTCGGCCAGGCGAACACCTTGGTGGCGCCCAGCGAGCGGGAGTTCATCGCGATGTACGCCCCGCCGTAGGCCTTGCGCGTGACCAGCGTGACGCGCGGCACCGACGCCTCAGCGAACGCGTGCAGCAGCTTGGCACCGCGCCGGACGACGCCGTCATGCTCCTGACCGACCCCCGGCAGATAGCCCGGAACGTCCACGAGGACAACCAACGGCACTCCGAAAGCGTCACACATGCGAACGAAGCGGGCAGCTTTCTCGGCGGACGTGGCGTCGAGGCAGCCGCCGAGCCGCATCGGGTTGTTGGCGATCACACCGACCGTCCGGCCACCGAGGCGGCCGAGCGACGTGACGATGTTCGGCGCCCACTTGGGGTGCAGCTCGATGCCCGGCTCGTCGAGCAGGCCGTTGACCAGCGGCTTGACGTCGTAGGCGCGGCGAGCCGACTCCGGCAGCAGGCTGGAGAAGTCGATCTCGCCGACGTCGGAGGCTCGCACCCGGCCCTGGTGGCCGAGCAGCGAGGCCAGCTGGCGTGCCCGCAGCAGAGCTTCGGTCTCGGTCTTGGTGGTGACGTGCACGACGCCGCTGCGCTTGCTGTGCGGCTCGGTGCCGCCCAGCGCGGCGCTGGAGACGTCCTCGCCGGTGACGCTGCGGACCACGTCGGGCCCGGTGACGAAGATGCGGCCGGAGTCGGCCAGGATCACCAGGTCGGTGAGCGCGGGGCCGTAGGCGGCGCCACCGGCCGCCGCGCCCACGACCACCGAGATCTGCGGCACCACGCCGGAGGCCTTGGTCATCGCGGCGAAGACCCGGCCGACGGCGTGCAGCGACTCGGCGCCTTCGGCGAGTCGCGCACCGCCGGAGTGCCAGATCCCGATGACCGGCACCCGTTCGCGGACGGCCACGTCGTAGGCGTGCACGATGTGCTCGCAGCCCTCGCTGCCCATCGCGCCGCCCTGGAAGCGGGCGTCACTGCAGAAGGCGACGACGGGAACACCCTCGACGCGGCCCATGGCGGCGAGTGCGCCGCTCTTGTCTTCAGGAGTGATCAGCCGCAGCGAGCCCTCGTCGAGCAGCGCGGACAGACGGACGACGGGGTCGCGGGGATCCGCGGGCTCCTGATCGGAGCCGGACGTCACCACCCGGTTGTCGAGCACGGTCATTCAGGCTCCCTTAAAGACGACGGTCGCGTTGTGGCCGCCGAATCCGAACGAGTTGTTCACCGCGGCGATGTCGCCTTCGGGCAGCTTGCGGTTGGCGCCGTAGACGAGATCCACCTCGATGCCGTCGTCGAGGTTGTCCAGGTTGATGGTGGCGGGCACGATCCGGTCGTGCAGCGCCTTGATCGTGAAGACCGACTCGATGCCGCCCGCGCCGCCCAGCAGGTGGCCGGTCATGGACTTGGTCGAGGTGACGAGAGGATGGGTGCCGATGGCCTTGGCGACCGCTTTGACCTCGATGACGTCCCCGGCGGGAGTCGAGGTGGCGTGCGCGTTGACGTGCTTGACGTCGAGGCCGGTGACGTCGGCGTCGTTGAGCGCCTGGGTCATCGCCATGATGATGCCCCGGCCCTCGGGCTCGGGCTGGGTGATGTGGTGCGAGTCGGCGGAGTAGCCGACGCCCGAGGCGTAGGCGTAGACGCGGGCGCCGCGCGCCCTGGCGAACTCCTCGGACTCCAGCACGATGATGCCGGCGCCCTCGCCGAGCACGAACCCGTCACGGTCGCGGTCCCACGGCCTGGACGCCCCGGCGGGGTCGTCGTTGCGGGTCGACATGGCCCGTGCGGCCGCGAAGGCGGCCACGTTGAGCCCGTGGATCGCGGCCTCGGTGCCGCCGGCGACGACGACGTCGGCGCGGCCGGACCTGATCATGTCCATCGCGTAGCCGATGGCCTCGGCGCCGGAGGCGCAGGCGGACACGGTCGCGTGCACGCCGGCCTGGGCGCCGCGGTCGAGCCCGATCCAGGCGGCCGGGCCGTTGGGCATGAGCATCGGCACCGTGAAGGGCGAGAGCCGGTTCCAGCCCCGCTCCTTGTAGGTGTCGTAGGCGGACAGGGTGGTGTTGATGCCGCCGATGCCGCTGGACACCACGACGCCGAGGCGCTCGGGCGCCACCTCAGGAGCGCCCGCGTCCTGCCACGCCTCGCGCGCCGCGACCATCGCGAACTGCTCGCTGCGGTCGAGGCGGCGGGCTTCCGGCCGGGGCAGCACCTCGGCCGGGTCGACGGAGGCCGTCCCCGCGAACTTCACGGGGACGGTGTCGACCCAGTCCTCGGTGATGGTCGTGACGCCCGACTGACCGGCGAGGAGCGCCGACCAGGTCGAGGTGACGTCTCCACCGACGGGCGTGGTCGCGCCGAGCCCGGTGACGACGACACGTACCCGGTTCGCACTCACGTTTTCGCGCTCCTTGTCGATCAGGGGTGTGACTTCAGTGCTGGATGAAGGTGAGGACGTCCTTGACCGTCTTGAGGTTCTTGAGCTGGTCGTCGGGAATCTCGACGCCGAACTCGTCCTGGGCGGCCACGGCGATCTCGACCATGGACAGGGAGTCGATGTCGAGGTCGTCCACGAAGCTCTTCTCGGGGGTCACCTCGCTCGCCGGAATGCCGGTGATCTCGTTGATGATCTTGCCGAGGCCCTCGAGGATCTCCTGCTCGGTGGCAGCCATGTCGGTGGTTCTCCTTTGGATTTCTGCTGGATTCTGTACGGCTTCAGCCGTACAAGCTGTGGTGGATACGGCCGGAGCCGTAGTGGATCCTATGGAATCTCGATGACTTGACCCGCATAGGTGAGGCCGGCGCCGAAGCCCAGGATCAGCGCGAGCTGCCCTGAGCGGACCTCGCCGCGCTCCAGCATGCGCGAGAGCGCGAGCGGGATCGACGCGGCGGAGGTGTTGCCGGCGGTAACGATGTCACGGGCGACGATGGCGTTGGCGGCGCCGATCTTGCGCGCGATCGCCTCGATGATCCGCAGGTTGGCCTGGTGCGGGACGAACGCCGCCAGCTCTGACGGGTCGACCCCGGCACGCTCACAGGCCTCCTTGGCGATCGGGTGCAGGGCGGTGGTCGCCCAGCGGAACACGGTCTGGCCTTCCTGGTGGAGGAAGGTGTCGCGCTCGTTGATGATGATCGCGTCGGACTTTTCGCCCGAGCTGCCCCAGACTACCGGGCCGATGCCCGGTGTGTCGGAGGGGCCCACCACCGCGGCTCCGGCGCCGTCGGCGAAGATCACGGCGGTGGAGCGGTCGGTCCAGTCGATCCACTGCGACAGCTTCTCGGCCCCGATGACCAGCACATGCTTGGCCGAGCCCGCGCGGATCGCGGAGCTGGCGACGCCGAGCGCGAAGCAGAAGCCGGCGCAGGCGGCGTTGACGTCGAACGCGCCGGGCGCCGTGATGCCGAGCCGGTGGGCCACGATGGCCGAGGCGTTGGGAATCTGCGTCTCGAGCGTGCAGGTGGCGACGATGACCAGGTCGATGTCGGCGGCGGACAGTCCGCTCGCGGCCAGCGCCTTGCCGCCGGCCTGCACGGCCATGTCCTCGACGGACTCGGCAGCGCCGGCGATCTTGCGCTCCTTGATGCCGACCCGCGACTGGATCCACTCGTCGTTGGTCTCGATGGTCTTGGCCAGGTCGTCGTTGGTGACGACGTTGGCGGGCTGGTAGTGGCCGAGGGCCAGCACCTTCGCGCCCGGGGCTACGTCGGGAATCCTCACTTGATCAGCTCCCTGGCCGCGTCGAGGTCTTCGGGGTTCTTCAGAGCCACGGTCTGGATGCTCCGGAGCCCGCGCTTGGCCAGCCCGGTCAGAGTGCCGCCGGGCAGTAGCTCGATCATCGTGGTGACGCCCAGCTCGGCCATGGTGGCCATGCAGGAGTCCCATCTGACGGGATTGCGCACCTGCTTGACCAGGCGCTCGATGAGGTCGGCGCCGCTGGTGACGATCTGGCCGTCGGCGTTGGACAGCAGCCTGACCCCCGGGTCGGCGGGAGTGACGGACTGGGCGGCCTCGCGCAGGTGGGCGACGGCCGGCTCCATGTGCACCGTGTGGAACGCGCCCGCCACGGAGAGCGGGATGAGCCGGGCGCGGGCGGGAGGGGCGTCCTTGAACGCGGCGAGCTGGTCGAGTGTGCCGCCCGCGACGATCTGACCGGCGCCGTTGATGTTGGCCGGGGTCAGCCCGTGCTCGTCGATCGAGGCCAGGACGTCGGCCTCGACGCCGCCGAGCACGGCGGTCATGCCGGTCTCAGTGATGGAGGCGGCCTTGGCCATGGCCTGGGCGCGCTCGCTGACCAGGCCCAGCGCCTGCTCCGGGGTCAGCGCTCCGGACAGCGCGGCCGCGGCGAACTCGCCGACGCTGTGGCCGGCGAGCAGGTCGGGAGTGGCGCCGAGCGCTTCGGCCGAGGCCAGCGCGGCGGCCACCAGCAGAGGCTGCGCGACGGCGGTGTCGCGGATCTCGTCGGCTCCCGCGGTCGTGCCGTAGGCGATCAGGTCGAGCCCCACGACCTCGGACCAGGCGGCCAGCCGGTCCGCGAAACCGGGCAGCTCAAGCCATGGACTGAGGAATCCTGGGGTCTGGGCACCTTGGCCCGGAGCGACGAGTACAAGCACGAAGTCCACCCTGCCCTGTAGAGGTTCGACACGCGGATAAGGATCCGTACGAACTTTGTCCGCACTGTTTTGTAGGAAGCCTACAAGGAGGGTTTCGGGCGAGTTACGTTAGGGCGCGCCAGGTTACGGCGCTCTCCTCGAGCCTGCCCAGAATGAGCCCGACCTGGAGGGTGAAGGCCGATCGGCCGTCGGTCGGCTGATAGCCGGTGAGCTCGGTGATCTTCTTGAGACGGTAGCGCACCGTGTTGGGATGCACGAACAGCAACCGCGCGGTGGCCTCCAGTGAGGTGCCCTGCTCCAGGTAGGTGGCCAGCGTGTCGAGCAGCGGCGTGCCGGCCAGCGGGAGGTAGACGTTCTCGACGAGCTGTTTCCTGGCGTCCTCGTCGCCGTCGAGCGCGCGCTCGGCCAGCAGGTCGTCGGCGTGCACCGGCCGGGGCGCGTCGGGCCAGCCGGACGACGCCTTGAGCCCGGCGAGCGCGGCCCGGGCGGAGCGGGCGGCGGTGTGCAGGTCGGGCACCTCTGGCCCGATGACGATCGAGCCCTGCCCGAAGCGGGCCACCACCTGCCGGGCGGCGTCGTTGACGCTGCCGGCGCCGCCCACGATCACGATCAGCCGGTCGGCCTGGACTCCGGCGAGCAGATCCATGCCGATGCGGCGGCCCTTCTCCCGCAGGCCGTCGATCACCGTGCCCGGATCCTCGTCGGGGGCGTGACCGGCGATCACCACCACGGGGGAGGAGGTCCAGCCGAGCGCCGCGGCCCAGGAGTGCAGCCCGTCGTCCACCTCGCCGCGCACCAGCGCGTCGACGATCAGCGCCTCCAGCCGGGAGTCCCACGACCCCCTGGCCTCGGCCTCGCGCGCGTAGACGTGCGCGGCGGCGAAGGCCACGTCGCGGGTGTAGCGCAGCATGGCCTGCTGGAGCTGGTCCTCGCCGCCCGGCGCGGCCAGCTGGTCGGTCTGGGCCTCGACGACCTCGACGACGATGCGGACGATGTCGACGGTCTGCTGCAGCGAGATGGACCGCTTGAGCTCGCGCGGCGCGGTGCCGAAGAACTCGATGCTGGGCGTCGGCCGGTCCTCGCCCGCGTGCTGGAACCACTCGACGAACGCGGCGATGCCCGCCTGGGCCACCAGCCCCACCCACGAGCGGTCCTCGGCGCTGAGCGCGCGGAACCACGGGAGTCGCTCGTCCATGCGGGCCATCGCAGCGGTGCCGAGCGAGCCCATGGCCCGCTCCAGCCTTCGGGTGGTGTCGGCCCGGATCCGGTCTGTCACGCCTCCTAGAGTGCCAGGTCCGGTCAGATGACCGCGACGGCCGTGATCAGGCCGATCGCCACGTGGGTGACCGCGAGCAGCCGTGACCCCGGCTGCAGCTCGGGCTCCTTGACCAGATCACGGACCGAGATCCCGACCACCTTGTCGAAGACGAGCATGGCCACGGTCTGCACCACGATGCCGACCAGGCCGAAGACCGCGGTGCCCGCGAGCCCCTCGGTCAGCCGGCCGCCGGAGGACCAGATCGAGGCCGCCACGATGAGCCCCACCGCGGCGAGGGCGGAGGTGGCGAGCAGGGTGGCGTTGGGGTTGCGCTCGCTGCGGATGATCGAGCTCAGCTTGCCGGGAATGGCGAGGTCGATCACGTAGAAGCCGACTATCAGCAGGACCACGCCGACGGCGGCGTAGGCGGCGATGGCGCCCGCGCCGCGGGCGAGGGTCTCCAGCAGGGTCATGATCGCTCGATTCGGTGGGGGACGAAGGACGAGGTGTCGTCGGTGATGAGGCCGGTGGTCTCCCTGATGCCCAGACCGGCGGCCTCGTCGGCGACCATCCAGGCGCCGAGCACGGGACGCTGGCCGTCGAAGTCGGGCAGGGCGTCGAAGCCCTGGAAGACGTAGCCCTCCTGGCCGTAGGAGCCGGAGGTCTCCTGGGTGCCGGCAGGGGTGACGATGCGCATCGAGGCGCCCTCCCGGCCGAGCAGCGGCTTGGCGATATAGGAGGTCAGCTCGCGCGGGCCGTCGAGGTAGGCGGGCAGCAGGCCGGGATGGCCGGGGAACAGCTCCCACAGGATCGCGAGCAGCGCCTTGTTGGACAGCAGCGCCTTCCACAGCGGCTCGATCCAGGTCGCGTGGCGCACGGCGTGTCGCCCGAACGCGTCGGCCAGCATCCACTCCCACGGGTAGAGCTTGAACGCCGAGCGGATCATCTGGCCGTCGAGGTCGACGAAACGGCGGTTGAGGTCGTCCCAGCCGATGTCCTCCATGGCGATGGCGGCGGTGGCCAGCCCGGCCTGTTCGGCGGTCTCCTGGAGGTAGGCCAGGGTCATCGCCTCCTCGCCGGTCTCGTCCATGGAGGTCCAGGCGAAGTGGACGGGCCCGGCGGGCAGGGACATCTCGCCCCAGCGGTCGATGAGCCGCTCGTGGACGGAGTTCCACTGGTCGTCGTCCGGGTGCGTGTCCTTCAGCCAGAACCACTGCGCCACCGACGACTCGACCAGCGACGTCGGCGTGTCGGCGTTGTACTCCAGCAGCTTGGCCGGGCCGGTGCCGTCGTAGCGCAGGTCGAACCGGGCGTACAGGTGGGGGTCGCGTCGCTCCCACGATCGGGCGACCTCGGCGACGGCCCAGTCGGGGATGGCCAGGTCGGCGAAGCGGCCGGCAGAGACGACGTGCTCGGCGGCCTGCAGGCACATCGCGTGCAGCTCCTCGACCTGCGCCTCCAGCGCCTCCACCTCGTCCATGGAGAAGACGTAGTGAACTGATTCGTCCCAGTAGGGGCGGCTCAGCCCCTCGGGGTGGGCCGCGCGGTGGTAGGCGAGGCCCTGGCTCTCGATGATCTTGTCCCAGCCGTCTCTGGGCGCTCCGTGCTCGCGCCGCACCCGTCAGCCTCCACCGCTCGAACGGCTGCCGAAACCGCCCCGCTGGATGTCACGGCCGCCGCGTGAGGAGATGTTGACGTCGGACGGGCGCAGACTGGTGCCGCCACGCACGCGGGTGCCGACCCGGTTGCCGCCGTAGTACCAGTGATAGGCGCCGCGCGAGCCGACGTAGTAGTGGGAGTTGCCGTCGTCGTCGTCGCAGTGAGACTCGTCGACGACCGCGTAGGAGCCGTCGGACAGCTGGTCGTTCATGTCGACGCAGTCGGCGGCGACCTCCTCGGTGTTCTGCGTGGCAGCGCAGAACCCGACCACCATGACCGACACCACGCCGATGACGGTCAACGTGATCACCCGCGATGACTTGGACCGTTTCGGTGGGATCGGCCGCCCGGCATGGCCAGGTGAACCTGGTGGCCTCGGAGGTGGCGCCGGGGGGGTGGGGTTTCCCATCAGAATCCTGCTTTCATTGGTCGGTGAGCCTATCGCCGGTGTTCCCTGGCCATCAATCCGCCGGAGGGATGAGACGCCCATGACGCCCGTCGAGGCTCTCCGAGAGATCGCCTTCCTGCTGGAGCGCGCGGGTGAGCCGGCCTACCGCGTGCGCGCCTTCCGCCGCGCCGCCGCCGTCGTCGCGGGCCTGCCCGAGGAGGAGCTGGTACGGCTCGCGGACACGGGCGGACTGGCCGACCTGCCCGGCATCGGCAAGGTGACGGCCCTGGCGGTCACCGAGGCGCTCGCCGGCCAGGTGCCGACCTACCTGCGCCGGATGCGGGCCACCGAGGGAGCCGACCTCGACGACGAGACGGCTGCCCTGAGGGCGGCGCTCAAGGGCGACCTGCACAGCCACTCCGACTGGTCGGACGGCGGCTCGCCGATCGAGGAGATGGCCGAGGCGGCCCGCGCGCTCGGCCACGCGTACTGGGCGCTGACCGACCACTCGCCCCGCCTGACGATCGCGGGCGGCCTGTCGGCCGCCCGGCTGAGACGGCAGCTCGACGAGGTCGAGCGGCTCAACGAGCGGCTGGCGCCGTTCCGGATCCTGACCGGCGTCGAGGTCGACATCAATCCCGACGGGACGCTCGACCAGGAACCCGAGCTGCTGGCACGGCTGGACGTGGTGGTGGCCAGCGCGCACTCGAAGCTGAGGATGAACCACTACGAGATGACCCGCAGGATGGTGACGGCGATCGCCGACCCGAACGTCGACGTCCTCGGCCACTGCACCGGGCGGATCGTCCAGGGCGGCACCCGGCGCGGCGGGCGCAGGCCCGAGTCGGAGTTCGACGCCGAGCTGGTCTTCGAGGCCTGCCGGCGGTTCGGCGTGGCCGTCGAGATCAACTCCCGGCCCGACCGGCAGGACCCGCCGAAACGGCTGATGCGGCTGGCCTACGAGATGGGCTGCGACTTTGCGATCGACTCCGACGCCCACGCGCCCGGCCAGCTCGACTGGCAGCGGTTCGGCTGCGAGCGGGCCGCCCGGTGCGGCATCGAGCCCGCCCGGGTGGTCAACACCTGGCCGCTCGACGAGCTGCTGGCCTGGACCCGGTGACGGGACCGGTGGCCGTGGCGTGAGACCTCTGTGGCGCGCCGGTGAGGAGCGTCTGACGGGGGCCACCGGCCGCCCGCCGATTGTCGGTCGCCGCGCGTAGCGTCCCGGTTGTGAACCGTACTGATCGGCTCTACGCGCTCGTCGAGGACCTGCGCGCCATCTCGCCCCGCCGCCGCTCCGCGCGCGAGCTCGCCCAGCGGTTCGAGGTGAGCGTGCGCACGATCGAGCGCGACATCATCGCCCTGCAGGAGTCGGGAGTGCCGATCTACGCCGAGCCCGGGCGCAGGGGCGGATACGCCATCGACAGGAAGATGTCGCTGCCCCCGCTCAACTTCACGCCCGCCGAGGCAGTGGCCATCGCGGTCGCGCTCAGCCGGGCCGGTGACCAGCCGTTCGGCCGGCAGGCGCGCAGCGCGTTACGCAAGGTCGTGGCCGCCATGCCGGGGCCCGAGGGCGAGCTGGCCCGGGAGCTCGCCCGACGTGTCCAGCTGGTCGCCGAGCCCGCCGAGCAGGGCACCGGGATCAGGCCGCTCGGCGGCGAGGGCATCTCGCGCGCGATCGAGGACGCCTTACAGCGGCGGCGCGTGCTCAGGCTCGACTACACCGACGCCAAGGGGGCGCTGACCTCGCGCGACGTCGAGCCCGGCGTGTTCCTGGGCGGGCGCGGTGGGTTCTGGTATCTCGTGGCGTGGTGCCGGCTCCGCGACGACGTGCGGGTCTTCCGGCTCGACCGCATCGCCGCCGCCACGGTCACCGCCGAGCGCTGCCCCGACCGGCCGCTGGAGGGGTTCGCCACCGAGGTGCCGGAGATGCTCGTGCACGGCACCCTGCTCGACTGATTCACTCGAAAATTCGATCGAAAACACCGACATAGGGTTGTCGCCTCGCCGGTGGATCCTGGTCCCTGTTCGACGGACAGGAGACGGCGCCGTCCTCCGCGTGGAGACGGACGGCGCCGGCGGAGATCCGCCAGGCGGGTCGACGTCGCCTGTCCGGACGACACGCCGGGCGTCTTCTCGGGTCTTCCACCCGACGGCACGACCGGCGGTGGGTCCGCGCGGGCGCCTTCCCCGCCGGCCGGGCTCACACACGGGGCCGCCTCGCGAGCGGTCAGCCCTCCCTGGGCTCGCCGCCGATCGCCGAGCGGCGGCGCGTCCAGGGCTCCCGGTCTGGGCTCCCGGTCCCGGCCTGGGCTTCCGGTCTGGGCTTCCGGCCTGGGCTCCCGGTCTGGCTCGGGCGGCCAGAACGAGGCCCGCTAGAACGCGGCTCCGGCCAGCCAGCGATCCAGCAGGTCGCGGTCGCCGAAGACGGTCAGCGTGTCCGCGAAGCGCCGGCCGTACATCATGAGCAGCAGGTCGGCGGCCGGGCCGCGGACGGCGACGTCGCCCTTGGCATGTCCGGGTTCCCAGCTGACGCGGCCCGCGGGGCCCTGCGTGATGGTCCACTCGCCGTCGGCGTCGGTCGCGTGCAGGTGGATCGTGACGCCTTCCACGCCGGCCTCGGCCAGGCGGCGGGTGACCCAGCGGGCGTGCGGCAGGTTGCCGAGCAACTCCCCGACCCCGTCGACCGCCACCGGCGTGGGCACCGCCGGCTCCAGGTCGAGCGCGAGCTCCGCGTCGACGCGGTGGACCACCAGCTCGTACGCCATCCGCCGCGACCAGTAGCCGGCCGAGTGGTCGCCGCCCCACGACCACACTGGCGTGGCCGGGTCGGTCGACCGGAGCACGGCCAGCAGTTCGGCGGCCCCGGCCGCCAGCCACGCGGCGTCACCGCTCTCACCGGGCGCCAGTCCGTTGGGCACGTCGCGCGACCAGATCGGCTCGCTCGCGCGGGTCTTCAGGATGTGGATCACCCAGCGGTGCGTGCCGCCGACGTGGGTGACCAGCTCGGCCAGCGTCCAGCCGGGACAACTGGGCACCGGCGTGCCAGAGGCGGCGCCGGTGACCAGCTCGACGAGGCGGGCGGTTTCGCTCTCCACGAGCGCGCAGTAGTCCGTCACGCGCCCGAGCCTAGATCAGGCGGCCGCGCAGGAGACGTCCCGGTTCGGCGTCTTGCCCTTGAGCAGGAACGAGTTCACCATGCTCTGAATGCACGTGTTGCCCGAGCTGTAGGAGCCGTGTCCCTGGCCCTCGTAGGTGAGCAGGGTGGCGTTCCCGAGCTGCTGGGTCAGCCTGGGCGCCCACTGGTAGGGGGTGGCCGGGTCGCCCTTGCCGCCGACCACGAGGATCGGCGCCGAGCCCTTGGCGTTCACGTGCCTGGCCTCGTCGCTGCCCGCGACCGGCCACAAGGCGCAGATCCCGCCCGCGCCCTCGTTGCCGAACAACGGTGAGATCTTGATCGCCTCCTTCCAGGTGCGCGTCAGCTCCGCCTCGTCGGGCCGCTCGGCGGAGTCCACGCAGGTGATCGCCGGGAAGCTGGACATCTGGGTGGTGTAGGTGCCGTCCTTGGAGCGGCCGGTGTAGGAGTCGGCCAGGTAGATCAGCGCGTCGCCCCGTCCCTTGTTCGCCTGCGCGAGCGCGGTCTCCAGGAACGGCCAGGCCCCCTCGGAGTAGAGGGCGGCCGCGAGCCCGGTGGAGGCCAGGCCCTGGGTGAGCCGGCGGTTGTCGACCTGCAGCGGCTTGTTGACCAGCTTGTACATCAGCCGCATGACGTTCGCGTCGGCGGCCTTCACGGTGTCGCCGAGCTCGCAGCCCTGCTTGACGCAGTCCTTCAGGAAGCTCTCGTACGCCCGCTGGAAGCCCTTGGTCTGGGCCAGGGTGCGCTGCCTGAAGGTGACGGATGGGTCGAGCGGGGCGTCGAGCACCATCCGGCCGACCTTCTTCGGGTACTTGGTGGCGTAGATCGCGCCGAGCTGCGTGCCGTACGACATGCCGAGGTAGTTGAGCTTGGCGTCGCCGAGCGCCGCGCGCAGCCGGTCCATGTCGCGGGCGGCGCTGCCGGTGCCGATGTACGGCAGGAGCCGGCTCGCGTCACGCTTGCAGAGCTCGGCGAACCTCTGGTTGGCGGCCCTTCCCGCCTCGCGGGTCTTCTGGGTGGGCGGCAGCGTGTCGAGCTCCACGTACGCGTCCATGTCCGCGTTGTCGCCGCAGCGCACGCCCGAGCTGCGGTCGACGCCGCGCGGGTCGAAGCTGACCAGGTCGTAGCGGGTGCGCAGGGTGTCGAACATCTTGGCGGCCTGGGCGAGGGTGTCGACGCCGGAGCCGCCGGGGCCGCCGAAGTTGAACACCAGCGAGCCCAGCCGCTTGCCCTGATCGGTGGCCGCGATCTTGATCAACGCCAGGTCGATCGTACCGAGATCGGGTTTTTGGTAGTCGAGCGGCACGGTGAGCTTTCCGCAGCTGACACCGGGCTCCTCGCGGGCGGGTTTCTCCCCGCCGGGACGGACGATGTCCGTGCACGGGCCCCAGGAGATGGGGTCGACGACGACGCCTTTGGGCTCGGTGTCGGGCGTCGCCGTGCTCACACAGGCGGTGGCGGACACTGCCAGCGTGGCGGCGGCAAGGACATGACGCATATGTGCTCTCCCCCTAGGGCTCTCAAGGGGGGAGGCAGTGCCCACAATACGTGAGGGTCGCCGGGAGGGCGACGCGCCGCGAGGGGCGGACGTCCCCGCGCGCGAGTGCGCGGGGACGTCTGTCGCGGCGACTCAGACGCCCATGGACTGGGTGTCGTTGCTCTCCGCGCCGCCGGCCTCGGTCACGCCGTTCTTGAGGTGGTAGCGGGCGATCGCCTCGCGCAGCACCTCGGGGTCGAGCTCGCCGCGCTTGACCAGGCTGGTCAGCACGGCCAGCGTGATCGACGCGGCGTCGACGTGGAAGTGGCGGCGCAGCGCCGAGCGGGTGTCGGACAGGCCGAACCCGTCGGTGCCCAGCGAGGACCAGTCACCCGGCACCCACTGCGCGATCTGGTCCTGGACGGCCTTCATGTAGTCGCTGACGCCCACGAACGGCCCCGTGGCCTGGGACAGGGCCTGGGTGATGTAGGGGACCTGGCGCTCGGCGTCGGGGTTGAGCAGGTTGTGCTCGTCGCACGCCAGCGCCTCGCGGCGCAGCTCCGACCACGACGTAGCCGACCACACGTCGGCCGACACGCCCCAATCCTCGGCCAGCAGGCGCTGCGCCTCGACGGCCCATGGCCCGGCCACGCCGGAGGACAGGATGTTGGCCTTCGGCCCTTGCGTCAGCGGCCCGTCGGCGAACTTGTACAGGCCCTTGAGCAGGCCCTCCACGTCGATGCCGGCGGGCTGCGCGGGCTGCAGGTAGGGCTCGTTGTAGACGGTCAGATAGTAGAACACGTCTTCGGGCTGATCGCCGTACATCCGGCGCAGGCCGTCCTTGACGATGTGCGCCACCTCGAACGCCCACGACGGGTCGTAGGACACCGCCGCCGGGTTGGTGGAGGCGATGAGCGGTGACTGGCCGTCCTCGTGCTGCAGGCCCTCGCCGTTGAGCGTGGTGCGCCCGGCGGTGGCGCCGAGCAGGAAGCCGCGGCCCATCTGGTCGCCCAGCTGCCACATCGCGTCACCGGTGCGCTGCCAGCCGAACATCGAGTAGAAAATGTAGATCGGGATCATCGGCTCGCCGTGCGTGGCGTAGGACGTGCCGGCCGCGATCGTCGAGGCCATCGACCCCGACTCGCTGATGCCCTCGTGCAGGATCTGCCCCTGCACCGCCTCCTTGTAGGACAGCAGCAGCTCCCTGTCGACGGCCTCGTAGGTCTGGCCGTGCGGGGAGTAGATCTTGGCCGTCGGGAACATGGCGTCGAGACCGAAGGTGCGGGCCTCGTCGGGGATGATCGGCACGAAGCGGTGGCCGATCTCCTTGTCGCGCATGAGGTCCTTCAGCAGGCGTACGAAGGCCATCGTGGTGGCCACCTGCTGCTTGCCCGAGCCCTTGGCGAACTGCTGGTAGACCGAGTCGGCGGGCAGCTTGACCGGCTTGGCCCGGACCACCCGCTTGGGCAGCACGCCGCCCAGCGCCGCGCGGCGCTCGCGCATGTACTCGATCTCGGGGTCGTTCTCGCCCGGGTGGAAGTAGGGCGGCAGCTCGCCTTCGAGCGCGGAGTCGGGGATCGGCAGGTAGAGCCGGTCGCGGAACTCCTTGAGCTCGGCCTTGGTGAGCTTCTTCATCTGGTGGGTGGCGTTGCGCGCCTCGAAGTCCTTGCCCAGGGTCCAGCCCTTGATGGTCTGGGCCAGGATCACCGTCGGCTGGCCGACGTGCTCACGAGCCGCCTTGAAGGCCGCGTAGACCTTGTGGTAGTCGTGGCCGCCGCGCGACAGCTTGCGGATGTCGTCGTCGTTCAGGTGCTCGACCATCTTGCGCAGGCGGGGGTCGCCGCCGAAGAAGTGCTCGCGGATGTAGCCGCCCGACTCGACCGAGTAGGTCTGGAACTGGCCGTCGGGCGTGGTGTTCATCTGGTTGACCAGCACGCCGTCGACGTCGGCGGCGAGCAGTGGGTCCCAGTCGCGGCCCCAGACGACCTTGATGACGTTCCAGCCGGCGCCCCGGAAGTAGGACTCGAGCTCCTGGATGATCTTGCCGTTGCCGCGCACCGGGCCGTCGAGCCGCTGCAGGTTGCAGTTGATGACGAACGTGAGGTTGTCGAGCTCCTCGCGGGCGGCCAGGCCGATCGCGCCGAGCGACTCGGGCTCGTCCATCTCGCCGTCGCCCAGGAACGCCCAGACGTGGCTGCGGCTGGTGTCCTTGATCTGGCGGTTGAGCAGGTAGCGGTTGAACCGCGCCTGGTAGATCGCGCTGATCGGCCCCAGGCCCATCGAGACGGTCGGGAACTCCCAGAAGTCGGGCATGAGCCGCGGGTGCGGGTAGGAGGGCAGGCCGTGAAAGCCGTGCGACAGCTCCTGCCGGAACGCGTCGAGCTGCGCCTCGTTGAGGCGGCCCTCCAGGAAGGCGCGGGCGTAAATGCCCGGCGCGGCGTGCCCCTGGAAGAAGACCTGGTCGCCCGACTCGCCGTGGTCCTTGCCACGGAAGAAGTGGTTGAAGCCCACCTCGTAGAGCGACGCGGCGGAGGCGTAGGTGGCGATGTGGCCGCCCACGTTGGTGCGGGCGTTGGCGCGGGACACCATGATCGCGGCGTTCCAGCGGATGTAGGCGCGGATGCGCCGCTCAACGTGCTCGTCGCCGGGGAACCAGGGCTCGCGCTCCGGCGGAATCGTGTTGATGTAGTCGGTGCTGCGCAGGCCCGGCACGCCGACCTGGTGCTCGCGGGCGCGCTCCAGCAGGCGGAGCATCAGGTAGCGAGCTCGGCTGCGGCCCTCCGCCTTGACGACGTTGTCGAGGGACTCAAGCCACTCGTTGGTCTCACTGGGGTCGACATCAGGAAGCTGGCTGGGTAGGCCGTCGCTGATGATCGAGAAACGCTGGCGTCCGGAAGCCACTGGGTCTCGCCTTCCGAGAATGACTGATGTCTGGTCTGGGTCGCCTTCCATCCTGGTCGCTAGTCGTAGAAAGTGCATCTCTACTCGTTGGTAACCAGGACGTCCCTGCTGGCAGGGGGTCATGGGTGGCCTAGACCACCAATGATAGGACGAATCAAGGGGCTAGAGTACATGGCCGGGGTAATTTAACAAGTCCGGAAAAGCTTCGAAAATTCGCCCGCATGCCTTCGAGTATCCACCTTCAGTGGGACGGCGTCATCCGGGCGGGGGTATCGAGCGCCGAGCCGGAGGCTCGCCCCGGGCCTCTTCAGCTCTCAGCGCAACGTTTCGGTCAGGATTGGGTCTGCCTCTCCCGAGTCGAGCGGCGATCCCTCTTTGCGAACGGGCTTCGCCGTACGAGTGTGGAGGCATGAATGCGACGGTTGGCGACCGGCTCCTCGTGCATGGCAACTCCGTGGGGGAGAGAGACCGGACTGGCGTGATCATCGAGGTCCAGGGCAGCGACGGCGAGCCCCCGTACACCGTGAGATTCGACGACGGGCACACCGGGCTGGTGTTTCCCGGCCCGGACGCGGTCGTCGTGCCTCAGTAGACTGCACGTGTGAGATCCGAGATCTTCTCCGTTGCCACGGGCTCGCGCGAGACGGTGCACGACATCACCGCCCAGTGCGCGGAGTTCGCCGGAGCGCAGGGCGAGGACGGGCTGCTGCACGTCTTCGTCCCGCACGCGACGGCGGGCGTGGTCCTCGTGGAGCTGGGAGCGGGCAGCGACGACGATCTGCTCGCCGCGCTGCGCGACCTGCTGCCCGCAGACGACAGGTGGCGCCACGCCCACGGATCGCGTGGTCATGGCAGATCACACGTGATGCCCGCGCTCATCCCGCCGTACGCGACGGTGCCGGTGATCCAAGGACGGCTGGCACTGGGCACCTGGCAGTCGATCGCACTCGTCGACCTGAATGTCGACAACCCGCAACGCCAGGTTCGGCTGTCGTTTTTGTCCAATTGATACCTGCGGACCACTGCCGTACCCGTGGCGACCGTTGACGACTGAGGGTCACAGCGTGTGGACTGTCCCGAAGCGATAAACCGCATAAGCGGCCACTCAAGCAGGAGGGATAAACGTGAGCGCGACCGCGGGTCAGGCGCAGAGCGAGCGCGGCCTGGCCGAACGACTTGGCCTCAAGCCGGGTCAGGTGGTGCAGGAAATCGGCTGGGACGAGGACGTCGATGACGAGCTTCGTGATTCCATCGAGGACCTGACCGGCAACGAACTGCTGGACGAGGAGACCGACGACGTCGTCGACGTGGTGCTGCTGTGGTGGCGTGACGGCGACGGAGACCTTTTCGACGTCCTCAGCGGTGATGCCATGCGAGCACTCGCCGAAGGCGGCCAGATCTGGCTGCTGACTCCCAAGGCCGGGCGCGAAGGCCACGTGGAGCCGAGCGACATTGGGGAGGATGCCGCTACCGCGGGTCTCTCGCAGACCAGCAGCATCTCCGCCGCCCCCGACTGGTCGGGGACCAGGCTCGTTTCGCCGAAAGGCCGACGCTAGGGAGCCAGTGCGCCGGCCGTACGGCAGGATGAAGTCCGTGATGGAACATCCTGCCGAGGTGGGCGTCCCGGCTCCAGACTTCGAGCTCCAGGACCAGCACGGCACTCCGGTGAAGCTGTCAGGCTTTCGGGGCAGGAAGGTCGTGCTGGTCTTCTATCCGCTTGCCTTCAGCGGGATCTGCCGCAGTGAGCTGGCGGAGCTGCGCGACCTCCCGGGAGACGCACAGGTCCTCACCGTCTCTGTGGACTCCTTGTTCACCCATCGTGCCTGGGCGGAGCAGGAGGGCTACGTGTTCCCTCTGCTCTCCGATTTCTGGCCACACGGACAGGTCGCGCGGGCGTACGGTGTGTTCGATGACGCGAAGGGCGTCGCTCGCCGCGGCACCTTCATCATCGACGGCGAGGGCGTGATCCGGTGGTCGGTGGTCAATCCGATCGGTTCGGCGCGTGACGTCGCCGCCTATACCAAGGCACTCGCCGATATTTCGTAACGGAGGACATCATGCCCTGCTATCGCTGCGGGGCCCGGCAGACTGACCCCGTTCGCGGGGCCCGCCCGTGGAAGCGCGGGGTGCGCCAGGAGGCGCAGGTGCTGATCTGTCCGGACTGTCAACGCCAGCACGATCTCGACCTCGACGCGTGCGGCACCTGCCAGTCCACGGCGCTCATCTGCCGGCTCGGTGAGGTGGAATGCCGCTCCTGCGGCTCCGTGCGCCTGGCGCGCGCCGACGCGTTCGCGTGCTCGGGTGCGCCGCCCGCGCCGCCGGGGCTGTCGGACGAAGTGGAGGCGGCGCTCAATCGAGTGCTGGGCCGCGCCTGACCGCCTTGCCGGACATGTACTGAGCTGCGCTATCGTCTCCTTTCGTGTCCGCAACTAGTTCGTTCGTCGTCGGTCTCGACGTCGGAGGCACGTCCATGAAGGGCGGCCTGGTCAGCGAATCCGGCGCGGTCCTGCTGAGCGAGCGGCGCCCCACGCCTCGCGAGGACGGGCCGGACGCGGTCGTGGCCGCCATCCGCGGCTTCATCAGCCACCTGGCGGCCGCCGGTGACGGAGTCCCGGTCGGCGTCGGCCTGGCCGTCCCGGGGCTGGTCTCCGCCGACACCGCCCTCTACGCCGCCAACCTCGGCTGGCGTGACGTGCCCGCCACGGCCTTCACCGCGCTGGACATCCCCGTCATGCTCGGCCACGACGTGCGCACCGGCGGTCTGGCGGAGAGCGTGCTCGGCGCCGGGCGCGGCATCCCCGATTTTCTTTTCCTGCCCATCGGCACGGGCATCGCCGGCGCCATGATCCTGCACGGCGAGCCGTACGAAGGAGCCTCGGGCTGGGGCGGCGAGATCGGCCACATCCCCGTCTTCCCCGAGGGCGAGCAGTGCGCGTGCGGCCAGTTCGGCTGCCTGGAGACGTACGCCTCGGCGGCCTCGGTCGGCAGGCGCTACAGCCTCCGGGCCGGCCTGGAGGGCGTCCGGGCCGAGCAGGTGGTCTCCTCTGACGACCCGGTGGCCGTCGAGGTGTGGGACGAGGCCGTGGAGGCCCTGTCGGTGGCCCTGGCCACGTACACCCTGCTGCTCGACCCGAGCATGATCGTGCTGGGGGGAGGGCTGGCCGAGGCGGGGCCGGCCCTGTTCGACCCGGTGCGCACCCGGCTGGTGAAACGGCTCGCCTTCCGGGACGCGCCCCCGCTGGTCCCGGCCGCCCTCGGGGTGGACGCCGGGATGCTGGGAGCCGCCCTGCTGGGCTGGCGGGCCGCCGGCCGTCCCGAGCTGGGGGCCGGCTGGGCGGTGGATGTGCGGCCGGAGCCGTTGGTGTCGTAAGGTGTAGTGCCGATCAGGGGCGGTTAGCTCAGCGGTAGAGCACTCGCCTTACAAGCGAGGGGTCACTGGTTCGAACCCAGTACCGCCCACCTGCGAAAACGGCCCGATTCCGATCAAGGAAACGGGCCGTGGGTTACTAACTGGGTGACTATGCGGGCTGGGTCACTATGCGGTGAAGATCACGTCCATGGCCTCCGCTCCCTGCATGAGGACCGGCCGGATCTGCTTGCGATAGACCGTCTCGGTGACGACCGTGCTTCGATGGCCGACCAGGCGGGAGATGTCCTCGATCGGGACTCCGGAGTCCGACAGCAGCGAGACGAAGCTATGCCGCATCTCGCGTGGTGACCATTCCTTGCCGACGAGGCCGGCGCGGTCCAGGATCTTACGGAAGTCTCGCCGTACGTTGTGCGCGTTGCCGCTCTGGGTCCGGAAGACCAGCCCAGAAGTGTCGTCCTGTTCCTCGTGAAGTTCGCGCAGCGCCTCCGCGCAGAGGCGAGGAAGCTTGAGCGATCGCCGGGACTTCACCGTCTTGGTGTCGCCTTTGGCCCGTACGGACCGCCATACGTAGGTCGCGAATTCTTCGTGCTCCCAGCCGGCTTCGCCCACCGGCAGCCAGGCTTCCGACTTCCTGTCGTAGGCGACGACATGCGACCAGGTGAGCGCCCGTAGTTCCTCTGTCCGGGCGCCGATCAACAGCGAGAGTACGAGGTAGGCCCGCATGCGTGGAGTCGCCTTCGTGGCGGCGTCGATGATCGCTTGAGCCTGGGGGAGTGTCAGTGCCTTGGACGACCTGCCCGCCCGCCCTTCGGGGATCTCACAGAGATCGACGACGTTCCGCTTCACCTTGTCACGTCGCATCGCATTCTTGATCGACCGGTTCAAGATGGCGTGGATCAGCTTGAGTGATCGCGTGCTGAGCGTGTCCCGCTTGCTCGCGAGCCACTCGTCCACGTCCTCCACGGAGAGGTCACGCAGCTTGCGTGCGCCGAGAGCGGGAATCACATGCGTCTCGGCATAGGTCGTGTACATCCGGACGGTGCTCGCCGACCGTCCACCCAGCCCGTGTTCGAGCCAGTACTGGGTGGCTTCGCGCACGGTGTAGTTCGTCGGTGCGACGGCCGAGCCGTCCTCGTGCTCCCGGAGGATCTCCTTGAGCTTCTCCTTGGCCTCCGTCTTGGTCTTACCGCGGGCCTTCTTGACGATTCGTTTCCCGGCGGCGGTGTAGCCAAGGGTCACCGTGGCGGTCCAGCGCTGTCGCTCTTCGTCCCAGTGCAGACCGCCGTCTCCCTTGCTCCGTCTTGCGGTCATGATGCCCTCGCTTCGCGTTCAAGAAGATCGATGTATTCGGCGATGGCCGACGCTGGGATCAGCCGGGTACGGCCTTGAGTGACGGACTTCAGTCGGCCTGATCGGATGAGTTCGTAGATCACACTGCGGCTCATGCTGAGCAGGGCCATGGCCTCGTGCACGCGATATAGCCGCCGCTCCGGTGGATGCAGTGGCGTCATTCGTGCCCCAGCTGCGTTGCGATCGAGCGGGCCAGGGAGACCCGCTGGCGCATGTACGCGGCCATGATCGTCTCGCTGGAGGTGCGATCCTTCAGACGCGACCGCCAGCCCCATGACGCCTCTGGGACCAGGTTGTTCTCGGTCGGCACTTGGCTGTAGGAGCCGAACCCGATCGTCATTTCACCAACTCCTTCTGAGGGGCCACGGAGATTCCGGACAGCCGTCTTATGGGCGTAGCCTATGCGGCTGTTTGGGTTGAGAGGGACTCATTGAGTACTTCCAGGGGTG
>NZ_JBFAKL010000028.1:0-114010 GCF_040655715.1 Nonomuraea cavernae | reverse complement strand
GGGGTCGCGTTTGTCATGTGCACCCCGGGGTGCCCTCAACACCTGCCTCATCGAGCCCAGCGAACGTCCATCAACCGAGAACGCAACGGCCTTGCCCGACTGCGGGCCGAGAACAAGAAGCTCCGATCTGGCCGACGGAGAACGGCACCCCTGGCCAAAGAGTTCATCGAGCGCGCCATCGAAGCGAACGGCGGTATCGCGCCTGACGCGATTCATGCGGACCGAGGCACCTCGATGACGTCGAACACCGTCACCGGCCTGCTCGCGCAGCTCGGGATCGACCAATCGCATTCACGACCACGCGTGTCCAACGACACCCCTTACTCCGAGGCGCAGTTCAAATCTCTCAAATATTGCCCGGCGTTCCCATGGAGGTTCGGCTCGATCGAAGACGCCCGCATCTTCTGCGAACAGTTCTTCGATTATTTCAACAACGAGCATCGCCATTCGGGCTTCGCGATGCATACCCCCACATACGTGCACAACGGCACCGCCGTCAAGATCCACACCAAGCGGATCGCCACGCTGTACGTGGCCTTCCTGGCCCACCCCGAACGGTTCCGTGGCAGGCGCCCCTACCCGCCGTCGCTGCCCGCCAGAGTGTGGATCAACAGGCCACCCACGACCCTTCAGTCCGATACCTCACCACAAACCACAAAAGTAGCCTGATGTCTCATTCGGTTTGACGGGCGCCGTCGTTACCCGCCTCGTCCGCGATGCGCGCACCCGCGCCTACGCCGAACGCCGCACCACCGAAGGCAAATTCAAAAAGAGATCATCCGCTGCCTCAAGCGCTACGTCGCCCGCGAAGTTTTCCCGATCATCACCGCAGCACTCTCACCAGCGCGTCCTCCGCCCGCTGCGGCTTGAACAAACATAGGGGCGTCATTGCGCCTCCCGCTCCGACTCGGCCAGCTCACCACCATTGGTGTCCTGCTCGCGAGCCAGCCGATCCATCTGCACCCAGTTGGCCAGCGCGCCCGCATTGATGCCCAGATCCTTGGCGACCTGCGCGATCGGCTTTCCTGTCTCCCGCACGATCCGCACCGCGCCCGCCCGGAACTGCGGATCGAACCTGCGTCTGGTCTCTCCCACGACCCAACCTTCTCCTTAGGTCAGATCTCCACGCTAGAAGGGGAAGTCCAGAATAGGCTGACGGAGTGCCGTGCGGGGTGTTGAACTGGGCAGATGCAGGGTGCGATAACCAGCCTCATCGCGATCGCCGGCACGCTACTCGGTGCCACGGCCACCTACGTTTTCCAAGCCCGAGCCGCCCGGCAGGCACGGTTAGAGGCTCGCGCGGAAAGGTTGTGGCAGGAGCAGCTCGTCGCCTACAACGCCTTCGCTAACGCCATCACTTCGTATCGGGGCAGCCAGAACGCCCGCTGGCGGCAAAGGCGGAAACCCGACGGGAAGGAGGCTCACAGCCAAGCGCGCGACGCCTCGTACGCCGACCGGGTGAACGCGAAGTCGGCGCTGTTCCGACTCGAACTGGTTAACCCCGACCCAGGCTTGACCCAGCTCGCGGAAGACGCTCTGCAGGCTACGACGGCGATCCACAGTGCCTCCGATGAGGCTGCGAGGGCCGACCTGTCGGACCAGGCGCAGGCCGCCCTCCGTGCCTTTGTCGAAGCGGCTTCACGTCAAATCCGCGCGACTAGTGCCGACTTATCTCGTAACCGTCGATCTCTTCGTCCAGATCCTGCCCCTCCAGGATGAGCGATGCGGCGAGGATCGGCGCGAGCGGCATCCAATTGATCGCCTGTGTGCAGGCGTCCATTTGGTCGTCGTAGGACCCGTTCGGGAAGGCCGCGTGTCCGTCTCTGAACCCGACCCATGGGCACAGCTCAGGCATCGGTGGGTACACCGATCCGGCCTCGATGAAAGGTGTGACTGCTGCGAGCTCTGGTTTCCTTGGACTCGTCTGGTTCGACCGGGGACAAGGCCGGGCACGTGCCGCGACAAGCTGTCTATAGCCGCAGTCCCGTTGGCCTTGCCCTCGACAAGCTTGGGCGCGGTCTGGGTTCACTTCGCGGACATCTCTCTGAGCGCCGCGCACGCGGCGGTGAACGACAGCCGATCGTGCGCCTGGTCCAGCAGGAACAGTTTCAGCCCGTGGCGGGCCCAGATCTAGCCAACCGCTCAGTCGGATCCGTCGGTGTCCTTGAACACCGCAGGTGGTCGCAGATGGCTTCTTCGAGCTCCGCAGTCGAGGCGGTGACGTCCGCGCCGACGGAGAGGTGTCCGAGCCTTGGCTGTCTCCGAAGTTCGGACGCCTCACGCGTGTCCGGCCCGCCATGGGCATGGCGCATGTGTGATCCACCCGCTCCTCGCGCGGTTGTCGGTGAAGCGGCGTTTGACGGCAGGGTTGCCACCTCCCAGGGCTCGCCGGGCTGCCGTAGCGCCTGCAGCAGGAACGGGCGCGGTTTCGCGGACGCTTTGATGAGCTAGCCGGTTCCGCGCCGGTACTCCCGCTCGTCCGTGTGGATTCACATCGCATACTGACGAGAGAAATCATTTTTTTCGTCATCGCCGCCGCATCCAATGAACGACCATGACGACAATGCCGAGAGGCAACCACGTTGCCATCTGTAAGGTCATCCCGCGTCTGTCCCGCGTTGGCCGCCTCGTCATGGGCCGCTTGCACTTGCACCGGCTAGCGGAGGTAGGAGGCGCCGTTGAGGTCGAGGACGGCGCCGCTGGCCCACTCGGCGGCCGGTGAGGCCAGATACACGACGGCCGCCGCAATCTCCTCCGGTTCGGCCACCCGGCCGAACGGGCTCTGCGCGCGGATCTCGTCGCCCCGGGGCGGCTTGAGGTGTTCGTTGGTCATGTCGGTGGCCACGAAACCCGGCGCCACGGTGGCCACCGCGATGCCGCGTGGCGCGAGGGCGATGGCCAGTGACTGGCCGAACGCGTTGAGGCCCGCCTTGGTCGCCCCGTAGGCGGGGCCGTCGGGCTCGCCTCGGAAGGCGCCGCGCGAGGAGACGTTGACGATCCGGCCTCCGGCGGGCATGTGCTGAAGCGCGCACCAGGTGACGTTGGCCGCGCCCACGAGGTTGACGTCGAGCGTCCGCCGCCAGGCCGCCTGCCACTCCTCGTAGGACAGCTCCGTGATGGGGTGGTGCAGGAAGATTCCGGCATTGTTGACCAGTACGTCGATGCCGCCGAGCGCCTCTGCCGCCGCGTCGGTCATGCGCCGCACCTCGTCGGGGTCGGCCAGGTCAGCCTGGACGACGGTGTGCCCTTGGCCGGGCAGCTCGCCGAGCAGTTGCCGCGCCTGCTCGGCGGAGTCGCGGTGGTGGATCGCGACCCGGTCGCCCTCGGCGGCGAAGGCCGCCGCGACCGCCCGGCCGATGCCTCGCGACGCCCCGGTGATGAGAACTCCACGTCCGCTCACCCGCCGCACCCTAGCAGCCGCACGAGTACGGCTCCCGCCCAGGCGAGAGCCGTACCGATGCCGTACCGAGAGCCGTACGGAGCCGGGCGTCAGGTGTCGCGGGACGACGTCTCGGCCATCATGCGTCGCTCCTCGCGGGTGGCGATGAGCCCGGACGGTTCGACGATCTTGGATTCCTCGAACGGCGCCTCGGTGTTGGGCAGTGGTTCTCTCGTTTTGATCGCCTTCGCCCACACCCGCATCGCGTCGACGAGCACGACGATGATGAGGATCGCGAACAGCGCGGCCAGGATGCCGTCGACGGTGGAGTTGATCACGATCTGCCGCATGGCGTCGGGCGTCTTGGCCGGGGCCAGCAGCTGTCCCTGGTCGAGCGCGGTCTGATAGCGGTCGCGCTGGGCGAAGAAGCCGAGGATGGGGTCGCTGGAGAAGACCTTCTGGTAGCTCGCCGTGAGCGTGACCGCGACGTCCCAGGCTAGCGGGATCCCGGTCACCCACGCCCATTTCAGCCGGCCGCTCTTGATCAGCAGGGTCGTGGCCACGGTGAGGGCCACCGCGGCGAGCAGCTGGTTGGCGATGCCGAACAGCGGGAAGAGCTGGTTGATGCCGCCGAGCGGATCGTTGACGCCCTGGTAGAGGAAGTAACCCCAGCCTGCGACGACCACCGCGCTGGACACCATCAGGCCGGGCCACCAGCTGACGCGGCCGATCGGCTTCCACAGGTTGCCCAGCATGTCCTGGAGCATGAACCGGCCGACCCGGGTGCCGGCGTCGACGGTGGTGAGGATGAACAACGCCTCGAACATGATCGCGAAGTGGTACCAGAAGGCTTGCAGCCCTGGCCCGCCGATGAAGTCGGAGAAGATCTGCGACAGGCCGACGGCCAGGGTGGGCGCGCCTCCGGTGCGGGCGATCAGGGTCTGTTCCTGTACGGCCTGCGCCGCCGCCTGCAACTGTTCGGGGGTGATGACGAAGCCCAGGTTGGTGACCGCCTCGGAGGCCGTCTGGACGGTGGCTCCGACCAGTCCGGCGGGGGAGTTCATGGCGAAGTAGAGGCCGGGGCTCAGGATCGAGGCCGCGGTGATGGCCATGACGGCGACGAACGACTCCATCAGCATGGAGCCGTAGCCGATCATCCTGACTTGCGACTCCTTGCGGATCATCTTGGGCGTGGTGCCGGACGAGATCAGCGCGTGGAACCCGGACAGCGCGCCGCAGGCGATGATGATGAACACGAACGGGAACAACGACCCGGCGAAGACCGGCCCCTTGCCGTTGAAGGCGAACTCGGTGAACGCCGTGGTCTGGAGCGTGGGCATGGTGACCGCGACCCCGATCGCCAGCAGGACGATCGTGCCGATCTTCATGAAGGTGGACAGGTAGTCGCGAGGCGCCAGCAGCATCCAGACCGGCAGGACCGCGGCGATGAAGCCGTACCCGATCAGCCAGAGGGAGAGCGCGGACGGGCTTAGCGTGAAGGTGGGCGCCCAGCTCGACTCCTGGACCCAGCCGCCGGCGACGATCGCCAGCACCAGCAGCGTGACGCCGATCACCGTGGTCTCCATGACCCGGCCCGGCCGGAACACGCGCAGGTAGAACCCCATGAACAGGGCGATCGGGATGGTCATCGCGATGGAGAAGGTGCCCCACGGCGACTTGGCCAGCGCGCCGACCACGACCAGGGCCAGCACCGCGAGCAGGATGATCATGATCGCGAAGACCGCGATCAGCGCCGCCGCCCCGCCCACCGGGCCGATCTCCTCGCGGGCCATCTGGCCGAGGCTCCTGCCGTTGCGCCGCATCGAGAAGAACAAGATGATCATGTCCTGCACGGCGCCGGCGAAGATGACGCCGGCGATGATCCAGATCGTGCCCGGCAGGTAGCCCATCTGCGCGGCCAGCACCGGGCCGACCAGCGGGCCGGCGCCGGCGATGGCGGCGAAGTGGTGGCCGAACAGGATCCGGCGGTCGGTCGGGTGGTAGTCGATGCCGTTGTCGAGTCGTTCGGCGGGAGTGGCCCTGCGGTCGTCGGCGCCCAGCACCTTGCGCAGGATGAATCGGGCATAGAAGCGGTAGGCGATGGCGTAGGAACCGAGCGCCGCCGCGAGCAGCCAGATCGCGTTGACGTTCTCGCCCCGGGACAGTGCGAGTACCGCCCAGCCGGTGGCGCCGACGAGGGCGACCGCCGTCCAGACGATGATGGAGCGCACGTTCACCGAATACCTCCAGATAAGGGTCGGCCAAGGCAGCAGCGCAGTCCGGCGTCCGGGGGAAGGTCGGTCGTGAATCGCCGCCAGCGGCCCAGCGCGCGGCAGTCGACGGTGACCTGGAGCCCGGCGAGATGAACCCAGGCGGTCGGGTGGGCGTACACGGGCGCGGATCCGATCTGGCGCGCGCGTCGTGGCAGGCGTCGCCGGCGCAGCGGGCGGACCGAGAACTCTCCCGCGTCCGCGCAGCAGAGGCCGACGACATGCCAGTCGAAGAAGATCACCTCATCCTCGCGCAGCGCGTCACGAGCCGCGGAGGTCAGCATCATCGAAGACATCTGTCACTCCTGAGTGAAGCTGCTTCAGAAGTTAGTCCTCGATCATCACCGAGTAAAGACGCCTGTTAAGAGATCGCGCCCGCCGTCCCCTTTACCACCGGTCGTGGACTCGCGGGCGGATCAGCTCGTCGTAGACGGCCTGGACGGCCGCCAGGGTGGTCTGGGGGAGCGGCGGCAGCGCCGCGGCGGCCGCGTTGGCCGCGGCCTGGGCCGGGTTGCGGGCGCCGGGGATGACGACGGAGACGCCGGGCTGGTCGAGGATCCAGCGCAGCGCGAACTGCGCCATGGTCGCCCCCTCGGGCACCAGCGGCGCCAGCCGGCGGACCGCCTCCAGGCCGGTGGCGAAGTCGACGCCGGAGAATGTCTCGCCCACGTCGAACGCCTCGCCGTGCCGGTTGAAGCTGCGGTGGTCGTCGGGCGCGAAGACGGTGTGCTCGTCGTAGCGGCCGGACAGCAGGCCGCTGGCCAGCGGCACCCGGGCGATCACGCCTACCCCGGCCGCGCGGGCCGCGGGCAGCACCCGCTCCAGCGGCTTGAGCCGGAACGCGTTGAGGATGATCTGCACGGTCGCGACGCCCGGCCGGGCGATCGCCGTCAGCGCCTCGTCGCACGTCTCCACGCTCACTCCGTACGCGGCCACCTTCTGCTCGTCGACCAGCGTGTCGAGCGCGTCGAAGACGGCGTCGGACGAGTAGACCGGGGTGGGAGGGCAGTGCAGTTGCACCAGGTCGACGGTGTCGACGCCGAGGTTGCGGCGGGAGCGTTCGTTCCAGGCGCGGAAGTTGGCCATCACGTAGGTGGCGGGCACCTGCTCCATCCGGCGGCCCATCTTGGTGGCCACGGTGAGCTCCGGCCGCCCCTTGGCGAACCGGCCGACGATCTGCTCGCTGCGCCCGTCGCCGTAGACGTCGGCGGTGTCGACGAAGGTCACGCCCTCGTCGGCGGCGGCCTCCAGGGTGGCGAACGCGTCGGTCTCGCTCACGTCACCCCAGTCGGCTCCAAGCTGCCAGGCGCCGAGCCCGACCACGCCCACCCGCCGTCCGGTCCGCCCCAGCACTCGCTGCTCCATGAGGAAGCACCTTATCCGTATGTCCGCCGGGGCCGTTCGGCGTGTGGGGTTGACCGGGGGGAGACGCGGTCGCATGATGAAGTTATTCAACAAGCGATGAAATATGGTGATGAAGATGAGCGGTCAGGGGACCTGCGTCATCATCGGAGGAGGCCCGGCCGGCATGGTGTCGGGCCTGTTGCTGGCCCGTGCCGGCGTCGAGGTGACCGTCCTGGAGAAGCACGGTGACTTCCTGCGCGACTTCCGCGGCGACACGGTGCATCCGTCGACGCTGCGGCTGCTCGACGAGCTCGGGCTCGGCGACCGGTTCGCCAAGCTTCCGCAGAACCGGATCCACGAGATCGCCTTCCCCGTCGGCGAGAACCGCCGCGTCGTCTTCGGCGACCTGCGCCGGCTCAAGGTCCGCCACCCCTACATCGCGATGGTGCCGCAGTGGGACCTGCTCACGCTGCTCGCCGACGCGGCGTCGGAGGAGCCCGGCTTCACCCTGCGGATGCGCACCGAGGCGACCGACCTGATCCGCGAGGCCGACCGGGTCGCCGGGGTGCGCTACCGCACCGAGGACGGCCGGACCGGCGAGATCCGCGCCGACCTCACCATCGCCTGCGACGGCCGCTCGTCGATGGCCCGCCGCCGGGCCGGGCTGCGCGCCAAGGAGTTCCCGGTCTCGTTCGACGTCTGGTGGTTCCGGCTGCCGCGCACGCCCGAGGACGAGCCGGCAACGCTCGCCCCGATGTTGCGCGGCAACCGCATCATGATCGCGATCCCGCGCGAGACCCACCTCCAGATCGGCTACCTCGCCAGGAAGGGCCTCGATCCCGAGCTGCGCGCCGCCGGCATCGCCGGCTTCCGTCACGAGATCGCGCGGATCAATCCTGCTCTGGCCGACCGGACGGCCGCCCTGGAGTCGATGGACGATGTGAAGCACCTGGACGTGCGCATGGACCGGCTGCGGCGCTGGCACCGCGACGGCCTGGTGTGCATCGGTGACGCGGCGCACGCCATGTCGCCCCTGGGCGGCGTCGGCATCAACCTGGCCGTTCAGGACGCGGTGGCGGCCGCGACGCTGCTCGCCGAGCCGCTTCGGCGCGGGACGGTCACTCCCGCGGTGCTCGCCGGGGTCCGCGCGCGCAGGCTGCTGCCGACCTTCCTCGTGCAGACCCTGCAGCGGCTGATGCACCGGGTCCTTGCCGTGCCGGTCATCGAGGGCAGGCGCAAGGGCCCGCCGCGAGCCCTGCTGGTCCTGCTGCGGGTGTTCCCCCAGCTGTCGTACGTGCCCGCCTACCTCATCGGCGTCGGCCTGCGCCCCGAACACGCCCCGCCCTTCGCCCGCCGCCCCGCCCGCACCGGGTGAGACATGACCGGGAGCGCGGCTGGGTCACCACGCGTTCCGATCGGTGACTCTGAAGGGACGGCTCATCAACGTCCCGGCCAGGGGTCGCACGGGAAAATTGGGCGCATTTGACAGGATATTTCGTAATAATCGGGCGGCATGCATGGGCTGATGGGATCCGCGGACGCACTGCTCGACGAGATGGAGGCCCTGCCCTTCCGGGAGCGGTGCCACCGGCTGCACCACTACGGTCGCGAGCGGGCGGGGCGGCCCGAGCTGCGGAGGATCCTGGATGAGCTCGCGGAGCGCGGCCAGTACGAACGGCACACCGGCGTGACCCTGGCGGCGGCGGCGGGAGAGACCGCCCACATCGTCCGGGCGACGCGAGACCCGGACCCGGACGTCGCCGGTTACGCCATCACCCTGACCGTGCGCCTCGGCCATCCGGCCGAGGTGATCGAGCGGATCGTGCGCGAGGGATCGACGCAGGCCCGGAGTACGGCCTACCGGGCGATCCGGCGTTGGGGCCGGAGCGATCTGGCGGAACGGTTGCTCGGCCAGGTCCGCGAACGATGGGGTGAGCGGGAGGCCGCCCGGGTGCTCGTCGCCTGCCGCCCGGAGGTCGTCGCGGCGGAGCTGGACGGCCTCGCGCACGCGGTGCGCAACTGGGCGAGCCTGGGCAGGCGGCATCCGCTCGCGGTCCTCACCCACGCCGAGAGCGTCCTGCCTGAGCTGCCGCGCCATCTGCGGAACGGGTGGTGGAGAGGGCACGCCGCGGGCGTCGAGGCCGCCGCGCCGGCGGCGCCGGAACGCGTGATCGGGCTGCTGGAGCTGTACTGGACGCCCGTGCTGTCGGCGCGGTGCGTGGCCCGGTTGCTGGAGGCTGATCCTCGCCGCACGCTCGCCCTGTTCCTCGTCCCCGGACGCTCGGAGTGGCTGCACTCGCTGCTCCGGTCGAGAGCCGTCCGGGACCGCCTGGGCGCGTTGACCGACACCGAGCTGGGCGCGGTGGGGCGCGCAGTCCGGGAAGACGATCAGGAATCGGCCGACGACCTGCCGCCCGAGCTGAGCGACGCCCAGCTGGGCTTGGTGATGGTCATGGTCCGGGAGGACGACGAAGGGCTGGCCGGTCTGCTGCGCGCGCTGCCGCCGAGCCGCAGGGAGGCCGTGTTCGACGCGGCGACGGCCGGCACGGACCTCGACCGGGCCGAGCTGTCCGTACCGTTGCTGGAGGTTCTGCCGCTGGAGCGGCGCTCCGCCGAGGCGCGCCGGATGGCAAACCTGAGGCAGGTCGCGCAGAACCCCTCCTGCCTGCTGGAGGCGACCGGATTCCTCCCGTACGGCGAGGCGGAGCCGGCCCTGCGGGCGACGACCCGGCGCTCGAACGGGAGCGACCGCGCCCTCGGCTACCGGCACCTGATCGCGTGCGCGGGGCGGAGTCGTGACCCGGAGGTGATCACCGCCCTGCTGGAGTCGCTGGGGCGGCTCCGCAACGAGCAGGATCCGGTGCGGTTGGCCGCGGTCGAGGCGCTGGCCGCGATCCCGGCCGGCCTTTTCGCGCCCGCGCACCTGCCGGCGCTGGAACGGGTGGTCGACGGCGCGCTCGCCGCCCGCGACCGCTCCTACGGGACCGACTACGCGCTCACCGGCCTGGCCGGCCGGGTGCTGGAGAGCGGCGCCGCCCGGGATGAGGCCGACCTGCTGGAGTTCGCGCTGCGCACTCTCGCCCGGCTCGCGCAGCACACGGGACGGATCCACCTGAGCCGCCTGGCCGGGGCACTGCGTGCCGGGCAGGCGGCGACGCTGGTGGACCGGCTGGCCCCGTACCTGGCCGCCGAGGCCGGTCACGACCGGCACGAGCTCGCGTTCCTGCTGGCCAGTGCCCTGGGCCGGCGCGGCCACGCGATCCCGGAATTGCAGCGGGCGCTGGCCCGCGCGCTGACGTCCGCGAACGCGGGGAGCGTCAGGACGGCGATCGAGCACTGGCTGGCGCCGCCGCGGACCCGAGGCGACCGGGTGCCCGGCCTGCTGGCGATGGACCCGTCCCCGGTCACGCTCCCTGAGGTGTTCCAGGCGATCGCCTGGCACCGCACGGACCTGCTGGACGCCGTGCTGGGCGAGCGGGCGCCGCGCGGCCGGTTCGCCGAGCAGGGCATACGGCGCCTACGGTACGTCACCCGCGCCATCGCGCTGCGGTGGACGGCGCGGCAGCGGGAGGCGTGCCTGCGGCTGCTGCACCGAATCGCGGACGACGCCGAGCTGCCCGGCCACGAGCGGGAAATGGCGATCAGGGCCATCGGCGAGCTGCCGGCCGTCCCGGCCGGCGAGCTGGACCGCTACCTGAGCTCGCCCGACGATGTGACGCGCCGGGCGGCGCTGACCGCGCTGCCGTGGACCGGGAACCCTCGGGACGCGCTCGCTGCCTTGCTGGATCGCGCGTACGGTGACGACGCCCACGTGGCGGTGTCGGCGGCGGCCAGGGCCGCGCGGTTCGTGCCGCCCGGCGAGCTGATGACGGCGCTGACCCCGATCCTCGCCGCGGGCAAGGTGACCGCGCGCAAGGAGGCCGTCCGCCTGCTCGCCGGGCACCGGGCACCGGACACGGCGAGCCTGCTGCGGCGGCTGTGGGACGGAGCGGGGCCCGACGTCCGGACGGCGATCGCCTCGGCCTCCCGGGAGCTGCTCGACGATCCGGCGGCCTGGTCGCTGCTCGCGGACGTGGTGGCGGGAGGTGGCGACCCGGCCGCGCCGGTGCTCGGCGCGCACCCCCTGGACCTGCCCGGACGCTTCCGTCGCCGGTACGCGGAGCTGGTCGTCGCCGCGGCCGGGTCGGACGACCCGGTCACGCGGTGGGCGGCGGTCGGCGCGCTGGACCGGTGGGCGCGGTACACGCCCGCCGCCGTCGACCGGCTGGCCGAGATCGCGGGCGACCTCACCCGGACCGCCGACTGGCAGGTCGCGGCGGGGGCGCTGGCGAGGTGCGCTCGCTCCGGGATCGGCGTCGAGGAGCTGCGGGCCACGGTGCGGGCTCTCGCCGAGGCCCCCGACGAGCCCGACGCCGGCGCCGACCGCGACCGCCCGGCGGCTCAGCGGCTGGCCACGATCGCGGGCGCCCTGTGCGAGCGGCACTCGATCGGCAGGGAAGCCGTTGAGCCGGTCGTCCGCCAGGTCGCCGGCGACTTCCCCGCGCACCTGGAGGCCGAGCTGGTCGCGGCCTCGGTGGACTGGGCGGATCCCCGCGAACAGCTCGCCGTACTGGTGGATCGGGTCGGCGGCGGCGTGCTGGCGGCCGTCGGCGCGGGGCGCGTCCTCGCCGGGTCGGCGTCCGGCGTCGACGCCGGACGGATCCTCCCGCACGCGGCCTGGCTGGCCGGCCGGAACGAGACGGGCGCCCTGCTGGCCGTGGCGCTCGCCGGCCGGTGCGGTCCGCTGAGCGGCTGGGCGGAGCCCTGGCGCGACCTGGTCCGGCAGGTGCGCAACGGTCCCTGGGCCGAGGCGGCCCACCTGGCGAGGAGCGTCCACACGGCGGACGAGTGAGCTTACCGGAGCGGGATGTTGGGATGCCGATCCGGCGGCTGGGGGCCAGGCGCGCCGGTCGGCATCCCGCCATCACCCCGTGGGTACCACCGCACCGGATGAGCCGTTTCCGGTGCGCGGAGTGACGTTCAGTCGCTTCTCGCCGGTGTAGACGTTCATCGACTCCCCCCGCAGGAAGCCGATCAGGGTCAGTCCCTCCTCGGCGGCCAGCTCCGCCGCGAGTGAGGAGGGGGCGGAGACGGCGGCCAGGGCGGGGACGCCGCCCATGACCGCCTTCTGCACCAGCTCGAAGGAGGCGCGGCCGGACACCATGAGCACCGTGGAGCGCAGCGGCAGGCGGCCGTCGCGCAGCGCCCAGCCGAGCAGCTTGTCCACGGCGTTGTGCCGGCCGACGTCCTCACGCACGCACAGCGGCTCGCCGTCCGCCGTGAACAGGCCCGCCGCGTGCAGCCCGCCGGTCCGGTCGAAGACCCGCTGGGCCGAGCGGAGCCGGTCGGGCAGCGCGGCGACGGTCGCCGGAGTCAGCTCCAGCGGGTCGTCGCGGACGTTCCACCGGGCCACCGAGCGGACCGCCTCCAGCGACGCCTTGCCGCAGACGCCGCAGGAGGAGGTGGTGTAGAAGTTGCGCGGCTCCGGGGGCGGGACGCCGGGGGCGAGCTGGACGTCCAGCACGTTGTAGGTGTTGAGCCCCTCCCGCGTGGCGCCCGCGCAGTAGCGGATCGCGGCGATGTCGCCGGCCGAGCCGACGGCCCCCTCGCTGACGAGGAAACCGGCGGCCAGGTCGAAGTCGTCGCCCGGCGTGCGCATGGTGACCGTCAGCGGCACCCCGCCGACCCGGATCTCCAGCGGCTCCTCGGCGGCCAGGGAGTCGATCCGGTGCGTGGGGGCCGCCTCGCTGATGCGCATGATCGGCCGGCGCACGGTGACCCTAGACATAGCCGTACCCGAAGCGGCCCTTCACGCAGAGGTTGCCGTGGGTGACCGGGTTGTCGTGCGGCGAGGTCACCTTGACGATCTTGTTCTCCTGTACGTGCAGGGTCAGGTTGCAGCCGACCCCGCAGTAGCTGCAGATCGTCGTGGTCCGTGTCTGCCGCGACTCGTCCCAGGTGCCCTCGGCGCGCATGTCGAACTCCGACTTGAACGACAGCGCCCCGGTCGGGCAGACCTCGACGCAGTTGCCGCAGTAGACGCAGGCCGAGTCGGTGAGCGGGGCGTCGAACTCGGTGGAGATCGTCGAGTCGAAGCCCCGGCCCGCGACGGCGATGGCGAAGGTGTTCTGCCACTGGTCGCCGCAGGCGTCGACGCACTTGTAGCACATGATGCACTTGCCGTAGTCGCGCACGTAGAGGTCGTTGTCCACCTTGACGGGCTGCTCGACCGTGGCCGCGTCGTCGCCGAACCTGTCCGGCTCGGCGCCGTACTCCTCGATCCACTCGGCGGCACGCGGCGTCGTCGACAGGTCCACCGACGAGCCGAGCAGTTCGAGCACCACCTTGCGGCTCTGCCTGGCCCTCTCGGTGCCGGTGCCGACGGACATGCCGGCCTCGACCTTCCGCGAGCAGGCGGGGGCCAGTGTCCGCGCCCCCTCGACCTCGACGACGCACACCCGGCAGGCGTTCTTCGGGGTGAGCGTGTCGCCGTAACAGAGCGTCGGGATGTCCTTACCGGCCGCCGCGCAGGCGTCGAGGATCGTCGAGCCTTCGGGCACTCGCACGGCCTCGCCGTCGATCTGGACGTCGACGAGCCGGCGGGGCGGCTGCAGCGGGATCACTTGTATACCCCCAAGCGGTCGATGGCTGATTCCACCGCGTTCCACGCGGTCTGTCCAAGACCGCAGATCGAGGCGTCCCGCATGGTCTGGCCGACCTCGCGCAGCAGCACCAGGTCGCGCTGGTCGACCCGGCCGGACAGCCGGTGCAGGGCCTCCTCCTGGCGTACGGTGCCCACGCGGCACGGCACGCACTGGCCGCAGGACTCGTCGCGGAAGAACTCCGCGATCCGCAGCAGCATGCTCTTCAGGTCCACGGTGTCGTCGACGGCGAGCACCACGCCCGACCCGAGCGTCGCGCCCGCCTGCCGGGTGCCCTCGAACGTCAGCGGGATGTCCAGGTCCGTCACGAACGCCCCGGCCGCGCCGCCGAGGAGCACCGCCCTGAGCGGCCCCTCCGGACGGGCGAGGTCCAGCAGCTCCCTCAGCGTCGCGCCGAAGGGCAGCTCGTAGATGCCCGGCCGGTCGACGTTGCCCGAGACGCAGAACAGCTTGGTGCCCGTGGAGTCCTTCGTGCCGGTCGCCGCGTAGGCCTGGGCGCCGTGCTCCAGGATCGGCAGCACGTTGACCAGCGTCTCCACGTTGTTGACGACCGTGGGCTTGCCGAACAGGCCCTTCTCCACCGGGAACGGCGGCTTGCTGCGCGGCTCGCCGCGGAAGCCCTCGATCGAGTTGAAGATGGCCGTCTCCTCGCCGCAGATGTAGGCGCCGGCGCCCCTGCGCAGCTCGATGTCGAAGGAGAAGCCCTGGCCGAGGATGTCCGCGCCGAGCAGGCCCCGGGTGCGGGCCATCGCCATCGCGTGCTCCAGCCGCCGCGTCGCCCGGGGATACTCGCCCCTGATGTAGAGGTATCCCTTGGCGCAGCCGGTGGCGTAGGCGGTGATCGTCATCGCCTCGATGAGCGCGTACGGGTCACCTTCCATGATCACGCGATCCTTGAAGGTGCCCGGCTCGCTCTCGTCGGCGTTGCACACCAGGTAGTGCGGGTGGTCGGGCTGGCGGGCGGTGGCGTCCCACTTCCGGCCCGTCGGGAAGGCCGCGCCACCCCTCCCCACCAGGCCCGACTCCAGAACCTCGCGGATCACGCCCGCCGGGCCGAGCTGGAACGCCCTGCGCAGGGCCGCGTATCCGCCACTCGCCCGGTAGTCGTCGAGGCTCGCCGGGTCCACTGCCCCGATGCGCCGGAGCAGCACCAGGCCGGGCTGCCCGGCCTGCGGCACCGCCGCCTCCACCGGAGGCTCCACCGGCTCGGCGGGTGCGGCGGGGCGCACACCGTTCGCGACCGAGCCATTCGGAGCCGCGCCGGTCCCGGTGGCGCCGGTCGGGGGCGTGCCGATCGGGGGCGCGCCGTTCGCGATCTCGGCGTCCGCGAGAACGTCCGGGTCGGCGGGGCCGTACACGGTCGCGGCCGGGGTCTCGCCGGCCGTGAGGGCGAGCGCGGCCGGGGCCCGCTCGCACAGGCCGAGGCAGGGGCTGGGCTGCCAGGAGCCGCCCGGCGCGCCGAGCCGCTCTTCGACGCGCCGCCGTACGTCCTGCGCGCCCTTCGCCTGGCAGGCGAGGTCGGTGCAGACGTGCAGCACGCGCGGGGGACGGGGTTCGAGCGCCAGCAGCGAGTAGAACGAGGCCACCCCGTACGCCTCGGCGGGCGGGACGGTCAGGCGGCGGCAGATGTAGTCGAGCGCGCCCTCGCTGATCCAGCCGACCCGGTCGTTGACCGCGTGCAACGCGGGCAGCAGCAGGTCGCGGGCGGGCTCGGCGCGGGCCGCGAAGCGCAGGTCGGTCGCGGTCCGGGCGCCGCCGTCCCAGGCGGTGGCGGGCGGCCCGAGCAGCGCGTCGACCGCCGCGCGCTCCTCGTCGGTGGGTTCGGCGTCGCGGAATCTCAGGTCCACGGCGTCACCCGGCCTGAACGGGCTTGAGCGTCTCCGCGCCGCGGGCGAGTTTCTCGACCCGCACGGCGGCCGCCTTGAACTCGGCCGTGCCCGCGATCGGGCAGGTCGCCTCGATGGTCAGCGCGTTGGTGTCGACCTCGTCCGGGAAGTGGAACGTCATGAACACCAGCCCCGGCCGCAACGCCGGGTCGATGTAGACGGGCGCGATCACCGAGCCGCGGCGGGAGGTGATCCGCACCTCCTCGCCCGCGACGAGCCCGAGCCGGTCGGCGTCCTCGGGACACAGCTCGATGGTCTCGCCGCGGCGCAGCGGAGAGGCGAAACCGGACGACTGCACCCCGGTGTTGTACGAGTCGAGCCGCCGGCCGGTGGTGAGGCGCAGCGGATACTCCTCGTCGAGCAGGTCCACCGGCGGCGAGTGCGGGATGACGGCGAACGGCGCCGGCATGCCCCGTCTGACCGGGTCGTCATCCCAGAGCCGTCCGTGCAGGTAGGGCGGTTCGAGGGTGTCCTCCGACGGGCACGGCCACTGGATGCCCTGCAACTCGGTCAGCCGCTGGTAGCTCATCCCGGTGTGCGCGGGCGACAGGGCGCGCAGCTCGTTCCAGACCTCTTCGGCGCCGTCGTAGTGCCAGTCGTGGCCCAGGCGGCGGGCCAGTTCGCAGATGATCTCGATGTCGTCGCGGGCCTCACCCGGCGGGGTCACCGCCCGGCGCACCCGCTGGACCCGGCGCTCGCTGTTGGTGAAGGTGCCCTCCGCCTCGCACCAGGCGGCGCTGGCGGGCAGCACCACGTCGGCCATCTGGGCGGTCTTGGTGAGGAAGATGTCCTGGACGACGAGGTGGTCGAGCATCGACAGCCGCTTGACGCAGGCGAGGGAGTCGGCCTCTGACTGGACGGGGTTCTCGCCGATCAGGTAGCAGGTGGTGACCTCGCCCTCGGCCATGCCGTCGAGCATCTGGGTGAGGTTGCGGCCGTAGCGCGGCTGGATCGGGCTCTGCCAGGCCAGCTCGAACCGCTCGCGGATGCCGGGGTCGAGGAGGTCCTGGAAGCCGGGCAGCCGGTTGGGGATGGCGCCCATGTCGCCGCCGCCCTGCACGTTGTTCTGGCCGCGTAACGGGGACAGGCCGGAGCCGTAGCGGCCGACGTGGCCGGTGAGCAGGGCCAGGTTGATCAGTGCCCGGACGTTGTCGGTGGCGTTGTGGTGCTCGGTGATGCCGAGCGTCCAGACCAGCTGCGCGCGGTCGGCGCGGGCGTAGACGTGGGCCAGCTCGCGGATCGCCTCGGCGGGGACGCCCGTCACCTGCTCGGCGGCGGTCGGCGTCCACGGCTCGACCGAGGCCCGGAACTCCTCGAAGCCCGTCGTGGCCCGCTCGATGAACGCCTGGTTGTGCAGCCCGGCATGGATGATCTCCCGGGCGACCGCGTGGGCGAGCGGGATGTCGGTGCCGACGTTCAGCCCGAGCCAGCGGTCGGCCCACTGGGCCGTGCCGGTACGGCGGGGGTCGACCGCGAACATCCGGGCGCCGTTGCGGATGCCCTTCAACACGTGGTGAAAGAAGATCGGATGGGCGTTGCGCGCCGCCGAGCCCCACATGAGGATCACATCGGTGTCCTCCACCTCCTGGTAGGAGGAGGTGCCACCACCACTGCCGAACACCGCCGACAGCCCGGCCACGCTCGGGGCGTGGCAGGTGCGGTTGCAGGAGTCAACGTTGTTGGTGCCGATCACCACGCGGGTGAACTTCTGGCCTATGTAGTTCATCTCGTTGGTGGAGCGGGCGCACGACAGCATCGCGAAGCAGTCGGGGCCGTGCTCGGCGACGTTGCGGCGGAAGCCCTCGGCGGCCCGCTCCAGCGCCTCCTCCCAGGTGGCCCTGCGCAACTCGCCGTTCTCGCGCACCAGTGGATGGGTCAGGCGGTCATAGCTCATGAGCCCTCCATTCTGTATACAGACTACGGTATGTGTATCTATCCGGTACGGACAAGGTTCTCGTTGAGCAGGTCGCTCACCGCGTGGATCGCGCGCAGGGTGGGCACCTCCGCGCCCGTGAGATCCGCCAGCTCGACCACCGCCGCGAGCAGCACGTCGAGCTCCATCGGTTTGCCCTTCTCCAGGTCCTGGAGCGTGGACGTGCGATGCTCGCCCGCCTTCTCGGCGCCGCGCAGGCGGCGTTCGATCGAGATGCCGGGGTCGCAGCCGACGTTGCGGGCCACCTCGACGGTCTCGCGCATCATCGCCCTGACCAGCTCCCTGGTGCCGTCGTGACGGCAGATGCCGGCCATCGTGGCCCTGGACAGCGCGCTGATCGGGTTGAACGCGATGTTGCCCATGAGCTTGATCCAGATGTCGCGGCGCAGGTCGGACTCGACCGGGCACTTCAGGCCGCCCGCCACGGCGGCGTTGCCGAACTCGACGCACCGCCCGGTCAGCGTGCCGGTCGGCTCGCCGATCGAGAAGCGGGTGCCCTCCAGGTGCCGGATCACGCCCGGCTCCTCGATCTCGGTGGCGGCGTACACGACGCAGCCGATCGCCCGGTCCAGCGGGAGCGCGGTGGTGACGGCGCCTCCCGGGTCCACGCTCTCGATGCGGTAGCCCTCGTAGGGGCCCCTCAGCCCGTGGAAGTACCACCACGGGATGCCGTTCTGTGCGGCGATGATGCTCGTGGCCTCGTGCAGCAGCGGCTTGATCATGGGGCCGGCGGAGGCGTAGCCGTTCGCCTTGAGGCCCAGGAAGACGTGGTCCACCGGCCCGACCTCGCGAGGGTCGTCGGTGGCATGGGGGTGGGCGGTGAAGTCGCCCCTGGGGCTGAGGATCCGCACGCCGGACGTGCGGATCGCCTCCAGGTGGGGGCCTCTCGCGATGAGGGACACCTCGACTCCCGCCCTGTGCAGGGCGGCTCCCACGTACGCGCCGATGGCGCCGGCGCCAAGAACAGCGACCTTCACGCTCCGCTCCGTTCTCGCGTCGTATTGTGCATTCGGTATACAGTATGGAAAAATGCCGGTCAAGGAGCCGCCCATGACTGTCGCCGGACCCGGACCCCACCTGCGCCCTCAACCGCCCCCACCGGGGCACCCCGGCTCGCCTGGCTCGGCACATCCCACCGGCGGCTCGGCCGATCCGTCCGGGCTTGGAGGGCCCGGCGCGGGTTCGGCCGGCCCGATCGGCGTGGTCGGGTGGGAGGTGGCGCGGCGGATAGCGGCGGCCGCCGCGCGGCCGGGGGAGGTGGCCGAGGTGCCGCTGCCCGAGGCGCGGGGGTGCCGGCTGGCCGGGCCGCTGCGGGCGCTGGTCGCCGTGCCGGGCGCCGACGTGGCGGCCATGGACGGCTACGCGGTGGCCGGGGCGCCGCCGTGGCGGATCGTCGGACGGGTCCTCGCCGGGGGCAGGCCCCACGACGCTCCGCTCCGGGCGGGGGAGGCGGTGGAGATCGCCACCGGCGCCCCGGTCCCCGACGGCACCACCGCCGTCCTCCCGTACGAGCACGCCGCCTTCACCCCGGAACCGCCCTGTACGGCGCCGCCGCCCGCGGACGACGGTTCTCCGGCGGGTCGGGAAGTGCCGTTTCGCGGGAGCGCCGGTCTGTTGCCTGAGGCGGGCCGGGAAGTGCCACCGGGTGGGAGCCGTGGGGGATGGGTGGTCGCACGGGGGGAGCTCGCGGCGGGGCGGCATGTGCGGCGGCGGGGCGAGGACATCGCCGAGGGCGCCGTGGTGCTCGGGCCGGGAACGGTGGTGACGCCGGTGGTGCTCGGGCTGGCCGCCGGGCTCGGTCACGACGTGCTGCGGGTGCGGCCCCGGCCGGCGGTGACGGTGCTCGTCACCGGTGACGAGGTCGTGGACGCCGGACTGCCGGAGCCGGGCAGGGTCCGCGACGCGATCGGGCCGTTCCTGCCCGGCCTGGTGGAGTGGGCCGGCGGCCGGGTCACCGGCCACGTCCGGCTGCCCGACGGCGCGGGCCCGCTGCGCGCCGCCCTCGCCACTCAGACGGGGCCCCTCGCCGCCCAGACGGCGCCCGTCACCACCGCCGGGCCCGTCACCACTGCGGCGCCCGTCACCAGCGCGGCGCCCGTCACCGTCGAGGCGACCCTGGCGGACGCGGGGGCCGGAGCGTCGCGGGGGAGCGCCGATGTGGTGGTGGTGTGCGGGGCGTCCTCGCGCGGGCCGGCCGATCACCTGCGGGCGGTGCTCGCGGAGCTCGGGGCGGAGGTGCTGGTGGACGGGGTGGCCGTGCGCCCCGGGCATCCGCAGCTGCTGGCCCGGCTGCCGGGCGGGCCGCTGGTGGCAGGGCTGCCCGGCAACCCCTACGCGGCGCTCGGCGCGGCGCTCACGCTGCTGGTGCCCGTACTGGACCGGCTGACCGGTACGGCGGGCGGGCGCGAGACCAGTGCCCTGGCCGGACCGGTCAGGCCGCACCCGGACGACACCCGGCTGGTCGCGGTGCGGCGGACGGGCAGGGGCGCGGTGCCGGTCGGACACGACCGGCCGGGATCGCTCTGGGGCGCCGCGCTGGCGGATGCCCTGGCCGTGGTGCCGCCGGGCTGGGACGGGGAGCACGTGGAGCTTCTCGACTTGCCCGGAGGTCTAGACAGGCCGTTCACGAGAGGGTAACCATTGCCTTCATACGGTATGCAGTATGCGGAAGACAGTCGCCTGAAAGGTTGGCACGATGTCGGAAACGATCTCTGGTGGTCATCTTGTAGCCAAGGCACTCAAGGCGGAGGGCGTGGACGTGATCTACACGCTCTGCGGCGGCCACATCATCGATATCTACGACGGCTGTGTCGATGAGGGCATCGAGGTCATCGACGTGCGCCACGAGCAGGTCGCCGCGCACGCCGCCGACGGCTACGCGCGGATCACCGGCAGGCCCGGCTGCGCGGTGGTCACGGCCGGGCCGGGCACGACCGACGCGGTCACCGGCGTGGCCAACGCGTTTCGCGCGGAGAGCCCGATGCTGCTCATCGGTGGCCAGGGAGCGCTGAGCCAGCACAAGATGGGCTCGTTGCAGGACCTCCCGCACGTCGACATGATGAGCCCGATCACCAAGTTCGCGGCGACGGTGCCCAGCACCGAACGCGTGGCCGACCTGGTCTCGATGGCCTTCCGCGAGTGCTACCACGGGGCGCCCGGGCCGTCCTTCCTGGAGATCCCCCGTGACGTGCTGGACGCGAAGGTCCCGCTGGAGCGGGCGCGTATCCCCAAGCAGGGCCACTACCGCGCCTCGACCCGCCAGCAGGGCGACCCCGAGGCGATCGAGCGGCTGGCCGACCTGCTGGCGCACGCCGAGAAGCCGTGCGTGCTGCTCGGCAACCAGGTCTGGACTTGCCGCGCGACCGACGCCGCGATCGAGTTCGTGCGCGCCCTGAACGTCCCGGCCTACATGAACGGCTCGGGCCGCGGCACGCTGCCGCCGGGCGACCCGCACCACTTCCAGCTGTCCAGGCGGCACGCCTTCAACGAGGCCGACCTGATCATCATCGTCGGCACCCCGTTCGACTTCCGGATGGGCTACGGCAAGCGGCTGTCGCCCACCGCCACGGTGGTCCAGATCGACCTGGACTACCGTACTGTCGGCAAAAATCGGGACATCGATCTGGGGATCGTCGGCGACGCCGGCCTCATCCTGGCGGCGGCGGCCCAGGCCGCGAGCGGCCGGATCGACGGCGCGGCGGCCCGGCGCAAGGAGTGGATCGACGAGCTGCGCGCGGTCGAGGCCAAGGCCTACGAGAAGCGGCTGCCGCGCCAGCTGTCCGACTCCTCCCCGATCGACCCCTACCGCCTCGTACACGAGATCAACGAGTTCCTCACGGAGGACACGATCTACATCGGCGACGGCGGCGACATCGTCACCTTCTCCGGCCAAGTCGTGCAGCCCAAGTCGCCCGGCCACTGGATGGACCCCGGACCGCTCGGCACCCTGGGCGTCGGCATGGCCTTCGCGATGGCCGCCAAGCAGGCCCGGCCGGACAAGGAGGTGCTCTGCCTGTTCGGCGACGGCGCCTTCAGTCTCACCGGCTGGGACTTCGAGACCATGGTCCGCTTCAACCTGCCGTTCATCGGCGTCATCGGCAACAACTCCTCGATGAACCAGATCAGGTACGGCCAGGCCGCCAAGTACGGCCAGGAGCGCGCCCGCGTCGGCAACACCCTCGGCGACATCCGCTACGGCGACTTCGCCAAGCTCCTCGGCGGCCACGGCGAGGAGGTGCGTGACCCGGCCGAGATCGCCCCGGCGCTCCAGCGGGCCCGCGAGTCGGGCAAGCCCTCGCTCATCAACGTGTGGGTCGATCCCGAGGTGTACGCCCCGGGGACCATGAACCAGACCATGTACAAGTAGGGAGAGGCGGCTGTGAAGGCTCTCGAAGGTGTCCGCGTCCTCGACATGACCCATGTCCAGTCGGGCCCGTCCTGCACCCAGATGCTCGCCTGGCTCGGCGCCGATGTGGTCAAGCTGGAAGCCCCGGCGGGCGACATCACCCGCCAGCAGCTGCGTGACGTCCCCGACGTCGACAGCCTCTACTTCACGATGCTCAACTGCAACAAGCGCAGCATCACCCTGAACATGAAGAGCGAGCGGGGCAAGGAGATCTTCACCGAGCTGGTGAAGGACTCCGACGTCCTGGTGGAGAACTTCGGCCCCGGCGCGGTCGACCGCATGGGCTTCTCCTGGGCCCGGCTCCAGGAGCTCAACCCGCGCCTCGTCTACGCCTCGATCAAGGGCTTCGGCACCGGCCGTTACGCCAGGTTCAAGGCGTACGAGGTGATCGCGCAGGCGATGGGCGGCTCGATGTCGACCACCGGCTTCGAGGACGGCCCGCCGCTGGCCACCGGCGCGCAGATCGGCGACTCGGGCACCGGCATCCACGCGGTCGCCGGCATCCTGGCCGCGCTCTACCAGCGCGAGCAGAGCGGCCGGGGCCAGCGGGTGCAGGTCGCGATGCAGCACGCGGTGCTCAACCTGTGCCGGGTCAAGCTGCGCGACCAGCAGCGGCTCGCGCACGGCCCGTTGCGTGAATACCCGAACAGGACGTTCAGCGACGAGGTGCCGCGCTCGGGCAACGCCAGCGGCGGCGGCCAGCCCGGCTGGGCGGTGCGCTGCGCGCCGGGCGGGCCCAACGACTACATCTACGTCATCGTCCAGCCCGTCGGCTGGCAGCCGCTGTCGGCCATCATCGGCCGCCCCGAGCTGGCCGAGGACCCCGAGTGGGCCACCCCGGAGGCCCGGCTGACCAAGCTGGACAAGATGTTCCAGCTCATCGAGGAGTGGACGATCCGCCACGACAAGTGGACCGTCCTCGACCGGCTCAACGCCGCGAACGTCCCGTGCGGGCCGATCCTGTCGACCAAGGAGCTGGTCGAGGACGAGAGCCTGCGTGAGGAGGGCATCGTCGTCGCGGTCGAGCATCCGGAGCGCGGCGAGTTCGTGACCGTCGGCAGCCCGCTGCAGCTGTCGGACTCGCCGGTCGAGGTGACCACGCCGCCGCTGCTCGGCCAGCACAACCAGGAGATCTACGGAGCCCTCGGCGTCAGCGTCGCGGAGCTGTCCGAGCTCAAGACGAACGGAGTCATCTGACATGGACGCGGTCCGCGAGGTCCTGGAGAAGGCGAGGGCTGAAGGCCGTACGGCCCTGACCGCCCCGGAGGGGCGCGTGCTCTGCCAGGCGTACGGCATAGCGACCCCCGGCGAAGGGCTGGCCACGTCGGCTGAGGAGGCGGCCCGGATCGCCGCCGAGATCGGCTTCCCGGTCGTGCTGAAGATCGTGTCCCCGGACATCCTGCACAAGACCGACGCCGGCGGCGTGCTGGTCGGCCTGAAGACGGCCGAGGAGGTCGCCGCCGGCCACGAGACGATCATCGCCAACGCCCGCGCCCACGACCCCGACGCCCGGATCGAGGGCGTCCAGGTGCAGCAGCTCGTCGGCGGCGGGCACGAGGTCATCGTCGGCGCGGTCACCGATCCCACCTTCGGGAAAATCGTCGCGTTCGGCCTGGGCGGAGTGCTGGTCGAGGTGCTCAAGGACGTGACGTTCCGGCTCGCCCCGCCCACCCATGACGAGGCACTCGGCATGCTGGACGACATCAGGGCGGCGGAGGTGCTGCGCGGCGTGCGCGGCGCCGAGCCGGCGAACCGGGAGGCGCTCGCCGGGCTGATCGAGAACGTCGGCCGGCTGGTGGCCGACTTCCCCCAGATCGCCGAGGTCGACCTCAACCCGGTCTTCGCGAGCGCCGATGGGGCCGTCGCCGCCGACGTGCGCGTCATCATCGGCGAGCCCGAACCGGAGCGTGAGCGCCCCTCGCGCGAGGAGATCCTGGCCAAGATGAACCGGATCTTCAAGCCGCGTTCCGTCGCCGTGATCGGCGCCTCCGCCGAGGAGGGCAAGATCGGCAACTCGGTCATGCGCAACCTGATCAACGGCGGCTACCAGGGCCGGATCTTCCCGATCAACCCGAAGGCGCCCGAGATCATGGGGCTGCCCGCCTACAAGAGCGTGTCCGATGTGCCCTACGACGTGGACGTGGCGGTCTTCGCCATCCCCGCCAAGTTCGTCGCCTCGGCGCTGGAGGAGGTCGGGCGCAAGGGCGCGGCCGGCGCGATCATGATCCCGTCGGGCTTCGCCGAGACCGGCAACGTGCGAGGGCAGGAGGAGATCGTCGAGATCGCCCGCCGCCACGGCGTGCGCATGCTCGGCCCCAACATCTACGGCTACTACTACACGCCGGAGAACCTCTGCGCGACGTTCTGCACACCGTACGACGTCAAGGGCGGCGTCGCGCTGACCTCGCAGAGCGGCGGCATCGGGATGGCCATCCTGGGCTTCAGCCGCACCACCAAGATGGGCGTCTCGGCGATCGTCGGCGTCGGCAACAAGGCCGACGTGGACGAGGACGACCTGCTCACCTTCTTCGAGCAGGACGACAACACCCGCGCCGTGGCCATGCACCTGGAGGACCTCAAGGACGGGCGCGGCTTCGTCGACGCGGCCCGCCGGGTGGTCAAGGAGAAGCCGGTCATCGTGCTGAAGGCGGGGCGCACCGCGATGGGCGCGCGCGCCGCCGGCTCGCACACCGGTGCCCTGGCCGGTGACGACAAGGTCTACGACGACATCCTCAAGCAGGCCGGCGTGGTGCGCGCGCCCGGCCTGAACGACATGCTGGAGTACGCCCGCGCCCTGCCGCTGCTGCCCGCCCCCCAGGGCGAGAACGTGGTGATCATCACCGGGGCCGGCGGTTCGGGCGTGCTGCTCTCCGACGCCTGCGTGGACGCCGGGCTGACGCTCATGGACATCCCGCCCGACCTGGACGAGGCGTTCCGCGCGTACATCCCGCCCTTCGGCGCGGCCGGCAACCCGATCGACATCACCGGCGGCGAACCGCCGTCGACCTACGCCAACACGGTCCGCCTGGGCCTGTCGGACGAGCGGATCCACGCGCTCGTCCTCGGCTACTGGCACACGATCGTGACCCCGCCCATGGTCTTCGCGGAGCTCATCTCCCGCGTGGTGGCCGAGGAGCGGGCCAAGGGCAACACCAAGCCTGTCGTGGCCTCGCTGGCCGGGGACACCGAGGTGGAGGAGGCCTGCGAGTACCTGTTCGAGCATGGCGTGGTCGCCTATCCGTACACGACGGAGAAGCCCGTAGCGGTCCTCGGTGCGAAGTACCGCTGGGCCAGAGCCGCCGGACTGCTGCGCTAGAGCCAAGGGCACAGTCCAGGCGAGGGGGCGCATCGGGGCGCATAAGAACCAACAACCCCCCAGGAGGTCCTTTAGTGGACACATCAAAGCCACCGGTGGCGGCGTCGCCGCCGGTGGAGGACGAACGAGTATGGAAAGCGGGCCGGCTCGAGCCGATGCCCATCAGGAAGCTCCCCGACGCGCCTCCCTCGGTGCACATCCTCGGGCCCACCGTCTTTCTCGTGGCCTTGGGCGTCGGGATGGGCGAGTCGTACATGTGGCCCCGGCTGGTGCTGCTGTTCGGCCCCGAGATCCGGTGGCTCTTCCTGATCGGCGTGACGCTGCAGGCCGTGGTCATGCTGGAGATGGCCCGCTACGCCATGGCGACGGGCGAGAGCATCTTCTCCGGGGCGGCCCGGGTGTTCAAGCCGCTGATGTGGTTCTTCTTCGTCGTCGCGATCGCCGTCTACATCTGGCCGGGCCACTTATCGGCCGGGGCGGCGGCGTTCGAGGAGATAACCGGCATCCCCTGGATGGTGACCGCGATCATCGGGCTCGTCCTGGTCGGCGTGGTCTTCAGCCTGGCCAAGGTGATCTACAGCGTGCTGGAGAAGGTCCTGTCGCTGCTCATCGGCGTCCTGGTGATCAGCACCTCGGTGGTCGCCTCCCTCGTCGGCTCCTGGAGCGACGTGGTCTCCACGCTCACCGGCATGTTCGCCTTCGGCTACCTGCCGTCCGAGGCGATGTCGGCGGCCTGGTTCCCGGTCATCGTCGGCGCGTGCGCCTTCGCCGGTCCGTCGGGCATGCAGCAAATGTGGTACACCCTGCACCTGCGTGACTCGGGGGCCGGCATGGGGGCGCACATCCCGCGCATCCGCGGCCTGCGGCACGCCGGCGAAGAGGAGGCCATGCCGTCGCGCGGCTTCATGTTCGACACCGAGGACCCGGCCGAGATGGCCAAGTGGAAGGGCTGGCGGCGCTGGGTCACCTTCGACGCGCTGCTGCTGTTCTGGGGCATCACCATGCTGGTCACGATCTCCTTCACGGTGATCGCCCAGGCCGCGGTGCGGCAGAACCCCGCCGTGCGCACGGCCGTCCAGGGCGACGACCGCGAGGTGGCGCTCGGCGCCATGTCGGACGCCGTCTCCTCGGTCGGCAGCTCGGCGCTCGGCGTGATCTTCCTCGGGTTCATCGCGCTGATCGGGCTCAACGCGACGCTGGGGCTGTTCGACTCCTTCTCACGCGGCCAGGCCGACATGACGTACAACTTCGTCAAGGGCGCCAAGAAGCTGCGCATGTCCCACCTGTACGCGGGCTTCCTGTGGGGGGTGATCATCTTCGGCATCCTGATCCTGCTGTTCGGCCCGGCCGACGGGCCCAGCGGGATCCTGGACACGCTGGCGTTCCTGTCGACCTTCGCGATGGGCGCCTACTGCGTGACGCTGCTGCTGGTCAACAACCGCATGCTGCCCAAACCGATCAGGCCGAGGTGGTGGACGAACGTGATCATCGGATTTGGCGCGTTCTTCTACCTCGGCATGCTGTTCTACAGCCTGTTCGCCTTCGGCGTGGTCGTGGGCTGATGATCGGACGGCACAGCCTCGAACTCGCCCTGCCAGGGGCGTCGATCGGAGCCGTCGCCGGTGCCATGGCCGGTGGGCTGACCCTCCTCGCGGGGCAGTCCGCCGGCCTGGCCGCGCTCTCGGCGCTGGCGCTCGCCGCACCCCTCGCCCTGTTCGGCGGACTGTACGGCGTGCTGCTGGGCCGGGGCGTGTTCCGGCCGGGAACCTTCGGGCCCGCTGGCCTCTACTGGGTGGCGGCCTACCCGCTGTCCCGGTTGCTGCAGGAGAGCGTGGCCGGGGTCGGCCTGGCCGACGGCGTGCTGCCCTTCCTGGGGTTCCAGGCCATGGTCAGCCTGGGCTTCGCGATCGGCTTCATCTGGCTGCATGAGCGGCTCATGCCGTACTGGCTGCTCCACCGTGCCGGGCTCAACCCGCACGCCGCGGAGCTGCTCGACCACTACGTCCGGCACGCCCAGGTCCTGAGCCGGAGGAAGGGAGCGCGGCGGTGAATCTGCCCGCCTGGGTATGGCTGGCCACGATCGGCGGCTTCTGCGTGGTGCTGGCCTTCGACTTCTACCTGGTCGCCCGCAACCCGCGTGCGCCGTCGTTCAGGGAGTGCGTCGCCTGGGTGTCGTTCTACGTCGGCCTGGCGGTGCTGTTCGGCATCGGCCTGCTCGTGCTGTCGGGCCCGGCGCACGGCGGGGAGTTCTTCGCCGGCTGGATCACCGAATACTCGCTCAGCGTGGACAACCTCTTCGTGTTCCTGCTGATCATGAGCAGGTTCCGGGTGCCGCGCGAGTATCGCCAGAAGGTGCTGCTCGTCGGCATCGTCCTGGCGCTGCTCATGCGGGGCGCGTTCATCGCGGCGGGCGCCGAGGCGGTGTCGCGCTTCGACTGGCTCTTCTACGTCTTCGGCGCCTTCCTCGTCTACACGGCGTGGAAACTGATCGGCAACGAGGAGGAGGAGGCGGAGTTCTCGGAGAACGTCGCGCTGCGCGCCATCCGGCGGGTGCTGCCGACCACGGACACCTACTACGGCGCCCGCCTGACGGTGCACCACGGCCGGCGGATGGTCACCCCGATGCTCATCGTGATGGTCGCGATCGGCACCACCGACCTGTTGTTCGCGCTGGACTCGATCCCGGCCATCTTCGGCCTGACGAAGGAGCCCTATCTGGTCTTCACCGCCAACGCCTTCGCCCTGATGGGGCTGCGGCAGCTGTTCTTCCTCGTGGGCGGCCTGCTCGACCGGCTGGTCTACCTGAGCAAGGGGCTGTCGGTGGTGCTCGCCTTCATCGGGGTCAAGCTGGTGCTGGAGGCGCTGCACCACGACGGCGTCTCGTGGGCGCCGCAGATCCCGATCCTGGTGTCTCTCGGGGTCATCCTCGGCACCCTCGCCGTGACCACGGTGCTGAGCCTGCTGAAGTCCGCCCGCGACGCCAGGAGCGCCGCGGCGGCGCGGAAGGCCGAGGTGTCGGAGCCGGTGGAGGGCTGACCGCCGTGGGCGGGGGCGCCGGCTCCTGCCCACGGCTCAGCTCCGCGGCGTCTTGCGGACCTCCTGATCCACGGCCCATCGGCGCAGATGGCTCTCCGCGTCGTCTGCGGAGTAGTGCTTGCGCAGCGCGACGCTCAGGCCCAGGCCGATCGCCCGGCCGTCGGCCGGTTGGCCCAGCGGATCACCAAGAAGAAAGCGGACGAACGCCTTCATTGAACAATCACCTCCCAACGTGGAGCTCATCCTCTACCCGGGGTGTTACCGGGCAAGCGACCGCTTGTGAACGTCTCGTCAATTCGCCGACGACGTGCGCGTACGACGGCGGCGTACACGCTTGGGGGCCGGCTCGATCGGCTCGCCGGCCCGCTGCTCGCGGTAGGAGGCGCGGGTGCTCTCGGTGTGCTCGCGCATGATCTCGGCGGCCCGCTGCTCGTCGCCCGCCTCGATGGCGTCGATCAGGGCCGCGTGCTCGCGCCAGGACGTCATGCCACGCTGGCGCGCCACGGGCGTGTGATACCAGCGCACCCGGCGGGCCACCTGGGCGGCCAGCTCGGCCAGCACCTTGTTGCCGGACAGCGCGGTGACCAGCGCGTGCAGCTCGGAGTTGATCGCCACGGCGGCGTCGGTGTCGTCCGACTCGACCGCCTGGATGCCGCGCGAGCACAGCTCGCGCAGCCGCTGGATGCCTTCCTCGTCCGCGTGGTGCGCGGCGAGCCGGGCGGACTCGGTCTCCAGCAGCGCGCGGACGGCGAGCAGCTGGTCGGCCTCCTCCACGGTCGGGACGTGCACGAACGCGCCCTGACCGGGATGCAGATCGACCCAGCCCTCGCCGCTGAGCTGCTGCAACGCCTCGCGGACCGGCTGGCGGGACACCCCGAGCAACTGGGCCAGCTCGCTCTCGACCAGGTGCTGGCCGGGCTTGAGCTGGCTGGAGACGATGAGCTCCTGGATGGCCTCGATCACGCTCTCCCGGAGCGTGGCGGGGCGGGGAATCTTGGCGCCCGCCTGGTCCGACAGCAGCATCATCTCAAGCTCCCAGAATTTTCTTCCGTTTTTCGTCGACTGCCTACAGCATACTGTGCGCCCTGGTGATCTCGCTGGTGAGCCTGGTCACACGGGGATCGTCGCGGGCAGCCCCGGCGCGCGGAGCCGCAGGCCGGCCAGCGCGGTGAGCCCGGCGACGGCCGCCGCCGCCAGCAGCGCCCCGCCCGGCATGGTGAGGGAGATCACGGCCAGACCGACGCCGCCGATCCCCGCCACGGCCTTCGCGCTGTAGACGACCGCGTGGATCTGCCCCGTACGCCCCGCGCCGAAGTAGTCGCGGACCAGGCTGGCCACCAGCGGGTAGAAGGCGCCGCCCGCCGCGCCCGCCATGACGGCCCCCAGCCACAGGGGCGCGGTGACGACGCCCGGCGAGGCGGACCACGCGGCGGCGAGCAGGACCTGGCCGGCCGCCAGCAGGGTGAGGACGCCGGCGAGCACCCGCCTGCGCCCGAACGCCTCCGAGCAGCGCATGGCCAGCGCCCGGCCGGCGCCGTTCAGCGCCACGAGGACGGCGAGCGGGCCCCAGGCACCCATGCCCGCCACGACGATCACATCGAAGATCGACACCGCCCCCGCGCAGACGAGGACCAGGGCCAGGATGGGCAGCGCGCCCGTCCGGAGCGCCTGGGGCAGCGAGAACTCCCGTAGCGGTCCCGGGGTCCGGCGCAGGATCGCCGCGTCCAGCGCGTGCGACCTCGGGTCGACGGTGTCCGGCCACCAGCGCTCCGGCGCCAGGCGCAGGAACCGGGCCGCGGCGGCGATGGCCGTCCACGCCAGGACCGCGGCGACGAGGAAGGCCGCCGGCAGGGCGTCCGGGACCAGGCCCACCCACACGATCAGGGGCAGCGCGCCGTAGCCGAAGGCCCCGGTCAGCAGGCCGACCCGGGTCGCCGGCCGTTCGGGATGCCAGGAGGAGACGACCTCGCCGCACACGCCGTAGACGAGTCCGGCGCCCAGCCCGCCGAGCACGGCGTAGCCGAGCAGGACGGCCGGGAGCGGGCCGGAGCCCGCCGTGAGGGCGAGCGTGAGCAGGCCGAGCCCGCTCAGCACGGCGCCCGCGCCGAGGGCGGCCCGCACACCGAGCCGCCGAAGCCGGACCAGGTGCAGGGCCGGGAGCGCGCCCGCGGCCTGGCAGACGATCCACACCGCGAGGGGGACCAGGGCGGCGCCGTCGCGGGTGAGCAGGGCCGCGTAGCCGTACTGGAGGGGGCCGATCGCCACCATGGCGGCCCAGGCGAGCCAGAACATCAGGGGCCGGTCGGAGGGAACCGGTCCGACGAGGTAGGAGCGCCCGCGCCAGTCCCTGACCGCTGCAGTGTTTTCCATACTGTATGGAATATCCCGGGCTGCGGACTCCTGTCGAGGTCTGGACGAGGGATATTCCATACGGTATACCGTCTACAAAGGAGGCTCGAATGGACCTGTACGAACACCAGGCGAAGGAGCTCTTCCAGCGTCACGGCATCGAGGTGCCGGCCGGCGGAGTCGCCACCACACCGGCCGAGGCGCGCGAGATCGCCGCCGGCCTGGGCACCCCCGTCGTGGTCAAAGCGCAGGTGCGGATCGGCGGCCGGGGCAAGGCGGGCGGGATCAGGGCCGCGCCCGGCCCCGCCGCCGCCGAGGAGGAGGCCGGCCACGTCCTCGGGATGGACATCAAGGGGCACCGCGCGCACGCCGTCCTCGTCGAGGCCGCCACCGTCCCCGACGCGGAGTTCTACGCGGCCTACCTGGTCGACAGGGCCGAGGGCGCCTTCCTGGCCATCGTCTCCCGGCACGGCGGAATGGACATCGAGGAGGTGGCCGCGACCAGCCCCGACGCCGTGGCGCGGGTGCCGGTCGCTCCGCTCACCGGCGTGGACGCCGCCACCGCCCGGCTGCTGGCCGAGCGGGCCGGTCTGCCGGACGAGGCGGCCGGGACGCTCGAACGGCTGTGGCGCGTCATGGTCGAGGAGGACGCCCTGCTGGTCGAGGTCAACCCGCTGATCCGCACGGCCGAGGGGCGGATCGTGGCCCTCGACGGCAAGGTCACCCTCGACGACAACGCCGCCTTCCGGCACGAGCGCCCGGAGCAGGCTCTGTCCGCCGGGCTGGAGGACCGCGCGCGGGCCAAGGGCCTCAACTACGTCAAGCTGGACGGCCGGGTCGGCGTCGTCGGCAACGGCGCGGGCCTGGTCATGAGCACGCTCGACGTGGTCGCCGGCGCCGGAGCCGCCCCCGCCAACTTCCTCGACATCGGCGGCGGCGCCTCCGCCCAGGTCATGGCCGACGGGCTGGAGATCATCCTGTCCGACCCCGACGTGCGCTCCGTGCTGGTCAACGTCTTCGGCGGCATCACCTCCTGCGACGCCGTCGCCACCGGCATCGTCAGCGCGCTCGACCAACTCGGCGAACGCGGCCTGGCCCGGCCCATCGTCGTACGCCTGGACGGCAACAACGCCGAGGCGGGGCGGCGCGTCCTCGGCGAGGCCGCGCACCCGGCGGTCCGCCAGGTCCCCACCATGGACGGCGCCGCCGAGCTGGCGGCCGGACTCGCGGCAGGTGCGTGATGGCGATTTTCCTGACCAAGGACAGCCGGGTGCTCGTCCAGGGCATGACCGGCGCGGAGGGCACCAGGCACACCGCCCGGATGCTCGCCGCCGGCACCGACGTCGTCGCCGGGGTCACCCCAGGCAAGGGCGGGCACACGGCCGACTTCGGCGAGCGCGCGGTGCCCGTCTTCGGCTCGGTCGCGGACGCCGTCGCCGCCACCGGGGCCGACGTCAGCGTGGTCTTCGTCCCTCCCCGCTTCACCCTGGCCGCCGTCGAGGAGGCCGTCGCGGCGCCGATCCCGCTCTGCGTCGTCATCACCGAGGGCGTCCCGGTGCACGACGCCGTCCGCCTGCGCGCCCTGGCCGCCGGCCGGACCAGGATCATCGGGCCCAACTGCCCCGGCCTGATCAGCCCAGGCCAGTCCTCCGCCGGGATCATCCCCGCCGACATCACCTCCTCCGGGCGGATCGGGCTGGTCTCCAAGTCCGGCACGCTCACCTACCAGCTCATGTACGAGCTGCGCGACCTCGGCTTCTCCACCGCCGTCGGCATCGGCGGCGACCCGGTCATCGGCACCACCCACATCGACTGCCTCCAGGCGTTCCAGGACGACCCGGCGACCGACGCGATCGTCATGATCGGCGAGATCGGCGGCGACGCCGAGGAACGGGCCGCCGCCTACATCGCCGCGCACGTCGCCAAGCCCGTCGTGGCCTACGTCGCGGGCTTCACCGCGCCCGAGGGCAGGACGATGGGCCACGCCGGCGCCATCGTGTCGGGCTCGTCCGGCACCGCCCAGGCCAAGAAGGACGCCCTCGAAGCGGTCGGCGTCCGGGTCGGCCGCACCCCCTCGGAGACGGCCGCGCTGCTGCGTACGGTGCTCGGGAAGACACCATGAAGCGCTTGGAGGACCCGTGCTGAAGTTCGACGTCAACCTCTCCCTCCTGTTCACCGACCTGCCCCTGCTGGAGCGTCCGGAGGCGGCGGCCAAGGCCGGGTTCGACGCCGTCGAGCTGTGGTGGCCGTTCGACGGCCCCGAGCCGCCCGGCAAGGAGCTCGACGCCCTGAAGCGGGCCATCGAGGACGCCGGCGTGCGCCTGGTCGCGCTGAACTTCGACGCGGGCGACCTGCTCGCCGGTGACCGCGGCCTGGTGGCCCGCCCCGACGGGGCGGCGCGGTTCCGCGCCAACGTCGACGTCGCCACCGGGCTGGCCGCCGAGCTGGGCTGCACGGTGCTCAACGCCCTCTACGGCAACGAGCCCGGCACCGACCCCGACCTCGCCGCCGAGAACCTCGCCCTGGCCGCCGACGCGGCCGCGCGCGGCGGCGCCGTCGTCGTGGTGGAGCCGCTCAACTCCTACGAGTGCCCCCACTACCCGATCACCTCGTCGCAGGCTGCCTTCGCGGTGATCGACGCCGTCGGCCGCGACAACGTGGCCCTGCTCGCCGACCTCTACCACCTGCACCGGATGGGCGAGGACGTGCTGGCCCTCATCGACACCGCCACCCCCAGGTTCGGCCACGTCCAGATCGCCGACGACCCCGGCAGGGGACAGCCGGGCAGTGGGAGCATGCCGTACCCCGAGATCCTCACCCGCCTGGAAGCCGCCGGCTACCAGGGCCACGTCGGCCTGGAGTACCGGCACCAGGGGCCGGGCGCGTTCGCTTGGAGGAGCCCGTGACCATCGGATTCGTCGGCCTCGGGATCATGGGCACCCCGATGGCCGCCAACCTGCTCAAGGCCGGGCACGCCGTGACCGGCTTCGACCTCAGCGGTGAGCGGATCGAGCACCTGCTGGCCAGGGGCGGCACGGGCGCGCGGAGTGTGGCGGAGGCCGTCGCGGACGCCGACCTGGTGATCACCATGCTGCCCGACTCGCCCCAGGTGGGGGAGGTCGTCCCTGAGATCCTGGAGCACGCCCGGCCCGGCCTGCTCTACCTGGACATGAGCACGATCAGGCCGCAGACCTCCCGCTGGGTGGCCGAGCAGGCCGCGCCCCGGGGGGTCCGGGCGCTCGACGCCCCGGTCAGCGGCGGCGAACGCGGCGCGGTCGACGGCACCCTGTCGATCATGGTCGGCGGCGCCGCCGAGGACTTCGAGGCGGCCAGGCCCGTCCTCGGCACGCTCGGCACCACCGTCGTGCACGTGGGCCCGCCTGGCGCCGGCCAGACCGTGAAGGCGGCCAACCAGCTCGTCGTCGGCGGGATCTACGGGCTGGTGGCCGAGGCCATCGTCCTGCTGGAGGCCTCCGGCGTGGACCCGGGGGCCGGGCTGGACGTGCTGGCCGGCGGACTGGCCGGGTCGCGGATCCTCGACCTCAAGCGGCACAGCATGATCCGGCGTGAGTTCGCCCCCGGCTTCCGCGTCGACCTGCACCACAAGGACATGGGCATCGCCGTCGCCGCCGCCCGCGAGGCGGGCGTCTCCCTCCCGCTCACCGGCCAGGTCGCCCAGCTCGTGGCGGCGGCCAGGGCGCAGGGCCACGGCTCGCTCGACCACTCCGCCCTCCTCAAGGTGATCGAAAGGCTCAATACGTGAACGAGCGCAGCGAGAGAGCCAGGAACACAGCACCCTCGCTGTACGCGGGCGACAGCGGAGCCCGCGCACAGCGGATCCCGTGCATGGAGGCGGTGGTCGCGGTGCTGGAGTCGGAGGGCGTGGACACCGTCTTCGGCATCCCCGGCGCCGCCATCCTCCCCCTGTACGCCGCCCTGCGGACCAGCTCGGTCCGGCACATCACGGTCCGCCACGAGGAGGGCGGCACCCACGCGGCCGACGGCTGGGCCCGGGTGACCGGCAACGTCGGCGTCTGCGTCGGCACCTCGGGCCCGGCCGGCACCAACATGATCACGGGTCTCTACACGGCGATGGCCGACTCGATCCCGCTGATCTGCGTCACCGGCCAGGCCGTGACCAGCAAGCTGCACCAGGAGGCGTTCCAGGCGGTCGACATCGTGGCGATCGCCCGGCCGGTGACCAAGTGGGCGGTGCAGCTCAAGGAGCCGGCCCAGGCGCCGTGGGTGTTCCGCGAGGCGTTCCGGATCGCCCGGTCCGGCCGCCCCGGGCCGGTGCTCATCGACCTGCCGATCGACGTGCAGCGCGGCACCTGCCTGTACGACCGAGAGCTGGACGCGCCGCTGGCCGTCGAGATGCCCCGGCCGCTGCCCCGGGCGGTGCGCGCGGCCGTCGACCTGCTCCAGAGCGCCGAACGGCCGCTGATCCTGGCCGGCGGCGGCGTGATCACCGCCGACGCCTGCGAGGAGTTACGCGAGCTGGCCGAGCACCTGGGGATCCCGGTGCAGGTCACGCTGATGGGCAAGGGCGCCTTCCCCGAGGACCACCCGCTGTTCGCCGGGATGGCCGGCATCCAGACGCAGACCCGGTGGGGCAACGCCGCGTTCCTGGAGAGCGACCTGGTGCTGGCCGTGGGCGCGCGCTTCGGCGACCGGCACACCGGCGACCTCGACGTCTACCGCGGCGGCAGGCGGTTCATCCACGTCGACATCGAGCCGACGCAGCTCGGCCGGGTCTTCGAGCCGGACCTCGGGATCGTCGGGCACGCCCGGCCGGTGCTGTCCGGCCTGCTGGCCGAGGCCCGCGCCCGCCCCCCGGAGCGCGGCCGCGAGCGGTGGGCGCGCCGGGTCGTCGAGCTGCGCGCCACCCTGACCCGCCGGGACGACTTCGACGACGTGCCGATCAAACCGCCACGCGTGTTCAGGGAGATCAACGCGTTCTTCGGCCGCGACACCACGTTCGTCACCGCGATCGGGCTCTACCAGATCTGGTCGGGCCAGTTCCAGACCACCTACCTGCCGCGCCGCTACCTGGTCTGCGGTCAGGCCGGGCCGCTCGGCTGGGAGGTGCCCGCCGCCATGGGCGTGAAGTGCGCGCATCCGGAGCGCCAGGTCGTGGCGGTGGTCGGCGACTACTCCTTCCAGTTCCTCATGGAGGAGGTCGCGGTCGCCGCCCAGTACCGGATCCCGTTCGTCATCGTGATGGTCAACAACGAGTACCTGGGCCTGATCAGGCAGGCCGAGCTGCCGTACGAGATGAACTACGCGGTGGACCTGCACTACGGAGAGGGCGGCATCGACCATGTCAAGGCGATGGAGGCCTTCGGCTGCCCGGCCCGCCGGGTGGAGGTGCCCGGCGACCTCCGCGACGCGCTGGCCTGGGCGAGCGCCGAGTCGGAGCGGGAACGTTTGCCGGTGCTCGTGGAGGTGATGGTGGAACGCGAGGCCAACGCCGCGATGGGCTCCTCGCTGGACGCGATCAGGGAGTTCGAGCCGCTGCCCGAGCTCGTCGCCGTCGACTGGTCCGACTGAGGAGGCCCTCATGCAGCTCAAACCCGGGACGTCCTTCCCGGACGCCTACGACAGATGCTGTGCCGCCGCCCCGGAGGCGTTCCACGACGACCGGGTGCTCAACCACTGGGGCGGGTTCTGGCAGCGCGACGGCCGCCCGGCCCCCGTCTTCTCCCCGGTCGACGGCACTGCGATCACCGGCCCGCCGCGGCTGGACCGGGCGGGGGCGGCGCGGGCCGTGGCCGGCGCGGTCGACGAGCACCGGCAGTGGCGGCACGTGCCGCTCGCCGAGCGCCGGGCCAGGGTGTCGGCGGCCGTCGAGTCGATGGCCGCGCACCGCGACCTGCTGGCGCTGCTGCTGGTCTGGGAGATCGGCAAGCCGTGGAAGACGGCCTGTGCCGATGTCGACCGCTGCCTCGACGGGGTTCGCTGGTATCTCGGCGAGATCGACCGCATGGTGGCGGGCCGCGCGCCGCTGCCCGGACCGGTCAGCAACATCGCGAGCTGGAACTATCCGATGAGCGTGCTCATGCACGCCGTGCTGGTCCAGGCGCTGGCCGGCAACGCGGTGATCGCCAAGACCCCGACGGGCGGCGGGCTGTCCTGCCTCACGCTGGCCACGGCCCTCGCCGTCAAGGAGGGCCTGCCGGTCACCCTGGTCAGCGGGGGAGGGGCGGAGCTGTCGCCGGTGCTGGTCCGGGGGCGGTCGGTGGGCTGCGTCTCGTTCGTCGGCGGCAGGGACGCGGGGGCGCAGGTGGCCGCGTCGCTGGCCGACCTCGGCCGCCGGCACGTCCTGGAGCAGGAGGGGCTCAACTGCTGGGGCGTGTGGGACTACTCGGACTGGGAGCTGCTGACCGGGCAGATCCGCGCCTCGTTCGACTACGGCAAGCAGCGGTGCACCGCCTACCCGAGGTTCGTGGTGCAGCGGGAGCTGTTCCACGAGTTCCTGGCCGCCTACCTGGCGGCGATCGGCTCGCTGCGCTTCGGTCATCCGCTGGCGGTCCGCGATCCGGACGATGCGCTGCCCGAGCTGGACTTCGGGCCGCTGATCAGCGCCTCGAAGGCCAAGGAGCTGGCCGACCAGGTGGACGAGGCCGTGGACAAGGGCGGTGTGCCGATCCACCGGGCCGCCCTCGACACCGGACATTTCCTGCCCGGTCAGGATATTTCCGCGTACTTCGCTCCGACGGCGCTGCTCGACCCGCCCCGCTCCTCGCCGCTGTTCCACGCCGAACCGTTCGGCCCGGTCGACACGATCGTCCTGGTCGACACCGAGGCCGAGCTGCTGGCCGCCATGAACGCCAGCAACGGGGCCCTGGTCGCCACCCTGTCCTGCGACGACGAGGGGACGGCCGGCCGGCTCGCCCCCGAGATCCGGGCGTTCAAGGTGGGCCACAACCGGCCCCGCTCCCGAGGCGACCGAGACGAGCTCTTCGGCGGGCTCGGCGCCTCCTGGCGCGGCGCCTTCGTCGGTGGCGAGCTCCTGGTGCGGGCGGTCACCGCCGGGCCCGAGGGCGAACGCCTGGTGGGCAACTTCCCGCACTACACCCTGCTGCCCTGACCCATCCGTGCCGGGCGGTCAACGGCTGACACCAACTCTTGGCCCGCACGAGAACCGTGTCGTCTCGCATTCGCGGTGCAGCCTCATAGCGTGGGAAACGGCGACGAAACCACGGGGGCGTGATGTTCATCGAGGTCATTCAGGGTCAGGTGACCACGACTGGTGAGCTTCGGGAGGCCCACGACTGGTGGCATCGCGAGATGTCCCACGAAGCGCCCGGCTGGCTCGGCAGCACCATAGGCGTGACCGACAGCGGCGCCTACATCGCCGTGGTGCGCTACGACACGCAGGAGTCGGCATGGCGCACGGCCGACCTGGCCGTACAGGGCAAGTGGTGGTTCGCGACCGCGAAGCTGTTCGAGGGACAAATGATCCTCCACGACTGCCCCCGGGTACGGCAGTACCTGGGGGGAGGGTCCGACTCGGCCGGATTCGTGCAGGTGATCCAGGGCCACCTCAAGAACCCGGACCGGATGGACGAGATCATCCGGCTCTGCGAGCCGGAGCTGGCCACCTTCCGCCCCGACCTCATCGGCGGCACCACGGCCCTGCACGAGAGCGGCCTCTACACCGAGACCGCCTACTTCACCTCCGAGGAAGAGGCCAGGGCGGGCGAGCGCGTGGAGCTCCCGCCGCCGCTCCGGGAGGCGGTCGCGGAGCTGACCACCCTCTTCGAGGGCGAGCCCACCTACTACGACCTGCGCGACCCCTGGATGTACTCGCCCATCGGCACCTGACCGGAGGCCGTCTCCCGGCGTGATCGGGCCGGTGGACGCCTCCCGTCTGCCAGGGGAGTCTGTCAGGGGAGGACGAAGATGGGAGGGTCGACGGCGGGGTCTCCCGTGTCACGGCCGTCGCCGTTGTCGAGCACCGCATCGCCCAGGTCGGCGTTGTCCTCGAACCACGCCAGCGCCGAGGTGCGCGAGCTGAGCAGCTCGCGCAGTGAGGGGGAACGCCGGCTCATCTCCCTGGCACGGGGCGGAAGGACCACGTAGAGGGTGTCCGGTGTGTTCTCGAGGAAGCGCAACGTCACACCGTCCGGCAGCTGGTCGCTGATGCGTACCTTCCGGTCGAGCTCGTCGAGCAGCCGCTCGGTGTCGTTGACGAGACGTGCCCGGAACGGTTCGTCGACCATCGCCATGCGCACCAGACCGGCCACGCCCTTGCTGTTGAGGCGCGGTTCCTGCAGGACGACGCTCTCCTGCCAGAGCCGGAGAAGGCGTTCGTCCTCCTCGTTCAGCCTCTTGAGGGCCTCGCTCACGACGCGCTTCTCGGGGCCGTCGGTGACATCGTTCCCGCGCCCCGCCGTCGCGTCCTGGTCAGCGGTCATCAGCTCTCGCCTCCATAATTCTTGTTCCTTGTGTTGTTAGATGGGTGATGGCGTTTAATGATCGGGTGGCTCGTCAGGTGCGCACCTCCCCCGGCGCGGCGTACGACCTCGGGTACCACGTCGTGTGGTGCCCGAAGTACCGCCGCCCGGTCCTCGGCGGGAGAGTGAAGACCCGCCTGGAGGAGCTGATCCGCGCCAAGGCGGGTGAACACGGCTGGGAGATCGTGGCGCTTGAGGTGGTGCCCGACCACGTGCATCTGTTCGTCAAGCCGTATCCGAAGAGCTCGCCGTCGTATGTGGCCAACCAGTTCAAAGGGTTCACATCCCACCACCTGCGCGCCGAGTTTCCGCACCTGCGTTCCCAGTTGCCCACGCTGTGGTCGCGGTCCTGCTTCGTGGCCACGGTCGGCGCGGTGTCCGCGCAGACGGTGCGGTGCTATATCGAGACGCAGTACGAGCGCGCCCCCAAGGGGAGCGGCCGTGCGTAGGTCGTACAAGTTCCTGCTGCGCCCGACCCGTCACCAGGAGATCGCGCTCGCGGCGTGCCTGCAAGACCACCGCCAGTTGTACAACGCGGCGTTGGAACACCGGCGCACCGCCTACCGCAAGGCCGGGGTGACCGTCCGTTACGGCGAGCAGTCCGGCGAACTGAAACACATCCGCGCCGACGACCCCGACGGTCAGGCACGCTGGTCGTTCTCCTCCCAGCAGGCCACCCTGCGCCGCCTGGACAAAGCGTTCGCCGCGTTCTTCAAGCGGGTCCGCGAAGGTCGCACGCCAGGGTTCCCCCGTTTCAAGGGGCGCGGCTGGTTCGACACCGTCGAGTGGCCCAAGGACGGCGATGGCTGCCGATGGGATTGCCAACCCGGACAGCCGACGGCGACGTTCGTCCGCCTGCAAGGCATCGGGCACGTGCGCGTCCACCGGCATCGCCCGGTCAGGGGCCGGGTGAAGACGATCAGCATCAAGCGAGAGGGCTCCCGCTGGTATGTGATCCTGTCGTGCGAAGACGTGCCCGCCGAGACCTTGCCCGCGACCGGCGCGGTAGCCGGGATCGACATGGGCGTGGCCTGGCTGGCGACGACCAGCGACGGCGAGCATCTGGCCAACCCGCGCCACCTGGAAGCGTCCGCCGAGCGGCTCGCCGCCGCCCAGCGCGATCTCGCCCGCAAAGAGCGCGGGTCCAAGCGCCGCCGCAAGGCGGTCGCGCGAGTGGCGGTGCTGCACGCGAAGGTACGCCGTCAGCGCCTGGACGGCGCGCACAAGGCCGCGCTCGCCCTGGTCGGCGCCTACGACGTGATCGTGCACGAGGACCTGCGGATCACGAACATGACCCGGTCGGCATCCGGCACGATCGAGGCTCCCGGCCGGAACGTCGCACAGAAGTCGGGCCTGAACCGAAGCATCCTGGACGCGGGTTGGGGGGTGTTCCTGCAGGTCCTCACACACAAGGCTGAAAGCGCCGGTCGAGAGCTGATCGCGGTGAACCCCGCCGGCACCTCCCGCACCTGCTCGCGTTGCGGGCATGTGGCGAAGGAGAACCGCATCACTCAAGCCGAGTTCGTCTGTACGGCGTGCGGGCATGTCGCGCACGCCGACGTCAACGCGGCGATCAACATCCTCGGGGCAGGGCTTGCCCTTCGCCAGGCTGCGGAAGCGGCTTAGCGAGAAGCCGCTCCCTTCAGGGAGCGGAGGAGTCACCGTCGTTGTCCGTGCAGTGCAGCAGGCCCTCGCTGACCAGCCGACCGACAAGGTCGATCTTGTCTTCGGCCGAGAGCGGGCCCGGTAGCTCGCCGACCGCGAACCGCTCGTGGCCGGCGACGAACGTCAGGGCGGGCGCCAGGAAGGAAGGCCCGGAGACGTAGTTGCCGGCGAACTCGACCCGTGCTTCCTCAGCAGTGGAGTCGGCCCGGCAGAGAACACCATGAGCGCGGACCACGACACTGTCGAGGGTCAGTTCGGCAATGGCGTCAATCGACCGGAAATGCCCACTGCCCGCGGCCTTGCCGGCGTCCCGGACGCGCGCACCGAGCCGGGCTTTGGCGCGTTCCATCAGCAGCGGTTGACTGATCGCCGCCCGCGCCAGTTCGTCGGCGAGAGCCGCGAGCCGAGCCGCGTCCGCCGGAGCGTCCAGGAATCCGGGCGCCAGCGCGCTCCGCAGGCCGGTGTGCTCGTCGGCGAACAGGGCCAGTGCCTCGCTCACCAGGTCGACCCACCTGAAGACGTGGAGACCGACGGTGAGATGCAGGGACGAGGAGGAGCCCGTCACGGCCTCGTGCGGAAATCCGCGCGGCAGGTAGAGGGCGTCGCCCGGCCGTAGCGTGAACGCGCGGAAGCCGGAGAACGAGTTCAGCGGGCCGGACTTCTTCGAAGCGAGGGGGAGGCTGTTCAACGGGTTCGCCACATGCCATTCCTTCACGCCGTGCAATTGCAGGATGAAGACATCATGGGTGTCGGCGTGCGGAAGGAAGCCCTGGCTGTCGCGCGGCGTGAGATACAGGTTGGCGCCGACCGGGTGGTGGAGCGAGACCTCGAGCGCGCGGCAGAGCCGCGCGACCACACCGGACCTGTGATGAACCCTGTTCAGGACGATCGAGAAACCGTCGTGGTAGGCCCGATAGGCTTCCTGCACATCCGGCATGCCGCCGGCGTCCATGCGGAAACGCCGATCCGTCCGGGTGCCACTCGAATCCGTTCTGACCATGAGTCCGTCGTCGACGGATCGAATCGGGCCCGACGTGGTGGCCGTGATCAGCTCGTCGACATCGTCCAGCCCGGGCAGGCGCGCGAAATGGTCCGGCGTCTCGCGATGGACGACAAGGGGTGCCGTCTCCCAGTACGAACGGATGAAATCGGTTGTCGAAACGGGATGAAGAAGCCAGGCGAGACTGAACGGCTCGGTTAATTGCGGCAAATTGCCGGAAATTGTCGAGCTTTCCAGCGGTTCGCGGCTCATCAGTGATTCTGATCCGGACACATCTTGCACGCTCGCATATCGCCCGGGGGAATACCAGCGTTTCCGAGGTGACGGCGAGAGCGCACCGCCGAGGGGGCGGCGACTCCTGGCAGGGGGCCGCTCCTCCGGCTCCGTCACGCCGGGCCGAAAGGATCATCTGGCGGCCGCTCGTACGCCCCGACCAGCGGCGAAAGGCCCACGGGAGCGGCCGGAGGTTTCGAGGAAAGCGGCAAGGTAAGTCATAGCCCATCAAAAGGCAATAACGGGAGAAAGGCGGCCCGGGTGGAGCAGGGGCTGGAGTCGGGGAAGGAATCCCACGGCGAGCGAGCCGACCGTAACTTCGTCGAGCTGTTGCAGGGCGCCCGGGTGGCGGTGACCGGAGTCCAGGTGCTGTTCGCGTTCCTGCTCACGGTCCCGTTCTCGGAGGGCTTCGTCCGGCTGGGCGACCTCGACCGGCGGCTCTACTACGTCGCGCTGGTGAGCGCGGCCATCGCGTCCATCCTCTACATCGCGCCGGCCACCCAGCACCGGGTGCTGTTCCGGCAGGGCATGAAGGAGACGCTGGTCCGCCGCTCGAACCTGTACGGCATCGCCGGCGCCCTGGCGCTGGCCGTGGCGATGACCGCGGCGACCATGCTGGTCGTCGACTACCTGTTCGACGGCACGGTGGCGATCATCACGGCCGGAGTCGTCGCGCTGCTCGCCCTGTGGGCCTGGTTCGTCCAGCCGGCGCTCGATCGCGCCAACTCCGCGGAGGACTGACGCGGCGAGCCCTCAGGAGCCGCGCGCGGGCAGTTCGGAGCCGTCGTCGCCGGGAGCGCCAGCCTGGTAGGACGCGCGCCCGACGATGTGGGCGGCCACCGAGACCGTGATCACCTGTGCCAGTCCGGTGATCGCCAGCGGGCCCGCCATCGCCCAGGTGGGATTGCGCAGCCACATCGCGATCAGGATCAGCAGCACGCCGAGCACCTGCGGCTTGGTGCCCGGGTGCATCCGCTCCAGCGTGGTGGTGAAGCGCACCAGGCCGACCCCGGCGATCAGGCACAGCCCGGCGCCGGTGATCAGGCAGGCGGCCGCCGCCATGTCGAGAAGGGTCAACGCGACCTTCCACCGAAGAACCGGGCGATCGACACCGAGCCGACGAAGCCCAGCAACGACAGCACCAGCATGATCGGCACGTCGGAGTAATCGTGCCGGATGGCGGCGAACGCGCCGATGCCGCACATGGCCAGCGCCGTCATCACGTCGAGCGCGACCGCCCGGTCCAGCATGTTCGGGCCGCGCGCCATCCGGTAGAGCGTGGCCAGCGCCGCGCAGCCGAGCAACGCCAGGGTCGCCAGGTAGACCACGTTCATCGCAACTCCCTCGTCCACCCCAATTGCTTCGTTCACCCCAGTTCCTCCCGATCGGCCCGGGTGCCGAACGCTGCCACGATGCGCCGCTCCAGCCCGGCGACGTCCGCCGCCACCTTCTCGGCCACGTCGCCCCGGTAGCCGAGGATGTGCAGCACCAGTTCCCGGCGCTCCTTGAGGACTTCCAGCACGAGGCTGCCGGGCACCGACGACAGCGCCACCATGATGAGCATGGTCATCGCGTCCGACGACGTACGCAGCCGTACGGTGACGACCTGGATCGGCGGCGGGGCGGGGGCCAGCACCCAGACAGCCACCCGGACGGTCGAGGCCACCATGTCCCCGCTGAACCTCACCAGGAAGGACGGCAACGCCGTCGGGTGCACCCTGAGGCCCGGGTCCAGCACCGGCAGCGGCAGCAGCCACGTGATGACGAGCCCGACGGCCAGCCCGCCCAGCGCGTTGCCCACCGACAGGTCGCCCCACAGCGTCACCCAGAGCAGGGCCAGCGCGACCACCAGCGGCAGCGGCACCCGCCGGCCGAACAGCCTCGGCGCGACGTTCACGATCCGCTCCCGGTGATCGTCCGCCCGAGTACGGCGGAGATGTACGGCTCGCGCGCCATGAGCTCACCGGCGGCCCGCGCCGCCAGCGACGACAGCGGCCCGGCCAGCACCGTGAACGACAGGGCCAGCGCGACCAGCGCCGCCGCCGACCCGAGCAGCAGGGCGGGCATCGCGGCCGTGGTCACGATCGCCGCCTCGCCGGTCGCCTCCTCGCTCTCCACCACGAGCCCCGGGTGCTCGGCCGGCGACTCCCGCCAGAACGCCTTGCCCCAGGTCTTCACCATGGCGTACAGCGTGAGCAGGCTGGTCACCAGGCCACCTGCCACGAGCGTGAGCGCCAGCGGGCTGCCGTCCGCGACCCCCGCCTGGACCAGCACGAGCTTGCCCAGGAAGCCCGACATCGGCGGGATGCCCGACAGGTTCATCGCCGGAACGAAGAACAGCACCGCGAGCAGCGGCGCGGCCGTCATCAGCCCGCCGAGCCGGTCCACGGACGTGGTGCCGGTGCGCCGCTCGATCAGCCCGGTCACCAGGAACAGGCTCGTCTGCACGGTGATGTGGTGCACGACGTAGAAGATGGCGCCGGCCAGGCCCAGCACGGTCGACAGCGCCACCCCGAACACCATGTAGCCGATGTGGCTGACCAGGGTGAAGGAGAGCATCCGCTTGATGTCGGTCTGGGCCACGGCGCCGAACACACCGGTCAGCATGGTCGCCAGCGCCACCCACATCAGCATGGTCGACACCGGCCCCCCGGGGAACAGCAGCGCCTCCAACCGGATCACCGAGTAGACGCCGACCTTGGTGAGCAGCCCCGCGAAGACCGCCGTGGCCGGCGTCGGCGCAGTCGGATAGGAGTCCGGCAGCCACGCCGACAAGGGGAACATCGCCGCCTTGATCGCGAAGACCAGCAGCAGGGTCAGCTCGACCAGCAGCTGGACGTGCATCGGCAGCGTGGCGAACCGCTCGGCGAGCTGGGCGATGGACAGGGTGCCGGTGGCCGCGTAGGTGACGGCGAGCGCGATGAGGAACAGCATCGACGAGGTCAGCGCCATCACCGTGTACGTGGCCCCGGCGCGGATCCTCGACTGGGTGCCGCCGAAGGTGAGCAGCACGTACGAGCCGCTGAGCAGCATCTCGAACGCCACGAACAGGTTGAACAGGTCGCCCGTGAGGAACGCGTCGGTCACGCCCGCCACCATCACCAGGAACGCGGGGTGGAAGATCCCCATGGGCGCGGTGAGCTCCTGGTCGGCGTACGCGCTGGTGACCGCGTAGATCATCACGCAGAGCGTCACGGCCGACGAGACGACCAGCATCAGCGTGGACAGCCGGTCGGCGACCAGGCAGATGCCGATGGGGGCGCCCCAGCCGCCGAGGTCGGTGACGAGCGGGCCGCGGGTGTCGGCCTCGATCAGCAACCGCACCGACACCACGACCACGATGACGAGCGTCCCGATGCTGATCAGCGACTGCAGGCGGCGCAGGCGGACGCCGATCGCCAGTTTCAGCCCCGCCGCCAGGAGCGGCAGCAGCACCGGCAGGCTGATCAGACTCTCCATCAGTCCTCATCGCCTTCCAGCTCCGGGTCCAGCGCGAGCGCCTGGCGCTCCCGCTCGGCCCGGATCGCGGCCCGCATCTGCTTGAGCGCCTCCCGCTGCCGGACCCGCAACCTCCTGCGCAGTTCCTTCTCCCGCGCCGCCTGCTGGCGCTGCCTGCGGGCGTCCTCCTCGCGCAGCCCGAGCAGCCGGACCCGCTTCTCCTCGGCGGGCTCCAGCTCCTGGCGCCTGGTCTCCTCCAGCACCTCCCGCTCGGCCCGCGCGGCGTCCAGCCGGGCCAGCTCGGCCCGCTGGTCGAGGATGAGCCGCCGGTAGGCCGCCCGCAGCTGCCGGACGCCCTCGCTCAGCTCGCCGCGCCTGGCCCGCAGCCGCACCTGGCGGTCCTCGGTGTCGTCCTGCACCCCGTCGCTGCCGGTCAGCTGCCACGTGCGGTGCACCATGGCCAGCAGGAACGCGCTGACGCCCAGCGTGATCACGATGGCGGTGAGCACCATCGCCTGCGGGAGTGGGTCGGCCATGGTCTCCGGCGCGAACCGGCCGAGGATCGGCGGGGCGCCCGCGGGCCCGCCGACCGTGACGATCAGCAGGTTGACGCCGTTGCCGAGCACGATCACGCCCACCAGGATGCGGACCAGGCTGCGTTCCAGCAGCAGGGTGACCCCGACGGCGATCAGCACGCCGCAGGCGGCGAGGGGCAGCAGCGGGACGGTCATGCCGCCTCCGCGTCGATCTGCCGGTCCAGCTCGGCGCCCAGGCCGCGCAGCACGTCCTGCACCAGGCCGATGACGGCCAGGTAGATGCCGAAGTCGAACACCAGCCCCGTGGACAGGTGCAGGTGGCCCAGCACCGGGACCGTCAGGTCCACGGTCAGGATGTCCAGCGCCGCCTGCCCGAACAGCAGCCCGGCCAGCGCCGTCCCGGTCGAGAGCGTCAGGCCGATGCCCATCAGCACGCCCGCGTGCACCGGCATCGCCCTGGCCAGCTCATAGCGGCCGCCCGCCAGATAGCGGACGGTGATGGCCAGGCCCGCCACGATGCCGCCCGCGAACCCGCCCCCGACCCGCGAGTGCCCGATGACCAGCAGGAACACCGACAGCAGCAGTACCGAGTGGAAGGTCAGCCGCGCCACGATCTCGAACGCCAGCGCCCGCTCCCCGGCAGGCAGCGTCGAGGCCAGCCAGTGGGTGCGGCCGGGCGGCTGCTCGCCGCCCTCCCTCTCGATGCTGTACGTCCGGCGGCGCAGGAACACCATGCTGGTGACGCCCAGGGCGAGCACCACGATCACCGAGCTCTCGCCCATCGTGTCCCAGGCCCGGATGTCGAGCAGCAGCGCGCTGACGATGTTGTGCGCGCCCGCCGTCTCCGCCGCCCGCGCCATGTGCGCGCCCGCGGGCTCGGCGGCGCGCGCGCTCATCGCCAGCATCCCGGCTCCCGCGGCCACCACCCCCACCGCGACGCCGAGCGCCAGCCGGAAGCGGAACTCCACCCGCCCCCTTTCCGCCTCCAACGGCAGCCGCCGCAGCACCAGCGCGAACACCACCAGGCTCAGCGTCTCGGCGAGGAACTGGGTGAGCGCCAGGTCGGGGGAGCCGTGCACGAGGAAGAGCAGCGCCGTGCCGTACCCGGTGAGGCCGGAGACGACGGCCACCAGGATGTACGCGCGGGCGTACAGGGCGAGCAGGGCCGCCGCGACCAGCAGCACCACGACGACGGGCTGCTCGGGCCGCTCCCAGGCGACGACGGTCACGTCCAGCGACGCCGGCCGGCCGTAGCCGATGGCGAAGACGCCGAGGCCGACCATCGCGACCAGCGCGAGCATCAGGTAGTCGGGCAGCGAGCCGCGCTGGGTGATGCCGGTGAACTGGACGGAGAACAGGTCCAGCCGCCGCATGAGCGACCAGTAGACGTGGCCGGAGTCCAGCAGGTGCAGGCTCGTCCCGAGGCGGGCGACCGGCTCCCGCGCCAGGAACAACGCCACCCCGCCGAGCAGGGCCAGCGCGGACAGCGCCAGCGGCACGGGCGCGCCCGACCAGAGCGCCAGATGGGTGCCGTGACCCGGCGGGAACGATCCGGTGTATCCCGACATGGCGGCGTCGTACACGGAGGCGAACGGCGCCAGCGCGAGCCCGAGCGCCGACAGCAACGCGGGCGGCGCGAACATCGCCGCCTCGGTCCGCCGGACCGGCGTCGGCTCCAGGCCGGGCTTGCCGGCGAACGCGCCCCACAGGAAGCGCAGCGTGTAGGCGGCGGTCAGCGCCGACCCGAGCACGATCCCGGCCAGCATCGCCGTCGCGGCCGGCTCGCCCGTCAGGAACGACTCCAGCGCGGCCTCCTTGCCGACGAACCCCACGAACGGCGGCAGGCCCGCCATCGACGCCCCCGCCAGCAGCGCGACCACGCACACCCACGGCATCGACCGGCGCAGCCCGCTGAGCACGCGCAGGTCCCGGGTGCCCGTCCCGCGATCGACCACGCCGACCACCAGGAACAGCGCCGCCTTGAACAGCGCGTGCCCGAGCAGCATCGCCACGCCCGCGAGCGCGGAGTCCCGGGTGCCCGCGCCGAACAGCACCGTGAGGAAGCCGAGCTGACTGACCGTGCCGTAGGCGAGCAGCCGCTTGAGGTCCGTCTCGCGCAGCGCCCGCCACCCGCCGAGCAGCATCGTCAGCACCCCGAGACACACCGCCGGCGCCCGCCACTCCGTCAGGTCGCCGAAGGCCGGGCCGAGCCTGGCCAGCAGGTAGATCCCCGCCTTCACCATGGCCGCGGCGTGCAGGTAGGCCGAGACCGGGGTCGGCGCGGCCATGGCGGCGGGCAGCCACAGGCTGAACGGGAAGATCGCCGACTTCGACAGCGCCCCCACCAGGACCAGCACCAGCGCGCCGGCCGCCACCGGCGGCGGGTCGGCGACGATCGCGGAGACCCGGTAGGTGCCCGCCGCCTCCCCGATCAGCACGAACCCCGCCAGCATGGCCAGCCCGCCGAACGTGGTGACGGTCACCGCCACCAGCGCCGCCCGCCGGCTCGCTCTGCTCTCCGGGTGGTAGCCGATCAGCAGGTACGAGAAGACCGTGGTCAGCTCCCAGAACACGTACAACAGGAGCAGGTCGTCGGCGATCACCAGACCGAGCATCGAGCCCGCGAAGGCGACCATCACCCCGCCGTACCGGCCGAGCCCCTCGTCGCCGGCCTTGAAGTAGCGCGTGCTGTAGATCAGGACGAGCGCGCCCACACCGGTGACCAGCGCCATCATCAGCACGGCCAGCGAGTCGGCGCGGAAGGCCAGCTCCATGCCGAGCACCGGCGCCCACGGGCGGGCCGACGTGACCGGCTCGTTCGCCGCCGCCCAGACCGTGTATCCGAACCCGCAGGCGGGAGGCACGGCCAGCACGGCGAACGAGCCCCGCCCGAGGCGCCTCGCCAGCCACGGAGCGCAGATCGCCGCCACCGCGTGCAGGATCAGCAGCGACTCCATGGGCTCCTCGGACGGGAATGACCGGGCACGTCCGATCGAACCTCTCGCGAAACCCGTGACCGGGCGCCGAGGCGCGACCGGTGTTGACCGGAACCTCACCCCCCGCACACCCGCGCATGATCAGGCGTGTGCCCTCGCTCAGGTGGACGGGACACCCGCAGGCGGCGTTCTGTGGCACTGTAGGACGGTGCGTCCAGCAACCTGCCCGGCAAGAGGTGCCCGATAAGCGGCAAAGAGGTGCGGAGCCTGCTGCGCCGCGCGGGGCGGCTGCTCGATGACACCCGACGTCTCGGCCAGGAGTACGACAGGGCGCTGGCCGAGGTCCGCACCGCCCTCGACGCGGTGCGCGCGCGGCTGTCCAGGGCCGGCCTGGCCGCCATCCCGCTGGCCAGGCTGAAGGACGTCACCGGCGGGCGGCTGCGACTCGGGTCGCTGGAGAGCGCCGGCTACACCACGGTGCTCAGCGTGCTGGAGGCGACGCCGTACGAGCTGCAGAGGGTGCCGGGCATCGGGCCGAAGACGCGGTGGCAGGCGCAGGCGGCCGCCCGGCAGATCGCGCTGGCCGCCCACGGGACCACCGCCGTCCAGATCGACGTCGAGCACCAGGATCCCGAGACCACCGCGCTGCTCGTCGCCCTGCACCGGCTGGTGGCCGCCGGTCCCGAGCTGCCGCGCGCCCGCCACACGGCCGAGACCGTCGCGCGGCGACTCGACACGCTCATCCCCGCAGCGCGCCCCGCCGCCAGCTGGTGGCGCACGTTGCTGTCCGGCGAGGAGCGCCGTGACCACGCCGCGCGGGCCGTGGCGGAGCTCGGCGACGTGCTCGCCCGGGAGACCGAGACCCGGCTGCTCCTCGCCCAGGCCACCGCCGACCTGCTGCGCCCGCCGCCCGACGACGACGAGGCGTGGATCGACTTCGAGATCCGCTCGGCCGACTACTACAACCTGCTGGCCGAGCTCGCCGCGCTGGAGCCCGACGACCGGGTCGCCGCCGAAGGGTTCCTGCCCGACGACCTGGCCGAACGCGTCAGGTCCCAGCCGCTCGACGACACCCACCGGCGCGTCTCGCTGCGCGGTTACCAGGCGTTCGGGGCGAGGTTCGCGCTGGCCCAGAGGCGGGTGATCCTCGGTGACGAGATGGGGCTGGGCAAGACCGTCCAGGCCATCGCCGCCATGGCCCACCTGCGCGCCGAGGGCGCCACGCACTTCCTGGTCGTCTGCCCGGCGAGCGTGCTGCTCAACTGGATCCGTGAGATCGAGGCGCGCAGCACGCTGCGGGTCTACCGGTTGCACGGCGCCGAGCGCGCCACCGCCCAGGCGGAGTGGCCGGAGCACGGCGGCGTCGCGGTGACCACGTTCGACGGGCTGGCCAAGGTCGAGGCCGCGCACGAGGTCGCGATGCTGGTCGTGGACGAGGCCCACTACGCCAAGAACCCCGAGGCCCGCCGATCCAGGGAGGTGACCCGCTGGTGCGGGCGGGCCGACCGGGTGCTGTTCATGACCGGCACCCCGATGGAGAACCGGGTCGAGGAGTTCCGCAACCTCGTCCGCCACGTCCAGCCCGGCCTGCTCGACCAGGTCAGGAGCAGCGACGCGGCAGCCGGAGCCCAGGCGTTCCGCCGCGCCGTCGCCCCCGTCTACCTGCGCCGCAACCAGGAGGACGTGCTGACCGAGCTGCCCGACCTCGTCCACGTGGACGAGTGGGAGGAGCTCAGCGCGGCCGACGCCGACGTCTACCGGGACGCCGTGGCGGCCGGCCGGTTCATGGCCATGCGCCGCGCCGCCTACGCCGTGCCGGAGAAGTCGGCCAAGCTGGAACGGCTGCGCGAGCTGGTCGACGAGGCGGCCCAGAGCGAGCTCAAGGTGGTGGTGTTCTCCTACTTCCGCGACGTGCTCACCGCCGTGGGGAAGGAGCTCGGCGACCACCACGGGCCGATCTCCGGCGCCCTCGCGCCCGAACGCCGCCAGCACGCCGTCGACGCCTTCACGGCCGCGCCCGGCCACGCGGTGTTACTCGCCCAGATCCAGGCCGGTGGGGTCGGCCTCAACCTGCAGGCCGCCTCCGTCGTGATCATCTGCGAGCCGCAGGTGAAGCCGACGATGGAGAGCCAGGCCGTGGCCCGCGCCCACCGCATGGGCCAGGTCCGCAGGGTGCAGGTGCACCGGCTGCTCTCGCCCGACAGCGTGGACGAGCGGATGCTGCGCCTCCTGCACACGAAGAGCGCCCTGTTCGACGCCTTCGCCAGGCGCAGCGACCTCGCCGAGTCGACCCCGGACGCGATCGACGTGTCCGAGCAGACGCTGGCCCGCCAGATCGTCGAAGAGGAACAACGCCGCCTGCACGTTGGCGACGCGGCCCGCCCCACCACCTCGTCCTGACCCACCTCAGAGGGGCTCACCTCTCGATGCCCGGCACAGCCGGTTCACCTCGGCTCAGGTGGGTTCACCTCGGCTCAGGTGGGTGGAGTGTCGGTGAGCTGGTGTGCCCACGGCGGGTCGGCGCCCGCCACCGCGCAGGTCAGCGCGGCGACCCGGGCGGCGAACGAGGCGGCCTCGGCGGCCGTGGCCAGGTCGAGGTCGTCCAGCCGTCCGCCGAGCAGCCCGCGCTCGTCCAGCCGGTGCAGCAGCCCGGCGGTGAACGCGTCACCCGCGCCGACGGTGTCCACGACGGTCACCTTGGGCGCCGCCACCTCTGCTCGTGCGCCGGCCAGCGACACCAGCGCCCCGGACGCACCCTTGGTGACCACGATCAGGCGGGCGCCCGCCTCGTGCCAGGCGTCGCAGACCTGCTCCACCGGCTCCCCGGGCGCCAGGAAGGCCAGATCCTCATCGCTCAGCTTGAGGACGTCGGCCACGCCGCACCAGCGCGCCACCTGGTAGTCGGCACGTCTGGCCAGGCTGGGCCGGACGTTCGGGTCGATGGAGACGGTCACGCGCTCCGCGGCGGCGGCCGCGAACGCCTCCACCGCCTGCCGCCCCGGCTCCCTGACCAGTGCCAGGGAGCCCGTGTGCAGGCACGACACCCCGGACAGGTCACGCGAGCCCAGCTCAGCCGGCGACCACCGCCAGTCGGCGGCGCCCTCGGCGTAGAAGCGGTATCCGGCCTGCCCGTGCTCGTCCAGCGACGCCACCGCGAGCGTGCTCGGCTCGGCCGCGTCCACGCACCCCGACAGGTCCACTCCCGACGCGGCCAGGTGCTCGCGGAACAGCCCGCCGAACACGTCACCCGAGATCCGCCCGAAGAACCGGGTCCGGCCGCCGAGCCGTGCCAGGGCCACCGCCGTGTTCGCCGGCCCACCACCCGGAAACACCCGCAACCCCAACCCGGCGGAGCGCGCCGCGTCACCGCCGGGGCGGGGCGCCTCCGCGCCGACTCCTGAGGGCTCCGCGCCGAGCCGTGAGGGCTCCGCGCCGGATCGTGGGTCCTCCACACCCGGCCGCCGATCGGCGAAGGCGTCCGCCACGCACTCGCCCAGGACTGCGATCACCGCCCGCCTCCCCGCCGGTTGCCGTTCGCCACGAGACCAAGGTGTCGACGTCTCCCAGATCGAAGCCCATTCTCCCCAGCGATGTCGACGACAACATGGTCCCTGCCGACTGATCTGCCCGCCTTGGACGGATAGATCAAGCTAGGCCCGAGGATAGGGGTTGGGGTGGCTCTGCGGGGCCTGGTGATACGGGAAGGGAGGCTGGGAAGGTGGGGGAAGGACCGCGGTCCGGCGCTCGGCGGATGCGCATGCGGCCCCGCCGACCATCAACCCGATGCCGACCATCGCGAAAATCTGTGCCCGCTGGAGGTCTTCGGCTATGGTGTCGGATATTCCCCCCACGCTGAAATAGAGGCCTAAAACCAGCATCATGCACCCAAAGGTGAGAAACAGGACACGCATGAGGCGTGAGCTTACCTGCTTCTACCATCGATGATCGGGCTTCCCGGCGATCGGCTCCGGGAGAGCTGCGACCGTCGCAGTCGGGGCGGTTCGGATGCGAGGGCGGGCCGCGCCCCGCGCACCTCTAGGCGACCTTTGGATCGGACTCGATTTCGAGGACCGCCTTGCCGTGCAGACGGCGTCCGAGCAGGGCCTCGGTCGCTTTGGCGGCCTCCTGCCAGGAGCCCCGCCACGAGATGCGCGGGGTCAGCCGACCGCTGGCGACGCAGCCCGCCAGCCAGGTCAGGTCGGGCGCCAGGCCCCGGCAGGCGAGCAGGAAGAAGGTGACGATCGAGCGATCGTGCCGCTCCTGGCCGCCGGAGAAGGCCCCGACGGAGAAGTTCTCGCCGCCGTCCGCCGTATGCCCGACGGCGACCAGGGTGCCGCCCTCGGCCAACCGGTCGTACGCCGACACGAGTTGGTCACCGCCGACCAGATCCAGCACGCCGTGCACGGGCTCGGTGATCGCGTGCGGTCCGGACACCACCTCGTCCGCGCCGAGCGCTCGCAGGCTCTCCCCGTGCGTGGCCGGGTCGCCGGTGGAGGCCACCACCTGGGCTCCGCCGAGGTGGGCGAGCCGCACGGCGTACCGCCCGACCCCGCCGGTCGCGCCCGTGACCAGCACACGCCTGCCGAGGATCGGGCCGAGCCGGTGGAGCGCGCGTAGCGCGCTCGCGCCCGCCACCGGGACGGTGCTGATCGCGCCGAGGTCGGCATCCCGGGGCACGGCGCCGATGAGATCGGTGTCGACGGCGCGGAGTTCGGCCCAGGCGCCGTCGGCGGCCAGCGTGACCACCCGCGTGCCGGGGGCCGGGCCGGATCCGTCGGCGGCGGCACGTTCGACGATCCCCGCGGCGTCCCAGCCGGGAATGCTCCCCTCAGGGGCGTTCCGGATGCCGAACGCGACCTCGCCGTAGTTGAGGGAGGTCGCCGTCACCCGTACCAGGGCCTGGTTCGGGGCGGGTACGGGATCCGGCGCCTCACCGAGCCGCAGGCCGCCTGACACGGAACGGTCGATGAGCAGAGCACGCATGAGATCCACCTTTACCGAGAGGTTTATGCCACTGAGTGGCATAAACCTACAGGAGGCATTCGCGTACCGGCTACACTCTGGGTTCGTGAGTATCGTGACGCCGCCCGGGAGGCTGCCACTGCGCGAGCGTAAGAAGCTCCGCACCCGCCAGGCACTGATCGACACCGCGCTGGAGCACTTCACCGACTGCGGTTTCGACGGCACGACACTCGACGATCTCTGCGCCGCCGTCGAGGTGTCCAAGCGCACCTTCTTCCGTTACTTCGACAGCAAGGAAGACGTCGCGATGGCGCCCACCCAGGATCTGTGGGCGGCCTTCCTGGACGATCTCCAGACCCGGCGGCCGACCGGCGGCCCGCTCTTGATGCTGCTCCAGGACACACTGTTCGCGGCGCTTGACCGGATGCCCGCCGAGGGCTGGGCGGAGCGCGTCCTGCTCACCCGTCGGCTGGCCGCCCGCACACCGTCGATGAACGCGCATGGGCTGCAGTTCTGCGACCGCACCACGCGCAGCGCGATCACGATCCTGCGGGAGCGCTTCGGCCTGGCCGACCCGCACGACCTGCGGCCCCGACTGGCCCTTGACATGATGGTCGCGGCCTTCCACTGCGCGCTGGAAGAGTGGGCGTTCCAGCCCGGACCCGTGAGCCGCGACGACCTCACCGCCCGCCTCCGCGACGCATTCGCCGCCATCCCTGGCAGCGTCACGATGACGGTCGCCTGAACGACGAGACCACCCCGCAGCCGCGCCCTAGTCGCGCAGCCCCGCGAACAGGTCGTGCTCGTGGGCCGGGGCGTCGATCCGGGACCGGACCCGGGTGAAGGCCTCGTTGGCGAACGCCTGCTGCTGGGCCTCCTTGGGCAGGCGCAGCAGGAAGATGTTGTCGCCCTGGCTGGCGTGCGCCCGCAGCGCCTCGAGCTTGTGATCGACGTAGGGGGCGACGTCGACCAGGGTGGTCACCAGCTCGTCGGGGGTGCCGAAGTCACCGGACGGCTCGAAGTCGACGTCGACGCCGCTGTCGCGCATGTGCTCGAACATCCGCTTGATCGCCGACCGGGGGATGGCGGTGTAGTAGAGCTTGTCGGGGATGCCCGTCGCCTCGGCCGCCGCCACGGCGACGCGGTGGGTCTGCACGTGGTCGGGGTGACCGTAGCCGCTGCCGCCCGTCTCGTCGTAGGTCACCACCACCTGGGGACGGTAGCGCTCCATCAACTCGCCGAGCCGGGCGGCGGCCGTGTCGACGGGCACGTTGGCGAAGGCGTCGGGATGGTGGTTGGTCTCCCAGCCGTCCATGCCGGAGTCGCGGTAGCCGAGCAGCTCAAGGTGGTCGATGCCCAGATGCCGCACCGACTCGCGGAGCTCGGCCAGCCGCAGCTCGGCCACGGCCTTGTCATCGTGGCCCGGGTCGCCGGGTTTGACACCGCCGGGACCGTCACCCTGCTCGCCGTTGGTGCAGGTGACCAGCACCGTGCGGATGCCCTCGCCGGTATAGCGCGCCAGGATGCCGCCGGTGCTCAGGCATTCGTCGTCGGGGTGGGCGTGCACGGCCATGAGAGTGAGTTGCCGATCCATGTCCGAGAACACTACCCGCCGGTTCCGACAGATCCCGGCTCAGCCTGGCGGACCAGTTCCCCGGCCCTCAGGCGGGCGGCCGCAGCCGCCGCGCGATCGCCGACAGCCTCCGCCAGCGCGCCCTGCTTGAGCCAGTTGAACGGGCTGCACGGCCGGACGTTGATCCGCTCGCTGACCAGCACCCGCGCCAGGTCGTGGCGGCCACCCCTGAGCGCCGCCTCCAGCAGCGTCCTCTGGACCGCGTCGCGCTGCGCGTGGCTGCCGCCGAACTCGTTGACCCGGTGCCTGATCGGCCAGAGCAGGTCCACGACCCGCTCATGGTCGCCCTGCCCGAACGCCACCAGCGCCCGGCACACCGGCAGGCCGACCCGGGCCGTCATGTCGTGGTTGGTGACCCCCGGCCGCTGCTCGGCGAGGTAGGTCTCGCGGTCGGCGAACAGCCTGCCGGCGTCGGCGAAGCGGCCCGCGCCCACGTACGACATGACCGCGTGCATGTCGTTGAACGCGTAGAACGGCTCCGCCACCAGAGCGGGCCAGCCCTCGGCCAGCGCGCTCCACCGCTCGTGCTGGCCGGAGCCCTCCAGGTACAGCCGCCAGAGCAGGGCGGCGGCGTCGAGCAGCTCCATGGACGACCGCCCGGCGGCCAGCACCGCGTCGTAGATCGCCAGCGCCCTCGCCACGTCGCCGGCCTCCAGCGCGTACAGCGCGTAGTGCCACCAGTTGTGCACGTTGAAGAACGTGCCGGTCGACCAGTCGTCCACCCTGGCGTCGAGGTAGCGGATGCCCTCGACGAACCTGCCCTGCATCTCGTACGTGTGCACGACGGCGTGGATGCCCCACACGTCGCGCGCGTTCAGCTCGACCGCGCGCAGCCCGACCTCCTCGGACCGGTCGTAGTGCCCCGCCTCCTCCAGCCCGAAGGCGTACATGCCGAGCACGTGGCCGAAGTGCCGGTCGTCCTCGCGCCAGGCGGTGAGGGCGCCGCCGATCCGGTCGCGCAGCGAGCGGGCGTCGCCGGTGAAGAAGTCGATCTGGTGACCCGCCGCCAGGGCCAGCGCGTCACGGGGATGCTGCTCCGTGATCGTGCCCAGCCGCCTTCCGCAGGTGAGGAAGTCGCCGTCGAGCAGCGCCTGGACGGCCTCCACATGGGCGCGCTCGCGGGGCAGCAGGGTGGAGTGGTCGACCCGGGCCCGGAAGGCGGCAAACCGCCGCCTGGCCGTCCGCGCGTCCTCGGCCTCGGTGGTCAGCAGCCCGAGGTAGGCGGCCAGGATGTTGCCCATCGGGAAGTCCGGCGCCTCGGCCAGCGCGGCCGTCGCCTCGACGTCGACCTCCACCCTGAAGTGCAGCAGCTCGTCGATCGCCTGATCATAGTGGCGGGTGGCGGCGTCGCCGGCCCCGGTCAAGGCCAGGTCGTGCTGGTCGGTGCTCATAGGGCCAAATATAGGAAGCCCCTGATCGCGCGTCTGTGCATTAATCAACGGTTCGCCCGGCGTACGCGACAGGATCCGCGCGCGGAAGGGTGAACGGCACGGTGAGTGCGTGCACTTGTGCGCGGAAGCGGCCGGACACGGCGGGTTAACGTGCCGGGTGCACGCGCTGCGGTGGCCAGCCGCCTCGGCCGGCGCAGGGCGTGCCACTCGTCGCGCGAGCGCGCGAGACCAATCCACCGAAAACAGGAGAATCACATGTCCATGCCCTCCCGGGCTCCGTCGAGGTCACGCCGCCTGCGCCTGTCCGCGCCGGCGATGGTGGTGACCGTCGGCGCGCTGCTCGCGGGGAACGTGACCCAGGCCCGAGGCGGCACCACCGGAGTGATCAGCCGCTGGAACAACGAGCCGGTCCACTCCACCTCCGTCAGCCCCGGCTTCAGCATGTTCCTCTCCAGCGGGGCGTACACGATCACCGCGAAGCTCTCCGCGGCGAGCCAGGGGAGCTCGACGATCAGCTATTCCTGCATCCTCAGTGCCCAGGGCGGCGCCGACACCGACGTCGCACCCGTGACGCCGGCGCCGAACGCGACCCAGTCGGTCGTCCTGAACGTGGTGCACAACTTCACGAGCACAGGGCAGCCGACCTTCGCGTGCACCAAGCCGGACGGGACCTCCACGGTACGGATGCAGCAGGCGAAGATCACCGCGATCAAGGTCAACACGCTGGACAACCAGCCGTTCTGACCGACCTGCGAGCCGGCCGGCTCGGGGCGTTCCCGTTCGCCCCGGTCCGGCCGGTTCCGCGTGTGCGCTCCCTCCCGGGTTCCCGTTTTCGTCGGTGGCGTCGGGCACACTCGGAGGCCTTGACATCCTCCCGGTTCTGAAGAACCGGGATTCCAACCGTCGCCGGTTGGGCTTCCTGCTTCACTGCCGGTCGCCCGCCCGAGAGAGGACTCTCGTTGAGGTCTTACACCGGCTCCACAGGCGTTTCGCCTCTCCGCAAGCCCTGCGGCGAGGGTGTTGCCGATCGTTCGTCCGGTGGCTTGGTCATCGTCACCGTCGAACGCACGACCGAACCGTGCGGTGTCGTGCGGCGTTTTGATGGCGGTCCGCCTGGCGGCGGATCGCCTGCCCCTGCCCTGCTCCACAGGGGTCCGATTCCTCCCCCGTCTGAAGGCGGGGGTCTCCTCGGAGGTTCCCGATGACACACGACGGTGACGCGGGCGTGCCGGGCTCGCTGGCCAGGGTGCTGGCCGAGGTGCTGGCGGAGCGGGTCGCGCAGGACGCGCGATGGGGCATCCAGGAGTTCCCCGACGGCGCCGGCCCCGACGGCGCGGTGGCCGCCGCTGACCAGGCCAAGCGGGCGGTCGCCGAAGCCGCTGCCGCGGGGGAGCTGACCTGGCGGCACATCCTGCACGAGGAGGTCCTGGAGGCGTTCGCGGAGAGCGAGGCCGGGCGGTTGCGCGAGGAGCTGATCCAGGTGGCCGCCGTGGCCGTCAAGTGGGCCCAAGCCATCGACCGCCGCCAGGCACCTCCCGGCCAGGCACACCCTCCCGGCCTGGCGCCCCCTTCCCGCCCGACGTCCCCTCCCGGCCTGGCGGCCCAAACCGGCCTCGCCGGTCCGGCGGATCAGAGGCTTCCGACCGATGCGCCGGATCAGAGGCTTCCGGCCGATGCGGCGGATCAGGCGATCCCGGCAGGGAAGGAGCGGTTCCGGGCCGTCGTGGCCGTGCACGTGCTGGTCGTGCGGGGCGAGGAGGTGCTGCTCGGCAGAAGGGCGGGCACCGGCTGGGCCGACGGCATGTGGCACCTGCCGTCGGGCCATCTGGAGCCGGGCGAGTCGGCTGTGCGTGCCGCCGTGCGGGAGGCGCGGGAGGAGCTCGGCGTCGGCATCGAGCCGCGCGACCTGACCTTCGCGCACGTCATGCACCGCGCGCCCGACCGGCTCGACCTGTTCTTCGTCGCCCGCGAGTGGCAGGGCGAGCCGCGCAACGCGGAGCCGCACAAGTGCTCTGAGGTGCGCTGGTGGCCGCTCGACCGGCTGCCCGGCGACACCGTCGGCTATGCCGCGGCCGCCGTCGCCGAGGTGCTTGGGCGGGTGCCGTTCACGCTGCACGAGTGGCCCGGCGAAAGCTGACCGACGTGCGCGAGGTCACGAGACCGCGGGCATCCACGGCCAGGGCCGGGACAGCCTGACGGTCGCGCGTGGGGGTCTCGAAATTGCCTATCGACACGGAGAGTAGTGGCATGGATACTCTTCGTGTAACCCCCGCTTCTCTGATCACTTCCGCACCACCGGCGGCTACGTGCCGTCCACGGGCGGACCCGGGTCAGGGAACACCGTAAGGAGAGCGATGCATTCGAAGAGGTCCACCGCGCTCACCCTCGCCGTCCTTCTCGGCGGCGCATGCCTGACGACGGCCGCGGCCAGCGCCACGTCCGCCAACGCCACGTCCGCCAACACCGCGCCCGCGGCCGTGGTCCAGCACGCCGGCGCGCTGCCTCCCGGCTACCAGCTCGTCACCCTGCCCAACGCGAACGTGCCGAACTTCCAGCGCCGCACCCTCTACTGCCCCGGCTCGAAGAGGGTCCTGGGCGGCGGGGCCGAGGCCCGGGGCAACGACGCGATCCTGGTCGGCTCGTTCCCCACCGATGACGGGCGCGGCTGGATCGGCATCGGCCGCCAGAACGCCTACCGCGACGTCGGCATCAGCGTCTTCGCCATCTGCGCCGACTGACGTCCGGCCCCCGAGGCCCCGGTCGCTCGCCGACCGGGGCCTTCCCATGTCCGGACCCGCCCGTCACGAGCCGCGCGAGCAGCACCTCGGCACTCACCTGGTGACGCCTCGAACCGGCGACACCTACGTTCGCGAGGCCGACGGCTTCTTCCAGTGCCTTGGCCGGTCCAACGACATGATCAAGGTGGGCGGCGTCTGGGTCTCCCCGATGGAGGTCGAGGCCAGGCTGCTGGAGCACGAGTCGGTCGGCGAGTGCGCGGTCGTCGCGCACCTCGACCGGGAGGGGCTGGAGAAGCCGATCGTCTGCGTGGTCCGGGAGGTCGCCGCGGATCTGCTGGGCAAGTGAGTTCCGGGGCACGTCCTCGGCCGTCACCGGAGCACGTCCGGTCATCGGCTCTTCATCGGGCCTGGGCCTCGCGCAGATCCTTGACCAGGATGCGGCACACGTCGGCCACCTGCTCGACCCGGCCGTCCGCGCGATACACCTGGCGGGTGGTCGGGACCGGCGGGTGCGGCCACTCGCGGTAGCCCAGCCGCCGGTACAACGAGCGCGCGCGATGGTTGTCCAGGTCCACGCCGAGCGCCACCCGGGAGTGGCCGAGGTCGCGCAGCCGCGCCTCGGCCGCGTCCATCAGCTGGGTGCCGATCCGGTGGTTGCGGTGCTCGGGCGTGACCTCGAGGTGGGTCAGGAGTGGCACCCCCGGCAGCCGGTCGCGGACCTCGGGCTCCTCGGCCGAGTCCAGCCACAGATACACGTCACCGACCGGGGTGAACGCCTGCCATGCGACCAGCAGCACGCCATGCCCGGCCCGTTGCCGGGCGAGCTGAGTGACGAAGTACGGTTCCTGCCCCAGCGCGCCGACCAGCGAGGGCAGGTCCGTCTGACAAGCAGCCCGGATCCGGACATGTCGCATGACATCTACGATCGGGGGACAAAACGCTGCATCACAAGCTGGTGAGTCAAGTTCTGTCAGGTGACCACGAAGGATCCGGTGCCTTTGGGCAGAAGTTCACGGCGGTAGGCGCACGGTGGTGAACGGTGCGTAGCCTGGAGCCGTGAGCCGGCGCAGCGCCTCGTCGATGGACCCGGAGGGGCTCTGGACCTCCACGAAGTCGCGCCACGACTTCAGGTCGGCTCGCCATGCGTCGAGGTAGTGCAGGCACATCTCGGGCGTGATCAGGGCCAGGCGGCCCAGCGACGCCCTGAGTGCCTCCTCCATGCGCCGTTTCTCCGCCGGCTCCAGCTTCGCCTCTCCCGCGCGGGTCAGCACGCCGAGGACGAACCGGTGGCGCCTGGCCAGGAAGTCCTTCCAGTGGCCGAGGTGCGCGTGGTCGATCGTCTTGCCCTCGTCCAGCAACCAGAAGATGCCTTCGGCGAGCACGTCGCCGAACTCTTCGTTTCTCGCGCGGTCGGGGGTGCGAAAGGGATCGTAGGGAACCTGTGTCACCACCCCCGTCACGGCGAGCGGCCGCAGGCCATCCGCCTCAAGAAGATAAAACCAGTCTTCGTTGTATATATCCGGAAAAAAAGAAACATTTCGGACGGTTTCCACCGCGAGCGCGCCACCCCCCACGAACGATTCCTGCGCGCCGCCAACGGCACGATATGCATGGCAAACCACTGAATTGTCGGGAAATCCCCCCACGAAGAGCCCGACGGCGCTGAACGTGTCGAGCAGCCCGGCCGCCCTGCGCAGGTCGTCGGGCGCGCCCACCTCGATGTCGTCGTCGAGGAACACGATCCGCTCCCACCCCAGCATTCTGGCGAGCGCCAGCGAGAGGTTGCGTTTCGCCGCCGTGTCGGTCTTGCGGCGGAACCGGGGCGGCAGGATCGAGGACGTCTCGAAGCGTGGCAGGGTCAGCGCACGGCTGCCGGCGAAGTCGACGGCGATCACCTCGGCGCCGAGGCCGCCGAGGCCGCTGAGTCCGCTAAGTCCGCCGGACGCGGTGATCTGTCCAGTGCCGGTGTACTTGCCACTGCAGATCGCCAGCAGCGGGCATCGGAGCTGCCGCGCCAGCCTGACGGCGGGCAGCAGATGGTGAGGGTGACGAACGGTCGGCACGATGATGGCGTTGATCGTGGCGTCGCTCACGGGAGCGTCCGGCACCGGCAGCAGGTGCTGCAGGTGCGAGCCGTGATGGTCGTCGGATTCGGTGGTCGTCATGGGTTGCCAGGCCACTCGTGCAGCCTTGATTCCTCTTCTGTCCAGTCGGGGGTCACCACCAGGCCGTTCAGGATGGAGACCCGGGTGAGCAGGGCGAACGACTTCTTGTCGCCGAAGCGGTCGCGTACGTAGGCGGCGTTCCTGTCGCGGAACCGGCTGTCGGTCAGCGCCCGGACCGCGCCCAAGGTGCCGCGGCCGTACATGCCGTTGCAGATCGTGAGGGTGCGTTTGCGGTTGAGCGGGTTGGGCCCCCGGTAGAACAGCGCGACATCCTCGAGGAGCTCGCCGTCGTCGCGCAGCCTGGGATGGTGGCGCTCGGATCCGGCCTCGAAGTAGGGACCGGCCGAGGCGTCCCAGTCGTTGATCTGCCTGACGGGCAGGCCGAGTTGATGGATGACGTTGGTGGTGAGCTCGTTCCAGTCGACTCCACCGAGCAACACGAGATGCGTGGTGAGATCGTCGGGGACCAGCTCGTTGGGTGTGTGGCGGCGGACCTCGCTCGACGGGTTGAAGGCCCGGATGTGGCCGTGCAGCTCGAAGAGCGCGTCCAGGTCGGCATAGGTGTACAGCTCGATGTAGTCGGGATCGTGGGGCTTGACGTACGGCATGCGGTCGAGCAGTTCCTGCGGCAGGCGGCCGCAGACCAGTGTGACGGGCTTGTCGTCGCCGAAGTCCCACGGATTGCGGACCGTCTCGGAAACGGAGACGACCTGGCCGAGCGCGGCGGCGCGGAGGGTCAGCAGCTCCTGCCGGAGATCCTCACGTGTCTGCAGCTCATCAGGGTCGAGCTCGTGGTCCGGCAGCAGGGCTGGCGAGCCGTCGCGCAGCGAGCGGATCGTGCAGAAGAGGGTCGCGTAGGCTTCCAGTCGGTTGACCGGCGGGACCTTGGGCGCGGTCGGAGACTCCCAGGACGAGATGAGCGGGACGCTCACGTCGAGGGCGCGGGCCAGCTGTGGCTGGGTGACGCGGGTGTCCGGCCACTGCCGATCGCGCAGCGAGCGTAGCCGTTGTGCTAAGGCCCGGCCGGAATCCACCATGATGACACTCCTCATCTGAACTTCAGTATTTTCAGTAAACCTCTACTGATGCTCAGATGCGAGCATATTTGGCCAGGCCAGCGTCGCCAGACGGATCGCGCCGCGACGAATGCTTCATTGTAGGACTACGGCCCAGACTTAGGCATGTGATTAGGGGAAGTCGGGTGTGGGCATCTCATCTTCAGGACTTGTTGTAAGTCTGCTGAAGGTTAACTGAAGTTCATTGCGGAGGATTTACCGTGAGCATCAGGGATCCGCCGAGTACGCCTTGAGGCGCGGGCTAGCACCCACGAACAGGCAGGCACCCCCGGGTCGGCGCAAACGATCACCAGGAGTGCCCGCACTCGTACAGGCCCCATCGGCGCGTCACACACCGGGAACCTCGATGCTCGCAACCATAGTCTTCCCCACCGGCCTGGCAACCGTCGTCGCCAGCCCTGAGGGCGTCGCCGCGGCGCGCGGCGCCCTTTACCTCTTCGCCGCGGTCTCGTTCTGGGCTCTCATCCTCGCCGTCCGGCAGGTGTCCAAAGTCGTCACCGTCCTGCTCCGCGCGCTGCTCGTGCTCCTCGCCATCGCGGCGCTGGGCGCGGGGGCCGTCGCGATCATCGCGCAGGTGGCGCTCGCCCTGGGGCCGCACTGACCGCGCGTCTCACGAAGCGGGGGCCCGCCGTTCGCCGGCGGGCACCCTCCCGTCCCGGCGTCGGTTGTCCCCTCGGTCGGGCGCCGGCCCTCCCGCCCCGGCGTCGGCCGTCACCTCCGGAAGAGGCCGACCGACCAGCGGACCGGGCGGTTCGTGGCCTCGCCGCTCATGCGCAGCGTCACCGTGATGGTCACCCGCTTGCCCTTCGGCACGGTGAACTTCGTCATGGCCATGGGGAACGACCCCTTCTTCCACACCCCGCACGCACCGCTGGACGGGCTGTCCTTCCCGCCGACCCGGTAGCCGATCCACAGCCGGTCGGCCAGGTCGCCGGTGCAGATGTGGTCGATGCCGAGCGGGTGGCCGTCGCCCAGGACCCGGAAGGTCGCGGACCTGTCCCGGGGCCAGGTGCCGGTGGCGGAGTCGGCCAGGGTGTAGCCGTCGAGGCGGCGGGGCAGGTCCCTGGGCGCCTCCGGCTCGACCGGCCGCTCCGGCGGTGTCCACTCGTACACGGCCAGCGTCCAGGCGGCCCGCTCGGGCTTCACCGGCTCACAGGGGCCCTTGCCGTCGGCCCGCACACAGGCCGTGCCACTGGTCTTCGTGTCGAAGGTGATCGTGATCCGGTCGTGGGCACCCGGCGGCAGGGTCAGCGGCAGGAGGCTCATCTCCTTCCCGCAGGGGCCGAAGCCGCCCCCCACGGCGATCCCCCCGTCGATCTTGACGTGGGGGCTGCCGCCCATCCTGCTGCCGGACGTGCAGATCCCGGCCACGTCCAGCGGCTTGCCCGTGACCGGGATCGTGACCTTGGCCGTGTGGCTGCCCGACTTCTCGATATGGGTCAGGGCGAGGCGCCGGTACTCGGTGCCGTCCGGGGAGGTGAACTTCTCGGGCAGTTCGGTGGTCCCGGGCGCCCCGGACGGCTGGGTGGCGACCGTGATCTCGGAGGGCGGCTGCGCCGTACCGGACAGCAAGGGGAAACCCAGTGCGGCGATCGCCATCACGGCCGTGCCGGCGCCGAGCCGCCTGCGGCGGCGGACCACGCGGATGCGCTGCTGGATCTGCTCGTGACGGGCCGGGTTGGCGGGAGCGGGGCTCTCCGCGTGCGCGTGTAGGACGTCCCGCAGGTCTTGTACGGTCATCGGTGCAGTTCCTCCGCGATCAGTTCGTCCACGCGCAGCTTGGCCAGGGCCTTGGCTGTCTGGCTTTTGACGGTGCCGGTTTGGCAGCCCAGCAGCCGGGCCACTTCGGTCACCGGCAGGTCCTCGTAGAAGCGCAGCACCACCACGGCGCGCTGCCTGGCCGGGAGCCTGCCGACGGCCTCCCAGAGCGTGTCGCGCTCGCCCAGCCTGCCCGTCGTGTCGTGGGAGGGCGTGTCGGGCAGATCAGCGGCGGGCAGCTCGGCCCGCCATTTCCGGCGCCACCACGACGTGTAGGTGGTGACCAGAACCCGGCGCACGTACGCCTCGGGCTCGTCCACGCGTGCCCAGGCGAACCAGGCCTTGGTCAGCGACTCCTGCAGCAGATCCTCGGCCAGCGCCCAGTCGCGGGTCAGCAGGTAGGCGGTGCGTAACAGCCGATCGGACCGTGTCACCACGAAGTCTTGATAAAGCGCCCGATCCGCCACTGAATCGCCTCTCGTCAGGTTTCCTGACGGTAGTGACGCGACGGGCGACGCCTCAGGTTGCCCGGGTGGCGCGGATCACCGTGAACGGGGCCAGCTCGCCCAGGCCGCGCACCGACAGCCGGTCGACCGGGCGCAGCTGGAAGGCCCGGTCGCCTTCCAGTTCCTCGGCCATCTCCGGGTCGGCCAGAATCGTGCCGGGCAGCGCGAGCGCGGTCAGCCGGCTGGACAGGTTGACCGTGGTGCCGAACACGTCGCCCATCCGCCAGATCACCGGCCCGGCCGCCAGGCCGACGCGCAGCTCGGGCATGCCCCTGACCTTGGCGTGGATCTCGACCAGCCGCAGCGCGATCTCGGCCGCCTCGTGCGCCTTGCCGGCGACGAACAGCACCGAGTCGCCGAGCGTCTTGACCACGCGCCCGCCGGAGGAGGTGATGATGTCGGAGGAACGCCCCTCGAAGCTGTCGACCAGCTCGGCCAGCTCCCGCTCGGTGATCTGTCTGCTCAGCCTGGTGAACCCGACGAGGTCGGCGAACCCGACGGCCAGCCGGGCGGCGCTCCGCTCCTGGACGGCCATCCGGCCGGCCGCGGCGGCGAGCTGGCGCTGCCAGGAGTAGACGAGCAGCTTCGCCAGGTCGGGCACCACCCGCTCGGCCCGTCTACGCCACGCTCTGGGCCGCTCGGCCAGCGGCACGCCCGCCTGGTCGAGCGCCTCGGCACCGAGCTGCGCCTGCGACTCGGCCAGCCGGGTGGAGGCCCGGCCCAGCGAGCGGGCGATGAGCAGGACGTGCTCCTCGTCGTAGACGCCGTCGCTCACCATGCCGACCAGTGTTCTGAGCGCCTCCACGTCGGAGTCGGTGAACTCGACGGCGTCGTCGGCGACGTTCGGGAAACCCAGCGCGCGCCAGAACCGGCGCGCACGGTAGACCGGCACCCCGGCCATGTCGGCGACCTGGTGGCTGGTGTAGCGACGGGGCTCACGCAGGAACGCCTCCGCAAGCCCGTCCTGTTCCTCGCGGGCCACGGCTGCAACATACACCGCCAAAGCGGATGTTATGGCTACTCCAGCAGTGCCCGGAGCGCCGGACGTTCGCTGGTGGGGACGTACTCCTCGTAGTAGTCGTACATGGTCCGCCGGGAAAGCCGGGCGGCGAGCGGGCCGTCGCCGGCGCGGACGGCGGCCAGGACCTCCTCGTGGTGGCGGATGCTCCGGCGCATCAACGCCACGCGGTCGGGCGCGGCGGCGATCTTGCCGGCGATCAGGCCCAGCACGATCGAGCGGACCACCTCGGTGCAGATCTGGATGAGCTTGTTCCTGCTGGCCCGCGCCACCGCGTCGTGGAAGGCCACGTCGGCCGCGCTGAACTCGTCGTAACCCACCTCGACGGCGGCCCGCATCGCGGCGATGGCCGTGTCCATCTCGGCCAGTTGCTCGTCGGTGCGCAGCCGGGCCGCCAGCAGGTTGGCCGAGGAGTCGAGCACCATGCGGAACTGCACCAGCTCCCCGAGCGACAGCCCGTCGACCCGCGCCAGCATGGTCATCGACTTGTGCAGCTCGACGGGGGTGAACGGCTGGACCTCGGCGCCATGGGGGTCGCCCGGCCGGGACCGGACCAGGCCGCGGGCCTGCAGCACCCGCAGTGCCTCGCGGACCGTGGAGCGGCTCACCGAGAACTGTCCCATCAGGTCGCGCTCGCTGGGCAGCCGCTGCCCGGGGCGGAGCGTGCCGCTCTCGATGGCCTCCTCGACCTGCTCGACGATGCGCTCGTAGGCACGTACGGTGCGCACCGGCTCGAACCGTGGACCACCCATTTCGCCCCCTTGACCCGAGCCGCCACCGACTGGCAATGTGCAGCCTACTGGTCGGACCAGTGCACTATCCAGGAGGCTGTTGGACATGAGGCGCATCGGCATCTGGATCGCCGTGGGCGGTCTCCTGCTGGGCACGACCGCCTGTGGTGGCGGCGGCGACGAGCCCGCGGGGCAGGCGGCCAAGAGCCAGACGCTGTCCGTGGGGTTCGTGGCCGAGCCGGCCAACCTCGACTTCACGTCGACCGAGGGTGCCGCGATCCCGCAGGCGCTGCTGGTCAACGTCTACGAGGGGCTCGTCAAGCTCGGCCAGGACGGCTCGATCCAGCCGCTGCTCGCCGAGAAGTGGGAGGTCTCGCCCGACCGCAAGACCTACACCTTCTCGCTGCGCAAGGGCGTCACGTTCAGCAACGGCGCCCCGTTCACCGCCGACGACGTGATCTTCTCGTTCGACCGGGTCAAGTCCGACTGGAAGCTCAAGATCAAGTCGCAGCTCGACTCGGTGGACAAGGTCGAGAAGGACGACGAGTCGACGGTCATCGTGACGCTCAAGCAGCCGAGCAACGGCTTTCTCTACACGCTGACGACCCGGCTGGGCGCGATGTTCAGCCGCTCCGGCGTCGACGACCTGGCCAACAAGCCCGTCGGCACCGGCCCCTACACGCTGGGCTCCTGGAAGCGCGGCGACTCCATCCAGCTCGACGGCAACGACGCCTACTGGGGCGCCAAGCCCAAGGTCACGGCCGTCACGCTGAAGTACTTCAAGGACGCCACGGCGATGAACAACGCGCTGCTGACCGGCGGCATCGACGTCATCTCCAGTGTGCAGGCGCCCGAGTCGCTGCAGCAGTTCGCCGATCCCGGCCGTTTCGAGACGGTCGAGGGCACCACCAACGGCGAGGTGGTGCTGTCGATGAACAACGGCCGCGCGCCGTTCAACGACAAGAAGGTGCGCCAGGCGGTGCGCCACGCGATCGACCACAAGGCGCTGCTCGACACGGCCTGGGCCGGTCGCGGCGGGCTGATCGGCTCCATGGTGCCGCCCACCGACCCCTGGTACGAGGACCGCACCGGCGACTACCCCTACGACGTCGCCAAGGCCAAGGAACTGCTCGGCGGCAAGACGTACGACGTCAAGATGCGCATCCCCAACCTGCCCTACGCGGTGGCGAGCGCCCAGGTGGTCAAGTCGCAGCTGGCCCAGGTGGGCATCAACGCCGAGATCGAGCCCCTGGAGTTCCCGGCTCGCTGGCTGGACCTGGTGTTCACCAAGGCCGACTACGATCTGTCCATCATCAACCACGTCGAGCCCCACGACATGAGCATCTTTGCCGATAAGTCCTATTACTTCCGGTACGACAATCCGGAGTTCGGCAAGCTGCTCACCTCCGCCGACCAGGGCAGCGAGCAGCAGCAGGTCGACGACCTGAAGAAGGCCGCCCAGATGCTCTCCGACGACGCCACGGCCGACTGGCTGTTCCTGTTCCCCAACCTGATCGTGGCCAAGAAGGGCATCACCGGGCTGCCGAAGAACGGCATCGCGGAGGCCTTCGACTTCACGGCGCTCGCCAAGCAGTGATCCTCTATCTCGTCAAGCGGCTGGCGGTGCTCGTCGTGAGCACCGCCGTCGCCGGTGTGGTGGTCTTCGGGTTCATGGCCCTGCTGCCCGGCGACCCGGCCGAGATCGCGCTGGGCGTCAACGCCACCCCCGAGGCGCTGGAGGAGCTGCGGCGGCAGTTCGGCACCGACCGGCCGGCCGCGGCGCAGTTCGCCGACTGGTTCGGCGGGCTCGCCCAGGGCGACTTCGGCACCTCCTACGTCACCAGCTCGCCCATCGGGCCGCAGGTCGCCGACCGGCTCGGCGTCACGGTGACGCTCGTGCTCGGTGGCATGGTGATCGCGCTGCTCATCGCGGTCCCGCTCGGCGTCTTCGCCGCCGTCCACCACCGCGACCCGCTCGGCGCGGCGATCAGCGCCGCCAGCCAGATCGGCATCGCGATCCCCGCCTTCCTGGCGGGCATCCTGCTCGTCTTCGTGTTCGCGGTGCAGGCCCAGGCGCTGCCGTCGGGCGGCTACGTGCCCTTCGCCGAGAGCCCGGGCGAGTGGCTGCGCGGCCTGCTGCTGCCGTGGCTGTCGCTCGGCCTCGTCCAGGGAGCCGTCCTGACCAGGTACGTCCGCTCCGCCGTCCTCGACGTGATGCGCGAGGACTACCTGCGCACCGCGCGTGCCAAGGGCAGGGGCCGGATGGGCGCCCTGTGGCGTCACGGGCTGCGCAACGCCTCCGTCCCCGTGGTCACCGTGCTCGGCCTGCAACTGGCCACGCTGCTCATCGGCGCGGTCGTGGTCGAGCGGGTGTTCGTCATCCCGGGCCTGGGCGACCTGCTGCTCAACGGCGTCGCCGGGCGCGACCTGCTGCTCGTCCAGGGGGTGGTGATGGTGCTGGTGGTGGCCGTGCTGCTGATCAACTTCGTGGTGGACGTGGCCTACGCCGCGCTCGACCCCCGGCTCAGGGGGGCGCGATGAGGGTCCGGGTCAACGCCGGTCTGGTCGCCGGAGCCGTCCTCGTCGGGCTCGTCGTGCTGGCGGCGCTGGTGTCGTTCGTGTGGACGCCGCACGACCCCACGCTCGTCGACGCGGCCGGCAAGCTGCGCGACCCCGGCGACGGCTACCTCCTGGGCGCCGACAAGTTCGGCCGCGACACCCTCAGCCAGCTCATGGTCGGCGCGCGCACCACGCTCTACGTCGGCATCGTGGCCGTCGGCATCGCCGCGCTCCTCGGCACCCCGCTCGGCGTGATCGCCGGGATGACCCCGTACGGCTGGCTGTCCGAGCTCGTCATGCGGGTCAACGACCTCGTGTTCGCCTTTCCCGCGCTGCTGCTCGCCGTCATGCTCGGCGCCGTCTACGGGGCCGGGACGCTCACCGCCATGATCGCCATCGGCGTGGCCACCGTGCCAGCGTTCGCCCGCGTGGCCAGGGCCGCCACGCTGCAGGTCATGGTGACCGACTACATCCTCGCCGCCCGGGCCGCCGGACGACGCGGCACCGCCATCGCGTTCCGGCACGTGCTGCCGAACATCGGCTCCATGCTGATCGTCCAGGCGTCGGTGTCCTTCGCGATCGCCATCCTGGCCGAGGCGGCGCTGTCGTTCCTCGGCTTCGGCACCCGCCCGCCGACCCCCTCCTGGGGCCGCATGCTGCAGGAGTCGCAGGAGCTGTTGTTCTCCACGCCACGCCTGGCGCTGTGGCCGGGACTGGCGATCGCGCTGGCCGTCCTCGGGTTCAACCTGCTGGGCGACGGCCTGCGCGACCATCTCGACCCCAAGCTCAGGAGGATCCGTGCTGAGCGTTGAGGGTCTCAGCGTCAGCGCCGAGTCGGTACGGCTGGTGCGCGAGGTGTCGTTCGGCATCGCGCCGGGCGAACGCGTCGGCCTGATCGGCGAGTCCGGCTCCGGCAAGTCGCTGACCGCGCTGGCGCTGATGGGCCTGCTCCCGGAGGGCGTCACCGCCACCGGCACGGCCAGGTTGCGCGAGCACGACCTCGTCGGCGTGCCCGAACGCCGGCTCAAGCGGCTGCGCGGCCGGGACGTCTCCATGGTGTTCCAGGAGCCGATGACCGCGCTCAACCCGCTCATGCGGGTCGGCGCCCAGGTCGCCGAGGTCATGACCCTGCACGGCGAGCCCGGCGCGCGGGCGCGTGAGCGCGCCGTCGAGCTCCTTGGCCGGGTACGCCTGCCGCGGCCCGGCCAGATCGCCCGCTCCTACCCCCACCAGCTCTCCGGCGGCCAGCGCCAGCGCGTCATGCTCGCGATCGCCCTGGCCAACGAGCCCGGCCTGCTCATCTGCGACGAGCCCACCACCGCGCTCGACGTCACGGTGCAGAAGCAGATGCTGGAGCTGATCGCCGAGGTCGCGCCCGCGCTGCTGTTCATCACGCACGACCTGGCCGTGGTCGCCTCGATCTGCGAGCGGGTCCTGGTCATGTACGGTGGCCGGGTCGTCGAGTCCGGCCCCATCCGCGAGGTGTTCGCCCGGCCCCGCCACCGCTACACCGAGGGCCTGCTGGCCGCCTCCCGGCTGACCCCGCGCGGCACCCGGTTGCCCACGATCCAGGGCAGTGTCCCGCCCGCGGGCCGGTTCCCCGACGGCTGCGTGTTCCGCAACCGCTGCCCGCAGGCCGACTCCGCCTGCGAGACCGAGCCGACCCTGACAGGAGACGGCCATGCCTTCGCATGCCGGCACCCCGCTGCCTGACGCGGATCCCGGCCCCGGCGGCTCCCCGGGTCCCGGGCCCGCCGGCTCCCCGGCTGCCGGGGCGGAGACCGGGCCGCTGATCGAGGCCCGCGACGTCACCCGCGTCTACCGCCGTCCCCGCACCTCGCTCACCCGGCCCGGCGAGGCCGTGCACGCGCTGAACGGCGTGTCGCTCACCGTCCGCCGGGGCGAGCGGTTCGGCATCGTCGGCGAGTCGGGCTCCGGCAAGTCGACCCTGCTGCGGCTGCTGTGCGCGCTCGACCAGCCCACCAGCGGCGTCATCCGGTTCGACGGGCAGGACCTGGCCGGCAGGTCCGAACGGCGGCTGCGCTTCCTGCGCCGCAGCCTGCAGATCGTCTTCCAGGACCCGATGAGCTCGCTCGACCCCCGCATGCGGGTGCGCGACCTCGTCGCCGAGCCGCTCGTCGCCCTCGGCGAGCCCGTCGGCGGCCGGGTCGCCGAGCTGCTCGATGAGGTCGGCCTGCCCGCCTCGGCCGCCGACCGCTACCCGCACCAGTTCTCCGGCGGCCAGCGCCAGCGCATCGCGATCGCCCGCGCGCTCGCGCCCCGCCCCAAGGTGCTGGTCGCCGACGAGCCCGTCAGCGCGCTCGACGTGTCCGTACGCGGCCAGATCCTCAACCTGCTGGCCGACCTCGTCGACGAGCTCGGCCTCACCCTGGTCTTCGTCTCGCACGACCTGTCCGTGGTCCGGCACGTCTGCGAGACCGTGGCGGTGATGAACGGCGGTGAGATCGTCGAGACCGGCCCGGTCGACGACGTGTGGGCCGCGCCGCGTCACGCCTACACGCGAACGCTGCTGGAGGCCGTACCGACTTTGGAGGGTTTGCTGTGATCGACGTCGACGCCCAGGGAGTGGTGGAGTTCACCCAGGCGCTGGTCCGGGTCCCGAGCACCAACGACCCGGCGCTCGGCCGCAGCGAGCGGCCCGCCGCCGAGCTGGTCGCCGCGAAGATGCGCGAGTGGGGCTGGGAGCCGGTCGTCTCCGAGGCCGCGCCCGGCCGGCCGAACGTGGTGGCCGTCGTCGAGGGCGGCGGCGGTGACGGGCCGACGCTGATGTTCGAGGGCCACACCGACGTGGTGACCGAGGGCGACCTGTCGACCTGGACCGTCGACCCGTTCGGTGGCGAGATCCGCGACGGCAGGCTGTGGGGCCGGGGCAGCGCCGACATGAAATCGGGCCTGGCCGCGACCCTCTACGCCACCCGGGCGCTGCAGCTCGCTGGACCGTTCCCGGGACGGATCAAGGTGTGCGCGCTGGCCGACGAGGAGGGCCTGATGCTCGGCGCCCACCACTTCGTCGCCGAGGGGCTGGCCGCCGGCGTGGACGGCGCCATCGTGGCGGAACCCGAGGCCGGCGAGATCTGCGCCGTCGCCAAGGGCGCGCTACGGCTGCGCGTCGACCTCACCGGCAAGATGGCCCACGGCGCGATGCCCCAGCACGGCCGCAACCCCGTCCAGGCCGTCGGCACCCTGCTCGTCGCGCTGCGCGAGCTGGAGCGGGAGCTGCAACTGCGCCACCCCGCGCACGTACACCTCGGCGAGGTGTACGTGACGCCGACCGTCGTCCGGGCCGGCACCGAGGAGCAGGTCAACGTCATCCCCGCCGTCGCGTCCGTCTTCGTCGACGTGCGCACCATCCCGGGGCTGGACCACAAGGAGGTCGCCGACCGGGTGGCCGTGCTGGCCGCCGCCGACGGCATCGCCGCCCAGGTGACGAGCCTGGTCGACCGGCCGCCGGTCGAGGTGCCCGTGGACGATCCCGTCGTCGTCGCCCTGGCCAGCGCGCACCGCGCGGTCACCGGCGCCGAACCGGTCTACGGCGGCGTGCCCGGCTCCACCGACGGCACCGTCCTCACGCACTGGGGCGGCGTTCCGTCCGTGGTGTACGGGCCGGGCGGCAAGTGGATCGCGCACCAGGCCGACGAGTACGTCGAGGTGGCCGAGATCGTCCAGTGCACCCGCGTCTTCGCCGAGGCCGCCCGCCGCTTCCTGACCAGGACGCCCGCGTGACTCCCGACCCCGCCGGTGGGAGTTCGGCGCCTCCCGCTCAGGGCGCGGGTGCGGCCGGCGGGAGTTCGCCGCTTCCCGGGCGGGGCGCGGTTCTGGTCTCCGGGCCGGCCAACTCGCTGACCGACGTGGCCGGGCTCCGGGTCGGGCACGCGCGGCGGCTGGACGACGGCCACCGCACCGGGACGACCGTCGTGCTCGCGCCCGAGGGCGGCATGGTGGCCGGGGTGGACGTGCGCGGCGCCGCGCCCGGCACCCGCGAGACCGAGCTGCTCGACCCCCGCAACCTGGTCGAACGCGTGCACGCCATCGTGCTGACCGGCGGCAGCGCCTACGGGCTGAGCGCCGCCTGCGGCGTGATGGAGCGGCTCGCCGACGCGGGCGTCGGCCACCCCGTCGCAGGCGGTGTGGTGCCCATCGTCCCCGCCGCCGTCATCTACGACCTCGGCCGCGGCGGCCGGTTCCGCGCCACCCCCGACGCGGCCCTCGGCGCGGCGGCCTACGACGCCGCGACCGGCGCCCCCGCCGCGTCGGACGTGATCGGTGCCGACGGGGCCCTGTGGCCGCACGGCGGGGCCGGCGATGGGGGCACCGGAGGAGCGGCGAACGGGTCGGTGGGCGCGGGCACCGGGGCGGTCGCCGGCGGGCTGGCCGGCGGCGTCGGCACGGCCAGCGTCGTGCTGCCCTCGGGCGTCACCGTGGCCGCGCTGGCCGTGGTCAACGCCGCCGGGTCCGTGCTCGACCCCGGCGGCGGCAGGCTCTCCGGCACCAGGTACGGCCTGCCAGGGGAGTTCGACCACCTCCGCGAGCCGCTGCCGGAGGAGGTCGGCGCCTGGAACCCGGCCGGGGTGACCTCGTTCAACACCACGATCGGCGTCGTCGCCACCGATCTGACGCTCACCAAGGCCCAGTGCGGCAAGCTCGCCGGGGTCGCCCACGACGGGCTGGCCAGGGCGATCAGGCCCGCGCACACCATGGTCGACGGCGACACGATCTTCGCGGTCGCCACCTGCGCCCTGCCCATGCCGGAGGGCGAGCAGAGGGTGTACGGCTCCCGTACGGTCACCGACAGCGGGGCCGGACCCGGAGCGGCGCACCTGCACGACCTGCTCGCGGCGGGAGCCGACGTGTTCAGCAGGGCCGTCGCGCACGCCGTGCTGGCCGCGACCGGGCGCGAGGACGCACCTGCGTACCTCGACGTGTTTCCAAGCGCACTGGGGGACATCTCATGACACGACCGGCAGAAGACGGAGCACCCGCACCAGACGCGCGCGAAGGGGGCCGGCCGGGCCGGGAGTGGCCCGGCGGGCTCCCTGTCGGCGACCGCTGGGTGGAGACCGGCGAGACGTCCGACGTGATCTTCCCCTATGACGGGTCCGCGGTGGCGGCCGCCCCGGTCGGCACCGCCGAGCTGGCCGCCCGGGCCGTCGACGAGGCGCTCGCCGTCGCCCCGGCCATGGCCGCGCTGCCCTCGCACGCCCGCCGCGCCGCGCTCATGGGCGCGCACGACGCGCTGGACGGGCGGCGGGAGGAGTTCGAGCGGCTGCTCGTCCTGGAGACCGGCAAGCCGCTGGTCGACTGCCGGGTCGAGGTGGCCAGGACGCTGGTCACGCTGGCCACCGCCGCCGAGGAGGTGGCCCGCCTGCACGGCGAGACCGTGCCGCTCGACCTGCTGCCGGCGGGTGAGGGGCTGGTCGGCTTCTGGACGCGCCGGCCGATCGGCGTCGTCGTCGGGATCACCGGCTACAACTACCCGCTGCTGCTGGCCGCGCACAAGATCGCGCCGGCGGTGGCCGCCGGCTGCCCGGTGATCGTCAAACCCGCCCCCACCACGCCGCTGGCCACGCTCTGGCTGGTCCACCTGCTGCGCGCGACGGGCGCGCTGCCCCCGGCCGCGGTGCAGCTCGTCACCGGCGACGTCGAGGTGGGCCGGACCCTGGTGGAGGACCGGCGGATCGGGGCCGTGTCGTTCACCGGCTCGGCCGCCGCCGGCCACGTCATCGCCCGCAACGCCGCGCCCACCAAGGTGCTGCTGGAGCTCGGCTCCAACGCCGCGCTCGTGGTGGCCGCCGACGCCGACCTGCCGGCGGCCGCCGACGCGGTCGTGCGGGGCGGCTACTACGCCTCCGGCCAGGCGTGCATCTCGGTGCAGCGGGTGCTGGTCGAGGAGCCGGTGCGCGAGGAGTTCCTGGCGCTGCTCGCCGACCGGGTCAAGGACGTGGTCGTGGGCGACCCTCGCTCGCCGGATACCCGGGTCGCGCCGCTGATCGACCCCGCCTCCACCGAACGGGTGCTCGGCTGGCTGCGCGACTCCGGCGGGAGCCTCGTCGCGGGCGGCACGGCCGACGGGCGGGCCCTCACGCCGACGGTGCTCACCGACGTGCGCGACGGGGCCGCCGCCTGGGACGAGGAGATCTTCGGGCCGGTCGTGTGCGTGCGCTCGGTGCCCGACCTCGACGCCGCCTTCGCGGCGGTCAACGCCTCACGGTATGGCCTGCACGCCTCGGTGTTCACCCGGTCGCTGGCCACGGCGTTCGCCGCGATCGAGCGGATCGAGGCGGGGGGAGTGGTGGTCAACGACGTGCCGGGGTTCCGGGCGGACAACATGCCCTATGGCGGGGTCAAGGACTCCGGCATCGGCCGTGAGGGGCCGCGCTTCGCGATCGAGGAGTTCACCGTCACCCGGATGGCCGTCATCCGCCCCTGACCCGGCCCGGAGAGCGCTCGCTCAAACGAGCCTTCTACGGCTGAGCGTGAAGTCGAGCATGGACTTGCGGTAGATCTCCGGGGTGATCCTGATGGTACTGTCGGCCCGCGCGAGGTACGCGCGGGAATCCTGTCCGTCCGGGAAGGCGGCGACGACGGTCACCCTTCCCTGCGCGAAGTACTTGGCATCCTCGATCGCCACGGCGATGTCGGCGTCGGAGCTCACCACCAAGGCGGCCTCACATCTGCCGGTGCAGACGTCGCCGACGAGCTGGGCGGCGAGCCTGACGTCCGTCTGCTTCTCCTTGAACTTCTGGGTCTTCGAGTCGTACTTGTTGAACCCCTTGAACGTGACGAACTGATCCTTGTAGCACTGGAAGTGGTCGTCCTCGAATCGCTTCTGGTCCCAACCGGCCTGGCCGTTGAGGGTGGTCGTGAAGTACTTGATCTGCCCGAGCTTGCCGTTCCAGGCGCTCAGCAGCAGATTGCTCATCCTGACCACGTCGACGCGCCACTGGTCCAGACCCGCCGTGTCGCAGATCCCGTAGTATAGATTGGCGCCGTCGATGTACACGTTCCACCTGGAGCTCGGATTCAGCTGGTGATTGTTCTGGTTGTAGGGCATTGCCATGGCTCGCGTCCCTCATTTCCGATGATGTTCGGATGGCCCCGGCGCGCGATGCCCCGCCCCCGAGGTAGCCACGCCTTGTCCGTCGCACATCACAGCAGGCTTCGTTAGCAAGGTGATGGACGCCGAATTGACATCTCACAGGCGACCCGGGAAATCCTGCTCATCGCCAGGCCGGAGGTGCCGGGGCGAAAATCGCCGGGCTTTCCGGTGAGAATTCCGCTCGTTTCCGGGTGAGTGTCACCGCCCATTCGGCATGACCGCCTGGCGGGGTCGCGGCCGGCTTACGCCCAACGTGGCGTTCCGATATCGCGTGCCCTGATCGACTTTGGTTCGCGGTGGCGAGGATCAGGCCGCGGTCATGACGGCCAGGGTTCTGGTGATCAGGAAACGCCCTGCTCTCGCACGGTGTAGAGGCGGATCTCGATGCCGTCGGGGTCGATGAGGCCGGGGATCAGCCACCCGACGCTGCCCTCGGCGATCTCGCCACGCCGTTCGCCCAGGGTGTCGAGGTGATCCGCCCAGGCCCGCAGCGCCTCCAGCGTCGGCACGCCGAGCGCGACCGGGTCGAAGCCGCTCAGCTGCGCGGCCAGCCGCGGCTCCTCGCGCAGTGCCAGCGTCACCGTCCGTGCCGGGTCGGTCAGCGCCACGCCGCGCAGCACGCCGTCCTCGACGAACTCGATCGCCAGGTCGAGGCGGAGCACCCGCCGATACCACTCAAGGCTCTTGTGCACGTCGGAGACGGGCAGCTTGACGTGATGGAATCCGCCCAGCACGACCATCGGAAACCTCCAGGACCTCAGGGAGACGACGCTTACATTAGAGCCACACTTTAAAGCAATACTCTAAATCAGTTATCTCGGTCAAGGGGGCGAGGAAGGCCGGTCCGGGCGCGTGAGAGCAGCCGGACGACTCGCCGCGCCGTCGAGCGCACGGCGAAGCCGTCACCGGCCGGACCGGGGTCAGGGAGTTCGGGTGGGCGGGGTGGCGCCGCCGGGTGCGGACGGAGCGGGTGAGGTGGGCGCGGGTGCGGGCGTCGGTGAGCCGGGCGCGGAGGGGCTCAGGGTCGCGTACAGGCCCGTCCGTTCCTTGATCGGCACCATGACACGCATCTCGCCGGCGCGTTTCAGCGTGAACGTCATGGGCACCCAGCGCGAACCGGTCACTCCGGTGACGGTCGCGATCGGCCCCTCGGCGCCCACGAGGCGCTTGGCCGGCACGTCCACCGGTGTGGGGAGCCGTACCCGCACCCCCTGCCCGGCGGTGACCCGTTCCAGGATGTCGCTCCGGTTCCCGTCGTTGACCAGGATGGCGTACAGCGCGAGGTCGCGTTCGCCGGCCAGCAGGAAGGCGTTGCGCAGGTGCATCGTGCGGACGCTCGCGTTGGCGCCGTCGTTCTGCGGTGCGTGGATGCGGGTGACGTCCTCGGAGTCGTAAGTCAGGCCGGTGCAACCGGCGGTGACCGCGGTGACGGTCAGCAGAGCTGCCACGACGGACGTTCGACGAGTCATTGCTGGCGTCTACCCTGCACAAACGCCAAATAATCTCCCCCTGTCGCCTCCCGCTCCGGGATGCCCGGCGCGCGTTGGTGGAGCGCGAGGCGCGCCGGGTGCGGCAGGGGCGGCCGCGACCGGGACGATGGCCGGTGTGGTTTGCCCGGCGTTCTCTGTGGCAGGCGAGATGCGGGTCCGGTGCCGAGACACGGGCCCGTTCACCCGACCCGATCACTTGAGGAGCGGCATGTCGCAGCCGGATGAGACGGCACCCTTGGCGGACAGGCGTGACCCGGAAGAGGACCACGGCGAACCCGAGTTCGCCGACGAGTTCAGCCCCTCGCCCACCGACCCGGCCAACCAGCCGGAGGGCGATCCCGACGAGGAGGTCCACGGTCAGGCCGAGGGTTATGACGAGTCCACGGAGGCGTGAGCGAGGGGCTCGCGTGATGGGCTGCCGCTAGTTGGGCGGGTCGAAGCGGCCGTCGATCGCCGTCCAGCCGCCGTCCACGTAGAGGACCGAGCCGGTCACGAAGCCGGCCGCGTCGCTCGCCAGGTAGACCACGGCCCCGGCCATCTCGTCGGCCCGGGCCCACCTGCCGAGCGCGCTCTTGGCCGCGTAGGCGTCGTACCAGGCGGGGTCGGCCTTGATCTGGCTGGTCAGCGGCGTCTCCACCACCCCGGGCGCGATGGCGTTGACCCGCACCCCGCGCGGCCCGAACTCGGCGGCGGCCGTGCGCAGCAACTGCACCAGCCCTGCCTTGGTGGCCGAGTAGACGCCCTGGCCGGGCTCCGTCACCGACGCCCGGATCGACGCGAACCCGATGATGGACCCGCGCCCGCGCTCCACCATCCCCGCCCCGAACGCTCGCACCAGGTCGAAGGAGGCGCGCAGGTTGAGGTCGACGACCCGGCCGAACTCCTCGGCGGAGTAGTCGAGCAGCCGCTTGCGCACGTTGGTCGCGGGGGTGAACACGAGCACGTCCGCGGGGGCCTCGGCGGCGAGCGCCCGGATGGAGTCGCCGTCGAGCACGTCCAGCTCCCGGGTCGTGCCGCCGCAGCGCGACGCCGTCTCCTCGGCGGCTCCCGGATCGCGGTCCGCGCACACCACGTTCGCGCCGTGGGCCGCCAGCGCCAGGGCCGACTCCCGCCCGATGCCGCTCCCGGCGCCGATCACCACAGCCCGCCGCCCGTCGAGGCGGAACAACGCGTCATATCCCATGCGGGTCACCTTAGCGACTGGTCTGACCAGTGCACCAGGTTGAGCGCCCTTCTCCAGGGGAGAGCGCGTCGCGGCGGCCCTGGAGGAAGGCGCGCTCGGCGGCGTTGCCCGCGCGGGCGATGGCCTCCTCGTACGCCTGTGCCGCCGCGGCGGTGCGGCCGAGGCGGCGCAGCAGGTCGGCGCGGATCGCGTGGAACAGGTGGTACGCGTCCAGCCCGAGACCGTCGACCACGGTGAGCGCCTCGGCCGGGCCCGCCACCTCGGCCAGCGCGACCGCCCGGTTCAGCGCCACGACCGGCGTCGGGGCGCACGCGAGAAGCTGGTCGTACAGCCGCAGGATCTGCCCCCAGTCCGTGACGTCGGCGCGGGGCGCGTCCGCGTGCACGGCGTTGATCGCCGCCTGGATCTGGTACGGCCCCGGCCGGTCGCGCCGCAGGCACGCGCGGACCAGGTCCTGTCCCTCGGCGATGAGGTCGTGGTCCCAGAGGCGGCGGTCCTGCGCGGCCAGGAGCACGAGGCTCCCGTCGGGCGTGGCGCGGGTCGCCCGGCGCGCGTGCAGGAGCAGCATGAGCGCGAGCAGGCCGACGACCTCCGGCTCGTCCGGCAGCAGCTCGGCCAGCAGCCTGCCGAGCCGGATGGCCTCGGCGCACAGGTCGTCGCGGACGAGGTCGGCTCCGGAGCTCGCGGTGTGGCCCTCGGTGAAGATGAGGTAGACCACCGCCAGCACGGCGCGCACGCGGCCGGGCAGGTCGGCCTCGGCCGGCACGCGGTACGGGATCCGCGCGTCACGGATCTTGGCCTTGGCCCGCACCAGGCGCTGCGCCATCGTCGGCTCCGACACCAGGAAGGCCCGCGCGATCTCCCCGGTGCCGAGCCCGCCGAGGAGCCGGAGGGTCAGCGCCACCTGGGCGGAGACGGCGAGAGCCGGATGGCAGCAGGTGAAGATCAGGCGCAGCCGGTCGTCGGGCACGGCCCCCTGCTCGGGCGGTTCGCCGGGGGCGTGCAGCAGGGCCGCCGCGGCGTGCCGGTCGTCACGGGACGCCTCGCGGCGCAGCCGGTCGATCACCCGGTTGCGGGCCGTGGTGATGATCCAGCCGGCCGGGCTCGGCGGCGTCCCGGTGGCCGGCCAGCGGTCCACGGCCACGGCGAACGCGTCCTGCACCGCCTCCTCGGCCAGGTCGATGTCGCCGAACCGGCCCACCAGCACGGCCACCGCCCGCGCGTACTCCCGCCGGAACACCTGCTCGACCTCGGCCACCGAGACGTCCGCGCCCCCAGGGCCGCCCGCGTCCGGCGCCCCCGTCCCATCGCCGCCCGGCCCGCCGGGCTCGTCGTCATGCCGCACGCTCACCCCTGCCCTCGCGACCATCTCACGCCTCGTCACGGGCCGGCCGGGCCGGGACGCGAGCCTCCCAGTCGGAGCGGAGGATCTCGTACTCCACCTCCCCCTCCTCCGCCCCTTCGATGGGCTCGGGCCAGTGGTCGAAGTGCGTGCGCACGTGGCGCAGCCCGCACTTCTCCATGACGCGGCGCGACCCCCGGTTCACGGCCATGGTCATGGCGAAGACGCGCCGGGCGCCCAACTCGCCGAACGCCTTGCCGATCAGCGCGAGCGAGCCCTCGGTGCCGTAGCCCCTGCCCCAGGCGGCCTTGTGCAGGCGGTAGCCCAGCTCCGGCTCGGCGGGGTCGCCCCCCTCGGGCGGGCGCAGGTGGAACCAGCCGAGGAAGGCGCCGGTGGAGCGTTCGATCGCGGCGAAGAAGCCCGAGGAGATGTAGCGGGGCAGCGTCTCGTTCACGATCACGTCACGGGGGGTCGGCTTGCCGCCGTTGAGGAAGCGCATGACGTCGGGGTCGTTGTGCAGCTCGAACAGAAGGTCGGCGTCGGCCTCGGTGAACCGGCGCAGGATGAGGCGGTCGGTCTCTAAGTAGATCTCCACCCATTCACGCTAACGCGAGTCAGGGGCGCAGGACGCGCCCGTGACGGCCGCCGGTGAACTCACCCGACTCCACGACGACCCGCCCCTCCAGCAGCACGTGCACGATGCCCGTCGGCCGGGCGGACGGGTCGGTGTAGGTGCCCGTGTGGCCGACCGTGGCCGGGTCGAAGACGCAGACGTCGGCGTACGCCCCGGCGCCGAGCCACCCTCTGCCGCGCAGCCCGAACTGGTCGGCGGTGGCGGAGGTCATCTTGCGCACCGCCTCGGCCCAGCCGACCACGCCCCGTTCCCGCACGTAGCTCCCGAGGAACCGCGGGAAGCAGCCCCACGTGCGCGGATGCTCCAGGCCGGTGGGCGGGCCGTTGTCCGAGCCGATGCCGATGAGCGGATCGGCCATGATCTCGGCCACGTCCTCCTCGGCCATCATCTCGATCACCATCTGCGCGGCCGGGTCCGCCGCGACGAGGTCGCAGGCGACCTCCCACGGGTCGCGCTCCCCGGCGATGGCGGCCAGCGTGCGGCCGGTGAAGGAGGCGTCGGCGTGCGAGGTGACGAGGATCCCGGCCGGTACGGCGTCGCCCCAGAGACCCGAGCCCGTCCCCCCGGCCTCGGCCAGGGAGCGGAGCCGTAAGCGCTCGAAGGGGGAGGCGAGCACCTCCCGCAGCCGGCCGCCCGCCAGCGCCGACGGCGGGAGCAGCGCCGCCAGCACGGTGGCGCCCGCCAGGTAGGGGTACTGGTCGCCGCGCACGTCCACGCCGGCGGCCCGCGCGGCGCGCAGCCTGTCCAGCAGCAGGGACGCCCGCCCGTGGTTGGGCCGGCCGGCGACCTTGCAGTGCGACACCTGCAGCCGCACCCGGGCCCGCCGGGCGATCTCGATGGCCTCGTCCAGCGCCTCCCCGACCGCCGCGCCCTCATCGCGCAGATGCGTCGTGTACGGCACGCCGTACCGGTGCGCGACCCGGGCCAGGGCGACCAGCTCGCCGGTGCCGGCGTAGCTGCCGGGAGGGTAGATCAGCCCGCTGGACAGCCCGCACGCGCCCGCCTCGAAGGCGTCGGCGGCCAGCTCGCACATCCGGTCCAGGTCGCCCTCGGCGAGCTCCGGGGCGAACCCCGCCACCGCGCCTCGCAACGTCGAGTGCCCGACCAGCGTCGCCACGTGGTTCGACGGCCCGGCGACGGCGACGGCCGACAGGTAGGCGGCGAAGGTCCAGTCGGGCACGGAGACCCCGGTCAGCTCCTCCAGCCGGGAGGCGTCGGGCGCGTAGGAGTAGCCGCAGTTGCCGTTGATCTCGGTCGTCACGCCCTGCAGCAGCTTGAACGGCTGCGGCTCGTCCATCAGCGGCACCAGATCCGAATGCGCGTGGGCGTCCACGAAGCCCGGCGCGACGATCAGCCCGGCCACGTCCAGCTCCCGGCGGGCGCCCGAGAGGCCGGGGCCGACGGCGACCACCCGGCTCCCGGAGATCGCCACGTCCGCCGTCTCGGGAGCCGAGCCCAGCCCGTCGTGCACCGTGCCGCCGCGCAGGATCAGATCAATCATGGATCCACCCAACACCTGACATGCCGGAAATTCTTGTCGTGAATGACCTAACAAGGCGGCCCGTGTTGGTCCGATGCGACGAAGAGGGGCGGCCGAGGGACCGCCTAGCGTGCCAGCATGACGATTCGGCTGGCAGAACTGATCAAGGAGTTCCGCGTGCCCGGGGCCTCCCTGGCCTACTGGCACCAGGGCGAGACCCACTGCGAGGTCGCGGGTCTGCTCAACCTGGACACCGGTGTGGCGGCCACGCCGGACTCCCTGTTCCAGATCGGTTCGGTGACCAAGGTCTGGACGACGGCCCAGATCATGCTCCTGGTCGAGGAGGGCAGGCTGACGCTCGACACCCCGGTGGCCGAGGTGCTGCCCGAGATCGGCGGCGGCGTGCTGGTCAGGCACCTGCTCTCGCACACCAGCGGGATCGACGGCGACTTCTTCCACGACACGGGCCGGGGCGACGACTGCCTGGAGAAGTACGTCACGGCCATCGCGGGCCGGCCGCTCACCCACCCCGTCGGCGCCACCCACTCCTACAGCAACGGCGCCTTCTCCGTCGCGGGCCGGGTCGTCGAGCGGCTGACCGGCAAGGTGTGGGACACGGCGCTGCGCGAGCAGCTGATCGACCCGCTCGGCCTGACCCACACCTGGACGCTGCCCGAGGACGTGATCCGCTTCCGCGCCGCCACCGGCCACCTCGGCGACGCCGGCGAGCCGACCGGGGTCTGGGGCATCACCCGCTCCAACAGCCCGGCCGGGCAGATCTGCGCCACGGCCGGCGACCTGGTCCGCTTCGGCCGCGCATTCGTCGAGCCCACCGTCCTCAGCCGGGCGAGCGTCCAGGCCATGGCCGAGCCGCAGGTCGAGCTGCCCGGCCGGGTGTACGGCACGCACTGGGGGCTCGGCTGGATCCTCGACACCTGGGACGGCACGCCCGTCCGGCTGCACGGCGGCAACACGATCGGCCAGGCCGCGATGCTCTGGGTGCTGCCGGACCAGGACGTCGTCGTCGCGCTGCTGTGCAACGGCGGTGAGACCGACGGCCTCATCCAGGCGGTGGCCGAGGAGCTGTTCCCCGCGCTGTGCGGGGTCCGGCCGCCGGCGCCGCCGCGGCCGCCCGAGACCCCGGTGGCGGTGGAGGCGGGCCGGCACGACGGAGTGTACGAGCGCACCGGCGCCCGGATCACCGTGCGCGACCTGCGGCTCACCTACGAGTCGACCGGCGAGTACGCCGACCTCCAGGCCCCGCTGGAGTTCGAGCTGGTGCCCGCCGGGGACTCCGTCTTCCTCGCCCGCCGCTCGGGCGACCGGCTCTGGACCAAGGCGGTGTTCCACACTCTGGCGGACGGCTCGCCGTACCTGTACTTCGGTGTGCGCTCCACCCCGAAGATCTCGTGACCCTCACCATCACCGAGCTGACCACCGTCGCCGAGCACCACCGGGCCGCCGGCCTGATCACCAAGATCTGGGGCAGGGAGCTGCTGGAACCGGGCCTGATCCGGACGATCGCGCACGTCGGCGGGTACGTCGCGGGCGCCTGGGCGCAGGACGAGCTGATCGGCGTCTCGATCGGCTTCTTCGCCCAGGACGGCCACCTGCACTCGCACATCACCGGCGTGCTGCCCGGGGCTCGCGGGGGAGCGGGCCACGCTCTCAAACGCCACCAGCGGGAGTGGGCGCTGGCCCGCGGCGTGAGCCTGGTGTCGTGGACGTTCGACCCGCTCGTCAGCCGGAACGCCTACCTGAACTTCCACAAGCTGGGCGCCCGCGCCGGCTCCTACCTGCCGGACTTCTACGGCACCATGCGCGACGCGATCAACGCGGGCGAGGCCACCGACCGGATCTACGTCGTGTGGGACCTCACGGCCCCGCCGCGCCCCGGCGTCGACCCGCGTGACGCGATCGTGCTGGTCGGCCGCGACGGCGACGAGCCCGTCCGCACCGGCCGGGTCCCCGAACGCGGCGGGTGGTTCGCGGTCGCGATGCCGCACGACATCGAACGGCTGCGCACGATGGCGCCCGGCACGGCCCAGCGCTGGCGCGAATGTGTGCGGGAGGCGCTCCTCACAGCACGTGAACTGGGACTTGTGATCGTCGACGTTGCCCGAGATGGCTGGTATCTCCTGGGAGATGAGAATTAGGTTGAGCACTCTTGGCCGCATTCTTGACGATCTCGGCTCCACCTTTCTCGACATCGTGGCCTCACCGGGCGAGATGGACGTCGAGGTGGCGACCGTGCAGATCTACGACCCGCTGGACGACCAGAGCGTGCCACCGGGCACGATCCTGCTGGGTGTGGGCGTCGAGGGCGCCGACCGCATCCGCGAGCTGCTCACCACCCTCGGCCCGATGGGAGCGGCCGGCCTGGTGGTGAAGTCGCCCGTCGCCGTGGACGAGACGGTGCGCGCGAAGGTCCTGGAGACCGGGGTGGTGCTGCTCGGCCTGACCCGGGCCGCGTCGTGGGCGCAGGTGGCGGCGCTGCTCCGGTCGATCCTGGCCGAGGGCGACGTGGGCTCCCCCGGCGAGCCGGCCGAGTCGGGCGACGACCTGTTCACGCTGGCCAACGCGGTGTGCGAGCTGCTGGACGCGCCCATCACGATCGAGGATCGGTCGTCGAGGGTGCTGGCGTTCTCCGGCCGGCAGGACGAGGCCGACCAGGCCCGGGTGGAGACCGTGCTCGGGCGCAAGGTGCCGGAGAAGTACCAGCGGCTGCAGGAGGAGCGCGGCATCTACCGCGAGCTGTACCAGAGCCGCGAGCCGATCTTCTTCGACCTCGGCGGCGGCATGCTGCCCAGGACCGCCATCGCGGTGCGCGCCGGGGACGAGATCCTCGGCTCGATGTGGGCGACCGTGCCGGGACCGCTGCCCGAACACCGGCGCCGGGCGTTCGGCGACGCCGCCAAGATCGTGGCGCTGCACCTGTTACGGCAGCGCGCCGGAGCCGACGCGCAGCGCCGCCTGCGCGCGGACCTGCTCTCCACGGTGCTGGAGGGCGGGCGGGACGCCGCCGACGCGGCGGCCCGGCTCGGCATCGCCACCGAGCGGGTCTGCGTGCTGGCCGCCGGGCTGGACGAGAGCGCGTTCGCCGACGTGGCCGGACGCGAGGGGGAGCGGCAGCGGTTCTGCGACGCGCTCGCGCTGCACGTCGGCGCCATCCACCCGCACGCCGCCGCCGCGCTGATCGGCAGCGTCGCCTACGCGGTGCTGCCCCTGCACGCCCAGGCCGCCGACGCCGAGCAGCGGGCGGTACGGGTCGCGGAGAGCTTCCTGGCCAGGACCGGGCGCCGCTTCCCGGCCGCGATCGGGGTGGGACGGCAGGTCGGCACGCTCGCCGAGGTGGGCAGGTCGCGTTCCGACGCGGCCCGGACGCTGCGCGTGCTGCGGGCCCGCGGGGTGTCGGGGGTGGCCGCCGCCTACGCCGACGTGTACTTCGACTCGCTCCTGCTGCAGCTCGGCGACCTGGTCGCGGCCGAGGAGCAGCCGCCCGCCGGGCCGTACGAGAAGCTGGTCGGCTACGACGCCGAGCACGGCACGGACCTGGTCGGCACCCTGAAGGCGTACCTCGACGCGCTCGGCAACGTGCACGCCGCGGCCAAGGCGGTGCAGGTGCACCAGAACACCTTCCGCTACCGGCTGCGCAGGCTCGCCACGATCTCCGGACTGGACCTCGACGACCCGGACGCCCGTCTCGCCGTCAGCCTGCAGATGCGGCTGCATTCCTGACGGCGAGCCCCCTGGGACAGGGCGCGAGTGCCGCGCCCTGTCACACCGGGCGCGGCACTCGTCAGATGGTCACTTGGCCAGCATGCGGATGGTGCTCGGGGCGAAGGAGCCGCCCAGCCGGGCGAACTCCGCGCCGTTGCCGTAGAGCGGGGTGGTCGTGTCCGCGAACGGCACGATGTCCGCCTTCTGGTACAGGGCCTTCTCGGCCTCGTTCCACTTGGCGCAGCTCTCCTCGCCGGTCGCCTTGGCCGCCTCGCCGATCAGACGGTCGTAGTCGGCGTTCTCGATGGTCGACCAGTTGGCGCCCTTCGGCGGGCCCTCACCGGACAGGAACGGCACCATCATGCTCGGCAGCGGCACGTTGACCTGGATCCAGCCCGCGTCCCAGTCCATCGAGCCGTCGCTCACGCCGGCCAGCTGGGTGCTCGGGATCTGCTTCAGCTCGGTGTCGACGCCCAGCTCCGTCCACTTCTGCTTCATCAGCTCGACCGCCGACTTGCCGGGGTCGCCGTGCTCGGTGAGGAAGACGTACGTCACCTTCAGCTTCTTGCCGTCCTTGGCCCGGACGCCGTCGGCGCCCTTGGTCCAGCCCGCCTGGTCGAGCAGGGCCGCCGCCTTCGCCGGGTCGTGCTGGGGCAGCGCGGTGGTGGTGACGTCCGGGCAGACCCGGGGCTGCATGCTCAGGCCCTCCGGCGTCGCGCCCGTGCCGCTGGTCGCCACCCGCTGGAGCTCGTTCAGGTCGAGCGCCATGGTGAGCGCCTGACGTACCCGCTCGTCCTGGGTGGGCCGGCCCTTCGCCTGGTTGTAGGTGAACTCGCCGAACATCAGCCGGATCTCGCTCTTGAACAGCTTCTGGGCGTCCATCCGGGCCCGGTCCGGGCCGATCACGTGGGCGGCGTTGAGCTGTCCGGACAGCAGCAGGTTGGCGGCCGTCGTCTCGTTCTTGACGACCTTGAGCACGACCTTGTCCGGCAGGCCCTCCTCCTTGCCGGTCACGCCGCCGGGACCCCAGGCGTACTCGGGGCGCTTGGCCAGCGTGTAGTGGTCGTCGGCCACCGACTCGGTGATCTGGAACAGGCCGGTGCCGTGCTTGCCGGCCTTGAGCCCGCCGGGGTCGGTCAGGCCCTTGCCGCACACGATGAACACCGACGACAGCCTGCGCAGCAGGAACGGGTCGGCCGTCTCGACCGACATCGTCACCTTGCCCGCCGCGTCGTCGGCCGTGGCCTTGAGGTCGGTGGGCACGAACAGGCCGAGCAGTTGCGACTTGTTCTTCGGATCGGCGATGAAGTTGACGCTGCCGGCCACGTCCGCGGCCGTCAGCGGCGAGCCGTCGGCGCACGTCACCCCCTTGGCCAGGGTGAACTCGACCGAGGTGGCCGTGTCCTTCCAGGCCGAGGCCAGGCCGGGCTGCACCGTGCCGTCGTCCTTGTAGGAGACCAGGGTGTCGTAGAGGAAGAAGTCGACGCCGCGGGGGTCGGACAGGGCGGTCATCAGCGGGTTCAGGTCGCCGGGCTCCATGATGGCCATCGTGAAGGTGGCACCCGTGGCGTAGCGGCCGGAGCCCGCGGGCTTGGCCTCCCCACCGGAGTCACCGGAGCCGGAGCCGGAGTTCCCGCACGCCGCGGTCGCCAGGGCCACCGCGCAGAGCACGCCGAGCAGGCGAGCGCGCATATCATCTCCTATCCATGTGTTGCGATATCGGCCAGCGTGGTACTCGCGGCCTACCTGGTCATCGTGGGATCCGACAAAGCCACGAAATTTCGCCGTATATCTGGACCACTCCTTGTGGGGGCGGACATACTTCGCCCCGTTAACTGGGCGATTCGTACGATTCCGCATCGGCGGGGTGGATGGCAGGATGCCCGCCATGGCCGTGCATCCGAGGCACCCCTGGGCCGCGTACCTGGGCCGCCGCTTCCTCCGCTTCCTGCTCTCCCTGGCCTTACTGATCACGGCCACGTTCGCGATGGTGCACCTCATCCCGGGCGACCCGGTCAGGGCCGCGCTCGGCATCACCGCCTCACCCGAACTGGTCGCCGCCCGCACCCACGAGCTGGGCCTCGACCTGCCGCTCTGGGAGCAGTACGCGCGTTACCTGGGTGGCCTGTTCACCGGCGACCTCGGCGAGTCCATGGGTTCCGGCCTGCCGGTGGCCCAGACCATCGCCGACCGCCTGCCGTACACCGCCCTGCTCGCCCTCGTCGCCTTCGTGGTCGTGATGATCACCGCGATCCCCGTCGGCATGGCGATGGCCGCCTGGACGCGCGGCGGCCGGCGGCGCGGCGCGGAGCTGCTCTTCACCGGGGTCAGCGGCCTGCTGGCCGTCGTACCCGAGTTCCTGCTGGCCGTCGCGCTGATCGTGGTGTTCGCGATCACGCTGGAGATGCTGCCGGTCGCCGACGTCACCGGCGAGATGGGGCCGCGCTTCTACGTGCTGCCCACGCTGGCGCTGGCCGTCGGCCCGGCCGCCGCGCTGGGCCGGATCGTCCGGGTCGAGGCGCTCGGCGTGCTGTCGTCCGACTACATGCGCACCGCCCGCGCCAAACGGCTGCCCGCCCGGCTCATCCACCTGCGGCACGCCCTGCCCAACCTGCTCACCGGCGCCCTCACCATCGGCGGCCTGCTGATCTCCGGGCTGATCGCCGGCAGCGTCCTGGTGGAGAACGTCTTCGCCTGGCCCGGCCTCGGCAGCGCCCTGGTCGACGCGATCAAGGCCAAGGACTACCCCGTCGTGCAGGGCGTCGTGCTCGTGTACGGCGGCGCCGTGCTCCTGGTGAACCTCGCCGTCGACGTGGCCCTGGGCAGGCTCGACCCCCGCTCCACGATCCGGGAGGACTGAATGCGCAGGCTCCGCAGCCCGCTGGGCGTCGCGGCGGTCGTGTCGCTGGCGTTCCTGCTGTTCGCCGTCGTCCTCGGCCCCGTCATCTGGGCCGGCGACGCGGTCAGGACCGACACGCTGGCGCTCACCCAGGGGCCGTCGGCCGCCCACCCGATGGGCACCGACGGCCTCGGCCGCGACGTGCTGGCCAGGGTGATGGTCGCCGCGCGCTCCACCATCGGCCTGGCTTTGCTCGCCACGGCCGTCGCCGTCGCCGGCGGGCTGCTGCTCGGCGGCCTGCCCGCGGTGCTCGGCCGGCGCGCCGGCCGGCTCGTCAACGGCTTCATCGGCCTGGTCGTGGCGTTCCCCGGTCTGCTGATCGCGCTGGTGCTCGCGGTGGTGCTGGGCACCGGCGGCCGGTCTGCGGCGCTGGCCATCGGGCTGGCGAGCGTGCCGGCGTTCGCCCGGCTCACGCAGACGCTCGCCGCCTCCGTCGCCGGGCGCGACTTCGTGGCCGCGGCCAGGGTGCTCGGCGTCGGCCGGGTCCGGATGCTGGTCCGGCACATCCTGCCGAACATCGGCGAGCCGCTGATCGTGCAGGCCACGCTCGGCGCGGGCGGCGCGCTGCTGGCCTTCGCCGCGCTGTCCTTCCTCGGCCTCGGCGTGCAGGCGCCCGACTACGACTGGGGGCTGCTGCTCAACGAGGGCCTCAACCGCGTCTACCTCAACCCCGCCGCCGCGCTCGCCCCCGGCATCGCGGTCGTGCTGGCCGGGCTGGCGTTCAACGTGCTGGGCGAGTTCGCCGCCCAGGTCTTCGGCGGGCGCGCCGCCGTCGCACGCCCGTCCGGCCGCTCGGCGCGGCCGGTGCCCGGCGACGCCCTCACGGTCACCGGCCTGCGCGTCTCGTACGGCGACGCCGTACCGGTCAAGGACGTGTCCTTCACCGTCGCGCCGGGCGAGCGCGTGGGCATCGTCGGCGAGTCCGGCTCCGGCAAGTCGCTCACCGCGCTGGCCGTCTCCGGCCTGGTCGAACCACCCGGCGTGGTGTCCGGCTCGATCGCGTCCGGCGAGACCGCGATGGTCTTCCAGGACCCGATGACCTCGCTCAACCCCGCCCTGCGGGTCGGCACCCAGCTCGCCGAGGTGGCCCGGGTACACGGGCGGCTGGCCCGGCGGGCGGCCTGGGAGCGGGCGGTGACCCGGCTGGACGACGTGCACATCGCGGCGGCGGCGCGGGTGGCCGCGCAGTACCCGCACGAGCTGTCGGGCGGCATGCGGCAGCGCGCGATGATCGCGATGGGCCTGATGGGCGGCCCGCGGGTGATCATCGCCGACGAGCCGACCACGGCGCTGGACGTCACCGTGCAGAAGCAGATCCTCGACCTGCTGCGCGAGGTCAGCTCCACCACCGGCGCGGCGATCCTGCTCATCTCGCACGACCTCGCCGTGGTGGCGCAGCTGTGCTCGCGGGTGCTCGTCATGTACGCCGGGGTGATCGTGGAGGACCTGACCGTCGAACGGCTGCTGGCCGGGCCCGCCCACCCCTACACGCGGGCGCTGCTGGCGTCCGTGCCGGACATGGCGGCCGACCGCTCGCTCCCGCTGGCCACGATCCCCGGGCGGATGCCGTCACCGGCCGACCCGGCGGCGGGCTGCCCGTTCGCGCCGAGGTGCGAACGGGCCGACGAGCACTGCCGGGAGGAACTGCCCGCCCTGGAGGCGGGGGTGCGCTGTTGGCACCCGGTGGACCGGCCGGTGGCGAGCGACGCGGTGCGGGCCGGGGAGTCCGGCCGGGACGATCTGAGGGTGAACGGGGTGGGATCGTGACGGCGCTGGAGTTCCACGACGTGCGGGTCCGGCTCGGCCGGGGCCGCCACGCGGTCGAGGTGGTGCGCGGGGTCGACCTGGAGGTGCCCTCGGGCACGGTCGTCGGCCTGGTGGGGGAGTCGGGCTGCGGCAAGTCCACGCTGGCCAGGGCGGCGGTGGGGCTGGTGCCGCTGGCCGCCGGCCGGATCTCGCCGGAGCGGAGGCGGGCCGTCCAGCTCGTCTTCCAGGACCCGTACTCCTCGCTGGACCCGCGCATGAGCATCGGCGCGGCCATCACCGAGGCGCTGCCCCGGTCCGGCCGGACGGCCGGTGAGGTGGCGCGGCTGCTCGAACTCGTCGGCCTGGAGCGCGAGCACGCCGCCCGGTTGCCCCGGCACCTGTCCGGCGGGCAGCGCCAGCGGGTGGCCCTCGCGCGGGCGCTCGCCGCGCGGCCCGAGGTGGTGATCGCCGACGAGATCACCTCGTCACTCGACGTCTCGGTGCAGGGCATGGTGCTCAACCTGGTGCGCGAGATTCAGCGGGAGCTCGGCCTCACCCTGCTGTTCATCTCGCACAACCTGGCCGTGGTCAGGTACGTGAGCGACCGGGTGGCGGTCATGAGCCAGGGCCTTATCGTCGAGCAGGGCCCGGTCGACGCCGTCATGTCCGACCCCCGGGATCCGTACACCCGCACTCTCCTGGACTCGATCCCCAGGCTGCGCTGATCGCCCACCCGAAGAAGGCCCGGCGGCTGCTAGAGCCGCGCCTCGGCCTCCGGGCTGAGCGACGTCCGGATCACCTTGCCGGGCCGGGCCGTGTGGACGAGGGAAGGCGGATGGCGGCGGCGAGGCCGATCAGGGCGAAGACCGCCAGCGCGGCCATCGCCAGGACATAGGACCGGTTCCCGGAGACCAGGTCGGCGACGAGGATGGTCCCGGCGATCGCCGTCCCGAACGACGAGCCGAGATTGGAGACGCTGCGCGACAGCCCCGAGATCTCGCCCTGCCGGCTCTCGGGGACGCTGGACTGCACGATGTTGACCGAGGGCGTCAGCATGACCCCCAGGCCGAGGCCGATCAGCAGCAGCCCCGGACCGAAGGCGATCACGCTCGACGAGACCCTGACCAGTGCGAGCAAAGTCGCGATCCCGATCACCGTCACGACGAAGCCCGTCACGATCAGGAGTTTCTGGGAGCGCCTGGCGGCGAGACGCTCCGCCGCCAGCGAGGAGACGAGCACGCCCACGGTCGCCGGGGTGAAGATCACACCCGTCTCGATCGCGTTGTAGCCGCGCTCGGTCTGGAGGAAGACGGCGACGACGAACGACGTGCCCATGAGGAGCGTCCACTGGATGTTCTGCGTCACCAGGCCGAGATTGGACGTCCGATCCCTGAACAGGCCGGACGACAACAGCGGCTCCTTGCCCGCGCGTTCCCACGAGCGCACGTGCGCGACGAACCACAGCAGGAACAGCACCCCGAGCGAGAGCAGGATCGCCATCAGCGCCGCGTTGTTGTCAGCCTGCAGAATCCCGAACACGACAAAGAACATGCCGGCCGCCGACAGGACCGCCCCCATGGTGTCGAAGGGACGGTCCGCGTTCGGCTCGATCGGATCGACGATCCGGCGACTGAGCAGGATGATCACCGCGATGACGATGGTCTGGAAGAAGAACGCGGCCCGCCAGCTGATGGCCGTCGTGATGAGCCCCCCGATCAGCGGTCCTGCCGCGGCGCCGATGCCGCCCATCCCGCTGATCACGCCGAAGGCCCGGGCCCGCGACACGGTGTCACGGAAGGCGAGCGTCGCGAAGATGTAGACAGGCGGGATCATCAGCGCCGTGCCCACACCCTCCAGCACCGAGTTACCGAGGATCAGGATCCCGAGACCGGGCGCGACCATGCTGAGCACCGCACCCGCGCCGTAGAGCTGGAGGCCCAGGAGAAAGCACCGCTTGCGACCCCAGCGGTCGGTCAGCTTGCTCCCCGGGATCATGAAAATGGCCATGATCAGCAGGAACAGCGTGATCGTGATCTGCACGCCCTTCACGGTCGTGCCGAGGTCCTCGCTGATGTCATTGATCATCACGTTCATGTTCGAGCCGGCGAAGCTGCAGACGAACTGGGCGAGGGCGAGGGGCACCAGCAGGCTCCGCGACGAGGCGCCCGAGCCCGGGGCGGTGGGAGTGCTGGTCACGGCCGGCTCTCCGGTGTGACCGGCATCGACTCTCCGCGGACCGAGGGGACCTGGCCCGCGGGCACGCGGTGCCGCAGCACGAACTTGATCAGCTCTTCGATCACCACGAGGCTCAGCGCGAGCCCCAGGCACGTCGCCCACTGGCCCACGCTCAGCTCCGTGGTCCCGAAGACGCGCCGCAGCAGCCCGATCTCGGTGACCGCGACGATCAGGATCAGCGCGAGGGCGTACCGGCGCAGCTGGGTCGGCCCCGGCAGCGACGCGCGGGCGAAGGCCGTGTTCACCTGGTCGCGCGCCAGCAGCCCGGCCGCGACGTGGAAGAGCGACAGCGTCGTCAGGAGCATGGTGGCGCCCGCGACGGCGCCGCCCTGCCGGGCCCCGATCTGGTACGCGGCCAGCGACCCGGCGGTCATGACGAGCCCCTGGACGCACAGCCGCACCCAGTTCCCCTGTGAGAGCACCGGCGCGCCGACCGGCCGGGGCGCGCGCCGCATGAGGCCCCGCGTCGGTTCGTCGAACCCCAGGGCGATCGCGACCGGTATGTCCACCAGCATGTTCACCCACAGAATCTGCAGCGGGGTGAGCGGGATGCCGCCGGCGATCCCGAAGGCCGCCGCCCCGATGAAGATCGCGATGTAGGCGACCAGGGTGGACATCTGGAAGCGCAGGTACTTGAGCAGGTTGTCGTAGAGCGCGCGCCCGTACTCCACGGCGCCGACGATGGTCGCGAAGTTGTCGTCGGTGAGGATCATGACGGCGGCTTCCTTCGACACCTCGGTGCCGGTGATCCCCATCGCCACGCCGATGTCCGCGGCCTTCAGAGCGGGGGCGTCGTTCACGCCGTCGCCCGTCATGGCGACCACGTTGCCGGTCTGCTTGAGCAGCCGTACCAGGCGCAGCTTGTCCTCCGGGGCCACCCGCGCGACGACCCCGATGTCGTCGATCCGCTCGCGCAGCTCGTCGTCGCTCATGGCCGCGAACTCCGCGCCGGTGATCGCCCGGCCGGGGATGCCGAGCTCGCCGGCGATGGCGCCTGCGGTCGTCACGTGGTCGCCGGTGATCATCCGTACCCGGATGCCGGCCTGCGCGCACATGGCGATCGCGGCCTTGGCTTCCGGACGCGGGGGATCGACGATCCCGACCATCGCGAGCAGCGTCAGGTCCCGCACCAGGCCGAACAGGTCGCCGCCCGGGTCGAACGCCGCCGGGTCGAGGTCACGCTGGGCCACGACCATGACCCGTTCGCCGGCCCCGGCCATGCGGTCGTTGGCCTCCAGCGCGAGCGGGCGGTTGGCGTCCGTCACCGGGACGAGCGACCCGTCAGGGGAGCGGTAGGAGGCGGCGCGGACGATGAGCACGTCGGGGGCGCCCTTGACGTAGCAGCGGATGACCGGCTTCCCGCCCGGGCCGGTCATCTCGTGGAAGGTCGCCATGAATTTGTAGTCCGCGTCGAACGGGACCTCCCCGACACGAGGGTAGGCGCCCCGCGTGCTCTCGACGTCGAGGCCGCCCTTGGCGGCCAGCACGATCAGCGCGCCCTCCGTCGGGTCGCCGATGAGGTTCTCGCCGTCCAGGACGGCGTCCGCGCACAGGACCATCGGCAGCAGGTACGGGTCGAGGTCGACGTGCGCCCCGCCGACGTGCCTGATCTCCCCGGCGGTGCCGTACCCCTCGCCGGACACGGTGTAGCGGTTCAGCCCCGGGATCACCATCTCCCGGGCCGTCATCTTGTTGAGCGTCAGCGTGCCCGTCTTGTCCGAGCAGACCATCGAGGTCGAGCCGAGGGTCTCCACCGCCGGCAGCCGCTTCATGATCGCGTTGCGGCGGGCGATCTCACGGGTGCCGATCGACAGCAACGCCGTCACGACCGCCGGCAGGCCCGTCGGGATGGCGGCGACCGCGAGTGCCACGCCCGTGATGAACAGGACATCGAACGGCTTTCCCTTGAGCAGTCCGAGCACGACCACGAGGGCGAGGGCGATCCCGGCGATCGTGGCGATGATCTTGGAAAGGCCGTCGAGCTGCTTCTGCAGCGGCGTCTTCTCGGCCTCCGTGGCGGCGAGGAGGCCGGCGATGTGGCCGATCTCGGTGCCCATCCCGGTCTCGGTGACGACGAGTTCGCCGCGCCCCCGGGTGACGGAGGTGTTCATGTACGCCAGGCAGGTGCGGTCGCCGAGCGGTACGTCCTCCCCGGGCACAGGGTCGGTCCTCTTGGCGACCGGCACGCTCTCGCCGGTCAGGGTGGACTCCTCGATCTCCAGAGCGGCGGCGAGGCAGATCCGGCCGTCCGCCGGCACCCGATCGCCCGCCTCCACCAGCACCACGTCGCCAGGCACCAGTTCCTCGGCGTCGATCTCGACGGCCTGGCCGTCCCGGCGGACCCGGGCGACCGTCCTCATCATCTGGGACAGTGCCTGCACGCTCTCCTCGGCCTTGGCCTCCTGGCGGAGCCCCACCACCGCGTTGAAGACGGTGAGCCCGGCGAGGACGGCGGAGGTCCCGACCTCGTGCGTGACGACCAGGCTGATCGCCGCGGCGGCGAGCAGCACGATCTGCATGAAGTCCTGGTACTGGCGCAGCCACGCCTGGACGGCCGACTCCTTCTTCCGGCTCTCCAGCTTGTTGGGGCCGTGGGATTGGAGGCGGTCGCGCGCGTCCTCGGCGTTGAGACCGCGGTCGGGGTGGACGCCGAGCTCCTGGATCACCGTCGCTGTGTCGAGTGCGTGCCACGCGCGGTGGCCGTCATGCCCCCGTTCCACGACGGACCCGGTCCCTTCCCTTCCGGGGGGACAACGACGCGACGTCCGCCCTGTTCATCGAATCTCCATTGCGTTGCGAAAAGGCCGCCGGGCCGGTCCCGGTGGAAACGCGTACCCATGGGGGGACCTACAGCCCTGCCCGAAGAAACATCCTTGGAAATAGCTATATGTCCCTTTCTGGGGCTGGGTAATCATGGTGTTCGGAACCGGAGCGTTGAGGCTGTTCTGGCCATATCCGGGCGGAGTAGCCTGGAAGCAGTTGCTCCGTCCCCTCGGCGGCCGCACTGCACGCCCGGAGGCAGCCACCCGAGGTTCACGGCGAGGGACGGAGGCACCCATGAACGACTATCCGCCGATCGCGGACCACGGCATGATCGGAGACCTGCAGACCGCCGCCCTCGTCTCCGGCACGGGGACCATCGACTGGTGGTGCACCCCCCGCTTCGACTCCCCGAGCGTCTTCGCCTCTCTCCTCGACAGCGAGCGCGGCGGCCACTTCCGGTTCGCCGCCGACCTCGACATCATCGCCGGGGAGGCGGTCCGGCAGCTTTACCTGCCGGACACCGCGATCCTGGTGACCCGCTACATGGCGCCGAGCGGTATCGGCGAGGTCGCCGACTTCATGGAGCCGAACTCCTCCGCCACCCCGTCCGACCGGCACCGCCTGGTGCGCGTCGCCCGGGTCGTCCGTGGCAGCATGCCCTTCACCCTCGCCTGCCGCCCCCGCTTCGACTACGCGCGGGCGACACACACCCTCACCATGCTCGACGACGGCTCGGCCCTCTTCCACGGTCCCGGCATGGACCTCCACCTGAGGGCCAGCGACCGCATCACCCTGCGCGCCGTCGGCGACGACGTCGTCGCCGACTTCATCCTCCAGGCCGGTGATACGGCCGCGATCACGCTGACCGGTGACCGCACCGGCGCCCACACCCCGAGCCCGCTGACCGGCGCCGAGGTGCGCGACAGCATCGAGGCGTGCCACGACTTCTGGCTCGACTGGCTGCGCGCCTCCCGCTACCGCGGGCGGTGGCAGGAGATGGTCAACCGTTCGGCGATCACCCTCAAGCTGCTCACGTACGCGCCCACCGGCGCGCCGATCGCCGCCGCCACCATGGGCCTGCCGGAGCAGATCGGCGGCGAGCGCAACTGGGACTACCGCTACACCTGGATCCGCGACGCCTCCCTGTCCGTCAGGGCCCTGATCGACCTGGGCTTCACCGAGGAGGCCTATGCCTTCCGCAGGTGGCTGCGTGAGCGCCTCGACGCCGGCGGCACGGCCTCCGGCGAGCCGTTGCAGATCATGTACCGGATCGACGGCGACCCCGCCCTGACCGAGGAGATCCTCGACCATCTGGAGGGGTACCAGAAGTCCGCCCCGGTCCGGGCCGGGAACGCCGCCGCCGACCAGATCCAGCTCGACATCTACGGCGAGGCCGCCGACGCGCTGGCCCAGGCCCAGGACATCGGCGGCATCCAGGGCTGGCGGTCCTTCGTCCGGCTGCTGGACTGGCTGGCCGACACCTGGGACCGCCCGGACGAGGGCATCTGGGAGACTCGCGGCGGACGCCAGGACTTCACCTACAGCCGCCTGATGACGTGGGTCGCCTTCGACCGTGGCATCCGCATGGCGACGACCTACTCCCGGCCCGCCGACGTCTTCCGCTGGACGAACACGCGTGACACCGTCTTCAACCAGATCGTGCGGCGCGGCTGGAACGCGCGGCGGCAGGCGTTCGTCCAGCACTACGCCACCGACGTCCTGGACGCCTCGCTCCTGCTCATGCCCCGGGTCGGCTTCGTCTCCCCCCGCGACCCGGCCTGGCTGAGCACCCTCGACGCCATGGATCAGGAGCTCGTCAGCGACAGCCTCGTCTACCGCTACGATCCCGACGCCTCCCCGGACGGGCTGCAGGGCTCCGAGGGGACGTTCAACCTGTGCAGCTTCCTCTACGTCGAGGCTCTCGCCCGCGCGGGACGGGTGCGGCAGGCACGCTACGCCTTCGACAAGATGCTCACCTACGCCAATCACGTCGGCCTCTTCGCCGAGGAGATCGGCCCGTCGGGGGAGCAACTGGGCAACTTCCCGCAGGCGTTCACCCACCTGGCGCTCGTCGCCGCGGCCATGGCCCTCGACGAGCAGCTCGACCACGGCGACTAAAATCGCGCGAACGGCTCGTCGTCGGCGGTCTCTACAGGTACGTGCGCAACCCGATGTACGTGGCGGTCCTCGGCTGCGTCATCGGGCAGGCCATGCTGTTCGGCGACGGGCGGCTGCTGCTCTACGCCGTGGCCGTGGCGGTGCCCGTGGTGCTGTTCGCCCGCTTCTACGAGGAGCCGGCGCTGCGCCGCAGATTCGGCGCCGACTACGAGCGCTACCGCGCGGCCGTGCCCGGCTGGTGGCCCACGATCCACCCACGCGTCGGCGGATAGCAGCGGCAAGAAGGACACCCGTGCCGCACAGGAGCACGTCAGCGCCCCAGCTCTGAGCGGAGAATCTCCTCATCCCGCCCAGCGAGGGTCGGCTCGGCCTCGAACGATGCGAAGAACGGCAGATCACGCTCTGCGGTGACGGGCTCGTCCATACGCCCGCTGGCTGGGTGAAGTGTGCTGATATGTTCGCTGCGAGGCGACATGGAGATCACATCAGCATCGCTACCAGGCAGGTTGTCCCGAGTCGTGCGGCGAGTCGTGTCCCGCTTCCCGCGGCTGCCGTTGCTGACCGGACTCGCCGGCACGTCCGGTGCCGTCGCCGCGGTGCTGGCCGGGCCGTGGCCGGTGGCGGCGGGGGTCGCCGGGTTCGTCGGCGGGGCGGGGCTGGCCGTGGCGGGGCTGCGCGGGATCGTGGCCGCGCAGCAGGCCGAGCTGGACCGGCTGGGCGAGCTGGTCGACCGGAGGGCCGAGCAGGTGACGTCGCTCAGCCACGAGCTGCGCACCCCGCTCAGCATGATCAAGGGGGCCGTGGACCTGCTGGTGGAACGGACACCCGGGCCGCTGACCACGGCGCAGGAACGGTTCCTCACCGTGGTGGACCGGCAGTGCGCGCATGTGATCGCGCTGTGCGAGAGCCTGCTCATCCAGGCGAAGATCGAGGCCGGGCTGTTCACGCCGCGCCTGGAGCGGATCGACGTGTCCGTGATCGCGCGCGACGTGGTCACCGCGATGCGCGCGCTGTGCGCCGAGCGGCGGCAGCGGATCACGCTGGACACCCCGCAGGTCACCCCCGACATCTCCGCCGACCCGCTGCTGCTCACCCAGGCGCTGACCAACCTGCTGTCCAACGCGAGCCGGTTCACCAGCGTCGGGGGCAGCATCGACGTGCGGGTGGCGGTCATCGACACCGGGACCTACGTCGGGATCGCGGTGTACGTCACCGACGACGGCGCCGGGATGACGCGGGAGCAGCGCCGGCGATTGTTCCACCGGTTCGCCACGGGACGCCCGCTGGCCGACGGCACCGGGCTCGGCCTGGTCATCACCAAGACCATCGTCGAGTTGCACGGCGGGTCCATTCTGGTGGACACCACGTCCATGCACGGCACCACCTTTCTGTTGAGCCTGCCCGGCTGAGGGGGACGCGATGGCCACCGCTCTCGTCGTCGACGACGAACCGCAGATGACGGCGATCGTCGAGTTCGCGCTGCAGACGCAGGGCTTCAGGGTGCACACGGCACACGACGGGGCGACCGCGATGCACGTGCTGCGCACCTATGACGTGGACCTGGTGGTGCTCGACGTGCTCATGCCGACGCTCGACGGGCTCGCGCTCTGCGAGCGGATCCGGGCCAGGTCGGACGTGCCGATCATGCTGCTCACCGCGCTGGCGCAGCACGAGGACATCATCGCCGGGCTGGAGCGCGGCGCCGACGACTACGTGACCAAGCCGTTCCACCCGCGGGAGGTCGCGCTGCGGGCGCAGGCGCTGGTGCGGCGCCGCCGCGGCGGCGGAGAGGGAGCGGTGCTGCGGGTCGGGGACCTGGTCGTCGACTCCTCGTCGCACACCGTCACGGTGGCCGGCCGGCGGCTGGAGCTGCCGTACACCGAGTTCAAGCTGCTCGCCCATCTCGCGGCGCGGCGCGGCAGCCCGCAGTCGTGGCAGGACCTGCTGCGCGCGGTGTGGGGTACCGCGGATCTGGTGGGCGGCCGCGACGTGGTCAAGACCACGGTGTATCGGCTGCGGTCGCGGCTGGCCACGCTGGGCGACGATGCCGCGAGGTACGTCCAGACGGTGCGCGGCGTGGGCTACATGATGCCGCACCTGGCCCCCGGCGACGACGGGCCCTAGCAGGGCGGGCGAAGGGACGCCCACCTGCCCTCCGGGGGCGACGGGCCCTGGCGCGTCGCAGGTGACGGCGCTGTTACCAACGCTCACGGCGCTGTTACGGAGGGGCGTGCGCGGCGGGCCTACCGTCGGTACACACCAACCAAGCGGCCCGCCCGCCCCGGCGCCGGTCGATCCCAGGAGGCCCCCCATGACTCCACCCCTCAACGGCCGCGCCCGGCGGTCGCTGCCGGCGCTGGCCGGCGTGATCGCGCTGGCCGTCACCGGCTGCGCCCGTACCTCGACCGGCCCGGCCGGCACGGCCGCCGCGGACACCGGCAAGGTGACGGTGGCCTGCGGAGCCACGGAGGAGTGGTGCGCGGCGATGGCCGAGGGCTTCGCCACCGCGACGGGCGTCAAGGCGGAGTTCGTCCGCTTGTCCAGCGGCGAGGCGCTGACCAGGATCCAGGCAGGCCGGGCCAACGCGGAGTTCGACGTGTGGCACGGCGGCCCCGCCGACGGGTACGCCGCCGCGTCCGACCAGGGCCTGCTGGAGGACTACGTGTCGCCGAACGCCGCCGCCATCCCCGACCGGTACAAGGACAGGACGGGCGCCTGGACCGGCGTCTACGTGGGCGTGCTCGGCTTCTGCAACAACACCAAGGTGCTGGGGGAGAAGGGGGTGACGGCGCCCGGCTCGTGGCAGGGCCTGCTGAACCCGGCGCTCAAGCAGAACGTCGGCATCGCCCATCCCTCCACCTCCGGCACCGCCTACACGGCGCTGTGGACCCAGGTGCTGCTCAACGGCGGCGACAAGGACGGGGCGCTGGCGTACATGAGGAAGCTGCACCCCAACGTGCTGCAGTACAGCAAGTCCGGTGCCGCGCCCGCGCAGCAGGTGGCGCGCGGCGAGATCGGCGTCGGCGTCGTCTTCTCCCACGACTGCGTCGCGACCCGGGAGCAGGGTTTCACCGACCTGGAGGTCACCTTCCCGGCCGAGGGCACCGGCTACGAGGTGGGCGGCGTCGCACTGGTGAAGGGGGCGCACAACCCGGTCAGCGCGAAGAAGTACATCGACTGGGCGCTCACCGCCGCGGCCCAGGAGATCGGGCCGTCCGTCAAGTCCTACCAGGCGCCGACGAACCCCGGCGCGAAGAAGTCGGACAAGACCGTCGACCTGACGACGTTGAAGCTCGTCGAGTACGACAGCGTCGCCGCGGGCGCCGTCAAGTCCGTCCTGACCCGGCGGTTCGACACCGAAGTGGCGCAAGCCCCCAAGGACTGACAGCCCCGGCCGGGGGTGGTACGAGGGCCCGTCCCCGGCCGGTTCACCACCAGCGGGAGAACCACCATGACCACCCTGACCCACTCCTCCGACCCGCCGCCGCTCACCGGCGCCGCCGGCCCGCCCGGCCCGCCCGGCCCGGGACGCCGGCCCCGTCGCCGGCGCCGCGAACTGAGCGTGCTGCTGGCGATCGCCGCCTGCGTCGTGCTCGTCACCATCGGCACCGTCTTCCCCATCGGCGCGGTCCTGGCGTCGGCGTTCTCGGCGGAGGCGATGCCACGCTACGCGGAGTTCTTCACCTCGGCGGTGGATCTGCGCATCCTGTGGAACACCCTCGTCCTCGGCCTGCTGGTCGGGCTGGCCGGCACCGCGATCGGCTTCCTGTTCGCCTTCGTGCAGACCCGGCTGGACGTGCCGGGCAAGCGGGTGCTGCACCTCATCGCGCTCGTGCCGGTGATCAGCCCGCCGTTCGCGGTGGCCACCGCCACCATCGTGCTGTTCGGACGACGGGGACTGATCACCCACGACCTGCTCGGCCTGGAGTACGACATCTACGGGCTGGACGGCCTGGTGTTCGTGCTGGCGCTGTCCCTGTTCCCGGTGGCCTACCTGGGCCTGCTCGGCATGATGCGCGGCCTGGACCCGGCCATGGAGGAGGCCGCCATGACCCTGGGCGCGTCCCGCTGGCGGATCTTCCGCACCGTGATGCTGCCGCTGCTGGCGCCCGGTCTGGCCGCGCCGTTCCTGCTGTTGTTCGTCGAGGCCATCGCCGACCTGGCCAACCCGCTCGTGGTCGGCGGCGACTACACGGTGCTGGCCAGCCGCGCCTACCTGGCCATCACCGGCGAGTACGACACCACCAGCGCCTCGGTCTACAGCCTGATCCTGCTGGTGCCGTCCATCGGGGTCTTCCTGGCGCAGCGCTACTGGCTGAGCCGCAAGGTCCGCACCACCATCACCGGCAAGCCCTCGGGCAGCGTGCACCTGATCACCGGCTGGGTCCGCTGGCCCGTCTACGGACTGGCCGTGCTGGTGGCGCTGGTCATCGTGGCCCTGTACGGCACCGTCATCGCCGGCGGCGTCACCCGGGTGTTCGGCGTGGACTACACGCTCACCTTCGCCCACCTGCACGAGGTGCTGCTCGGCGTCGGCCGGGAGGCGATCGCGGACACGGCCACGCTGGCCATCGTCGCCACCCCCATCGCCAGCGTGTTCGGCCTGGTCATCGCCTGGCTCGCGGTCCGGCACCTGCCGCGCGCCGGAGGCTGGCTCGACTTCGCCGGCACGCTCGGCGTGGCCGTGCCGGGCACCGTGCTCGGCATCGGCTACCTGCTCGCCTACCGGCCCGACCGGTACGCCGGCGACTTCCTGGTGCTGCCCGGCCTGGTCGGCGGCAGCGCGGTCGCCGGCGGGTCGATCGCCATCGTGCTGGCGTACATCGTCCGCTCGGTCCCGGCCGGGCTGCGCACCGGCACGGCGGCGCTGTCCCAGCTGCATCCGAGCCTGGAGGAGGCGTCCACCGACCTCGGCGCCGGGCCGATGCGCACGTTCCGCAAGGTCACCCTGCCGCTGATCCGCCCCGCCCTGCTCACCGGCCTCAGCTACAGCTTCGCCCGGTGCATGACCTCGATCTCCACGATCATCCTGCTGGTCACCCCGGGCACCCGCATCATCACCTCGCAGATCCTCAGCGCCGCGAGCACCGGCCGGTACGGCGTGGCGTTCGCCTACTGCACGGTGCTGACCGCCATCGTGCTCGCGGGCTTCGGGGTCATCCGGCTGCTGGTCGGACGCAACGCCACACTTCACCGGGTCGCCGGCTCCACCGAAAGGCACAAACGTTGACCGCCACGCGCGTCACCACCGATTCCGAGAGCGCCGGCCGCCTCCATCTGGACAGGCTGACCAAGACGTTCGAGAGCCGCGGCACGGCGCCCGTCGTCGCCGTCGACGCGGTCACGCTCGACGTGGCGCCCGGCGAGTTCATCACCCTGCTCGGCCCCTCCGGCTGTGGCAAGACCACCACGCTGCGCATCGTGGCCGGGCTGGAGGAGGCCACCGGCGGGCACGTCCGGCTCGACGGCGACGTGATCGACGCGTTGCCGGCGCAACGCCGCCCGATGGCCATGGTGTTCCAGAGCTACGCCCTGTTCCCGCACCTCACCGTGAGCGAGAACATCGCCTACGGACTGCGTACCCAGCGGCGCGGCAAGGACGAGACCGAGGCCGCCATCAAGATCGCCCTCACCAGCATGAACCTGCTCGGCCTGGAGAACCGCAGCCCGCACGAGCTGTCCGGCGGCCAGCAGCAGCGCGTCGCGCTGGCCCGCGCGCTCGTCGTCCAGCCCAAGGTGCTGCTCTTCGACGAGCCGCTGTCCAACCTCGACGCCAAGTTGCGCGGCGCCATGCGCGCCGAGATCCGCCGCATCCAGCGCCGGCTCGGCATCACCAGCCTGTACGTCACACACGACCAGGACGAGGCGATGACCATGTCCGATCGGGTGGTGGTGATGAACAAGGGCCGGATCGAGCAGGCGGCCGCCCCCGCCGACATCTACTTCCGCCCGGCGACCGTGTTCGTCGCGGACTTCATCGGCCGGGCCAACTTCATCGAGGTCGTCCCGGAGCGGATGGACGCGGACGGCACGGTGATCAGCGCCCTGGGCCGGGAGATGACGGTCGCGGCCCACCCGGATGTGCGCGCCAACGGCGCCGCGTACCTCATGGTGCGGCCGGAGACCCTCTCGCTGGCCGCCGCGCCCGAGGGCGGCGTCGGCTCGGTGCTGCGCTCCACCTTCCACGGTCACAGCGTCGACTACGAGGTGGAGACGAACGCCGGGACGCTCGCGGTGACGGTGCCCGGCCCGGAGCCGCGGCGCCTGCTCGCCGAGGGCACCAACGTCACCGTCACCATCGATCCGGGGCGGGCCTACGTCCTCAACAAGGACTGACCGAGCCGCGTCGCAAGGGGCCGGAGGCGGCACGCCTCCGGCCCCTTGCCGGGTCAGCCGGTGACGGTCACCGTCCTGAGGGCCGGTGAGGCCAGGATGTCGGCCTCGCAGAAGCGCTGCGTGATCCAGCGCTTGGCCGAGAACTCCACGGTCTGGTCCGCGTAGTGCGGTGAGTTCGGGTTCTCCGACTGCGAGTACGTGAGGAACCCGCGCACGTCAGGACAGGAGTCGCCGTCGAACGACACCGCCTGGACGTAGCTGGAGCCGTGCAGCATCTCGGTGTAGCCCTTGGCAGGGTCCCACTGGGCGATGTTCACGTTGTAGATGCCGCCGGTCGAGCCGCCGCCGTGGATCGGGATCTTCGTGCCGTTCCGCGTGGCGTAGTGGTGGTCGCCGAACCTGGCGTTGAACGCGATCCCGGCCGACGCCAGGTCCCGCAGGGCGTTGCCGAAGTCGATGCGGTGCCCGGTCGCCGCCGCCATGCCGTTGGGGGTGCCGATCGGGTCGGTGGCCGTGAACGGGTTCTTCCACGGGTTCTTCGTGGCCTGCTCGACCAGGGTCGCCCCGAGCGTGGCCCGCTCCCAGAAGCGCTGGAACAACAGCGCTCCGCGGCTGTTCACGTCGTTGCGCCCGTCCCAGTTCGCCAGCACGTCGCAGGAGTCGCCCACCGCGATCGGACCGGCGTTCGACGGGGCGAAGCCCAGCGGCATGCTGCGGCACATCGCGACCGTGTCGGCGAGGGTCAGGGTGGCGGCGTGGGACCTGTTGGAGAAGACCAGCCCCTCCATCGACGCCCGGGTCAGCGACCCGCCCAGGGCCGGGATCGCCGTCAGCCCGTACCTGGTGCGCAGGTCCTGCGCGATGTTCGTCTTCACCATGGCCCTGGGCAGGGTGGTGAACCAGTCGGCGGCGTGGTGGTTGACCAGCCACGGGCTGTCGTTGGAGTTCTGCACGTACGTCCGGACCGTCTTCGACGGCTGGTTGGCCGGGCCGAACGTGCCCGGCACCAGGGCGTCCGGGTCGTTGCCCGGCATGCACGAGGAGCGCGTGCCGTCCAGGATGGTCAGGTAGTAGCCGGCCACGGCCTGGCCCAGCACCGTGAGGCAGTCGGCGGCCTTGGCGTCGGAGACGTTCGGCACGACCTGGATGTCGGCGAAGTAGGCGTTGCCGGCGGAGTCGGCCGCGACCGTGTTCACCCACGGGATGCCCTGGTTGGTGCGCAGGGCCCGGTCGATGTCGGCGGTGCTCCGCGCGTGGTCCATGTCGAACCACGCGTTGACCGCCCGCAGGTTGTCGATGTTGGCGTCGGCGACGGAGAAGGCCAGCATCGCCCCCCACGGCAGCGGCAGCGGCCCCACCTGGGTGGTGACCGGTCCGTAGCGGCTGTACCAGAGCCTGCGGGTCACGGTGCCGCCGCCCAGCACGGGCACCGCGAGGGACCGGCTGGTCATCTGCTCGATCTGCCCGTCGACCAGGTAGGAGGTGGGCGAGCCCGGCACCGTCTTCAGGTCGTAGACGACGAACGGGTAGGCCGCGCTCACCGTGTGGCTCCAGGCCACGCCGGAGGTGTAGCCGATCTGGACGCCCGGCAGGCCGAGCAGCGAGCCGCCCGACACGTCGAGCGTGCCGGGGATGGTCAGGTGCGACTGCCAGAAGCGCAGGCCGTCGTGCCAGGGGAAGTGCGGGTTGCCCAGCAGCAGGCCGCGGCCGTTCGCCGACAGGGCGGATCCGGCCGCGACCGCGTTGCTGCCGAGCTGCCGCTCGGAGACCATCTTCCGGGCGGCGGCGACGGCCTCCTCCTCGGTCGTCTCCTCGGTCGAGGTGCCGCGTGCCGCGTCGGCCTGCGCGATGCCCACCGCCGACTGGCCGAGGCCGCCGTACATGAGCCGGGCGTAGACGAACTTCCAGGCGTCGTTCTCGGTGATCGGCCGCAGCCACGGCTTGCCCGCGCAGCGCGGGTCCGTGATGCCGCCGCCGGCGAGCAGCTTGTTGTAGCCGGCGACGTAGCCCCGGATGATCTCCAGGACCTCGGCCCTGGGCCCCAGCGGGTACGGCTTGGCGAGCACCTCCTCCAGCTTCCCGGTGGCGAACAGGCCGCGGAAGAAGACGTCGCTGTCGATGTTCCTGCTCGCCGTGGAGTACACGTTGGTGGCGGGCACGCGCAGCGGCTCGGAGTTCACGCCGAACGCGTCGCCGTCGGGGCCGAAGAACAGCGACCGCTCGCCGCGCACGGTCACGTACCCGTTGGCGAGGGTGCAGAGGTTGTCCTTGGCCATGGCGTACCCCTGGCCGAAGCCGGCGTCGCCGTAGCCGGTGGCCGTGATGTGCGGCACGCCGTACTCGGTGTAGCGGATGGTCGCGGTGTAGCCCGTGGCCTGGGCGGTCGAGGCGGGTGCCACCACGCCCACCGCCACCAGTGCCAGCGCGCATAACAGGCGTCGGATCATGTCGCGAGTGTCCGTCCGGGCCTGCGGCGGTGCATCGTCGAATCAGCCCAAGGGGCCGCCGTGGGTTGGTCTGATCGGCCACAGCCGCGAGCCCGGCCGCCACCGCGAGGCCCCGGCCCCCGAACCCGGCCCCCGAACCCGGCGCCGGTGACCCGGTCAGGCGATGCGCGTCAGGTCGCCACCGGCGACCGGGTGCCGCTGCGGAACCCCCTCGGCGAAGCTTTCCAGCTCGTCCAGCGCGGCGTCGGCCAGCCGGTGCGTCTCGGTGCCCATCGCCCCGGCGATGTGCGGGGTCAGCACGACGTTGGGCAGCGTGTACAGCGGCGACCCGGCGGGCAGCGGCTCGGGGTCGGTGACGTCGAGGACCGCGTCCAGCCGCCCGGCGACGCACTCGGCGGTCAGCGCGGCGGTGTCGACCAGGCTGCCGCGGGCGGTGTTGATCACGGTCGCGCCGTCCGGCAGCAGGGCCAGCCGCCTGCCGTCCAGCAGGTGGCGCGTCTCCGGCAGCTCCGGCGCGTGCAGGGTGACCGTGTCGCTGCCGCCGAGCAGCGTCTCCAGCTCCACCAGCGTGACGCCCAGAGCGGACGCGCCGGCGGCCGAGGCGTGCGGATCGGTGGCGAGCACGCGGACGTCGAACGGTCGGAGCAGCGCGGCGAGCCTTCTGCCCACGTGGGACAGGCCGACGATGCCGATGGTGCGCCGGTAGTTGGACGGGTTCGGCGGCGAGTCGCGCCACGGCCCCCAGACGCCCGGGTGGCCGGTGTAGAGCGCGGCGAAGCGGTGGGCGCGCTTGCCGGCCATCAGCACGGCCGCCAGCGTGTATTCGGCGACGGGGATCGCGTTGGCCGCCGCCGCCGAGGTCACGATGAGGCCCCGGTCCCAGCAGGCGGGCGTGATGTGGCCCTTGACGGTGCCGGCCGCGTGCAGGACCGCCCGCAGCCGCGGCGCGCGGGCCAGCACCCCGGCCGTCAGAGGCGGGCAGCCCCATCCGGTGATGAGCACCTCGGCCTCGGCCAGCCGTTCGCGCGCCGGCGCCGACTCCAGCTCGGCCACCTGGACCGGGTCGCGCACCGCCGCCAGCCGCGCGAGCCGGTCCCGGCGCGGCTCGTCGAACAACCGCTGGTACGTCTCGCCCGCCATGACGACGAGCACCTCGGGCCGGTGTGTCACCGTGATGAACTCCTGTGGCCGGATGCGGGGACTTCGCGCACCACCGTACTCCCGGCCTCGTGCCCGGGACCGGCGCCCGGACGGCGGCGGCCCCGGGCAGGGGCGTCCCTAGTAGACGATGACCGCGAACACGGCCGCCACGAGCAGCCCCGCCATCACCGGGATGAACGCCTTGCGGGCCAGGTCCAGCACCGGCACCCGGGCGAACCCGGCCACCGCGATCAGCGAGGACCAGGCGACGAGCACCCCGCCGCCGGACCAGATGGCGCCCATCTGGCTCACGGCGGCCAGCGTCGCCGGGTCCATCCCGACGGCCGGGCCGAGCGCGCCGGACAGGGAGCCGGTCAGCGGCAGGCCCGAGAAGCCCGAGCCGTCCAGGCCGGTGATGATGCCCACGATCAGGATCGCGAACGTCATCAGGAATCCGTTCTGCGGACGGGCCCGCGCTCCCGGGCAACGAGGCCTTCGGGATCAGCCACATGCATCCCGGCAGGTTCGCAGTCTTCGTGGGCGGCTTCCCGATCGTGCACGAGGGCCAGGTCGTGGGCGCGATCGGGGTGAGCGGGGGCAACGGCGATCAGGACAAGGCGGTCGGCGCCGCCCCGGGCGGCGGGGTGTCGGCGGCGTACTCCCGCACCGGCTTGCCCGTCAGGAACGACCGCAGGACGTTCAGGTACGGCCGGCCCAGACCTGGGCCGTCCAGGTGGACGAGCCGTGCGCCGGGCAGCGCCCCCCGATAATCCACGGCCGACGACCAGCTCTGCTCGTCGCAGCCGCCCTTGACGACCAGGGCGGGCACGGACAGCCCGGCGAGACCAGGCCGCACACCTCGGGGCAGGGGCCGTGCGGCCAGGTGCGCGTACCCACCGAGGTCACCGGGCGGCGGCGAGGTGGCGCGACAGGGCGGTCCGGCGGGCCGGGGGAGGCGGGCGTCCAGCTCGTCGTCCCCGGCGAAGGCGTGCGCGGCGGCCGGGTCGACCCGCAGCAGCGTGTAGACGGCGAGCATGCGCGTCGAGGGCGGCCCGGCGCCGGTCCCGGCCGGGCCGAGCAGGGCGGCGGACCGGTCGGCGGCGGGGGAGTCGAGGCTCGCCGGATCGGCGAAGACCACCCGGGCCACCCGGTCCGGATGCGCGGCGAGGTAGGCGGCGGCGAGCCGGGCCCCGTGGCCGTGGCCGATCAGGACGAGCCGCTCGGCCCCGATGGCCTGGCGGGCCGCCTCCAGGTCGGCCGTGTCACGCTCCAGGCCGTAGCCTCGCGGGTCGGCCAGCCGCGCCGACCGGCCGGCTCCGAGCTGGTCGTAGACGTACACCTGGGAGCCGTCGGCGGCGAGCCCGCCGTAGAAGGCCGAGTCGCCGGCCAGGTCGGCCCGCCCTGGCCCGCCGTGCAGGAACACGACCGGCTCCGCCCGGGTCACCCGCTTGGGCATCACCCGCACGTACGCCAACCGGGACCCCGTGTCCAGCCGCCACTCCTTCTGCCCGGACACCCGGGACGGCGCGGCGTCCGGTGGGGGAGGGTGGGTGAGGGCGGCCGTGACCTGCCAGACCACCACCGCCTCCACGGCCAGGACGGCCACGGCGCGCACCCAGCGTCCCCAGGCGGCCTGGGGCCGGGGCACGCAGCGCAGCAGGCCGACGAAGAACACCGCGCCGAACACGGCCAGCCCGGCCGTCGTGAAGACGTCCGGGCCGGTGCCGAGCATCGCCGTCCCGGCCAGCGCCGCCAGGCCCAGGACCGGCGCCAGCGCCAGCACCACGAGCCCGGTCAGCAGCCGGACGACCCACCGGGCGAGAACACGCACACGGCGAAACTAGTACAAAGCTCTCCCCGGGGGGCGGTATCACGTGAGCGGGCGGCCCAGCCGCAGGGTGACCCGTTCGCCTTGCCGCACGGTCTCCCGCACGCTCCACACGCACGCGTCGACCACCCCGCCGTCGGGCGTCATGTACGCGCCGGCCTTGAGCGTCGGCCGGCCGGTCTCGTCGGCGACCACCGCCGCGCGGGACTCGGAACCGTCGGTGAACAGCAGCAGGAAGTCGCCGGGATCCGGCGGGACCTCCATGACCAGGTCGGAGTGAAGCCGGGGATGGGCGATCTGCACCACTTGATCGTTCATGCTGCGGCACCTACCCACGAGCGGGCGCCGCAGAGAAATGGATAGCGCTTACATCACGACATGCGATGAAATGGCAGCATTTCATCGACTGACTGGAGTGTGTCGTGGCGCTTTTCGACCTGCCGATCGAGCGGCTCCGTGCCCACCGTCCCGACCGGGACGACCCCGCCGACTTCGACGACTTCTGGTCACGCACCCTGGCCGAGGCGGGCGAGTTCGACCTGGCCGCCACGTTCACCCCATACGATCTGCCGCTGCCCGCCGTCGAGGTGTACGACGTGTCGTTCGCCGGATGGGGCGGGCACCGCGTCAACGGCTGGTTCCTGACCCCGCGCGGCGCGGACGGGCCACTGCCCTGCGTCATGCACTACATCGGCTACAGCGGAGGCCGCGGCTTCCCGCACGACCACCTGCTCTGGCCGGCCGCCGGCTACGCGGTGTTCGTCATGGAGACGCGCGGTCACGGCGGCGCCAACCCGGGGCGCCCCGGCGTGACGGGCGACCCGCACGGCGGCGATCACGCCCAGGCGCCGGGCATGATGACCCGCGGCATCCTCGACCCCGAGACCTACTACTACCGCCGGGTCTTCACCGACGCGGTCCGGGCGGTCGACGCGGCCGCCGCCCATCCGGCCGTCGACGCCGCGCGCATCGTGGTGTCGGGCGTCAGCCAGGGCGGCGGCATCGCCCAGGCCACGGCCGCGCTGCGCCCCTCGGTCAAGGCGGCGCTCATCGACGTGCCGTTCCTGACCGACTTCCGGCGGGCCGTCGAGATCACCGACCGCGACCCGTACCAGGAGATCGTGCGTTTCCTGGCCACGCGCAGGGACGGCGCCGAGCGGGTGTTCGCGACGCTGGCCTACTTCGACGGGCTCAACTTCGCCGCGCGCGGCCGGGTGCCCGCGTTGTACTCGGTGGCGCTGATGGACGACGTGTGCCCGCCGTCCACGGTCTTCGGCGCCTACAACCACTGGCAGGGGCCGAAGGAGATCACGGTCTGGCCCTGGAACGGCCACGAGGGCGGCTCGGGATACCAGCGTGAGGAGCAGCTCCGCTACCTGCGCAAGCTACTCTCGGGCGGCTGATCCGGACAGCCGGTCGCCGCCGGCCCGGCACGACCCCTCCGCCGCGCCGGGCCCGGCGATCGGCGGTCAGACGTTCTGTTCGGTCACCAGGAAGGACACGGCCCCCTTGTCGTCGGCGCCGGCGTCCAGGGACTTGTCCTCCAGGACGGTGGCGGCCACAGGGTCGAGATAGACGCGGGCGCCTTCGGTCTCGACCACTTCGTCGGCGGGTTCCGGCTGCGTCGCCAGCGAAAGGGTGAGCGAACCCGAGCCCTCTCCCTGCGACGAGATGCGGATGCCGCCCTGCTCAGGCTCAGGTGCGGACGCGGTCAGGTCACGGATGGCCTGGGCTGCGTTGGCGGTCAGGGTGAGCACTACGGCTCCTCCTCACGGTCGACGTACATGAATTGCCTGCCCTTCCCGCCTCAGGGCGACCCAACCATCTTGGTCGGATTTCTTTCCGGATCGCCGCAGGCGCCGGACCTACAGCTCAGCGAAGCGTTCCACGTCCTCGGTGCGGCCGGACACGATGATGACGTCGTTGTACGTGAGCTCCGTCTCAGCCGTGGCGTAGGTGAACTCCTCGTCGGGGCTCTTGACCGCGACGACGGTGATGCCGTGCTTGCGGCGCAGGTTGGACTCGCCCAGGGGGGCGCCCACGTAATCCTTCGGCGGCCGCGTCTTGGCCAGCGCGAAATTGGCGTCGACCTGCATGTAGTCGAGCATCCGCCCGCTCACCAGGTGCGCCACCCGCTCGCCCATGTCGTGCTCGGGAAGCACCACGTGGTGGGCGCCGATCCGGCTGAGGATGCGGCCGTGCTGCTTGCTGACCGCCTTGGCCCAGATGTCGTCGATCTCCAGCTCCACCAGCAGCGACGCGGTGAGGATGCTGGCCTCCAGATCGCCGCCGATGGCCACGACCGCGCGGTAGAAGTCGGGCACGCCGAGCTGGCGCAGCACCTCCATGTCGGTGGCGTCGGCGACGGCGATCTGCGTGATCTGCCCCGCCAGCGACTGCACCACCTTGGGACGCTGGTCGATGGCCAGCACCTCGGTGCCGTGCCGGGCCAGCTCCAGCGCCAGCGAGGTGCCGAACCGGCCCATCCCGATCACCACGACCGGGTCGCTTCTCTTGTCAGCCAACGATGATCCGCTCCTCGGGTAGTTCGTAGCGGCGCTGGCGCTCCTTCAACGCGAGCGCGGAGCCGAGCGTCAGCGGGCCGATCCGGCCCACGAACATGAGCAACAGCAGCAGGACGTGCCCGACCGGCGACAGCTCGCCGGTGACCCCGGTGGACAGGCCCGTCGTGCTGAACGCCGCGATCACCTCGAACAGCACCTGGTCCAGGCTGTACGGGGTCAGCACGAGCAGCACGTAGGTCGACGTCGCCACCAGGAACACGCTGATCGCGGCTATCGACAACGCCTGGCGCTGGGCCGACTCGGGGACGCGGCGGTGGCCGACGTTGACGCGGCTCTCGCCGCGCAGCTCGGCCCAGATGACGAACGCCAGCAGCCCGAACGTGGTCACCTTGATCCCGCCGGCCGAGCCCGCGCTGCCGCCGCCGATGAACATCAGCACGTCCGTGGCCAGCCAGCTGGACGGGGTCATCGCGGTGATGTCGAGGCTGTTGAAGCCGGCCGTACGGGGCATGACGGAGGCGAAGAAGGCGGCGAGCAGCCGGCTGCCGTCGTCGAGCGGCCCGAGCGTCCTGGGGTTGTGCCACTCGGCGCCGAGGAACACCAGTGTGCCCGCGGCGAGCAGGATCACGGTGACGGACACGGTGATCCGGGTCAGCACCGACCAGCGGCTGGGCCGCCGCCACGACCTGGCCAGCTCGAACACCACGGGGAAGCCGAGCCCGCCGACGATCACGGCCGCCGCGATCGTCAGGCAGATCCACGGGTCCGCGACGAACCGCATCAGGCTGTCGGGCCACAGGGCGAACCCGGCGTTGTTGAACGCCGACACCGCGTGGAACGCCCCGAGGTAGGCGGCACGGCCGAACGGCTCGCCGTAGCCCGTCATGAACCGGACGGTGAGCACCACCGCCGTCACGGTCTCGCACACCAGGCTGAACACCAGCACCTTGCGCAGCACCTGCCGCACGTCCGACATGCTCAGCGTGCGCGTCTCGGTCTGCGCCGCGAGGCGGGCGCGCAGGCCGAGCCGGCCGGCGACCAGCACGGCGAAGACGGTGGCCAGGGTCATGATGCCCAGGCCGCCGGCCTGGAACAGCCCGGCGATGACGACCTCGCCGAACATCGACCAGTGCGCCTCGGTGTCCACGATCACCAGGCCGGTCACGCACACGGCGGACGTGGCGGTGAACAGCGCGGTCAGCCAGCCCGCGGACTCGCCCGTCGTGGTCGCGACCGGCAGTGCCAGCAGCAGGGTACCCACCAGCACGGCGGCGCCGAACCCGGTCACGATGACCTGGGTGGGATGGTGGAAACGAGAGAGGAGGAGAGATGACCTCACCCGGCGCGATTTTCCGAACAAGCCGTCACCAAGCACCTACAGCGTGGATGCCCCGTCCTTCAGGGTGGGGAGGGAACGCGGTATGGTCGGGCACTTGTGTTTCCTGTTTCTGTCGGTGGTGGTCGGTAGGTTGGTCGGCGTGTCCCGCTTCCGGCTTCAGCCCTCGCCTGCCCAGGAGGCGGCGTTGCTGGAGCATTGCGGGCAT
>NZ_JBFAKL010000027.1:0-129881 GCF_040655715.1 Nonomuraea cavernae | reverse complement strand
TGTCGCACTCGTCCAGCAGTAGTTCGGTGGCCACCCGGCCGAGCTGGTAGGTCGGCTGCCGGATCGAGCTGAGCGACACGGCCGAGGCGGAGGCGAAGTCGATGTCGTCATAGCCGATCAGGGACACGTCGTCGGGCACCCGCACGCCCGCGTGCAGCAGGCCGCGCAGCACGCCCAGAGCCAGCAGGTCGTTGGCGCAGAAGAGCGCGTCGGGCAGTGTCCCCTCGGAGAGCAGCTTCTCGGCCGCTTCCTGCCCGGCCTTCGCCGTCATCGTGGGCATCGAGATCTCGCGCAGCTCGCGCGGGTCGTGACCGGCCGCCGTCATGGCCTGGTGCGCGCCCCGCCGCCGGTCCTGGCACTGCCGGATGGAGGCGGGGCCGGTGACGTAGCCGAGCCGAGCAGCCCCGCCGCCCAGCAGGTGGCCGACGGCCAGGGCGCCGCCGGTCACGTCGTTGACCGCGACCGCGCACTGCCCGGACCGGTCGGCGGGATGGTCGACGAGCACCACGCAGATGCCGCGCTCGCGCAGCCGGTCCAGCCGGCTCGGGTCCTCGTCGGACGGGGTGATCAGCACCCCGCGCACCCGCTGCTCGGCGAAGACGAGCAGGTTGCGCTCCTCCTTCAGCCGGCTGCCCGAGGAGTTGCCGAGGATGACCGCGTAGCCGCGTTCGCTGGCCAGGTCCTCGACTCCGGCGGCGACGTCGGTGAAGAACGGGTTGCCGATGTCGATCACGGACAGGCCGATCGTGCGGCTGTGCCCGGCCCGCAACGTGGAGGCCGAGCCGTGCCTGACGAAGCCGAGGTCCCTGATCACCGCCTCGACGCGCTCGCGGGTCTCGCCGGCCACCTTCTCGGGACGGTTGAGCACGTTGGACACCGTGCCGGGCGACACTCCCGCCCTGGCCGCGACTTCCTTGATGCTCACTGTTCTCATCGGTGCCCCCGTGGCTCGTAGACGCGCACGCCCGCGCTTCGTCGTACCAGATCCCGCATCTCGGCCAGATCGCCGACCAGGCCACGTGCCCGTGCCTGGACCAGCGCGTTGCCCAGCGCGGCCGCCTCGACCGGGCCGGCGACCACCGGCAGGCCGGTCGCGTCGGCCGTGAGCCGGCACAGCAGCGCGTTGCGCGAGCCGCCGCCCACCAGGTGCACGACCTCGACAGGGCGGCCGCTGAGGCGCACGGCGTCGGTGACGGCCCGCTGGTAGGCGAGGGCCAGGCTCCGCAGGATGCATCGTACGACCTGGGCGCGGCCGTCCGGCGAGCGCTGGCCGGTGCGGGCGCAGTAGGCGGCGATGCGGCCCGGCATGTCGCCGGGCGGCAGGAACGACGGGTCGTCGGGGTCGATGACCGCGTCGGTCCCGGCCCGCTCGGCCTCGGCCAGCAACTCGCCGAGGTCCAGGCCGGGATCGCCCCAGGCGCGCAGGCACTCCTGCAGGATCCACAGGCCCATGACGTTGCGCAGGTAGCGGGTGGTGCCGTCGACGCCGGCCTCGTTGGTGAAGTTGGCCAGGCGGCTCTCCTCGGTGAGCACGGGGGCGGGCAGCTCCACGCCGACGAGTGACCAGGTGCCGCAGGAGATGTAGGCGAAGGCGGGGGTCGTGGCGGGCACGGCGACCACGGCGGAGGCGGTGTCGTGGGAGGCGACCCGGGTGACCGGGGTGGCGTGGCCGAGCTCGGCGGCGACGTCCTCGCGGAGCGGGGCGACCGACGTATCGGAGATCTGGGGAAATATCTGGCGGGGGAGCTTGAGCTGGGAGATGAGGTCCCAGGCCCAGTCGCGGCGCGTCACGTCGTACAGACCGGTGGTGGAGGCGTTGGTGCGCTCGGCGGCGAGCTCGCCCGTCAGCCAGTAGGCGAGCAGGTCGGGGATCAGCAGCATCGTCGCGGCCCGGTCCAGCCGGTCGCGGAGCAGTTGGTTGACCGTGTTGAAGGGCAGGAACTGCAATCCCGTCACCTCGTACGGGTCCACCCGCTCCGTGACGGCGGCGGTGCGGTCGTCGCGGTAGTGCACCGGGTTGCCGATCAGCCGCCCGTCGCCGTCGAGCAGGCCGTAGTCGACGCCCCACGCGTCGATCCCGATCGACTCGGCGGGGCCGGCCCGGCGCAGGCCGTCGAGGACGCCGCCGTAGAGCGACAGGATGTCCCAGTGCAGGGTCCCCGACACCCGCACGGGCCGGTTGACGAAGCGGTGCGCCTCGGCCAGCTCGACCTTCCCGCCGACGAGGTCGGCCGTCATCACGCGCCCGCTGGAGGCGCCCAGATCCACCGAGGTGAAACGCATCCTTTGATTAAAACGTATCAATCACAGTTCTGCCATGGGTCCGGTGAGGCCATTGACGCTCGCTGGTGCAGCGCCTACATTCCGGGGTCAGCCGGTTAAAACGTTTGTCATCCGGAGGATGCGTGAGCGTTCCCCCCACCCTCGCGCTCTCGAACGTCAGCAAGTCGTTCGGGGCCGTCAAGGCGCTTCGCGACGTCTCGCTGGAGCTGTTCGCCGGTGAGGCGCACGCCCTCGCGGGAGAGAACGGCGCGGGCAAGTCCACGCTCGTCAAGACGCTCGCCGGCGTCCACCGGCCGGACAGCGGCCAGGTGCTGCTCGACGGCGAGCCTGTCGTCTTCGCCGGTCCCGCCGACGCCCAGCAGGCCGGTGTGGCCGTCATCTACCAGGAGCCGACGCTCTTCCCCGACCTGTCCGTGGCCGAGAACATCTTCATGGGCCGCCAGCCCCGCCGCGCGCTCGGCCGGATCGACCGCAGGTCCATGCACGCCCAGGCCCGTGCCCTGTTCGGGCGGCTCGGGGTGACGCTCGACCCCGAGCAGCCCTCGCGCGGCCTGTCCATCGCCGACCAGCAGCTGGTCGAGATCGCCAAGGCGCTCTCCCGCGACGCCCGGGTCCTGATCATGGACGAGCCGACCGCCGCTCTGTCCGGCAACGAGGTCGCCCGGCTGTTCTCGGTGGTGGAGGCGTTGCGCGAGCACGGGTGCGCGATCCTGTTCATCTCGCACCGGCTCGACGAGATCTTCTCGCTCTGCCAGCGGGTCACGACCCTGCGGGACGGCGCCTGGATCGCCGGCGAGCCCGTCGCCGGGCTCACGCACGACGACCTGGTCCGCCGCATGGTGGGCCGCGAGCTCGGTGCGCTCTACCCCAAACAGGACGCAGCCGTCGGCGACGTCGCCCTCAGCGTCGAACGGCTGACCCGCGAGGGCGTCTTCACCGACGTCTCCTTCGAGGTACGGCGCGGCGAGATCGTTGCCCTGGCCGGGCTCGTCGGCGCCGGCCGGAGCGAGGTGGCGCGGGCCGTCTTCGGCGTCGACCGGTGGGACGCCGGTTCCGTCACGGTGGACGGCCGCCATCTGCCCGCCGGCAGTCCCACGGCGGCCATGGACGCCGGTCTGGCCCTGGTGCCCGAGGACCGCCGCCAGCAGGGCCTGGTCATGGAGCTGTCGATCGAGCGCAACATCGGGCTGACCGGGCTGCGCTCCCTGCGCCGGGGGCTGACCATCTCCCGCAAGGCCGAGCGCGACCGGGCCGCCGACTGGGCGGTGCGGTTACGGCTCAAGTTCGCCCGGCTCGGCGACGGGGTGGGCGTGCTGTCCGGCGGCAACCAGCAGAAGGTCGTGCTGGCCAAGTGGCTGGCCACCGAGCCGTCCGTGCTCATCGTGGACGAGCCGACCCGCGGCATCGACGTGGGCACCAAGGCCGAGGTGCACCGCCTGCTGTCGGAGCTGGCCGGGCAGGGCATCGCGGTGCTGATGATCTCCTCCGACCTGCCGGAGGTGCTCGGCATGGCCGACCGGGTGCTGGTCATGCACGAGGGACGGCTGGCCGCCGAGATCCCGCGCGCCGAGGCGACCGAGGAGAGCGTGATGAACGCCGCCACCGGGAGGGCCGCATGACGACCGCCACCAGGAGGGCCGCCACCGGGAGGGCCGCCACCAGGAGGGCCGCGAAGGGGAGGTCCGCATGACGACCGCGACCGCGCCGCCCGAGCGGGCCGCCGCTCCGCGCAGCGCCCGCGGCCTGGTCGACCTGGTCTTCCGGGCTCGCGAGCTGAGCCTGGTGATCGCCCTGGTCGCGCTCGTCGGCGGCACCACCGCCGCCAACCCCAACTTCCTGTCCGGCCAGGGCATCGAGGACATCCTGCTCAACACGGCCATCCTGGCGCTGCTGGCCGTCGGGCAGTCGATCGTGGTCATCACCCGCAACCTCGACCTGTCCGTCGGCTCGGTGGTGGGGCTGGTCGCGTTCGTCACCGGCGACGTGCTGGCGAGCGGCTGGGGCCTGGTGCCGGGGGTCGTGTTCGGGGTGGCGGTCGGCGCGGTCTGCGGCCTGCTGAACGGCCTGCTGGTCAGCTTCTGCCGGGTGCCCGCCCTGGTCGTCACCCTCGGCACGCTCTACGTGATCCAGGGCGTCGGCCACTACCTCGCCCACGGCCGGCAGATCAACGCGGTCGACCTGCCGCCGGAGCTGCTCGCCCTGGGCAACGGCGCCGTGTTCGGCGTGCCGTACCTGCCGCTCATCACGCTCGTGTTCATGCTGGCGATCGGCTACTACCTGCGCTCCTACCCGAGCGGCCGGGAGTTCTACGCGATCGGCTCCAGCCCGGAGGCGGCCCGGCTCGCGGGCGTGCCCGTGCGGCGCCGCGTCCTGGCCGCCTACCTGGTCAGCGGCTGCCTGGCCGGGCTGGCGGGCGTGCTCTGGCTGGCCAGGTTCGGCACCGTCGTCGGCGACTCGGCGAACGGCTGGGAACTGCTCGTGATCAGCGCCGTCGTCGTCGGCGGCGTCGCGATCACCGGCGGCGTCGGCAGCGTGTACGGGGCGGCGCTCGGCGCGCTGCTGCTCACCACGATCGGCAGCGCGCTGGTCGTGCTCCGGGTCAACCCGTTCTGGCAGCAGGCCATCACCGGGGCGCTGCTCCTGATCGCGATCAGCGTCGACAGGGTGCTCGCCCTCAGGCTCGCCCGCCTGCTCAGGAACAGGAGCCGCCATGGCTAGAGTGCTGCGCTGGGACGTGCTCGTCGCGTCCCTGCTGATCGTCGTGTTCGCCGGCGGCTCGTTCACCTCGCCCGGTTTCGCGAGCGTCGACAACCTGTCGTTCGCGCTCGGCGACCTGGGCGAGATCGCGCTCATCGCGCTGGCCATGACCATGCTGGTGGTGGCCGCCGAGGTGGACCTCTCGGTCGCCTCGGTGCTCGGCCTGTCCAGCGCGCTGGTCGGCGCGCTGTGGGACGGCGGTATGGCCATCGAGACGATCATCCCGATCGTCGTGCTGGTCGGCGCCGGGTGCGGCCTGGTCAACGGCCTGCTGGTGACCAGGCTCGGGCTGCCGTCGCTGGCCGTCACGATCGGCACGCTCGCCCTCTACCGCGGCCTGGCGTACGTGGTGCTCGGCGACAGGGCCGTGGCCCAGTTCCCGCCGGACTACACCGCGCTGGCCGTGGGCGACGTGCCCGGGACGCCGATCCCGTACCCGATCGCGCTGTTCGTGCTGCTCGCCGTCGTCGTCGGCGTCGTCCTGCACGCCACCGGCTTCGGCCGCTCCCTGTACGCGATCGGCGCGCAGGAGCAGGCCGCGTTCTTCGCCGGAATCCGGGTCAAGCGGATCAAGCTGCTGCTGTTCGTCGTCTCCGGGACCGTCGCCGCGTTCGCCGGAGTCATCTTCACCCTCAGATACGGCTCCGCCCGTGCCGACAACGGCATGGGCATCGAGCTCGCCGTCATCGCCGCCGTACTCCTCGGCGGCGTCGACTTCGACGGCGGCAAGGGCACGCTCGGCGGCGTCATCGCCGGAGTGCTGCTCATCGGGCTGCTGCGCAACCTGCTCATGCTCGGCGACGTCTCGACCGAGATCCAGTCGATCGTCACCGGCCTGCTGCTCATCGTGTCGGTCCTCACCCCCCGTCTCGTCTCCCTCGTCAGGCCGGCCCTGAAAGGAACCCCATGACCCCGATGCGCCTCACCGCCGTCGCCGCGCTGCTCACCCTGGGCATCGCGGGATGCGGTGGCACCACCAAGTCGAGCGTGACCTCGGCGCCCGCGCAGGCGCCGGCGTCCTCCGCCGCCGCCACCGCGAACCCCGACGCGCCGCTCAAGCAGGGACTCAAGCTGGCGTTCCTGCCCAAGCAGATCAACAACCCGTACATGACGATCGTCGCGACCGCGGGGGCCGAGGCGGCCAAGGAGTTCCAGGGCGAGGCCAAGGAGGTCGGCCCGTCCGACGCGTCGGCGTCCTCGCAGATCTCCTACATCAACACGCTCACCCAGCAGGGCCACGACGCCATCCTCATCTCGGCCAACGACCCCAACGCCGTCTGCGGCCCGCTCCAGCAGGCCCGCACCAAGGGCATCAAGATCGTGTCGTACGACTCCGACGCCGCGCCGGAGTGCCGTGACCTGTTCATCAACCAGGCCAGCTCCGAGGAGGTCGGCCGCAGCCAGCTCAAGCTGCTCGCCGAAATGATCGGAAACAAGGGCGAGATCGCGATTCTGTCGGCCACGGCCAACGCCACGAACCAGAACACCTGGATCGACTTCATGAAGGACGAGCTGGGCAAGCCCGAATACAAGGACATGAAGCTGGTCAAGGTGGCGTACGGCGACGACGACGACCAGAAGTCGTTCACCGAGACCCAGGGCCTGCTCCAGGCCTACCCCGACCTGAAGGGGATCATCTCGCCCACCACGGTCGGCGTCTCGGCCGCGGCCCGCTACATCTCCGGCTCCAAGTACAAGGGCAAGGTCGTCCTGACCGGCCTGGGCACGCCCAACCAGATGCGGCAGTTCGTCAAGGACGAGACGGTCCAGAAGTTCGCCCTGTGGAACCCCAAGGACCTCGGCTACCTGGCCTCCTACGCGGCGGCGGCGCTGGCGTCGGGGCAGATCAGCGGTGCCGAGGGCGAGACGTTCAAGGCGGGCAAGCTCGGCGAGCGCACGATCGGCAAGAACGGCGAGGTCATCCTCGGCCCGCCGTTCACCTTCGAGGCCGCCAACATCGACCAGTTCGACTTCTAGGAATGATCTTTTAACAATGATCAAGGAACGGCTGCGCGGGCAGCGCATCGAGACCCCCTCCTGGGCGTACGGCAACTCCGGCACCAGGTTCAAGGTGTTCGCCCAGCCAGGAGTGCCGCGCGACCCGTACGAGAAGCTGGCCGACGCCGCGCGGGTGCACCTGCACACCGGCGTCGCGCCGACCGTCGCGCTGCACATCCCGTGGGACCGCGTCGACGACTACGCGCACCTGGCCCGGCACGCCGCCGGGCTGGGCGTGGGCATCGGGGCGATCAACTCCAACGTGTTCCAGGACGACGACTACAAGCTCGGCAGCGTCACCCATCCCGACCCGGCGGTCCGCCGCAAGGCGCTCGGCCACCTGCTCGACTGCGTGGACATCATGGACCTGACCGGGTCGGACACCCTCAAACTGTGGTTCTCCGACGGCACCAACTACCCGGGCCAGGACGACATCAGGGCCCGCCAGGACCGGCTCGCCGAGGCGCTCGCCGCCGTCTACGAGCGGCTGGGGGAGGGGCAGCGGTTCCTGCTGGAGTACAAACTGTTCGAGCCCGCCTTCTACACCACCGACGTGCCCGACTGGGGCACCGCCTACGCCCACTGCGTCAAGCTCGGCCCCAAGGCGCAGGTGGTGGTCGACACCGGCCACCACGCGCCGGGCGTCAACATCGAGTTCATCGTGGCGTTCCTGCTGCGCGAGGGGAAGCTCGGCGGGTTCGACTTCAACTCGCGCTTCTACGCTGACGACGACCTGATGGTGGGCGCGGCCGACCCGTTCCAGCTGTTCCGCATCATGTTCGAGGTCGTCCGGGGCGGAGCCCTGGACGACGGGGAGAAGGAGCGAAGCGCCGAGCTTTCCGGGGGGCATGCGGGGGGCGAAGTCCCCCGCAGGGTGGCGTTCATGCTCGACCAGTGCCACAACATCGAGCCCAAGATCCCCGGCCAGATCCGCTCGGTGATGAACGTCCAGGAGGCCACCGCCAAGGCGCTGCTCGTCGACCGTGACGCGCTGGCCGCCGCGCAGCGCGCGGGTGACGTGCTCGGCGCCAACGCCGTGTTGATGGACGCCTACAACACCGACGTCCGGCCGCTGCTCGCCGAACTGCGCGAGGAGATGGGGCTGGCGCCGGACCCGATGGCCGCCTACGCCCGGTCCGGCTACTTCGAGAAGATCGCCGCCGAACGTGTCGGGGGCGCCCAGGCAGGGTGGGGAGCCTGATGCGGGCCGTACGCGAACTGCTGGAAAGGTCGCACGCGCTGGGCGCGGACCCGCGCAACACCAACTACGCGGGCGGCAACACCTCGGCCAAGGGCAGCGTGACCGACCCGGCGACGGGCGGCGAGGCGGAGGTGATGTGGGTCAAGGGCTCCGGCGGCGACCTCGGCACGCTCACCGAGGCGGGCCTGGCCGTGCTGCGGCTCGACCGGCTCCGCGCGCTCACCGCCGTCTACCCGGGACAGGAGCGCGAGGACGAGATGGTCGCGGCGTTCGACTACTGCCTGCACGGCAGAGGCGGCGCCGCGCCGTCGATCGACACCGCCATGCACGGCCTGGTCGACGCCCCGCACGTCGACCACCTGCACCCCGACTCGGGCATCGCCCTCGCGACCGCCGCCGACGGGCCCGAGCTGACGGCGCGGATCTTCGGCGACCGGGTGGTGTGGGTGCCGTGGCGGCGGCCCGGCTTCCAGCTCGGGCTCGACATCGCGGCCGTCAAGGCGGCCAGCCCGCGGGCCATCGGCTGCGTCCTCGGCGGCCACGGCATCACCGCGTGGGGCGCGACCAGCGAGGAGTGCCAGGCCAACTCCCTCGACATCATCCGCACCGCCGAGCAGCACATCGCCGAACACGGCCGCCCCGACCCGTTCGGCCCGGTGATCCACGAGCCGCTGCCGGAGCGGGAGCGTCACCGCAGGGCGGCCGAGTTGTTCCCGGCGATCCGCGGGCTGGCGAGCACCGACGCCCGCCAGGTCGGCCACTACACCGACACGGCCGGGGTGCTCGACTTCCTGGCCCGCGCCGAGCACCCCCGGCTGGCCGCGCTCGGCACCTCCTGCCCCGACCACTTCCTGCGCACCAAGGTCGCCCCGCTGGTGCTCGACCTCCCGCCGGACGCGCCGCCCGCCGACGTCCTCGAACGGCTTCGCGAGCTGCACGCCCGCTACCGCGACGACTACACCGCCTACTACCGGCGCCACGCCGGACCGGGCTCGCCCCCGATGCGCGGCGCCGACCCGGCGATCGTGCTGGTGCCCGGGGTCGGCATGTTCAGCTTCGGCAAGGACAAGCAGACCGCCCGGGTCGCCGGGGAGTTCTACGTCAACGCGATCAACGTGATGCGCGGCGCCGAGGCGCTGTCCCGCTACCGGCCGATCGACGAGGCGGAGAAGTTCCGCATCGAGTACTGGGAGCTGGAGGAGGCCAAGCTGCGCCGCCTGCCCGCGCCCAAGCCGCTGGCCGGGCGGGTCGCCCTGGTCACCGGCGGTGGCTCCGGCATCGGCGCCGCCACCGCCCGCCGGCTCGCCGCCGAGGGCGCCTGCGTGGTGGTCGCCGACCGCGACCACGCGTCCGCCGCCAAGGTCGCCGCCGAGCTGGGCACGGGCGCGCTCCGCCAGGAGGACGTCGCCGTCGCCGTCGAGGTGGACGTCACCTCCGAGGAACAGATCCTCGACGCCGTACGGCAGGCGGTCCGCGCGTTCGGCGGCCTCGACCTGGTCGTGAACAACGCCGGGCTGTCGCTGTCACGGTCCCTGCTGGACACCACGGCCGCCGACTGGGACCTGCAGCACGACGTGATGGCCCGCGGCTCGTTCCTCGTCTCCCGGGAGACGGCGCGCGTCCTGATAAATCAGGGCATGGGGGGTGACCTCGTGTACATCTCCTCCAAGAACGCCGTGTTCGCCGGGCCGAACAACGTCGCCTACGGCGCGGCCAAGGCCGACCAGGCCCACCAGGTACGGCTGCTCGCCGCCGAACTGGGCGGCCACGGCATCCGGGTCAACGGCGTCAACCCCGACGGCGTGGTCCGCGGCTCCGGCATCTTCGCCTCCGGCTGGGGCGCCAACCGGGCGGCCGTCTACGGGGTGGAGGAGGAGCGGCTCGGCGAGTTCTACGCCCAGCGCACCCTGCTCAAGCGGGAGGTGCTGCCGGAACACGTGGCCGCCGCCGTCTTCGCGCTCACGGCCGGCGACCTGTCACTGACCACCGGCCTGCACATCCCGGTCGACGCGGGGGTGGCCGCCGCCTTCCTGCGGTAGTCGGCGCCCGGTCCCCGTCCGCGGTCTGAGAGATTCGTCGTCCTGCCCCGCCCGTGGGTCGCAGCACGGACTCTCGGCCGGTCGACGTTCCACCGCCGTCTGGTACGCGACCCACTTGGCATCCCTCAGCCAGGTTGACGGAGAAGTCTCAGCGCGGCCTCCGCAATGGACGACGTGTCGATCTGGTGGCTGCGGTACACGTCCTCCAGTGAGCCGCCCTGCCCGAAGCCCGAAACACCGAGGCAGGACACCGCGCTCCCGGTGAACGTGCCGAGGAAGGCGAGCGTGTGCGGATGCCCGTCCAGCACGGTCACCAACGGCGAACGGCGGGAGGCCGGAAAGATCTCGTCCAGGATCGACGTCCCGTCGCCGGATCGGCCCGCCGTCATGGCCCGCCACAAAAGGTCGTAGGAGGTGACGACGACCACGTCACAGGCGACACCGGCCTGATCCAACCGCTCGGCCGCCTCGATCGCCTCCGGCACCAGCGCACCGGCGGCGGCGAGGGTGACATCGGGTACCCCCGGCACGGACCGGAGACGGTATCCACCGCTCAGCACGGCTCGCCGCCGCCGCTCCCGGCCCGCCGCGTCGGCCGGAACGGCGGCCAGTTCCTGCTCGATCGGCCGCGTGGTGAGACGCAGGTAGGCCGACTCGCCATCGGCCCGGCCGAGACGAGACAGCGCGTGCAGGAGGCACCATTCGGCCTCTACGGCGAAGGCCGGCTCGTACGTGGTGACGCCAGGCTGTTGCAGGCCGAGCGTCGGGGTGACGACGCTCTGGTGCGCGCCGCCCTCCGAAGCGAGCGTGACCCCCGATGGGGTGCCGACCAGGATGGACCGCCCGCCGGCGTACGTGCCGAACGACCACGGCTCCAACGCGCGCCCCACGAACGGGTCGTAGATCGTGCCGATCGGGAGGAGCGGCTCGCCCACGGTCATCCAGGTGGCGCCGAGTTCGCCGAGCAGGCCCATCAGATTGACCTCGGCGATCCCCAGCTCGATGTGCTGACTCCGCGGCGACTCACGCCACCGGATGAGGCGGTCGCCGTCCTCCGCGAACCAGTCATGGCGTTCACGGGGCGACCACACGCCGACGCGGTTGATCCAGCCGCCGGCGTTGGTGGAGCTCGCGACGTCGGGGGAGACGGTCACCACCCGGGCCGCGACGTCCGGCGCGTCTCGGGCGAGGTCGCCGAGCACGCGTCCCAGGGTCGCCTGCGTCGACTGACGTCCTCGGTAGCGCCGGCCGAGCTCTGCGGGCACCGCGGGCGGCTCGTTGCGAGGGGATTCCTCGCGCCGCAGGCGGGCGGCGACCTGGGCGCAGAGCCGGTCAGCGGGGGAGCCCGCCTCGAAGGGGCGCCACGGGTGCTCCGGATCGGCGCCGGTCCGTTCGGCGAGCTGCGCGTACTGGCCGTCCGACAGCAAGGCCGAGTGGTTTCCCGGGTGGCCCTCGATCGGCAGGTTCCAGCCCTTGATCGTGTAAGCGAACACGACCGTGGGGCGGGTGGGGTCCGCCGTGGCGAAGGCCCGCGACAGTTCCACCATGTCGTGCCCGCCGAGGTCACGGATCAGCGCCGCGATCTCGGCGTCATCGCTGTCGCGCAGCACTCGTCGCAGGGCGGGGCCGTGGAGGCCGCCGCCGATGAGCCGTTCGCGCAGTTCCGAGACCGGCGACCGCAGGAGCCACTGGTACTCTTCGTTGCTCATCTCGTCGATCCGGCGGCGCAGGGCCTCTCCGCCGGCCCGGGCGAACATGCGGTGCAGCTGACGGCCGTACTTCACCTGAACCACGTCCCAGCCGGCGGCGGCGAACATGCCGGACCACCTTCCGATGGCGATGTCCGGCACGACCCGGTCGAGTGACTGGCGGTTGAGGTCCACCACCCAGAGGACCTCCCCGAGATGGGAGACCATGGGGTCGGCCACACACTCCCAGATCGCGCCCTCGTCCAACTCGGCGTCGCCGAGAAGCGAGATCTGGCGGCCCCCGGCCTCGGCGCCGAGGCGGGCCGCGAGGAAGCGCCTCGCGATCGCGCCCCAGACGGGTGCGGTGGCTCCGATGCCGACGCTACCGGTGGAGTAGTCAGGGTGGTCCGGGTCCTTCGTCCTGGACGGGTACGGCTGGAGGCCGCCGTACTCACGCAGTCGTGGCAGATAGCTGCTGTCGAGTCGTCCCAGCAGGTAGTTGATCGCGTGCAGGACGGGGGACGCGTGGGGCTTCACCGAGACCCGGTCCTCCGCCGTGAGACCGTCGAACCACAGCGCGGTCATCAGGCTCACCATGGACGCCGACGACGCCTGGTGGCCGCCGACCTTGATGCCGCTCGGATTCGCCCTGACCCGGTTCGCGTGGTGGACCATGGAGGTCGCGAGCCACAACACCTTCTGGGCCACCTGGTCGAGGACCGCTTCGTCCGGGGCCGGGTTCTCGTCCATGGACGAGGCGCTGAATTCAGGAATGGCCGACACGTTCTCTCCTGTGGCTCGACGAGCCGGGGGTTGGTGGTTGTCTCTGGCCGATCTCAGCCTCGGCGCGCCAGGGCCGCCGGTTCAGTCCGGCGGCTGTGGCCGGTGACCGCCGATCGCGAGTACCCGTCGTGCCCATTTGACGACGGCTTCGTCGATGAGCTGGCCGTTCATCAGTTGGGCGCCGGCCGCGCCGGATCCCGACAGCGCCTCGATGACCGCCTCGGCCCGCCGTACCTGATCGTCCGACGGTCGCAGCGCGGCGTGCACGGACTCGATCTGTGCAGGGTGGATGCAGAATTTCCCGAGGTAGCCGACGGCCGCGGCGTTGTCGGATTCGGCACGCAACCCATCGAAATCGTTCACCCAGGGGAACGCGGTGTCGACGGGTGGGGCGAGGCCCAGCGCCGTGGAGATCCACACGATCATCGATTTCGCCGCGAGCAGCGCCGGATTGCCGGGGAGCCATACGGCGCCCGTGTCGGCGGAGAAATCGCCCGCCCCGAAAGCGAGCCGCACGACCCGCGCGGGCAGTCGTGGCAGGGCGGCGAGCCGCAGCAGTCCGGCCGCCGTCTCGACGATGCCGAGCACGGGGATCGAGCCGGGCGCCAGCCCCCTGGCCTGTTCCGCCGCACTGATCAGCTCGTCGGTCGCCGCGGCGCAGCCGGGGTCGAGCTTGGGGACGACGAGGCCGTCGAGTCCGGCGCCGATGACGCTCTCGACGTCGGCGGACAGCTCACCGGTGCTGATGTCGTTCACTCGGACCAGGACGGGGACCGGCGCGGGATGGGACCGGAGCAGGCCGGCGATGTGGCCGCGAGCCGCCGGACGGTCGGCGGGCCGCACCGCGTCCTCGAGATCGATGACGACGGCGTCGGCTCCGGCGGCCAGCGCCTTGCCGAACCGGTCCGGACGGTCCCCGGGCACGAAGAGCAGCGACTGCACCCGGCGCAGCCGATCGTGGCGGGAGGCGCCGAGCTCAGGCTCCATCAGAGGTACCTTCTTCCGGGCCGAAACCGCCACCACCGGGAGTCTCGATCAGCAGGACGTCGCCGGGCAGGGTCGCGATTCCGGTCTGCTGCGGGGCGAGCACCCGCTCGTGGCCGTCCCGGATCAGGGTCCACCGGGACACCGCGCCCTCGCCGCCGCCGTCGGCCCCGGGAGGACCGCCGAGAGTCCGGTAACCCCGCAGCGACAGCATGCCGCCGGCGAGGAAGCGCACCCGGCGGACGAGCCCGTCACCGCCGCCGTGGCGGCCGGCGCCCCCGGAGCCGCGGCGGAGGCGAACCTCCTCGATCAGGAGAGGATGGTCCTGTTCCAGGACCTCGTTGGGATAGCTCATCGCGTTGGTCACACAGTTGTCCACCACGCTCTCACCCGCCTGCCGGGCGGTCGCCCCCATTCCGCCGGTCGTCGAGTTGTCGATGAGGATGCCGCCCGCATGGGCCCACACGTACGGCATCGTCGTGCCGCCGCTGCTGCCGGCCGCCCGGATGCTGCTGTGGGCCTGCCCCATCGCGTCGATCATGGCCTCGTTCACCAGCGCGGCGAGCGCCGCGCGGGCGCCGACCGGCGCCGGCAGATCGGGGTTGGTGACTCGTCCCGGCAGGCAGGTGACGCGCACGCAGCGCTCTATCCCCGCGTTCATGGGCAGCTCGTCGGACAGGAAGCAGCGCAGGGCGACCAGCGCGGCCGATCGGCTGTTCGAGAGCACGACGTTGAACGGCAGCGCGATCTGCGGGTCGGAGCCGGACAGGTCGATCGCGAGCGTGCCGTCGTCGGCGACGCGGAGCTCGGCGTGCACGCGGACGAGCTCGGGTGCGCTGGCGGGGTCATGGTGCAGCTCAAGGGTGCGCGCGGCGGAGTAGGTCCCGGGCCGGAACTCCTTCAGTTCGGCGCGTACCAGGGCCTCGGAGTAGTCGAGGTACTCCCGCCGCAGCCGGTCGAAGACCGTCGTGCCGTAGCGGTGGACCAGCTGAGTCATCCGCTGGACGCCGACGAGCGTGCCCGCGATCTGCGCGTCGAGGTCGCCGCGCATGCTGCCGGGGAGCCGGCTGTTGGCCAGCAGGACACTCATGAGTTCCTCGTTGACCTGGCCCGCCCGCACGAGTCGTACCGGTGGGCAGCGCATGCCCTCGGCGAACAACTCGGTCGCGTCGGCGGGCATGCTGCCCGGTGTCTTTCCGCCGACATCGGCGTGGTGCATGAGGGTGGAGACGTAGCCGGCCAGGTAGCCGTCCACGATCACGGGGGCCACGGTCAGGTAGTCGTTGAGATGGGGCGAGCCCGTGGCGGGGTCGTTCGTGACGAGGATGTCGCCCGGCCCGAGGTCGCGGGCCAGGGGAGCCAGCTCGCGGGCCACGGTCGACAGCACACCGAGCTGCAACGGGATTCCGTCGGCGAGAGCGAGGTATTCGCCGTCGGGGGAGATCAGCCCGGCCGAGCAGTCGAACATCTCCTTGATGATGGGCGAGTAGGCGGCCCTGATCATGGACACCTGGAGCTCGTTGGCCAGGCCGTGGAGCGCGTTGCCGAAAACCTGCAGGGTGACCGCGGACTTCGCCGAGCCGGTCATCTGGTCTCCTCCTTGTCCGGGCCGTCGGTGTGCGGCAGCTTCATCTCCAGCAGTGAGCCGTCGCCGACGGCCCGGATGTGCGCCCCCGGCGGGACGACGATGGTGGTGTCCACCTGGATCACCAGCGCCGGACCGGTCAGTCCGGCAGCGTCGATGTCGGCGCGCTGAACCACGGGCACCCGGTACGGCACACCGTCGAAGACCACCGGGCGTTCCGCCGCGGTCGGCACGGTCGCCCACCGCGGGGTGGTCCTGACGGTGCCCGATGGCGCCGTGGCCGTGACGCGGACGGTCGTGACCTCGACCTCTCGCGACGGAGTCTCGTGGTGATAGGCGGCCCGGTGGGCGGCACCGAAGCGGGTGAGAAGGTCATCGGTGGCCGGCAGGCGGGTGCCGTCGAGATCGACGGGGATCGTATAGGTCTGCCCGGCGTAGCGCATGTCCAGTTGCGCCGTGAGCGAGCCCGGCTCCCGGCCCGACGCCTGTTCGCGTGCCTGTCCGGCCGCATCGGACGCCAGGCGGGTCAGGTGCGCCGTGAGCAGGTCCCGGTCCGTCGCTCTCGTCGGCCGCGCCCGGACCCCGACGGCCAGGTCGACGCGCACCTCCGACTGGAGCAGCCCGAGGGCCGATGCGACCCCGGGGAAGGCGGGGTACAGCAGCGTGCTCGTGCCGAGTTCCCGCGCGATCGCCCAGGCGTGCACCGGACCCGCTCCGCCGCTGGGGATCAGGATCAGCTCGCGAGGATCGACGCCCTTGGCGAGCGAGACGAGCCGGACGGCCCCGGCCATCTGCGCGACCGCGAGTTCGAACACGCCGGAGGCGGCGTGGACCACCGACTGGGCGGCGCCGGCTGTGACGAGCGTGCTCAGCGCCGCCTCCGCGAGGTCGCGGTGGAGCACGCCGAGACCTCCCGCCTCCTCTGCCGGGGCGGAGTCGAGGTAGCCGAGGACGAGGTCGGCATCGGTGACGGTGGGCAGGTCGCCTCCCCGTCCATAGCAGGCCGGCCCCGGAGTGGACGACGCGCTACGCGGTCCGACGCGCAGGGCGCCGGTCGCGTCGAGCCACGCGATGCTGCCGCCACCCGTGCCGATCTCGGCGAGGTCGATGACCGGGGACCGCAACGGATGCCCGGTGCCCTTGCGCAGAAAGTCCCCGGAGTGCGCCGCACCGCCGATCTCGTAGTCATGGTTGATCCGCGGTGTGCCGTCCACGATCAGGGCGGCCTTGGTCGTCGTTCCGCCCATGTCGAACCCGACGGCGGTCTCCACGCCCGCGCGGCGTGCCGCCCACGCCGCGGCGATGACTCCGGCCGCGGGACCGGACTCCACCAGTTCCTCCGGGTGGGCGATGGCATGGTCGGCCGTGGCCAGCCCGCCGCTGGACTTCATGACCCACAACTGGTCGACCGGAGGTTCGTCACGCAGGCGATCGGCCAGCCGGCGCAGGTAATGCCGCACGACCGGCCCGAGGTAGGCGGCGATCACCGCCGTACTGATCCGCTCGTACTCGCGGGCCTCGGGAATGATCTCGGCCGAGGTCACCACCGGGAGGCCGGGTGCGCTCCTGGCGATGGCCGCGGCGGCGCGTCGCTCGTGGGCGGGATCGAGATAGGAGTGCAGGAAGCCGACCACGACCGCCTCGGCCCCGGCGGCCACCATCCGGCGGGCCGCCTCCTCCACTTCCGCCTCGTTCAGCGGTGTCACCACCTTGCCCGAGGCGTCCATCCGCTCGTCGATCTCGGCGACGAGATCGATGTCCACCAGCAGCGCCGGCTTGCGATGGTCGAGCGTGTAGGGGTCCGCGCGCCGGAGCCTGCCGATCTGGAGCAGATCGGCGAAGCCCTTGGTGATCAGCAGGCCGACTTTGGCGCCGCGGCGTTCCAGCACCGCGTTGGTGGCCACCGTGGTCGCGTGGATGACCGTGTCCACCCTGGCGTCCGGGCCGCCGAGGGCGCGGCGCGCCAGGTCCACGCCGTCCCGGACCGGCCTGCTGAGATCGTCGTAGTCGGTGGGGAATTTGCCGACGAGCATGCGATCTCCGCGAACGGCGACGATGTCGGTGAACGTGCCACCGATGTCCGCGGCCACGACGATCTCGTCCGGCGCACCGCGCTCAGTCGTGGGATCGGTGTCGTTCGTCACCTGGCCGGCCTCCTGTCCACCGCTTGATCGAAGCCGGGCGGCACCGTCTCGTCCGCCGGCGAGAGCCCGTCGAGCACGCGCAGGCCGCTTTCGACGGCGCTGCGCATCATGTCGTCGCGGGTCGAGGTCGTCGCGCTGCCGATGTGCGGGAAGGCGACCACCCGCGGATGACGCACCAGCGGATGACACGGGTCGACGGGTTCCCGTCTGAAGACGTCGATGCCCGCCCCCGCCAGCCGCCCGCCGTCGAGTGCCGCGAGGAGCGCGTCCTCGTCGACGACACCTCCACGCGAGGTGTTGATCAGCAGCGCGCCCGGGGGCAGCAGGCCGAGCTCACGCTCGCCGATGAGGCCGGCCGTCTCGTCCGTCAGCGGGACGTGCACGCTCAGCACATCGGACGCGGCGAGCAACGTGTCAAAGGGGACCTGCTCCAGCCAGGGCGGGAGATCCTCGCGTGGGGAGCGGGCGGTGAACCGGACCCGCATGCCGAGGGCATGGCCGTAGCCGGCGACCAGGCCGCCGATGGCGCCGAGTCCGACGACACCGAGCGACCGGCCGGCGAGCAGGCCGCCCGTCCACTGGTAGGGCATCCACGATTTCCAGGACCCGGCGCGCAGGTCGTTCCACGCCTCGATCAGCCGGCGTGCCGTGACCAGCATCAAGGCCAGGGTGAGCTCCGCGGTCGCGGGTGCGGTGATGGCTGGGGGGACGCGCCGTACCTGCAGGCCCCTGAGGGCGGCGGCGCCGAGGTCGATGTGGTCGGTGCCGGTCGAGATGGTGCCGAGCACGCGCAGCGGCCCGTCCGCCGGCGCCTGGGAGATGATGTCGGCGTCGACCCGCTCGGAGATGGTGACGATCACCGCGTCGAAGGTGCGAACCGCTCGTACCAGGTCCGTCCGGGGCACTGGCAGTTCCCCGCTGTAGGTCTCCACGGCCACACCCCGGACGCGCAGAGAGTCGGCGATGTGGTCGGGGACGGGGCGGGTGACGAAGATCCGGCGTGTCATCTCCACAGGCCGCCGGTCCACTGGTCGTCGTCGGAGCCCAGCGGGCGGCCGAGGAACCGCACCTGGCCGGGCGTGTCACTCAGCCGGGGCACCGGCGCCTGCACCAGCGCCTCGCCGAGTTCGTCGTCGGAGACCCGGATCAGCGAGCCCCGCGCCACGACGTGCTCGTTGCCGACGATGTCCGCGACCGAGTTCACCGGCGCGACCGGCACACCGCCGGCGTTGAGGTCCGCGATGGCCTCGTCGCGGGTACGGAGCGCGGCCCACGCCGAGATCACCTGGTCGAGTTCGTCCTGGTGCGCCGTCCGTACCGTGTTGGTGGCGAAGCGGGGATCGTCGAGCAGTTCGGGGCGGCCGATCGTGGTGAGCAGCCGGATGGCGGTGTTCTGGTTGCTCGCCGAGATCGCGAACCAGCCGCCGTCCTTGCCCTGGTAGGCGTTGCGCGGGGCGCTGAAGGGCGTCCGATTGCCCATCCGGTCCTGCACGATGCCCTGCTGGTCGTAATCGATGACCAGCGAGCCGAGGGCGGCGAGCATCGGCTCGTAGAGGGCGAGGTCGATCACCTGCCCGCGGCCGCTCCGGTCCCGTTCCCGCAGGGCGCACAGGATGCCGAACGCGCCGATCATGCCGGCCATGGAGTCGGCGAGGCCGAACGGCGGCAGGGTGGGGGGCCGGTCCGGCCAGCCGTTGATGTGGGCGAATCCGCTGAACGCCTCGACGAGCGTGCCGAACCCGGGACGGTCGGCGTAGGGCCCGTCCTGGCCCCATCCCGAGACCCGCAGCACCACCAGTCGTTCGTTCGCGGCCCGCAGACCATCGGGCGACAGGCCCCAGCGCTCGAGCGTGCCGGGCCGGAAGTTCTCGATGAGGACGTCGGCGTCGGCGAGGAGGTGCCTGAGCCGCTCACGGCCGGCTTCTTCGTGCAGGTCGAGGGTCACCGTGCGCTTGTTCCGCGCCAGGACCTTCCAGTACAGGGCGACGTCGCCCTTCCTGTGCCCCCACTGCCGGATGCCGTCGCCGACCTCGGGCATCTCCACCTTCACCACGTCGGCGCCGTGATCAGCGAGCAGCATCCCGGAGAACGGCGCCGCCAGCATCGTGGCGACCTCCACGACCCGCAACCCCTCAAGGCTGCCGCTGCTCGGCCGGCCCCCTTCGTCGGCCGGGGTATCGACGCTCATCTCGCCCTGCTTTCGCTATGTGAAATGTCGATTCAAAATGAGTGAGTAAAGGATGAGGGACCGACTCGGATCGCGTCAAGGGCGTAGCCGACAGCAATCGTCCTGTATCCGAAAGTGATCTTCTTGACCGCCACCTTCGCTGCTCAGCGTGGGGACCTGCAAGGAAAGGTTCTCGCGTTCTCCCTCTTGACAGTCGGTGACCGGCACCTCTTCAATGCCATCAATCGAATGCGAGTTTCACAATGTGAAGGCCGAGGCGATGATTCGAGACATTCGGCGCGAAGAGATCAACCGGTATGCCGAACGTGTCGGTTTCACCGTGGGCGAGGAAGAACTGGACGGGTTCCACGCGCTGGCCCGCGACGTTCTCTCGCGAGTGGAACGGTTCCAGCAACTGGTCGGCCCCCTGGTGCCGCGGCCCAGCGTGGTCGCCGGGCCGCGAAACGCCGGCCGGCCCCCTCTTCCGGATGAGGACCCGTGCAACGCGGTGCTGCGCTGGGTCGATGTCCGCGCTGACGAGGCCGAGCGCACCAGCGACCTGCTCGCCGGGAAGCGCATCGCGCTCAAGGACCTCATCGCCGTCGCGGGGGTGCCCATGACAGTGGGCTCACGTGTGCTGCAGAGCAGCACGCCGCAGTCCGACGCCGTGCTCACCGAGCGGGTGCTGCGCGCCGGAGGGCGCATCGTGGCGATGACCAACCTGGAGGCGCTGGCGTTCTCCGGCGGCGGTGAGACCAGTTCGTTCGGCCCGATCCGCAACCCGTTCGACCTCGGCCGGACAGCATCGGGATCCTCGGGCGGCTCGGCGTCGGTGCTCTTCCACCCCCACGTCGACATCGCGTTCGGCACCGACCAGGGAGGGTCGATCCGTCTTCCGGCGTCCTGGTGCGGCGTGCTCGGTCTCAAGCCGACCTTCTCGCTGGTGCCCTACACCGGGCTCGCCTCTCTGGACCGCACGTTCGATCATGTCGGCCCGCTCACCCGGACGGCATCGGACATGGCGCTCGCGATGGCCGCCGTATCGGGCGCGCATCGGTCCGACCCGCGGCAGGCCGCGCCGGTGCCGGATCTGCCGTTCGCCGAGACGGTCAGGACGGCGGGCGACGACCTTCGTGGCCTCCGGATCGGCATCCTGACGGAGGGGATGCGGTTTCCCGACGACGGTCACGAGGGCCGGAACGAGACCCTCAGGGCGACGGAGCAGGTGTGGGAACGGTTCGCCGAACTCGGAGCCGAACTGGTCGAGATCTCGGTTCCCGAGCACGAGGTGGCCGGGTCGATCATGTTCGCCGCCCTGTTGGAAGGCGTCGCGGCCACCGTCTACGGAAACGGGGAGGGGTATCACTTCTCCGGTCACTACGCGCCCGAGCAGCGCGAGGCGTTCGGCAAGGGCGTGGCCGCCTACGGCGACGAGATGCCCGGGTCCTTCAAGGTGGTCGCGGCGATAGGCGAGTACCTGCGCGATCGCTACTTCGGGGCGATTTACGCCACGGCGCAGAGCAGCATCCCCGCTCTGCGGACGGCCTATGACCGTGCCCTGGCCCAGGTCGATGTTCTCGCCATGCCGACGGCCAGCCACTACGCGCATCGCATCGACCCGGACGCCGATGACTTCGCGAAGGCGTTGCGCGGCTGGACGATGCTGGACAACACCCCGCTGCACAACGCCACCGGCCATCCGGCGTTGTCGATCCCCGCGGCCGAGGCCGACGGACTGCCCGTCGGCGTCATGCTGGTCGGCCCGCACTTCAGCGACCACCGGCTGATCGGCGTCGCCGAGACCTACGAGCGGCGCTTCGGATGGCTCCCCCAGCCCGCCCCGATCCACGGGAGCGAGATCACCCTGTGACGGCCGCTCGGCGGCCGTAGGCCACGCCAACCCGGCCGAGTACAACCAGATTCGAGGAGGAATCGTGCCCCGACGAGACCGACGCCTGACCGGGTTCACGGTCACCGCGGCGTCGCTGATGCTGCTGGCGACCGGCTGCGGCGTACAGCGTGATGAGGCGGGCGGCACCGCCGCCAGTGCGGCGCCGAGCACCTGCGACACGAAAGAGGAGAGCCCGGGGGTGACCGAATCCGAGATCAAACTCGGGGTCACGTCCGGCCTGAGCGGGCCGAGCGCCTCGGCCGCGAAGCCCGCGCTGGACGGCCAGCAGTGGTACTTCGACAAGATCAACGCCGAGGGCGGGATCCAGGGCCGGAAGATCAAGCTGACCGTCCTCGACGACCAGTACCAGCCCAACGTCGCGCTGCAGAATGTGCGGCGGCTGGTCGATCAGGAGAACGTGTTCGCCATCACGGGCGGGGTCGGGACCCAGAACTTCGTCGGCGGACTGCCCTACATCAACCAGTCGAAGATCCCCGCCGTCGCGCCGTACGCGCCGTCCAACCAGATCGGCACGATGCAGAACCCCTATGTCTACATGCTGTGGACGAACTTCTCCGACGAGTTCGAGGCGTTGACCCGGTTCCTGATCGAGAAGCGGAACGTGAAGAGCTTCTCGATCCTGGCGATGAACGGCGACGTCGGTGACGACGCTCTGGCGGGCGCGAAGAAGGTGCTCGACGCCGCGGGGATGGAGTTCAAGACGGTGGTGCGCAGTGAGCCGAACACCACCGACTACCGCCCGATCGCCGAGCAGCTCAAGCAGGCGGGCGCCGACTACGTCCTGTTCCTCGCGACCCCGCCCGACGTGGGCAACGCGATCACGGCTATGCACAAGATCGGCTACAAGCCCGGCATCGGTGCGCAGTCGGACATGCTCGACTCCGGATGGATCGAGGCGTTCGGGTCGGTGGCCCAGGGGCTCGTCGCCCCCAGCAAGCTGGCGAACCTGGAGAAGTCCGACGATCCGAAGGTGAAGCAGTTCGTGGCCGATTGGACCTCCGCTCACGGCGGGAAGGCGCCGACGAGCTGGAACACCGTCGGTTACGTACAGGCGTTGGTGACGGCCGAGGCCTTGAAGCAGGCGGAGGCGCTCACGCGGTCGTGCTTCGAGGCGTCGCTGCAGAAGATGACGGACTTCGAGACCGGCGTCATTCCGGCCATCACCTTCGGCCCCCAGGAGCGCCAGGGCGTCCGGGCCGCCGGGATCGAGGGGATCAAGGACACCGGCACGGTGACCGAGCAGCCGTTCACGGCGATCGGAAACTGACATGCGCGTCGCTGATCGGCCTGACCGGGCGCGCCGCCTGGTCAGGCCGGCTTCTCGGATGGTCGGACGCTGATGTCCGAACTGTCGCTGCTGATCGGCGGGGCCGCCACCGGAGGGGTCTACGCCCTCCTCCTCGCGGGCATCCTGGTGATCTACCAGGTGAGTAAGGCCGTCAACTTCGGGCACGGCCAGTTCGGCATGATCGCGGCCTTCTTCAGTTGGTATCTCTACCAGCAACTGGGCCTGAACCCGGTGGTCGCGATCCTGCTGTCCGTCCTTACGGCGGTGGTCGTCGCCGTCCTGTTCGACGCGCTCGTGCTGCAGCGGACCTCGGACCGGCAGGTCGGTTCCGACCTGGTGGCGACGCTCGGCCTGCTCCTGCTGGCCACGGCCATCGCCGAGAGCGTGCTCGGGGGCCGGACCCAGTCCTACCTGACTCTCGGCAGCCGGACGGTCTTCGATCTCGGCGGGCTCGCCCTGAACCTGAGCGACCTGGTGACGATCACCGTGGCGTTGCTGTCGGTACTGGGCCTGTCCATCGTGCGCCGTCGTACCCGGGTGGGCGCGATGCTGAACGCCGTCGCCGAGAACCGGGCGGTCGCGGAGTCGCTGGGCATACCGTCCGCCCGGGTGCGAGTGGCGACCTGGGCGCTCGCCGCGATCCTCGCCTCCGTCGCGGGAATCCTGGTCGCCAGCCGGACCAGCGTCGACGCGTACTATATGACGCCTTTCGCGATGAAGGCGTTCATCGCCGGGATCCTCGGTGGACTCAACCGGTTCGGTCTCCCGCTGGCTTTCGCCTTCGGACTCGGCATCTACGAGTCGTTCGTCGTCTACCTGCTCGGCGCGCAGGCCGTGACCCCGGCCGTGTTCACACTGATCATCGTCGTGCTCGCGTTCGCGCCGCGGAGCTACCTCTCCGAAGGGCGGGAAGCCCGTGCCTGACCGACGATCACCTGCCCGCCGGCTGCGCCCGGTCCTCCTGCTCGCGCCGCTGGTGGTGCTCCCGCTGCTGCTCGACTCCTTCAGCCTGTACCAGGCGACGATGATCCTGATCTACGTGACCGCGATCATCGGATTGGACATCGTGTTCGGGCGCGCGGGCGTGCTGTCGGTCGCCCAGGCGGTCTTCATCGGCATCGGCGCGTACACGGCGGCCTGGATGTCGCGCACCACCGCGGTGTCGATCGGGGTCGAACTGATCGTCGCCGCGGTGATCGCCGGCCTCGCCGCCATCCTGGTAGGGCTGCCGGCGCTGCGCGTCTCCGGGCTGCGCCTGGCGATCCTGACCTTCGCGTTCGTCGAGCTCTTCCAGTGGGTCGTGACGACCTTCGCCTCGGTCACCGGCGGGACTCAGGGGCTCCTGGTGAACCCCGGCGGGTTCGGGACGATCACCACCGCTGACCCGCTGGTCGGATACGGGCTCGCGGCCGTGATCGCGCTGTTGGCGACCTGGCTCGTGATCCGCCTGCAACGCAACCCCATCGGCCGCTCGATGGCAGCGGTGAAGAACTCGAACCTGCTCGCGGAGTCGGCAGGTGTGTCGACGGTTCGCACCAAGCTGACCGCCTTCATGCTGAGCGGGATGCTGGGCGGGCTCGCCGGCGTCGTGCTCGCGCACGTGTCCGGGAGCGTCACGCCCGCCGGTTTCACCGTGTTCTCCTCCCTCAATCTGCTCGTCGCGCTCATCCTGGGCGGCACGGGGCGGGTGCACGGCGCGTGGCTGGGAGCCGCCTATGTCGTACTCATGCCCGAACTGTTCGCCCGCCTGGGCATTCCCAATGCCTACCCGATCGTCAACGGGGCGGTGCTGATGCTGCTGCTGGTCGTCATGCCCGGCGGCATCGCCAGCGTGCTGGATCGGATCCGCGATCGGGTGCGGCGCCGCGGTGACCCCCCTTCTCCTCTCCTGACCTCGGTTCCTGGACGGAGTCCGTCGTGATGGCCACAGACAAGGCCGGCCGGCCCCCGGCCGTGCTGGAAGTACGTGACATCTGTGTCACGGTGAACGGCGTGCGAGCACTGGGCGGTGTGTCGTTCGACGTGCCCGAAGGCTCGCTGTTCGGCCTGATCGGGCCCAACGGGGCGGGCAAGACGACGATCATGAACGTCATCTCAGCGGTGATCACACCCCAGCAGGGCTCGGTGCGCTTCCGGGGCGAGGAACTGACCGGCACGGGAACCGTGGCGCGGGTGCGGGCGGGCATTCTGCGCAGCTTCCAGCAGGTGCGCCTGCTCGAAGGCATGACGGTGCTCGACAACCTGCTGCTCGGCCGTGAGCGCTTTCGAGTCGTCGGGCTGCTGCGCCAGATCGGCGGCAGCCGTACCGGCCGCCGCCAGGCACGTCGCGACCTGGCGGTGGTCGAGGAGGTGGCGGCGGTCCTGGGACTGTCCGACCTGCTGCACCGGGACGTCCAGGACCTGCCCTTCGGGGTGCGGCGGCTGGTCGACGTGGGCCGGGCGTTCGCCGCCGAACCCGACCTGCTTCTGCTCGACGAACCCGCGGCCGGACTGGACGTCACCAGCCGCCGGTTGCTGCTCGAGGCGATCAAGCAGGCGCAACGCACCACCGGAGCCACCGTGATGCTCGTCGAGCACGACGTCGACATGGTCAGAAGGGCGTGCGGGGAGTCCGTCGTCCTCAGCAACGGAGAGGTCCTCGCCCGCGGCACGCCCGCCGAGGTGCTCGCCGACCCCGCCGTTCTCCGCGCCTACTTTGGACGTAGCGATGCTTGATCTCCACTCGGTGAGTGCCTGGTACGGCTCCACGCAGGTCCTGTTCGACGTCGACCTCACCGTTCCGGCGGGACAGAAGCTCGCGATCGCGGGCACCAACGGCGCCGGCAAGACGACGCTGCTCCGATCGGTGCTGGGCCTGGTGAAGTCCCGTGGAGAGATCCACTGGGAGGGCCGGCGCATCGACGCGACGCCCTGCCACCGGCGGGTGCGTGACGGAGGCATGGCCGTCGTGCACGAGGGACGCGGTCTGATCACCGGTCTGAACGTGCTCGACAATCTCACTCTCGGCGTCGAACCCGCGGCGCTGCGCCGGCTCGACGAGGTCTTCGACGCCTTCCCGGTCCTGGCCGAGCGTCGGAACCAGCCGGTCACCAACCTTTCTGGCGGCGAGCAGCAGATGGTCGCGCTGGGCCGTACCATGCTTCGCCCCGCTCGGCTGCTTGTGATCGACGAGCCGTCGCTGGGCCTCGCTCCGTCGATCGTGGCTCAGCTCTACGCGACCATCGCCCGGATGTCGGCCGCGACCGAGACGACGGTCCTGCTGGTGGAGCAGGAGTTGCGGCTCGCCTGCGAGATCGCGGACCGCGTCGTCGTTCTGCGCGCCGGGCATCTTGTCCAGGATTACAGCGGCTCTGAGGTCAACTTTGACATAATCGTCGATGCGGCAACCGGTGGATGAGGGGCTGAAGTACATGGCATACGAGCTACGCAGCTTGGAACGGGCCCTCGAAATCCTGGGATACCTCGCCACCGTCGAGCAGGCGACGCTCAGCGAGGTGTGCGAAGTATGTGACATCAATTCGACGACCTGCCTGCGGACGATGCGCGTGATGGAGCGCAATGGGTTCGTCCGGCGTTCCCCGGACGGCAAACATTATCTACTCGGCCTCCGGCTCGCGGAGCTCGGCACTCTGGCGCTCGGGCGGATCGATATCGTGTCCCTGATCCGCCCGCTGGTCCGCGGCCTCACCGAGGAATTCAGGGTGACCGCGCACATCGGGCTGCTCCGTGACGGAATGATCACGGTCATCGACAAAATCGACTCACCCGACGGATTCGTTCGCTATTCGCTGCTGGGCACCCGGATGCCTATGCATTGCAGCGGGATGGGCAAGGCGATTCTCGCTCTCTTCTGGCCGGACCGCCTCACCGAGACCGGTGTCAAGCCGCCCCTCACCCGATTCACTCGCGACACCATCACCGACATGGACTGGCTCGCCGCGGATGTGGCCCGGTGCGCGGAGCGCGGCTTCAGTATCGAGCAGGAGGAGTGGCAGCCGGGCTACGGGTGCACCGGCGCGGCATTCGTGTTCAACGGTGACTACTACGCCGTGAGCCTTTCCGGCGTCGTCGTGCCCGCATCCGAACTGGAGCAACGTGGCCGGCGCCTGAGCATTGCCCTGCGCGAATTCCTGCAGAAACAGGGATCCTCACTCTCCCAAACCCTCTATTCCTGACCTTCTCTGGATGTGTCCGGGCGAGACGGCTACGACCCGTCCGGCGTCCGCTCGGCGGGCCGGCCGCCGGTGACCGTCAGAGCTTGATGCGGGCCGCCACCGGCAGGTGGTCGCTGCCGGTGGCGGGCAGGGTCCAGGTGGTGACGGGCGTCGCGGCGCGGGTCATGATGTGGTCGATCCGGGCGATGGGGAAAGCGGCGGGCCAGCTGAAGTCGAAACCCTCCTCCGCCGGGGTCATCCGGGAGGTGACCGGAGCCAGGCCCCGGTCGTCGAGGGTGCTGTTGAGGTCGCCCAGCAGAACGACCTGGTCCAGCCGTTCCGCGGCGATGGCCATGCCCAGTGCGGCGGCACTCTCGTCCCTCCAGCCGGAGCCGAAGCCGTCCGGCGGCCGGATACGGACCGAAGGCAGGTGAGCGACGTACACGGCGATCTCGCCGGACGGTGTCCGCACGGTGGCCCGCAGCCCTCGGCTCCAGTCTCCGCCGACCTCCGCGGGCTTGATGTCCACCGGCCGGGTGTCCGTCAGGGGGTGTCGGGACCACAGGCCGACGGTCCCCACGACCGCGTGGTGCGGATGGCCGGGCGTGAGGACGGCCTCGTAGACGGGCCGGGCGTCGGGCGTCAACTCCTGCAGGCCGATGAGGTCGGCTCCGGCCCGGGCCAGGGCTCGCGCGGTTCCGCCGGGATCGAGGTTCTCGTCGCTGACGTTGTGCTGGAGCGCGGTCAGGTCGTGAGCCGCCCCCCGATCAGCCGGAAGCAACCGATCACCGAAGACGGTCGCCCAGACCGCCACGGGCAGCACCAGGGACGCCATCGCGGTGGCCGAGCGACGCAGCAGCGCCAGGACCATCAGCACGGGAACGGCCAGGCCGGCCCAGGGCAGGAAGGTCTCCAGCAGGCTGCCGAGATTGCCCACGGTGTTGGGCACGACGCCGGGGAACGCCAGCAGCCCCGCCACCAGCACGGCGACCGACGCGAGAACCCGCCCGCGTGTCCAGGACGTCCGGCCCGGCCCGGCCCCGCGCCACCGGTCGACGCGACGAGGGCGCCTCTCCGCGACGCGCGCCTGCCGATCTTCGATGCTCATACGCCCGACCGTACGGGGCGGGGGAGTGCGTCAGGAGCAGAAGTCGGCGATGGTGGCGGTGAGGATGCCGGTCAGGCGGTGCAGGGAGGCGAGGTCGGCCCACTCCGCGGCGGCGTGAGCTCCTCCGCCGTCGACGCCGATGAGCAGGCACGGGATGCCTGCCTGGTCCAGCAGGGCGCAATCGGTCCAGAAGGGTTCGGCGCGGATCACGGGCGGGCGGCCGAGCGCCCGCTCGGCGTGGTGGAGCACGGTCCGCACGATCGGCGCCTCCCGATCGGCCTCGAACGGTTCCCGGTGCAGGCCGCGGTGCAGGCGATAGCGGAAGCCGGAGACCGTGGCGGCGAGCCGGTCCAGGATCGCGGTCAGCTCCGCGTGGACGCTGTCGGCGCTCTCACCGGGCACGGTGCGTCGCTCCAGGGTGATCCGGCACAGCGCCGGATAGGTCGAGGCCTCCTCCCCGCCCCGGATGATCGAGGCGTGCACGGTGCCGGTGCCGAGCAGCGGATGCGCCTCACCCCTGGCCAGGTGTTCGCCATGCTCCTCCAGGGCGACCAGGAAGTGACCGGCCTTGGCGATGGCGTCGACGCCCAGCTCGAGCCGTGACCCGTGGGCGGCCCGGCCCTCGATCTCCACCTCGAACCAGGCGAACCCCTTGTGCGCCAGTGTCACCTCGAGGTCGCTCGGCTCCGTGACGATGGCGGCGTCGGCGGTGAACGTCTCCAGCACCTCCTCCGTGCCGGCGCTGGCGTACTCCTCGTCGGCGACGCAGGCCACGAGTACGTCGCCACGCAGCGTGCCGCCCTCAGCGGCGCGGGCAGCGGCGATCATCATGGCCGACAGGCCGCTCTTCATGTCGTACGCGCCCCGGCCGTGGAGCCTGCCGTCGCGGATCACCGGTTGGAGCGGGTCACCGTCGTAACCGGCCAGGCCGACGGTGTCCAGATGGCCGTTCAGCATCAGCGAACGGCCGTCACCCGTGCCGCGCGCGACCGCGACGAGCGAGGGGCGTCCCGGCCGCTTCTCCAGCCGGTGCACCTCGAACCCGCGCGCGGCCAGCCACTCGCCGCAGAAGCCGGCGATCGCCGCCTCACCCGCCCCGCCGGGCACCAGATCGGGGTTGACGGAGTCGATGGCGACCAAGCGGGCGAGCAGCTCGACCGGATCGTCCGGACGCTCGGAGTTCATCGGGAACCTCCGAGGAGACCCCCGCCTTCAGGCGGGGGAGGAATCGGAACCCTGCGGAGCAGGGCAGGGGCAGGCGATTCGCCGTCAGGCGGACCGCCGTCAAAACGCCGCACGACACCGCACGGTTCGGTAGTGTGTTCGACGGTGGCGACACCCAAGCCACCGGATGAACGATCGGAAACACCCTCGCCGCAGGGCTTGCGGAGAGGCGAAACGCCTGTGGAGCCGGTGTAAGACCTCAACGAGAGTCCTCTCTCGGGCGGGCGACCGGCGGTGAAGCAGGAAGCCCAACCGGCGACGGTTGGAATCCCGGCCCTTCAGAGCCGGGAGGATGTCAAACGTCATCTCCCTGGGTGTGGGGGTTGGCGGCGGCGCCCTCGGTGCTCAGCAGGACCACGGTCGACGCCGGCCCGACACCCAGCGCGGGCCGGCGTTCACCGGCCGCGTCACCGGTCAGGGCGGCGCGTACGCCCGCTAGGGACGCGGCGCCGCACGGCCCGGAGGAGACGCCGAGCGCGGCGAGGTCGCGGGCCGCGCGGGCGCTGTCGGCGTCGGTCACGGTGATCGCCGCATCCAGGCCGCCGAGCAGGTACGGCCAGGCCAGGCCGGACGGCGTGCCGCAGTTCAGGCCGGCCATGGAGGTGGGCCGGGTCGTCACGCTCACCGGCCGCCGCTCGGTGAGACTCGCCAGGACGCACGCCGCCACGTCGGGCTCCACGGCCAGCAGCGCCGCCGGGCGCCCTCGGTGGTCGTGCCGCGTCGCGCCGTTCGTGCGGTCCTGCCATGCCGTCCCGTTCGAGGCGTCCGGGCTGGCGCGATAGTGCGTCACGGCGGCCTGCGCGAGAGACCCCACCCCCACCGGTACGGCGACCAGTCCCGGAGGGTCGGCGCCCGCGGCGCTCAGCTGCGCGTCGACCTCGGCGAACAGCGTCGAGTACCCCTCAACGATCCAGCCGGGCACCTCTTCGTAGCCGGGCCAGGACGTGTCCTGGACCAGCACCGCCCCCGGTTCGGCCGCGGCTGAGGCGGCCCGGCGTACGGCCTCGTCGTAGCTACCGGCGACCACGGTGACCCGCGCCCCCTCGTCGGAGATGGCGTCCACGGCGGCCGGATGCACGCCCTCGGCGACGAACACGTGGGCTCGCTGCCCCGACAGCCGTGCCATCCGGGCCACGGCCCGGCCGTGGTTGCCGTCGGTCGCGGTGACCAGCAGCACGGGTGCGGACCCCGGCGCCCGCCGCGACAGGATGCGGTGAACCGCCCACGACGCGCCCAGCGCCTTGAAGGCGGGCAGCCCCAGCCGGGACGACTCGTCCTTGACGAACACCCGCCCCACCCCCAGCTCCGAGGCGAGGGCCGGCGACTCGGTCAGCGGCGTGGGGGCGTAGCCGTCGAGCGAGGCGTGGAACTCCCGCACCTCGGCGGGGACGGGAACGCAGGTCCAGGTTCGGGCGGAAGGTCTCGCAAACCACTGATCGGTGGAAAGGCTCACGAAGAACCATGCTTCCGGCTCCGCCTATGATCGGTCCAGCGAATGTTTCCGAACGATAATCGTCATGAAAGCCGACCGATGTTCGATCTGCACCGGCTTCGCCTGCTGCGCGAGCTGAAGCACCGGGGCACCCTCGCGGCGGTCGCCGCCGCCCTGTCCTACAGCCCGTCCTCCGTCTCCCAGCAGCTCTCGCTGCTCGAAACCGAGGTCGGGGTGCCGCTGCTGGAGCCCGTGGGCCGGCGGGTCCGGCTGACCGAGCAGGCCGAGATCCTCGTCGCCCACACCGAGGCAGTGCTCGAACGCCTCGAACAGGCCGAATCCGACATCGCCACCTCGCTCACCGACCTCACCGGCACGCTCCGCGTCGCGGCCTTCCAGACCGCGCCCTCGCCCTGGTGCCGACCGCGCTGACCCTGCTCCGCGACGCCCACCCTCGGTTGCGTGTGCACCTCACCCAGGCCGAACCCGAGAGGGCACTGCCCGCGCTGCTGGCCCGCGACTTCGACCTGGTCATCGGCGAGGAGTATCCGGGCGACCCCAACCCGCTGCCCGACGCTCTGGAGGCCGAGGATCTGTGCGACGACCCGCTCCGGCTCGCCGTGCCCGCCGGGCCGGACCTCGCCGGTCTTTCCGCGCTGGCGGGCCATCCGTTCGCCATGGAGCCCCCGGACACGGCCGCGGGCCGATGGGCGATGACGCTGTGCCGCGGCGCGGGGTTCGAGCCCGACGTCCAATTCGAGTCTACCGATCTGCTGCTGCACGTGCGGCTCGTCGAGCAGGGGCACGCCGCCGCCCTGCTGCCCGATCTGGTGTGGAACGGCCGGCCGCCCACCGTCCCCCTGCGCCCGCTGCCGGGCGGCCGACGGGCGCGCCGCCTCTTCACCGCCGTACGCCGTGGCCGCAGCCGCCACCCGGCCATCGAGGCCTGCCGCCGAGCCCTCCGCCAGGCGACCAGGCCGCCCTCGTGAGAAACGATTCGTCGCGGCGGCCGGCCCTCGTCCGCGCTTCCTCCAAGGTCCCTGTGAAGCGGGTCTCTGGGTCTTTGCCGCCACTGCGTCCCGGGGGATCGTGGGCCGCATGAGATCAGCGATCCTCAAGACCGCGCTCTGCGCGCTGCTCGTCACTCTCATCGGCATGCCCGCGCGGGCCGCCACGCTGCCTGACACGTTCGCGCTGCCGGGCGGATTCCAGCCGGAGGGGATAGCGATCGGTCCCGGTCCCGTCGCCTACTTCGGGTCGCGCGGCACCGGCGACATCTACCGGGCCGACCTGCGCACCGGTAAGGGAGCCGTCTTCAGCCAGGGGCCGGGCACTCCCTCGCTCGGGCTCAAGACCGACGACCGGGGACGGCTGTTCGTGGCCGGAGGCACCGGCGGCAACGCCCGGGTGATCGACACCCGCACCGGCGCGGTGCTCACGTCGTACGCGCTGGCGACCGCGCCCACGTTCGTCAACGACGTGATCCTGACCCGGGACGCCGCCTGGTTCACCGACTCGGCCAGCCCCGTCCTCTACAAGCTGCCCCTCGGCCGCAAGGGGGCGCTGCCCGCCGAGGCGGTCAAGATCCCGCTCAGCGGCGCCATCCAGTACGCCACCGGCACCAACGCCAACGGCATCGTGGCGAGCCCCGACCGCAGGTCGCTCATCATCGTGCAGTCCAACACCGGCAAGCTGTTCGAGGTCGATCCGGCCACCGGAGTCACCACGGAGGTCGACCTGGGCGGCGAGGTGCTCAGCAACGGCGACGGCCTGCTGCTGGACGGCCGGACCCTGTACGCGGTGCAGAACCGGCTCAACACGGTCGCGGTGATCAAGCTCAGCCTGGACGGCTCCTCCGGACGGGTCGTCGACCGGCTGACCGACCCGCGCTTCGACGTGCCCACCACGGTCGCCGCCTTCGGCGACCGCCTCTACCTGCCCAACGCCCGCTTCACCACCCCGCCCACCCCGGACACGACCTACGACGTGGTCGCCATCCGGCCCGGACGCTGACGCGCCTCGCGCGGGCCGTCAGGACAGGCGGAACTCGTGCTCGACGATCTGGTTGTCGGCGGGGGTCACCGTCGTCGTGACCTCCACGGCGCGGCCGGCGGCGGTCCTGCCGACGTGGAAGATGTCGAGCACGCTGCGCTCCGGACTGATCTCCAGGGCGATGGCCTCGGCCTCGCTGGGGGGCCGGACCATGAGGCGCTCGATGGCCGCCACCTGCTTGAATCCAAGGTCGGCGAGGGCCGACTTGATGCCGCCGACGAGGACGGCGGACGGGTCTTCCAGGGTGCTGCCGCCGGCGATCTCCAGGGGGATCCAGGAGGCGTTGAGCCGGACCGGGATGCGGGAGGCGAGCAGTCTGCGGCGGCGCACCAGGCAGTTGACCCGGCCGTGTGACAGTCCGAGAACCTCGGCGATGTGCTCGGGAGGCTTGGTGCGTTCGGTGGTGATCTCGTGCTGGGGTTCGAGGCCGAGGGCCCGGATCTCGGCGTCGAAGGCGCCGCGGGCCTCCTGGCCCTCGCGTTTCTCACGGGGATAGCGGGCGGGCGAGTGTAACAACGGGGGGAGCCAGGTGACCATCGTGCCCCGGCCCTGCCTGGCGGTCACCTTGCCTTCGGCGGCGAGGAGCTGCAGGGCCCGGTTGACCAGACTCCGCGACACCCCGAAGCGTTGCGCCAGCTCGGGCTCGGGCGGCAGCAGGGTTCCCGGCGGATGCCGCCCGTCAACGATGTCTTGACGTAGGTGGTAGGCGATCTGGCGGAAGTTCGGCTTGCCGAGCTGGTCCATCACACTCCCTGTCTCTCCTCGGCCGTCGCGGGGGAAACATGGATGCCGAGGCCTCTTGACTTGGCGTGTTCGCGCGATCACTCTATGAAACGCCAAACGTTTGATGTTCGGCCGGCAACGAATTCAGGGGTTCTGGTCAACCCCGCAACCAAGGAGCCTGATGCCATGAGCGTCGCGACGCACCCCGTCCCATGGGGAGTCACCAGGGTGACGGCGTTCGACCCGTCCGCCCCCGTGGACGTGCCGCACGTCGAGCTGGACCCGGTGTCCCAGACCGGCCGATACTTCGACCCGGCCGGCCGGCCGATCGAGGCGGGCAGGCACGGGAGCGGCCAGGTGACCAGCAGACCCACCAAGACGGCCGCGTCCGACGGCCAGAAGCGCACCAGGGACGACGACAGCACCCTCGACTACGCCAGCGACTGACCGGTGACCGACGCTCCCGTCCTGGTCGTCACCAGTGTCGACGACGCCACGGCCGACCCGGTCACTCAGCGGTTGTTCGAGCGGGGGGTGCCCGTGACGCGTCTCGATCCGGCCGACTTCCTCGGTGCCGCGGCCGGGATGTCGGCCAGGTTCGGCAGCCACGGGATGTCCGGCCGGGTCCGCACCGCGAGCCGGGAGGTGCAGCTGCGCGGGGTGCGGGCGGCGTGGTGGCGCCGTCCCACCCCCTACCGGGAGCGCGCCGGAGGGCAGGAGCGGATCGCCAGGTTCGCCGTGAACGAGGCCGGCCTCGGGTTCGGCGGCGTGCTGGCCGCCCTGCCCGACTGCCTCTGGGTCAACCATCCGTGGTGCAATCACGCCGCCGAGCACAAGCCCGCCCAGCTCGGCACCGCGGCGGCGTGCGGCTTCACCGTGCCAGAGACGCTGATCACCAACGAGGCGGACGAGGCGCGGGCCTTCGCCGACAAATTCGCGCCGGTCGTCTACAAACCGCTCCGGCACGCCGTGCTGCCGGCCGCCGACGGCCGCGACGGGATGATCTGGGTCGGCCCGGTCGCCTCCACGTCGCTCGACGACTCGGTGGCGGGCACGGCCCACATGTTCCAGGCCCAGGTGAACAAGGTCGCCGACGTGCGGGTCACGGTCGTCGGCCGGCGGGTCTTCGCCGTGCGCATCGACGGCGGGCCCCTCGACTGGCGGGCCGACTACGACGCGCTCGTCTACACCCGGATTCCCTGCCCGGCCGAGGTCGGACGGGCCATCCATCGCTACATGGCGAGCTTCGGGTTGTTGTTCGGAGCGTTCGACTTCGCCCTCACCGCCGCCGGTGAGTGGGTGTTCCTGGAGTGCAATCCCAACGGGCAATGGGCCTGGATCGCCGAGCAGGTGGACGCGGTCGCCGACGCCCTGGCCGACCTCCTGGAGAAAGGGCGTACCTGACCGGCCTTCCGAGGCGCGCCTGACCGGCTTCCTGGAAGCGGGGCGGCGGTCCTGATCGGCGAAGACGCTGCGCGGTGGTCTCGCCGGTCAGGGGCGCAGGGCGGCGAGTTGCTGCTCGAACGGTATGACATCCTCGAACGGCTCCGGCGGGTCCTGGACGGGGTGCCGGTGTGCCAGCAGATCGGCCAGCTCGCCGGCGGCGCGGGCGATGCGGTCCGACAGGACGCCGGTGGAGGCGTCACCGTCTCCGCCCCAGTCTTCGGAGGCCGCGTAGACGGCGGTGGGCGTCACGATGGCGCGCAGGTAGGCGAAGAGCGGGCGCATCGCGTGCTCCAGCGCGAGCGAGTGGCGGGCGGTGCCTCCCGTCGCGGCGATCAGCACCGGTCTGCCCACCAGCGCGTCGCTGCCGATGACGTCGAAGAACGACTTGAACAGGCCGCTGTAGGAGGCGGTGAAGATCGGCGTGACCGCGATGAGGCCATCGGCCGAGGTCACCGCGTCGATCGCGTCCCGCAGCCGGGCGGCGGCGAACCCGGTCACGAAGGTGTTGGCGATGTCGCCGGCCAGGTCACGCAGCTCGATCACGCGTACCTCGACGGCGCCGCCAGCCTCCTCGATCCGCCGCGTGGTCGCCTCCGCGAGCCGGTCGGCGAGCAGGCGGGTCGAGGACGGCTGGGTCAGGCCAGCCGTGACGACGACGAGGTTCATGCGTTCTCCTTCTGGTCGGTACGGGGTCAGCCGGCGGCGCGCTCGGAGGGGCGGGCGGCCAGCAGGGAGGCGTGGGTCGGGGCGCCCGGCACCTCGGCGGGCCGGCCGGCGGCGAACTCCCTGCGCAGCACGGGCACGACCTCCTCGCCGAGGATGTCGAGCTGCTCCAGCACGGTCTTCAGCGGCAGCCCGGCGTGGTCCATCAGGAACAACTGGCGCTGGTAGTCGCCGAACGACTCGCGGAACATCAGCGTCCGGTCGATGACCTGCTGCGGGCTGCCGACCGTGAGCGGCGTCTGCTCGGTGAACTCCTCCAGCGACGGGCCGTGACCGTAGACCGGGGCGTTGTCGAAGTAGGGGCGGAACTCGCGGACCGCGTCCTGGGAGTTCTCGCGCATGAACACCTGACCGCCGAGCCCGACGATGGCCTGCTCGGGCGTGCCGTGGCCGTAGTGGGCGTAGCGCTGGCGGTAGAGGGTGATCAGGCGGATGAAGTGCTCCTTGGGCCAGAAGATGTTGTTGGCGAAGAAGCCGTCGCCGTAGTAGGCGGCCTGCTCGGCGATCTCGGGGCTGCGGATGGAGCCGTGCCACACGAACGGTGGCACCCCGTCGAGCGGGCGCGGCGTGGAGGTGAAGCCCTGCAACGGGGTGCGGAAGCGGCCCTTCCAGTCGACGACGTCCTCGCGCCACAGCTGGTGCAGCAGCGCGTAGTTCTCGATGGCCAGCGGGATGCCCTGCCGGATGTCCTGGCCGAACCAGGGGTAGACGGGGCCGGTGTTGCCGCGTCCGAGCATGAGGTCCGCCCGGCCGTCGGCCAGGTGCTGCAGCATCGCGTAGTCTTCGGCGATCTTCACGGGGTCGTTGGTGGTGATCAGCGTCGTGGCCGTGGAGAGGATGAGGCGCTCGGTCCTGGCGGCGATGTAGCCGAGCATGGTGGTGGGGGAGGAGGGCACGAACGGCGGGTTGTGGTGCTCGCCGGTCGCGAAGACGTCGAGCCCGACCTCCTCCGCCTTGAGCGCGATGGTCACCATGGCCTTGATGCGCTCATGCTCGGTCGGCGTCCTGCCGGTGGTGGGGTCCATGGTCACGTCGCCCACGCTGAAGATCCCGAACTGCACTATAGTCACCACCTTTGACTGTTGAACTTTTGACAATCAGCTCAGCGCGGTAGCGCGCCCGGTTATTCCACAATCATGCTGTGCTCTCACGCCTCCTCGCGCCCTGGCGCCGTCCCACACCCACCGGCCCACTCCCGTCCTCCGCCGGCAGTTCGTCCCCGACACGGATCCTGGACTGGCGCCATCCTCGTGTGCTCGCCCTGGCGGCCGAAGCGGGCGCCACACTCGGCAAAGCCCACCGCCTGGTAGCCGCCCGGGTCCGTCCCGTCTACGGGCTCGACGAACGGCAACCCGCCTCGACGACGCTCGCTCTGGGCCGGGGCTCGTGCAGCCAGCGGCTCGCGGTCCTGGAGGCCGTGGCCCGCGCGGGCGGCATCCCGACGCGGGTCAGAGGGCTGCTGGTGGACGGCCGCTTCTGGCATCCGCGCTTTCCCCGGCTGCGGCCGCTGATCCCGGCGCGGGTCGTGCTGGCCTGGCCGGAGTTCCGTACGGAAGGGCGCTGGGTGCCGGTCTCCGAGATCTTCGGCGATCTCGGCTCGCTGTGCGACGGCGGCGCTTTCACCAACGACGGCGGAGAGACGTTGTTCGACGCCGTCGCCCGCACCGCGATCGATTGGGACGGCGCCACCTGCTCCACGTGCGACCTGTCCGGGCATGTGCTGGCCGATCTCGGCTACTTCGACGCCCGTGACGACCTGTTCGCGGCTTACGGGCAGACGGTCTGTTCGGTGGTGGCGGCCGGGGCGGGGGTGATGGTGCGGGTCAGAGGGCGTTGATGTCGGCCGGACCGAGGATGCGCTTGGGGGCGCCGCGTTCGGCGACGGTGATCATGGCTTTGCCGATCTGCTCCGTGGTGGTGACGGCCGAGGGGAGGAGCCGCCGCAGCACCGGGTAGAAGGGGACCGTCACCACGTAGGCCAGGCGGTACCACCTCGTCCTCGACGTGATGCCGTGCAGGGGCTGGATGTAGCCCGGGCGGAACATGTACGCCTCCAGCGGCAGGGCCAGCAGGGCGTTCTCGGTGGCGCCCTTGACCCGGGCCCACATGGTGCGCCCCCGCGCGTCGGTGCCCGCCCCTGACACGTAGACGAAGGTGGAGCCGGGGCTGAGCCGGGCCAGCGTGGTGCCGGCGGCCAGGGTGAAGTCGTAGGTGATCCGCCGGTAGTCCCGCTCGCTCATGCCGGTGGAGGAGACGCCGAGGCAGAAGAAGCAGGCGTCGTGGCCGGCCAGGTCGCCCTCGATCGGGCCGAGGTCGAGCAGGTCGGCGTGGGTGATCTCGCGCAGCTTGGGATGCGCCTGCCCGGTGGGCGCGCGCCCGACCGTCAGCACCACCTCGACCCGGTCGTCGGCCAGGCACTCGCGCAGCACGCCCTGGCCGACCATGCCGGTCGCGCCGAAAATGATCACCTTCATGCCGCTCCGTTCCTGGCGCCATGCTAGGCGGCCAGGCCGCGTCAGCGGCGCACCGGGCCCTCGGCCGGTGCGTGGTCCTCGGCGCACGGTAGGTGGAGCGGCGGGCGCGGCAGGGCTTCACGCCTGGCGCGCTCCCCAGTCCAGCAGTGCCCTGGCCGTGTCGAAGCGGCGGCTGGAGACCGACTCCCCGAGCAGCACGCCGATCAGCAGGCGGCCGTCTCGCTCGCCGGCGAAGGCCAGGCTGTAGCCGGCGGCGCGGGTGAAGCCGGTCTTCAGGCCGAGGGCTCCGGGCTCGCCGAGCAGCTTGTTGGTGTTGGTCCAGGTATAGGAGCGGTGGTCGGCGGTCTGCTCCACCGTGTGGGCGCGGGTGGAGGTGATCTGCCTCAGCTGCGGGTTCTCCAGCGCCTTCGCGGCCAGCAGGGCCTGGTCCTTCGCCGTGGAGTAGCCGTCGCCGCCGGGCATGGGCAGGCCGTCGGCGTTGACGTACTCGGTGTCGGTCATGCCGAGGCGGCGGGCGGTGTCGTTCATCTCGGCCACGAACCCGGTGACGCCGGGACCGTAGGTGCGGGCCAGCGCGTGGGCGGCGTCGGCGCCCGAGGGCAGCATGAGGCCGTACAGGAGCTCCCCGACGGGGAGCCGGTCGCCGGCGCGCAGGTAGGCGCTGGTGCCGCCGCCGTTCACGGCGTAGCTGACGTCCTCGGGCTCGATCTCCACCATGTCCGTCGGCTTGGCGGACCGGAGCACGACATGGGCGGTCATCGTCTTGGTGAGGCTGGCGATCGGCATCCGGGCGTCGGCGTTCGTGCCGAGCAGTTCCTTGCCCGTGGCGGCGTCGAGCAGGTAGGCGGCGCGGCCATATACGGAGGGCGCGCTCGCGGCGGGCGCCTGCGCGGACGCCTGGGCGGCGGCGACCGTGGTCGCCGGGCCGGCGGGTTGCGCGTGGGCAGGCGTCGCGAACCCGGCGGCCACGGCGATGGCGCCGGCGCAGAGAGTCAGACGGGCTTTCCGGTTACGCATACGACACAGAATGCCGCGAAATTTTGGGTGCTTTTGAGTTAATTATCTACTTTGCGTGGTTTGACTATTGGAAGCTCCTTGGATGGCGGCGAATCCGGGTCAGGTAAATTTTTACTGCTCGGTCCTCATCAGAGTGGCCCGCGTGACCAGGGACCACGAATGGCGTACGTGCGGCCAGGCGGGTCCAGCTCGGCGGTGCTGCCCAGCTGGTTGGCGAACAGCGTGGAGCCGTCGGGGCTGAAACAGGCGCCCGCGAACTCACTGTCATCGGCGATGTTCACCGCCAGCTCGAACGGCTGCCCGCCGCGCGGGTCCAGGCCGATCAGCCGGTTGACGTTGGCCAGGCCCGGCGCCAGCGGATGCGGGTCGGCGTCGACCGAGGAGGCGTCGTCCTCGCACAGCACGATGCCGCCGCGCGGCGTGAAGGTGAGATTGTCGGGCGAGTCGAGCTCCTTGCGGCCCGGCGACTCGTACACCAGCACCAGCGTGCCCCCGCGCCCCCGGCCGGGCACGTAGCGCCAGACCTGGCCGTAGCCCTCCCGGTAGCCGTCGGCGCCGGGAGCGTCGCCGTTCTTGGCGTCGCCGCCGCTGGTCGAGTTGAAGAAGACGCTGCCGTCGCCGTACCAGCAGCCCTCCAGACGGTTGAACTTCGCGCCGCCCTTGGCCAGGCCCTGCTGGGTGCAGGTCGGCGCGCCGCCCTCCAGGTCGGGGTCCGGATCGTCGATCGTCACCCACTCGACCGGCAGCCGGGCGCCCGTCCGCTGGCCCTCACGGCAGTCGTAGCCGTCGACGCCCTTGATCTTGAGCATCTCCAGCACCCCGCCGGCCGCCAGGTTGCGCGGATCCCTGGGCCGGAACCGGTAGAACCCGTCGGGCTTGCCCGAGTCGTCCTCCGTCTCGTACACGTAGCCGGTGCGCGGGTCGACCGCGACGGCCTCGTGCGAGAAGCGGCCCATCGCGGTGAGCGGCATCGAGGCGGCCGGGCGGCCCGGCACCGGGCCGTTCAGCGGCACCTCGAAGATGTAGCCGTGCTTGCGCTGCCAGCCCTGGGCCGGCCCCACTGTCGTCTCCTCGCAGGTCAGCCAGCCGCGCTCGTGGAGCATCCGGCCGCCCGCGCAGTTGATGATCGTGCCGTTGAGGCTGACGAAGTGCCGCACCACCTCGCCGCTGCGCAGGTCCACCTCCAGCGTGGTGGTGCCGCCCACGCCCAGTTCGTCGTACCTCGCCGAACCGGGCACGTGCACCCGCCCCAGCGGCGAGCCCGGTGGCGTGCGCACCTCGTGGTTGCGGATCAGCCGCACGGTGTGGCGGCGGGTGCCGGGGAACGCGGCCATGCCGTCGTGCGCGATCGGCGTCGCCACCCCGTCGGACATCGGGGTCCCGGTCTTACCCAGCACCACGTACGAGAAGCCGGCGGGGAGCGCCAGCAGCTCCTCGCCGGTGTTGCGCGACGGCGTGCGGCGCAGCGGGCCGTAACCCACCTCGCGCGGATCCGGCGGGGTCCGGCCGGTCTCGGCCCAGGCGGCGTGCGCGCCCAGGGTGTCGATGGCGAGGCCGCTGGCCAGCGCGCCACCCGCGGTGGCGAGGCCCCGGCCGAGAAAGGTCCGGCGATCGAGCGCGCTCAACTGATTCTCCTCGGGACGGAGGACGACTCCAGGGGACACGGAGCGTCCCGCCAGCGTAGACGCGTTGACTCCGCCCCAGGAGGCCCAGACACGCTGCGTTGTCAGACGAGAACCCGGACGGGATACTCCAGCGGGTCGGGGAAGGGCCTCAACCGCCCGTCGGCCGTCGATGGGGCGGGTGATCCAGCGACGACCGACGGATCGAGATTCACAGAAGGCCGCCGGTCGAGTCGTCCTGCCAGGTCACCAGTTGACGGCGACGTACTTGGTCTCCATGTAGTCGAGCATCCCCTCGTGGCCGCCCTCGCGGCCGATGCCGCTCTGCTTGACGCCGCCGAACGGGGCGGCCGGGTCGCTGACCAGGCCGCGGTTGAGCCCGACCATGCCGGCCTCCAGCCGCTCGGTGATCCGCAGGCCGCGCGCCAGGTCGCCGGTGTAGACGTAGGAGACCAGACCGAACTCGGTGTCGTTGGCCAGCCGGATCGCCTCGTCCTCGTCGTCGAAGGAGACGATCGGCGCCACCGGCCCGAACACCTCCTCGCGCAGGATCGGCGCGTCGGGATGGACGTTCACCAGCACGGTCGGGTCGTAGTAGAAGCCGGGCCGGTCGGGCCGGCCGCCGCCCACCAGGGCCTTCGCGCCGCCGTCGAGGCTGCCGCGCACCAGGCTGTGGACCTTGTCCACGGCGTCCTGGTTGACCAGCGGCCCGACCTGGGTGCCCTCCTCGGTGCCGGGGCCGACCACCAGCGCCGACATGCGGGAGGCCAGCCGCCTGGCGAACTCGTCGGCGACCGGCGCCTCGACGTAGAACCGGTTGGCCGCCGTGCACGCCTCACCGGCGTTGCGCATCTTGGCGATCATCGCGCCCTCGATCGCCGCGTCCAGGTCGGCATCGGCGAACACGACGAACGGGGCGTTGCCGCCGAGCTCCATCGAGGTGTTGACCACCTGGTCGGCCGCCTCGCGCAGCAGCACGCGGCCCACCTCGGTGGAACCGGTGAAGGACAGCTTGCGCACCCGCGGATCACGCAGCATGGCCGACACCACCGCGCCGGAGCGGCGGGCGGGCAGCACGTTGACCACGCCCGGCGGCACCCCGGCCGCGCTCAGGATCTCGGCCATGGCCAGCGCGGTGAGCGGCGTGTCACTCGCGGGCTTGAGGATCATGGTGCAGCCCGCGGCCAGCGCGGGCCCCATCTTGCGGGTCGCCATCGCGGCCGGGAAGTTCCACGGCGTCACCAGCACGCAGACGCCGACCGGCTGGTGGAACACGACGATCCGGTTGGCGCCCGACGGGGCCGTGGTGAGCTGTCCCGCGCCGCGCACCGCCTCCTCGGAGTACCAGCGGAAGAACTCGGCCGCGTACGTGACCTCGCCGCGCGCGTCGGGCAGCGCCTTGCCGTTCTCCAGCGAGATGAGCTTGGCCAGGTCCTCGGCCCGTTCGGTCATCAGCTCGAAGGCGGCGCGCAGGATCTCGGCCCGCTCCCGGGGGGCCGCGGCCGCCCAGGAGGCGGCCGCCGCGTGCGCCGCGTCGACGGCGGAGATCGCGTCGTCGGCGGTGCCGTCGGCCACGGAGGCGATGACCTGTCCCGTGGCGGGATCCAGCACGTCGAACCGGCCGCCGTCGCCGGCCGGGACCGCCTGGCCGCCGATGTAGAGCTCGGTGAGCATGATCGTGTCTTCCTTTCCGTACGGGTTGGGGTGGTCATGAACGCTGGCCGAGACCGTCGTCCACCGCGACGTCCTCCGGTTCGAGGTCCAGCCCTGAGGCGGCGGCCTGCAGGTCGAGCAGGACGGCGAAGTCCTCGTCCGCCCGGCCCGCGCCGACGCTGGCCTGGATGAGCTGCGCGGTGAGCGCGGTGACGGGCATCGGCACGTCCAGAGCGCGGGCGGCGGTCAGGCCGAGGTCGAAGTCCTTGCGCAGCAGGATCGGGGTGAACGTCGGCGTGTAGTCGAGGTGCACGAACGCCGGGGACTTGTAGCGGGTGAACGCCGAGCCCATGACGCTGTCGTTGAGGAACCCCAGGAAGGCGTGCCGCTGGACGCCGCCCTTCTCGGCCAGCACGGTGATCTCGGCCAGCGTCTGGGTGACCACGCCCAGCATCAGGTTGTGCGCGATCTTCACCAGGCGGGCGGCCTCGCCCTCTCCCACATAGGTGACCGACTTCCCAAGGGGCTCCAGGAGATGGGCGACCTGGTCGTAGGTCTCCCGGTGGCCGGACACCACCAGGCTGAGCGCACCGGCCCGCGCCACCTTGGGGTTGCCACTGACCGGCGCGGCCAGATAGGCCACGCCCCTCTCCTCACAGGCCCGGCGCACCTCGGCCGACGACTCCACGGACACGGTCGAGGAGTCGATCACGACCCCCGGCAGCTCGTCACCCGTGAGCAGCCCGTCGTCGCCGAGCAACACCTTCTCCAGGACGGACGCCGTGGAGACCATGGTGAACACCACGTCCCTGTCGCGCAGCGCGCCGAGCGACTCCGCGACCGACGCGCCGTGCTCCTTGAGCGGCTCCGCCTTGGCGATGGTGCGGTTCCAGGCGGTCACGTCCACACCGGCGTCGGCGAGCCGCGCGGCCATGGCGGCTCCCATGCGGCCGGTCCCGATCCAGCCGACCCGGGGCGTTGTCGAATCAGTCATCGGAACTCCTCGGTGAGCGGTCGGACGCCGGGCATCGTCCGGCGTCCGGGCGCTCGCTCTACCTGGAACGTGTCCCGTGTGAATGTGGGCAAACCGTCAGGTGACCTCTCGCAGCGTCCCGATCAGGGCGTCGATCTCCTCCGCCTGGCCGGGCAGCAGGTCGCGCAGAATCCGCAGCGCGTGGACGATGCCCTCGCTCACGTTGCCGGGGCGGATCCGTGTCTCGCTCTCGAAGATCTTCGAGGCCTCGGCGTGGTCCCCGAGCGCGGCCAGGTAGACGCCCAGGTTGAGCCGGGCGTCCCCGTACGTGTCACCACCCGCCACCTCCCGGGGGACGCGGGAGCCCTTGCCGCGTGGCCCTGGCTGAACTATCGTCTGGACACGTGTCCAACAATGCGCTGACGGAGCCCACCCGGCGGCGGCTGACGCACCGGCAGGCCGACACCGTGCGCCGGCTGACCGACGCGGCCGTCGAGGAGCTGCGCGAGAGCGGCTTCGACGGGCTGACCGTCCGCAACGTGGCCCGCCGGGCAGGCGTGGCACCGGCCACCGCCTACACCTACTTCTCCTCCAAGAACCACCTCGTCGCCGAGGTGTTCTGGCGCCGCCTGAGCGCGCTGCCGCCGCTGGAGCCGGCGGGAAACCCGGCCCAGGCCGTCGCGGTGCTGCGCGAGATCGCGCTGCTGGTCGCCGACGAGCCGCGGCTCGCCGCCGCCTGCACCGCCGCGCTGCTCGGCGACGACCCCGACGTGCAGGAGCTGCGGCTGCGCATCGGCCTGACCATCCGCCGCCGGCTGCGCGCCGCGCTCGGCCCCGACGCCGACCGCAAGGTGCTCAACGCGCTCGAAGTGGCCTACGCGGGCGCCCTGGTGCAGGCCGGGATGGGCCACATCTCCTACCACGAGACGGCCGACCGCCTGGCCGAAGTCGCCGAGCTGATCGTGAGGTAGCCCGCGTGGACCCGGTCTCCTACAGCCCGTACGACTACGCCGTGCACGACGACCCCTATCCCGTCTACGCCCGGTTGCGGCGGGAGGCCCCCCTCTACCGCAACGACGACCTCGACTTCTGGGCCGTCTCCCGCCACGCCGACGTGGCCGCCGCCTTCCGCGACCACCAGCGCTTCTCCAACGTCAACGGCGTCTCGCTCGACCCCAGCGCCTGGGGGCCCGCCGCGCACCGGACGATGTCCTTCCTGGCCATGGACCCGCCCTCGCACACCCGGATGCGCGCCCTGGTCGCCAAGGGGTTCACCCCGCGCCGGGTGCGCGAGCTGGAGGGCGACATCCTGCGGCTGACCCGCCGCCACCTGACCCCCGCCGTCGCCGCGGGCGAGTTCGACGTGGTGGCCGACTTCGCCGGGAAGCTGCCGATGGACGTCATCTCCGAGCTGATGGGCGTCCCCGAGGCCGACCGCGACGAGCTGCGCCGGCTGGCCGACCTGGTGGTGCACCGCGAGGAGGGCCTGACCGACGTCCCGCCCGCCGGGATGGAGGCGGCGCTCACCCTCGTCGGCTACTACGAGCGGCTGGTCGCCGAGCGCCGCGCGAGACCGGCCGCCGATCTCACCTCCGCGCTGCTGGCGGCCGAGGAGGGCGGCGACCGGCTGACCGAGGAGGAGATCATCGCCTTCCTGTTCCTCATGGTGGTGGCCGGCAACGAGACGACCACCAAGCTGCTGGCCAACGCGCTCTACTGGGGCCGGCGCAACCCCGCCGAGCTGGCCAAACCCTGGAAGGACCCGGCCCGGGTGACCGACTGGGTGGAGGAGACGCTGCGTTACGACCCGTCCAGCCAGATCCTGGCCCGCACCGTCGCGCACGACACCGAGCTGTACGGCACGGCCGTCCCCGCCGGGAGCCGGCTGGTGCTCCTCATCGGCGCGGCCAACCGCGACGAGCGCGTGTTCCCCGACCCCGGCCGCTACGACCTCGACCGCGACACCTCCGCGCTGATCAGCTTCGGCGGCGGCCGGCACTTCTGCCTGGGCGCCAACCTGGCCAGGCTGGAGGCCCGCGTCGCGCTGACCGAGTTCGTCAGGCAGGTCCGCTCCTTCGAGCTCGACGCCGGCCAGGCCGTGCGCGTGCACTCCGTCAACGTCCGTGGTTTCGCCCGACTGCCCATTTCCGTCACCCCCGCCTGAGGATCGAGCTGCCATGCCGCGCTTCGAACCACACCCCTCACGCCGTCCCGCGCTGGTCACCGGAGCCTCCTCCGGCATCGGCGCCGCCACCGCCACCCTGCTCGCCGCCCGCGGGCACCCCGTCGCCCTGGGCGCCCGCCGCGTCGAGCGGTGCCGCGAGCTCGCCGAGACCCTGGCCAAGGACGGCGCCGAGGTGTTCGCGCACGTCCTGGACGTCGCCGACTCCGGTTCGGTCGAACGGTTCGTGGCCGCCTCGGCCGCGGCGCTCGGCGCCCCCGAGATCGTCGTCTCCGGCGCGGGCGACGTGAGCGCCGAACGCGTCCACGAGCTCGACTCCGCCGGATTCGCCGCCCAGCTCCAGGTGCACCTGGTGGGCGCGCACCGCCTGGTCTCCCAGGTCGTGCCCGGCATGGTGAAGAACGGCCGGGGCGACGTCGTCCTCGTCTCCTCCGACGTCGTACGGGCCCCGCGTCCCCGCATGGGCGCCTACGTGGCGGCCAAGAACGGCCTGGAGGGCATGGCCCGGACGATGCAGATGGAGCTGGAGGGCACCGGCGTGCGGGTCTCGCTCGTCCGCCCCGGTCCCACGATGACCGGCATGGGGATGGACTGGGACCCCGAGACGACCGGGGAGGTCCTGGAGGACTGGGTCAAGTGGGGCCTCGCCCGCCACCCGTACTTCCTCAAGCCGGAGAACGTCGCCGCGGTGATCGCCGCCGTCGTCGAGACGCCGCGCGGCACCCACCTGACCCTGGTCGAGGTCCAGCCGGAGGCGAGGAACCGATGACGGAACCCCAACGCGTCTCCGGCGGCCCCGACCACCTGGAGGAACTGCGAGCCGACCCGATCGGCCTGATGCGGCGGGTGCGCGAGGAGTGCGGCGCGGTCGGGGAGTTCCGGCTGGCCGGGCGGCCGGTCGTGCTGCTGTCGGGCGCCGAGGCCAACGAGTTCTTCTTCCGCGCTCCCGACGAGGAGCTCGACCAGGCCGGCGCGTACCCGTTCATGACGCCGATCTTCGGCGAGGGGGTCGTCTTCGACGCCACGCCCGAGCAGCGCAGGGAGGCGCTGCACAACCAGGCGCTCAAGGGCTCCTACCTCAAGGGCCACGCCGCCACGATCGCCGCCGAGGTGGACCGGATGGTCGCCGGCTGGGGGAGCGAGGGGGAGATCGACCTGCTCGACTGGTTCGCCGAGCTGACCATCTACACCTCCTCCGCCTGCCTGATCGGCAAGCGGTTCCGCGAGCAGCTCGACCGGCGCTTCGCCGAGCTCTACCACGACCTGGAGCGCGGCACCGACGCGATCGCCTACGTCGACCCGTACGCCGACATCGACAGCTTCCGGCGGCGCGACGCCGCCCGCGTCCAGCTGGTCGGCCTCGTCGAGGAGATCATGGCCACCCGCACCGCGCCCGCCCGCGAGGACCGCGACCTGCTCGACGTGCTCATGTCGCTCGGCAGGTTCTCCGCCGACCAGATCACCGGGATGTTCATCTCGATGATGTTCGCCGGGCACCACACCACCTCGGGCACCGCGGCCTGGACGCTGATCGAGCTGCTGCGCCACCCCGAGATCATGCGCGCGGTGGTCGCCGAGCTGGACGAGCTGTACGCCGACGGCTCAGAAGTCAGCTTCCAGGCGCTGCGCGAGATCCCGCTCCTCGAATCGGCCGTCAAGGAGGCGCTGCGCCTGCACCCGCCGCTCATCCTGCTGCTCCGGGTGGCCCGGTCGGAGCAGCGGGTGCTCGGCCACCGCATCCCCGAGGGGACCATGGTCGGCTGCTCCCTGGCCGTGTCCAACCGGATCGCCGAGGACTTCCCCGACCCCGACGCCTTCGACCCGTCGCGCTACGCCAAGCCACGCGAGGAGGACCTGCTGCACCGGTGGACCTGGGTGCCGTTCGGCGCCGGGCGGCACCGCTGCGTGGGCGCCAACTTCGCGATGATCCAGCTCAAGGCGATCTTCTCCGTGCTGCTGCGCGACTGGGAGTTCGCCCTGGCCCAGGATCCCGCGTCCTACCGCAACGACCATTCCAAGATGGTGGTCCAGCTCGCCCGGCCGTGCCGGGTGACCTACCGCAGGAGGCGGCCGTGCGGGTGAGCGTCGACCTCGACCTGTGCCAGGGCCACGCCCAGTGCGAGCTGGAGGCGCCCGAGGTCTTCGAGGTGCCGAAGAAGGGCAAGGTGCGCGTCCTCGCCCCGCACCCGCCCGAGACGCTGCGCGACCGGGTCGAGGCCGCCGTCCGCTACTGCCCCACCCAGGCGATCCTGCTCAAGCCGAAGGAGTGACCGCGCCATGCCCAGCTTCCCCCGCAGTGAACTCGACGAGATGGTCCAGCGCTGGCTCGACGCCAACCGCCGGTGCGAGGAGGCGGGCGACTGGCGTCCGCTGGCCGAGCTCTACACCGAGGACGCCACCTACGGCTGGAACGTCGGCCCCGGCCAGGACTTCATGGCGGTCGGCCGCGACGAGATCCGCGACCTGGTCCTGGGGTCGGAGATGGGCGGTCTGGACGGCTGGATCTACCCGTACCAGAGGGTCCTCGTCGACGACCGCGCCGGCGAGGTGGTCGGGTTCTGGAAGCAGATCGCCGACGCCGAGCGTCCGGGCGGTGGCGCGTACGAGGTGGCGGGCATCGGCGGCAGCTGGTTCCGCTACGGGGGAGACTTCCGGTGGTCGTGGCAGCGCGACTGGTTCGACCTGGGCAACGTCACCTCGCTGTTCGTCGAGATGATGAAGGCGGGCACCCTGTCCGAGGGTATGAAGCGCCGCCTGGACCGGGCCGCCTCCGGGGAGAGGATCCCCGGCTACTACCCGCGGGGCGAGTCGCCGGTCCCGCTCTGGTGAGCCGGTCAGGCGGGGATGTGCGTCGCGCTGTGGCGAACCGGTCAGGCCGGGACGTGCGTCGCGTTGTGGTGGACCGGTCAGGCCGGGATGTGCGGCGTGCCGTCGCGCATCGGCGGAAACCTGAACCTCGCGGCCGTGGTGCCCCGCGTCATCCGCGTGATCTCGGCCTCGCCGACGGGCTCGGTGTCGTCGGCGATGATCACTTCCCAGCGGCAGTGCGGCACCCGGCCGGCGGGCGCCCGGGGCGGCCGGTGCACCGGCCGGATCCGGGCGCGCGGGTTCACCGCCTGGGCGGTCCAGTCGAAGGTGCCGTCCTCGATGTGGTGGCACATGCCCCGGGTCGCGCGCTCGCCGAACGGCTCCACGTCCAGCAGCGCGCCGCAGCTGCGCAACTGGAAGAAGCCGTGGGTCTCCGAGACGAGCTCGTACTCCACGTCCATGTAGTGCTGGGCGAAACCGGGGTCGAGCTGCAGGCACTTGAAGATGGCCGACACCCCGTCGCCCTCGATCCGCATGATCTCGCGGATCCGCTGGGTGTAGACGGGGCTGGCGCCCTGCCACTCGTCGATGGCGATCTCCTCCACGACCTGCTGCCCGTAGCGCAGGCCGACGGTGATCAGCGCGGACCGGTCGAGCAGATGGACGATCAGCGCGTACTCGCGGACGAGCCGTACCAGGGCTTCTTTGGACAGATCCTCGAACCGGAAGTTCGGATCGAATTCTCCGGAATAGTCCTTGCGCTCCGTCATGCGGGCAACTGTAGTCTGGACAGGTGTCCAGAACAACCGGTCGCTTGTTTGGCGACCTCTCGCCCCTCCTGATCGGCGGGGAGCTGGTCTACGGCCCCCGCCGGTTCGGCACCCTCGACCCGGCGACCGGCGACACCCTGGGAGAGGCCACCGACGCCGCCCCCGCCGACCTGGACCACGCGATCGCCGCCGCCCGCCAGGCCTTCGACTCCACCACCTGGGCCGCCGACCCCGCCTTCCGGGTGCGCTGCCTGCGCCAGCTGCACGGCGCGCTCACCCGCCACGCCGAGGAACTGCGCGAGCTCACCATCGCCGAGGCGGGCGCGCCCCGCTTCCTGACCCACGGCGCGCAGCTCGACGCGCCCGTCGCCGACCTGGCCTGGGTAGCCGACCTCGCCGAGGACTACCTCTGGGAGCACGACCTCGGCCGGGCCGCGCCCATGGGCGTGACCAGCAAGCGCCGCGTCGTCCGCGAGCCCGCGGGCGTCGTCGGCGCCATCACCCCCTGGAACTTCCCCCACCAGCTCAACCTGGCCAAGCTCGGCCCGGCGCTCGCCGCGGGCTGCACGCTCGTCCTCAAGGCGGCACCCGACACGCCCTGGTGCGCCGCCGCGCTCGGCCTGCTCATCCGGGAGGAGACCGACCTGCCGCCGGGCGTCGTCAACATCGTCACCGGCGCCGACCACGCCCTCGGCGCCCGGCTCTGCGCCGACCCACGCGTCGATCTGCTCTCCTTCACCGGCTCGACCGCTACCGGGCGCACGGTGATGAGCGCCGCCGCCGGCACCGTCAAGAAGGTCTTCCTGGAGCTCGGCGGCAAGTCCGCCTTCGTCGTGCTGGACGACGCCGACCTCGCCGCCGCCTGCGGCTACGCCGCCTTCGCCGCCGTCACCCACGCCGGTCAGGGCTGCGCCATCACCACCCGCCTCCTCGTCCCGCGCGAGAAGTACGCCGAAGCCGCCGACCTCACCGCCGCCACCATGCGCAAACTGGGCACCGGAGACCCGCGCGACGCACGCACCGTCTGCGGGCCGGTCATCTCCGCCCGCCAGCGTGACCGCGTCGAGGCGTACCTCACGCTCGCCGCCGAGGAGGGCGGCGAGTTCGTCACCGGCGGCGGCCGTCCCGAGGGCAGGGACCGCGGCTTCTGGATCGAGCCGACCCTGGTCGCCGGGCTCGCCCCCGGCTCCCGCACGGCCACCGAGGAGATCTTCGGCCCCGTGCTCGTGATCCTGCCGCACGACGGCGACGACGACGCCGTCCGCCTGGCCAACGACTCGCCCTACGGCCTGTCCGGCGCCGTCCACGGCAGCCCCGAACGGGCCCGCGCCGTCGCCCGCCGGCTGCGCACCGGCACCGTCAGCGTCAACGGCGGCGTCTGGTACTCCGCCGACATGCCGTTCGGCGGCTACAAGCAGTCGGGCGTCGGCAGGGAGATGGGCGTGGCCGGCTTCGAGGAGTACCTGGAGACCAAGGCGATCGCGGAGGGGGTTCGATGAACCGGTTCGACGGCAAGGTGGCCATCGTCACCGGTGCCGCGCAGGGCATTGGCAGGGCGTACGCGCGGGCGCTCGCCGCCGAGGGCGCCGCCGTCGTGGTCGCCGACCTCAGCGAGCGCGGCGCCGCCGTCGCCGACGAGATCAAGGGCCTGTACGTGCGCACCGACGTGTCCGACCCCGGCTCCGTCGCCGCCATGGCGGACGCCGCCGCCGAGCGCTTCGGCGGCATCGACTACCTGGTCAACAACGCCGCCATCTTCGGCACCATGCGGCTCGACTTCCTGTTCACCGTCGACTGGGACTACTACAAGCGTTTCATGGCGGTGAACATGGACGGCGCGCTCCTCTGCGCCCGCGCCGTGCACGCCCACATGGCCGAGCGCGGGGGAGGGGCGATCGTCAACCAGTCCTCCACCGCCGCCTGGCAGTACTCCGGCTTCTACGGCCTGGCCAAGGCCGGGGTCAACGCCCTGACCCAGCAACTCGCGCACGAGCTCGGCGGCATGGGCATCAGGGTCAACGCCATCGCCCCCGGCCCCATCGACACCGAGGCCAACCGGACGGTCGTGCCCGCCGGCATGGTCGACCGGATCGTCCGCGACAAACTGGCGCTCAAGCGTGTGGGCACCCCGGACGACCTGGCCGGCATGTGCCTGTTCCTGCTCTCCGACGAGGCCGCCTGGATCACCGGGCAGATCTTCAACGTCGACGGCGGCGAGGTGTTCCGGTCATGACCTACGGCTTCGTCGGGCTCGGCCAGATGGGCGCCCCCATGGCCCGCCACCTGGTCGAACTCGGCCTCACCGTGCACGACACCCGGCCCGAGGCCGTGGCGCCGCTGGTCGAGGCGGGCGCCCGCGCGGCGGAGGACCCCGCCGAGGTGGCCGCCGCCAGCACGCACGTCTCCGTCATGGTGCGCGACGACGACCAGGTCCGCGACGTCGTCACCGGCCTGCTGCCCGCCGCCGCCCCCGGCACGGTCGTCGCGATCCACTCCACGATCCGCGCCGGCACCGCCGCCGACCTCGCCGGGCGGGCGCTGCCGTACGGGATCGAGATCGTCGACGCGCCGGTCAGCGGCGGCTTCATGGGCGCCCAGGAGGGCACCCTGGCCGTCATGGCGGGCGGCACCGACGCCGCCTTCGCCCGCTGTGAGCGGCCCTTCGCCGCCTGGGCCGGCCTGGTCCTGCACATGGGCCCCGTCGGCGCGGGCACCCGCGCCAAGCTGGCCCGCAACCTGCTGCACTTCGCCTCCTTCGCCGCCGCCGCCGAGGCGCAGCGGCTGGCCGAGGCCGCCGGCGTCTCGCTGCGCAAGCTCGGCCGGGTGGTCAGGCACTCCGACGCCGTCACGGGCGGCCCCGGCGCGATCATGCTCCGCCCCACCACCGCGCCCCTCGACCCCGGCGACCCGCTGTACGAGATCATGGGCAACGTCCTCGCCCTCGGCCACAAGGACCTCGACCTCGCCCTGGAGCTCGCGGCCGAGCTGGGCGTCGACACCCCGCTCGCCACGCTCGCCCGCGCCCGCCTCGCCGCCGGCCTGGGCCTGGAACAGCCGGACCTGACCGGCCTGAGCGGCGAGACGGGCGGGACATGACCCACCTGGGCCGGAAGAGCGTGTGGGCGATGACCCACCTGAGCTGGGATGGGAGCCGGAAATGACCGACGAACGGCGGCGGCGCGGGCTGGACATGATGCGCCAGGTCTACGGCTGGGAGCTCGACGACGCCCCCGGCGACTTCTTCGGCATCACCGCCGACCACCTCTTCGCCGACATCTGGACCCGGCCCGGCCTGTCCATACGCGACCGCCGCCTGCTCCTCATCGGCGTGCTCGCCGGCCGTGGCTTCAACGACGTCCTCGACATCCAGCTCCCGGCCGCGCTGGGCAACGGCGAGCTGACCCCGGACGAGCTCCGCGAGATCGCCATCTTCCTCACCCACTACGTCGGCTGGCCGCTCGGCGCCCGCCTCAGCGTCCAGATCGACACCCTGATCGCCAAGCACGAGCGCGGCAGGCCACGCGATTCGCCCTAGACCTGCGGACCACTTCGGAGTCATCGGTCATGATGCGGCTTCGAGCTGCTTCTTGACCGCCGCCACCCGGTCCGGCAGCGGGCCCGGAGCGATCGGCACGCACTCGTAGCCGAGTGAGACGTAGGTGTCCAGGTGGACCTGCTCGAAACGCAGCGACTCCTCGAAGGTGATCGATCGCGCGTCGGTCGGTGTGACGAAACCGAGGTTCCGCACGAAGAACACCTTCTTGGCGTAGATCTGCTGAGCTTGGATGCGTTCCAGTTCGCGGGACAGGGCCGGAGATACGGGATGGCCGAGATAGGTGGCCAGGGCGTAGGTGCAGACGGGCGATCGATCGTAGACCTGCACCTCGCCGGGAAGGGCCGCGGCCTGTTCCTGCCGTCGGCGCTGCAAGGTGCTGATCGCCTCCACGAAGGACGGCTTCGTCCACGGCTGGGGTTCGCCCTGGGCCTGTCGCAGGGCGATGACATCTGTCGCCGCCTCCTCGACCACGGTGTAGCCGTCACACTCCAGCCAACGCAGGATCGCCGTCTTCCCCGCTCCAGGCGTGCCGGTCAGGATGTGGCGCTTCATCAATCGCCCCCGTGGGTCTCGGACATGGACGCCGCCGGCGTCACCCGTCACCCGCAGGAAGGCGGGCGGGACGTGGTCGACCAGCCAGACCCCGTTGGCGCTGCGCCAGAACACATGTCCCGAGGCGCGCATCCCCTCGGCGTCGACGACGAGCACGACGGGCGTCCCGCGCCGCGCGCCCACCCGGGCCGCGGTCTCCCGGTCGGGGGACAGGTGCACGTGGTGGCGGTTCATGGGCCGCAGCCCCTCGGCCGTGATCGAGGCCATGCTCCGGGCGACGGTGCCGTGGAACAGTACCGTTGGCGGCTCCACCACCGGCAGATCCAGATCGACGCTCACCGAATGGCCCTGGCTGGCCCGGATCCGCCCGCCCTCGATCGCGTACCGGCGCTTGTCGTTGTCGGCGACGGCCCGCTCCAGCTCCGCGCGGGAGATCGGGAATCCGTGCGCGGCGGCTGCCGCCAGCAGCACGTCCACCTCGACCCAGCCGTACGGGTCGAGGGTGATCCCGATCCGGTCCGGCTGGTGCCGGAGGTGTTTGGCCAGGTACTTGGACACCCGCACCACCCGCTGCTCGTCCATCACGGCCCTGAGGTCATTCGAGGGCGGGATGGCAGGTCACGGGGGGCGAAGCAGTGCAGCTCGTGCTCGATGGCCAGATGGTTGACCAGGCGGCAGACCTCTCCCGAGCGAGAGAAGACGACGCTCATCAACACCGCGTGCCTGCCGACGGTCAGCGGCTCCGACCACGGGGAGTCGAGGTAGTTGTCCTCGGCCAGGTCGGGGAAGCGCGCGGTCAGCTCGGCGTAGAACGCCGCCGTCGCCGGATGCGGTTGCTCCGGGAGCGCGCCGGCTTCCGGCGTCTCGATCATCTCCAGGTCCGGGCCGAACCCGAGGAGCAGCTCGACGCTCGGCGCCGCACCCGCGGCCAGGTCCTGGGCCAGTGCTTCCAGGGTGAGTGGCACGTCCTGCGGCCAAACGCCCAGTTGCACGCTCATCCGCGCCCCTTCCTCGTCCGGAAAGCCGAATGCTACGGGCTCGCGGCCGGGTGCGAGCGCGGAGCCGGGGCATCCAGGGAATTCGGCGCGCGGCGGACTTCCCGCCCCGTAAAGCGAAAAGCAGGCCAGAAACCTGCTCTGACCTGCGTTGACGCGTGGTAGACCTTCTTAGAACTTACTCGAACCATGTGGCCGTACTGTCTGAGTTGGTCAGCGCGGTAGATCGGCTCAAGAGCATGGACCCGGCGGAGTCTCCTGTGGTGCTGAGCGTCCGTTCTGAGCGGACGGGGCCACGGCGGCCGGTCACTGACCGGATTGGTGAGACAGAGCTGTCCAACCTGATCAACGCCTACAGCGCGGGAACGCCAGCGTGGAAGCTCGCCGCACAGTACGCGATCAGTGAGCGGACTATAGGCGAATGGCGCGGGAGCGTGGTGTACGCCTGCGGGCGAACGTTCGTCCTGCGCGTCGGAGCTATCCAGCCGCAATCGCCACTGCGCCATCAGAGCGGCGTCGTAGACCTCTTGCGCGGGCCGCCCTGGCGCTGTCCTCCTCACTCGCGGCCCGATAGCCCGGCAAGTGCCCGATGAACGGTGCCTGGAAATCGGTCACCGCAGGAATAGCCGCGTCTGTCACCAGGGCAGCGTACGCCGCAGCCTCACACCGTGCGGGCTAGCTCACAGGGTGGCCGTTGTGGAGGTAGGCGACGGTTCCGGTGTCGGCGGCGGTGATGGCCGCGTACAGGCGTGCCCACACGTACGGGCGTAGCCGGGCCTGTGCTTGCTCGTGGGTGCAGAACTCGAAGGCGCCAAGCTCGGCGTCAGTGATGCGCAGCGCGGCGGCCTGGTCGGGGGTGAGGGTTCCGGCGGTGAAGATCATCATTACTGAGTCGTCCCAAGGGCCATGAGGTGGCACCCAGTCAACACACACCAACGTCATACGGGAGGCGGGGAGGTGCAGGGCGAGTTCTTCGGCCAGTTCGCGGCGTAGCGCGTCGAGGGGTGGTTCGTTGGCCTCGGCCATGCCCCCGGGAAGATCCCAATTGGGTTTATAGGTGGGGTCGACGAGCAGCACACGGCCGTGGTCATCGCGGATGAGCGCATCGGCGGCGACGCGTTTGCGGGCCTGGTTGGCGTTGCCTTCGGCCAGGTGGGCGCGGTAGGCGTCGGGGTCGCGTTCGTAGAGCGGCCGGGTGTCGGGGTTGGTCATGATGTGCTGTGGCTGGTCCTGGGTTGGGTTATGTCGGTGGTGAGTTGGTAGAGCCATTCGCGTTGCCGTAGCGTCTCGGCCAGGTGGTCGAGGAAGCCCCGCGCGCACCCGGTGGCGCGGTGCGGGTGGAGCTGGTCACGCAGCTGACGCAACTGCTGAATCACTAGATACGAGCCTAGCGAGCCCGTGGTGTGGAGAACGTCGGTCGCGACCACACATGCCTGCTCCAACTCGCCGCGTTCGATGAGCACACCAGCCAGCGCGAGAGAACCGAACGCCCGGGAGCGGGTACGGCCGGCTGGCCGCAGCTCTAGCACCCGCTCGGCGTGGCGTTGCGCGGAAGGCAGGTCGCCGAGCAGGCGCAGGCACCGGGCCGCATCACCCGCGAGGGAACCCGCGTCGAACGGTGACACCCACGGCGACCGGGCCGCGCCGTGGGTGCTGTGTAGAGCGGTCTCAGCGTCGTTGAGCAGCGCGCGTGTTTCCTGTGCTTGGCCTGCGGCGGCGTGCCCGCGCGCCTGCAACGCGAACAGCCGCGCCGCAAGCTCAGGGTGCGGCGGGGCGACGGTGAGTTCTTGCTGCCCGTGGGTGGCATAGCCGATGGCGGCGGCGGGCTGGTCACGGTGGTGGGCCAGATGCGCCAGACTCGCCAGCACGTGAACCCGCAAATGCGGATCATCGCCCACACCGGCCAGGTCACGGGCCCGCGCGAAATGCTGGGCTGCTTGGTCGTCGCGTCCGGCGTCGTGGGACATCCATCCCGCCATTTCGGTAAGGGCTTGCGGCGGCGGTGAACACCCCCGCCCCTTCACCACCCCGACCGCCAAACAGCCTCGGGGCCACCTGGTCGCGGAGATAGGCCGTGACGGTCGCATACAGATGCGCGCCGCCTATCTGGGCGTCCACCGTGCGCCACGCCGCCACCGCCGCCACATCACCACCGCCACCGCCGGAGACAGTGGCCCGCGCCGCCACCGAAACCGGGATCGGGACCGCAGGTGGGGCTGGGGCCGGTCCCACGGCTGATGTTTGTGCTGGTGAGAGCGCTGTGCGCGGCTGCGGTACCCGAAACCACAACCGCTCAGCCGGGATGTGCAGCAGTCGCGCCCACTGCACCAGGCGACCAAGGTCGCTCATGGCGGGCCCGTTCTCAATTCTGCTGAGCTGGGGTTGGGTGATGCCCACCCACGCCGCCACCGTTTCTTGTCGCAGGGGGCGGCCGTGGTGGGGATGGGTGCGGTAGGCAGCGATCAACCGGCCCATGTGCCTGCGTCGAGCGCGGCCCGTATGGCGGGGTGGTCCCAAAACTCCCGAGGCACTCTCGGCGGCCCGCCGGGCGCGCCCGTGACGGCACGCGCGCCCGTGGTGCAGGCCGCGCACCGCCCGCTGGCGTTGTCGCGCGCAAGTCGTGTCCCACAAGCGCAACATCGCGCGTCGGTCATGGGTTCACCGCCCCATCGGATACGCCGAAACCCCTTGCGCCGAATGTAACCACGCGCTCACCCTGCGAATCCAGAAATACGCCGGACACATGCCCGGATGCGTCATTGGTCATGGCCGCCTATGCGGGCCGCTCACCGAAACCCTGCGGGGGTTCACGGCGCGGGCCGGGTTGGACCTGGTCGGTATCTACATCGACCAGCACGCCTACCGCAGGTCAGCGTTCGGTGAGCTCCTGCAAGCGCTGTGCCGCCCCGACGTGACCGTTGTGGTGATCCCCACGTCTGAGCACTTGTCGGAGTTCGACGGGATCTATCAGGCGATGCGCGCCCTGATCGAGATAGAAACCGGCGCCGATGTCCTGGTGATGTCCCACAAGAGCGAGGCCACGGCATGACCGCGCCTCTCACGTTGCATGAGGTCCACGACCGCCGACTGAAAGAACTACTCGGGCAGGTGATCGCCTCCGAGGTGCCCGCGATCATCGTCGACCAAGCCACCGCCGAACGGTGGCTGCTGCGCCTGGCCGGCGCGCTGCTGGGCGTCGATCAGCGGCACCGCGTAGATGCGCGGGGCCGGTGCCGGCTCTGCCGTCCCGCACACCTGCGAGCGCGGCGGTGGTGGCCCTGGTGGACACGCTCGGCCTGCACCATCCAACCCACCCTGGCGCATTTCCTCCGCGACGCCGAACCGTTCCTGTTCCCCGAGGATCGGGGGCAGTCGTGAGTGAGAAGTTCGCGCCCGTGCCGCCCACCGTCCGGGCATCGGAAGTCACCCTGTTGGCGCTGCACACCGCGATCACCATCGGCGCGCAGGTCGCCCGCATCGCTGCCCGCGTGTGGGGCCTGCCCCACCTGGAACCCGCCGCCGAACAAGCCGCCGGCCATTTGTTGGCCCGCGCGGTCGAGCGCACCGGGCACCCCGACCCCGCCCCCCGATACTCCGACATCGACCCCGCCACCATCGCCACCGTGAGCATCCGGGTCCACCGCCGCGCCGATGCCCTGATTATCGACGTGTGGGACACCGACCCCACCCCACCGAAAACCATGACACCCGACCGGCACATGAGCGCCGCGACCGCGCTGGCGCGCCGCTGGGCCACCTACCCCGCCCCAGGCGGCGGGAAGTCATCTGGGCCGAAATTGGGCCCCCGGACCATTCCCAACCCGTCGAGCTGGCACAGCCCAGCCCCGCCGACCACGCCGCGCCACGCCTTCTCCTCAGCGGTGACGCGTGCCCATGCCACGCCGCCTAACCCCGGGAGCCGCCCAGTGATCACCAGCCTTGACGACGCCGCGACGCCGCCGCCCACGGGTTCGTGTTCGTGCATGCCGCCGGCCGGGCGGTGCTGCTCGGTGTGCGCGGCTGGGCGCACTACTACGACCGCGTGGTGATCCTCAGCGACACGAACTCCGCGAACCCTTCGACGCCTACAGCGTGTGGCAAGGCCGCGCCACCGACACCACCGCCAGGCACCCACGCCCCAGCACGGCCATACGACCACGCATGCCTCTGCACAGCGCACAAGCCCCACAAACACAACAACGCCGCACCCGGAACTAGGCACGACGTTGCAAGGGACCATAAGGCCTCACCAGCGGCCCTAGCCCTCTGCGGCCAAGGTTCTAGTAAGACACCTATGGTGGACGATACTGGGATTGAACCAGTGACCTCTTCCGTGTCAGGGAAGCGCTCTCCCGCTGAGCTAATCGTCCTTGGAGGTGGAGACGGGATTTGAACCCGTGTAGACGGCTTTGCAGGCCGCTGCCTCGCCTCTCGGCCACTCCACCGTGCCGGAAGCTCCGAGCGGAAGACGGGATTCGAACCCGCGACCCTCACCTTGGCAAGGTGATGCTCTACCACTGAGCCACTTCCGCGTCGCCACCGAGATTGTGGTGACGAGAGAACTCTAGCGAATCCTGGCCGAGTCCCCAAACCGGAGTTCGCCGACCTGTTCGGCGTACCAGGTGATCTCGGCGACGTGCTCGGCGATCTGGCGCAGGGTCCAGTTGGGATCGCGGGGCACGTCCCACGCGTCGGGCGCCGTCGCGTAGCGGTTCAGGTACGCCTGGCCGAGCCGGGTCCAGCGGGAGCGGGCCTCGTCGAGGTCGAGCTCGGTGAAGCGGGCCCAGTCGGACTCCAGCGTCACCATCCGGCCGTGCCAGGCGTCGGGCTGCGGGACGGCGCCGGCGAGCAGCGCCTCCACCTCGGCCAGGTGGTCGACCAGGTGGTCCTGGACGCGACGGGCCGCCTTCGACGGGGTCCACACGTTGGCCCCGTCGGTCATGATCGGCCTGCCGTCCCAGGCCGGCCAGGTGGCGGCGAGCGCGAGGCAGCGGTCGACGGCTTCAGTGATGAGGTGTGCGGGATTGTCTGTCATGTGCCGATGGTGGCCCCGAAACGTTCGGGCGAGCGTCGAAGTATGGCGGTGCGGTCAGGCGTTCTAGCCGTGGCCGCCGTTGACGGTGATGCGTTCGCCGGTGATGAAGGCGGCCGCGTCGGAGGCGACGAACGAGACGGCGGCGGCGATGTCGTCCGGGGTGCCCATCCGGCGCAGCGGCACCTGGGCCCGGTAGGCGTCGAGCTCGTCCTGGCCGGCGTCGGCGTGCCGTTCGACGGGGATCCAGCCGGGGGCGACGAGATTGACCGTGATGCCGTGGGGGCCGAGCTCGCGCGACCACGACCGGGTGAGGCCGAACTGTGCCGCCTTGGCCGAGACGTAGGCCGACATGCCGGGCACGAGGCGGTCGACGATGTCGGAGCCGATCTGGACGACCCGGCCGCCGCCGAGAGCCTTCATCCCGGGCAGGGCGGCCTGCACCAGCAGGGTGGGGCTCTTGACGAAGAAACGCAGCTGGTCGAGGTGGTCGTCCCAGGTGACGTCCTCGACCGCGATGGCCGGCTGCGGGCCGGTCGCGTTGAGCACCAGCGCCTTCACCGGCCCGAGCCGGGCGGCCACCCGCGCGACCAGCCCGGCCGTCGCGGCCTCGTCGGTGACGTCGGCGCCGAACGCCTCGGCGGTGCCGCCGGCCTCGCGGATGTCCGCGACCACCCGCTGGGCGCCCTCGACGTCGGAGTGGTAATTGACCGCCACGGCCCACCCGTCGGCCGCCAGCCGCCGCGCGATCACGGCGCCCAGACCGCGGGACGCACCGGTCACGAGCGCCACGCCGTCTGCTGCCATCGGAAGACCTCCGCTCGATCGCCCTGTCGCCCAGGGAGCCTAGCGCCTGGAAATCCCCCGCAGGTGGTGACGTCGAGCGGAGGACGAACGATCTTGATCCGGAACGAGCGGCGCGATCGTTCACAGCGTCGACGAAGAACATCGAACATTCAGTCGCTGTCCGGGAGAGTGTCGGTCCATCGCGCCTCGATGGTCACTGGCTTGCTCACGTCAAAGGCCACCCCTCCGTCAGCAGAGACGAAGAAGCTGGTGTTCCGCACCCGAGAGGTGTCGGGATCGACGACCAGTTGTACTCGTGTGCGCTCAGTCTCGGCTTGGGAGGCGGGGATCAGCAGGCCCTGCCCCCCGTCGACCGCACCGAGGCGTTCGACTTCTGGATAGGTGGCCAAAGCACGGAAGGACGCGGCTCGGACCGCAGGCGGGGCCGGGAGCTCCGAGACCAGGGAGACCAGGCCGTGCAGGACCTCCTGAGCCCTTTCGGCGGCGTCCAGCGGACCGGCGGCATTCTTGCCCTCGCCGCGCTTCACGCGATCGCTGATCCAGGCCGTCAGCGCCGCGGGCTCGGAGGGCAGATCGTGGAGTTGCTCAAGACTGACCTCCAAGCCGCCCAGCCGGAACGGGATCGGCGGCCCGCCCAGTTCGATGAGCTGACCAGCCGTCTTCTCTCCTCTGAGCCAGCGACGGCCGTCGTGGGCGGTCCATTCTTCGTACCCAGGACCTTCGCCCGAGCTGAATCGGACGTACCAGTAGTCGCCTGAGCCCTCCGGCAGGAGTTCCGCGCTGGCGGCGGCGGCAAGCAGAATCCGATCGGCCGTCAACTGAGCAGATGCGGACGGCGGCTCGTTGGGAACGGCTGTGGGCACATTCGTGCTGGAGACGACCATGGCTGCGGCGGCAGCGGCGGCGGCCAGGCCCATGCCGGCCGCGAGCCATCCGGTTCGGGGCGAGCGTGGCGCGTGGCGCATCCGCTGCTGGAGCCGGCGCAGGCTGCGCTCAGCGGCCTGGGGGGAAGGGTCAGGTGCGGCCAGCAGCGTAGCGAGGGTCTGCAGGTCATCCATGGACGGCCTCCTGATTGATGACTTTTCGAAGTTTGAGGCGGGCGCGGCTGAGCCGCGAGCCCACGGTGCCCGAGGAGATTCCGAGGGCCTCGGCCACTTCCTCGTAGCTGAGTTGAGCGAGCGCGACGAGCAGCACCACGTCGCGCTCACCGGGTGACAGTTCGGCCATGGCCTTGGCCAGGTGCGGCTGCATGCGCTGGGCGGTGACCGAGGTGACGACGCGGTTCTCGGGTCCCTCGCTGTCTCGTTCGGGAGCGACGCGGGTCAGCGCTGCGTAGTGGCGGGCCTCCTTTCGGCGGTGCCGGGCTATCAGGTTGGTGGCGATGCCGAAGAGCCACGGGCGCAGGCCGCCGCGTTTTGGGTCGAACTCGTCACGCTGGTCGAAGGCGGTCAGGAAGGTTTCGGCGGCTATGTCCTCGGCCGTCTGCGCATCCAGCCGTCCAGCGGCGTAGCGGTAGATGTCGCGGAAGTAGCGGTGATGCACGGCCGTGAACCGTTCCGGCTCCGATCGCAGGCCGGTACCAAGATCGGCATCGGTCCCTTCCTCGCTCGCGTTGGCGGTCACGCGGTCACGTCGCTGTCTCTGTCATCGGCGGGTGTCTTCCTGGTCGGAGAATTGCCTGTCGCCCGTACTTCGCCGTAGCCGCCGATCGTCTTCCCGGCAGGTCTGGTCAGGTTGCGAACGAGGGCCGCCCGCCGGATCGCGATGGCCTGAGCGACCACCGCCCCCAGGGAGTGCCCTACCAGCTGCGCGGCGTCCCCGTCAGCGGGGACAGCTGCGTCGGGCGGGGTCCGGCCGGGCTTCCAAGTGATCGGCACCCGCGAGCGCATCGGCCGCCATCACGGCATCTGGCGCGACGTCGTGCTCATCGAACGCCGCAGTCCGGTCATCTCTGGCTTGGTGCGCTCGGGAACTGGCGCCGAAGCTCGGGTTCAGATCATGCTCAGGTGACCGGTAAGTGGCTCCCAAGCCCACTGATGATCGGCCCCCGTCGAAATCACCCGCTCACGGCAGACGTCATGGGAACGCGGTGACGAGCACGGCCTTGCCCGTGGGCTGGACGCGGTCGGGCACGCCCAGCGCGACGGGGGCGAACCCGCCGAGCGCGGCGGCTCGCTCCGGCTCCTCTGTTGTAGTGACACTCCAGGTTCGTGGCCGACGTCAACGGAAACCGGCGCTCCGCGCCCACCATGCGGCGCATCGTCGCCACGGTGAGGAAATACGACACAAGGTGTCGGGTTTTATGTCGAGTATGGGTGTCACCGGTCGGCGCCGATGACGGACGTGGGCCGGCCTACGGATAGATAAGGATCTACATGCGTGACACGCCAGAAGAGCTCAGAGAGCTCCAGGCCCTCCTCGACGCCTCCCTCTCCCGCTCCACCTCGCACCTCCGCTCGATCGTCACCGAGAGAACCCTGACCGCGGAGCAACTCACCCAGATTCTGACCGGGATGTGCACTCTTGCCCTGTCCACCGTGACGGCGAAGGGCGAGCCGCGGATCAGCGGTGTGGACGGACACTTCCTGCACGGAAAGTGGTACTTCGGCACGGCGCGCAGCGCCGCCAAGGCCCGCCACCTCGCCGCTCGCCCCGCCGCCAGCGTCGCGCACATGCGCGGGGAGGACCTGGGCGTGTTCACGCACGGCACGGTGGAGATCCTCAACCCTCAGGGCGGCGAGCCGGCCCCAGACTGGCCAGACCTGCTCGCCTACTTCAAGGACTTCTATGGCGATGACGCCTTCGACTGGGACGACGAGGTGGTCTACTACCGGCTGCATCCGCACTGGATGACTGTCTACGCCCCTGATCTCGCGAAGCTCACCGCGGCGTCCCAGTCCTGACCACCAGCACCGGGCCCCGTGGACCCCACTGATCCGTTCCTCTAGCCGAAGGCGAGGATCTGGTCCGACTCCAGCAGGGTCTTGAGGTTGGACAGGATGGCCGGCCAGCCCTGGCTGACGCCCTTCAGCATCTCGCTGTCCGGGGCGAAGCCGTCGTGGGTCACGGTCAGCTTGACGGTGCCCTCACCGGCGGGCTCGATCTCGAAGGTGACCTTCGAGATCGGCTCCTTCCTGAGCTCGGCGAGCTTCTCGTCGCTCCAGCCGAACATGTCGGCCAGCTCCTGCTCGTAGTTGTGCCACGTGTAGGAGAGGCGCTTGCCGGGCTCGGCCTCCAGCACCCGCTGGCCCCAGTCCTTGAACTCGCCGCCCGTGTCGGCCTTCCAGGCGATCGGGGCGCCCTGCGTCCACTCGGAGCGCGGGCCCGAGTCGTCGAAGTAGCGGCTGATGAAGGCCGGGGTGGTCAGCGCCTCCCACAGCCGGTCGGGTGTGGTCTTGATGTAGGTGACGTAGACGAACGTGGTCTCGGACATGGCCGGGCCCTCCAGTGCTCGTTTCAGATCCGCGAGCGCGCGCGCCCGTTCGCGGTCGTAGCGGTCGATCCATCGCTCGGCGATCTCGTTGATGGGCGCGGCGTTGAGGTAGTGGAGCTTCTCCCTGCCGCGCCTGGCCGTCGCCACCAGCCCGGCCGCCTCCAGCACGGACAGGTGCTTGGTCACGGCCTGCCGGGTCATGTCCAGCCCCGCGCACAGCTCGCGCAGGGTCTGGCCGTTGCGCCGGTTGAGGCTGTCGAGCAGCTCTCGGCGGCTGGCGTCGGCCAGGGCCTTGAACACCGCGTCCATGTCTCTCATCGCCTCAGGCAACCGTATGGATGCATGTAGACATATAAGCAACCATACGGTTGCCTGTCAAGGAATGCTTAGACGCGTGGCGAAACGTCCGTGGGTTAGCGTCGGAGCATGGGAGTGGAGCACGTCGCACGCGACGCCGACATCGCCCCGGTGGCGGCGCTCATCGCCGACCCCACCAGGGCCGCCATCCTGACCGCCCTGCTCGGCGGCCGGGCGCTCGCCGCCGGCGAGCTCGCCCGGCTCGCCGGCGTCAGCGCCGCCACCGCCAGCGCCCATCTGTCCCGCCTGCTCGACGGCCGGCTCGTGGACGTCGTACGGCAGGGCCGCCACCGCTACTACCGGCTGGCCGGGCACGAGGTCGCCGAGGTGCTGGAGGTGCTGGCCCGGATGAGCGCCCGGCCTCCCGTACGGTCCCTGCGCCAGTCGCGGCAGGCGCGGCTGCTGGAGGAGGCCCGCACCTGCTACGACCACCTGGCCGGGCGGGCCGGCGTGCTGCTGCTCGACCGGCTCAGAGAGGGCGGTCACTGGCGGGACGGCGAGCTGACCGCCGAAGGGGAGCGGCTGCTGTCCGGGCTCGGCGTGGACGTGGCGGCGGCCCGCGCGGCCAGGCGGCGCTTCGCGCCCGAATGCCTCGACTGGACCGAGCGCCGCGCCCACCTCGGCGGAGCGCTAGGCGCCGCGCTGACCAGCGTGTTCCTCGAACGTGGCTGGTACGTCAGGGGGACGGTGCCGAGGGCGGTGGTCCTGACCGACACGGGCAGGGGAGGGCTGGCGGAGTTGTTCTCCGGTAAGGAGCTAACATCGCATACGCCAGTTACCTAAGCAGGAGTGAAGCACATGGGCGACAACGAGGTCGTGAACGTCGGTCCGGAACCCCTCACCTTCGACGAGGTCATCCGGGTGGCTCGCCACGGCGCCGCCGTACACCTGACCGACGACGCGATGGCGGCCGTCTCGGCGGCGCGCCAGCGGGTGGACGAGCTGGCGGAGAGCGCGACGCCCGCCTACGGCATCTCCACCGGGTTCGGCGCGCTCGCCACCCGGCACATCGACCCGGCGCTGCGCACCCAGCTGCAGCGCTCGCTGGTGCGCTCGCACGCGGCCGGCAACGGGCCGGAGGTCGAGACCGAGGTGGTCCGCGCGCTCATGCTGCTGCGCCTGCACACGCTCGCGACCGGCCACACCGGCATCCGGCCGGCCACCGCCAAGACCCTGGCCGCGCTGATCAGCGCGGGGATCACGCCGGTCGTCCACGAGTACGGGAGCCTGGGCTGCTCCGGTGACCTGGCGCCGCTGGCGCACGCGGCGCTCACCCTGATGGGCGAGGGCGTCGTCCGTGACGCGTCCGGGGAGCTCACCTCGGCGGCCGAGGCGCTCAAGCAGGCCGGGATCGAGCCCGTCGAGCTGGCCGCCAAGGAGGGCCTGGCGCTGATCAACGGCACGGACGGCATGCTGGGCATGCTCATCCTGGCCATCGACGACCTGACCGGGCTCATCCGGACCGCCGACGTCAGCGCCGCGATGAGCGTCGAGGCCCTGCTCGGCACCGACCGCGTGTTCGCCCACGAGTTGCAGGCGCTCAGGCCGCAGCCAGGCCAGGCCCTGTCGGCCGCCAATATGGTGAAAATTCTGCAAAACTCCGGCGTGATGGAGAGTCATCGCGACCCCGAGGCGTGCACCCGCGTCCAGGACGCCTACTCCCTGCGCTGCGCGCCCCAGGTGGCCGGCGCCGCCCGCGACACGATCGCCCACGCCGCGAACGTCGCCCGCTGGGAGCTCGCCAGCGCCGTCGACAACCCGGCCGTGCTCGCCGACGGCCGCGTCGAGTCCAACGGCAACTTCCACGGCGCTCCGCTCGCGTACGTGCTGGACTTCCTCGCGATCGTGGCCGCCGACGTCGCCTCGATGTCCGAGCGCCGCACCGACCGCTTCCTCGACGTGGCCCGCAACCACGGGCTCCCCGCGTTCCTGGCCGACGACCCCGGCGTCGACTCCGGCCACATGATCGCCCAGTACACCCAGGCCGCCATCGTCTCCGAGCTGAAGCGGCTGGCCGTGCCCGCCAGCGTCGACTCGATCCCCAGCTCGGCCATGCAGGAGGACCACGTCTCGATGGGCTGGTCGGCGGCCCGCAAGCTACGCAGGTCGGTCGACGGACTGGCCCGCGTGCTGGCCGTCGAGGTGCTCACCGCCGCCCGCGCGCTCGACCTGCGCGCCCCGCTCCAGCCCGCCCCGGCGACGGCGGCGGTGGTGAAGGCGCTGCGCGAGGCGGTCCCCGGCCCGGGGCCCGACCGGTTCCTCGCCCCGGAGATCGAGTCGGCCGTCCGCCTGGTGGCGGACGGCTCGGTGGTCGCGGCGGCCGAGTCGGTCACCGGCCCGCTCGCGTGACCGGCCTGTTCGTGATCGGCCCGTTCGCGTGATCGGCATGTTCGTGATCGGCTCGGGTGTGTGACCGGTTCCGGTGTGTGACCCGGGCGGTCAGCGCAGGGCCACGATCAGGTCCACCTCCAGCAGCAGCCCCGGCCTGAACAGCCGTGACACCTCCACGGTCGTGCTGGCCGGGGGAGTGCCGGTGATATACCTCCGGCGCACCCCGCCGTACTCCATCAGCCGGTCCATGTCCGTGACGTACGTCCTGATGAAGGCGATGTCCTCGAACGTCGCCCCTTGGTCGGCGAGGATCCGCGACACGCACTGAAAGATGTGCTCCGACTGGGCGGCCATGTCGCCCTCGCCGACCACCTCCCCGCGCTCGTCGAAGGCGGCCTGCCCGGAAACGTACAACATGTCGCCGACCCGCACGGCGTGGGAGTAGGCGCCGTTGGTGGCGGGCACGGTGGCCGGGTTGAGCGGTACGGTCCGGCGCGCGGGCCGGCCGGTGACCTGCCCCGCGATCGCCGTCAGGTCACTGTCGCCCAGCCCGGCCGTCTCGGCCTCCCGCAGCCGCTTCCTGGCGGCCGTGGCCAGCGACGCGCCGTCCCACGCGGCGAGCGCGAGATCCTTGGCCGCCAGACCGAGCGCGTAACGGGTCTCCGCCGCGGGAACCCGCAGCCGCTCCGCCAGGCCGCCCAGCGGGGTGCCCGACAGCACGTCCGCCAGCGCCTCGCGGGACACGCCGTGCGCCTCGCCGTACGCGAAGGTCTCCGCGAGCAGCACCTGGGCCGGGACGAGCGCGCTCATGACGGCGAGCTTCAGCGCCGCGCCCGACCCCAGCGGACCCGTCTCGCGCACCGTGCCGAACACCGACAGCACCTTCCGGCACTCCGACACGTCACCCCCGGCCAGCACCGTCAGGGTGCCGTCGGCGGCCGGCCCGACGCTGCCCAGCACCGGCGCGTCGACCAGCCCGACCCCGGCGGGCAGCAGGGCGCGCAGCTCGCGTACGGCCTCGGGGCCGATCGTCGACATCTCCACCACCGTTGCCCCCGGCCGCAGCCCCGGCAACGCCGCGGCCAGCACCTCGCGCACCGCGGCGGGGTCGCGCAGCATGGTGATCACCAGCTCGGCCCCGTCCACCGCCTCGGCGGCGGAGACCCCCGTGCCGCGCCGCCACACCGTCACCGCGTGCCCAGCCTCGCTGAGCCGCCGGGCCATGGGGACGCCCATGCGTCCCTGTCCAAGAAATGCAATCACGTGGCTCATTGAACAGGGATGCGAGGTATTCCACCAACGACTAGATTGCATGGCAGCCATGATAAAAACGCATGCCTTTGACGCCGCCGCGCTTCGCCTCTTCGACGAGGTCGCCAGGAGCGGATCGTTCACCGCCGCCGCCGAGCTGCTCGGCTACACCCAGTCGGCGGTCTCCCGGCGCATCGCCGCGCTGGAGCGCGCCGCCGGAGGTCCGCTCTTCGAGCGCCTGGCCCGAGGCGTACGCCTGACCCCCGCGGGGGTGTCGCTGCACCGGCACGCCGTGGCCGTCCTCGACCGGCTCGAACGCGCGGGAGAGGAACTGGCCGCCATCCACGGCGGCAGCGGCGGCACCCTGCGGATCGGCGCGTTCGCCACGGCCAACGTCGATCTGGTGCCGGACACGCTGCGGCGCTTCGCCGAGGCGCACCCGGGCGTCGAGCTGCGGCTGGTCGAAGGGCTGACCGGGAGGCTGGTGGACCGGCTGGACGCGGGCGCCCTCGACGTCGCGGTGATCAGCGACTACCCGTCGGGGCTGCCCGTCGAGGGCGGCGCGATCGTGCCGCTGCGCGACGACCGGCTCCTGGTCGCGCTGCCGCGCACGCACCGGCTGGCCGGTGACGACACCGTCGACCTGCGCGACCTGGCGGGCGAGACCTGGATCGAGGCCGCGCTGGGCGGGCAGCCGACGCTGCTGCTGACCGCGTGCGCCGCTGCCGGGTTCACGCCGCGCAGCGGGCTGCGGGTGGCCGAGTGGACGGGCAAGTTCGGGTTCGTCGCGGCAGGGCTCGGGGTGACGCTGGTCCCCGAGCTGGCGGCGCGGGCCGTGCCCGCCGACCTGGTGCTGCGGCCACTGCGGGGACAGGCGCCCGCCCGCCGCGTCTACGCCGCCCTGCCCCGGACACCGCTTCCGGCGGCGCTGGAGTTCGTCCGGTTGCTGGGAGAATGGGAGACGTGCACGACGGTTTCGCCCACGTAGCCGGTCTCCTCGCCACGGGCCTCCGCGACGTTACGACCGACCTCGCCGCCCTCGACGGCGAGGGCTGGTGGGCTGTCGTGGTCGACTATGAGGGCAAGGTGACCTGCGCCCGCTTCGATCGCGTACGTCCCGCGCCGCTGCCCGCGCCCCGGCGGCCCTGGCACGGCCCCCGCCCCGGCCAGTGGCGCAGCTCGCTCGACCGGGCCGCCTATGAGCGCGGCGTCCAGGCCATCCGCGACGAGATCGAGCGAGGCGAGGTCTACCAGGCCAACCTGTGCCGCGTGCTCACCGCGCCCGTCCCCGGCGACGCCGACCCGCTGGCGCTCGCCGCCCGCCTGGCCACCGGCAACCCCGCCCCCTACTCCGCCGTGATCCAGCTGCCGGGGCTCAGCGTGGTGTCGGCCTCACCCGAGCTCTACCTGTCGCGCGACGGCGACGTGGTCGAGTCCGGGCCGATCAAGGGCACCGGCGTCACCGAGGCCGACCTGCTGGACAAGGACTACGCCGAGAACGTCATGATCGTCGACCTGGTCCGCAACGACCTCGGCAGGGTCGCGGCCGTCGGCTCCGTCGAGGTGCCGGAGCTGTGCGTCGTGGAGGAGCATCCGGGCCTCGTCCACCTCGTCTCGACGGTGCGCGCGAAGCTGGCGCCGGGAATGGGCTGGCCCGAGCTGTTCGCGGCCACGTTCCCGCCCGGCTCCGTCACCGGCGCGCCCAAGTCATCCGCGTCGCGCATCATCAACCAACTCGAAGCGGAGCCCCGGGGGCCGTACTGTGGTGCGGTGGGCTGGGTCGACGCCGACCGTCGCCGGGCGGCGCTGGCCGTGGGCATCCGCACGTTCTGGATCTCCGCTCGCGAGATCCGGTTCGGCACGGGCGCGGGCATCACGTGGGGCAGCGATCCCGCGCGTGAATGGCTGGAGACCGAGCTGAAAGCGTCCAGGCTCATCTCATTGGCATCCTCAGGAGGCACTTGATGACTATCCCTGTCTGGGTCAACGGGGACCTGATCGACCCCACGCGGGCCACCGTCTCGGTGTTCGACCACGGACTGATGGTCGGCGACGGCGTGTTCGAGACCGTGAAGATCGTTCACGGCCGGTCGTTCGCGCTCACCCGGCACCTCGACCGGCTCAAGCTCTCGGCCCAGCGCATGGACCTGCCCGAGCCCGACGTCGAGGCCATCGCCGACGGCATCGGCAAGTGCCTGGCCGCCGCGCCCGACTGGCCGCTCGGCCGCATCCGCATCACCTACACCAGCGGCCCCGGCCCGCTCGGCTCCGACCGGGGCGACCAGGGCACCACCTCCGTGGTGATCGTCGACGAGCAGAAGCCGTTCCCCGCCGCGGCCGCCGTCTCCGTGGTCCCCTGGCCGCGCAACGAGCGCGGCGCGCTGTCCGGCGTCAAGAGCACCTCCTACGGTGACAACGCCAAGGCCCTGGCCCACGCCAAGGCGCGCGGCGGCGGCGAGGCGATCTTCGGCAACCTGGCGGGCGACCTCTGCGAGGGCACCGGCTCCAACATCTTCGTCGTCCGCGGCGGGCGGCTGCTCACCCCGACGCTCCAGTCCGGCTGCCTGGCCGGCGTGACCAGGGCCCTGGTGCTCGAATGGTGCGGCGGCGAGGAGGTCGACGTGCCCCTGGCCGAGCTCTACACCGCCGAGGAGGCGTTCCTCACCTCCACCACCCGCGACGTGCAGCCGATCAGGCTGGTCGACGAGACCGAGCTGCCGATCGCGCCCGGCCCGATCACCGCCAAGGCGATGCGGGTCTTCGCCGAACGCTCTGCCGCCGACCTCAACCCCTGAGATAGCGTGGCATCACTCGTGCGAGATGTGAGGTCTGGGTGGCCGCTGGTGCGCTACGTCCGGGAGATCCCGGGCGATTAGGCGATCACGCCATCGTGGGCAGGCTCGGTGAGGGCGGCCAGGGCGTGGTCTACCTGGCCGAGGCTCCCGGCGGCGAGCGGGTGGCGATCAAGGTCATGACGGGCGGCATCGACCGCTCCTCCGCCCGGGAGCTCGCCGCCGCCCGCCAGGTCGCCGAGTTCTGCACCGCCCGGGTGATCGCCGCCGACCTCGACCACGACCCTCCGTACATCGTCAGCGAGTACGTCGACGGCCCGCCGCTGTCAGACGTCGCCCCGCTGGGCGGCGCGGCCCTGACCCGGCTGGCCATCGGCACGGCCACCGCCCTCACCGCGATCCATCGAGCGGGCGTGGTGCACAGGGACTTCAAGCCCGCCAACGTGCTGATGGCGCCCGGCGGGCCGCGCGTCATCGACTTCGGCATCGCCCGGCTGACCGGGCTCACCACCACCCGCGGCGGGCTCGCCGGCACGCCGCCGTACATGGCTCCGGAGCAGTTCGGAGACGAGCCGACCGGCCCGGCCGCCGACGTGTTCGCCTGGGGCTCGACCATGGTGTTCGCCGCCACCGGCCGCCCCCCGTTCCTCGCCGACACGATCGCGGCGGTGGCCTACCGGATCATGAGCGCCGAGCCCGACCTGACCGGGCTCGCCGAGCCCCTGCGCGGTGTGGTCGCGCGAACCCTGGCCAAGGACCCGGCGGCCCGCCCCACGGCCCGTGACCTGCTGCTCGACCTGCTCGGCGAGGACCGGCCGGCCGGCGAGATGGACGTGCTCGAACAGGGCGCCGTGGCAGCCGGCTCGCCGCGCCCCTCGCGCCGGCATGTGCTTCTCGCCGCCGGCGCCGTCGCCGCGGCGACGGCGGTAACCGGCGGGCTGCTGTGGCGCCAGATCGTCGCCGGCGCGTCCGACGGCTCCCCGGCGGGCACCGCGACCACCCAGCCGCCCTCGACCACTTCGAGTCCCTCCGCGGAGACGTCACGCCCATCTACGACCAAGACGGGACAACCGTCCGTCGGCCCGCCGCCCACCAGATCGTCGGAGTTGGTCGCCGCGGTGGAGGCCGCGGTCACCGTGACCTCCATGGCCGACTTCTCCTACGACGGCGGGCTGAGCCAGAGCGCCTTCTACGGCACGGCGAACGGCCAGCTCGCCTACGGGACCCTGGGCGGGAGCGCGACCGACTTCAGCATGCGGGCCTCCTCCGAAGGCGAGACCGCCCAGGTGGTGTTCATCAGGACGGAGGAGGGCGACGTGACCTACCTCAACGGGCGGCGGGTGACCGGCGAACAGGACTCGGCCGCGCTCGCGTTCGCCGCCATGGTGCCGGTGACCGGCGGGATCGGCGTCCTGCTGGACCTGGTCAACCTCACGCCCCGGGTGAACGGAGCGGGGCGGGACTACTCCGGGTCCCTGGTCGCCGACAAGGCCCCCGCGGTCGTGCAGGACAAGCTGTCCGAGATCACCGGCGGGTGGACCACGGAGGAACTCGGCGATAGCCAGATCACCTGGAAGCTGCGGCTGGACGCGCACGACAGGCCGATCCTGTTCGACTTCTCCTGGCGTGCGCTCAACTCCAACACCCGCGTCACCTCGTCGTTCACGACCACCTACGGCAAGTGGCGGCCTGGGACGATCGAGGCGCCTCAGTAGGACTGCTGCGTCTGCACGTTGAAGTCCTTCATCGTGACCTTCTTGGCGGGATCCGTCAGGGGATCGTCGATGGAGATGACGTCCAGGCCCTTACGGATGTCGGCGGAGTAGATGTAGCCGTTGTAGTAGTAGGCAGACCAGGATCCCGCCACGCCGTCCTCCTCGAAGGGCCCGCGCTCGAAGTAGCCGATCTCCTTGGGCGCGGACGAGTCGGTGAAGTCCCAGATCGACACGCCTCCCTGGTACCACGACTGGACCATGATGTCCTTGCCGGGCACCGGGATCAGCGAGCCGTTGTGGGCCACGCAGTTCTCGTTCCTCTGCTGCTGGCGAGGCATCTTGAAGTAGCCGCGCCGCTCCAGCTTGCCGTCGACGATGTCGTAGATCGCGTTGGCGCCCTTGGTCTGCGGCGTCTTGCTGTCGCAGGTCGGCAGGGAACCGCCGCCCAGCTCGTCGCCGAAGATCACCTTGGTCGCGTCGTTGTTGAACGTCGCAGAGTGCCAGATCTGAAAGTTGGCCTCATCGCGGATCTGCTGCAGCACCTTGGGATCGACCGGGTCGGAGATGTCGAGCAGCACGCCGTCGCCGAAGCAAGCGGCCGCGGCCAGCTTCTTCTCCGGATAGGCGGTGATGTCGTGACAGCCGCCCGCGCCCAGCTGCCGATCGGGGAAGATGTTCGGCTTGGACACGATCGCCGCTGACTTGGGATCGTCCGTCGGGATCTTCACGACCTGGATGACCTGGTGCGGCTCGGGGCAGGTCGTCGAGTCCGGCTCAGGGCCAGGGGATGAGACGTACACGTAGAGCGTCTCGCCCTGCGGGACCATCGTGTGGGTGTGCGAGCCGCAGTCGGTGGCCACCGCCGAGACGTACTGCGGGTTCTTCTTGTCGCTGATGTCGAAGATGCGCAACCCTTCCCAGGTCCGCGTCTTGTCGTCCGAGTCGCAGCTCTCACCGCTCCGCGGCTGGTCGACCGACAGGATCAGCAGGTTACCGTGGACCGAGATGTCGTTCTGCTGCGCCGGGCAGGCGACCTGGCTGACCGTCTTGGGCGCCGTCGGGTCGCTGATGTCGTAGATCGAGAACCCGCCGAAGTTGCCCACGAACGCGTAGTCGCCCTGGAACGCGAGGTCGGTGTTCCAGTCCATCTCCTTGTCGAGTGGAGCGGTGCGCGGCACGTTGGCGACCAGCTTGACGTTGTCGCTCGTCATCACGTCCCCCGAGGCGGGAGTATTCGTCTCAGGTGCCCGGCCGGTGCCCGGCGATTCGGGCCCGGCCGCGCCCGGCCCTCCGCCACATGCCGCCACCAGCAGGAAGACCGCGCACAACGCCGCCCCCCGTACCCTCACAGAGATCACGCCCGCACCCCTAGTCTTGTGATTCAGTATGGAAGCTATGTCAGTACGATTCCGGTCACGCACGCTGATTGTCACGATTGTGGCGGTTTTCGTACTGGCCGGTTGCGCTGAGGAGCCGGACCAGCCGTCCCCGATCGGCACCGACGCACCGGTGATCGTCCCACAGGGCCCGGGCACTCCGGCACGTACGGCCACGCCCGGCGAACGCATCGGGCAGGGCGCCACACAGCCGGAGGCGGCCGATGTCCGCTTCGCCGAAGGCATGATCCCGCATCATCGTCAGGCGCTGGAGATGACCGGTCTGGTCGCCGAGCGGACGACCAACGCCGGCGTCCGGCGCTTCGCCGAGCAGATCGCGATGGCCCAGCGCCCCGAGATCACCCTCATGTCGTCCTGGCTGTCGTCCCTCGGCCGCCAGCTGCCCGCCGAGCACGCGCACGGCCCGGCCGGATACGGCATGGCCACGCTGGAGGAGATGAACGCGCTGCGCGCGGCCCGGGGCACGGCCTTCGACCGGATGTTCCTGGAGCTCATGATCAGGCACCACGAGGGCGCGCTGAAGATGGCGGGGGAGCAGTTGACCGGCGGACGCGACCCGAACATGCGGCGGCTGGCCGGGGACGTCTCTTCGGGGCAGAGCATCGAGATCGCCCGGATGCGGAAAGTGCTGGACGCGCTTCCGGGATAGGCCGTCAGGACGGCCAGAGCATGTTCGTCAGCTCGGCGTCGAGGTCCATGAAGTCGACCTCGCGCCCCGCCGGCACCTTCTCGTACGTGCGATGGAGGAACTCGGTGAGGGGGGCGAGCGGCACTTCGAAGAGCGCCTGGCCGAACGGTGACGTCAGGCTGATGTGCAGGGTGCGCTCGCCGTCGGCGCGTGCGGGCCAGACCTGCACGTCGCCGTCGCCAACGCGCCGCACGATGCCCACGGTGAGGAGCTCGCGGGCGAAGATCCACTCGACCGGTTCGTCGTTCCCTACGTGGAAGGCCATGCGGATGGCGTACGGGTCGTCGGCTGTGTAACTCAGGCCGGCGAGCAGGGGGACGGTAGTACGGTCGGGGACCACAAGCCGAAGGCCAAGCTCGGCGGAGACGGTGGTGCTGTTCATCGTCAGCCAAACCTTTTCGTCGAAGGTCCCCTCTTCGGGGCTTTCACTGCTCTGACGGACTTCGTCCTGAGCTATGACGCGGAACGAAGAAACCCGTAGGAAAGATTCCGCTACTGAGGCCTTCTGTAACGCATATCACAGCTGGACATTTAGGCATCTACCTGGCTAAACGGCATCAATCGGTTTGTATTTGCGAGGGTTTTGCGAGTTGTCGAGCCCGTCCCGGTCGGCCCCTTCATGAGCGTTTCTGGAGAAAGGATCACGATGGGCGCCTACCGGAACAGCTCGATGGTATGCCAACGAGCCCCTACGCCGATGGGCAACCACCGCCTTTCACTCGAATCCCTACCCTCCGTCGCCGGTCGCCTCACTCGAAGCCGCCCGTCGCGTCACTCGCCGCCGGTCGCGCTTCGCCAGAGGGTGCCAGAGTGCGGTATGGTTTTCCCGTCGGCGCCGCACGGTGCCGCACAGGGCGGGCGATTAGCTCAGCGGGAGAGCGCTTCGTTCACACCGAAGAGGTCACTGGTTCGATCCCAGTATCGCCCACCACATAGCAGCAGGTCAGAGGCCGGATTCCGAGAACGGAGTTCGGCCTTTGTGCTGTCTGGACCGTCGTTGGACCGTGGCCTCGGCCGTCACTTGTCCGCTCGGACCGCCACGCGACGGCAGGTCCCGGCACTCTCGGCGCGGTCCAGGCGGTCTGTGATGTTCAACTGCCACCTTCGTTGGCGCTCGCTCGCCGCGCGGGGCTCGTAGGGAAGGATGCAGGCTCTGTTCTGATCTACAACGTAAAGGACGGAGGGTGCTGGAGGGCGAACGGACGGTCGCGTCGGTGGCGCGGGAGTTCGGGATCAACCCCAGCACCCTGGGCGGCTGGGTAAACAGGCACCGAATCGTGCACGGCGAGGCCGAGCGGCCGGCCTCGGGGCCGGAGCGGGCGCGGGTCCGCGAACTGGAGCTTGCGTGACCGGAATCGTCACCGACTATCCCGACGAGTTGCGTGATCTGCTGGAAATGTCGGTTCCGTCAGGGATTCGGGTGCTGGTTCGCGCCTGGATCACCCTAGGATCCCCTTCATGCAGCCACTGCGCCCCGGGGATCCGACAGCGCTGGGCCCCTATATGCTTCTCGGTTTCCTCGGTGAGGGCGGGCAGGGCGCCGTCTTCGCTGGGCGGGCACCCGACGGCACCGCGATCGCGGCCAAGGTCCTGCACGCCCGCTTCGCCGGTGACACCGCCGCCGTACAGCGCTTCCAGCGTGAGGTCGAGCTGGCCCGCCGGGTGGCCCAATTCTGTACGGCACGCGTGCTCGACGTCGGATTCGCGGGCGCCGTGCCGTACATCGTCTCCGAACTGGTCGAGGGCGTCTCCCTCCAGCAGGCCGTACGCACGCGTGGCCCCTTGACCGGCGACGATCTGGTACGGCTCGCGGTGGGGACCATGACCGCTCTGATCTCCATCCACCGGGCGGGCATCGTACACCGCGATTTCAAGCCTTCCAACGTGTTACTGGCCGCTGACGGACCTAGAGTGATCGACTTCGGCATCGCCAGGGCGCTGGACGCCTCCTCCGTCACCGCCAGCAGTGTGGTGGGCTCGCCCGGCTACATGTCGCCCGAGCAGATTCGGGGCGAGCGGATCGGGTCCGCCTCGGATCTGTTCTCGTGGGCCGGGACGATGGTCTATGCCGCCACCGGTTCGCCCGCGTTCGGCCTCGACTCCATCCCTGCGGTCATGCATCGGGTGCTCAACATCGAGCCTGACCTCCGGGCCATCGGTGAGCCGCTGCATGACGTGCTGACGGCGTGTCTTCAGAAGGATCCCGCGCTGCGCCCTGACGCCCAGACGGCCTGGAACGCGCTGATGGATGGCTCCCCAGCCGCCGTACCCGTGACACCTCCCCGGGACAGCGTGCCCGGCGGCAACTCTCGCAGGGACAACGGACCTGCTGAGGCTCGCCGTGACACCACACCGGCGTCGCCTAGACGAGACCATGCTGCCCGCCGTACCTCCACGTGGGGACGGCCTGCGGTGGCGGTGGTGGCGGCGGCGGTGACGGTGAGTGCGGCCTACATCCTGTGGCCCGCGCCCTTAACCAGCCCGCCCGCAGTCGCAGACCCAGCGGTCACCACCACGCTCGGCCAGCCGGCCTCAGCCACGCCGGCTCCTGTCACGCCAACGTCTGCCACGCCAACCGGCACGACCCCGCCGGCCTCCGCCCGGAAGGCCACTCCGAGCACAAGCCCGACCCCTTCGTCGGCCACCACTCCAACCCCCACCCCGACGACAACCCCCACACGACGCCCTGCAGTGTCTGGACGCTGGGATACGAAGGGTGACGTGTCAGAGTGGGACATCACCGGTCCACGCAGCGCCAAGTTGATCCGATACCCCGAAGGACCCACAGGCCCCGGCTGGGGGTTCCTGATGTGGACGAAGCGGCCGATGAGCACCAGCTTCACGCTCTCGGTCCGCGCGCGCTTGCTCGAGTACGGCCGCCGAGACGAGACCCCGAAGTACGGCTTGCTGTTCTCCAACACGGAGCCGGGCAACGACATCGGCTACTACGTCGAACCGCTCACCGCAGAGGGCAAGCTCACCGTCCTGGTGATGGAGAAGGGTGCGTTCAGCGCGGAGCGCATCCCATGGCCGTTCGGCTTCGACCCCGATGACTTCCACACGCTCAAGGTGACCAGGAAGGGCTCGACCTATACCTTCCATGTGGACGGCCGACAGGTGTCCCAGCGTGAGGTGCCCGGAGTCGACCCACAAGGTCTGGGCCGGGTCGGTCTGGCCGGGTTCGACGTCCTCGCCGCATTCCGAGACTTCAGAATGCAGAAATGAGGTGTACGACACTCGGAACATTTCCTCGGTCAGCGCCGTTACCTGCGCCAACGTTCATCGCTGTCCTCCTCCCCGCTGTGTGCGGCGGACCCAGCGCCTAGGACGTTGGTGTTAAGCGGGTCATCTTGAGTGGGTTGCTTGCGGCAGATGGCTCTGTCGGCCTCACCCAGGGGGTGAGATTCGGCTCGCCGCCGTGTTTCACCCGCGGTTGTCTGCCCTGGCTCGGGCGTCCATGGGGCCGTGAAGGGCCGCCACGGAGCGGGCAGAGGATCGCCTTCTCCCTCAGCCGGTGGCCGTGATCCAGGTACTTCGAGCTCAGTACCGACCAGGCAGCCACGCTTACATGGGCGCTTGGCGCAACTACCTCATGCATGCCGACCCGAACGTCCGCGATCGGCTTCACGCGGTGCTGGTCCAGCGGAAGCTCATCGCTCCTGAGACCGGCGAAGACGCAATTGTGAAACTGCTCAATGCCGACTTGGCCCTCTGGGCCATCACGACGTTCGACGGACTGTTCCGGTGGGCGAAGGCACGCATGGGTATCCAGGCTCCCTTCGCCGAAGGCGCTTGGCCAGGGGAGCGATTTCGGCGGATCAGTGCAGAGCAGTAACGGATCTTGAGCAGTGTTACGACGTACGGTGGCGTTCGGGAGCCAGGGCGGGGTGGACTTGCCGCCATTCAGCGGTCCGGTGCGGATCCCCGTCAGCCGATGCCAGGTTGCGGGACATCCGTATGTGTATCTGTGCATCAAACACGCCTTGATCGGTCTGCATCATATTCCAAAGGTTTCCTTGACATCTGATCGTGATTGACCCAGGATTCCAAGCATGTCTTTGGAATCCTGGAGGAAGCGGCCACGACGGGTGCTCGACGACCCGGCCGCCATGCGGGCATTCGCCCATCCCGTCCGCCTGGCACTGCACGAGCTGCTGATGCGGGCCGGCGCCACAACCGCTGCGGACGCCGCCCGCGAGGTCGGCATCAGCCAGGCACTGGCCTCCTACCACCTACGGCAACTCGCCAAGTACGGCTTTGTGGAGCAGGCCGAGGCGCGCGACGAACGGGAGCGGCCGTGGAAGGCGACGTCACTGACCCAGGAGTGGTCCGACGCCGAGTCGACCCCCGAGGCATCGGCCGCCCGCGGCCTGCTAGAACAGGTCATCGCCGAACGGGCGCTGTCACGGCTGGCCGAATGGCAGGAGCGCCGCATGGACGAGCCGGATGAGTGGCGGAAGGCCGGTGGGATCGGTAGCTCGTACCTCTACGTCACACGCGACGAGCTCACCTCGTTCGACGCCGCGATCGAACGTCTGCTGGAGCCGTTGATGGCGCGGATCGCCGATCCGTCCGAGCGGCCTGAGGGGGCTCGGCCCGTCCTGCTGACCACCCTCCTGGTTCCGCTCCCGACCACCGGCACCGGTGACTGACGCCAGGGACGCCACCTTGCCGGGAGAGGAACCGGCAGGGGAGGCCACGGGAGCTGCTCCGGAGAAGTCGACCGAGGAGGCGCCGGGCGGGATCCGGAGCCTGCTCGGAATGAACCAGGACTACCGGCGACTACTCACGGCCGGGCTGATCTCCCAGACCGGTGACTGGGTCATCAGCACCGGCCTGGCCTACCACGTCTACGTACTCACCGGGTCCACACTGTCCAGCGCCACCATGCTGCTGGCCGCCCGGTTACCGGACGTTCTGCTCGGCTCACTGGCGGGCGTGCTCGCCGACCGATGGGACCGCCGCAGGCTGCTGGTGATCACGGACGTGCTGCTCGCGCTGGGGCTGCTGCCTCTGCTGGCGGTACGTGAACCGGGGCAGGTGTGGATCGTCTACGCCGTCGCCTTGTGGACGGGCGTGCTCAGCACGGTCTTGTTCCCCGCCCAGAAAGCCCTCGTGCCACAGATCGTGGCTGCCCCGCAGCTCGTCAGGGCCAACGCCTTGCACGGGCAGAGCGGACAGGCCGCCAGACTGCTGGGCGCGCTGGCGGGCGGGGTCGCGGTCGGCGCGGGCGGGCTGGCCGCCGTCGTATGGATCGGCGTCGCCGGCTTCCTGATCTCCGCACTCCTGCTGGCCCGCCTGCGGACGCCCGCTCGACGCACCACGGCCGCGACGACAATGGGCGGGCAATGGGTCTCCGGGCTGCGGCTGGCCAGAAACAACCGCAGCGTGCGCCTGCTGATGGCATACATGGTGATCACAGGTTTGGGCGAGGGCATCTTCGCGACGCTCGCGGCACCGTTCGTGGCAGATGTGCTCGGCGGAAAAGGGGACGCGTACGGGCTGTTCCTGTCGGCGCAGGCGGTCGGCGGTATCGCCGGCGGTCTGGCGGTCGCCGCCCGCCCGGGAAACGCCACGCCGCGGGCGCTGTTCGGATGGGGGACGGTCGTCTTCGGCTTGGCTGACCTGGCACTGTTCACCTACCCACTTCTGACGCATGAGCTATGGCCGGCCATCGCGCTGATCGCCCTGGCCGGGATACCGGCCGCGGCGGCGATGGCGGGACTCACCACATTCGCCCAAACGGCCACCAGCGACGACCGGTTGGGCGCGGTGTTCGGGCTTCTCATCAGCGCCCAGGCTGCCACGTCGTTGCTCGGAATGGCGCTGGCGGGCGTGCTCGGCGAACGGCTCGGCATTGTCCCGACGCTCTGCCTGCACGCCGGCGGGCTGATCACGGCGGGTCTGCTCGTTGTGGTGAAATCAGAACGTCATACCCGATGACCTGCGATGACGTGTGCTTCTACCGGCCTCCTCGCGATATCGCTATCTAACGTCTTCTCTGATCTCGAACCGATCCCTCGGTTCCTCAAAACCGCATATGAGTTCGAAGACACCCTCTCAGAAAGCACACCAGGCGCCGGCGGGCTGAGCGCCGATCCCTTTCCGGATCGGCGTCACTACCGAAGCCCGCCGGCGTCCCATCCGGCGCGGTCGTCCTGGAGCGGCGGTCGCGAGTACGGAACAACTGCACCGTAGCGCAGAGGACTACGGACAAGCCCCCCGAACTGCTGGCCATCCTGGATCAGCGGGCCAGCGTGGTGGCCATGTTCACCAGCATGGCGATCGGCGTAGCCGGGCTGGTGATCGCCGTTCTGGCGTTACGGGGTCCCGTCCGCGCTGATCCCGGCCAGCCGGTTACCCTCGCCGCCCCAGACGCGCCGGAGGCCACACCGAAGGCGCCGCGGCGGGGGTCGGCCTCGGGCGAGCGTTCGATCGCCATCGGCGGCGATAACGCCAGCATCGACCGCGCCATCATGCCGCTGCAGGTCAGCGCGGCCATGCGGCTTCACCACCTGATCTCCACGGAGCTGACCACCCTGCGCAACGCGGCCCCCGGCGGTAGTAACCAGTGCGCTACGCGGCTCAACTCCGTGACCGGCCCCACCCTTGATCGTCCTACCCGGGCAACCTCTCAGAGGGTTCCAGTCAACCGGGACTCCACCTCGCGGTAGCGAGCCACGGGAATCAGATGCACACCGTCGAAGGCACCCGAGTCGCGGATGGCCAGGACCTGCTCACAGGCCGCCTCGACCCCGGCGAGCCGGTCGGTCGCCACTCTTCCCACCAGCTCGGCGGGGATGTCGATGTCCGGGATGGCGGCGGCCAGGCGGCGGGCGTGGTTCTCGCTGGCGATGACCATCACGCCGGCATAGACCGGCACGTCCACCGGATTGGCCTCCCGCCATCGCAGCAGCGCGTCCAAAGAGAAACTGACCTGAACGAGCACGAAATCGGCCGCGCGCTTCCAGGCGGGCAGGGGGCGCAGTCCGGCGGCGGTGCCGACCCGGAAGGCGGGGCTTCCCGCGAAGGCGGGGTCCTCACCGAGTCCGCGGACCTCCTCGATCATCGAACGGACAGTCAGGTCGCTGGTCCGGTTGCCCGTGGTGGGTTTGTCGCCGTACACGAACAGGAACTGCTCCACCCCGTACGCCGCGGCGGTGAGCAGGTCGCGGCGGAAGCCCAGCAGGTTGCGGTCGCGGGAGTTGAGGCAGGCGATGCTCCGCCCGCCCATCGCCTGGACCTCGTGGGCGACGGCGACGCTGGAGACCGTGGCCCGGCCGATGTGGTTGTCCGGGATGAGGAAGGAGCCGGCGACCCTGCTGAGCGTGCCGATCTGGTGACGGACGTGTTTGAGGTCCGGACGGGTCGGCGGCTCGATCTCGCAGATGACCTCGAAGGGGTGATCAGTCATGAGATCAAACCTACGGAAACCGTGATTTCCAGGCCGGGCGTTCCACTGGATGAGAACGACTCAGACCGCCGGACGACTCATCCATGTGTGAGCTACGGCGGGGAAGGCATTTCCAGGTTGCCATGCGCATGGTGGCGTGCTGGGTGTCAGCTGGTCCAGAGCGAGGGATCGGGCCACTTGCGCATACGGTCGTCGTCGGTCAGCGGCCGGTACTGCGTGACGGCGATGAGGCCGCCTGAGGCGTCAAAGCCCCGGAACTCGGCACTGTCGTGGACGTGGCGGATCGCATGCGGCACGGTGACCAGACCGCCGGGCGGAACGGAGAGGTTGATGACCTCTCCGGCGTAGCGCACCTGCACGGTGGCCACCCGCCGCGTGGCCATCACCGTCAGGTCGGTCACCCATGCGGTGTCGGGCTTGTCGAGCCGGGCCGACAGATCTATCAGGTGGTTGCCGTGCCAGCCGGGCAGCGGCTCTTCCGGCCGGTGCAGCACCCACTCCGGCATGCCGCCTCCGCCCGACGTGGGAGGGTTGCGTGACATCGCCAACGACACCATCGATCCCCGGACCCTGGATGAAGACGAGCAGGTCAGCCTCGTCACCCCCCACTACCTGGGGCGCCGGAGGACTACCCCCGGCACGGCTACCTCCTGCGGTGAGCGACTTCACCGGCCGTACGGCAGAGGTGGAGGAGCTGACGCGTTATCTGTGCCCTGCTGGCCAGAACGGCCACGTGCCCATCGCGGCTATCAGCGGAGCACCGGGAGTGGGCAAGTAGGCGCCGGCAACATCAGGTCGCCCATCTGCCGCGGGACGAGGGCGCCTTGAAAGGCGTCGCTCGCGCTTCGGCAGCTTGGAAAGGCAGGAAATCAGCTCCCGCGGGATGTCGAGGATGGCACGACAGGAAAGCACGTGGAGTCATTCGGAGATTACGGGTCGTGAACAATCGCTTCTTCCGGGGACTTCATGGTCATGTCAGGGGAACAACAACACCTCGGCATCCCAGCCGACCCCCGAGGATCACCCGTTTTGCCTGCTGGGAATACCTAAATACCTTGACACTCGTTACGGGCGGCCTGTTTACTGACCCCACCGAAAATAGGGTTTTCTACTGGGGGAATAGATGGCGGACCCATCATCGGCCGCGATCGTCCTGCGTGGTCTGGGTACGGTTTGCGTCGCGACAACGCACGGAAGTCATCACATCACGTCACCGGTCCTCAGATCCTTGCTTGGTATCCTCATCATCAGATGGCCGAACCCGGCGCCTGCCCCCGCATTGATTTCCGAGATCTGGGGAATGTGTCCGCCAAGGAATCCCTCCGCGACCCTGCAGCTCAGCATCTGCAAGCTACGAAAATGGCTGAGACAGATCACCGGAGCGACCGTCGGCATCAGGAAGGCGGCGGGCGGATACATCCTCGAGCCAGGCGCCGCGAAAACAGATCTCGGCGAGTTCCGGCGTCTCGTCAAGGAGGCCGAGGCGCTAGCCGGGCGGGAGGCGTTCGAACGGCTGGCGCGGGCCCTGGAGTTCTGGTCCGGCAGCCCTCTCAGCGACGTCCCTGACCACAGGAAGAACGCTCCGTACATCGATGTGCTGGAAGCCGAGCGAAGGCAGGTCATCCGCCGGTGCGCGCAGCTCGCCGTCGCTGTCGCCCCGGACGCCGGTGTCACCCTGGCCCGCGGCCTGTGCCTGGAGGATCCGTTCGACGAGGAAGCCCATGCGATTCTCCTGGAAGCCCTCGGGAACACCGGAGCGCATGCCGAGGCGCTCGCCGAGTTCGACGCCATACGCCAGCGGTTGTCCACGGAATTGGGGATCGCGCCAGGAGCCAGATTACTGCGGGTTCAGGAATGGATACTCAGGGGCAGGAGTTACGCGATCCCGCCAGAACCGTGCAGCCGTATGGCGATCGCACTTGAACGTGAGCAACGGGTCCTCGACCTCGCCTCCGACCTCGAGTCGTTGAAGGAACGGGTTAACGAGATCTTGGCCCGGCTCGATAATCTGCGACCCGTTTCGGCGGAAAGTTAGAAGAAACAAAACGGAAGTCCTGTGGCCTCACACTCGACTCGTCAGATCTGCCGCGCAGAGCGAGGAGAGAGAGCCCATGGGCGTCGAACGAACACATGTAGGACTCGCACCCGATGGACGCTGGGTCTCGGTGACATGTGTCAGCGAGACCATGCAAGAGGACTGGCAATGGGGTTTCCGGCTGACCAGTCGCACGATGGCGGTCGGTGTGACCGTGGCCAGGGCGGATTTTCTCGATTTCCTCATTGAAGACGGCGGGCTGCGACAGGTTCAGCAGGTCACTTACCGCGGCCAGTCGCTCACCCTCTACTACGACCGTGCCGACGAGAACTGGGTCGCGGGCCTGCGCTCGACGCATCACAGCCTGACGATCGCGGGCACCATTCCCCCCAAGGACAGCGAGACCAAGGCTCCGACGCTGAAGGCGATCGTCGCGCTGCTCGACCAACTCGTCGTCAAGGACGTCCCGCAGGGATTGACCCTCGACCCCCACCCCGGCAGCGGCATCACGATGTGGGCCATCACCGGCCAGAAGGTCACCGACGCGGGCCCGATCACCCTCTACAGGCGCGCGGAGGCGACCGGCCTGCTGTCAACGGAGCCTGGTCTGGCGGTCCAGGGTGGAGAGGTCTGGAAGAAGACGCTGGGCGGTGAGGACGGCGGTCTCGGGCGTAAGTACGTCCATGCCGGAGAGACCGCCGTGTGCATGATCGATGACGACCTGGGGGTCCTCCCGTGGGTGACGAAGGCCGGTCAGGAGCAACTGCTGACCACTTTGAAGGTCAGCTGGGGTTAGCCCGATGACCGGAGTCCTCCTCTCCCTGCTGGTGACGGCCTGGGTCGCGATCGCGCTTCTCGCCTTCGGTTACGCCGGCCTGCTCGGGCAGATCAGGCAGATCAAGGATCAGCACGTCAGGTCCGTCACCCCGCAGAACACCTTTCCCGAACTGGCCGCGCCCTCGGCCACGAGCCGCACGATCGCCCTTGCGCTCACGACGAGCTGCGGCACCTGCGAGACCGTCTTCGAGCCCTGGCTGGAACTGGAGAAGCAGCTCGTGGCCGACGGCCACCGGACGGCGCTCATCAGCATGGACGGCGTGGACGTCTGGAGTGAACGTGGCGCCAAAGAGGTGGTCCAGGCAGGAGAGCTGACCTCGGCGCTGCTGATCTCCTTTCAGCCCGCCCTGCTCGTCTTCGATGCGGCCGGTGACCTGATCTCCGCGGATCCGGTCGGTTCGGCTGACGCTCTCAGCATCCTTTGCCGCCAGTGAGCGGCTGATTCGTCCTCTGAAAGGTCGACACGCATGTCCATGCTTCTCAACCGGATCCCCGAACTCACCATCCAGCCCAGAGCCACCGTTCCCGTTTCGACCACCCCGGCAGGCGCCGCCGAGCCCCGGCACCTGGTGCCGAAGATGGAGCGACGCGGATTCCTCCGCGTCGCCTTCGCCGGTGCGGCGACGCTGGCCCTGACCGCCTTCGGGTGGATCACGGACCGGCTACCGGCGTTCGCCGCCACCCGTACGTCCATGCACCCCTCCGACTGCATGGGCGTGAACGTGTCGGGCGACACCCCCTGCTGGGGACGGACCTATATCAGCAAGTCTTACTGCGCCTCGGACCTGTACCACCGCGTGGACCGGGTGACTATCACGGGCGGATACCGCAAATACAACTGGGAGGCCGCCTGCGGCACCTACGCGGGCTGGTCGTGGAAGATGAGCACCGGCCAGGCGGTCACCTGCTTCGACGGGTACTACAACAACTACGTCAACGGCGTCAACAAGGGGAAAGTCACGACATGCTGCAAGTCGATCTAGCCTCGGAACGTCTGAAGCGGCGCCTGGTCTCTCCGCTGTGGATGGCGGCCGCCGCCGCGATCGCCGCCGCCGCCGCCACTCTGGGTTCCGCCTTTGTCGGCGGGCTCACGGCGATCGTCGTCGGCGCATGCGCGGTGGGAATCATGGCCGGGTATTCGACTTCGGGTTCGGTTTGAAGCCACAACTCAGCAGCTTTGCTGACCTCGTCGGTCTGGCGGGGTTCACGAAATGTGGTCTTCTTCAACCGAGGCCTGATGGTCGGCGGCACCTGTACCGGAGTTCTGCTCCTGGTGCCCGCCTCACTCGTGCAGGCCGTTGTCCCGCCCGTAGCGTGCCTGGTGGTCCTGCTCGGCTTCCTGGCCGTGTGCGTCGGCTGCGACACCAGGATCGTCCCCTGGCGGCTGCCGCAGAACGCCCGGCAGGTCCCCAGCGACATCATCGTCAGGGCGGAGGGGCAAGGCGCGTTTCAGTTCGGGTTCGAAATGGGCACCGGGCTGCGCACCTACGTGCCCGCTCACATCCCGCACGCCCTGGTGGCGGTCGCCCTGCTCGGCACGCCGTGGTGGCTGGCCCCGCTGCTCGGCCTGTCCTTCGGGGCCGGTCGAACGATCATGGTGTTCTCGTCGGTCCTGTCGGGTGACGCCACCGCGTGGGACAAGGAGTTCGCACGACACCGCACGGCCATCCTCAGCATCTGCTGGATCGCCGTGCTGATCATCATCGCTCTCCTCTTCAGGGGAGGCGCGGTGCGATGAGCAGGTGCCGGCCGTGCATCTGTGAACCCGGTACGGCCGCGCATCTGTCGCGTGATCTTTTTCGTGTGGGTGTTGACGCCTTCGGCTCGGACGGTGGTGTCGGTGCACCGAGTTGATCAATCGACGGATCCTGCTCCGGGCCCAGCGGCCGGCGGGCTGTCCCGCCGGCCGCTGACACGCCGAGTCTTTGGCATTTGCCTAGTCCGCATCCACAAGTGTTGCCATAAGGGAATCATCGTTTCCAAAATCCGGGTAACAGTTTCCCTGCGCGCGAAAGCTGGTGAAGCATCATGCGCTCCTGGCTGGTCAGGATCTGCGCGACCCTCTTGATCCCGTTCCTCATCCTCACGGCCGCCCCCGCCAGGGCCTCCGCCGACCCGTCCGCACCGGGCGCGTACCCCGTCGGCTACGCCGACGTCAGCGTCTCCGCCTCCGGCCGGTCGTTCAGCGCCAGGGTCTACTACCCGGCGGCCTCGGCGGGAAGCGGCACGGCCGTCGCCTCCGGGCAGTTCCCGGTGACGGCCTTCGGCCACGGGTTCTTCCAGAGCATCAGCAAGTACGCCTCCCTGGGCAGGCACTGGGCCTCCTGGGGGACCATCACGATCATGCCGACCTCACAGGGCGGCCTGTTCCCCAGCCACAGCGCCTTCGCCGACGACCTGAACGCCGCGCTGACCTGGATGGTGGCGCAGAACTCCACCTCCGGCTCGCGGTTCAACGCCCACGTGCGCACCAACCGGCTGGGACTGTCGGGTCACTCGATGGGCGGCGGCGCCAGCGTGCTGGCCGCCGCGCGCAACTCGTCGGTGCGGACGGTGACGAACCTGGCCGCCGCCGAGACCAACCCCTCCGCCAAGGCCGCCGCGGCGACCACAGCCGTCCCCATGCAACTGGTCGCCGGCTCCCAGGACACCGTCGCGGGCCCGTCGGGCCACCAGATCCCCATCTACGACGCCAAGCTCGCCCCCAAGCAACTGCGCACGATCGTCGGCGGCTTCCACTGCGGCTTCACCGACTCCGGCGGCATCGGCTGCGACAGCGGCTCGATCAGCCGGGCCGCCCAGCAGGCCATCACCCGCCGGGTGACTACTACCTGGCTGCTGTACTACCTGCACGACGACACCACTCAGTACGACGCGGTCTGGGGCACCTCCGCCCGTAACGACCCAGCGGTTCAGTTCCTCGGCGTGCAGTGACCTCACTCCGGCCCACCCGCCCCGGCCAGGGGCGGGTGCAGGAGCGGCGGCCACACGCCGGGCACGAACAGCCCCAGCACGAACGCCCGCCCGGGCAGCGCCGACCGGCTCTTGGCGCCGAGCTTGGCGCGCAGCCGCACCAAGTGGTAGTCCACCGCCTGGCGGGTCAGGTACAGCCGCCGGGCGATCTCCGCGTTGGACGCGCCCGCGGCGACCAGCCGCAGCACCTCGCCCTGGAGCGGGCCCAGCACGGGTGCGGCGGAGGAGATCTCGTCCAGTACGGCCACCGCCCGCCACGGCATGCCGTCCGCGCGGTGTTCGACGGAGGCGCTGACCCGGGCGCGGATCACGGCCCCGTCACCGCGCATGAGCCGCAACCGCGTCCGGTAGACCTCCAGCCGCCCGAAGGCCAGCATCCGCCAGAAGGGCCGCTGCGCGTCGATCTCACCAGGCGCGAGCAGTTCCTCCGCCAGGACACCGTCGAGCTCCTCGGCGGTACGGTCCACCACGGAGCGGAAGGCGGGATTGCTCTCCCTCACCCGGCCGAGCCCGTCCACTGCGGCGATCGGGATCCGGGCACGTTCGAAGTACACCTGATACCGGCCCTTCATGACCGCACCATAGAAAATCTCTTCCGAACGGTCCATCCCCGTCACGCGGGAACCTGCTCCCAGGGCCTCACCGTCGCGACGGTGGGAGCCGATGCGGCGGCTCGGACGCCGCCTGATCGGCCGCTGCGCCGGCGTCGTGCGCCCGGCGAGGTGACCCCGCGTCCGGGTCGCGGTCATGGCGAGGCCGGTGCCGCCGCGCCGGACGTCAGAGCCGCCTGTACGATGCGGATCGCCTCGCCCGCGTCGATGCCGACGCTGGCGATCACGGCCGCGTAGTCGGCGGCGGCCCGGCGGGCCCGCTCCCGGCCCTCCTCGCCGCCGGCCGACACGAACGAGCCCGCCCGCCCGCGCGTCTCGATCAGCCCCGCCTCCTCCAGCTCCCGGTAGGCCCGGCCGACCGTGTTGACGGCCAGGCCGAGGTCGGCCGCGAGGTGGCGGATGGTCGGCAGCCGGGCGCCCACGGCCAGCGTGCGGTCCTGGATCTGCTGGGCGAGCTGTACCCGCAGTTGCTCGAACGGCGGCACCGGTGAGGCCGCGTCGATGACGATCATCGGACGCCCATGACCCGCCGGGCCACCGTCGCGCACGACGGCGTCCTGGCATGGAGCGCGACGCACGCGGCCAGGCTCAGGACCAGGTAGGCGAACGCGGCGGCATTCCACCAGCCGGGCGCGGTGCCGACCAGCACCACCGGCAGCGTCCACTGCACGTTCGGCGTGGTGAGCTCGCGGGTGTCTTCGACGCGCATGATGACGTCGGCGGTCAGCGACTCCTCGTCCTCCGCCACGACCGGGAAGCTGAGCAGGTGGCGCAGTTGCATGGCGGTGATGGCCGTCGCGCCGAGCAGGCCGATCAGCACGACGACGGCCAGCTGCCGCACGGTGGGCTCGGGAACGGCCAGGGCGCTTGCGACCAGCACCATCGCGCCGGCGAACGTGGCGACGGCGAAAATGGCGAACGGCCGGCCGAGCACGGTCCGCCAGCCGGGCTGGATCGGATGGGCGGCCCTGCGCGACAGCGTCGCGCCCGCCCGCTGGTCGACGCGTCGCACCCACCGGTCGAGCAGGGACTGTGCCAGCAGTAGCCCGGCCACCGACGCGGCCAGGGCCAGCAGCGGCAGCGGGCGATGCGGCTGGAGGCCGCCGAAAGTGGAAGTGGCGGCGAGGGCGCTCACGATGATCAGCGCGGCCAGGATGACGTAAGTGGCCAGGCGGGCGCGTCTGCGGACCGCCAGCCGGCTGGCGAGCAGCGGGGTCGGGTGGGTGTCGGCCAGGTCGTGGTGGGCCAGCCACTCGCCCGCCATGCGCAGATCGGTCGTGCGCGCCGGCGGGTCGGTGTCCGGTAGCGGTTCACGGGTCATAGCGCCTCTTTTGTCGCAAGCTTTGTAGCAACATGATGCGTCATACCTTGCGACAAAGTCAACGCCCCGCGTCGCCGACGAGCGTCACCCTCTCCCGCCACCGGCACCCACCGGATGACCGTCTACCGGAGATCTCGATCAACCAGCTCCGCATGGACACCTGGTCGCGCCAGTAGGCCGGCACCGGACCGGCGACGCCGGCGCCGGACCGGCGACGCCGGCGCCGGACGAGAATCCGCATGGCGCCCCTCCTTGTCATTCAGTCCACCCACGTACGGCGTGAATCGCGGTGAAGGCCAGCAGGGAGGTGGCGGTCCGCGGCGGATCCTCGAGCAGGGGCGAGTGTCCGAGACCGGGCAGCAACTCGACCTTCGCGCCCGGAACGACGCGGTAGTCGGAGGCGGATGAGGATCGCCATCTGCGGTCGTCCTCGCCGAAGATCACCAGTAGCGGCTTGCCGAGCGCCGTCAGCCGATCCGGGAGCGCCTGCTGCTCCATGTAGTGGCTGGTAGCCTGCATCGTCGTGGTGAGCGTGTGGTAGGTCATGGCGCGCACCTCGTCCAGGAGCTCTTGTGGGATCTGGAAGCCTGCGCGGCTGAAACCGGTGCTCGCGAACTGGCGGAGCTGCTCGTCGGTCGGCGGCCACTGCGAGGGGCCGATCGCGGCGGATCGCGGTGCGATGAAGGCGTCCAGGCTGGGGCCGGTGTTGATGAGCGCGAGCGCGGTCACCAGGTCGTGGCGCTGTTCGGCGAGAGCGGTGGCGACCGCGCCGCCGCTGGAATGGCCGGCGACGATGGCGTGCTCGACGCCGAGCCGGCCCAGTACCACGCTGGCCCGGCGTGCCTGCTCCGGGAGCGCGTAGCTGCGGTCGGCCGGTTTGGCCGACCGGCCGTGCCCGAGCAGGTCGATCCGGATGACGCGGTGAGATCCGGTCAGCAGCGGAACCATCGGGTCCCACGATCGGGTCGAGGATGCGGAGCCGTGGATGAGCAGGAGTGCGGGGGCGTCGCGGGGGCCGTCCTGGCACACGTGGATATCGCCGTCGTCCAGGGGCAGGATCGAACTCTCGGTGGTCTGGGGGCCGCCGTTCACGTATGGACCTCCGTCGGAAACAGTCATGAGCCCACTGTCGCCGCCGGTACGCGCCGGAGGATTGGACGAATGTTCCCTTCAGCCGGCTCGCTAGCATGGGACGATGCGGACGTTCATGCACGGTGCGGCTGCGTGGGGTGTGGCCTGCCCGCAACGGCCCAGCCGGGTGGCCGGTGTCACCATGGCCGGGTTCCGTGTCCGTGACCTGGACGCGCTCCGGATGGTCCCGCACCCGGCCGTGACGCTGCTTCTGGAGTTCGGCGCCGGTTCGCCCGTCATGGACGATGCCGCCGGGCGGCAGCAGCGGGGAAGTGTCGTCGCGGGGCCCGGGGTCGGGGCCGGTGGCGCGCTCTGGGCTCGGGGTGAGAACGTCGAGTGTGTGCAGGTGCGCCTGTCCCCGGTGGTCGCACGCGCGGTTTTGGGCGCCTCCCCGGCCGACTTCGACGGCGCCGTCGTGTCCCTTGAGGACCTGTGGGGCCGGGAGGTGTCCCGGATCCGTGAGCGACTGGGCGATGTCTCGTCGTGGCAGGATCGCTTCGCGTTGACGGACGCGCTGCTCGCCCGCCGGCATGAGGCGGGGCCGCCGGTGGACCCGGAGGTGGTCCGGGCCTGGGGCCGGATCGTCGGCAGCCGTGGCCTGGTCCGGGTCGACGGACTTGCGGCCGAGGTCGGGTGGAGTCGTAAGCGGCTGTGGTCCCGGTTCCGGTCGCAGCTCGGCCTGCCGCCCAAGCGCGCCGTGAAGCTGGTCCGCTTCGACCATGCCGCTCACCGCCTGGTCGCAGGTGAAGGCGCGGCCCAAGTCGCGGCCGACGCCGGCTACGCCGACCAGTCCCACCTGCATCGGGACGTCATGGCGTTCACCGGGGCAACCCCCGCGACCGTGGCCGGCGAGCCGTTTCTCGCCGTTGACGGCATCGCCTGGCCCAGCCGCGGAACACCCGCCAAGCCCCACGTCTCTGCGGATCTGGGTTGGGCCGCCGGCCGGAGGTGAGACGGCTGCCGCTGTGAACGTGGCCGCGGTCACCTGCGCTGGGCGGGTCCGGCGCCGCACTTCTGAGAACGGATCCGCGCGTCACATCGTGGCGGGGACGCGTTCGGGAGGAGAAGGTCGGTACGTTCGTCCTGTTCGACATCCCCACCACGAGCGAGGACCCCGTCGTGCGAGCCATCACCGTTCGAGACCGCGCCACCGGTCTGGCCGGGCTTTCCCTGACGGAAGAGCCATACCCGCACGCCACCGAGAACGACGTCGTCGTCAGGGTGCATGCCGCAGGCTTCACCCCCGGAGAGCTCGACTGGCCGGGAACGTGGACCGATCGCGCCGGCCACGACCGGACGCCCAGTGTGCCCGGGCATGAGGTGTCGGGCATCGTCGCCGAGCTGGGATACGGAACAACCGGCCTGACCGTCGGCCAGCGGGTGTTCGGGCTGACCGACTGGACCCGCAACGGCTCGCTGGCTGAGTACGTGGCGGTGGAGGCCCGCAACCTCGCGCCGCTGCCGGCCGACGTCGACCACACCGTGGCCGCCGCACTGCCCATCTCAGGACTGACCGCGTGGCAGGGCCTGTTCGACCACGGCCGCCTAACCGCCGGCCAGACCGTCCTGATCCACGGCGTCGCGGGCGGTGTCGGTTCCATCGCGGTGCAGCTCGCACGCGAGGCGGGAGCCCGAGTGATCGGCACCGGCAGGGCCGGCGACAGGGACACAGCACTCGGCCTCGGCGTGGCTGCCTTCTTGGACCTGCAGGCCGATCCCGTTGAAGATGCCGGTCAGGTCGACGTGGTGTTCGACGTGATCGGCGGCGACATCCTGGACCGCTCGGCCGCGCTGGTGCGCGCCGGCGGCATGCTCGTCACCATCGTCTCGCCCCCACGGTCCGGCCCCGTGACGGGCAGGCGATCTTCTTCGTCGTCGAGTCGGATCGTGCCCGGCTGGCGGACCTGGCACAGCGGGTCCGGGACGGACGGCTCCGCCCGATCGTCGGGGCCGTGCGGACGCTCGCCGAGGCGCCCTCCGCGTTCGCGCCCGCCCAGCGCACCCCCGGCAAGACGATCATCCGGGTCACGGAAGGCGAATAGCCGGCTCAGTCGCCGGTGTATCGGCTCGGCTGCATTCGAGCAGACCACCGCATTTGAGCAGCCCATCACCAAGGCTTGAATTCGCCCGTGGTTAGGCTCCGAAAAGCGTGGACATGGTCATCATCACTCCTCCTGACCGAGACCCATTCCCAGGTGAACCACTTCGGCTGTGCGGGGACGGAATCCGAGACGCCGAGTGATCACCCGTTGCGCCTGGAAGGTCCAAGCAGGATAGGAGAGCCGTCATGGTCCTAGTACGGTTTGCCGGTGGCCTTCTGGCTGCCGGCATGGTGGCCGCGTCCGTCGCATGCGCGCCCACAGCAGTGCGTGCGACCGACCAGGTGCCAGTGGCCGCCACGGTTTCGCAACCACCGTCCGAGACGCTATCGCCTCTCTTGGAGCAGGCTCTTCCACAGGTCAAGGGCAAGACGTTCACCTCGGCGATCGTGAACTTCCCGCCCGCCGCACGCGCGGCGCCGCATCGGCACGCCAACGCTTTCGTCTACGCCTACGTACTCGAGGGCATTGTGCGCAGCCGGCTCGGTGGCGAGCCGGTGCGTACGTACCGCCAAGGCGAGAACTGGGTCGAGCCGCCGGGCGCCCACCATGTGCTCACGGAGAACACCAGCCGGACGCAACCGGCGAAACTGCTGGTCGTCTTCGTCTCCAACACGGGAGACCAGCTCAAGGTCGACGACCCGCCAGGGTAGCGCGATCGGCTGGGCGCAACGGCGCGGGCTTGATCAGCACGACCCCGCATTGAGTACCACCGCCGGCATGCGGCCAAGGTCGGACATCGAGACCTGACGACCAGATGAAAGCTGAACCCATGTTTCCGGAGACTCCCGCCGCCGCGGCGGCGCTGTCGGTGGCCACCCGTTTCTACTCGCCCGCGCTGTTCAACCACTGCGTCCGCTCCTACCTGTGGGGAGCGGTGTACGGCACGGCGCACGGGATCGCCTTCGATGACGAGCTCTACTACGTCTCGGCGTTGCTCCATGACCTCGGGCTGACGGAGGCCTTCGACAGCCATCGGCTGCCGTTCGAGGAGGCGGGAGGGCAGCTGGCCTGGGTCTTCGGCGTGGCGGCCGGCTGGCCGGCGGAGCGGGCCGCCAGGGTCACCGAGATCATTGTGCTGCACATGCGTGACGACGTGTCCCCGGCCACCGACCCCGAGTCCCACCTGCTGCAGGTCGCCACAAGCTGGGAGGTGGTCGGACGGCGGCCGGAGGAGTTCTCGCCGGACGCCAGGGCGGAGATGCTCGCCAGCTATCCTCGGCTGGGCTTCGGCGCGCAGTTCCTGGCGTGCTTCGAGGACCAGGCGGGGCGCAAGCCGGACAGCGCCGCCGCCGCATCGGTCAGGAACGACGTCGCGGGGCGGATCGCCGCCAACCCCCTCGAAGGCCGCCCACCCGCCTGACGTCGCCGCCGACTCGCACGCGGCGTTGCGACCGGTCGACGTGTCGGCGATCGCGTCGATCCTCACCCCGGCGCGAAAACCGCGCGATCTGACGATCGAGGCCCCGATCGACGACATCGGCCCCTGCGGGCCGCCGTCATCGTCGGCATCGACCGCTCCTGCCTACCGAGGGGTGACCTACGCACTTCGAAGTGCCCACTTCCTGTTGGGGAGTTACCCAGCCCACAGTGGTGCAAGGCAACCACCGATCACCAGCCACAAGGAGCGAACCCGTGAACACTGCCGCATCCCGTACCGCCACCTTCCGGACGGCCGTTGTCCGCACCCCGAGCGGACCCGACTCGATCGAGATCATCGACGTTCCCGTCGTCGAGCCCGGGCCCGGCGAGGTCCGGGTCGGGATCGCCGCCGCGGCGGTCAACCCCGTCGACCTCGGGGTCGCGGGCGGCTTCTTCCACGCCGCGGGGTTGATCGACCAGCCCGAGCGCACCGGCCTGGGCTGGGAATTCGCCGGCACCGTCGTCGCCGCCGGCCCCGGCGTGGACTTGGCCGCCGGCACCCGGGTCGCCGGCCTGGTGGACGGCTTCGACCGCGACTTCGGCACCTACGCCGAGCAACTCGTCGTGCCGGTCGCCGGTCTCGCCGTCGTACCCGACGGGCTGGATCTGGCGGTGGCGTCGACGGTGCCGCTCAACGGGCTGGCCGCCGCCCAGATCCTCGACCTGCTCGGCGATGCGCCAACCGGCGGCGACCGGCTGCTGGTGACCGGCGCGGCCGGCGCGGTCGGGGGCTACGTCGCCGCGCTCGCGCCCGCTCGCGGCTGGCAGGTGACCGGTCTGGCCAGAGCCGAGGACGAGGAGTTCGTCCGCGGCCTCGGCGCCGGCTTCACCACGCATGCCGAGCCGGGCTGGGACGCGGTCGCCGACGGCGCGGCACTGCAGGAGCCGGGCCTCGCCCTGGTCCGCGACGGCGGCGCGTTCGTCGGTGTCCGGCCGAACGCCGTGCCGGCCGCTGAGCGGGGGATCACCGTAGCCGTCGTGGTGACCCACCCCGACGGCCCTCGATTGAGCGGCCTGCTGGCCCGCACCGCGTCCGGCGAACTGCCGGCCCGGGTGCACGCGGTCGTGCCGCTGGACCAGGTCGCCGACACCCACCGGGCCATGGCCAAGGGCGGGGTGCGCGGTCGCTACGTGCTCAAGCCCTGACAGCGGCGCCGGCATGCGACCTCAACGACAAAGATGCTCAAGCCATGGCCAACGCCGTAGACCCGGAAACGACGGGGCCACCGGCGGGCCCATCCGCGGATCCGCGCCGTTCCCGGGACGGCAGGCGCAGTATCTTCTCCATCGATACCGCGACCGGCATGCCGGCCTGCCCGAGCCGCAGGCGGCATCACCGGCCGGGCGAAGCGGAGCGGGAGGCGGCTCGGCCACGCGCGTGGCAGACGCCGGTGCCCTCGCCCCCGGCCCATGAGCGACATCCGGCTCCCGTCTCCGAAAGCAGTGGTCCTCCCGTGGGCCTCCACTCGGTTTGCGGATTGCCACGACGTTCCACGGAAGCTGGGCGCACGCGCAGCAGGTGAGCTTTGCGGGCGGCCCAGTCCGGCCGACCGGCGGTGCTGGTCGAGATCGACGGCACCTCGACGCGCGTGGCGGGCGGGATCGCGCTCGCCGCCGGGGCCGCGGCAGCCGCGCGGCGATTCACCGCCCGGCGCCCCGGGCCGGCGCCGCGCTGAGTGTGCTCACGCGGCGGTGTCGCCACGACGCGAGGCGGCCACGGCCGCGTCGGTGTCGGCGGTCGCCAGGTCGGCGTTGACGTGCGCGCCTGCCAGGGCGCCCGCCGCGGCGGCGGCGCCGACCTGTGCCATCAGGTCGGCGGCGTTGCCCGCCACCCACACGCCCGGCACGGAGGTGCGGCCCGCGGGGCCGGCGGCGAAGTGTCGGCCCATGCCGTGGGGCAGGTCCTCCATCGGTAGCCGCAGGCCGGCCAGGCCGTCGGTGCGGGCCAGCAACGTGGTGGCCACGGCGATGACGCGGCGGGGCACGACCTGCCCATCGGACAGCCGGACGCCCGTGATGCCGTCCTCGCTGGACTCGATCTCCGCCACGGAGGTGTCCATGACCCGGATGCCGCGGGCGGCGAAGCGCGCGCGGGTCTCCTCGTCCAGTTCGGTGCCCCGGGTGAAGTACACGAGGTCGTCGGTCAGCTGCCGGAACAGCAGAGCATGGTGGACGGAGGCCGGGCCGGCGGCCAGGATGCCGATGGGCTCGTCGCGCACCTCCCAGCCGTGGCAGTACGGGCAGTGCACCACGCCGTGCCCCCAGTGCTGAGCCAGGCCGGGAACGTCGGGCAGTTGGTCGCGCAGGCCGGTGGCGACCAGCAGCCGGCGAGCGCGCAGGGTGCCGCCGTCGGCCAGGGTGACGGTGAAGCGGAGATCGCCGTCGGCGGAGGGCTGGGCCGGAACGGCGGAGGTCACCTCGCCGGCCACGATCCGCCCGCCGTACCTGCGCACTTCCTCTCGGCCGACGCGCAGGAGCTCTGCCGGCGGGGTGCCGTCCAAGCCGAGCAGACCGTGCACGCCATCGGCGGGCGCGTTGCGGGGGGTGCCGCTGTCGATCACGAGGACCGAGCGGCGGGAGCGGGCGAGCATCAGCGCGCCGTTAAGGCCCGCGGCGCCGCCGCCGATCACCACGGCGTCGACGGTTTCGCGTGGCAGTTGGGCGGTCGCGTGCTCAGCGGGCATGGGCATGGCCTTTCCTCGTAGCCGACGGAGCCCCGGGCGGGGTCCGTCCTGACGACGACGCTAGGCGCCCTTGAGCAAAACGCATAAGATATTGCCTATGACGCAAGACGATGGTGAACTCGACAGCCTGGTGCGCAAACGGATCCGTGCTCTGCGGGTGGCGCAGGGGTGGTCCCTCGACGATCTGGCTCTCCGTGCGAAGCTCAGTCCGTCCACGCTCAGCCGGATCGAGAACGGTCAGCGTCGCCTTGCTCTGGACCAGCTCGCCACACTCGCCCGCGCCTTGGACACCTCTCTCGACCAGCTGGTCGAGACGGCCTCTGAGGATGTCGTCAGCAGCCCGATCCACGACGCGGCCCGTCAACTGATGCGGTGGACGGTGCGCGCGGACCCCGGCATCATCGTCATCCGGCAGCGCATGGTGGACCCGCCGCCGGACAACCCTTCGCGTCTGCGTGCCCATCCGGGCCGGGAATGGCTGGTCGTCCTGTCCGGCACCGCGGTCCTGCTCCTGGGAAACCGCCGCTATCGCGTGGAGACCAACCAGGCCGCGGAGTTCCCCACCATGCTTCCGCACGCCATCGGCTCAGTTGGCGGCCCGGCCGAGATCCTGGGAATCTTCGACCGCGACGCCCGCCGCGGTCATCAGACCCGCGAGGACTCCTCTGAGGCGAGCCGCCCGTCGCGCTGATCCGGCATTCCTCCAGACCCTTTCCGGCAACCGGAGAGCGCGCGGAGGAGTCGTGAAGCGAACGCGTGGGCGATGGTACGCCGAGGGCGCACTCCCGGGTTTCCCGGCCAGGATCGGTCCACGAGGACCGAAGGTTCCCTGGCCGGACGGTAGAGGAGAGCGCCTTCGGCGGACTCCACTCGTCAGCGACTGGTGCTCGGCGTGGGGCCCTTGCCGAATCCCGGCGTGTGCCGCTTCGCGGCGGCCATGCTCGTCTGCATGTTCGCGAGCCCGAGCAGCAGGATGATCGCGCCGATCACCACGTTGCTGACGATGACGCCGGTGGTGTTGTTCGGGCCGCTGATGACCCACGGCGAGATGATCGTCCAGACGCCGACGATGGGTACGACCCAGGCGAGGCCGTACGTCCTGCCGAAGGCGGAGCTGAAGCCCAGCGCCAGGAGGGCGACCAGGAGCCCGGTGATCAGGTTGTTGACCGTTATGTTGCTGAGGCCGTTGAATCCGACGATCCACGGCGACACCGCCAGATATATGCCGGCGAGCAGCGTGATCCCGTCCGTCAGCTGGGCGGTGGGATTAGCGGCGGCTGCCTCGTATCGGGCTCGCATCTCCATGATGTCCGGATGCTGCCTGATATCCGTGTTGTGCGTCATGGGTGCACCTCCTGAATGGTGGTTTCATGCACCTTATGTCCGCCATTACCCCCTAACTCCTATTTGTAACTGTCTGTCCGTAACCGGCTGAAATCGAGGTCCGCATGGAGGATGTCGAGGGTCAGCGCCGCACGTCGCGGCAGGCCAGCCCCAGCCACAGGTACGGCAGAGGCAGCACCGCCAGCCAGAACCGGTGTGCCTGGTCCCAGTATCCGAACCCGCAGGTAGGCGGCCACAGCCTGAACTGGTCCGGCAGCAGGATGGTCGCCAGCACCAGGGCGAACTGGACCACGACGGCCGCCATGGCCGCCTGCCGTCCGGGCGCGTACCGCAGAGCCGTCGCGGCGGACGCCAACCCGATCCCGAGGCACACCCCCATCTCGATCAGCAGGTCGCCGACCGGGAAGAGGGCACCCTCGGGGAGCCGGGACAGGGCGAAGCGGAAGGCCACCAGCCAGACGGCGACCGCGACGCCGCCGGCCAGCAGGCACCTCAGCGCCTGCCGTACCCAGCGAGGTAGGGCCGCCGCGCCCAGTTGGGCGGACATGGCGTCGACGAGGGCGAAGGCGGCGGCCGAGCCGAGCAGCGTGCCCGCGACGCGCATCAGCAGCAGCGCGTCGCCCGTCCCCAGCGGCTCTCCGGCCTCCACCAGCGCCAGCAGGGCCGCCACGAACGCCGTGACCATCGCGAGCGGCCCCCAGCCGATGGCCCTGGCCAGCGGCCCGGCCAGGACGACGGCCGAGCGCCACCGGGCAGGGGCGGGAGTACGCACCGGAACGCCGCTCTTGTGAGTGGCAGGCGACATCAACGACATGGCGTGGCTCCCATCGGGGCGTCGGCACCATGGTCCACGCCGAGCAGAGTCAGGGCCTGGACGATGGTGGTGGTGGGCTTCATGAGGGTGTCCCAGTGGGCGTGCACCCGCTCGCGGACGCCAGGAGTGGCGAGGAGGAGTTCGGCGTAGGTGACCTCGGCGGCGCCCCACCTGGCGCCATACACGAGCTCCGTACGGTCGTCGATCTTGAGTCGGCGAGGAGCCTCGGGCGGGGACACCTGGCCGGCGACCCAGAGTGCGACGAGCGTGCGTGCCTGTCCCCGTACGTCGCACTCCGCGTCAAGGCTCACCTTCGACAGCGCGGAGACCGAATCGTGCAGACCGGTCGCCCAATGGGCCAGATCCGTGGCCAGCGCGGTGCGCTGGTCAGGATGCCCCCACGTCATCGGCGTCCTGAGCGGAGGGTTGCCGGAGTCTTCGCCGGTGTACCAGGTCCAGGCCGTCTGCTTTACGCGTGGCAGATGAGTGCGCAGGGTGGCGGGCAACGCGTCCACGGCCGGGCGCATGGCCTCCTCCCACAGCGGGATCCACGGCTCGTAGCCGGGGTAGGCACAGTAGGTGATGCCCCGGCGCTCCGAGCACCGGTGGGTGTCCGGGCCGTGGTAGCGGTCGCGCACCCGCGGATCCACGTCGTCGATCGTGAAAGCGCCCGCCGTTCTCTGCACGAACGGCGGCTCGGCCGCCGCGATGGCCCCCGAAGGCACCGCGACGCCCAGCGCCGCCACCGCTACCACGGCAGGCGCGAGCCGTACCCGAGGTCTCAGCAGCGCGATCCCGCCGAAGAGGACCGCGAGCGCCAGCACGTACACCAGATGCACCCCGGACGGCCGGTCGGCCCAGTCCGGGTGGTACTCCTGCATGACCGGCAGCAGCCACCCGGCCGAGCCGTTCTGGTTGTTCGTGAAGATCAGGTAGCCGAGCACGGCCACCACCATCGGGCCGGCGATCAGCCACCGCGACCACCGGCCGACGGCCACTCCCAGCGTCGCGGCGAACGCGGAAGCCGCGATCGCCGTCAGCGGTTCCCACAGGTCGAACCGCCCCGCCCCCGGCCCGCTCAGCAGCCGGATCCCCAGGTAGCCGAACACGGCCACCGCCGCCGCCAGCCCCGCGACAGACGGCGTGGCCAGCAGGATCGCCCGCGTCCGGTGCTCGGCCCGCCCCGGCAGGCCCGCCAGGCTCTCCGGCATCCCGTGCTGCCTGTCACGTGAGGCGGCCAGGCTCGCCACGACCAGCACCGCCGCCGCCAGGCAGGTGGACATCCCGGTCGCGCGAACGGGATCGACGCCCCAGTGGGGTTGCTGACCCCGGCTGAGGTACGTCTGCAACGCCAGCACCAGCAGAGTCGCGCCCCACACCAGTGGATGCCGCAGCAGCCGCCGCGTCTCGAACCACAACAACTGCCGCGTCACTCCACCGATCCCACGGGTGGCCGTCACGCCGCCACCTCCTCGCCGAGCAGCACGAGATAGCCGTCCTCGACGCCGGGCGCCGTCGCGTCTCCCGTCGGAGGCCGCTGACCCAGCGTTCGATATCGCCCGTCCGCTGTACGCCAGAACACCCTGGACGCCGTTGGCGCCTCGTCCGAGAGCCACACCTGCCCGGTCGCGACCCCCGCCAGCTCTCCTGGCGTGCCGTCGAAGACGGCCCGCCCGGCCCGCATGACGACCACCCGCTCGCACAGCGCCGCGACGTCCTCCGTCTGGTGCGTGGACAGCACGACGGTACGGCTCTCGCCCAGCCGCGACACCAGCGCCCGGAACGACATCCGCTGCTCGGGGTCCAGCCCCACGGTCGGTTCGTCGAGTATCAGCAGGTCAGGCTCGCCCAGCAGCGCCTGCGCCAGCGCGAGCCGCTGTCGCATGCCGCCCGACAGCCTGCCCGTCCGCACTCTCGCCTGTTCGGTCAGGCCCACCTCGGCCAGCACGCGCCGCACCTCGATGTGCCGCCGTTCGCGGTCGGTCATCTCCTTCAAGATCGCGACGTAGTCAACGAGGTCGAACGCGGTGAAATGGGGATAGAAGCCGGGATCCTGCGGGAGGTACCCCAACCTCCGGCGCAGGACGGTCCGTTGTACGGGGTTCGCCGGGTTCAGGCCGTAGGCGTCGATCGAGCCCCCGGACGGGGCCAGGGTGGTGGCCAGACAGCGCAGCAAGGTCGTCTTGCCGGCGCCGTTCGGGCCGAGCAGGCCGGTCACGCCGATGCCCAGGGTCAGGTCAAGGCCGTCGAGGGCGCGCCGACGGCCATAGCTCTTGCTCAGGTCCTTGATGTGAATCATCGAAAGCTCATTCTGTAGAGGCGGAACATCAGCAGCAGGGCGGCCGCCCCGTACCCGATCTGGGCGACAGGCCCGAACGCGGCCAGCCACCCGCCGGTCAGCCGGCCGGCACCGACGATGGCGAGCCACAGCCCGCCCACGGCGAGCGCGGCGATCGGCACCGGCAGCCGGGTCGACAGGGCCAGGCAGCCCGAGGCCGCGGCCAGCGCGGGCAGCAGCCAGGCGGCGCTCAGGCCGGGCGGCGCGGGCAGCAGCGGTGAGGCGATCGCCGCCAGCGCGGTCGCGACCGCCAGCACCGCCACGGCCCGGGTCAGGAGCAGCCGCGGCCCGGCCAGCGGGGTGGCGGCCGTCAGCTCGTGGGCGGGATCGACGTGCGGCCCGTACCCCAGCGCGATCCCGGTCAGCGGCAGCACCGGAGCCAGCGTCAGGAACGCGGGCAGCAGGTCCGCCTCCTGACGCGCCGCCAGCACCGCGAACGCCAGCGCGGCCACCACCGCCACCACCCAGGCCCGGCTCATCGTCGGGGTCGCGGACACCAGCCTGGCCACGTGATCGGGCAAGCCCGCGTACCGCAGCAGGCGCGCGGCCGGACTCGGCCGCGGCCGGATCAGCGCGGTCTCCAGCCGCGCCCAGGACCCCTCCAGCCAGTCCTGTTCGTACGGCACCGCCGCCCGGCACCGCGCGCAGCTCGCGAGGTGGGCGTCCACGGACAGAGCCGCGGCGGTTTCCAGTGTTCCAGCGAGATAGCGTCCTCGCAGGTCATCAGGGATATGCCAGCTCATGACAGCTCCTCACGCAGCCGGGCCCTCGCCCGCGTGGCGCGGGACTTGACCGTTCCCTCGGGGATACCGAGAAGGCGCGCGGCCTCCTTGGTGGTGAGACCGTCGAGCACGGTCGCCTCGATCACCGCGCGCAACTCGGGCGCGAGTCTGGTCAGGGCGCCGCCGAGGTCACCGTGCTCGACAGCGAGGAGCACGACGTCCTCCGCCGAGGCCGACACCGGATCTACGCCGGTGTCGCCGGTGCCGATCCAGCGGGATCCTCGGCCGCGGAGCGCCGAGACGAGCCGGCGGATGGCGATCGTCCACAGCCAGCCCGCCGGATTGCCGCCCTCGAACCGGCCCGCCGATCGCCACACGGCCAGGAACGTCTCCTGCAGCGCGTCGTCCACGACGTCGTGGTCGGCGCAGCGGCGGGCCAGCCTGGCGCGCAGCCAGGGGGCGTGACGCTGGTGGAGGACACGCAGCGCGGAGGTGCTCTGCGCGGCGATGGCGGCGATGAGCTCGATGTCGGAGGCATGTTCCGGGCTGACCTCGGGAGGAGGCTCACGCCTTCGGAAGCTGAACGGTCTCACACCTCATCTATCGCAGTCCGGCCGTGCCCCGGTTCTTGACGCGCTGGCGGGATCCGTCGGATGCCGGGTGGCGTGGCCGCTGACCCGGCCGTTCAGGGAGCCCGCCACCGTCCGGGTGGCCGCGGCCGGCGCGCCGTCAGCGGCCGTCGTCCGGGGGAGGCGGGTCGTCGCCGACCGGCTTCGACGCGCGCCAGATGTGCTCGAACTGGTCGAGCCAGTACTGGTACCAGTGCGGATCGGACTGGCGGGTCAGCTCCAGGTGCATCCTGCTCGGCGTCGAGGTGTTGCCCACGCCGTGCGTCTCCACGATCACCGTGCCGCCGGCCCGCCCCGGGTCGAACGCGACCAGGCTGAAGCCGGGGTTGTAGCCGAACAGCCTGAACTCCCGCCTCCCCAGCACCTGCCAGGACGCCATCGCGTCCATCCGCAGCAGCGTGGTGGCGATGCTGTCGGCCAGGCTCTGCAGCGGGAACTCCAGCCCGCCGTCCAGCTGTAAGGTCGCGATGCCGAGGGACGCCTCCGCGCCGGGATCGAGGATCACCACCTTGACCACGCCGTCGGGCCGGTTGAGCACTGTCGTCCGGATCGCCGCGCAGTGGTCCTCCGACAGCAGGTTGACGCCCGACGGGGCGAACATCCACACCTCGCGGCTGGCCTTCAACCGGTCCTTCAGCGGGATCCGCTGGAGGGAGGTCCGGTCGCCGAGGACGCGCTCGGCCGTCGCGCCGCCGGCGTCGGGCACGGTGATCCGGTGCACCAGCACCCCGATGCCCGCCAGCAGCACCGCCCACTTGTACTGTTCGTCCACCTTCTCGCCGACCAGCGTCAGGAGGGCTAACACGACCGACAGCAGCGCGATGACGTAGGCGTCGATGTTCCTGCGCTCGCGTACGTCCCGAAGGACCCGCCGTGCTGTTCGGAGCATGACATCCCCCATCCGAAGGTCGCATCGCCGCTCCAGCGGGCCGATAGGGTGCTCCGACCAGCGGAGGCGGGCGGAGCCCGTCAGGTGTTGCGTTCGCGCCAGAGAGAACGGTGCCGGTCGGCGGCCCCGGCCGCCAGCATGGTGGACGCGGCGGGCACCGGCTCGCCGGCCCACTGGTCGAGCCGGCGCGCCATGCCCCCGACGAACGTCACGCCGGGCCCGGTCAGCGCGTCGCTGTCGAGCAGCGTGGTGGTGACCAGACGGGCGGCGGACCGCCAGCGGGCGAACTCCGCGTTGGCCCGGATCGCCGCCTCGCCGTCCTCGTGGTGGCGCTGACGCTGCCAGAAGTCGGTGACGCCGACATAGGCGTACGCGCCCTGCAGGAGACCCGCCGCCGGCCGGGGGTCGTCGCGCCAGGGCGCGTAGTAGCGCGAGCCGTCGTCGGGCTTGGTCAGCGGGACGATGTCGAGCAGCGCCGACAGTTTGGCGTGCTGGGTCTCGTGCGCCAGCGTGACCGCCAGCGCGTGGCCGTCGGGCGGGGTCGACATGGCGACGCAGCCGAACGTCTCGCGGGAGGTGGCGCTGGACATGCCGCCGGACGGCGGCGCCAGTGGCGTGAACACGCTGATCGCCACCGACACCTGCTCGGCGACGGACGGGTGGTTGCGGACCAGCAGCCCCCACCCGTCATCCAGCAGCTCCTGCCAGTGACCGGCCTCCTGCGTGGTCAAGGGGCCGCGCAACGCGTCGGAGCCGGGCATGCGATGAGGGTCGAGGTCGTCGACCAGCACATCGAGCCGCCGGCTGTCGGTCTCGGCCGTCAGCGAGCGCAGCCCCCGCCAGCCGCGCGCGTCGCCGCCGATCCGCATGAACCCGCCGCCGGTGGTCACCTCGCTGCCGCCGGGGAAGCAGTGGACCGTCGCCACGGTGGCGTCGTGATCAAGGGTCAGCTGCCCGAGGGAGGGCAGGTTGATCACCCGGTCGATCACCGCCACGTCGACCTCGCAGGCCACCCCGGCGCGGATCGCCGCGGCCGCCGCCAGCGCGGCCATCTGCTCGGGCGTGTCGAGCGTCACGATCGTGTGGCGCGCCCAGGCGCCCACCGAGGGGTGACGCAGGACGGCGTCGACCGCATGTGGGTGCGACGACTGGATGCTGGCCAGCAGGTCGTAGGCCCGGCGGGCCTGGGGCCAGGCGGGATGGCCCGCGCCGCGAGCCGCCTCGAGGACGCCGCGCAGGAGCAGCAGATGCTTGCTGTACTGGGCGGAGATCAGCCGTTCGACTGTTTCCACCCCGCCGGCGCCCGCGGCCAGCTCGTCGAACGCCTCGGCCGGGATGCGGTGTTCTGCCAGGTTCATGATGCGTCCTTCACTACTGCGGTGATGTCACGCTGGATGGTGCTCCCGATGTGGCTGATGAGCCGCAGCAGATCGGAGCAGTAGACCGAGGGGTTGTGGAACCCGTTGCCGGGCCGGTAGCGGTGGGCGTAGTGCCCCCCGCCGCAGACCATGCCCACCGGGCAGGCCACGCAGGTGGGGGAGAGGGCGAGCTCGCCGATCTGGCGGGCGGCGACGGACGGCAGGCGCAGGACGTCGTCGAAGCTGTCGCGGGACACGTGCAGGCCCGTGCTGGGCGCGCCCGCGTAGGCGGACTTGAGGATGTCGGACTGCTCGATCTCGCCGTCGGTCTCGACGACCACCATGGCGGCCGGTGACAGGCCGATCTGCTCGCTGGCCGACGCCCCGCCGAGCAGCAGCAGGATGATCTCGTCGAACAGCCGCACGCCGGTGGGGCGGGCGGGCATGGAGTACCAGTGGTCGAAGACGGTGATGAGCCAGTCGGCGTAGGGCGTGGCCGGGTCCGCGGGCGCGCGGCCCGGTGGCGGCTGCGCCCACGTGCCGTGGGGCAGCAGGAAGTCGATCGCCGGAGGGCCGAACGCGAGCAGCGCCTCATAGGTCTCCAGCGGCTCGTTGCGCAGGTCGATCGCGCAGAGCAGACCGCGGAACAGGTGGCGGAACCGGGGCTCGGTCAGCAGCCGCAGGCCGGCCGTGACCTTGTGGTGGCTGCCCCGGCCGTCGGCGGTGCGGCGGGTGCGGTCGTGCGCCTCCTGCCCGCCGTCGAGGCTCACGCCGACGCCGATCCCGAGCCGGTCGAACAGCCGCAGGTAGGGCTCGTCGAGCAGGGTCGCGTTGGTCTGCAGGCTCACCGTGACCTCGGCGTCGACCGCGGCGCGGACCGTGGTGACCAGTTCGTCGATCTCCTTCGCCCCGGCGAGGAGCGGCTCGCCGCCGTGCAGGATCACCTCCACGGAGGTGAGGCCGTGGGCGCGCGCGTGCTCGGCGATCCGCGCGGCCGTGACGGCGACCACCTCGGACGACATGCGCCGGGGACGTGACCGCCAGCTCTGGTCGGCCATCTCATACATGTAGCAATAGCTGCACGCGAGATCGCATCTACTGTGGATTTTCAGGATGAACTGCCTGAACGGGGTCGGCCGCCAACCAGCGGCGAGCAATGCCGCCGCGTCGAGAGTCAGTGGCCATTCAGGCAAAGCCGACCAGCCTCCATGTCGAGACTCATGGGCGCCAAGCATAATCACCTCACGCCGACTCCCGAAGCATTTTCTGTGCCTGCTGGAGCAGGTGTGGCGGGAGCAGGGCGAGCACCCCGGTGATGACGGTGGCGGCGGCCCGGGGAGTGCCCGACTTCAGCAGCGCCTCGGCCAGCGCCACCTGCGCGGACATGTCGTTGGGCGCCCAGTTGAGCGCGGCGCTGATGCGTTCGATGGCCCGGGCGGGATCGCCCTGGGCGAGCCACAGCAGCCCGTCGGCGGTGAGCGCGCGGGCGACCCCGTCGAAGCGCTGGCGCTCGGCGAAGATCTCGGCCGCCTCCTGGTAGTAGCGACGCGCGACCTCGATCTCTCCGTTGGCCGCCGCCACGTCGGCGAAGATCTCGGCCGCCTCGGCCCGCACCCAGGTCTCGCCGGTGTCGGCGGCCCGTATCGCCGCGTCGGCCAGTCGGCGGGCGCTCTCCCAGTTGCGCTTGGCCAGCGAGATGCGGGCCGCCCGGAGGTAGGACTCGGGGGAGTCGGAGCGGGAGATGGGCGCGATGAGCCTGTCGTGAGCGAGTTCGTACCACCGGATGCCCCGGCGGTGCTCGGCGCGCAGCAGGTGACGGTTCTCCAGCGCGCGCGCCACCGTGTTGGGCATCCCCTGGGTCTGCTCCAGCCCCTCGTAGACGGCGTTGCGGGTGCCGTGCTCGGTGATGAAGGTGTTGCGCAGCCAGAACCGGATCTCGGCGGCCGGCCGCGCGTGCTCGCCGGCGACGTCGGAGACCGTGCGCTTGAAGAACTCGAACAGGAACTCCTCCACGTTGGCGTAGAGCCGGGCGTGGTCTTCGGTGATCTCGTGCACGTCGGGCGGCAGCGACTCCCACAGCGCGGAGCAGACGACCTGGAGCTGGACGGGCTCGACGGTGTCCAGCCTGAAGGTCGACGTGTGGCCGGACTCGTCGACGATGACGGCGGTGCGCAGGTCTTCGACGAGCATCTCGGCGGCGGCGGGTGTGATGGTCCTGCTGCTGTGCCGCAGCGGCCCTCGTACGGCCTCCAGGGCGCTGTCCGGGCTGAGGGCCCGCAGGTGGAAACGAGTCCGCGAGCCCTGACCGATCGGGCGTTCGTAGGGCAGCACGAGGAAGAGGTACTCCTCGCGCAGCGACAGCAGCACGTGCAGGCCCGTGTGCTCGCGGACGGCCCGCGCCACCTGGTCGAGGAAGACCACCCGCTCGCCTTCGAGGACGGGGGTGCCGTGGAACATCTCCTCCGCCTGGTCGATGGCCGCGAGGATCGGCACCGGGTCGCCGTAGCGGTCGGTGCGCTCGGGCCTGGAGTCGAGGAACTCGGAGATCGTCAGGCCAGACATGCCGCGCGGATCGCGTTCGGGCGCCCACGACGAGAGCAGGGCCATGACGTAGGGGTTGCCGGCGGTCTGGGAGCCGCTCAGGCGGGGCGCGACCCGCGCGACGGGCAGGACGTCGGCCCGCTCGGGGTCCAGCCGCGGCAGCACCCCGGCGTGCAGCAGCGAGGTCTTGCCGACTCCCGAGGCGCCGTAGAGCACCGTCAGGCCGGCGGCCTGCCAGAGCGTGGCGACCTCTCGGGCCTCGCGGTCGCGCCCGAAGAACAGGATGTTCTCATCGCGGTGGTAAGGGCGTAGCCCCACGTACGGCCGGACGTGCGGGGCGGGCTCTGTCATCTGACGGTCCTCATATTCTGCGCCGCAGCTCACCGAAGAATTCCTGCGTATCACCAATGAATATCGAGATGCTCCAGCCGTCGAGATAGCGTTCGAGATACTCCTGTGCGCGCACGTCGGCGTCGGCCATGGACGTGTTGAGATCGGGCATGAGCTGCACGCTCACATGACGCCGTCTCCTGTTGATCGGCATGCTCCTGATCAGGCCGTGGAAGAGCACCCGGAAGTTCCAGTCCTGGAGGCTGTAGCCGACGAAGAGCAGCGGGCGGGCGGTCATGGCGGCGAGCACGGTGGCCGGCAGCGACAGGCGGGCCCCCGAGGCGCGCGCCTCGACCAGGTTGACCAGGTAGGTCAGGTAGTCGTCCTCGGTCAGCACCAGGGAGGCGGGATCGTCCCAGTGGCCGTGCAGGTGGTAGATCAGCGGCTGCTGGTCGCTCGGCTCGTCGATGGGGGACTCGTCGTCCGTGATGTCCCACCAGGTCGAGGTGTGGCTGGTCGGATCCTTGTGGCTGGTCCGGGCGTGTCGCAGGGCGCGCATCATGAGGTCGTCGTAGTTGGTGGTGAGGAACGTCTCGATCGGGAACTCGGCGAGCACCTCGTGCGGGTCGATCGCCGGGACGGTGGAGCGGGGCACGTACTCCTTGAGAAAGGTGCAGACCTCGTGCTTCAACTCCACCGTGTCCTGGCTGACCGACGCGGCGTACTGCATGACGCGGGCGAGATTATCCGGATCGGCGAACGGATATGTGTAGCGCTCGGCGAAATATAAACTCAACTCACTGCCGATGGGAAGTCGTCCGAAACCCGCCCCCGCACCAAGAAGGGGTGTGCAGTCACCCCGATGGAGCTGTTTGGCGAGCCGGTCCCAGTCCGCATCCCTCACGCGTCATCCCGACCATTGCTGTCCAGAGAGAATCCAGTGCTGTCGCAATAGTTTCGTCCGTCATGGTTAGAGCGTGTCAAGGCCGTTCAAAGCGCGGACTGAAAGCCCGCCACGGGACCGGAGCCGGCCTCCTCGACCAGACGGCGCAACGCCGTCGCCAGGCTCGACTGGTCGAGCGCGTCGAGGTCGCTCAGGCTCATCCCGCTCACGTCGATGAGGCCGCCACCGTATTCGCCTGCGCTTTTCTCGCCCATAGCTCTCCTCGACCTGTAAAGATGTCCACGCGGATCTCATCTTCGCACGGCCGATGGTGACATGGCGATAGTGGCCGGCTCAACAGGGTTCACCGAAGATGACGTGAAGTCTAAGCTGATCTAAAAGACTCGGTTGAGTTGGGGCAGTATCGTGTCGATTTCGCACTATTCGCCGGACTCTGGACATGTTCCTGCCATCTGGGGACGGGTGCCACAGAAGAACAAGAACTTCACCGGGCGGACCGACCTGCTAGAAAAGCTGCGTTCGGGCCTCATGTCCGATGTGACCGCGGTGGTGCCGCACGCCCTCCACGGGCTGGGCGGCGTCGGCAAGACGCAGCTGGCGATCGAGTACGCCTACCGCTTCCGCCGCGACTACGACCTCGTCTGGTGGATTCCCGCCGACCAGCCGATGCTGGTCAAGTCCTCGCTCGCCGGGCTCGCCCGGGAGCTGCGCCTGCCGATCAGCGCGTCCGCCGGCGTCGAGGACGCCGTCGAGGCCGTGCTCGACGCCCTTCGCCGCGGCGAGCCGTACGCGAAATGGCTGCTGATCTTCGACAACGCCGACGAGATCGACGAGATCAACTCCATCGTGCCCCGAGGGCCGGGCCACGTGCTGATCACCTCGCGCAACCACGGCTGGCAGGGCGTGGCCGAGACCGTCGCGGTCAACGTCTTCCCGCGCGAGGAGAGCGTCGAGTTCCTGCTGAAGCGGGTGCCGCGCGGGATCAGCGGCGACGAGGCCGATCAGCTGGCCGACGCGCTCGGCGATCTGCCGCTGGCGCTGGAGCAGGCGGGCGCGCTGCAGGTCGAGGCCGGGATGTCGGTCGCCGACTACCTGAGGCTGCTGGAGGAGCAGACCACCCGGCTGCTCGGGGCCAACAAGCCGGCCGACTATCCGCTGTCGATGTCGGCGGCCTGGGCGTTGTCGGTGTCGCAGCTCACCACGAAGATGCCCGTGGCGGTCGAGCTGCTGCGCTGCTGCGCGTTCTTCGGGCCCGAGCCGATCCCGCGTGACCTGTTCGACCGGCTGCCGCCCGAGTTCGCCGGCCGGTCGAGGCTGGCCGAAACGCTGGCCGATCCCATCCAGACCAGTCGCGTCCTGCGCGAGCTCGGCCGCTACGCCCTGGTTCGCATGGACTCCGAGAACCGCACGCTCCAGGTGCACCGGCTGGTGCAGGCGCTGCTCCGCGACGAGCTGCCGCCCGCGGAGCGCACCGCGATGCGGCGCGAGGCGCACCTGCTGCTGGCCTCCGCGGCGGCGCCGTACGAGCCGGACGACATCGCCGCCTGGCCCCGCTACGGCGGCCTGCTCGGGCACGTCACGCCGTCGCTGGTCGAACGCAGCCGCGACCCGCACATCCGCGAGTTCGCCCTCGACATCGTGCGCTACCTCTACTCCTCGGGCGACTTCAAGTCGGCGCGCGAGCTCGTCGAGCGCTTCATCGCGCAGTGGCGCGCCGACAGCGGCGACGAGGACCAGGGCGTCCTGTCGGCCGAGCGTCACCAGGCGATCATCATCCGCGAGCTGGGCAACATCCAGGAGTCGTTCGAGCTCAACCAGCGGACCATGGGGCGGATGCGCGAGATCCTCGGCGAGGACCACGAGGAGACGCTGCTGCTCATCAACAGCCACGGAGCCGACCTGCGCTTCCGCGGCGACTTCGCGGCGGCGCTCGAACACGACATCGACTCACTGCGCCGGCACGAGACCGTCTTCGGCCCCGAGCACCGCCGCACCCTGCGCGCGATGAACAACCTGGCGCTCGACTACCTGCTGCTCGGCGAGTACGGGACCGCCCGCGACCTGCAGGCCCGGGCCTTCGCCCTGCAACGGCAGGCCGGATCCGGGGCGAGCATCGTCAACGTGCTGGCCTCATGGAACGGCCTGGCCCGGGTGGTCAGGCTCAACGGCGAATACCGGGAGGCCTGTGACATCGGCGAGGACGCCTACGAGTTCGGCGTGGAGCAACTCGGCGCCGAGCACCCGTGGACCCTGCGCACCGCCAAGGACCTGTCCATCGCCAAGCGGCGGGCCGGCCTGGGCGACGAGGCTCTGGACCTCGCCCAGCGCACCTTCGAGCTGCAGGTCCGGGGCACCGGCCTCGACCACCCCGACACGCTCGCGGCCGGCCTGTGCCTGGCCAACGCGCAGCGGGCCGCGGGCGACGTCGGCGAGGCGCTCAACCTGCTGGCGGACATGACGCCGCGCTACCCGCTGATGTACGGCGACGAGCACCCGTTCAAGTTCGGCTGTGACACCAACCTCGCCCTGCTGCTGCGGATCAACGGGCGCGCGGAAGAGGCGGTGGACCTCGACAGGCGGGCGCTGGCGGGCCTCGACCGGAGGCTGACCCGCGAGCACCACTTCACGCTCACCTGCGCCATCAACCTGGCCAGCGACCTCGCGGCCGTCGGCGAGTACGAACAGGCCCGCAGACTGGGGGAGAGCACGCTCGACCGGCTGCGCGCGCTGCTCGGCGCCGACCACCCCCTGACGCTCGCCGGAGCCGCCAACCTGGTCGTCGACCTGGCGCTGCTCAACGCCCAGGGCGAAGCGGACGAGCTGAAGGCCGACACACTGGGCCGCTACATCCGGGTCCTCGGGCCTGATCACCCGGACGTCGTGGTCGCGCAGCAGAGCCGGAGACTCGACTTCGACTTCGACCCGCCCGTGCTCTGACGCGGAGCGCCGGTGCCGTGGGCGGCACGTCAGGCCACCCACGGCACCGGACGCTCGGCTCGGTCAGGCGAGAGCGCGCTTGAGGGCGTCGATGCGCCGGGCCCAGATGCGCCTGGACAGTGCCGCCTCGGCGGCGAACGTCTCCGAGGCGTGGTAGCTGCCCGGGTTGACGTGCAGCTCGGTCGGGATGCCCGCCCGCATCAGCCGCTGCGCGAACGCGATGTCCTCGTCGCGGAACAGGTCGACGGTGCCGACGTCGATGAAGGCCGGGGGAAGGCCGGACAGGTCCTCGGCGCGCGTGGGCGCCGCGTACTGGTCAGGGTCCTTGCCGCCGAGGTACCAGGCCCAGGCTTCGATGTTGCCGGCGCGGTCCCAGATGCCGACGTCGGTGATCTCGTGGCTCGACGGCGTCTCGTTGCGGTCGTCGATCATCGGGTAGATCGGCATCATGAACGTGAGCGCGGGCCCGCCGCGGTCGCGCGCCAGGAGCGCGGTGCCGATGGTCAGCCCGCCGCCGGCGCTGGCGCCGTAGATCGCCAGCCGGCCCGGGTCGATGCCCAGGTCGGCCGCGTTCTTCGCGGTCCACACCAGCCCGGCGTAGCAGTCCTCGACCGGGGCCGGATGGGGGTGCTCGGGGGCCAGGCGATACTCGACGGAGACGACGACGGCGCCGACCTGGTCGCAGATCATCGTGGCGTTGGCGTCCTCCCCGTCGATGTCACCGAGGATCATGCCGCCGCCGTGGATGTAGTAGATGCCGGGCAGCGTGCCGGACGCGCCGACCGGGCGGTAGATCCGCACCGTGATGTCGGGCTCCCCGTCAGGGCCGGGGACGGTGCGGTCCTCCTTGGTGACGTTGGGGTTCTCGGGCACTTCGAGGGCGGCCATCATGCCCTGGACGGTGGCTCGGCGCTGGACGATGTCGGGGATGGCGTTGAAGCCGCCGGGCAGCATGCCGAGCAGCGCGTCCAGGGGAATGCGGCTCTCGGGGTCGATCAGGTCACGACGGGACATGGAGTCCTCCAGGGGGGTCATGGATCCGGTGCTCGTGGGGTGCCGCGCACGGGGGTGGAGGTGGTCGTCTTCAGCGTCACCGGGTGACCGCCCGGCGGCAAGGGGCGATCACCTCCGAGGACGCGGGCGGTCAGGTGGACAGGGCGAAGCCCTTGTAGCCCTGGGCGGCGACCTCGTCACACGTCTTGCGGTACTCCCCGACGCCGCCGGCGTACGGCATGAAGACCTGCGGCTTGCCCGGCACGTTGGCGCCCATGTACCAGGAGTTGGCCTTGGGATAGAGGGTGGCGCCGGCGATGAGGTTGACGTGGTCCACCCAGGCGTCCTGGGCCTCCTCGGTGGGTTCGATCGTCCTGAGCCCCTGCCGGTCGAGGTGCTCGATCGCGTCGATCACCCAGTCGACGTGCTGTTCGATCGAGACGACCATGTTCGAGAGCACCGACGGGCTGCCCGGGCCGGTGATCATGAACAGGTTCGGGTAGCCGGCGGAGCCGATCCCGAGGTACGTGCGGGGGCCGGCGCTCCACGCCTCCTTGAGCGAGGCGCCGCCCCGGCCGCGGATGTCGACGTTCGTCAGCGCCCCGGTCATCGCGTCGAACCCCGTCGCGTAGACGATCGCGTCGAACGCGTACTCATCGTCGGAGGTGCGGACGCCCCTGTCGGTGATCTCCACGAGTGGGGTGCGGCGCAGGTTGACCAGCCGCACGTTCGGGCGGTTGAAGGTCTCGTAGTAGTCGGTGTCCAGGCACGGGCGCTTGGTCCCGACCGGGTACTCCGGGCAGAGGTCGGCGGCGGTGCGCGGGTCTCTGACGATCTGATGGATCTTGCGGTGGATGAACCGCTTCGCCGTGTCGTTGGCCGCCTGGTCGATACTCAGATCGTGGAACGCGGTCAGCAGGTTGACCAGGCTGCCGCTCTCCCAGGCCTGCTCGAAGGTGGCGTCGCGCTCCTCCTCTGAGACCTCGAGCGCGGACTTCTCCGGGATCGGGGTCGGGACGCCGAAACCGGACTCTCGCTGGGCCTGGCGGAAGGCCCGGTAGTTCGCCCTCATGTCGGCGATCTCGTCCGGGCGCAGCGTCCGGTTGCGGGCCGGAAGGCTGTAGGCGGGGGTGCGCTGGAAGACGGTGAGGGCGGTGGCCTGCTCGGCGATGACGGGGATCGACTGCACGCCGGAGGAACCGGTGCCGATGAGCCCGACCCGCATGCCGGTGAAGTCGACGCCCTCGTGCGGCCAGTGCGCGGTGTGGTAGGTGGGGCCCTCGAACCGGTCGAGGCCGGGGATCTCCGGCAGCTTCGAGGACGACAGGCAGCCGGTGGCCATGACGAGGAAACGGGCGGTGACCTCGTCCCCGTGCCCGGTGCGCACCAGCCAGGTCCTGGCCTGCTCGTCGTAGGAGGCGGCGGTGACGCGTGTTTCGAAGAAGATGTCCCGGCGCAGGTCGAACCGGTCGGCGACATGCCGCGCGTAGCTCAGGATCTCCGGCTGGGTCGGGTAGCGCTCCTGCCACTCGTACTCCTGCTCCAGCTCCTCCGAGAACGAGTAGGAGTAGGCCAGGCTCTCCACGTCCACCCGGGCGCCCGGGTAGCGGTTCCAGTACCAGGTGCCGCCGACGTCGCCGCCCGCCTCGAACACGATCGCGGACAGGTTCAGCTCGCGGAGTCGGTGCAGCAGGTACATCCCGGAGAAGCCCGCGCCGACGACGGCGACATCGACGGAGGAGGGCACGGTGGGGGAGGCGGGTTGCGGGTCGTGGCTGGGTGCGGACATTCGTCCTCCTGGGTGAGGTGGAGTCATGCGTCGGTGGTGCGGCGCGGGCGCGGCGGTCTCACGGCGCCACCCGGCCGTGAGGGGTGCGGGGCATCGCCCCGCGGAGGGGTGGGAGAGGCCCGCGGAGGGGAGCCGTCTTCTGGAGATCTGGCCCCTGTCGCGCGGCACGTCGTGCCGGGAGGTGGGGCGGGCGCCCTGCGCTGCGGTGATCAGGGCGAACATCACGCACATGTCATCTGAGTGCCATGAATGTAAAATGCATTCTGCATTACGTCAACAGTCCCGGAACCCGCGATGTGAACGACTAACGGCCAGCCGGCGGGGCGGACCATGCCGGTCAAGAACTCGTAGGATGGCCGCGTCAGATTCCTCCGAGCGAGGGCGTCGCCATGTCCTTTGCGGTACCGCTGACGCGGAAAGAAGCGGTCCTGCGGCAGCTGCGCGAGGAGATCGTCAGCGGTCTGCTGAAACCGGGCGCGTTGATCAAGGACGCGGAGATCGCGGCCCGGCTCGGCGTGAGCATCACCCCGGTGCGCGAAGCGATCACCCAGCTCGCCGCCGAGGGACTGATCGACATCTCGCCCAACCGGACCCGGCAGGTCACCCAGGTGACCCAGAAGAGCGCGCTCGAGCTGATCGACGTGATGATGGTGCTGGCCTGCGCCGGTTTCGAGTGGGGCGTGGACAACATCACCGACGAGCACCTCGCCGCCCTGCGCGTCAAACTCGACGAGTTCGCCGAGGGGCTGCGGCAGGGCAACGCGACGGTCGCCTCAGCCGCCGGGGCCGACTTCAGCACGGTGGTCATCCTGGCGAGCGGCAACCGCGAGCTCCAGACCCATGTCGACCTGGTGGTCACCCGCACCCTGCGGGTGCTGGCCCTCACCGCCGAGAGCGACGTGTGGAAGGTGTGGCTGGAGGGCTACCGGGAGACCCTCCAACTCCTCGAACGGGGCGACCGCCAAGGGGCCGTCGAGCGCTACCGGCAGATCTACCGCGACTACCGGCGGCGGGTGGAGGCCCTGCTGTTCGACGGGGACCGCTGACGCTCCCGGCCGGCCCGATCCGGGCCCCGCCGATGGCCGGGTCGCCGAAGTGGTGCAAGGTGGAGCCCGTCATACGGCCGGTCGCGGGCCGGCCCTGACACCGCGGACGGCGGCCGAGGTGAGCCGTCGCCCACGAGGGTCTGGAGGTCCCCCCATCAACGACAAGATCTACATCCACGAGTTCATCACCATCACCAGGCACAACCGGGCCCGGTACATGCAGCACATGACCGCCAACTTCAGCCCGATCGCGCAGGAGGAGCGCCACCAGCTCTGCTACGGCGTGTGGGGCATCGTGGGCTCGACCGCTTGGTGGCCCGGCGTGGTGAACCTGTGGGAGGAGGACGGATTCGCCGGACTGGCGTCCTCGTTCCGCCACGAACTGAGTCATCCGGCCCTGCAGGATCCCAAGCTCGAGTCCTGGTGGGCGGCCGCCGCCGACATGCGCTCCGGCGGCGTCGACCGGTTGCTGCTGCCGGCGCCGTGGACGCGTACGATCGAGCAACTGTGCGCGGAGGGCGTGCGTGGCGAGGTGTACGCGCACGAGCAGATCACGGTGCCGCCCGGTCAGGCGGCCGACTTCCTGGAGCGGGTCCGCGAGGAGGCCGTCCCCTACTACGAACGGTTCGGCTGGGTGCTCGCCGGCGCGTGGCGGACCGCGCTCGGCGACGACTCGGAGTGCTTCCTGCTGTGGGCGGTGCCCGACCTCGAACGGTGGGCCGAGTTCGAGGCGGCGCACGACGCCGACCAGGCCACCGGCGGGTGGAAGGCCCGCCTGCGGGCGTCGGCCAGGTCGTTCCAGCGGATCCTGCTGGCCGACGCCCCGTTGTCCCCGATGCGGATCGGCCGCCAGCCCGGCCGCGCCGACCGCACCGGCGACTGGGCGGAGTAGCGACGGAGAGCGGCGCGCTCGGGGTCAGGCCGGGATCACGAGCGCGTCGACCGCCACCACGCCGTGCCCGCGCGGGCGCACCAGCAACGGGTTGATGTCGAGCTCCCGCACCTGGTCGCCCAGCTCCAGGGCCAGCGTCTGCAGGCGCATGACCGTGTCGGCGAGCGCGTCGAGGTCGCCCGCCGGTCGTCCGCGGACGCCGCCGAGCACCGCCGTCGCCCGGGTCTCCCCGATCATGCGCAGCGCCTCGGAGCGAGAGTACGGCGGCACCCGGAACGACACGTCGCCCAGGATCTCCGTGAGCACACCGCCCAGGCCGAACGTGACGGTCGGGCCGAAGGGCGGCTGGTGGCTGACGCCGAGGATGATCTCGGCCACGGCGTCGGTGACCTGGGGCTGCACCACGACGCCGGTCAACCGCAGGCCCGGCGCCGCGCCGGCGTCGGCGACGATCCGCGCGTAGGCCTCGCGTACCTGGGCGGGGCCGCCGACTCCCACGTGCACCAGCCCGAGGTCGGACTTGTGGGCGAGGTCGGTGGCGAGCGCCTTGAGGACGACCGGGTAGCCGAACCGGTCCGCCGCCTCGACCGCCTCGTCCGCCGACGCGGCGACCGTCTCCTCCACCACCGGGATGCCGTACTCGCGGAGCAACCGCTTGGCCGCCACCTCGTCCAGGGCGGAACCGGAACCGGTGCCGGTGCCCGAGCCGGTGCCGGTGCCGAGCAGCCGCCGCGCGCCGGCGGCGGCGGGGGAGGCCTCGCGCGGCACGTCCGCGAACGGGCTGCGGTAGTCGCGGTGCAGGGCCCAGAAGTCCGCCATCGCCCGGATGCCGCGGACGGCGGTGCGGAACGAGTGGAACACCGGGATGCCCGCCTCGCAGAGAGCCCGGTGATCCGCGTCGCGGATCGGCGAGGTCCAGGCGACCACGATCGGCTTGCCGCCCTGGGCGTGCAGCGCGATGAGGTCCCGCGTGATCGCGTCGCTCATCCCGGGGAACACGCCGGTGATCGGCGCGAGCAGGACGTCGGTGTTCGCGTCCTCCATCAGCGCCTCGAGCACCTTGCGGCCCTCGGGGCGGGCCGTCGCCACGCCGCCGGTGTCGACCGGGTTGTCGATGTGCAGGTAGCCCGGCAGCAGGGTGCGCAGCCGGGCGAGGGTGCGCTCCTCCAGTCGCGGCAGGGGCAGGCCGGCCATGCCGCACAGGTCCGCCACGTGCGAGCCCGTCCCGCCGGACATGACGCACAGCGCGACGCGGTCCCCGGCGAGGGGCGGGGCGTGGCAGAACGCGCCGGAGATCTCGATGGCCTCGTCGATGTCGTCGACCCGGATCACGCCGGAGTGGCGGAACACGGCGTCCTGCACGGCGTCGGGGCCGGTGAGGTGCCCGGTGTGCGCTCTGGCCATGGTCCGGCCCTGGCTCGTGCGCCCGACCTTGATGCACACGATCGGCACGCCGGCCCGCACGGCCTCGTCCGCCGCCAGGCGCATGGTGCGGCCGTCGACGAACCCCTCCACGTACGCGGCGATCGCGCCGACGCCCGGAGTCCGCGCGAAGTGGGCGGCGAAGTCGGCGAACTCGAGATCCACCTCGTTGCCGAGGGTCGCCCAGGCGTGGATGCCGATGCCGAGCTCCTGGCCCTGCACGATCGGGCGGCCCTGGTTGCCGGACTGGGTGACCACGGCCAGCTTGCGGCCGGGCAGCCCGTCCCGCCACGGTTCGATGAGATTGAGGTTCGTGTTCGGCCCGATGATCCGCATCGGGCCGCGCGCGATCTCCTCCAGCCGTTCCTGCGCGGCCTGCCCCTCGGCCGTGCCGAGCTCGGAGAAGCCGGCGGCGAAGACGTACGCGAACCGCACGCCCTTCTCGGCGCACTCAACCAGCACCGGGAGCGGGTCGCGGACCAGCACGATGGCCACGTCGACGGCTTCGGGGATGTCCAGGACGCTGCGGTACGCGGGCACCCCGCCGATGGCGGACTTGGTGGGATGAACCGGGTGGACCGCTCGTGTACCCCGTGCCAGCAGGCGTTCGCGGGCCTGGTTCCACTGGGCCCGCTGCGGGCTGCCCTCGGTGTCGGTCGCGCCGATGACCGCGACGGTCTCGGGAGCGAACAGTGATTGCCAGTCGATGGCCCGCAGGGCCAGCGGACGCCCGCTGACGTCCAGCGCGTCTCCGGTGTTGCCGCGTGATCTCATGTCCGGACTCTAGCTTGAAAGATAGCTAATATGTATAAGATTGAATGACAGTGCTCCAGCATGGGAGGCGACCGTGGATCTTGGTGAGAAAGCGGTGCTGGTGGTCGGTGTGGCCAGGCCACCCGGCCTGGGCCGGGCCGTGGCGGTGAGGCTCGCGCGATCCGGCGCCCGGCTGGTTCTCGCGGACGCGATCGGCCCCGTCGCCGGCGACACCGGCACCGGCCTGGCCGGCGCGGGCACGCTGCGCGACGTCGCCGACGAGGTGTCCGCGATCAGCGGGCGGCCCGTCCCGGCGCTCGAGGTCGACCCGACGGACCCCGCGTCCGTGACGGAGCTCGTCGAGGCGGCGGTGGCCGAACTCGGCCGCCTCGACGCCTGCTGCACCTTCGTCGGCGCCACCGGGCAGGGGCAGGGCGACGGGCCGCTCGCCGAGGTGGATCCGGCCGCCTGGCAGCGCGGGCTGACCTGGAATCTCACCGCCACCTGGCTGATCGCGCGGGCCTGCGTGCCCGCCCTGACCGCGGCCGGCGGCGGGTCGATCGTCAGCCTCTCCTCGTACGCCGGACTCACCCCGGTGGCCGGCGCCGGCGTGGTCGGCGTCGCCCGCGCGGCGGTCAACCACCTCACCGCCGTGCTCGCCCGCGAGCTGGGGCCGCTCGGCATCCGCTGCAACACCGTCTGCCCGCTCGGCGTGGACCCGGGCGACCCGAGATTTCCCAACCCCGGACTGGCCAAGCTCGCCGAGCGCGAGGGGATCCCGCTGGCCGACTGGCTCGCCCGTAACATCCCGCTCGGCCGCGGCCAGTCGGCCGACGAGGTCGCCGCCACGGTGGAGTTCCTCGTCTCCGACGCCTCCTCGTTCGTCAGCGGGGTGAACCTGCCGGTCGCCGGTGGGGCCCCGGCATGACGGCCGGATCCGTCCGTGCCCTCATCGGCGTCGACACGGGCGGCACCTTCACCGACACCGTCGTCACCCTCTCCGACGGGCGGCTCGGCGTGGGCAAGGCGCTCAGCACGCCCGGCCGTGTCGAGCAGGGAGTGCTCGACTCGATCACCCGCGCCGCGGCCGCGCTCGACCTCACCCTGCCGGACCTGCTGCGGCAGACGGCGATCCTCACACACGGCACGACGGTCGGGCTCAACGCCCTGCTCACCGGCACCGGCGCCAGGGTCGGCCTGCTCACCACCGCCGGCTTCGAGTCGACCCTGCCGATCGCCAAGGCGAACAAGACCCACGGCCTGGACGAGCTCGACCTCAGCATGCCGACCCGCTGGCGCAAGCCAGACCCGCTCGTGGCCCGCGCCGACATCGCCGGCGTGGCCGAACGAATCGACGTCAACGGCACGGTCGTCCGGCCGCTGGACGAGGAACAGGCCCGTGCGGCGATCCGGCGGCTCGCCGCACGCGGCGTCGGAGCCGTGGCCGTCTCGCTGCTCTGGTCACCGGTGAACGCCGAGCACGAGCGGCGGCTGGCCGCGCTCGTCGGAGAGGAGATGCCGGGCGTCCACGTCTCCTCCTCGGCCGCCATCGCCCCGGTCGTGGGCGAGTACGAACGCACCTCCACCGCGGTGCTCGACGCCTACCTCGCACCCGCCGTCGGCACCTACCTGCGCGCCCTGCGAGAACGGCTGCGCGAGCAGGGCTTCGGCGGAGTCCTGATGATCCTCCGCACCGGAGGCGGAGCCGAGCCGGTGGAGCACACCCTGCGGGCCCCGGTCAACACGTTGCGCTCGGGCCCGGTGGCCGGACTGGCCGCCACGGCCGGGCTGGCCAGGACACTGGGCCGGCCCAACGTCATCGCCACCGACGTCGGCGGGACGAGTTTCGACGTCGGGCTCATCATCGACGGCCGGACGCAGCGCGCGACCCGGCCGATGGTGCACCGGCACGCGCTGGCGATCCCCGTGGTCGAGGTGGAGTCGATCGGCACCGGCGGCGGCAGCCTGGCCTGGCTCGACCGCGGACTCGGCACCCTGCGGGTCGGTCCGCGCAGCGCCGGGGCCGACCCGGGGCCCGCCTGCTACGGGCGGGGCGGGACCCGGCCCACGCTCACCGACGCCTCGGCCGCGCTCGGCTACATCACCCGGCTCGGCACCACGGTCGAGCTGGACGTCGCGGCGGCGCGGGCCGCCATCCGCGAGCACATCGCCGACCCGCTCGGGATCAGCGTGGTGGCCGCGGCCGAGGGAATCGTCCGGATCGCCGCCGACCAGATGCGCGACCTCATCCGCCGGACCACCGTCCAGCGGGGCCACGATCCGTCGGCGTTCGCACTCGTCGCCTTCGGCGGGGCGGGCCCGCAGTACGCGAGCTGGTACGCCGACGGGCTGGGCGCGACCGACGTCGTGGTCCCGGATCTGGCCGCGGAACTGTCGGCGTACGGAGCCGTCTCCAGCGACCTGAACATCGGCGCGGAGAGAGGCGTCGTCCCCACGCCGTTGCACCGGGCGGGCCCCCTCATCGAGGCCACGCTGGGGGAGCTCGCCGGAGAACTCGCCGCGAGCCTGTCCGCCGAGGTGGACGACGTCGTGGCGGCGTCCGGCCGGGGCCGGGTCACGCACCGGACCGTCGCCCTGCGCTTCTACCGGCAGCAACGCAGCATCGAGCTGACCGTGGAGGCGGCCGCCGGCCCGGCCGAGCTCGCCCGCCTGGACGCGACCTTCCGTGAACGCTACGAGGAACTGGTCGGCCCCGGGTCGGCCGACGCGCGGTCGGTGGTGGAGGTGGTCAGCGTCCGGGTGGACCTCACGGTCGCGGTGCCGGTGCCGCCCCCGGTCCTCCGGAAAACCGGCGCGGCCGAGCCTATCGGCGCGCGGCCGGCCTGGTTCGGCGGGATCGAGCACCGCTGCGCCGTCTACGACTGGCGGCGGCTGCCCGCCGACGCGCGGATCGAGGGCCCCGCGTTCATCGAGTCGGAGCAGACCACCGTGGTGGTGCCACCGCTGCGGCAGGCGCGCATGGACACCAATGGACACCTTCACCTTGGCTGACGCCGGAAGGACGACGATGGTTGACGAGATCACTTTCGAGGTGCTCCGGCATCGGCTCGACGCGATCAACGACGACGCCGCCTCGATCCTGGCCCGGCTCTCCGGCTCCCAGCTCGCGGCCGAGGCGCGCGACCTCAACACGGTGATCATGGCGCCCGACGGCCGGGTCGTCTGCTGCGGCCGGTACGTGCTGGCCCAGGTCGTCTCGATGCACCTGGTGGTGCGCGACATCCTGGAGCAGTACCCCGACAATCCCGGCATCGGGCCCGGCGACCAGTTCGTGACCAATGACCCGTACGTCGGGACGCTGCACCAGCCCGACGTCGTCGTGGTGGCGCCGATCATCGTCGAGGGCCGGATGGTGGGCTGGTGCGGTTCGACCGTGCACCAGCCCGACGTCGGCGGTCCCAATCCGGGCGGCATCACCTACGACGCCAGGTCGATCTTCGACGAGGCGGTCCCGATGCCGCCGGTCCGGATCGTCGAGGCGGGCCGGATGCGCCGCGACATCGAGCGGGAGTACCTCGCCCGCTCGCGCACGGCCGAGCTGAACCGGCTGGACCTGCTCGGCCAGGTGGCGGCCAACCGCAGCGTCGTCGAGCAGGTGGACCGGCTCTGCGCCCAGTACGGCGCCGGAACGGTCGGCGCGGTGATGGACCGCCTCCTGGAGCGGACCGAACTGCTGCTGCGGGAACGGCTACGCGCCCTACCGGACGGGCGATGGCGCCACGTGAGCCATGTCGAGTACCGGCCGCACGGCAGCCTGGCCGACGAGCCCGAAGCGGTCTACGCCGTCCGGCTCACCATGACCAAGCGCGGCGACGACCTCGAACTGGACTTCACCGGCAGCGATCCCCAGGCCCCCGGCGCCATCAACGCCGCCTACCCGGCGCTCGCCAACTTCGCGATCGGCAGCGTGCTGATCTACCTGTGCGGAGGGCTTCCGTGGGTGCCCGGCGGCGTCTGGCCGGTGGTGCGGATCCTCAGCCGGGAGGGCACGGTCGTGCACGCCCGGTGGCCCGCCGGCGTGGCGATGAGCACCGCCGCCACCTGCCAGGCGATCCGGGTGTCGGTCAACTCCTGCGTCGCCCGGATGCTGGAGACGTCCGAGGAGTTCGCGCCCCTGGTGATGGCGAGCTGTCAGGCCGCCGGCGGCGGCGGGGGAACGGTGCACGGCCTGCGCGACGACGGCACCGCGTACGCCACCATGACCCTCGACGAGATCACCGGCGGTGGCGGGGCGACCTGGCTCGGCGACGGCGCCGACTCCTCCGGCTACACCACGTCGCCGGGGGCGTCCTGCGCCAACGTGGAGGTCAACGAGGCCTACCTGCCGCTGTTGTACGAGCGGCGCGTGGAACTGGCCGACACCGCCGGACCCGGAAAGTACCGCGGCGGCGCCGGCACCCTGCACGCCCTGACGCCGTACGGGACCGGGACGCCGATGACGATGATGTCGTTCGGGCAGGGACTCCAGCACCCGCTCGCCGCCGGGGTGTGCGGGGGAGAGTTCGGCGGGCAGAGCGTCGTCGCGGTGACGCCGCGTACCGGCGTGGACGACCTCCCGGCATCGGACGACCTTCCGGCAGAGGAAGGCTGGAGCCTTCCGATGCCGTCGTCCACGATCCAGATCGGCGCCGGCGACCTGCTGATCTCCGTGTCGCAGGGCGGTGGTGGGCTCGGTGACCCGCTGGAGCGCGAGCCGTCGGCGGTCCTGGACGACGTCATGAACGGGCTGGTCTCAGTGCGCGGCGCCCGGCGTGACTACGGCGTCGTCATCGCCACCGTCTCGCAGGTTTCACCCGGTTTGGGAGCCCCGGCCGCGCCAGGCGCCACGGAGGTGCCGAACGCGGCGGGCACGTCGGACGCCACGGACGCGCTGAGGGCGTCGGACGCGGGGGAGCCGTGGGTCGAGGAGGCGGCCACGGAGCGGTTGCGCGCCGAACGGCGGCGGCTCAGGATCGGCCGCTCACCGGCGCCCCCGGTGACCGGCGGAAGGGCGGGGCGGCGCCTGTCGGCGGCCTTGGACCTGCTTCCCGCCGCCGCATCCGCCGCGTCGGCCGCATCCGCCGCGTCGGCCGCATCCGCCGCGTCGGCCGCATCCGCCGCGTCGGCCGCATCCGCCGCGTCGGCCGCGTCGGCCGCGTCTGACGTGTCCGCCGCGTCGGCGTCGGCTGCCCCTGCGTCGGCCGCGTCCGTGTCCGCGCAGGGCGAGCGGGACGGGGTCGTGGCTTGCGCCAGGTGCGCCACCGTACTGTGCGGTGCGCACGAGAACGTGCACGAGCACCTGGTCGCCGACGACGTGTCCCCTGCGGGGCGCAGCCCGCTCGGCGCCGTCTACGCCGGTGGGGAACGGTTCGTGCTGAGGCACTTCTACTGCCCGGCGTGCGCCGCGCAGATCGACGTGCAGGTCCACCGGGTCGGCGACCCGGTGCTGGCGGCGATCGAGGTGCTCTGAGCTCGGCCGCCCGCACCGTGCGTGCGCCCGCATCGTGCTGTGCCCGCACCGTGCGTGCGCGCGCACGCCGCCTGTGCGCGCACGCCGCCTGTGCGCGCACGCCGCCCGCGCATGATGCCGCGCGCGCGGACGACGGCGCTAACCGAGGACGCCCGACTCGCGCAGGGCGGTCAGTTCGCCGGCGCTCACGCCCAGCTCGCCCAGCACCTCGTCGGTGTGCAGGCCGGGCGTGGCCGCCGGCGCCGGCCGCGCCATCTCCTCGCCGACCAGGTGCACCGGCAGCGGCAGCAGGTCGGCGCCGTACTCCTGGGCGGGCAGCCACGCCGTCCGGGCGGCGAAGTGGGGGTCGGCGGGAAGCGTGGCGGGCGAGTTGACGGGCGCGATCGGCACGTCGGCGGTGAGGCCGACCTCGACCCAGTCGGCGGTGGACCGGGTCAGGAAGACCTCGGTGAGTTCGGCCCGCAGCCGGTGGTCGCCGAGCGCGTGGTCGGCGACCTCCTCGCCGTCGCGGTCACCGAGCAGGTCGGTCCGGTCGACCGCCCGGCAGAACCGTTCCCAGAACTTGCGCTCGCTCGCCATGAACAGCACGTGGCCGTCCGAGCTGCGGTAGACCTGGTAGCGCACGCTGTCACCCATTCCTGCCGTGCCGGGTTCGCGGCGCACGCCGCCGTCGGCGGGGTTGCCGGTCACCTCCGTCTCGGGCCGCAGGTGCGCCCGGTGCCCCTCGATCGTGAGCCAGTCCACCGCGGCCGCGGCCTCGCACTGCGCGACGTCGATCGCGCAGCCCTGCCCGGTCCGGCCCGCGCGCAGGGTCGCGGCCAGGATCGCGCTGGCGGCCAGCAGCGGTGCCACCCGGGTGCCGAGCGGCACGTTCAGCTCGGCCGAGGAGAAGCCCTGCTCGGTGGTGCCGAGGCGGAGCCCACCGGCCCACGCGTCGAACGCGACGCCGTGCGCGGCGAGGTCGGCGTACGGTCCGGTGGTGCCGTAGCCGGACACCGTGCACCAGACCAGCGCCGGGTGGCGCTCGCGCATCGCGGCGGGGCCGAGCCCGCGCCGGGTGAGGACACCGGGGCGCATCCCCTCGATCACGACGTCGCTCGCCCCGATGAGGCGTTCGGCCACGCGCGCGCCCTCGGGCCGCTGGATGTCGATGGTGACGCTGCGCTTGCCGCGGCCGAGGTGATGGTGCATGAGGGACACGCCCTGGACGAACGGCCAGCCGACCTTGCGGATGTAGTCGCCCTCGCCGGGGCGTTCGACCTTCACCACGTCGGCCCCGAGGTCGGCCAGCACGGTGCCGACGCCTCCCGCTTCGAGGAGGGCGAACTCCACGACCCGGACACCCTCCAGCAGGCGCACCGCCATTTTGACTCCTGATCGTTGACTTGAACTCACAAGATTACTATCTTCTATATAATAACAAGATAGCTTGGACGAGTCACCTCCGCAGACGACGGACCGTCAGGGAGATCCATGGATCACATCGGCCAGCTCAACCCTTCAGGTGCACCTGGCGAGGGGCCGCCGGCGGCGCCCCGCATCACCGTCCGGGAGGCGTCCCGGTCCTTCGTGACCACCGGGCGTTCGGCCGTCCACGCGCTGGGACCGGTCGACCTGTCCATCGGGGACGACGAGTTCCTCTGCGTGGTGGGGCCGTCCGGTTGCGGCAAGTCGACCCTTTTGAAGATCATCGCCGGACTGCTCGCGCCCTCCTCAGGAGAGGTGGCGATCGAGGTGTCCGGCGATCACCGCATCCCGATCGCCATGGTCTTCCAGGACTACGGGATCTATCCCTGGAAGACGGTGCGAGCGAACGTGGAGCTCGGGCTGCGGCTCAGCGGCCGTCCGCCCGCCGATCGGCGCGAGATCGTCGACGACTGGCTGGGCCGCCTAGGACTGACCGACTTCGCCGACGTCTACCCCGGAGCGCTCTCCGGTGGCATGCGCCAGCGGGTCTCCATCGCCCGCGCGCTGGCCATCGACCCCGAGGTCCTGCTGATGGACGAGCCGTTCGCGGCCCTCGACGCCCAGCTGCGCGAGGTGCTGCAGGACGAGCTGCTGGCGATCTGGCAGGCCCGCCGGCGCACGGTCGTGTTCGTGACGCACAGCCTTGAGGAGGCGCTGCTGCTCGGTGACCGCGTCGTCGTGATGAGCGCGCGCCCAGGCCGCGTCATCGCCGACATCGACGTGCCGTTCGAGCGCCCCCGGTCCAGCGCGATCCGCACCGACGCCCTGTTCGCCAAGCTGCGCGGCGAGCTGTGGACGAGCCTGCACTCGGAGGTCGTCGCCCAGTTCGACGCAGGAAAGGACCGGCCATGAGCACCGTGCTGACCCGGCGTCCCGGAGTCGCGGAGCTGCACCCGGTGCGCACCCGGCGCCGCTGGAGCGCGGCCAAGATAGCCCTCGGCGTCTCGGTGCCGGTGCTGTTCGTGGTGGTGTGGCAGCTCAGCGCCGCCCTCGAATGGGTCGACCCGTTCCTCTACCCGCCGCCGAGCCGGCTCGTTCCGGGCATCGCCGCGCTGTGGGAGGACGGCCGGCTGGTCGACGCCACCGTCACCAGCGTGCGCCGTGTCATCCTCGGATACCTGCTGGGCGCCGTCACCGGGCTGGTGGTCGGCTTCCTGATGGGCATGTCGCGGGTGCTGCGCGCGGCGCTCGAACCGTTCTCCTGGGCGTGGTACACGGTGCCCAAACTCGCGCTGCTGCCCATCTTCCTGACCATCTTCGGCTTCGGCGACACGTCGGTGGTCGTCCTGATCGCGATGACGGTGTACTTCTTCGTCTGGATCTCGGTCATGTCGGCGGTCATGGCGGTGCCCACCGGCTACCGCGAGGCGGCCCTGATGCTGCGTGCCAACCGGTGGGAGATGTTCCGTCACGTGCTGCTCCCGGCCGCGTTGCCGGAGATCTTCGTGGGCCTGCGGATCGCCGCGGGGGTCTCCGTCCTCATGCTCGTCGGCATCGAGTTCGTGATCAGCGACCAGGGGCTCGGCTACCTCATCGAGCAGGGCCGCACCCTGCTGCTGCTCGAACAGAGCTACGTCGGCATCGTGCTCGTCGCCGCCATCGGCTACTTCTTCGCCCTGCTGGTGAAGCTCATCGGGCGCCTGTTCATCCGGTGGGCGGCCGACGACAACGCGATCATCCCCTCCTGACCGGTCACGCGCCCCTGCTGCCCGGTCCTGCCTTCACGCCCCCCAACTGGAGGAACCTGTGTCGAAATTACGTGTCCTGGCCGCGGCGCTGGGAGTCGGGGCGCTGCTGCTCTCGACGGCCGCCTGCGCCGCTGACGACGAGCCGGTGGCGGCCCCCGCCGATCTGGGCGCCGTCGTGCCCGTCGAGGGCTGCGGGGCGGACTCGTACGTCGATCCCGCCGACCTGAACCCGACCCGGAAGGTCGCGCGGTGCGCGGCGAACGCCCCCGCCCCCCAGCCGCTGAAGGAACCCGCCACCATCCGGATGACGGCCGCGTCGAGGTCCAGCAGCCTCGCGCCGATCTTCGTCGGGATGGAGCTGGGCGAGTTCGAGAAGGAGAACCTGAAGGTCGAGTTCTCGGTGCTGCCGTTCGCCGACGCGATGCCGCAACTGGCCGCCGGACGGGTCGACATCTCCTACGGAGGCACCGAGGCCGGCCTGTTCAACGCGGTGAACCAGGGCCTGGCCATCAAGTGGATCCTGGGCAACTTCATCGAGCCCAAGTCGGCCGACCTGTCCCAGCCGCAGACCGGGCTCTGGGCCCGCCGCGACATCTTCTCCGACCCGCAGAACCCGAAACTGGCCGAACTCAAGGGCAAGACCCTCGGCTCCACCGTGGGAGCCGCCTCGGCCATCGCCTACCCGATGAACAAGGCGCTGACCGAGGCGGGCACCTCGCTGCAGGACATGCAGATCAAGCAGCTTACGCCGACGGACTTGATGACGGCCCTGGCCAACAAGGCCATCGACACCGCGTGGCTGCTGGACCCGTACTGGCTGACCGCCGCGAGCAGCCCGGACAAGTACGTCCTGATCGGCGGGCAGGCGCCCGGCGAGCCGCTCGGCGGCTTCTACACCGGCAAGTCGATGCTGGAGGAGCGGCCGGAGGTGCTTCAGGCGTTCGTCCGCGCCTACATCCGGACCATCAACACCCACCTGGACGGCGACTACATCAAGAAGGAGAACGTTCTGGCCGCCATCGTGGCCGGCACCCAGCAGCCCCGCGAGTCGCTGACCCGCACCCCCGCGCTCACCTTCGACTGGGAGATCCGCAAGGGCACGGGTGAGGAGGAGCAGAAGGTGTTCATCGCCTTCAAGACGGTGAAGTACACGGAGATCCTGCCGGAGGATCGCTACGTGGACCGCTCCTTCTACGCCCGGGCCGTGGGCCATACCGGTTCGTAGTCGTCACCACCTCCCCGGCGGCAGGCGGCGGGGCGCCTACCGCCGGGGGGTCACACCGCGGAGCCGGCCGTGGCGGGCTGCGGGGCGGGAGCCGGATAGTACGCCATCCAGCCGTCGTCGCCCATCCGCAGCACCCGCACGCCCAGCGCGCCGAGCGCCAGGGCGGGCAGCGCCCACAGCGGGACCGTCAGCGGACCGTACGGGACGAACTGCGCGGTGAGTCCGCAGAGCGCGACCGTGAGCGGGATCCACCAGTGCGCCGCGCCGGCCCGCCACACGGCGACCAGCAGCAGCGGCAGGCCGAGCAGCGCGAAGAAGATCCACGGCAGCGTGAAGCCGAAGACCACGCCGGGCAGGTCGAGGACCTCGCCGGCGAGCCGCTGGGCCTCCTCGGCCGGGTAGCGCTGGCCGAACCACCACTCCACCGGGTCGGTGAGCAGCAGAGCGGACAGGTTGATGTAGCCGACGATCGTCATCGTGCCGGCGATGTGACCGAACACGACCGCCTTGCGACGCACCAGGTGCATCAGGCCGAACGCGGCGATGGCGGTGAGCACCCAGCTCCAGTGGTAGAGCACCGACTGCAACTGGGCCAGCGCCGGGTTGTCGCCGAAGCTGACCGCCTCGCGGTCGTCGCCCCAGGTGCCCGGGTCGACGATGACCGCGATCAGCTGGAGCACCGGCGCGACGATCAGCAAGGAGCCGGTCGCGACGCGTCTGAAGCGGACCGAGTTGTTGAGCATGCGGGGGCCTCCTGGCCGGCCGAGAGGGACTGTCCGGCTGGATGTTAGGCAGCACGCCCGCCCGGCGGCGTCCACCGCCGGGCTGATTCCCGGTCAGCCGCTGAGCTGACCCCGCGCCAGCCGTCGTCCGCGACGGACCTCCGCGTACCTCGTTCGTGCACCCGACACAGGCAGGACGACCAGGAATGAGCGCCTGGGTCAGCGGAGGGTCAGTATGGGGTGCCACGTCGCGTCCGAACCGCCGTCCTCGCGATAGGACGACAGCCGGGTGACTTCCCTGCCGTCCACACTGACCAGTACGAGGGCGTTGCGGAATTCGTTCGCACACCTGTCTTCGCAGCCGAGGGCGATCACATGCTCGTCGTCGGCCCATGCGAGCAACTCGAGAACGGGTTGGGTTCCGGCTTCGAAACCGGAGGCTCTGTCGATGACCTTGGTCGGCATTCCCGCGGGTCCCGCCAGCAGCTTTCCGTTCGGTGACAGCCCGGCTCGCCCTGCCTTATCCTCCGACAGCTCAACGTGGCCGCTGGGCATGGCACGGGCCTCGCCGTCCAGGTCGAAGGAGAGTGCGTCGTTGGCTTCGCCGGTGATGAGGTTGGGCGAAGCCCAGCGGAAGTCATTTCGCGGATGCGCCGCCTGCTTGTCGCCTCGTGGCACTGAATTGAACCGCGCCGTCATCGTGGTCGCGTCCACGATGAAGAACCCGCTACGTGGACTCACGCCTTTCGTCCCGTAGCGCGTATTGGCGTTCACGAACTCGATCTCGTCGGGGTGCCGGTCATAGCTGGTGGCCAGGATGTTCTTTCCGTCAGGCGACCAGGTCGCACTCGCGGCCCCTTGTGGGAGATCGATCCAGGAGAGCACTTTCTGGTACTACATCCGTAGATCGCGCGGTAATGGGTCGCCTCGTCGGCGGTAGTGGCTGATCAGAGCGCGGGTTTGGTGGGTTTGCCGGAATCTGGAC
>NZ_JBFAKL010000026.1:0-136202 GCF_040655715.1 Nonomuraea cavernae | reverse complement strand
TCGCCCGCGAGGTCTACTCCATCATCAAAAAAGCGACAGCCGATCATCCCCCTGCCCCAGCCTGACCACTTGACGAACATAGGGGCATCCAAGCGGTCTTCCTGTGCGTCGCCTGTGGGCACCATTCCCACGCTGACGTGAACGCCGCGAAGAACATCAGAGACACGGCGGCAGGGCATGCCGTCGCTGCGCGGGGAGGCTTGCCGTTGGGCGAGCCTATGAACCGCGAACCTCAACGCGACCTCCTCCTCGTGGGGTAGTTGCCGTTGGAATCCCCCCTTCAGGCGGGGGAGGATGTCAACCCGTGAAACCGCGCTGAACGGATTCTTCGCGATCCCGGCGCTGTGACCGGTCGCCCACCAGCGGTGATAAGGCGCGCGTCAGGCTTCCCAGGAACCTTGGATCAGCGGCTTAACGTGCACTTACACGCGTCTTGGCACTCTTGAGTCATCGGGACTTGAGGAGACGAGATGAACGCGTACGAGCCTCGCGAGCAGGGCAACGGCGGCTGGAGCCAGTTCGGTGACACGCCGCCCTCCGCCGGGGGCTTCCCCCGGCGAGACACCGTCATCATGCAGCAGCCTCCGCCCCCGCCGCCCCCGAGGAAGCCGGGCGTCTCCGTGGGGCGCAAGGCCGTCGCAGGGCTGGCGCTGGCGGCCATGGCGATCGGCGGCGGCGTCGTGGGGGCCGTCGTCGCCACCTCGTTCCAGGACACCAGCGTGGTCTCCGCGCCGAGCCCGGTGTTCAAGCAGGCAGGCAACCAGCTCTCCGTCGCCGAGGTCGCGCGAAAGGTGCAGCCGTCGGTCGTGATGATCCAGGGCAGCTCCGGTGAGGGCTCCGGCGTGGTGCTCTCGGACGACGGGCTCATCCTCACCAACAACCACGTCGTCGTGGGCGCCGGGCAGGGCGGCGGTCAGATGAGCGTCAAGTTCAGCGACGGCAAGACGGCCAAGGCCTCGGTCGTGGGCACCGACCCGGCCACCGACCTCGCGGTCATCAGGGCGGAGGGCGTGTCGGGGCTGACCGCCGCGTCGCTCGGCGACAGCGACCAGCTCAACGTCGGCGATGCCGTCCTGGCCATCGGCAGCCCGCTCGGCCTCGACGGGTCGGTCACGGCGGGCATCGTCAGCGCCCTCGACCGCACACTCACCGTGGGCGGCGAGCAGGAGCAGCGGCAACTGCCGCCCGGCTGGGGCCAGAGCGGTGAGGCGAGCCAGGCCACCACGATCGGCGGCGCCATCCAGACGGACGCGGCGATCAACCCGGGCAACTCCGGTGGCGCCCTGGTCGACGCCGCGGGCCGGCTGATCGGGATCAACACCGCCATCGCCACGGGCGGCGGCAGCGGCAGCATCGGGGTGGGGTTCGCGATTCCCATCAACACCGCCAAGCAGGTGTCCGAGCAGCTCATCAGCAGCGGCAAGGTCACCCACGCGTTCCTCGGAGTGAGCGTGACCGACGCCAGCGGCGACGTGCCCGGCGCGCTCATCCGCCAGGTGACGGCCGGAAGCCCGGCGGAGAAGGCGGGCCTGAAGCAGGGCGACCTCATCACCAAGATCGGTGACAAGGCCGTTGATGCCGGGGACACGGTTGTGGGGCAGGTCAGAGGTTTCAAAGTGGGCCAACAGGTACAGATCACATATATGAGGGACGGTAAGACGAGTAACGTCACCGTCACCCTCGAAGAGAAGAAATAACCGGACCCCCTCACGGACGGGTGTGCCGTCGAGATCGCTGCGGACTTGGCGGCACACCCCCCGCTTCGAGAGGCCGGGACGGCTCAGGCGAACCGGCGGCCCTCGTCACGCCGATACGCCCAGACCGCCGCCACCGCCGCGGCCACCGTCCACACCACGAGCATGACCAGGCCGAGCGTATCGGCGGCGGATCCGGTGGTGGCGCTCCAGACCAGCTCCACCGCGCCGCGGCTCGGCACGTACAGTGAGATGGCCTGGACGAAGTCCGGCATGATCTGCGGCGGCAGGAACAGGCCGCCCAGGATGCACATGGGGAAGAACAGCAGCTGCGACACGGCGATCGCCGCCTTGGACGGCAGGACGAAGCCGATGAACAGCCCGATCAGCATGAACGGGACGGACCCGGCAAGCAGCGCGCCCATGCCCATCAGCAGCCGCGGCCCGGTGATCGCCGCCTCGGTGAACAGGGCCGCGATGACCAGCACCGGGATCACCGCGACCACCATGATCGCCATGTTGGTGATGATCCGCCCGGCGAAGCGCGGCAGCGGACCGGCGGGCAGGGTGCGCAGGTAGGGGTTCCACGGCTGCTCGCGGTCCTGGGAGACCGTGATGCTCAGTCCCATCAGGGCGGCCGAGATGGCGCCGATCATCATCATCGACCCTGTCGCCCGGGTCGCGGCGACGGGGTCGGCGGCGGCGAACGGCACCACGAACGCCAGCATCGACGCGGCGGGGAAGAAGGCGCTCGCGACCCAGCTGATCGGGATCCGCATCTGCTCGAGCATCTGGTAGCGGGTGTGGGTGAGGATCAGGCTAGACATGCGTGCTCTCCTTTGACGTCGTCTCCTCCGAGGTCGTCTCCTCCGAGGTGATGGCGAGGAAGGCCTCTTCGAGGGTGGTCGGCCTGATCTCGAGCCCGGAGAACGGCGTGCCGCTCCGCACCAGCTCGACGACCAGCCGGTCGGGGTCGGTGGTGACCAGGTGGGTGCGGCCGTCGGCGTGCTCGACGCCCAGCACGCCCGGCAGCTCGGGCAGGGTGTCGGCGACCAGTGAGACGCGCCGCACTCCCACCACGTCGCGCACCGCCTGGACGGTGTCGTCGGCCAGCACGCGGCCGGAGCCGACGACCACCACACGCTGCGCGAGAGCCTCGATCTCCTCCAGGTAGTGGCTGGTGAGCAGGACGGTGCCGCCCTCCTCGTGGAACGATCTGATGCCGTCCCAGAGTGTGCGCCGGGCCTCCACGTCGAGCCCGGTGGTCGGCTCGTCGAGGAACACCATCTTCGGCCGGCCGGCGAACGCCAGCGCCACCGCCAGCCGCCGCCTCTGTCCGCCGGACAGGCCGCCGACCTGCCGCTTGGCCAGGTCACCCAGCCCGAACCGGTCGAGCAGCTCCGGCGTGGCGACCCGGTCGGGGAAGTGCGCGGAGACGAAGTCCACGATCTCGCCGACCCGTAACACCTCGGGCAGGCCCGTCTCCTGCGGCGTGACGCCGATGTTGCGCCGGTTCAGCGGATTCTGGGGAGAGTCGCCGAACAGTTCCACCGTGCCGGACGTCGGGCGGCGCAGGCCGACGAACAGGTTGATGAGGGTGGTCTTGCCCGCCCCGTTGGGACCGAGCAGGCCGACCAGTTCGCCCGCCCGGATGTCGAGCGACACCCGGTCGAGCGCGACCACGTCGCCATAGCGACGGGTGACCTCCGCTGATCTGGCGAGAACGGTCATGAGGTGCCTCCAGCAGTGTCGAGCAGGGCGCGGATGGCCCTGGTGTAGTCGTCGAAGGCCAGCCGTCCGCGCTTGGTCAGCGACACGTACGTGACGGGGGTGCGGCCCTTGTGGGTCTTGGTGATCTGCACGTAGCCGGCGTCCTCCAGCTTGGTGAGGTGGACGGACAGGTTGCCGGCGGTCATGCCGAGCAGCTCCTTGAGCGCGGGGAAGGCCATCTCGTTGCCGTCACCCAGCGTGTTGAGGGCGGACACCACGCGCAGCCTGGCCTGCGCGTGGATCACCGGATCCAGCTCCGGCAGCGGGCCCTCGGCGGTCACGGCCGCCGCCGGAACCACAGGCCGGCCGCGATGAACCCGCCCCCCAGCAGCACGGCGGTCAGCAACGCGTGCCATCCGGGGCCGAGCAGGACGCCGGCCGCGTCGACGGCCACCACCCAGGCGCCGATGAAGAACATCTGCCAGTCGAGCCAGATGGCCCCGCCGGCCATGTAGAGGACCCCCACCAGCAGCAGGGACGCGCCGGCCCAGACGAGCCCGGTCTCGGCCGACGGCAGCATGGGGGAGATCCGGATCGCGATGACCGACATCAGGAGGAACCCGGCGAGCCACGTGAAGCCGTACATCCTTCCGCGGGCGGAATTGTCGCCGCGCGTCTGCGCGCTCTGCTTCGTGATCCCGTAGGCGGCCACGGCTCCGGCCACCAGTTGCGAGCCGAGCAGCGTGACCAGCGCCTGCGTCTCGGTGATCGGCGCGTACGGCGTGCCGTCGAACCCGTAGTGCAGGAAGTACGTGGTGAAGCCGATGGCCCAGGCGACGCCCCACGGCACGTACTGCAGCAGCGGGTCGCCTCTGAGCTGCCTGACGGTGTCGGCGCGCTGCCGTTCGATGAGCCGGAGCGTCTCCTCGGGGCTGGGGGGCCGCTCGTTCTCGTCTACCATCGCAACCTCTCTCATCGTCAAACTGGTTTGTACTTTAAACCAGCTTGCGACGCCAACACAAGCCCCATGGGCTCAGGTTGAGGGGACCGGCCGCTCAGCGCCTGGTCAGGACCCCGGACTCCCACAGATCGCGGTAGTAGCCCGGCTCGGAGACCAGCAGGTCGTGCGGGCCGCGCTGGATCACGCGGCCCTCCTCCAGCACGATGATCTCGTCCACCCGCTCCAGGCCGCTGAGCCGGTGGGTGACGAGCAGCGTGGTGCGGTCGCGGGTCGCGTCGAGCAGGTCGGCCATGAGAGCGTCGGCCGTCGTCTCGTCGAGCGCCTCGGCGGGCTCGTCGAGCAGCAGCACCGGCGGGTCGTAGAGCAGGGCCCGGGCGAGCGCCAGCCGCTGCAGCTGGCCGCCGGACACGGTCCGGCCGTCCTCGCCGAGCTCGGTGTCCCATCCCGTGCGCTCGACCCAGTGCTCCAGCCGCGCCTCCCGCACGGCCCGCGTCAGCCCTTCGTCGTCGGCCTCGGGCCCCGCCAGGCGCAGGTTGTCGCGCAGCGTGGTCTGGAAGATGTACGGATCCTGGGTGAGGCCGGTCATCAGGGTGCGGACGTCGTCGGAGGCCAGTTCGCGAAGATCGGTGCCGTTGACCCGGACGCTGCCCGACTCGGGCTCGGCCAGCCGCATCAGGGCCGCCAGCAGCGTGCTCTTGCCCGCTCCGCTCGGCCCCACGAGCGCCACGCGCCTGCCGGGGGTCAGGGTCAGCGACACGCCGTCGACGGCCGGCCGTCCCTGAGCGCCCGGATGGCGTACCACCAGGTCCTCGACCTCGACGGTGAGCGGCCCCGCCGGGACGGGAGCGGGGGAGGAGGGCTCGGTGACGGCGGGACTGGCGTCCCGGACGTCCTTCAGCCGCCGCAGCGCCGCCGTGATGCCCGCCATGCGCTCGCCCGCCGCGGCCAGCGGCAGCACCGGCTCGAACGACACCAGCGCGGTGAGGGCGAGGACGGCCGTGGCCACGCTGCCCACGCCGGCGTCCTGGGCGAGCAGGACGATGGCCGCGACCGTGAGCCCTTGCGTGAGCGTGCCGCCCGCCAGGGCCAGGGCGTGCACCCGGGCCTGGCGGCGTTCGAGCGCGGCCAGGGCCGTGTCCGCGTGCCGCGCCCGGGTCAGGGCGTGGTCGCCGGCGCCGTAGGCGGCCAGGTCGGCCGAGCCGTGCACGAGATCGGTCACGCGGCCGGCCAGCGCCGCCCGCGCCGGGGCGATTTTGGCCGACCAGCGGCGGGCCGCGGTGGCCGTGATGACGGGCAGCAGCACGCCCGCCACGACCAGCCCCGCGACCAGCGCCAGCGCGGAGACCGGCAGCACGAACAGCCCGAGGACCACGGCCGCCAGCGCCGTCAGCGCGGCCGCGGCGGCCGGCAGCAGGCACCGGACGAGCAGGTCCTGGACGGCCTCGGTGTCGTCGACCATCCGGCTCAGCAGGTCGGCGCCGCCGTGCCTGGGCCGCTGGGGCGGGATGAGCGACTCGTACAGTCGTTCGCGGGTGCCGGCCTGGGCGCGCAGCGCCACGTCGTGGCCGGTGAGCCGCTCGGCGTAGCGGAAGACGCCCTTGCTGGTCGCGAACGCCCGGGTCGCCACGATCGCCACGCTGAGCGCGGTCAGCGGCGGCTGCTCGGCGGCCCGCGTGATCAGCCACGCGGCGGCGGCGATCAGCCCGAGCCCGGCGAGGTCGGCCGCCGCGCCCGCGAGCACGGCCCACCCGAGCCGGATCCCCATCCGGTGGTTCATCGAACGCTCCCCAGGTCGGTCACGGCCGCGGTGTCGGAGACCAACCGGCCCTCGTGGACGCGGACGACGCGGTCGGCGAGGTCGATCATGGCGGGCCGGTGCGCGACGATGATCGCGGTGCGGCCGCGGCTGAGCTCGGCGGTGGCGGCCACCACCGCCGCCTCGCTGCGGCCGTCGAGCCGGGCCGTGGGCTCGTCGAGGAGCAGCACCGAGGCCCGCGGGCGGCAGAACGCCCTGGCCAGAGCGATGCGCTGACGCTGGCCCGCCGACAGGTTGGCGCCCCGCTCACCCACAGGCGTGTCATAGCCGTTGGGGAGCCGCTGGACGAACTCGTCGGCGTGAGCCGCCGTGGCGGCCCGGCGTACCTCTTCAGGAGAGGCCGTGGGGGCGCCCAGGCGGATGTTGTCGGCCACCGACGTGGTGAATAGGTGGGGGCGCTGGGGGACGAACGCCAGCGACGCGCGCCAGGCGTCGAGGTCCAGGTCGCGCAGGTCGGTCTCGCCGACGAGGACCCGGCCTGCCGAGGGGGTCACGAAGCCGAGGATGAGGTGCAGCAGGGTGCTCTTGCCGCCGCCGCTCTCACCCACCAGCGCGATGTGCTCGCCGGGCTCGATGGTGAGCGTGACGTGCTCCAGCGCGGCGTCGTCGCGGCCGGGGTAGCGCACGGTGACGTCGTCGAGATGGATCCGGGCGGCGCCGGCCGGCGGTGGCTCGATGCCCGCGCCCCCGCCCCGGCCCGGCTGGGCGATCAGAGCCCCCGCGACCTCGCGCGTGGTGCTGGACGGGGGCGCCGACGTGGCGCCGGGCGAAGTGGCGTCGGGCGGGGTGGCGCCGGGTGCGGTGTCCGGGGTGCGGTCGAGGACGGCGAAGGCGGCGTCGGCGGCGGCGACGCCCTCCATCGAGGCGTGGAAGCGCGTGCCCATCATGCGCAGCGGCAGGTACGCCTCGGGCGCCAGCAGCAGCACCAGCAGCGCGGTCGTCAGGTCGAGCGACCCGCCCAGCAGCCGCAGCCCGATCGGCACCGCCACCAGCGCGAGCGACAGCGACGCGCACAGCTCCAGCACCAGGGACGACAGGAACGCCACCCGCAGCGTGCGCATGGTGGCCGAGCGATGCGCGTCGGCCACCCGTTCGATGACGGTCGCCTGGTAGCGGGCCCGGCCGAAGGCGCGCAGCGTGGGCAGGCCGCGCACCACGTCGAGGAAGTGACCGCCGAGCCGGGACAGCGCGTGGAACTGGCGCTCGGTGACGGCCTTGGTCGTCATGCCCACCAGCGCGCCGAAGATCGGGATCAGCGGCAGCGTGAGCAGCACGATGATCGCGCTGGCCAGGTCGGCGGTGAACAGCCGGATGAGCACGGCCAGCGGCACCACGCCCGCGACGGCGATCGCGGGCAGGTAGCCGGTGAGGTAGGGGTCGAGGCCGTCGAGGCCGCGCCCGGTGAGCGTGACCAGCTCGCCCGAGCGGTGGCCGGTCAACCTGGCGGGCCCGAGCTCCTGGAAGCGGGCCAGCAGCCGCTGCCTGAGCGCCGACTTGACGCCCGTGGCCGTGTGCCCGGCGAACACCCCCTGAGTCCAGGCCAGCAGCGCCCGCAGGCCGACGACCGCGACGACGCCGGTCAGCGCCGTGACGGCGAACCGGCCGGACAGCACCCCGGCGAGCAGCTCGGCCTGGACCAGCACGAGCAGGCCCGCCAGCACCGCGGCCGCCAGGGTGACGGCCAGATGGCGGCGGACCGACCGCTCGGCCCGCATGAGGCGCAGAAGATCTTTGTGCACGTGCCCTCAGAAGAACGATGGGATCCGGTCGGTGCCCTTTCCCGGATGAAAGGTGCGCCATACCCATACTTGCGCGGCGACCATGACCGGCGCGAACGGAAGGACCATGACGCTGAGCACACTTAGCGTAGAGGACGGCGCGCTGTGCTCCAGAAGGTACGGCGCGCCGCCCGCGAGCACGACGACGGCCGGGACGGCCGGCGACACCTGGAGGAGGAGCGGTCGGCGTGGCGCGAGTTCGCCGGTGTCCTGGACACGCTCTGACAGGTGCTCTCCCAGCCCCTGAGCGCAGGCGTTGTAATCGGTTGTCGGCCGCCATGCGCATCACTGATGATGCCGTCATGGCCACGACCCGACGAGCCGACATGTTCATCGATCTCGAAGACGACCCCCGAGAGGACGGACCAAGGCTGGGCGACGAGCGCACCACACTGCCGCCACATGGGTCACGTCGACCTGTTGCGTGAGCGGATCGACGGACGCCTGGGCCAGTAACCACCCAACCGACCCCACATCCCGGGGTCGGGCCAGAACTCACCAGGCCCCCTCAGCGGCGCGTCACCGGACCGGCCGGGCTGTCCCGGCGGGAGTCGCGGCCGGTCGCGGGCGGCGGCTGCGACGCTCCCGCCGCGATCGCCGCGATCGCCGCCTCCTGATCGTCCATCGGCGCGCCGCGGCGGGAGAACCAGCGCAGCAACGGCCAGCGCATGTTCACCCGGACACCCTGCGGGGTGAGCGTGTAGTGGCAGTCCTTGAGCCGCACTCCCGCCGGATGCGCGAGCTCGGCGAACCCGCACGCCGACAGGTCGAGGCCGTACAAGGCCAGGCTGGCCGCGTCGACCTGGCGCAGCGAGATCACCGCCGAGTCGCCCCGGCCCGTCACCGTGGCCGGGCCGCGCAGGACGGCGCCCTCCAGGTCGGCCCGCGAGTCGGTGAGCCGCAGCGTGGTCGTGCCCGCCACCTCCACCCGGCGCAGGTTGACCCCACAGCCCGCGACCGCCAGGTCGAGCACGCCGTCGGCGCGCGCCCGGGCGGCGGAGAACCGGCCGGTGGCGGACAGGTAGGCGTCGGCGGCGAAGTGCGCGGCGTCGAACCCGGCGCTGCCGCTGACCTTGCGGAACGACACCGTGCGGCCGAACCGCGCGCCGCGGAAGCTCGCGCCGTGGCCGAGCCCGGCGCCGTCGAAGGTGGCGTAACCGTCGAATCTGGCCCGCTCGCACGATAACCCGTGCCCGAAGGCCGCCTGGCTGAACAGCGCGTCGCGGGACATGATCGCCCGGTCGAGCGAGACGTGGCCGCGGGTCCGGACGCCGTGGAAGGACAGCTCGCGGGCGAACCTCGCTCCGGCCAGCGACACGTTGCCCTCGAAGCGGGCGCCGAAGAAGGAGGCCAGCCGGTCGAACCTGGCCTCGTCGAGCGACACGTCCCCGGCGAACGTGACGCCCGCCAGCCGCACCTCGCCGGTGAACCGCGCGTGCTCCAGCCGGGTCCGGCCGGGCCGGCCACCGGTCGCCTCGATCACCCGGGCGAGCAGGTCGCCGCTGAGCGCGGTGCCTCGCAGGTCGAGCAGGCGGCCAGGGGACAGCTTCGCGAGCGAGGCGGTGAGCTCGTCGTGGGACAGGTGTGAGAGGCAGAGACCGTACGGCTGACGCGCGATTCCCGTGCAGGCGGCCGAGTGCGCGCAGGTGACCCAGTCCATGCATGGCTCATACCCGCAAACGCCCATGTCAAGGTTCGGTGATTTAAGGCTATAGCTCTATTTATGTAGGAAACTGTTCCCCCCTCTGGGCCTACAGTGCCGGTCATGCGCGTCTTATCCTGGGCCACCATCGCCGCGCTCGTCGTGGCCGCCCTCACCGCCACCCCCGCCGCAGCGACGCCGGCCACCCCCGTGCGACACGCCGCCGACCCACCGGATCGCCCAGGTGCAGGGGAGTGGCGACGCCACCCCCCTGGCCGGCCAGACCGTCCGGGTGGAGGGCGTCGTCACCGGCGACTTCCAGCGCGGCGACCAGCTGAGCGGGTTCTTCCTGCAGGACCCACGGCCGGACGCCGACCCGAAGACCTCCGAGGGCCTGTTCGCGTTCGCCCGCGACACGGTCAAGGACGTCCGGCCCGGTGACCGGGTCCTCGTGACCGGCCGGGCGACGGAGTTCAACGGCTGGACCGAGCTGTCCCCGGTGACCGCGGTGGACGTCTGCGGCACCGGTCAGATCGCCGCGCTGCCGTACCTGCTGCCGAGCGACGGGCTGGAGCCCGTCGAGAACATGCTGCTCACCTTCCCGCAGCCGCTGACCGTCACCGAGCACTACAACCTGGGCCGGTTCGGCGAGGTGACGGTCTCCTCGGGCGGGCGGCTGTTCCAGCCGACCGACCGGCGGGGCGTGGACGCGGACCTGAACCGGCGCCGCTCGCTGCTCATCGACGACGGCTCGAACAGGCAGAACCCTGAGACGCTGCCGCCGATCGTGCGGACCGGCGACCTGGCCACCGGCGTCACCGGCGTGCTCGGCTACGGCTTCGACACCTACCGCCTGCAGCCCACCAAGCCGATCGCCTACCACGACGCCAACCCACGCCCGTCGCGGCCCTTCCCCGTGATCGGCAACGTCAAGGTGGCCTCGTTCAACACGCTCAACTGGTTCACCACGCTCGGCTCCCGTGGCGCCGGCACCGAGGAGGAGCAGCGGCGGCAACTGGCCAAGCTGGTGGCGGCGCTGAAGGGCCTCGACGCGGACGCGGTGGCCCTGATGGAGGTCGAGAACAACGGCCAGACCGCCCTGCGGGCCCTCGTGGACGCCGTCAACGCCGAGGTCGGGGCGGGCACCTACGCCGCGCTGCGCCACCCGTACCCCGGCACCGACGCGATCCAGGTCGGGCTCATCTACAAGCCCGGCAGGCTGACCCCCGTGGGTGAGGCGCGGGCCTCGGAGGACCCGGTGTTCAGCCGGCCGCCGCTCATCCAGACCTTCCGCCGGGCGGCGGGCGGCCAGCCGTTCACCATGATCGTCAACCACCTGAAGTCCAAGGGCAGCTGCCCGGACGGCGGCGGCCCCGACGCCGACCAGGGCGACGGACAGGGCTGCTGGAACGCCACCCGCGTCCAGCAGGCGCGGGCGCTGCTCGGACTGGTCGCGGACCTGCCGAACCCGATGGTGCTGGGCGACCTCAACGCCTACGGCGAGGAGGACCCGATCGACACGCTCGAAGACGGCGGCCTGACCAGCGTGACCAAGCGGTTCGTGCCGGCGCCGCTGCGCTACAGCTACCTGTTCGAGGGGCTCGCGGGCGAGCTCGACCACGCGCTCGTCGGCCGGCAGCTGCTCAAGCGGGTCACCAGCGCGACGATCTGGCACATCAACGCCGACGAGCCGCGCGTCCTCGACTACAACACCGAGTTCAACCCGCCCGGGCTCTACCGGCCGGACGCCTACCGCTCCTCCGACCACGACCCGGTCGTCATCGGCCTGACCCTGCCCGGCCGCTGAGGCTTTCCCAACACTTTGACGGGGGCGGAGCGTCCGTGACGGCGGGCCCGCGCCCGTCACACCGGGACCCGGCCGCGGTGCCGGGGCCGGGTCCCGGCATGGAATGCTGGCGGTGGGTACGTGGTTGACACGACTGCATCTCCACCACGATTCCGCCCACGACAGACTTCGACGACATACGAGGAGCCGCTTGTGGCGACCATCGAAGTAACCGAGACGAACTTCAACGACATCGCCGACAAGGGGATCGTCCTGCTCGACTTCTGGGCGGCCTGGTGCGGGCCGTGCCGGACGTTCGGGCCGATCTTCGAGAAGGCGTCCGACAAGCACGGGGACATCACGTTCGGCAAGATCGACACCGACGCCCAGCAGGCGCTCGCGCAGGGCTTCGACATCAGCTCGATCCCGACGCTGATGGCCATCCGCGACGGCATCGTGGTCTACGCCCAGCCCGGCGCCATCCCCGAGCCGGCGCTCGAAGACCTCATCGGCCAGGTCCGCGCGCTCGACATGGACGCGATCAGGACCGAGCTCAGCGAGGAGCTGAAGCAGGCCGAGCAGAACTGACCGCGTGACCGGCCCCGCCCGACCGGCGGGGCCTTCGCGCCGTCAGGGCTTGCGGCCCACGCCGACGTAGCCGAAGTCGGCGATGGTCGAGCCCGGCCACGGCTCCTCGTCCGGCCGCCAGTCCTGCGGGAAGGTCAGGCCGGGCTCCAGCAGCTCGTAGCCGTCGAAGAAGCGGGTGATCTCCTCGGGCGTCCTGAGGTTGAGCGCGGCCGTCGCCTGCCGGTAGACCTGGAGCGCCTCGGGACTGGTGTCCGGCGCGGCGTCGACGGCGTGGCTGACGACCAGATGGCTCCCCGGGACGCTCGCCTCGCGCAGCGTCGCCACGATGCCGTACGCCTCGTCGTCGGGGATGAAGTGCAGGAGGGCCAGCATCAGGAAGGCCACCGGCCGCTCGAAGTCGACCAGCTTGCCCAGCTGCTCGATCAGCGCGCCCGTGTCCCGGACGTCGGCCTGCAGGATCTCCACGTTCTCGCCGCCGAGGATCGCCCGCCCGTGCGCGCACACGACCGCGTCGTAGTCGACGTACACCACGCGGGCGTCGGGCGCGATCTCGTGCGTGTTGCCCTGGGTGGGCAGACCGGCCCCGAGGTCCACGATCTGGTCCACGCCCGAGTCGACGACGTGCCGGACGGCCCTGCGCAGGAACGCCCGGTTTGCCCGCGCGCCCTCCTTGGTGTTGGGGAAGAGGCGCAGGATCTGCTCGGCGGCCGCCCGGTCAGAGGCGAAGTTGTCCTTGCCGCCGAGGTAGTAGTCGTACATCCGAGCGACGTTCGGCACGCTCGGGTCGACACCCTCTGGCACGGTTTCCACGATCGCTCCCCGAAATATCGGCATATTTTGGAAAGATCATAGGAGACGCGGGAACGCGAGTGTCACTCAACAGGAGAAAGATCGGGCCGCCCACGCGGGCGGCCCGTGCCGCGGGTCAGCTGGAGCGGTAGAGCTCGGCCACCCGGAAGGCCAGATCGAGCGACTGGCCGCGGTTGAGCCGCGGGTCGCAGGCCGTCTCGTAGCGGCGCGACAGGTCGTCCTCGACGATCTCCTGGCCGCCGCCCACGCACTCGGTCACGTCGTCGCCGGTGAACTCGATGTGGATGCCCCCCGGGTGCGTGCCGAGCGAACGGTGCACCTCGAAGAAGCCCGCCACCTCGTCGAGCACGTCGTCGAGCCGGCGCGTCTTGTGGCCGCTCGGCGTCTCGAAGGTGTTGCCGTGCATCGGGTCGCAGATCCAGGCGACCTGCGCGCCGGACGCGGTGACCTCCTTGACCAGCGCGGGCAGGTGCTCGCGGATCTTGGAGGAGCCCATCCGGGTGATGAACGTGAGCCGCCCCGGCTCGTTGGCCGGGTTGAGCTTCTCCACCAGCGCCAGCGCCTCGGCCGGCGTGGTGGTCGGGCCCAGCTTGACGCCGATCGGGTTCTGGATGCGGGAGAAGAAGTCGACGTGCGCGCCGTCGAGCTGGCGGGTGCGCTCGCCGATCCAGACCATGTGCGCCGACACGTCGTACGGCAGGCTGGTGCGCGAGTCGATGCGGGTCAGCGCCCGGTCGTAGTCGAGGATCAGCGCCTCGTGCGAGGAGAAGAACTCGACCGTGTGAAACTCCTCGGGGTCGGCCCCGCAGGCCCGCATGAAGGCCAGCGCCTGGTCGATCTCCCGGGCCAGCTGCTCGTAGCGGCGGCCCGCCGGCGACTCGCCCACGAAGTCCTGGTTCCAGGCGTGCACCTGGCGCAGGTCGGCGTAGCCGCCCTTGGTGAAGGCGCGGGCCAGGTTGAGCGTCACGGCCGAGGAGTGGTAGGCCTTGAGCAGCCGCCACGGGTCGGGCTCGCGAGACTCCTCGGTGAAGTCGAAGCCGTTGACCATGTCGCCCCGGTAGGCGGGCAGCGTGACGTCGTCACGGGTCTCGACACCCTTGGACCTCGGCTTGGCGAACTGCCCCGCGAGCCGGCCGATCTTCACCACCGGCACCTTGGCCGCGTAGGTGAGCACGATCGCCATCTGAAGCAACGTCTTGAGCTTGTTGCGCACATTGTCGGCGGTCGCCCCGGAGAACGTCTCGGCGCAGTCACCGCCCTGCAACACGAAGGCCTCGCCCCGTGTCACGGCGGCGAGCTGCCCCTTGAGCAGGTCGCACTCACCGGCGAAGACGAGAGGGGGCAGGCCGCCGAGCTCGGCGACGACCTTCGAGAGCAGACCGCGGTCGGGCCAGTCGGGCTGCTGGGCCGCGGGCAGGGCTCGCCAGGAATCGAGATTGCTGTGTGCGCTCACGACATACGAGGGTATTCCACTCACCCGACCTGACCGACCCCGATGTCCACGTTATGAGAACGCACTTTTCCCTGGTCTTACCCGAGCCGCGAAAACTGAGGGCTTCCCGCCATCCGACGAGCCCGGGAAGCCGAATCAAGGAGGTAAGGAACGACGCGGGAGGCTGCCCATGACCGAGGACCTCCACGCCTTGTCCGGTGCCTACGCCGTGCACGCCCTGCCGGACGCCGACGAGGTGCTGTTCGAGGGGCACCTCGCGGAGTGCGCCACGTGCGGGCCCGAGGTGCGGCTGCTGCGCGAGACGGCCGCCCGGCTCGCCGTCGCCGTCGCCGAGCAGCCGCCCGCCGCCCTCCGTCCGCGCGTCCTCGCCGCCGTCCACCGGGTACGCCGGGCCGCCTTCGGCCGGCCGGTCCGCGCACCGGGGCCGTTTCCGGAGGCGATCTCCGCGCGGCCGAAGGCGGGCGGGCCGTCCGGACCGGGGCTCGCGCCGCCTCGGCGGTGGCACGCGAAGGCGCGGGCAGGTCGGTGGAGGGCGAACGCGCGGGAGGGTCGGTGGAGGGCGAAGGCGCTGGCTGGGCTGGTGGCTGTGTCGACGGCAGCCGCGGTTGCGTTCGGGGTGGTGGCCTTCGACGCCCGCCGGGACCTCGGCGACCTGCGAACCCGCGACGCGGAGACGTCGGCCGCGCTGAGCGCCGTGCTCGCCGCGCCCGACGCCCGGACCGTACGGCAGCGGGTCGCCTCCGGCGGCACCGGCGTCGCCGTACTGTCCCGCGGGCAGGGACGCATGGTGTTCACCTCGTCCGGGCTACCCGAGCTGCCGCCGTCCAAGGTCTACGTGCTGTGGCTGATGGGCCCGGACGGCATGCGGCCGGTGGGAGCGCTCGACCGGCGGCCGGACGGTCTGACCACGCCCGTGCTCGCCCGGCTCCAGAACGACGGCCACGTCGGGCTCACGGTCGAGCCCGCCGGCGGGTCCGAGCGGCCCACGACGCGGCCCATCCTGTTCGCCGAGCTCCCCGCGGCCTGAGCCGGACCGCCGCCCGGAACCCTGGCTCCGCCGCAGCCGGCTCTTGCCGACATGACAAAGTTATACCTTTATGGGATGGGACCTGATGGGCGTACCAGGCCGATAGTGCAGGGCATGCGGAAATTAGCGGTTCTGGTGTTAGCCGCGGCGTTCTTGTACGCGCCTCCTGCCCAGGCGGCCGTCGAGCCCGGTGACGCCACGGTGGTGCCCGTGCAGGTCACCGGCGCGCCCGACAAGAGATTCAACCTGATCATCATGGGCGACGGATACACGGCGGCGGAACAGGACAAGTTCCGCCAGGACGTGGACCGCCATCTCAACGTGATGTGGTCCATCGAGCCCTACAAGTCCTACCGCACCTACCTGAATGTCTACCGGATCGACATCGTCTCCGGCGACTCCGGCATCAGCTGCGACCCCGACCTCACCTCGCCCAGGAAGACCACCCGCTCAGCATGGGCTTCTGGGGCCGCTGCAACGCCGGGAGCGTGCAGCGGTTGATCACCATGGACAACGGCGCGTTCATCCGGTACGCCGACCTGGTCGCCGGGACCGTCTCCGGCAACCGGCAGATCCTCGCCCTGGGCAACAGCGGCACCTACGGCGGCGCCGGCGGCACGTACGCGACCGCCTCCGGCAGCAACGCCATGTCGGCCCTGATCAGTCCGCACGAGATCGGCCACTCCCTGGGCGGCCTGCGTCGAAACGCCGCACGACACCGCGCGTTTCGGTAGTGTGTTCGGCGGTGGCGACAACCAAGCCACCGGACGAATGATCGGAATCACCCTCGCCGCAGGGCTTGCGGAGAGGCGAAACGCCTGTGGAGCCGGTGTAAGACCTCAACGAGAGTCCTCTCTCGGGCGGGCGACCGGCGGTGAAGCAGGAAGCCCGACCGGCGACGGTTGGAATCCCGGTTCTTCAGAGCCGGGAGGATGTCAAGAAGTCCCTCGGCTACTACGACCAGGTCAGCCGCGAGATCATGGTCCAGAAGATCACCGCCAAGACCATGCTGATCCAGGACGCGACCCCCTCCGGCGCCCCCGTCGGCGCGGACCGGGTGCTGTGGGTGGAGCCGATGCGCCCCGTCAGCCACGGCCTGCTCACCACCTGGACCGTGGACGGCAAGGAGGTGTCAGGCGACCGCGACACCCTCGACCTGCGCGCGCTCGAACTCACGCCCGGCACGCACACGGTCACGGCCACGGTCGGCGACCCCACGGAGTTCGTCCGGGATCCCGCCATCCGCGCGGCCATGACCAGGACCCGCACCTGGACGGTGGACACCACGATCACCACACCGCCCGACGGCGTCGCGCCCGCGTTCGTCTCCTCCAGGCCCACCGACCGGCCCGTCGGCCGCGACGAGGTCGTCTACGTGGAGACCACGCACCCGGCGGCCGGCGTGCCCGAGATCGCCTGGAAGCTCGACGGCAAGAGCGTCGGCGGCAAAGGCGGCGACCTCGACCTGAAGACGCTGGACCTGGCACCCGGCAGCCACACGCTGACCGCGAGCCTCGGCGACCAGACGCTCACCTGGACGATCGACGCCGCCCCGCCGGCCACCGCCTACGAGCTCTCGAAGCCGCTGGTCCGCTCCGGCGACACCTACGTCTACAACGGCCCGTTCACCATGCGGCTCACCGGCACCGACGACAAAGACGGGTACGTGGTGTCGGAGTCGAGGGTGAACGGCGACGGCTGGTTCAACTACTTCGGCTGGCCGACGTCCTCGGAGCTGCCCTGGACGTTCAGCGAGGCGGGCACCACGATCGACCACCTCGTCTACGGCAGGCTGCCGCGCGGCAGGCACACCATCGAGTACCGCTCGATCGACGCGTCGGGCAACTACGGCGCGGCCAAGGACTTCACCGTCACCACGATCGCGCCGCCGCCCGCCTGCACCCGGACGGTCACCGGCACGCACCGCGGCGTGCTGACCGTCACCGACGGCGTCACCTGCCTGCACGACGCGCGCGTCACCGGGCCGGTCAGCGTGAAGAAGGGCGCGTCGCTGGTGGTCACCGGCGGGCACCTGTCCGGCACGCTCACCGCCGGCCAGGCCGCGGCCGTGCACCTGCTGGGCACCAGGGTGGACGGCGCGCTCGCCGCCGACCGCACCACGTCGCTGCAGATCGTGGGCGCCGACATCCGCGGCGCGGCGGCGCTCACCCGCAACGAGGCGCCCATCCTCTCCGGCAGCACCGTCAAGGGCGCGATCGTCTGCACCGGCAACACGCCCGCCCCCGCCGACCTCGGCGTGCCGAACAAGCTCAGCGGCGCCGGCGCCGGCCAGTGCGCCGACCTGCGCCACGGCCCCAAGGGCAAGGCGTACGAGGCGATCCTCGCCCGATGACGCCATAGCCGATCGAGCGCCCGCGCGCCTCCGCTCCCGTTCACCGTCGCGGCCCGTTCTCCACCTGCAGGATCAGGTGGAGGCGGGCGCGCCGAGCTGGGCCCGGACCGCTCCCCAGTCCTGGTACTGCCGGTCCCTGATCACCAGCCCGTCGCCGTCGAAGACCAGCACCTTGACGTAGGGCAGCTCGAAGCGGCGTCCCGTGGCCGGGATCACGACGCTGCCGAAGAGCGTGAAGGGGTGTCCCCGCGTGGGCGCCGGTCAGCCGGGGCGGGGGACGCGAGGCGGGCGAGCGTCTGGGTGAGCGCGGCGGTGGACTGGTCGCGCAGCCGGGCGTACTCCGCCTCCGGATACTGCCGCGGCCCGTTCTCGATCAGCAGGATCAGGTAGAGGTAGGCGCGGTAGAGGTCGAGCCTGGTCAGCGCGGCCGGGGTGAGCTCCAGCGGGGTCACCTCGCGGTAGCCGGCCAGCAGCGGGTCGTCCTCGCGCAGCTCGCTGAAGATGGTCGGCGTGACGAACTCAGCCAGCGGGTCGCCCCAGAAGGCCCGTTCGTGGTCGATGATGGCCTGGATCCGGGGGGTTCCCGTGAGGTCGAGGAAGACGTTGCCCGCCCAGACGTCGAAGTGCACCAGCTGCGGGGTCGTCACCTCGTCCAGCACCGGCGAGGCCGCCGCGACGAGCGCGGCGATCTCGTCGACGGGCAGCGGCAGCGCCGTCGGGTAGCGCTCCGTGTCGCCGAGTAATGCCCCCATCATGGCCAGGTACGCCTCGCGCCAGGTGGCGCCGGTGATGCCCGCGTGCGGATAGCCGAAGACGTCGCCGGTCACCGCGTTGAACCGGGCCAGCAGCCGGCCCAGCTCGCGGCGCAGCTCGGTCTCGCCGTCGGGCGACGTGCCGTTCCACGAGACGCCGTCGAGCGCGCCGAGCAGCAGGTAGTCGCCGCCCAGCACCGGGTCGTCGAACCCGGCGACCAGCAGCTCGGCCACCGGAACGCCCGCGGCGGCCGCCAGCTCGTAGACCACCGCCTCCATGCGCAGCAGGTTGCGCTCGTAACTGAGCTGCTCCAGCTCCGGCGGCGGCGACAGCTTGAGCACCACGTCGCGGCCGTCATCGAGGGAGAGCCGCCAGACCGCGTTGGCGTAGCCGTCGGTCAGCTCGGCCGAGGCGCTGACCCCGGCGCCCACGGCGCGGCGGGCCAGGGCGTCGAGCTGACCGGGGGAGAGGCGGCGTTTCGTCCTGCTGTCCACGGAACCTGATTGTGATCGCACGCGGCGCTGACGGCCAGCCCTTCACGGGCCGCCGCCCCGCGCGAGCATCGTCCGCGGCGCCGCTCAGGCCGACTCGCGGCGGACCAGGTAGGTGTCGAGGATGACCACCGGCTGGCGCAGCTCCTCGCCGTTGATGCGGGCCACCAGCAGCTGCGCCATCTGCCGGCCCATCGCCTCGGTCGGCTGGTGCACGGTGGTCAGCGGCGGATCGGTGTGCAGGGCCGCCTTGGAGTCCTCGAAACCGACCACCGCCACGTCACCGGGAACGGACCGGCCGGCGGCCTTCAGCACCCGCATCGCGCCCACCGCCATCAGGTCGGAGGCGGTGAACACCGCGTCGAGCCGCGGGTGCCGGTCGAGCAGCTCCCGCATCGCCGACACGCCGCTCTCCTCGGAGAAGTCGCCGTAGGCGACCAGCTCCGGCATGTCGGAGCTGAGCAGCGCGTCGCGGTAGCCCGCCAGGCGGTCGACGCCCACGCCCATGTCCTGCGGACCGGCGATCGTGGCGATGGCCGAGCGGCCGAGGCCCAGCAGGTGCTTGACCGCCTGCCGGGCGCCGGCCCGGTTGTCCATGTCGACGTAGCTGTAGGGGTCGAGGCCGACCGGGCGGCCGCCCAGCACGGTCGGCACGCCCATCGCCTCCAGCCGGCCCGGCAGCGGGTCGGCGCCGTGCAGCGACAGGAGCAGCACGCCGTCGACGTGCTGCCCCGTCAGGTAGTGCTCCAGCCGCTCGTGCTCCTCGGGCGACTGCGCCATCGCCAGGATGAGCTGCAACCCCGTCTCGGACAGCGCCGAGCCGATGCCGCGGATCGTGCCCGCGAAGTAGGGCTCGTCGAACACCCGCAGCTCCGACTCCGACACCACCAGCGCCACCGTGTCGGTGCGCCGCGTCACCAGCGCCCTGGCCGCCCGGTTGGGCACGTAGCCCAGCTCCTGGATCGCCTGGTGGACGGCGTCACGCGCCTTGGCGCTGACGTTGGGCGAGCCATTGATGACTCTCGACACCGTGCCCCGGCCGACCCCGGCCCGAGCCGCGACTGCCTCAAGAGTCGGTCGGTTCATGTCGCCTATTCTGCCGGATGATCTCGGCGTACCAGAGAGCGCTGTCTTTCAGCACCCGGCGCTGGGTCTCGTAGTCGACGTGCACCAGGCCGAACCGCTTGCCGTACCCCCAGGCCCACTCGAAATTGTCCATCAGCGACCAGGCGAAGTAACCCTCCAGGGGCACGCCCGCCTCGATCGCCTCCCGGCAGGCGCGCAGGTGCGCGTCGAAGTAGTCGCGGCGCCCGGCGTCGTGCACCCGGTCCGCCTCCAGCACGTCGTCGAAGGCGGCGCCGTTCTCCGACACGACCAGTGGCAGCGGCGGGTAGTCCCGCGCCACCCTGGTCAGCACCTCCAGCAGCCCGTCCTGGTCGATCTCCCAGCCCATCGCGGTGACCGGGCGGCCGCTGTTGACGAACGACACGTGCTCGCTGCCCACCCACGGTGAGGCCGTCTCGGTGGGCGCGGCCGCCGCCGACGCCTTGCCGCCGGGCGCGCCCGACACCGTGAAGCGGCTGTAGTAGTTGACCAGCAGCAGGTCGATCGGCGCGCTGATGGTCTTCAGGTCGCCGTCGGCGATGAAGTCCAGGTCCATGCCGAGGTCGTCGAGCACGTCCTGCGGATAGCTCCCGGTCAGCAGCGCGTCGAGGAAGAACCGGTTCTGTAGCCCGTCGATGCGCCGGGCCGCGTCCAGGTCCTCCTCGCTGGAGGTGGCCGGGGTGACCGCGTAGAGGTTGACGCAGCCGCCCACCCGCGCCGCGCCCATGGCCTGCACGGCCAGCCCATGCGCCAGGTTGAGGTGGTGGGCGGCCCGGACAGCGCTCTCCGGCTCACGACGACCCGGCGCGTGCTCGCCCGAGGCGTAGCCGAGGAACGCCGCGCACCACGGCTCGTTCACCGTGCCGAAGGTGTGCACGTGGTCCTTCAGCGCCTCGTGCACGGTCGAGGCGTAGTCGGCGAACCGCAGCGCGGTGTCGCGGTTCGGCCAGCCGCCCGCGTCCTCCAGCGCCTGGGGCAGGTCCCAGTGGTAGAGGGTCAGCCACGGGTCGATGCCGTGGCCGCGCAGCTCGTCGGTGAGCCGCTTGTAGAAGTCGAGTCCCTTGGCGTTGGCCTTCCCGGACCCGTCGGGCTGGATCCGCGGCCACGACACCGAGAAGCGGTAGGCGCTCAGGCCCAGCTCCGCCATGATCCCGACGTCCTCGCGGAACCGGTGGTAGTGGTCGATGGCCACGTCGGCGTGCTCGCCGCCGACCACCCGGCCGGGCGTCCTGGTGAACGTGTCCCAGATCGAGGCGCCGCGGCCGTCGGTGTCCACCGCGCCCTCGATCTGGTACGCCGAGGTGGCCGCGCCCCATGCGAACCCGGAGGGGAACCGGAGCTGGGAGCGAGTCTGCTCCTCTTGAGTCGTCACGCTTTGACCGCACCTTCCATCAGGCCGCCGACGATCTGCCGGCCGAACAGCACGAAAACCACGAAGAGGGGGAGGACGGAGGCGGCGGTGCCGGTGAACAGCATCACGTAGTCGGTGCCGTGGGCCTGGTTGAGCGCCGCGATGGACGTCTGCACCACCGGGTTGTCCGGCAGCAGCACGATGAGCGGCCACATGAACTCGTTCCACGTCTGCATGAACACGAGCAGCGCGAGCACCGCCATGCCCGGCCGGAGCGCGGGCAGGATGACCTTGCGATAGATGCTCAGCGTGGACGCCCCGTCGACCCTGGCCGCCTCGACCAGTTCGTCGGGGACCGCCTGGGAGGCGTACTGGGTCATCATGAACACGCCGAACCCGTTGACCAGGAACGGCAGGATCACCGCCTGCAACTGTCCGGTCCAGCCGAGCGTCACCATGAGCTCGTACAACGGGACGATGCCCATCTGCTGCAGCGGCACCATCATGGTGACCAGGATCAGCCCGAGCAGGATCTTCGAGCCGCGGAAGCGCAGCTTGGCGAAGGCGAAGCCGGCCAGCGTCGAGATGAGCACCACCGACACGGTCACCGTCGTGGCCACGATCGCGGAGTTGACCAGGCCGGTGATGAAGTAGGCGTCCTCGGTGGAGAGCAGCCGCTGGACGTTCTCGCCCAGATGGCCGGCCGGCAGGAACGGCGGCGGCACGTCGAGCGCGTCGTCGTTCGTCCGCGTCGCCATGATGAACATGTAGTAGATCGGAAAGGCCGACAGCAGCAGCGCGAAGGTCAGCACGACCTTGGTGAGAAGCCCCGCGTCCCACAGTCGGTTGGCCGGTTGCCCGGTGGTCGTCATCGCGCACCCCCGATGCGGCGTGTGAACCAGTAGTTGATCATCGTGCCGATGAGGATCAACACGAACAGCAGCCAGGCGGCGGCCGAGGCGTAGCCGATCTCGAAGCCGCCGCGGAAGGCGGCCTCGACGATGAACATCGCCACGGTCTGGTACTGGCCGGTGGTGCCGCCGGTCATCATCTGCTCGCCCTCGAACATGACCGGCTCGGTGAACAGCGTCAGGCCGCCGATGGTCGAGATGAAGACGACGAACACGATGGTCGGCCGCAGCATCGGCAGCGTGATCTGCCAGAACTGCCGTCGAGCGGACGCTCCGTCGATGGCCGCGGCCTCGTAGAGATCCTTGGGGATCGTCTGCATGGCGGCCAGCAGGATGATCGAGTTGTAGCCGGTCCAGCGCCAATCGACCATCGTGGCGATGGCGATCCAAGAGGACCACTTCTCGTTCTGCCAGGCGATCGGCTCGATGCCCACCAGGCCGAGGATCCAGTTGAACAGGCCGTAGTCGCGGCTGTAGAGCTGGCTGAAGATGACCGCCACGGCGACGACCGAGGTGATCATCGGCAGCAGCACGCCCAGGCGCAGCAGCAGCCTGCCTCTCAGGCGCTTGTTCAGCGCGTTGGCCAGCAGCAGGGCGAGGATCATTTGGGGCACGGTGGCCAGCACGAACATGCCGATCGTGTTGAACACCGCGTTCCAGAACTCGGTGTCCGCGATCAGCTCGACGTAGTTGCCGAAGCCGGTGAAGGTCCGCTGCCCGGCGAGCTCCGCGTCGTGCAGCGAGAGCCAGAACGTGTAGATCAGGGGGAAGACCCCGAAGATGGCGAAAAGCAGGAAGTAGGGCGACACCAGGAGATACGGCATCCCCTTGACGTCGAAGCGGGTCATTCGCCGCCTGGGTGCCGTCGGCTTGCCGGGCGCTTGCCGCGGCGGCGCGAGCTGGAGAGTCATGGAAGCCTTTCGGGCCGGATCGGGAGGCGGGCGGCGGCGCGTCGCGCGAGCCGCCGCCCGTCCTGAGACGGCGGACCGTCAGCCGGCGGCCTTGACGCCCGCCGCGGTGAACTTCGACCATGCCTCGTCGTAGCCGATCGCACCCTGGTCCATGCCCTCGAGCACCTTCTCCACGGAGGTCTTGACCTGGGCGTGCTTCTCGCCGAGGAACACCGGGAGCAGGTCCTTCACCGAGGCCGAGAAGATCTCGCCGGTCGGCACGTCGTTGAAGTACTCGTTCTTGAGGCCGGCGACCTCAGGGTCCTGCTGGGCCGGGATGGAGCTCGGGAACGCGCCCGCCTCCTTGAAGGCCGCGACGTGGCCCTCCTTGCCCGTCAGGTAGTTGAGCACCTCGGCGGCTTCCTTCGGGTGCTTGGTCTGCTTGGGCACGGCCAGCCAGGAGCCGCCCCAGTTGCCCGAGCCGCCCGGCACGGCAGCGACGTCCCAGTTGCCCTTGTTCGCCTCACCGGCCGCGCCGGAGATCACGCCGAGCATCCACGACGGGCAGCCCATGGTGGCGAAGTCGCCGCCCTTGATGGCCTTGTTCCACGGCGGGCTGAACGCCTGCAGCTTGGCCGTCAGGCCCGCCTGGCTGAACTTCTGCACCCAGTCGAAGGCGGTCTTGACGGCCGGGTTGCTCTCGATGACCAGTTGGTTGCTCTTGTCGAAGTACGACATGTTGCCGTTCTTCGGCGCCTCCTGCGACAGGATCACGTTGTAGATGGTGTTGGGGCCGTCCATCCACTTCGCGCCCGTGTCCGCGGCCGAGAACTTCTTGCCCGCCTCCAGATAGGCGTTCCAGTCCGGCCACAGCTTGCCGACCTCCTCACGCTCGGTCGGCAGGCCGGCCTTCTTGAACAGGTCCTTGCGGTAGCACATGGTCATGCCGCCGATGTCGGTGCCCAGCGCGAACAGCTTGCCGTCGGCGTTGACGCCCGACTCCCACTTGGCCGCGGGGAAGTCGGCCTTGCGGCTCTGCAGGCCGTACTCGCCGAGGTCGGCGAAGAACTGCGGGCGGGCGGCCATGAGGCCCATCGCGCCCTCGTCGATGCCGACCACGTCACCCGCGCCTGCCCCCGCCTGGAGGCGCTGGAGGAGCTGCGGCAAGTAGACGTCCTCGAAGCGGTCGGTCAGGTTCTGGTACTTGATCTGGATGTTCGGGTGCTCGGCGTTCCACTTCTTGACCGCTTCGTCATAGCCGAAGTTCTCGCCGCCGCCGAAGGTGTGCACGTTGATCGTGACCGGCTCGGCGGCCGCGGCGCTGCTCTGTGACGCGGCCGGAGTGGAGCTACCGCCGCCGCACGCGGCGGTGGCTGCCAGAGCGGTGAGCGCGACACCGGCTACTACAAGGCGCTTGTGGTTCGTCATTCCGTACCCCTCTTGGGTGTGGCTGTGGGAGGTGCGTGGCGGCTCGCGGCCGCGGGGGGACAATCTTTGGGAGCGCTCCCACAAAGAGTGCCCGTACGGCGTGCGGGCGTCAACGTCCCGAAACGGAACCGTTACCGATGAGGCGATTTAGCACCATAGAAGCGGACTCTAGTTGCGAAACGTCTCAAAAAGGTTGCTGGGAGCGCTCCCATCTCATGGGCACCGTTTGTGCGCAACCCGGACAACTTCCTCGCCGATCGCGGGTCTAGGAGCAGGCGCCGGCGCGGTCGAGCAGCAGTCTGCGCTCGCGCTCGTTGCGTGTCAGCGAGGCCGCCCGCTCGAACTCCGCCCGCGCCTCGGACAGGCGCCCCAGCCGGGCCAGCAGGTCGCCGCGCACGCTCGGCAGCAGGTGGTAGCCCTTGAGCGACGGCTCGCCGGCGATCTGGTCGACCAGGTCCAGCCCGGCCCCCGGGCCGTACGCCATGGCGAGCGCGACCGCCCGGTTCAGCTCCACGACGGGCGAGCGCGCGAGCGGCGCCAGCTCGTCGTACAGCGCGGTGATGCGCGCCCAGTCGGTGTCCCCGGGAGTGAGCGCCCGGGCGTGGCAGGCCGCGATGGCCGCCTGCAGCGTGTACGGGCCGCGCGCGCCGGCGAGCTCCTCGGCCCGATCGAGGGCGGCCAGCCCGCGGCCGATGAGCAGGCGGTCCCAGAGCGCGCGGTTCTGGTCCATCAGCAGGATCGGTTCGCCGGACGGGCCGACGCGGGCCCGCGCTCGCGACGCCTGGATCTCCATCAGCGCGGCCAGCCCGTGCACCTCGGCCTGCCGGGGCATCAGCCCGGCCAGCACCCGGCCCAGCCGCAGCGCGTCGTCGCACAGCGCGGGCCGCATCCAGTCGCCGCCCGCCGTGGCAGAGTAGCCCTCGTTGAAGACGAGGTAGATCACCTCCAGCACCGAGGAGAGCCGCCCCGCGAGCTCGTCGCCCCGCGGCACCTCGAACGGGACCTTCCGGTCGGCCAGCGTCCGCTTGGCGCGCACGATCCGCTGCGCCACGGTGGACTCGGGCACCAGGAAGGCCCGGGCGATCTCGTCGGTCGTCAGCCCGCCGAGCACCCGCAGCGTCATCGCCACCCGCGCCTCGGTCGACAGCACGGGATGGCAGGAGGTGAACACCAGCCGGAGCAGGTCGTCCTCGATCTCGTCGGCGTCGGGGAGCTCGTCCACGCCGTCGAGGTCGCGGCCGAGCTCGACCAGCTTGCGCTCGTAGCGCTCCTGGCGGCGCAGCAGGTCGACGGCGCGACGTCTGGACACCGCCATGAGCCAGGCGCCCGGGTTGCGCGGCACGCCAGACTCCGGCCATTGCTCCAGCGCCGCGACCAGCGCATCCTGCGCCAGCTCCTCGGCCAGGCCTATGTCGCCCCGCGTCATCCGGGCCAGCCCGGCGATGACGCGGGCCGCCTCGATCCGCCACACCGCCTCGATCGCCTGATGGGTCTTGGAAGCCGTCACCGGCCCATGAGACCAGCCCCCACGCCCGCTCGCAACCGCGCCCGCCCGGCGCCCGGAGTCTCGCGCCGGCCTGATCTCAAGACGGTCCGGTGCCCGCCGGCCATGTGCGTGGGCGGGGCGGTGGGATCAAGCGCCTTCGTGGCCCTCCAGGGACTCGCGCAGGGCGTGCTCGCGCTCGGTGGTCTCGGGCGACATCGACTCGGGCGGCATGTCGGTCGGGTCGAGCACCTGCCACACGTGCAGGCCGACGCCGTCGTGCCCGCAAGGCACGGGGATCCGCATCGCCCATTCGAGGGCCTCTTCGCGCGACTTGACCTGGATCAGCCAGAAGCCGGCGATGAGCTCCTTGGCCTCGGTGAACGGCCCGTCGAGCACGGTCGCCTTGCCTCCGCTGTAGGCGATGCGGGCCCCGTGCGAGCTGGGGTAGAGCCCCTCGGCCGCCAGCAGAACTCCCGCCTTGACCAGCGACTCGTTGTACTCCATCATCGCGTCCACCAGTTCCTGGCTGGGCATGACGCCGGCCTCGCTCTCCTCGTTGCTCCTGCCAACGATCATGAACTTCACGACGCCGACCTCCTTCGTCCGTTGCCGGGGTCCCGGCCGGACCCCACGCTCACCAACGCGTCGAGCTCTGTGCCGGCGAATCGACACGTCCGGCCAGATTGTTCCGGAAAAGCGGCGAGCGCGCGCCCGAGGGGGAGTGGGGCGCGCGCTCGCCGGAGAGGGAGGCGGGGGTGTGGGTCAGGCCGCGTACTGCGGGTAGCCGTAGCCGGCGACCTGCCACTTGGGCCGGACCCGCTCCTCGACCTTGCCGTTGCCGGTGTTGCCCTCGATCGTGGTCAGGGTGCCGTTGCCGTTGTCCTTGACGACGAAGCCGACGTGGTTGATCGAGCTGATGCTCTTGCTGCCGCTCCAGGCGAAGAAGACGACGGCGCCGGGCTTGGGGGTAGTGCCCCAGCGGCCCTTGTCGGCGAACCACTGGGCGTGCGTCACGGTGTAGGCGTCCCAGCCGATCTGAGGCCGGGCGCCGGAGTTCTCGCCGACCCAGGAGACGAACATCGCGCACCAGGCGGCGTTGAGGTAGCCGGCCCGGTTGCCGCCGTCACGGGCGATCGTCTCGGCGGCGCGCTGCGAGTACGCGTACCACTCCTGGAACTTGGTGCCTCCGCCGTAGGCGTTCTCCGAGACGCCGATCTGGGCCCTGGCCAGGGCGAGCACCTGATCTGCCGTCACGCTGACCGCGCCGGCCTTGGCCGGGGTCTCCGCGCCGGTGCCCGCGTGCTGGGGGGTGTCGGCGGCGGCGGGGGCGACGACGCCGAAGGCCGCGGTGGCGGTGAGGGTGACGCCCAGGGCGGCGCGGGCGGCGTGGCGTCTGAGGGCATGGGAAGGACAACGGGTGGCCATCGGTGGGGGACTCCTTGCTTCCATACCGCTTACCGAGTTAGCTGACGGGTTCGGACGTGGAAGCTGCCCTACGGCACGATGTGCCGATTCACCCCATGAGACCTGGGTCCCCGGTTCCGCGCGGACGCGGATTCAGCGGTCGCAGGTAGATCCTGCGATGTTCTTGTCGATGGAACGGCAACGAACGGACAAACCGGACATACGCCGCTAAGACCCCATAAAGTAATACAAGCGGCAAGAGATGACAAGCGAATGACCGCCCTGGTCAGGAAAGCTGTCTGCGAGCCGCCGCGAGCAGCCCCATCATGGCAAGGCTTTCGTCAAGGGGCATGATCGCGCTCTCGGTCCGCCCGGCGGCCAGCGCGTCGCGCACCTCGCGCACCTCACCGGCGTATCCGTTGTCCTCCGGAGCGAGCTCGTGCGTCTCCGGTTCGATCGACGGCCCGCTCAGGGTCATCCGCCGTGGCGCCCAGAACGGCGCCTCGATGTCGGCCCGCATCCCGGTGCCGACCACATAGGCGCTGTTGGGCAGGGCTCCCAGTAACGAGACCTCCACCAGCGCCCGCCTGCCGCCCGGGTAGAGGAGCACGCCCGCCGCCTCCGCGTCCACGCCCGACGGCGCCAGCGACCCCGTCACCCGCAGCTCCGGCGGTGTCCCGAGCAGCAGCTGAGCCAGCCCGAACGGGTAGATCCCGAGGTCGAGCAGTGCCCCGCCGCCGAGCTCCGGCGCCCAGAGCCGGTGCAGCGGGTCGTACGGTGAAGCGAACCCGAAGCTGGCGTGAACGGAGCGAAGGTCACCGAAGCGCGGATCGGCCGCCAGCCGCCGGATCAGCGGGTTGAACCGCATCCACATGGCTTCCATCAGGAAGACGCCGGCCTCGCGCGCCAGTCGCACCATCCGCTCGGCGTCGGCGAGCGAGGCGGCCAGAGGCTTCTCGCACAGCACCGCCTTGCCCGCGGCGATCGCCGCCTCGGCCACCTCCAGGTGCTGGGTGTGCGGGGTCGCCACGTAGACCGCGTCCACGGCGGGATCGGCGCACAGCGCGGCGTAGGAGCCATGGGCCGACTCTGCGCCCAGCGTCGTGGCCAGTGCCCGCGCCCGGCCGAGGTCGCGTGAGCCGACGGCCGCCACCCGCATCCCCGGCTCCGCCGCGATGACCGCTCCCACGGTCCTGGCGATGCCGCCAGTCGCTGCGATTCCCCATGAAAGATCCCTCATGGGGAGGGATCGTAGTCTTTACGCCCTGTTGAAGGCGTCTGGGTCGGGTCCGAGCCGTTTTCCGATGTTCATCGCCCCGATGGCCGCGATGTCCTCATGGTCGAGGACGAAGTCGAAGACGCCGAGATTCTCCTTGATCCGCGACGGCGTGACCGACTTGGGGATCGCCACGTTGCCCACTTGGATGTGCCAGCGGAGCACGATCTGCGCCGGAGTGCGGTTGTGCTTGTCCGACAGCACCCGCAGCGCGCGGTCCTCCAGCAGCCCCCGGCCCTGCCCGAGCGGGCTCCACGCCTCGGTGAGGATGCCGTTGGCCTCGTGGAAGGCCCGCAGCTCGCGCTGCTGCAGGTAGGGGTGGAGCTCGATCTGGTTGATCGACGGCGCGAGATCGGCCTCGTCCAGCAGCCTCGTGAGCGTGTCCACGGTGAAGTTGGAGACGCCGATGGCCTTGGCCCGGCCGTCGCGGTAGATCTTCTCCAGCCCCCGCCAGGCCCGCAGGTAGGTGTCGCGGGCCGGCATCGGCCAGTGGATGAGGTAGAGGTCGACGTAGTCGAGCCCGAGCCGGGCCAGGCTCTCCTCGAACGCCTCCTCCGGGCGCTCGTGGTCGGTGTTCCACAGCTTGGTGGTGACGAACAGCTTGGCGCGCGGAATCCCCGAGGCACGCACGGCCCGGCCCACGCCCGGCTCGTTCTGGTAGAGCGTCGCGGTGTCGATGTGGCGGTAGCCGACCTCGATCGCGGTCTTCACCGACCTCTCGGCCTCGTCGTCGGGCACCCGCCAGACGCCGAACCCGATCTGCGGGATCTGGACGCCGTCCGTGTTGAGCAAGAGCGAGTTCATACTCTCCATTGTTCACTCGGCGTTCCGTCCCGCTTGAGGCGGACGGAGCCGCCCGCGCCGGACGGAACGGGAGACACCGGCCGCTAGGGCTTGCGGCCGATCCCGGCCAGGCCCAGGCGGGCGAAGTCCTCGTCGAGGAACATCGTCGCCTCGAGGTCGGCGAACGGCCACACCACCTCGGGGCCGAGGCCGGTGGCCAGGCCCGGAGGGATCAGCTCGAAGTCGCCGAAGAAGGACGCGACCTCCTCGTAGGAGCGCGGGCAGAACGGCGAGTTGGCCTGCCGGTAGAACTCGCTGATCCGCTGAGTCACCGCCGGAGCCGCGTCGCCGGCCACATGGGTGATCGCCAGGTAGCTGCCGGGGGCCAGCGCGTCGCGGTAGGCGGCCACGAACTTCTGCGGGTCGTCCTCGTCGGGCACCAGGTGCAGCAGGAACATCATCAGCACGGCCACCGGCCGGTCGAAGTCCAGCAACGCCTTGACCTCGGGCCGCGCCAGCACCTCGGCCGGCCGCCGGACGTCGGCCTCCACCATGGTCACCCGGGACGGGTCGGCCAGCAACGCCCTGCCATGCGCGGCCACCACCGGGTCGTTGTCGACATAGACCACGTGGGCGTCCGGGTTGAACCGGTGGGCCACCTCGTGCACGTTCTCCTGGGCGGGGAGCCCGGAGCCCAGGTCGAGGAACTGGGTGATGCCCTGCTCGCACAGGTACTGGACCACCCGGCCGATCAGCGCGCGGTTCTGCTTGGTGCCCTCGCGGATCTCCGGCATCACGCTCAACACCAGCTCGGCCAGATCCCGGTCGGCCTTGAAGTTGTCCTTGCCGCCGAGGAAGAAGTCATACATACGTGCCGCGTTCGGGATGTGGGGGTCGACACCGTGCGGGGCTTGCTCCGTCATGAGCCCATGATCCCTGACATGAGGGAGTATTTTGTGACTTTTACCGATCACTATTGGCAAACGGACGACGAATCGCGCGTCACCGGCCCGGCCACCGCGCCGTCGCGGAGCGGCAGCCGTACCGGAATCCCGGTCAGCGGCCCAGCCAGAGTGTGCTGTCGGGGGCGATCGTCCCGTCGCCCGCCTGGGGGCCGCTCGACAGCAGCACCTCGCCGCGCAGCCCGAGCGCGGCCAGCTCGACCGGCCGCTCGCCGGTGTTGAGCACCACGACCAGGCCCGGGTCCCGCTCGAAGGCCAGCACGTCCCTGGGGGAGTCGAGCCAGGCGAGCGTGCCGCCGCCGAGCGCCGGATGCTCCTTGCGGATGCGCAGGGCGGACCGGTAGAGGTTCAGCGTGGAGCCGGGATCGCCGTGCTGCGCCTCGGCCGACAGCGGGCCCCACGAGCCGGGGATCGGCAGCCAGGGGTCGCGCCAGCCGAAGCCGGGCTCGCCGGTCCACGGGATCGGCACGCGGCAGCCGTCGCGGCTCTCGCCGCTGCGCCGGAAGGCCGGGTCCTGGCGCAACTGGTCCGGCAGGTCGAGCACCTCGGGCAGGCCGAGCTCCTCGCCGTTGTAGACGTAGGCGGCGCCGGGCAGCGCGAGCATCAGCAGCGTGGCCGCCCTGGCCCGGCCGAGCCCGCCGTGGCGGGTGACATGGCGGGGCTTGTCATGGTTGGACAGCACCCAGGTGGTGGGCGCGCCCACCAGCTCCGCCTCGGCCAGCGCCTTCTCGATGACCGTCCGGAACGCCTTGGCGTGGTAGTCGGCCAGCATGAACTCGAAGTTGAACGCCTGGTGCAGCTGGTCCGGGCCGACGTAGCGGGCCAGCCGCTCGGGCGACGACACCCACGCCTCGGCCACCGCCATCCGCCCGCCGGGGTAGGAGTCGAGGATCGGCCGCCACTCGCGGTAGATGTCGTGCACGCCGTCCTGGTCGAAGTACGGCACGCGCTCGTCGCCGAGCATCTCCGCCTGGGGCCCGTCCTTGGCGCCCACGTCCGGCAGGCCCTCGGCCTTGACCATGCCGTGCGCCACGTCCACCCGGAAGCCGTCGACGCCGCGGTCCAGCCAGAACCGCAGCACGTCGCGGAACTCCGCGCGCACCTCCGGGTGGTCCCAGTTGAAGTCGGGCTGCTCGGGCGCGAACAGGTGAAGGTACCACTGCCCGTCCTCGACCTGGGTCCAGGCCGGCCCGCCGAAGATCGACTCCCAGTCGTTCGGCCGGTCGCGGAAGATGTAGCGGTCGCGCAGCCCCGCCTGGAACCAGGGATGCCGGTCGGAGGAGTGGTTGGGCACCAGATCCACGATCACCCGGATGCCCCGCGCGTGCGCGTCACGGACTAGCTCGTCGAAGTCGCCGAGCGTGCCGAACATCGGATCGACGTCGCGGTGGTCGGCCACGTCGTAGCCGGCGTCGGCCATCGGCGAGGTGTAGAAGGGGCTCAGCCAGATCGCGTCGACCCCGAGCTCGCTCAGATAGCCGAGGCGGTGGCGGACGCCCTGCAGGTCGCCCATGCCGTCGCCGTTGGCGTCGGCGAAGCTCCGGGGGTACACCTGGTATACAACGGCGTCGCGCCACCAGTCGTCGTCGGCCAGCATGGTGATCCTTCCCCCGGATTGTCCGTGATGTCTGGTGCAGAATGGCGTGACTCCTTGCGAGAGGTCAAGTGTAAGTTGCGGAAAGTTGCGCATTTCTCCTTGTGCCAGGTCAGCCATATGGTCCGCGAAGGTGCGACACGCCCGAGATGTGGATCTGGTAACGCTATCTTGCAAATTCTTCCAATTCTTGCAAAGTCCCGGTAACGTCCCGGAAATGTGAGCCGCGAAAGCGGCAAATGATGACCTTTCCGGCGGCGGCGCGTGAGGTGTCGTCGCTCCCTCCCGACCTCAGGAGGTCTCATGCGCAACCGAGCTCTGGGTGCGGCCGCACTCGCGACGCTGACCTTAGCCGCCACGGCCTGCGGCGGCGGGTCCACCGCCCCCTCGGCGGCCCCCACCGGATCGGCCACCGCCGCCCCCGCCGACAAGGGCGGCGGCCGGCTGGTGATCTGGGCCGACCCCAACCGGGTCAAGGCGCTCAAGCCCTTCGCCGACCAGTTCGGCACCGAGAACGGCGTGAGCGTCGAGGTGAAGGAGATCAGCAAGGACAACCAGCAGACCTTCCTCACCGCCTCCCAGCAGGGCAGCGGCCCCGACGTCATGGTCGGCGCGCACGACTGGATCGGCAACCTGGTGCAGAACGGCGCCATCGACCCGGTCAACCTGACCGAGGAGCAGAAGGCCGCCTTCTCCGGCATCGCCCTCAAGGCCGTCACGTTCGACGGGCAGGTCTACGCGGCGCCGTACGCGGTCGAGAACATCGCGCTGATCCGCAACACCAAGCTCGCCCCCGACGCCCCGGCCACCCTCGAGGACATGGTCGCCAAGGGTAAGGAGCTCAAGGAGGCCGGCAAGGTCAAGGAGATCCTCTGCCTGCCCGTCGCGCAGAAGGGCGACGCCTTCCACGTCTACCCGATCTTCGCCGCGGGCGGCGGCTCGCTGTTCGGCACCACCCCCTCCGGCGACCCCGACCCCAAGAAGGTGCTGCTCGGCTCGGCCGAGTCCGTCAAGGCGTTCGGCAGGCTGAAGGAACTCGGCGAGAAGGGCGACGGCGCGCTCAAGACCTCCATCACCAACGAGAACTACGTCGCCACCTTCGCCGGCGGCAGGTGCGCCTTCCTCATCTCCGGCCCGTGGGCCATGGGCGACGTGAAGAAGGGCGGCATCAGCTACGACATCACGCCCGTTCCGTCGTTCGAGGGCGGCAAGCCCGCCACGCCGTTCGTCGGCGTCCAGTCGTTCTTCGTCGCCGCCAAGGGCAAGAACAAGACCCTGGCCCAGGAGTTCGTCGCCAACTACGTGACCAACAAGGACGTGGCCAAGGCCCTGTACGACGCCGACCCACGCCCGCCGGCGCTCACCGCCGCCCTGCAGGAGGTGCAGGCGGCCGACGCCGACGCCGGCAAGTTCATGGACGCCGGCAAGGACGGTTTCCCGATGCCCGCCATCCCCGAGATGCAGGCGGTCTGGGAGCCGTTCGGCATCGCCGAGGCCGCGGTCGTCAAGGGCGGCGACCCCGCCGAGGCGGCCGAGGCCGCGCAGAAGACCATCGACGGCTCCCTCAAGAACTGACGTCATGCCCTCGGACGTCCCCGAGGCCGCCAAGCCCCGCCGGGCGCCGCGGCCGCGCCGGGAGATCACCACGGCCTACGTGGTGACCAGGATCGCGGTGCTCGCCGTGACCGCCGCGATCCTGCTGTACGCGGTGCCGCCGCTGGTCGCGGCGCGGGCCTGGATCGCGCTGGCGGTGCTGGGCGTGGTCACCGCGGCCATCGTCTGTCTCTACCTGACCCGGCGCCTCATCCCGGCGAAGTACCTCATTCCTGGCACCGTCTTCCTGATCGCGTTCCAGGTGTTCCCCATCCTCTACACGGTGAGCACCGCGTTCACGAACTTCGGCGACGGCCACCGGGGCGACAAGCAGTCGGCCGTCACCGCGATCGAGACCGGCTCGGTCCGGCAGGCGCCCGGCTCGCCCGAGTACACGCTGACCGCGGCCGTGCGCGGCGACGAGCTGGTGTTCCTGCTGGTCGACCCGGAGACCAGGCGGGTCCAGACGGGCTCCGGCGAGGGGCTTGCCCCGCTGGAGGGCGCCCGGCTCGGCGTAACCGGCAAGGTGCTGGCCGCGCCCGGCCTCACCGTGCTGACCGCGCCGCAGGCGGCCGCCCGCGGCGAGGAGATCGCGGCGCTGGCCGTGCCCACCGCCGGCGGGCTGATCAAGGCCAACGGCCTCAGCCGTGCCGTCGAGGGCAGGGCGGCGCTCGGCTACGACCCCGCCTGCGACTGCGTCCGGGGCGACGGCGACACGTGGACGGCCGACGAGGCGCGGGGCTACTTCGTCAACGCAGGAGGGGAGCACCTGGCGCAGGGCTGGCAGGTAGACGTCGGCTTCGACAACTTCGCCCGGGTGCTGACCAACCCCACGATCTCCGGCTACTTCGCGGGCGTGTTCGGGTGGAACGTGGTGTTCGCGCTGGCCTCGGTGGTGACGACGTTCGCGCTCGGCATGGGCGTCGCGCTGGCGCTGCACCACCCCCGCATGCGTGGCACGCGCTTCTACCGGATCGCGCTGATCCTGCCGTACGCGATGCCCTCGTTCGCCATGCTGCTGGTCTGGCGTGACCTGTTCAACCGCGACTTCGGGCTGGTCAACCAGCTGCTGGGGCTGACCGTCGACTGGATGGGGGAGCCGGTCACCGCGAGGTTCGCGGTCATCCTGGTCAACCTCTGGCTGGGCTTCCCGTACATGTTCCTGGTGACGACGGGCGCGCTGCAGGCCATCCCGCGCGAGCTGACCGAGGCGGCCTCGATCGACGGCGCCTCGCCCTGGCACGCCTTCCGCAAGGTGACGCTGCCGCTGCTGCTGGTGGCGCTCACGCCGCTGCTCATCTCGTCGTTCGCGTTCAACTTCAACAACTTCAACGCGATCCAGCTCACCAGCGAGGGCGGCCCGTTCCCGGCGGAGAACCCGCAGGTGGGCGCCACCGACCTGCTGATCACCTACACGTTCCGGCTGGCCTTCGGCACCGGCGGGGCGCAGTTCGGCTTCGCCGCCGCCATCTCGGTGTTCATCTTCGCGATCGTCGCGCTCATCTCGGTGGTGGCCTTCCGCCGGACCCGCAGGCAGGAGGAGGTCTACGCATGAGACTCGCGCTGAGGCACGTGTTCGTGCTCGTCGTGTGCGCGTTCGCGCTGTTTCCCATCGTGTTCGTGGTGTCGGCCGCGATCAATCCGCTGGGGACCCTCGCCTCCACCGACCTGCTGCCGGACGGGGCGAGCCTGGCCAACTTCGCCGACCTGTTCGGCTCCGACGTCTACCCGTTCGGCCGGTGGTTCCTCAACTCGGTGTTCATCGCGCTGACCGCGTCGTTCGCCGGCCTGCTGCTGTCGATGTCCGCCGCGTACGCCTTCAGCCGGATGCGCTTTCGCGGCCGCCGCGTCGGGCTGCTGGCGCTGCTGCTCATCCAGATGTTCCCGCAGTTCCTGGCCATCGTGACGATCTTCATCATCTTCACCAAGGTGACCGAGCTCTACCCGGCGTTCGGGTTCGACACCTCGTGGGGGCTCGTGCTGCTCTACCTGGGCGCCGCGCTGGGCGTGAACACCTGGCTGATGAAGGGCTTCCTCGACACCGTGCCGAAGGAACTCGACGAGGCGGCCACCGTCGACGGGGCCACGCACGCGCAGATCTTCTGGCGGGTCATCATGCCGCTCGTGACGCCGATCCTCGCGGTCACCGCGATGCTGGCGTTCATCGGCATCATGAGTGAGTTCATCATCGCCAGCGTCTTCCTGCGCGATCCCGCCAGCAAGACCCTGGCGGTCGGCATGTACGGGATGATCGCCGGCGATCAGCGCAACGCCAACTTCGGCATGTTCGCCGCGGCGACGCTGCTCACCGCGATCCCGACCGTGGGGGTCTTCCTCTGGCTGCAGAAGTACATCGTCTCGGGGCTGACCTCCGGCGCCGTCAAGGGCTAGCCCCGTTTTCCGCACGTCAGGTCGTGGGCAGGTGATCGAGGTACTGGTGATCGTCCGGCTGTCACCATGCCTGGACCAAGGGGGCCTGTTCGCCGGGCACCATCTGGGTGTGACCGGTTTCCAGGTCGAGGCGCAGTAGTTGTGAGCGGGCGCCGCCGCACGGAGGCAGCCCGGCCAGGGGTGACCGGTCCATCTCTTCGGCCTCCCGGTCGACGCCGACCAGCAGGTAGCGGCCGGTGGGGTCGAGCGCCAGCGATTCGATGTGGCCGCAGTCCACCGCCAGGACCTTCCTGACCAGCCGCGTCCCCTCATGCAGGACGAGCGTGCGGGTCGGCCAGCCGAGCGCGCGCAGTTGCCGCCCGCCGGGCAGGGGGAGGATCGGCCGGGTGAACTCGTGCTCGGCCGGGGCGGCGACCTCCCCGATCGCGCCCGTGCCCACGTCGAGGGTGGCCAGGGCGCCGGCCCGGACGCTGTGCTCGGGGAGCGCGAGGATCCGGGCGTCGAGCCACTGGAGACGGTTGCCGCTGACCGGCCATTCGCGTTCCAGGGTTCCCGCGAAGCGGGCTTCGTCCGTGATCCGCCCGTAGGCGATGCGGCCCTCGGCGGAGACGGCCAGGCCGTTGACCGTGCCCTTGAGGGTGGGGGTGAGCCGCTCGCCGAGAGCGATCCGGCCGTCGTCGCTCATGGACAGCCGGTAGAGGCGGAAGTAACGGCCTGACAGGCTGGTGATCGCCGCCACGTAGTGGCCGGGCTCGGTGTCGCGGACGATGAGATCGTACTGAACGTAGGTGCGCGTCGCCTGGGGCAGCAGGCTCACCGGCTCACCGGTCTCCAGGTCGAGCACGTACGGCCGGCCCAGGCCGGCCACCGCGTAACGCGGGGTGCCGTCCGCGTTGGCCGGCGGCCCGATCAGCGCGGCGGGCAGGAACACGGCCAGGACGACGGCTGCCACCGCCAGCCCGGCGTCGCGCAACTCGGTCAGGCGCGGCCGGAGTCCCGCACCCGCGATCCCGGCCAGCAGGACCATGGTGGCGGGGGAGAGCAGCCAGGCCAGGATCAGGCGCGGCGCCACGAAGGACGGCGGCGCCATCTGCGCGTGCAGGCACTCCTGCCACATGAAGGGCATGTCAGGAGACAGCCGCTCCTCGGCCTCGGCCAGCGCGGCGGGGAGCAGGGCGACCGCCAGTCCCAGCGTGGCGGGGAGCAGGAACCTGCCCCGGCCCGCGTTGGGACGGCCCCGGGGTCGCGACCGGATCGCCCAGAACGCGGTCAGCGCCAGCAGTACGGGCTGGAGCCGGGCGAGCCAGTCACCGAGGAAGCCGGCCGCCTGGGCCGCCGGAACGGGCTGCGGCCAGTCCAGCGGCCCGGCACTGCTGCAGATGACCGTTACCGTTTCGGCGAACAGGGGTTCGGCCAGCAGTTCCCACAGAGACAGCGCCACCGCTGCCGACCAGAAGAACTTCATTACGCGCATCAGGGGACTTTCCCGTGTAGGGGGCCGGAGTGGCCTAGCGGCCGCCGCGCCGTCATGATCACACATCTGCGCCGGGCCCGCCCCCACGCGGCCGGCCGGCCCGAGCCCGTGGGGGCCACGGAGCCTTTGGCTCCGGCTGGGACCTCCCGGGTCGTCTCGAACCGTCGAGGCGGCCCGGGAGGCGGCTCAGCCGGACGTGTAGGTGATGGAGCCCGTCCAGCGGTGGGCGGCGTCCCGGTCCGCCGGCAGGCCTGTCGGCTTCGGCGCGAACGTCGGCCCGGTCGACCGTTCGAGGTCGCGGATGTCGTCGAAGTCGTAGTGGGTGATGCCCTGCTTGCCGACGTACAGGCCGTAGGGCCGGCCGATCAGCTCGGCCGGCGAACATCAAGATCGTAATCACGTCCGAGGCCGGGAGGCCATAGGTTTTAGATCACATGTTCGACTTTCGTGTCGCGCGACCAGGCGCTGTCCGGGGAGTTCGGACGGCGATGCGCGGCCGATCCGGTCAACGCGACGCCTGCGACACCGGCGGATCCACGCGGCGACGCGCCGATGATCAGCGTCTGGCGTCCGTTCCGGTGAGCCGCTAGGTTGGCGGACTACCGTCCGTCCTTCCTTCCCTTCAGATCGTGGTGTGCCCGCATGAGATTGCTGTCCGTGGTCGCCGTGGCTTCGTTGCTGCCTGCCGCCCCCTCCGCGGCGCAGGCCCAGGTCCAAGCAGGCACCACCTACTACGTCGACTCCAGGGCCGGCGACGACGGCGCGGCCGGCACCAGCGCCACCGCCCCGTGGCGCTCGCTCGACCGGGTCAACCAGGCCGACCTCAAGCCGGGCGACGCGGTCAGCCTCAAGCGCGGCAGCAGATGGACGGGCAGCCTCACTCTGGAGGCCGACGGCACCCCCGCCAGACCCATCGTCATCCAGCCGTACGGCAAGGGCCCTCTCGCCAGGATCAGCGGCAGGGGCGCCAACTGCGTGGTCGTCAGCGGCGACCACTGGCGGATCGGCGGCGTGCGCGCCTCCGGCTGCCAGTGGGCGGGCTTCGAGGTGGCCGGCGACGACAACCACCTGATCGGGGTGCGGGCCGACGGCAACGTCACCGGCGTCTGGGTCACCCCGAGCGGCTCCCGCAACACCATCCGCGGCAGCCAGATCGTCGGCAACAACCGGATGAGCGTCAACGACGAGGGCGGCGACAACGACTCCGGCGCCTTCGGCGTCCTGCTCAACGGCGACGACAACGTGGTGACCGGCAACACCATCACCGGGAGCCACGCGGCCAGCCACGACTACGTGATGGACGGCGCGGCCGTCGAGATCTACAACGGCGACCGCAACCTCGTCACCTACAACAAGGCGCACAACAACGAGACGTTCACCGAGCTGGGCGCGCAGAAGGGCAAGACCGCCACCGGCAACGTGTTCGCCTTCAACGTCGTCACCTCCACCCTCAGGCAGGGTTCCTTCCTCGTCACCCGCGGCCCGGGGCACGTCGTCGGGCCGGTGAAGGGCACCATCGCGGTGCACAACTCGGTCTATCTGCCGGCGCGCAAGACGATCGGCTGGTCCTGCCACGACGGCTGCTCACCGTCGATCCTGAAGCTCCGCAACAACGTCGTCTCCGTCGGCGGGCAGGCGGGCTACGAGGACGGCAAGGGGGCCGACGAGGGCGGCAGCGTCTACCAGGCGACCTCGACCAGGTTCAAGCTCGGCCCCCGGTCGGTCATGGCCGACCCGCGCCTCACCTCTCGCACCGACCTGCGTCCGCGTCCCGGCTCCCCGGCCCTCGGCCGCGCCTTCCCGCTCTCGGCCGCCTGGTACGGCGGCAAGGCCCTCACCCGCGACATCACCGGCAGGCCGCTTCCGGCCACCCCCGCCGCGGGCGCCCACCAGCCCTGACCGCTCCGTCGCGAATCCCCGTCCCCGGTGGCGGGGTGCCGACGTCGGAGGGTAGCGCCAAGACGGGGCGTACTGGGTAGGAAAAGTACGAGCCAGGGGCGGATAACCGCAGGTAGAGGTTGTCACACCCTTGTCGACAATCTGGGATTAGCGTTGCATGCTTGGACTAACCGCAGCATGTGCGACATTTCCGTGGAACCTGCACGAAACCTTTCCACGGCACTGTGAGAGCCTCTGGAAAGGGGGCGGCAATGCTGCTGCGACTGAGGGTGTCATTGCCGGATCGCCCCGGAGGGCTGGGTCAGGTCGCCAAGGCGCTCGGCACGCTGGGCGCCGACATCCTGCAGGTCACCGTCCTCGAACGCGAGGCCGGACGGGCCGTGGACGACTTCGTGGTCGCCTGGCCGGGTGCCGTGTCGGGGGAGGAGGTCCGTGACCGGATGTCCGCCGTGCCCGGCGTGCGAGTCGAGGGGGTCTGGCCGACCAGAGAGGTGCCGGGCTCGGCGCCCGACTACGACCTGCTCATGCACGTGGCCACCGAGCCCTCTCGCGGCATCGCCACGCTGGTGGACGCGCTGCCGGCGCTCTGCGGGGCGGAGTGGTCGCTGGCGGTCGCCGACGGCGCCGTGCTGCACGCCAGCCTGGCCGCCCCTGAGGCGTTCGAACTACCCGAACCGCCCCTGCGCGCCGCCACCCGCGCCTCGGAGGGCCTGCGGCTGATGCTGCTCCCGGTCGTCGCCCAGGGGCTGCACGTGGTCGTCGCCCGCGCCGCCGGGCCCGGCTTCCACCGCGCCGAACTCGAACGCGCCGCCCGCATCGTCGACGTCGTCGCCACGCTGGCGTCCCGGAGCTGATCTCCACTCCCCTCCTTCACGGCACAGCCAAGGAGGGGCCACCCGCCGCACGTGGCCGAGGGCCTCCAGGAGTACGCCCGCTGACCCGCGTCCGGCGGGCCGCCGTCACGCCGTCCCACCGGCCGGTTCCCGGGTCACCGCCGACGGCCGGTCGGCAAGGGAGGTTCGCCGTGGGATTGAAAGAATGTTCTGTTTTCTGGATTCTGTACCCAGCGGGAGACGTTGACCGTAAAACGTCAGACTAATACCGTGACGATCTGGAACGCAGAGGAGCCGCCCGTGACCGTTCAGCAGCACCACCTCGCCCCGGCGGCGGCGGGCCCGCTCGCCCCGTGAAGGACACCCGCGTCCGGCGGCCCGCCCGCCCCGGTCCGGCGGCGGACGGCGGGCGATGACCGCCGTCCGGAGCCTGGTGGCCTGGGCGCTGTCGCTGACCCTGGACGAGGTGCCCGACTCCGTCCGGGCGGCCGGGTTACGCCACCTGCTCGACGGGCTGGGCTGCGCCGCCGCCGCCGTCCGTGAGGAGGACCCTCGCCGGCCGGCGGCCGTGGCGGTGGCGCTCGACCTGGGCGGGGCGCCGGAGGCGAGCGTGCTCGGGGCCGGGCGGCGGGTGTCCGCGCCGGCCGCCGCGCTCGCCAACGGCGCCCTGCTGGACGCGCTGGACCTCGACGACGTGCACGCAGGCGGCCCGGTCCGCGCGAGCGCGGCGGTGCTGCCCGTCGCGCTGGCCGTGGGGGAGGAAGCGCGCGCTCGCGGGAGCGAGGTGCTGGTCGCGGCCCTCGCCGGATACGAGGCCGTCTGCCGTCTCGGCGCCGCCGTGCCGCCCGGGCTGGACGCCGCCTCCGCGTGCGGGCCGCTCGTCTCCGCGCTCGTCGCGTCCAGGCTGTACGGCCTGCGCGAGGAACAGGCGATCGACGCGCTGGCCATCGCGGCCGGGCACGCCGGCGGGCTGCCGGCCTCCGCCGCGCGGCCGCATCCGGGGCTGGCCGCCCAGGCCGGGATTCTGGCCGCCCGCCTCGCCCGCTCCGGAGCCACCGGCCCGCACGCCGCGCTGGAGGAAGAGCACGGCCTGTACGACACGTTGTTCGGCCGGTCCGGCTCCGGCCCGGCCGAGGGTCTGGGGGAACGCTGGGAGGTCACCCGGATCACGATCAGGCCCTATCCCGCCGACCGGCTCGTGCATGCCTCGCTCGACGCCGCCAGGGTCCTGCGCGCGGACACCGCCTGCCCGCCGCCCGGTCACCCTGGCCGGCCGGACCCCGCCGGGCCGGCCACGTCCTGGGTGCGCGCCCGTGAAGCCGGTGGCCAGGACGTGCTCCGCCCGGCCAGGTCGCGGCGGGGCCTGCCCGGCGGCGCGCTGGCTCGCCGGGGCGGGGGCGGCCAGTCAGGACAGGATGGCGCGCCGGCCGCACCGGGCCGTGCTCAAGCCGGGCACGGGCGACCGGCCACCGGCGAGTTATGGGGCGGGCGTGACCTCCGGGAGGTCCGGGAGATCGTCGCCACGGTGCACCGGGACAGCGTGCCCGTCGTGTGCGGGCCGGGCGCCCATCGGCCCCGGACACCGTACGAGGCGATGCGCAGCCTGCCGTGGAGCGTCGCGGCGATGCTCCTCGACGGCGAGGTCACCGTGCGGACATATCGCGATGTCCAGCGGGAAGAGGTCGCGGAGCTGGCCAGGCGCATCCGATACGAGGCGATCGACCCGCCATGCGAGGCCGACGACCAGCCGGGACGGCTGCTCGTGAGATACGCCGACGGGACCGAGGCGGTGGCCGCGGTCGAACGCGGCTCGGGCGGCCCCGGCGACCCGGACATCGAGGACCTGGTCCGGCGCAAGGCGCTGGGCAACGGGCTGAGCCCCGCGGCGGTCGAGGCCGTGCTCGGGCTCGCGGAACAGGACGTGCTGGTGCTGCCGGCAGGCGACAAGGAGTGAGTGATGGATTTCGAGCTGAACGACGACCAGAAGGCCCTTCGCGAGACGTTGCGCGCGTTCGTGGACAAGGAGATCGTGCCCGTGGCCTCCGAGTGGGAGCGTACGGGCAGGTATCCCACGGAGATCGTCGAGAAGATGAAGCAGATGGGGCTGTTCGGCCTGTCCGTGCCGGAGGAGTACGGCGGCATGGAGGCCGACATGGTGTCGTTCGCGCTGGTCTTCGAGGAGATCGCGCGCGGCTGGATGGGCGTGGCGGGCACGATCGGCTCGCACTCGCTGGCCTGCTCGATGATCGCCCGCCACGGCACCGAGGAGCAGAAGCGGCTCTACCTCAAGGACCTGGCCACCGGCGCGCGCCGTACCGGGATCGCCCTCACCGAGCCCGGCGCAGGCACCGACCTGCAGGGCATCCAGACGCGTGCCGTGCGCGACGGCGACCACTACGTCGTCACCGGCACCAAGACGTGGATCACCAACGCCCGCCACGCCGACCCGCTGCCCGTGCTGGTCAAGACCGCCGTGACCGAGCCCGCGCACAAGGGCATGGCGGTGCTGCTCGTGGATCCCGCCTCCGAGGGGTTCAGCGTGAGCCGCGACCTGCCCAAACTGGGCTACAAGGGCACCGAGACCTGCGAGGTCGTGCTCGACGGCGTGCGCGTGCCCGTCGAGGCGCTGCTCGGCGGCGTCGAGGGGCGCGGCATGCAGCAGGTGCTCGGCGGGCTGGAGATGGGCCGCGTCAACATCGCGGCCCGCGCCGTGGGCGTCGCGCAGGCCGCCTACGACGCGGCGCTCGCCTACGCGCGCGAGCGCACCGCGTTCGGGCAGCCGATCGCCGAGTTCCAGGCCATCCAGCTCAAGCTGGCCGACCTGGGCACCGAGATCCAGGCGGCCCGGCTGCTCACGTACTGGGCCGCGTCCCAGGCCGACGGCGGCAAGCGGGTCGACATGGAGGCGAGCATGGCCAAGTACTTCGCCTCCGAGGTCGCGCTGAAGGCCACGTTGGAGGCGATGCGGATCCACGGCGGCTACGGCTACTCGCAGGAGTACGTGATCGAGCGGCTCTACCGCGACGCGCCGCTGATGGCGATCGGCGAGGGCACCAACGACGTGCAGCGCATGGTCATCGCCCGCGCGCTCGTGTCCGGCAAGGGCAAGGTCGGATGGTGACGCGGCCCGCGTGACGCCCAGGATGGCTCGCCGGGCGCGTCAGTCGTGCCGGGGGAGGTGGGAGACCTCGTGGTCGGCGTGCGACAGCGCCTCGGCGATCAGCGCGCGGACGTGTGAGTCGCGGGCGCGGTAGAGCACCCGGCGGCCGTCCCTGCGGGTGGTCACCAGACCGGCCAGGCGCAGCTTGGCCAGGTGCTGCGACACCGAGGGCCTGGGCATGCCGACGGCCCGGGCGAGCGAGGTCACGTCCAGCTCGCCCGATGACAGCAGCCACATGAGCCGCAGCCGTGTGGCGTCGCTGAGCATGCGGAACGCGTCGACGGCCGAGCTCACCTGGGCGGGAGTGGGTTGCTCCTGCGCCTGATGCGCACCTGAGTCGTTGTCGCGTGCGTACATGAATACATATACTCGCCCAAAGGAGACATCGTGCGCAAGTGAGGGACGGTATGTCTGACCTCGAGTCCAGCTCCGCACCCGTACACCGCCCTGACCCCGAGCCCGCCCATGAGCACGGCCACGGGCATGGGCACGGCCACGGTCACGGCCACGGCCAGCGCCGAGGTGGCGGGAAGGGGTGGGTGACACGGGTCGGGCGGCTGATCGCGCCGCACGGTCACGACAGCGCCGACAAGACCGACGCGGCCCTGGAGAGCAGCAGCCGCGGGCTGCGCGTGCTGGCCATCTCGTTCGCCGTGCTGATGGTGACGGCCGCCGTCCAGGCCGTCATCGTGGTCAGGTCGGGGTCGGTGGCGCTGCTGGGCGACACCCTGCACAACGTCGCCGACGCCCTCACGGCGGTGCCGCTGGCGATCGCGTTCTCCGTCGGCCGCCGCGCCGCCACCCGCCGCTTCACCTACGGTTACGGGCGGGCCGAGGACCTGGCCGGCATCGTCATCGTGCTGATCATCGCCGCGACGGCCGGGCTGGCGGGTTTCGAGGCGGTCAAACGGCTGGTCGACCCGCAGGACATCTCGGCCGTGGGCTGGGTCGCCGCCGCGGGCGTGGTCGGCTTCCTGGGCAACGAGTGGGTGGCGCGCTACCGGATCAAGGTCGGCCGGGAGATCGGCTCAGCCGCCCTGGTCGCCGACGGGCTGCACGCCAGGACCGACGGCTTCACCTCGCTCGCGGTGCTGCTCGGCGCGGGCGGCGCGGCCCTGGGCTTCCCGCTGGCAGACCCGATCGTCGGGCTGCTCATCACCGTCGCCATCTGCTTCGTGCTGCGCGATGCCGCCCGCGAGATCTACCACCGGCTGATGGACGCCGTCGACCCCGGCCTGGTCGACCAGGCAGAGGCCGTCCTGCGCACGGTCGGCGGGGTCCGGCGGGTCGGCTCGGTCCGGCTGCGCTGGATCGGGCACGCGCTCCACGCCGAGGTGGAGATCCTCGTCGGCCACGACCTCACCCTGCTCCAGGCGCACGCGCTGGCGGTGGAGGCCGAGCACCGCCTCATCCACGAGGTGCCGCGGCTGCGCGCCGCCACGGTCCACACCGACCCGTACGACCCGTCGGGCGCCGACCATCACGCCCCTTTGAATAGTCATCGCATCACTTGAACCCTTACGGGTATGTTGGGCCGAGTGTCGATCGCCGCCGCACATCAGTCTCCCACCCCTGTCTCCACCACCAGACTCGCCTGGCTCGACGCCCTCCGCGGCATCGGCGCCATGGCCGTGGTGGCCGAGCATCTGATGCCGTGGTTACTGCCCTCGCTCCGGCCCTACTGGTTCAGCATGGGGGCCTTCGGCATTCTGGTGTTCTTCCTGGTGAGTGGCTACATCATTCCGACCTCGCTGGAGCGGCACGGCGACGTGCGCAAGTTCTGGATCAGCCGGGCCTTCCGCCTCTACCCGCTCTACCTGGCGGTCATCGTGCTGGTGGTCGGGATGTCGTGGTGGGTGCCGGTGCGCGAGCAGGTCCCGCGCGACGGGTCGGTGATCGCGGCGCACGCGACGATGCTGCTCGACGTGGTCAGCGTCGGCGGGCTCGCCGACACGATGTGGACGCTCTCGTACGAGATGGTCTTCTACCTCCTCGTCACCGCCCTGTTCGTGACCGGGCAGCACATGCGCAGCGGGTTGCTGGCGATGCTGTTCGGCGCCGTCGCGGTCATCGCCGGGCTCGTGCTGTCCAGGGCGGTGCTCGAAGGGGAGTGGCTCTCGTACGTCTCGGCCGCGGTGTTCGTCGCCGGATTGGCCTGCGTGATCTCGGGCCGGTTCCGTACGGCGGGCGCGTACGCGCTGGGCCTGCTGGCGGTGACGCTGGTCGTGCTGGGCAGCCGGGTGCCGTGGCTGGGCGTCGCCGTGCTGGCCGCCATGTTCGCCGGCACCGCCATCCACCGCTGGGAGCGCGGCACCGGCTCGCTCTGGCCGGTGGCCGTCACCACGGCGCTGATCGCGGTGGCTCCCGTCTGGGCGCCCCAGGCAGGCTGGTGGTGGGTCCAGCCCGACGTGTGGATCACCACGATCGCGATGGTCGCCGTCACGTTCGCGGGCGGGATGGCGCTGCGGGGACGCAGGGTGCCGAAGGTGCTGACCTGGCTCGGACTGATCAGCTACTCGCTCTACCTGGTGCACCATCCACTGCTGAAGTTCTTCGCGCAGGTCACCGGTGACCTGCGCGAATCGCCGCTGCCCGTGCAGCTCTCCATGGCCGCGGTGGCCGTCGTGCTGATCCTGCTGGCCAGCGCGCTGACCTACCGGTTCATCGAGAGACCGGCGCAGAGCTGGGGCCGCCGCTTCACCCGGCCTCAGCTGAGCGCCACCCGCTCCTGACCCCCGGAACGTCAAGCCCCCGCCGGGCCCGGGTCTCGCGGTTTCCCTGGGCATGCCCGTAGTCGGCGCGAGAGAGAGGTGCGCGGCCATGCCCGCGATGCTGGTGCTCATGGGATCGGGCGAAACGGCTCCGACCATGGTCGAGGTCCATCGGGCCGTCGCCCGCCGGCTGCGACCGGGGCCGCGGGCCGTGCTGCTCGACACCCCCTACGCCTTCCAGGAAAACGCGGCCGACATCTCCGCCCGTGCCTGCCGATACTTCGCGCGCAGCGTCGGCCTGGATGTCCGGGTGGCCGACGGCGTCGCGGGCGCCGACTGGGTGTTCTCCGGGCCGGGCAGCCCCACGTACGCCCTGGAGCGCTGGACCGCCACCTCCGTGGCGGGCGACCTGCGGGCCCGGATCCGGGCCCGCAGCGGGGTGACCGTGCTGGCCTCGGCGGCGGCCTGCACGGCCGGCCTGGCCACGGTGCCGGTGTACGAGATCTACAAGGTGGGTGCCGAGCCCCACTGGCGTGACGGGCTCGGCCTGCTGGAGGCGCTCGGCCTGCGGGCCGTCCTGATCCCCCACTTCGACAACACCGAGGGCGGCACCCACGACACCCGTTACTGCTACCTGGGGGAGCGGCGGCTGGCCCGCATGGAGCGCGAGCTGCCGCCGGGCGCCGCCGTCCTCGGCGTCGACGAGCACACCGCCGTGCTCATCGACCTGGAGAGCGAGCAGGTCGAGGTGGCCGGGCGCGGTGGCCTGACCGTCCGGCGGCCTGGGTCCGCGGTGGTGCTCCCGGCGGGCACCCGCACCGGCCTGCCCGAGCTGCGCCGCCTGGCCGAGGGCGTCTCGGGCGCCACCGCCGCGCCGCCGTCCCGGCCGGCCGGTCCGGCGCGAGGCCCGGTCACCACGCTGGAGGAGACGGTGCGCTCCTGTGAGCGCCGCTTCCAGGTCGCGGCGGCCGAGCCCGACCTGGCGGCGGCGGCGCGGGCCGTGCTCGACCTGGAGGCGGAGCTGGTCACGTGGGCCGCCGACACCGAGGAGGACTCCGGCGGGGTCGACGAGGCCCGTGACCTGATGCGGCTGCTGATCGCCAGGCTGGGTGAGCTGGGTGCCACCACCGACCTCCGCCGCCTGGTGGAGCCGCTGCTCGCCTGGCGCGACGGGCTGCGCGAGCAGGGGCGCTACGAGGTGGCCGACGCGCTGCGCGACGCCATGATCCACGGGGGCGTCCTGGTCGAGGACACTCCCGACGGCGCCCGCTGGGCCCCGGCGCACCCGGCCGCGACCGAGCCCCCGCCCCGCCGCGACTGAGCCCCATCCCGCCGTCCGGCGCGGGTCGGATGTGGGTCAGGCGCCGTTCCTGAGCTCGCGCTTCAGGATCTTGCCGGCCGCGTTGCGCGGCAGCGACGGCACGAACACGACCGTCCTCGGCAGCTTCGGCCCCGACAGGCGGGTACGGCAGTGCGCTTCCAGCTCGGCCCCGGACACCTCGGCGCCGGGCAGCCGGACCACGTACGCGGCCACCCGCTCGCCCCACTCCTCGTCCGGCAGGCCGACGACCGCGGCCTCCGCGACGCCGGGGAAGCCCTGCAGGACCTCCTCCACCTCGCGCGGCGCGATGTTCACCCCGCCCGAGATGATCATGTCCTTCTTCCGGTCGACGATGTAGACGTAGCCGTCGTCGTCGCGCACCACGATGTCGCCGCTGCTCAGGAAGCCGTCATCGGTCACGCAGGCCGCCGTCGCGGCCGGGTCGCGCAGGTAACCGCTCATCAGGTACGGCGAGCGGCTGAACAGCTCGCCCGGCGTGCCCGGGCCCACCGGGAGGCCGTCGTCGTCCACCACCCGGATCTCCGTCATGAACCAGGGCTGTCCCACCGAGCCGGCCTTCCGCCGAGCGTCGGCCGGGCGGCAGTCGGTCACGATGCCGGCCTCCGTAGACCCGTACAACTCGTGCACCCCGACCCCGGGGAAGGCGTCCAGCACCCACTCCTTGAGCGCCCGGGGCAGGGCGGCGGCGTTGAAGTAGATCGTGTCCAGGCTCGACAGGTCGTGCCGGCGCAGCGCGGCCTCGCCCAGCGCCCTGATGCCGTGGGCGTGCGTGGGCACGAGGAAGACCGACTGGGCGCGTTCGCGTTCGATCATGGCGAGCAGGTGCTCGGGGTCCCAGGTGCGCAGCATCGCGACGGTGCCGCCGGTGTGGACCGGCGCGTACCCGAAGGCGAAGCCCGCGCCGTGGTACATGGGCGCGACGGCGATCGTGCGGCGGCCGGTCGCGAGGCCCCACTCCAGCGCGGAGCCGTAGAAGGTGAGGGACCGGGAGCGGTGGCTGATCACCACGCCCTTGGGGTGGCCGGTCGTGCCGGAGGTGTAGGCGACGCAGAACGGCTCCAGCTCGCCGACCGGCACGCGCGGGTCGGCGGCCCGCGCGCCCTCAAGCGCGCTCTCGTACGGCCGCTCCGCCCCGGCCCCGCCGATCGACAGGACGGTCCCCGGCGTCGCCCCCGCCGTCAGCCCGCCCAGCTCCTCGGCCTGGATCAGTGCCCGGCTCTCCGAATGCCCGAGGACGTACGCCGCCTCGACGGCGGTCGAGCGGGGGTTGACCGGAACCATGACCAGGCCCGCCTTGGCGATCCCGCACGCCACCTCCGGGTACTCCAGCCGGTTGCCCAGCAGCACGGCCACCCGCTCGCCGGGCCGCAGCCCCTCGTCCAGCAGCACGTTCGCCAGCCGGTTGGACCGCTCGTCCAGCGCGCGGTAGGTCAGCCGCCGATCCCCGTCGACCACGGCGGTCGCCTCCGGCGTCGCGACCGCGAACTCCCGGACCCCGCCCGCGATCGACAGCGCGGCACCACCGGGCAGCAGCGGCATCGAAGCCCACCTCGTTTCGCAGGAAGGAACACTATTTCCGTAGAGCATGTATCGCGGCTCCGGCCTCCGTCAACGGAAAGTCTGACGTTTTCCCGTACGCTTGCTCCTGTGAGCACGCGCCCGCCCGCCTACCAGTCGCTGGCCGCCGAGTTGCGCGCCCAGATCCTGGCCGGGGTGCTCAAACCGGGCGACCGGCTGCCCGTGGAGCCCGAGCTCTCGGCCGCCCACGGAGTCAGCCGCAGCACCGTCAGAGAGGCGCTGCGCCTGCTGGCCAGCCAGGACCTCATCGCCACCGTGCGCGGCGTGGCGGGCGGCAGCTTCGTCGTCACGCCCAGGCCCGAGCAGGTCAGCGAATACCTGCACGCCAGCCTCAACCTGCTGACCGTCGACACCCAGATCACCGTCGACCAGCTGCTGGAGACCCGTGAGCTGCTGGAGGTGCACGCCACGGGCCGGGCGGCGCTGCACCGCACCGACGACGACCTGACCGGGCTGCGCGCGACGCTCTTCGACCCCTGGCAGCTGCGGCCGGAGGAGATGTACGAACCGAACAAGGCCTTCCACGCCCTGCTGCTGCGCGCCTCGGGCAACCCGCTGCTCGAAGTCGTCGCGCGGCCGGTCTTCCAGGTGCTGGACGAGCGGTTCCTGCGCCGGCGCGCGCCGGGACGGTTCTGGCACGAGATCGACCACGACCACCGTGAGATCGTCGCCCGCGTGGCGGCCCGTGACGAGGCCGGCGCCCGCGAGGCCGCCCGCGCCCACCTTGACCGGCTGCGCACCACCTACCTGGCCATCGACCGGGCCCGCGCGCACGCGGCGGGCCAGGTCAGCGACGCGGAGGGCCAGGTCAGCGACGCGGAGGGTCGACCCGGGCGCCGTCCGGAGTGAAGATCATCAGGCGGCTGACGTCCACGGCCACCTTGGCCGCGTCGCCCGCGCGCCAGACCGGCCGGCCGCCGAGGCGGACGACCAGGTCGGAGCGGCGGTGGAAGCCGCTGCCGACGTTCTGGCCGACCCGTTCCTGTTCCTGCGGCTCCTCCTGTTCGCGGCCGCCGAACATCCGGCGCACCATCCCGCCGAACCCGCCCGGCCCGTCGTGGCGCTCCCTGGCCCGGCCGCGCGGATCCGGCGGCTCCGGCACCGCGGCCGCGGGCACGCCGCACTCGACGTAGGCGAGCCACTCGTGACCGTGGTACTCAAGGGCGCGCACCCGCCCGAAGAACGACGGCCCGTCGTACGACTCGGGAACGGGCGCCAGGCCGTCCGGGCGCAGGCCCACCAGGATCTGGCCGCCGGTGTGCTGGGAGACGGCGTACGCCCTCGGATCGCTCCAGGGGATCATCAGCCGGTGCGTCCCGAAGTCGAGCAGCACGAACTCGTTCTGAGGCGTGTACACGGTCGCGGCCAGCAGGTTGAGCTGCTGGGAGTTGAGGAAGGAGGCCACGAACGCCGTCGCCGGATCGTTGTAGATCTGGGCCGGCGTGCCGACGTCCTGCAGCACGCCGCGGTTGAGGATGGCGATCCGGTCGGCCAGGGTGAGCGCCTCGACCTGGTCGTGGGTGACGTACACGGTGGTGACGCCGAGCGACCTGACCAGGGCGGAGATCTCCATGCGCAGCTCGGTGCGCATGCCCGCGTCGAGGTTGGACAGCGGCTCGTCCATGAGGAACAGCTTCGGCTGGCGGACGATCGCGCGGCCCATCGCGACCCGCTGCCGCTGGCCGCCGGAGAGCGTGCCGGGGCGGCGGTCCAGGGTCTCGTCGATGTGCAGCGCCTTGGACAGCTCGGTGACGCGCTCGCGGGTCATCTCCGGGTCCGACTTGGCGATCTCCAGAGGGAAGGAGATGTTGCCGCGCACCGTCCGGTGCGGGTAGAGGGCGCCGCTCTGGAAGACCATGGCGACGTCGCGCTCGCGCGGAGGCAGGTGATTGGCCATCTGGCCGTCGAGCCACAGTTCGCCCTCGGTGATCTCCTCCAGGCCCGCGATCATGCGTAACAGCGTGGACTTGCCACAGCCCGACGGCCCCAGGAGCACCAGAAACTCACCGTCGCCCGCCTTCAGGCTCAGCCGATCGACCGCCAGGTGGCCGCCCGGGTAAATCTTGGTCACGTTGTCAAGTACGACCGAGCTCATGGGCCCACACCTTGCGCGCGTGTCACCTGTGACGGGGCAGATTGGAGAGGTAGTACATCGCGCCTTAATACTGTGTGTCCACCCTTGACATGAAAGATCTCTATACCTGGAGATTTCGGGTGTCAGGTTCGGCCGACCGTAACGCGAAATAGTGGGACATATGGGACTATGGAAAATAGTTGCGTAAAGTTGCCGCAATGGATTTCATGGGTCGGGGACCGTTCCGGGGGTTGAGATCATGACAAGTGAACGTGACGCCATGATCCGTCAACGGCCCGGCGGCGCCCACGCGCCCGGCCGCGACCGGGCGCCCCGCGCCGCCGATGTGCCCGGCGCGCCCGATGCGGCCGCTGCGCGAGCCTCGCGGAAAGTAAAGTGTCCCGCATGAACGGTCACGCGCGCCTCGCCGACATCGCCGCCCAAGCCGGGGTGAGCGAGGCCACGGTCAGCCGGGTGCTCAACGGCAAACCCGGCGTCTCGGCCGGCACCCGCCAGGCCGTGATGACCGCGCTCGACCTCATGGGCTACGAACGCCCGCCGCGCCTGCGGCAGCGCAGCAACGGCCTGATCGGCCTCGTCACCCCCGAGCTCGACAACCCCATCTTCCCCGCGTTCGCCCAGGCCATCGAGAAGGCACTGACCCAGCACGGCTACACGCCCGTGCTCTGCACCCAGTTGCCCGGCGGCGCGCCCGAAGACGAGTTCACCGAGTTGCTCGTCGACCGCGGGGTGAGCGGCATCGTGTTCGTGTCGGGCCTGCACGCCGACACCACCGCCCGGATGGATCGATACACCCGGCTCACCGACCGCGGCCTGCCGATCGTGCTGGTCGACGGCTACAGCGAGCACATCGACGCCCCGTTCATCTCGCCCGACGACCGGCTCGCCGCCCGGCTGGCCGTCCAGCATCTCGCGGACCTCGGCCACGAACGCATCGGGCTGGCGCTCGGCCCGCGCAGGTTCGTGCCGGTGATTCGCAAGATCGAGGGCTACAAGCAGGCCATGGCGCGGCTGCTCGGCGCCACCGAGGTCGACGACCTGATCGCCAGCTCGCTGTTCTCCGTCGAGGGCGGCCAGGCCGCGGCCACGCAACTGCTGGCCGCCGGCTGCACCGGCATCGTCTGCGCCAGCGACCTGATGGCGCTGGGCGCGATCCGCGCCTGCCGTCAGCAGGGCCTGGCCGTGCCCGGCGACGTGTCGGTGGTCGGCTTCGACGACTCGCCGTTGATCGCGTTCACCGACCCGCCGCTGACGACCGTGCGCAAGCCGATCGGCGCGATGGCCACCGCGGCCGTGCAGACGCTGCTCGAAGAGATCAACGGAGCCCCGGCCAAGCACGTCGAGCTGATCTTCCAGCCCGAGCTGGTGGTACGCGGCTCCACCGGCTCCGGTCCGCTGGTCAGCCGCTGACCCACGACGTCTGACCCACGACGTCCCGCACCGGAGCGCTCGCGCCGGCCCCGTCGGGAATTCTCGACACCCACGCGATGACGGCCACCAGCAGCACCAGCAGCACGATCACCACCACCACGGCCGTCAGGCAGCCCACGAACACGCTCCTGCGCGGCTTGGCCACCGGGAACATCCCCGGCGGCGGAAGCGGGCCCTGCCCGGTCTGATGATTGGGCGGTCCCTGCATGGGCAACGGGCCCTGCCCCGTCCGGTGCGCCGACCGCCCACGCCCTCCCGGCGCCCGCGGCGCGGCCGAGCCGCCCACCGGCCCGGCGGGATGGCCTGACGGCGCCTGCGCGGGCGGGCGGGCCGAGGGTGGCTGGCCGCCCGGATGGGCCGGAGGAGGACCGGCGGGATGCCCTGACGGCGCCTGCACGGGCAGGCGTCCGGACGGCGGCTGGCCGCCCGGGTGGGCCGCCGGCGCCGGTCCAGCGGGATGGCCTGAGGGCGCCTGGCCGGGTGGGGCGGCGGGATGGCCTGACGGCGCCTGGCCGGGTGGGGCGGCGGGGGGCTGTTGCGCGGGAGGGGGCGCCGAAGGTGCCGGTCCGCCGGGGTGAGCGGGACGCGGACCATGCGAGTTGGGCGGCTGGACCGTGGGTGGGTGGGGTGAGGGTGCTTGCCCGGCGTGATGCCGCGAGGGCAGGGGGAACGGGGGCAGGTCGGAGGGGTTCCACGAACTGGAGAGGTGGCGCGTCGCGGCGAGCTGGGCGGCGGGTTCGTCGGCCGCGCCGACCAGCTCCAGCAGCAGTTGCTTGGCGGCGGGCCGGCGGACGGGATCGGGGTGGATGGCCGCGGCCACCAGCCGGTCGAGCGGAGCGGGAAGACCCCGCAGGTCAGGCGGCGCGGTGCGGGCGCGCGCCGCCATGACGTAGGCGTCGCCCTCGCCGAACGGGTGGCCGCCCAGCCCGGCGTAGGCGATGAGCGAGCCCCAGGCGAAGACGTCGCCGGCGGGGCTCGTACGCCCCTCGAACACCTGCTCCGGAGCGATCCAACCAGGTGTGCCCATCACCATGCCGGCGTTGGTGTGGCGGGAGCCGACGTGGGACGAGCGGGCCAGCCCGAAGTCGATCACCCGCGGCCCGGCCAGGGTCAGCATGACGTTGGCCGGCTTGAGATCGCGATGAACCAGACCGGCCGCGTGGATCGCGGTCAGCGCCGCCGCCACGCCCACGGCCGCCGAGTGCAGCACGGACGGCGTCAGGGCGCCGTGCTCGATCAGGTGATCTTCGAGCGAGATGCCGTCGATGTATTCGGTGACGAGGTAGAGGACGCCTTCGTGCTCGCCGTGGTCGAGCACGCGGGCGGTGCAGAACGAGGCCACCTTGCGGGCGTTGGAGACCTCCTCGTGGAAGCGCGCCCGGTAGACGGGGTCTGCGGTGAAGTCGCGGCGGATGGCCTTGAGCGCCACCTGCGAGCCGTCGGCGGCCCTGGCGAGATAGACGGTGCCCATGCCGCCCGAACCGAGGCGGCTGAGCAGCTCGTAGGGGCCGATCGCCGGTGGATCCTCGGGCGTCAGCGCGCTGCCCGCGGAGCGACCCTGCTGCCCCAACGTCGCTGTCCTCTCGCCGTCGTCGTCTTGTCGCCGCAACCGACCGATCCTCCGCCCGGCATGCCCTTTGACACCCCAGACTCTAACGGAGGAAGAGCCCGCCCCGTGGCGCCCCGACGGCGCGGCAACCCCGGCGCCGGCGAGGGAGCGGCACGCGGGGCGCGTCAGCCGAGGACGGCCGCGTCGGCGGCCAGCTTCTCCACGCGGCCCCAGTCGCCCGCCGCGAGGGCATCGGCCGGGGTCAGCCAGCTGCCGCCGACGCAGCCGACGTTCGGCAGCGCCAGATAGCCGGGGACGCTGGACGCCCTGATGCCGCCCGTCGGGCAGAAACGGACGTCCGGCAACGGCCCGGCCAGCGACTTCAGATAGGGCACGCCGCCCGCGGCCTCGGCGGGGAAGAACTTGAGCTCCTTCAGCCCCCGTTCGGCCAGCGCCATCGCCTCGGACGCCGTGGCCGCGCCGGGCAGGAACGGCACCCCGCTCGACTCCAGCGCCTCGACCAGCGACAGGGTCGTGCCGGGGGAGACGAGGAACTTCGCCCCGGCCTCCAGCGATCTAGCGATGTCGTCGGAGGCCCGGATCGTTCCGGCACCGATCACGGCCTCGGGCACCTCGGCGGCGATGCGGCCGATCGCCTCCAGGGCGCAGTCCGTACGCAACGTCACCTCGATCACCGGGAGGCCGCCCGCGACGAGCGCCCGCGCCACCGGCACGGCGGTCTGGACGTCGTCGATCACCACGACGGGGATCACGGGTGCGAGGTCGAGCAGGCTCATCGACGGTTCTCCTCTGGTGCGAAGAAGGGCGTGCCGACGCCGGCGCGCTGGGCCAGCCAGGCGGCGGCGCCGGTCAGCGCCGGCTGCGGCGCGACGATCAGGGTGGTCGCGATGCCGGACAGGTAGTCGGACATATCCGGATTGCTGGCGAACCTGGCGCGGAAGCCGCAGGCACGCACACGTTCCACGATACGGGGCAGCACCCCGCCGCCCAGGTAGACCCCGCCACGGGCGCCGAGGGTGAGCGCGACGTTCGCGGCGAAGCTGCCCAGCATCCCGCAGAACACCTCGACCGTCTCCGCGCACAGCGGGTCGTCGAGGCGCGCCACGATCTCCGACGCGGTCAGCGTGTCCGCGGGCACGCCGTTGACCGCGGCCAGCGCCCGGTGCAGCCGCGCCAGGCCGGGACCGGACAGGACGTGCTCGGCCGCCACCGGTCCACGGGCTCCCAGCACGCGGACGAGCTCCAGCTCCCGCTGGTCCAGGACCGGCACCGTGACGTGCCCGCCCTCGCCCGGGACCGGGATCCAGCCGCCGTCCGACGGCACCAGCCCGGCCACGCCCAGCCCGGTGCCGGGCCCGAGCACGGCCTTGACGCCGTGGCCGGGCGGCGGGCCGCCCAGCGGCTCCAGGTCGTCGCCGGCGAGGTGCGGCAGCGACAGGGCGAGTGCCTCGAAGTCGTTGAGCAGCGCCACGTACGGGATGCCGAGGTCGCGCGCCGATCCGGCCCACGGCGAGTTCGTCAGCTCGTAGCGGTCGCCGTCGACCGGTCCGGCCAGGGCGAGGCAGGCCGCCCCCGGTCGGACTCCGCCCGCGTGTTCGGCGAGATAGGCGGCTATGGCTTCGGGGAGGGTCGCGTACTCGGCCCCGGGCAGGACCGCGACGTGGGCCGGCCGGGTGCCCGGTGCGGTGACCAGCCCGAACCGGGCGTTGGTGCCACCGATGTCGGCCACCAGCCACGGCGGCTCCAAGGCGCTCACCACGACTCGGCGCCGCTGACGCCGAAGATCCCGGCGCCCTGCTCGGCGTGACCGGCCATCCGGCGGAAGGTCGCGAACAGCTCGCGGCCGGTGCCGACCCACTGGGCGTCGCTCAGCGGTCGGCCCTCGGGCGCCCGGCGGGCCAGCTCCTCGGCCGGGACCAGCGCCTCCAGCGTCCCGGCCGCCGAGTCGAGCCTGATCACGTCGCCCTCGCGGAGCAGCGCGATCGGGCCGCCTTCGGACGCCTCGGGCGACAGGTGGATGGCCGCGGGCACCTTCCCGGACGCGCCGGACATCCGGCCGTCGGTGACGATCGCCACGCGCTGTCCCCGGTCCAGCAGCACGGCCAGCGGCGGGGTGAGCTTGTGCAGCTCGGGCATGCCGTTGGCGCTCGGCCCCTGGTAGCGGATGACGGCCACGAAGTCCTGCCCGTCCAGCTCGCCCGCCTCGAAGGCGCGCAGCAGGTCGAGCTGGTCGTCGAAGATCTTGGCGGGCGCCTCGATCACCAGGTGCTCGGGCCTGACCGCCGACACCTTGCTGACCGCGCGGCCCAGGTTGCCGTCGACCATGTGGATGCCGCCGTCGGCCGCGAACGGGGCCGACACCGGCCGCAGCACGTCCGGGTCGGCGCTGCCCGTGGTGACCTCGCTCCACACCAGCTCGCCGCCGGCCAGGACGGGAGCCGACCGGTAGTGGCCGAGTCCGCGTCCGGCCACGGTCAGCACGTCGGCGTGCAGCAGGCCCTCGTCGAGCAGGTCGCCGATGAGCACCTGCATGCCGCCGGCGTCGCGGAAGTGGTTCACGTCCGCCTGGCCGTTGGGGTAGATCCTGGTCAGCGACGGCACCACCTTCGACAGGCAGGCCAGGTCGTCCCAGGTCAGCACGATGCCCGCGGCGGCGGCCATGGCCACCAGGTGCAGCGTGTGGTTGGTGGAGCCGCCGGTGGCCAGCAGCGCGACGCAGGCGTTCACGATCGCCCGCTCGTCGACCAGCTCGCCCACCGGGGTGTACTCGGCGCCGTGCGCGGTGATCTCCACGGCGCGGCGGCCGGCCGCCCCGGTCAGCGCGTGCCGCAGCTCGGTGTGCGGGTTGACGAACGTCGAGCCCGGCAGGTGCAGCCCCATGACCTCCATCAGCGCCTGGTTGGAGTTGGCGGTGCCGTAGAAGGTGCAGGTGCCGGGGGAGTGGTAGGAGTCGGCCTCGGCGTCCAGCAGCTCGGCCCGGCCCACCTTGCCCTCGGCGAACAGCTGCCGGGTGCGGGCCTTGACCTTGTTCGGCAGCCCCGACGTCATCGGCCCGGCCGGGACGAAGATCGCGGGCAGGTGCCCGAAATGCAACGCGCCGATCAGCAGCCCCGGGACGATCTTGTCGCAGACGCCGAGCAGCAGCGTCGCGTCGAACATGTCGTGCGACAGCGCGATCGCCGTCGCCATGGCGATCACGTCACGGCTGTAGAGCGACAGCTCCATGCCGGGACGCCCCTGCGTGATGCCGTCGCACATCGCGGGCACGCCGCCCGCCACCTGCGCGACGCCACCGGCCGCGCGCACGGCCGCCTTCAGCTCCGCCGGGTACGTCTCGTACGGCTGGTGGGCCGAGAGCATGTCGTTGTAGCTGGTCACGATCGCCACGCCGGGCTTGACGGTGCCCCGCAGGGCGGACTTGTCCTCGGCGGACGCGGCCGCGAAGCCGTGCGCCAGATTGGCGCAGCCGAGGTGCGCGCGAGCCGGTCCGCGCCGCCGGGCCGCCTCCCCGTCGCGCCGGATCCGCTCCAGATAGACGGTACGGCTGGCCCGGCTGCGCTCGGCGATCCTGTCCGTGATCTCCTGGATGACCGGATTCACGCTTCCTCCTCGTGCCAGGCGCGACCGCTGCGGCCGAGCAGTTCGTGGGCGCCCGCGGGGCCGGTCGACCCGGCGGGGTAGGGCTCGGGCAGCTCGGCGGACGACTCCCAGGCGGCCAGGATCGGATCGATCCAGCGCCAGGCCGCCTCCACCTCGTCGCGGCGCATGAAGAGGGTCGGGTTGGCCGCGAGCACGTCCGTGAGCAGCCGCTCGTACGCCTCGGGGACCCGCGTGGTGAACGTCTCGCCGAAGCTGAGGCTGAGCGGCACCGGCTTGAGCGCCACCTCTCCGGCGCCGGGCTCCTTGGCCATGATGTGCAGCTCGATACCCTCCTCCGGCTGCAGCCGCAGCACGAGCCGGTTGGGCGTGCCGCCGGGGAAGATGGAGTGCGGCACGTCCTTGAACTGCACCACGATCTCCGACGTCCGGCGCGGCATCCGCTTGCCGGTGCGCAGGTAGAAGGGCACTCCGGCCCAGCGCCAGTTCCTGATCTCGGCGCGGATCGCGGCGAACGTCTCCACCCGGCTCGACGCCTCGGTGGGCGGGGTGGAGCCGGGCTCGTGCAGGTAGCCGGGCATCCCGGCGGCCTCGGTGTACTGGCCGCGCACGGTGAACCGGTCGGCCTCGGTGCCCGTGATGGGCAGCAGCGACTGCAGCACCTTCACCTTCTCGTCGCGGATCGCCTCCCGGTCGTTGCGGGCCGGGGGCTCCATCGCGGTCATGCAGAGCAGTTGCAGCAGGTGGTTCTGGACCATGTCGCGCAGCGCGCCCGCGTGGTCGTAGTAGCCGCGTCTGCCGGGCGTGCCGACGGTCTCGGCGACGGTGATCTGCACGTGGTCGATCCAGAGGGAGTTCCAGATCGGCTCCAGGAAGGCGTTGGCGAAGCGGAGCACGAGCAGGTTCTGCACGGTCTCCTTGCCCAGGTAGTGGTCGATGCGGAAGATCTGCCGCTCGTCGAAGATGGCGCCGACCTCGTCGTTGATCCGGCGCGCGCTGACCAGGTCGTGGCCGAGCGGCTTCTCCAGCACGACCCGCGAGCGCGGGGTCACCAGCCCGGCCGCGGCCAGCTCGCGGCAGAACGGGCCGAACGTCCTCGGCGGGCTGGCCAGGTAGAACACCCGGTCACGCTCCTCCTGCCCGGCCAGCAACGCGGCCAGCGCGTTCCACCCGGGCAGGTCGGTGTCGTCCCCGCTCGCCCGGCGGCCGACGTCGACCGACACGTGGTGCAGGCGGCCCAGGAAACGCCGCCAGCCGCCGGGGTCGTCGACCGGCACCTGGCCGCGTACGTCGGCGTCCACCTTGCCGCGGAAGTCGTCGTCGGTCAGGCCGCCCCTGGACATGGCGATGATGCGGGTCTCGGGGGAGAGCCGGCCATCGCGGTCGCAGTGGTACAGCGCCGGCAGCAGCTTGCGCATGGACAGGTCGCCGGTGCCGCCGAAGACCACCAGGTCGGCGGCGTAAGCGGTGGCGGACGTCGAGAGGGGGGACACGGGGAGATACTCCGATGATCTATCAACCAGGGACAGAACGGACATTAGTGGGAGTTTGGGTCAGGCACAAGCAGAGTTTTGCTATCTGAGATAAGAAAGTCAGGACTTTTCATTACCTAACTCTGTGTGGTTCACTTGGCCGATGTCTCGACGTACCGCCGCGAGCCTCGCCACCAGTGGTGAGGTGCTCCGCCTCATCCGCACAGGTGAGGCCGTGACGCGCGCGGACCTCGGCCGGGTCACCGGCCTGTCCCGGCCCGCGGTGCAGCTGCGCGTCGCCGAGCTGCTCGAACGCGGGCTCGTGGTCGAGCGCGCCGATGCCCCCTCCACCGGCGGGCGGCCCCCGGTCCGGCTGGAGTTCGACGCCGCCGGCGGCGTGGTGCTGGTGGCCGCGCTGGGCGCGAGCCGCACCCGGGTCGCGGTCTGCGACCTGGCCGGGCGCGAGCTGGCCGGGCGCGACTTCGCCATCGACGTGGAGCAGGGGCCCGACGTGGTGCTGCCGCTGCTCATGGACACCTGGGACGACCTGCTCGGCGACCGGCCCCGCTCGATGGTCAAGGGAGCGGGCATGGGCGTGCCCGCCACGGTCGAGTTCGCCGAGGGCCGCGCCGAGAGCGCCCGCGTGATGGCCTCGTGGACCGGCGTGGCGATCCCGCCCGTCGTCCGCGAGCGGTTCCCGGTGCCCGTGCTGGTCGACAACGACGTCAATGTGCTGGCCATCGGCGAGCACCGCGGCGTCTACCCCGAGCTGGCCGACCTGATGTTCGTCAAGGTGTCCACCCGCATCGGTGCCGGAGTCGTCGCGGGCGGTGAGATCCTGCGCGGCGCGATGGGCGCGGCGGGCGAGATCGGGCACATCCCGGTGCGCGACGGCGGCGGCGTGCTGTGCCGCTGCGGCAACGTCGACTGCGTCGACTCCGTGGCCAGCGGCACCGCGTTGCTGCGCGACCTGCGCGCCGCGGGCAAGGACGTCAAGAGCGTCGGCGACGTGACCGCCCTGGTGCGGGCGGGCGACGCCGAGACGATGGCCATGGTGCGCGAGGCCGGGCGCCGCATCGGCGAGGTGCTGGCCGGCGCCGTCAACATCCTCAACCCGTCGGTCCTCGTGCTCGGCGGCGACGTGGCCGAGGCGTTCGGCCCGCTGGTGTCGAGCATCCGCGAGGTCGTCTACCGGCGTTCCACCGCGCTGGCGACCCGTCGGCTGCGCATCGAGGCGAGCAGGCTGGGCGCGGGGGCGGGCATCAGCGGGTGCGCGGTGATGGTGCTGGACCACGTGCTGTCGCCCGACGCCATCGACGACAGCCTGGCCAGGCGCTGAGCCGCGAGCGCGGCCCTAAGGCGTTGAGGCGTTGAGGCGTTGAGGCGCTGAGGCGCTGAGGCGCTGAGGCGCGAGCGCGGCCGTCAGTCGTGCGGTGACACGGCCTCGCCGTAACCCGGTGGTGTGCTGACCGGGGCCGGGCTCAGCGGGGGAGCGCCATGGCCGGCCGGCGGGTGCGTCCGGGTGGGCACGGCCGAGTAGGGCATGGCGGGTGTCACGAAGGAGCGGCCGGCCACCGCCGTGGGACTCGCCGCCGGACTCCTCGTAAGGCCGGCCGTCGGAACGGCCGTGGGCTTCGGCGTGCGGGCCGGGCGAGTGGCCGCCGGGCCGACGTCGGCCGACGGGCGGGTGGCCGCCGGGCTGGCGCCGGTCCTGAGCGACGGCCGCGCGCTGTGGGACGGGCGCGTCACGGGCGGCCGGGTGGTGACGCCCGTGGCCCGCACCCTGACTTTCCCGGTGGACAGGGTCGTCGCGGGCTGGGCCGGCCGATCACCGGCCTGAGCGGGGAGGCTGACCGGGGACAGTGAGGTGACCGGCGGCCGGTCGCCGCCCAGGATCGCGGCGGCGGCCAGCATGAGGCCGCCGGCCAGCACGCCGGCGACCATCAGAACACGCCCGTGCCGCTCCGAGTCGCTCACAGCCGCCGATGATAGTGACCCCGCGCGACCACTCGGGCGGCTCTGGGCGAATCGTGATCAAGGCGATCATCCTCGGGCGGCCCTCAGCACGCGCACAGCAGGCCCCGCAGGGCGGTCTCCAGGCAGAGGCCGGTGTGGACCGGGGACGGCCACGGGAAGCGGATCAGGGAGTCGTCCGTGCGCACCGTCGCGCCGTAGCGGTCGAGCTCCCACAGCCACACCTCGCCGGCGTCCTCGCCCAGGTGCCGGGTCACCCCGCCGGAGAGCTGCGGCCGGTGCGCGTCGTTGATGTGGGCCAGCACGCGCTCGGCCGTCTCGGCCAGCGGATCGGGCACCGCGTCGAGGTAGTCGTCGGCGTCGAGCACCCCCGACTCCTGCCCGGTCAGGTAGACCACCTGGCCCACGTCCAGCCGCAGCAACCGGGGCGCGCCCGGCTCGCCGTACCTCTCCAGCGCGTCGAACAGGGCCTCGTCGGGGCAGTGCGACGACACCGAGACCGCCGCGGCGCGCGCCTGCTCGAAGGGCACCGCCTGAGCCCAGCCCTGCACCTCGATCATCGCCCGTGGATGCTCGATCTCGCCGAGGCGGCGCATGGCGGTCAGGTTGACCGCGACGACGGCGTCGTCGCACAGCCCGTGCAACGGCTCCCCCGGCCGCACCAGCAGGACCGGACGGCCGAGTTCGTCGACCCCGCCCTGGGCGGGGGCGGGCGTGCCGTCGACGGACAGCCGGGCGACGCAGGCGGTCGTGGCGAGCGTGCGGATCCGCTCGGGGATCGGCAGCATGGGCGCCTCCTTGAGACGGCGGAAGACAATAGGTTAGGCTTACCTAAGTAAGGATTACCTAATCACATGGAGGTCAACGTGCGCTACACCGGTCCCAAGGTGAGGCTGTCGCGCCGCGCGGGTGTGCCGCTGACCAGGAAAGCCGTCCGCCACTTCGAGCAGCGGCCCTACCCGCCGGGCGAGCACGGCCGCAAGACCAACCGCCGCGCCATGGGCGACTACGGCACGCGCCTGCTGGAGAAGCAGAAGCTGCGCTGGTACTACGACGTGTCGGAGCGGCAGTTGCGGCGCTACTGGGACCTGGCCGTGCGCAGGCCCGGCGCCTCGGGCGCCGAGCTCGTCTCCCTGCTGGAGACGCGGCTCGCCTCCCTGGTGCTGCGGGCCGGCCTGGCGCCGTCGATCTACGCGGCCCGCCAGTACGTGACGCACGGCCACATCACCGTCGACGGTCGCAAGGTGGACATCCCGAGCTACCTGGTGAAGCCCGGCCAGGTCGTCTCGGTGCGTGAGAGGTCGCGCCGGATGCAGCCGTTCGTGGCCGCCGCCGAGGGCGTGCACGCCGATGAGCGGATCGCGCCCTACCTGTCCGTCGACCACGCCGACCTGCGGTTCACGCTGACGAGCAAGCCCGAGCGCGACCAGATCGCCGTCCCGGTGGACGAGCAGCTCGTCGTCGAGCACTACTCACGCTGACCAGCCCCCGTTGACAGCCCCGTTGACCGGCCCCCGTTGACCGGGGACTCCCTCCGACGGGGGGAGCCCCCGGTGGCACTCGTGGGCGGTGAAGGCCTACTCCATGGCCTTCTCCCGGCGCAGCTCGTTGATCTCCGCGCGAAGCGCGGCCAGCTCGGCCAGGATCAGCCGGGTCGAGGCGGCCGAGGTGTCCTCCAGCTCGGCCAGCTCGGCCCGCTCCAGAGCCGATTCCTCCTCCATGGCGCTCACCACGACCGCCATGAACAGATTGAGCACCACGAACGTGCAGATCAGGATGAAGATGGTGAAGAAGATCCAGGCCGACGGGTGCTCCTGCATCACGTCTCTGGCGATGTTGCCCCAGTCGTCGCCGGTCATCGTCTGGTAGAGGGTGAACAGCGAGGTCGGCAGGCTGCCGAAGCGCTCCGGCACGGCCTCGCCGTACATCTTGGTGGCCATCACGGCGGCCACGTACAGCACCAGGGAGAGCAGCACCACGATCGAGCTCATCCCGGGCATCGCGCGCAGCAGGGCGGAGACCACGCGGCGCAGGCTGGGCACGACCGACAGCAGGCGCAGCACCCGCAGGATGCGCAGCGACCGCAGCACCGACAGCCCGCCGGTCGTGGACAGCAGCGCGATGCCGACGATCGCGGTGTCGAAGACGTTCCAGGGGTCGCGTAAGAAGCGGGCCCGTTCGACGTAGATCTTGGCCAGCAGCTCCGTGACGAAGATGTAGAGCGCCACGTGGTCGATCACCCAGAGCACGTCGCCGTAGCGCACGACGACCGAGGGGACCGTCTCCAGGCCGAGGGTGGCCGCGTTGATCAGGATGACGCCGATGATGAACTGCTGGAAACGCCGATGGTTGATGAAGGCGCGGATGCGCTCACGCACAGGGGTGGGCTCCTCAGGACGGATGCGTTGCCCCACCATGATGGCGCAGATGATCACACCGTCATCAAGTGTCCCGCAACCACCCGTCAAGGGATGCCCTGTGGTATAAAAACCGCCTGAACACCGATAAGCGAGGGGCCGAACGCAGATGTCTTATCCCAATTACGGCCCTTCCTACTACGGTCCGCCGCCCCAGACGCATCCCAACGGCACCACGATCCTGGTGCTGGGCATCCTGAGCCTGGTCGTCTGCGGGCTCGTCGGGCCGTTCGCCTGGTCGATGGGCAACAAGGCGCTGCGCGAGATCGACGGCAGCGGCTACGTCTACGAGAACCGCGGCATGGTGCAGGCGGGGCGCGTCTGCGGCATCGTCAGCACCTGCCTGTTCCTGGCCGTGATCGGCTTCTACGTGCTCATGTTCGTGGTCTTCGGCGGCGCCGCCATGATGGGCGGCCTGGACTAGCGGCCGGCGGCCGTAGTCGCCGATCCCCCTCTCCAGCAGGTCGAACACGGCTTCGGCCTGCTCGCGCAGCTCCGGTCTGATCTGCGTCCAGCTCTCGCCCGCCGGTCTCCGTCCCAGGGGGTGCCTGGCCGTCGGGACCCGGGAGAACGCCTGAGCCCGGGTCAGCCGGCGCTCCTGGCCCGGCGCCGGAGCGCGGCGACGATGCCGGCCGGGTCGATGGTCCCGTAGCCGTAGTCGTAGTCGAAGCCCACCTCGCTGCGGTCGTCGGCGGTGCGCCGCAGCAGCGAGCGCAGCTGCGACGGCGACAGCCGCGTGGCGGGCCACCGGGTGCGGACCGCGGCGACCAGGCCGGCCGCGACCGGCGTCGCCGCCGACGTGCCCGAGTCGGCCTCGTCGTCGCCGAACGCCCTGGAGCCCGAGAAGTGCGTATAGGCGCAGAAATCGGGCTTGCGCGCGGTCAGCCGTCCCGGCCCCTGCGAGGAGTAGCCGACCCGGCCGCCGTTGACGTCGACGCCGCCCACCGACAGGGCCTTGGGATGTGAGTTGGCCCCGACGATCGGCCGGTCGGGATAGGCGCACCGGCCGTCGCGGCAATCGCGCCCGCAGTTGCCCGCCGCGAACAGCACGTCGGCGCCCGCCCGGTCGAGCTCGGCCACCATCAGGTTGAACGGGTGTGCCGCGTTGTCGGAGTAGTTGCCCGGATGCCCGACCGGGAAGTCCCATTCGGGGGAGAACGACCCCCACGAGTTGGAGACCACCAGCGCCCTGGACTCCTCGGGTTGCGCGTCGAGCACCCCGCGCAGGTGCGCGAACGCCGCCACGGCGTCGGACAGCAGCCCGTCGAGCGCCGAGCCACCGGGCCGGGTGGACAGCAGCACCGGGACATCGATCACGGACGCCCGGGGCGCCCCGATGAGGGTGTCGAAGGCGCACATCGTGCCGTGGTCGACCTCGAACTCGCCCGGCCGGCCGGGGACGCCCGGCGGAATCCAGCTCCGCCGGGCGTCGAGCTCGACGCTCCGGCCGAGTTGCCGGGTGACGTGCGCGGTGTTGACGCCGGTGTCGAGGACGGCCACGGCCACCCCCGCGCCGTCGAGCCCCTCGGCGCCCAGGCCGGCGACGTCGAGCAGCCGCTCGACGTCGTGCCAGTCGCCGACCGGCGAGTCGCCTCCGCAGGTCAGCGAGGACCCGATGACCGGGTCGGCGAACACCCCGGCCACATCGGGGCGCAGCGTCTGCAGCAGGGTCACCCGGGTGGCGAGCTCGTCGTCGGAGATCGTGCCCCGCACCAGCACCGAGGCGTCCTCGGCGGCCAGCGAGAAGTCGAGCGGCTGGTTGAGGGAGAGCGGGTCGCCGCCCGCCGCCGGGATCGGCCGGGGCACGGCGACCGGGGCGAACCCGGCGTCGAGCTCGACCCCGGGCAGGCCGTCGGCGACGTCGGCCGTGGTGACCGCGCGGGCCGGATCGATGACGGCCGCGACCAGGTCGGGGGAGGGGCGGAGCTGGATCAGGACCCGCATGAGTCACCACCGGTCATGTGGAGGGAACGAACCTCACCACATTCCTCCATCCGCACGGGCGCGTCCAGCGGTTCATCAGGGATGTGACCTGCTGTGACACCTCAATTCGGACAGAAGTGCTCGATGACCGTTCCCGAGCGTCAGGCTTCCGTGTTCCGGGTCCTTTCACTACGGTGAGTGCCCATGACGCTCCAGGCCCAGCAGGCGGTCACAGTCGGCACCGGAGGCCACTGGCTGGCGGTGCGCCCGAGACTCATCCTCGCCAGCGCCTTCATGCTCTTCCTGGAGCTGGCGCTGATCCGGTGGACCGGGTCCAACATCGTGCACCTGAGCTACTTCACCAACTTCGTGCTGCTCGGCTCGTTCCTCGGCATCGGGCTCGGGTTCCTGCGCGTGGGCAGGTCCAAGCGCCAGCCCTACTACTCGCCCGTGGTGCTGTTCGGCCTGGTGATCGTCGTCCTGACGTTCCCCGTCACCGTCGACCGCGACACCGAGGGCGTCCTCTACTGGACGAGCCTGGCGACCACCGGGCCGCCCGCCTGGCTCATCCTGCCGGTGATCTTCTGCGCGGCGGCGCTGGTCCTCATGGGCCCGGCCGAGCTGGTCGGCCGCTGCTTCCCCGAGCTGCCGCGGCTGGAGGCCTACCGCTACGACCTGATCGGCAGCCTCACCGGCATCGCCGCGTTCACCGCCCTGTCGTTCCTGAGCGCGCCGCCCCTCTTCTGGGGGCTCATCGCCGCCGTCGCCTACGCGCTGCTGCTCGTGCCCCGGCCGCTCGTCACCTACCTCGGCTTCGTGGTGGTGCCGTCGCTGGCCGTCGTGGGGCTGCTGCTGGCCGAGACGCTCACCGCCGGCGCCCTGTGGTCGCCCTACTACAAGGTGACCTTCCGGCAGTTCGAGCAGCTCGGCGTGCCGGTGACCGACATCGCCGTCAACGGCATCCCGCACCAGCAGGCCGTGCCCGCCGCCGCCCGCCTGGAATGGGAGCGGCAGTACGGCCTGCCGTACGAACGCGTCACCAGCCCGCCGAAGGACGTGCTCATCGTCGGCGCGGGCAGCGGCACCGACGTCGCGATCGCGCTGTCCAAGGGCGCCGGCCACGTCGACGCCGTCGAGATCGACCCCAAGCTGCGCGAGCTCGGCGGCTCCACCCACCCCGACCACCCCTACGACGACCCTCGCGTGACCACGCACGTCACCGACGGCCGGGCCTTCCTCGAACGCACCCCCCGGAAGTACGACCTGATCCTGTTCGCGCTGCCCGACTCGCTCACGCTCGTCTCGGGAGCCAGCTCGCTGCGGCTGGAGAGCTACCTGTTCACCGAGGAGGCGATGCGGGCGGCCCGCGCCCACCTCAAACCCGGCGGCGCGTTCTCGATGTACAACTACTACCGGGAGACCTGGCTGGTCGACCGGCTCGCCTCCACCGTGCAGAGCGCCTTCGGCCACAAGCCGTGCGTCGACGTGGTGAGCACCGCCGGGCAGCAGGCCGTCATCACGGCCGGCTTCACCCCCGAGGCTCAGCGCTGCGCCACGCCCTGGGCCGGGGCCGCGGCCGGCACGCCGCCGCCCGCGCTCGACGACCGGCCCTTCCTCTACCTCAAGGACGGCGACATCCCGCCGATCTACCTCATCACGCTCGGCCTGATCCTCGCGGTCAGCCTGCTGGCCGTGCGCGTCGTGGCCGGCCCCTACCGGCGGATGCGCCCGTACGCCGACCTGTTCCTGCTCGGCGTGGCCTTCATGCTGCTGGAGGCCAAGAGCGTGACCGGGTTCGCGCTGCTGTTCGGCACCACGTGGGTGGTCAACGCGATCGTGTTCGCCGGGGTGCTCGTGGCCGTCCTCGCCGCGGTCGAGGTGACCCGCCGCTTCCGCACCCCGCCTCTGCCGGTCATGTACGCCGTGCTTCTCGGCGGGCTGCTGCTGGCCTGGCTGGTGCCCAACACCTGGTTGCTGTCGCTGCCGTTGCCGCTGCGGGCGGTGGCCGCCGTGACGGTGGCGTTCCTGCCGATCTTCGCGGCGAACGTGGTGTTCGCCAAGCGCTTCGCCGAGACGGCCGACGCGACGACCTCGTTCGGGGCCAACCTGCTGGGCGCGATGGTGGGCGGGTGCCTGGAGTACCTCGCCCTGGTCATCGGCTACCAGGGGCTGCTGATCGTGGCCGCCGTCCTCTACCTGGGCGCCCTCGCCCTGCTGCCCCGCAGGCCGGCCCTGGCCTGACCGGCCTTCGTCTGACCGGCCTTGCTCTGATCGGCCCTCGTCTGACCGGCCCTCGTCTGATCGGCCTTCGTCTGACCGGTCAGAGGCCGCAGAGTTCGTCCAGGGACTCGCTGGTCTTCTGGCCGTTGCGGGTCGGGGTCTGGCTGGGCACGGCGGCCTGCGTCCGGGTCGCCGTGGGCGCGGCCGAGGGGCTCCCCGGCGAGGCCGTCACGTCGGCCGTACGGGCCCGGCGGGGCTTGAGGGAATCGGAGATGGCCTTCGCCGACGCGCGGCGGATCTTGGCCCAGTCGGCCGCGCCCGGCCAGAACTCCGGCGGGACGAACTGTGTGCTGGTGATCCTGGCGTCCTTCACCTGCAGGGCCAGGGCGACCAGCGGCTTCACGAGGGGCTGTGGGATGTTGGTCCGCGCCATGCGCTGCGTGGCGCCGGCGATCTTGGTGAAGTTCAGCAGGATCTTGTCAGGGGTGGCCTGCTTCGCGAACGCGCCGATGACGCAGCGCTGCCGGCTCATGCGCGAGAAGTCGTCACTGTTGACGCGGGAGCGGCCGTACCACAGGGCCTCCTCGCCCGACAGCCTGCGGGTGCCGGCCCTGATCGTGCCCGCGGTGCCGAACGTGCCGCCCCACTTGACGTCCTGCTCGACGTGGATCCTGAGGCCGCCGATGGCGTCCACGAGGTCCGCGAAGCCGTACATGTTCATCAGGACGTAGTAGTCGATCTTGAGGCCCAGCGTGTGGCCGATGGCGTCCATCAGCGCGCGCGGGCCCCTGTTGTGGCCGCCCATGATGTCCGGGTGCTCGTTGGCGTACTGCCAGACCTCGTTGAGCAGCCCACCGTTGGGGAGCTCGGCCATGAAGCCATTGGGGAACTGCTTGTGCAGCGGAGAGGTCTGCGGGAAGCGTACGTGCTGCAGGTTGCGCGGCAGGCTGAAGAGCACCGTGTTGCCGGTCTTGATGTGCACGCTGGCGACGTTCATGCTGTCGGTCCGCACTCCGGTGCGGTTGCCCGCCGCGTCACCGCCGACCAGCAGGAAGTTCACCCGTTCCTTGCCGTTCCACGGATCCTCCTCCTTGATCGGGGCGACGTCCGGGTCGCCGGTCCCGCTGGAGAAGATCCGGTGGATCGTGCTCCGCGTTTCCAGCACTCCGCCGGCCGCGAAGGCGAAGGGGGCCATCACGATCACGCACAGCACGCCGACCGCGATGCCCGAGACGATCTGGCCCTGCTGGTTGAGCCGGTTGGGGTTGAGCGCCACGTACGTGGTCACCAGCAGGGCGAACCAGGCCAGCGCGCCCAGCGAGGTGAGCGTGATGACCGTCACCAAGGTGCCGTCACCGACGAGGTCGGCGAGGTTCTGCTTGTTGCGGGTCAGCGCGAAGGCCAGCGCGGCGAGCAGCAGCACCCCGTACACGCTGAGCAGCGCCAGCCCCGTGCGACGGTGGCCGGCGCGCAGGTGGCCGGCGCCGGGCGCGATGGCGGACAGGGCGGTCCAGCCGAGGATGGATCCGGCGTTGAGCGGCTTGGCGAAGCGGGGTGCCACACCGGCCCGGCCCGGGCGCGCACCGGTCTGGGGCTCGGTCTGCTGCCCGGCCTGAGGGCGGATCTGAGGGCCGGTCTGAGGCCCGGTTTGAGGCCCGGTCTGGGGGCCGGGTCGCGCTCCGGTCTGGGGCCTGGTCTGGCGGCCGGGTCGCGGCCCGGCCTGAGGCCCGGGTTGAGGACCGGGTTGAGGACCGGGCCGCGCGGCTGGTGGACCGGGTTCGGTGGGGGGAGGCGCCGGGGTGCCGGGCTCGCCGCCCGACGCCGTACGAGGACGGCGTGAGGAGCGTCGTTTCCGGCCCCCTGGCGTGGTGCCCGCACCTTCGCCCTTGCTCACACCGGCTCCTAACGCCTGCCAGGCAAAACTCGGTTCTGCTCCCCGTTTGAGCACAAGATTGCCAGGATTCTAGTCCCCATATAGGGACATCAAAGACATGTGCCCAACCTGAGATGAACTCCTGGCAGCCCTCAGGAGGTCGTCGAGGAGGGCGCCATCCAGGTGTTGCACTGGTACGTCTGGTTCTTCTCCCAGCCCTGTCTGAACCATCGGTTGTTGTTCACCATGGAGCCGTGGTCTCGCGGATGGCCGGGTTGGTCGCCCAACCGGCTGTAGAACCAGAACAGGCGGCTGCGGTTGGCCGGACCGATCGGGTAGGACGTGGCCACCGACCGCATCCACATGGCGCCGAAACAGGTCGCCTGGAGTTCCAGCCTTCTGCTGAGTGCCAGCTTCCCGCTCTTGCTGCCCGACTCCAGTGTCCGCGACCACCAGGAGTTCATCAGGCCCGACAGGTTCTGCACGTGGTGGCCGTACTCGTGGGCCATCATGCTGATGATCCCGCCGTTCCACGTGATGATCTGGCCGTAGCCGAGGGCGTTGCCGTTGCCCTTGGACATGGCCGTGGTGGAGGCGTAGATCGTGTTGTTGCGCGGGCAGTAGTACGGCACCATGGAGCCCGCCGACGGGTAGTCGCCGCAGGCCCCCCTGCCGCTCCGCTGCGCGATCGCGTAGCCCGGCGGGCTGAAGTCGATGCCCTGCTCCCGCAGGATCGGCCCCCACGCTCGGTCCATGCACTTACCCGTCTTCAGGATCAGCGCCTTGAGCTGGGCGTGGCTGAAGATGTTCGCGTTGCCGGCCCGGCAGCCGACCCTGGCCAGCGTGCCCGCCCGGTAGAGCGTGTTGTTCTTCAGGCTCGTGTCGAGCGTGACCTGCTTGGGCGGGGTGACCGTGGTGTCCTGCGTCGGCCGCCGGGTCGGCTCGCCGGTCGCGTCGTCGTCGCCCTGGCTCGGCCGCTCGCTCGGCCGCTCGTCCGGCGTGTAGGTGGGGACGGCGATCGGGGTGGTGGTCTCCGACCGGGAGGAGTCCTTGAACGCCACCGAGCCGATCACGATCAGCACGAACAGCGCTGCCATCGAGCCGAACACGACCCCGAGAATCCCGGCCGCCCCCATGCCGGACTTCCTGCGCGGGGGCGGCGGCCACTGCCCATAGGGCCCGTGCATGGGCGGCGGGGGCGGCGACGGCCGGCGCGGGGGCGGCCATCCCTGAGGAGGCGGGGGCGGCGGCTGCTGCGGGTAGGGCATCCCCCGATGCCCGGGTAAGGGCTGCTGGTACGGCGGGCCCTGCGGCTGCTGCGGATAGGGCTGCTGGTACGGCGGCGCCTGCGACGCCGGCGGATAGGGATGCTGGTAGGGCGGCCCCTGGGGCTGGGGTGAGCGAGGTAGCCCGTGCGCCGGAGGAGGCCAGGGGAGCGACGGTGGCCGCTGGGGCTGTCCGGGCTCCGGTGGCGGAGGTGGATGTTGCCCGTTGCCTGTCACCGTGTCGCCCCCTGTGATCGGTTGTCCGTATTAAGCGACTTGTGTGATCGCTTCCCGGACCTTTGTCAAATTTGGGGCAGAAGCATACTGATTTATCACCCGTCACGGATGTGACAGCGCTCGGTTACAGTCCGAAATCATTCGAGGTGATCTCCGCTATGTTCCCCACCGCGCGGCAGGCGTTGTCCTAGCTTCTTTGGCATGAACCTCCAGCAGCTCCGCTACGTGGTCGCGACTGCGGAGCACCGCACCATGACTGACGCGGCCAGGTCGCTCTACATCGCGCAGCCTGCGCTTTCGCGCGCGATCCGGGATCTGGAACGCGAGCTCGGCATGACGCTCTTCGCCCGGTCGGGACGTGGCGTCGTGGTCACCGCACAGGGCCGCCGCGTGGTCAAACTCGCCCGGGAGGCACTCGACGCCGTACGCGAGATCGAGGGCCTGGCCAACCACACCGGATCGGCGGAGGCGGAGCTGCGCATCGCCTCCACCCCGAGCCTGGAGCCCGGCCTCGCCGGGCGGCTGCTGCCCGCCTACGCGGCCGAGCATCCCGGGGTCCGCGTCCACATCGTGCGCTGCGAGGGCCGTGAGGCCGTCGTCAGCGCCATCAGGGAGCAGCGGGCCGATCTCGGGCTGACCGACCTGCCGGTGCCCACCGATCTCGTCACCCACCCGCTCGAACGCCAGGAGATCGTGCTGATCTCCCCGCCCGGCCTCGAACTGCCCAATCCCGTGCCCATGGGCCGGCTCGACGGCATGCGCCTGGCCCTGCCCGCCCGCGGCAGCGTCCGGCGCAGGGAGCTCGACGCGATGTTCGGCAAGTACGCCGTCAACCCCGTGGTCGTGCTCGAGACCGACGAACGCAACGGCTGGCTCAAGGCCGCGCGCAGCGGTCAGGCCTCCCTGCTGTGGTATCGCGGCATGGCCGAGCAGGCGGGCAGGGCGGGCCTCGTGGTGCGCTCGCTCGATCCGGCCGTGCGGCGCGTCATCGCCGTGGTGCACGCCCGCCGTCGCCTGCCGCTGATCGCCCAGGACTTCCTGTCCACCGCGGAGAAGGGCACCGCCGCCTGACCGCTCGGCCGCGGCCGCGCCGCTCTCTCCTCACACCACGCCCCGCCATGTGGGGCCGCGCGACCCGTTCCCCGTACGAGGCCCGCCATCGGCGCGCGCTCGCCCCGCCGTACCGCGTCGCGGACGGCGCGGTACGCTCGCCGATGATGAGCACTCTGCGCCTGCGTGGCCGGGAGTTCGGCCCGGGGGAGCACGCCGTGATGGCCGTGGTCAACCGCACGCCCGACTCCTTCTTCGACAAGGGCCGCACCTACGGCTTCGACGCCGCGATCGAGGCGGTGGACCGGGCGGTCGAGGGCGGCGCCGACATCGTCGACATCGGCGGCGTCAAGGCCGGTCCCGGCGACGAGGTCGACGCCCGCGAGGAGATCCGCCGCGTCGCCGACCTGGTCGAGGCCGTCCGTGAGCGGCATCCCCGGCTGCTCGTCAGCGTCGACACCTGGCGTGCCGAGGTCGGCGAGGTGGTCGCCAGGGCCGGCGCCGACCTGCTCAACGACACCTGGGGCGGCGTCGACCCCGGCCTGGCCGAGGTGGCCGCCAGGCACGGCATCGGGCTGGTCTGCGCGCACGCCGGTCGGGTCCGGCCCCGCACCCGACCGCACCGCATCGCCTACACCGACGTGGTGGCCGACGTCGTCTCCTACACCACCGCCCTGGCCGAGAAGGCCGTCGCCGCCGGGGTGCCGCGCGAGTCGATTCTCATCGACCCGGCCCACGACTTCGGCAAGAACACCTTCCACTCGCTGGAGGTCAGCCGCCGGCTCGGCGAGATGACCGCCACCGGCTGGCCGGTGCTGGTCGCCGTGTCCAACAAGGACTTCGTCGGCGAGACGCTGGGCGGGTTGCCGGTCGAGCGGCGGCACGCGGGCACGATCGCCACCCTGGCGATCTCCGCCCTGCTCGGCGCGCGGGTCTTCCGCGTGCACGACGCGGCCTCGGCCACGGCGGCGCTCGCGGAGCTGGCCCGCCTCACCTGACCGGCGCCCGCCTCACCTGCGCGGCCTCATCCGTGCGGCCTCACCCGTGCGGACGCACCCGCACCTGAGGCCGGTCGACCCGGACCTGAGCGGGCTCACCTGGCCACGGGCAGCCGCACCACGGCGCGCAGCCCCGGCCCGGCGTCCTCCAGGGTCACCACGCCGCCGTGCGCGCGCACGGTCTCGCGGACGATCGCCAGGCCCAGCCCGGCGCCGCCCTCGTCGCGGCTGCGTCCCGAGTCGAGCCGGGTGAACCGGTTGAACACCCGCTCCCGGTCCTCCTCCGGGATGCCCGGACCGTCGTCGGTCACGGTCAGCACCCCGTCGGCGGTCAGCGCCACCTCCACCTTGGACGAGGTGTGCCGTACGGCGTTGTCCACCAGGTTGGTCAGCACCCGGCTCAGGTCGAGCGCGTCACCCCGGACCAGCACCGGGTCGCACACGGTCAGCCTGACCTCGCCGTGGCGCTCGGCGCTCTGCCGGACCACCTCGTCGAGGTGGACCGGCTCGTTCCTGGCGGGCACGCCGCCGCGCTCGTCGAGGCGGGCCAGCGCGAGCAGGTCCTCGGCCAGCCGCGACAGCCGCATCGCGTCCTCCAGCACGCCCTCGGCGGTCTCCGGCCAGTCCTGCCCCTCCGGATGGCCGAGCGCCACCTCCAGCTGCAGCCGGATGCTGGCCAGCGGGCTGCGCAGCTCGTGGGCGGCGTCGGAGACCAGCGCGCGCTGGCGCTGCTCGGCCTCCTCCAGCCGGGCCAGCATGCCGTTGAGCGTGGTCGCCAGCCAGTGCACCTCGTCGCGCGACTCGGGCACCGGCAGCCGGCGCGACCTGGCCGTGTGCGTGATCTCCGCCGCGCCCCGGCGCAGCGCGGTGATCGGGCGCAGCGTCCGGCCGATGATCAGCCAGCTGGCCACGGCCAGCAGCACGATCAGCAGCGGTGTGCCCACGAACAGCACCCTGGTGGCCGTATCGAGACTGGTCTGGATCTCGCCCACCGGCCGGGCGGCGATCACCGTCTGCCCGTGGTCGGCGCGGAGCACCACCACCCGCAGCGGCCCCGGGATCGCGTAGGGCCGGCCGTCGGCGAACGTCGCGCTGCCCTCGCGCAGCACCCGCTCCCTGTCGTGGTCGCCGAGCAGGGGCACCAGCCGGTCGGCGCCGTAGGTGACGTGCGTGATGCGGCCCGCGGCGTCGATCACCTGCACGATCGTGCCGTCGTGGGTGGTGATCGGGGTGGTCAGCGTGCCCGCGTCGGCCTGCACCCGTACGGTCTGGGCCTGCTCGCGCGTCGAGTCGTCGACCGTGTCGATCAGGGTCCGGTCGAGCACGGTGAGCAGCACCGACGCAGACACGGCCAGGGCCAGGGCGAGCACCGTGGCGGCCACCACGGTCAGCCTGAACCTCAGCCCCTGCCGCCGCCACCAGGCATAGGGGGAGTCAGCCACCGTCGCCGGCCAGCCGGTAGCCCGCGCCGCGCACGGTCTGCAGGGAGTTGCGGCCGAACGGGACGTCGATCTTGCGCCGCAGGTAGCCGACGTACACCTCGACCACATTGGGATCGGTGTCGAAGGTGTCCCAGACGTGCTCCAGGATGTCGGTCTTCGACACGACCTCCTCCCGCCTGCGCAGCAGGTATTCGAGCAGCGCGAACTCCCGGGGCGTCAGCTCGATCGGGCTCTCGCCGCGCAGCACCCTGCGCCGGGCCGGGTCGAGCGACAGGTCGCCCGCCGCCAGCACCGCCGGCCGCCGCCCGGAGTCGCGCCGCAGCAGCGCGCGCAGCCTGGCCACCAGCACCACGTAGGAGAACGGCTTGGTCAGGTAGTCGTCGGCGCCCAGGTCGAGCCCGTCGGCCATGTCGTACTCGCCGTCCTTGGCCGACAGCATCAGGATCGGCACCCAGTTCTCCTCGGCGCGCAGCTGCTTGCACACGTTGTAGCCGGACAGCCGGGGCAGCATGATGTCGAGCACCACCACGTCGTAGTCGCCGTGCCTGGCCTCGTGCAGCCCCTGCTCGCCGTCGTGGGCGAGGTCGACGGAGAAGCCCTCGGCCCGCAGCCCCCGCTGCAACGCGGCCGCCATCCGCCTCTCGTCCTCGACGACAAGTACTCTCATGCCCCGATCCTCCCGCTCCCGCCCTGAGACGACGCTGAGAAGGCTGAGAGGGGTCTCAGGCTGTCTCAGGTTCGCCTAAGGATGCATCACGCAGGCTGTGGTCATCGACATACCGTTAAGGAGTGAGATGCGAAAAGGCACGTTCGTGAGGTGGGGGGTCCCGATCGCCGCCGCCGCCGTGATCGGAGCCGCGATCGGCGCGGGCCCTGTCGTCGCCGCGGTCAGTGGCGATCCGGCGCTGCCCGAGCGTTCGGCGCAGCAACTGCTCGCCGACGCCGTGACCGCCGTCGAGAGAACCGGCGGCCCGCTGCCGATGTCCGGCACCGTCCGGCAGACCGCGTCACTCGGCCTGCCCGCGCTGCCCCAGATGGGCGGCGAGTCCCCCCTCGCCCTGCTGTCGGGCTCGCACGAGGTGAAGGTCTGGTACGGCGCGCAGGACAAGCTCAGGGTGGCGATGCCGACCCATATGAACGAGACCAACCTCATCGTCAACGGCGACGAGGCCTGGTATTGGGACAGCGACGGCAACACCGCCACCAGGGTCAAGGTCAAGACGGGCGGCTGGACGCACGAATCGGCCACGCGCATGCCCACGCCGTCCGATCTGACCCCGCAGGCCGCGGCGGCGAAGGTGCTGGCCGAGGCCGACGAGCACACCGCGATCGGCGTCACCAACACCGCCGCGGTGGCGGGCCGTCCCGCCTACCAGCTGGTGCTGCGGCCGAAGGCCGAGACCTCGCTGGTGCAGGAGGTGCGCCTGGCGCTCGACGGCGAGACCTACGTCCCGCTGCGGGTGCAGGTGTACGCCAAGGGCTCGGCCGAGCCGGCCTTCGAGGTGGGCTTCACCCAGGTGACGTTCACCCCGCCCGCCGAGGAGAACTTCACCTTCACCCCGCCCGCCGGGGCCAAGGTGCAGGAGCGGTCCCTCGGCGAGGAGGTCGCCGGCAAGGCCGGCGAGCACACTGGCGAGCACACCGGGGACGCCAAGGACCTGAAGGTCGTCGGTGAGGGCTGGGGCGCCGTGGCGGAGGTCCCGATGCCGGACCTCGGCTCGCCGGCCGAGGCGTCCGGCGGCCAGGGCGACGCGGCGGAGGCCGGCGCGCTCCTGGACGGCGTGCTCAAGTCCGCCACCCCGGTGAGCGGGACGTGGGGCTCGGGCAAGCTGATCACCACCAAGCTGGTCACGGTCCTGCTGACCGACGACGGCCGCCTGCTGGCCGGCGCGGTCACTCCGGAGGAGATCGTCCGGGTGGCGGGCACCAAGTGACCGCCATGACGCGCGAAGCGGGGGCGCCCTTCGGGGCGGCCCCGCCCTCCGCCGAGGCCGCCATCGTCACGCGCGGCCTGACCAAGCGCTTCCGCGGCGGCCAGGTCGCGGTCGACTCCCTCGACCTCGACGTGCCGCGCGGATCGGTCTACGGCTTCCTCGGGCCCAACGGCTCGGGCAAGACCACGACCATCCGGATGCTGCTCGGCCTCGTCGCGCCCACCGCCGGCGAGCACACCCTGCTCGGCCTGCCGCTGGCCGGCGCGCTGCCGAGGGTGGGGGCGCTGGTCGAGGGCCCCGCCTTCTACCCCTACCTGTCGGGCGAGGCCAACCTGCGCCGCTTCGACGCCGCCGACCCCACCGCCTCCGGCGCCACCGTCAGGCGGCGCGTCGGCGAGGCGCTCGACCGGGTCGGACTCGGCGCCGCGGCGGGCAAGCGTTACCGCAACTACTCGCTCGGCATGCGCCAGCGCCTGGCCATCGCCGCGGCCCTGCTCGGGCCGCGCGAGCTGCTCGTCCTCGACGAGCCGACCAACGGGCTCGACCCGCAGGGCACCCGCGAGGTACGCGCGCTGGTCAAGGAGATCGCCGCCGACGGCACCACCGTCTTCGTCTCCTCGCACCTGCTGGCCGAGGTCGAGCAGATGTGCACCCATGCCGCGATCATGAGTACCGGCCGGCTGGTCGGGCAGGGCACGATCGCCTCGCTCAGCGGCGGCCAGGTCAGCCGCGTCAGGATCGAGACGCCCGACACGGCCGACGCCGCGCGGGTGCTCGCCACGCTCGGCCTGGCCGACGTGCGCGCCATGGACGGGGAGGTCACGGCCGAGCTCGGCGGCCAGGCGCCCGAGCGGGTCAACGCCGCGCTGGTCGGCGAGGGCGTCGCCGTGCGGGGGCTCGCGGTCGTACGGCCGAGCCTGGAGGACGTGTTCGTCGGACTGACGGGAGAGGGATTCGATGTCGACGGCTGAGACGCGGACGCGCAGGACACCGGGGCTCGTACCGGTGGCCGAGACCCTGCGCACCACCGAGCGCCGGCCGCCCGAGCCGTCGCCGCGCGCGGTGCTGCCGGAGCGCGCCCCCTGGGCGTTCTGGCGGCTGCTCGGCTCCGAGCTGGGCCTGACCTTCCGCCGCCCGCGCAACCTGTGGATGCTCGCGGTGCTGGCCGGCGTGCCCGTCGTCATGGGGGTGGCGCTGCGGCTCGTCGCGGCCGACGCGGAGATGGGCGGGATCGTGACGTCGGTCGCGGGCAACAGCCTCATGCTGACGTTCGCGTCGCTGTCGTTCCTCGTCGTGCTGCTGATGCCGGTCGCGGTCGCCATGGTCGCGGGCGACGCGATCGCCGGCGAGGCGGGCACCGGGACGCTGCGCTACCTGCTGGCGGCTCCCGCCGGGCGCACCCGGCTGCTGGTGGTCAAGTACCTCAACGCGGTGGTCTTCTCCTTCGCCGTGACCGCCGTGGTGGCGCTGGCCGCGCTGGCGACCGGGCTGATCATGTTCCCGGTCGGGCCGGTGACGCTGCTGTCGGGCACCACCGTGTCGATGGCCGAGGGGCTGCTGCGGATCCTGATCAGCGTCGGTTACGTCGGCGCCGGGATGGCCGCGCTGGCCGCGGTCGCGCTGGCGCTGTCGACGTTCACCGAGGTGTCCATCGGGGCGGTCGCGGGCACCGTGGTCATCGTCATCGTCTCGCAGGTGCTGCGCGCCATCCCGCAGTTCGACGGCCTGGCCGACTACCTGCTGCCGGCGCGCTGGACGGGTTTCGACGGGGCGCTGCGCAGCCCGATCGACTTCGGCGCCATGTCGGAGGGGCTGCTCACGTTCGGCGCCTACATCGTGCTGTCCGCTTCCGTGGCCTGGGCGCGTTTCTCCGGCAAGGACATCACCTCCTGACGGGTGCCCCTGGTACTGGACGTTTCCTCCCGACCTGTCCGGATAGGGGAGTCCTGGCCAACGAAACCACGACAGAGAGGCACCCGACATGGGAACCGACGACAAGTTCGCGCACAAGGCCGAGGAGCTCAAGGGCCGGGCCAAGGAGAACGTGGGAGACCTCACCGACGACGAGCGGCTTCAGGCCGAGGGCCGCGCCGAGCAGACCAAGGGCGGCATCAAGCAGGCGGGTGAGAAGGTCAAGGACGCCGGCAAAAAGGTCAAGGACACCTTCAAGAAGTGAGGCAGGCACCGCGGACGGCGGGCGCCCCGGCCGGGCGCCCGCCGTCCGTCTGTCATGCCGAGCGCCGGCGCAGCGCGAGGGCGGCCACCACGAGGCCGATCAAGCCCAGCGCGAGCCCGGCGCCGCCCAGCACGCGAGCGGTGCCGTCGGAGGCGGCCGTGACCGTGGCCACCCGCGTCATCTGGGGCGCCGCGCCGGCCGTGGCCGAGACGGCCGCCGTGGCCCCCTCCTTGGCGGCGGGCGTGAGCTTCAGCAGCGGGGCGGGGTGCCCGGCTTCGGTGCCGTCGGTCTTGGGCGCCTCGGACCAGTCGACGACCTCGCCGCCGGAGTAGGTCTGCTTGGTCGGGAAGAGCAACTGGTCGACGCCCTCGGGCAGGCGGCCCATGGACACCTCGAACTCCTGGAACTCACCCTTGCCGATCTTGCCGCCTTCCCAGACGACCTTGCTGACCGACTCGGTGAGCTCGCCGTACTCGGTCTTGACCGGCGAGGGCAGCTTGCTCTCGGTGACCTTGACGCTCCACCCCGGCACCGGCTTGACCGAGACGAACGCCAGCGGGTGCTCGATGGGGAAGGAGACCTCGATCTTCACGGTCGAGGCGTCGTCGCGCTCGTTGGGCACCCGGAAGGCGACCTTGGTGAACCCGCCCTGCTCGGCGGTGCCCGGGTTGATGGTGACGTGGGCGAGGGCGGGCAGCGAGAGGCCGATGGTGACGGCGGTGGCGGCGGCGAGCACCGTCGCGGCACGGCGAACGAAGGACATGGCGAATCTCCACTTGACTGGTTGAGGAAGTAACGGGGGTGTCGGCGATCAGGCGGGAAGTGGAGGACCACGCCTGACGACCGAGTGCCGCAGCGCCGGATCGGGCGGGACGACGCGCACCCGCACGATGACGGGGGCGGCCGGGTGCGCGGAGGGGAGGGGCGTCGGCCACCGCAGGACGAGGGGGCGGACCAGGCGGCGCAGCGTCGCCCACAGCGCGGCCTCGCCGCGTGCCAGCCACCAGCCGGTGAGCAGGGTGGCCGTCAGGTGGGCCAGCAGCATGCCGACGTCGTTGCCGAAGCCCCGCCCGTGGAGGTGGGCCACGACATAGCCGGTGCCGTCGTCGCCGCCGAACAGCTCGTGCAGCCCCAGTTGCGCGCAGACCAGCGCGATGTTGATCGTGGCGGTCGAGCGCTCCCGGCCGCCCAGCGCCAGGGCCAGCGTGAAGACCGTGCCGACACCGAGCGCCGCGGCCCACGGAGCGGGTGTGGAGCCGCCGCCCACCGCGTGCGCCAGCGCGGCGAGCGTCACGCAGACGGCGGCGAAGACGGCCGTCCGCGCGAGCCTCAGGGGAAGTTCGGCGCGCATGAGTGTGCCACATGTTCTCACGCGCGCCCCTTCGAAGGGACGGCTACTGGCAAGCTGCCCAATACCTGGTTGATTTACGGCTTTTGTCGCTAAGGTCGAGCCGACACATCGACTTGGGGTGAGAACGTTGCGGCATTTCGCTGGTCTGCTCATCGGGATCGTGGTCACGGCGGCCGTGGTGGGAGGCGGAGGATGGGCCGTCCAGCAGGCGATGGGCAGTGCGCAGGCCGGCCCCGCCGGCGGCCAGAAGCTGTGGATCGCGCTCGGCGCGATGGCCGCGGTCGGCCTGGTCGTGGGCCTGGTGGTGGCGGGCCGCGTCTCGCCGCTGGCCACGTTCCTGCCGGCGATGGCGCTGCTGGCGTGGACGGTCGTGTACGCCCTCGACATGAACCGCGCCCTGTCCCTCGTCCCCGACCAGCCGTCGGTGAACCAGCTGATCAGGGACGCCGGATTCGGCGCGAAGACGCTGCTCTCCACGGGGGCGTTCGCGCTGCTCGGCGTGGCCATGTTCATCCCCGTGCTGATGCCCTCCCGGTGGGCGCGGCGGCATGACGACCTCGACGACGACTACGAGGAGAGCCCGCAGGGCGGCTACTACTGATCCCTCGGGCCGGCCGTGCCCGGCCCGGTGTAGAGGGCGGTGACCACGTCCTCGATCGACGACCGGCCGGGAGCCGTGGCCATCAGGTCGGCCAGTGACCCGTCGAACGCCAGCCGCCCGTGGTCGATCAGCATGACCCGGCGGCAGAGCCGCTCGATGTCGCCGAGGTCGTGGGTGGTCAGCAGCACGGTCGTGCCCCGCTCGGCGTTGACCCGCAGCAGGAACTCGCGGATGCCGGCCTTGCTCACCACGTCCAGCCCGATCGTCGGCTCGTCCAGCACCAGCACCTCGGGCGCGTGCAGCAGCGCGGCGGCCAGGTCGCCGCGCATCCGCTGGCCCAGGCTGAGCTGACGCACCGGCGTGCGGAGGAAGCCGCCCAGCCCGAGCGTCTCGGTCAGCTCCCCGAGCCGCCGCGCGAAGGCTTGTCGATCTACTTTGTAAAGGAGCCGGATCAGCTCGAAGCTGTCGCTGAGCGGCAGGTCCCACCACAGGGTCGTCCGCTGCCCGAACACCACGCCGATGTGCCGTGCCAGCGTGGCGCGCCTGCGCGACGGGTCCAGCCCGGCCACCCGCACCCTTCCCGACGTGGGCGTGAGGATGCCGCAGAGCATCTTGATCGTGGTGGACTTCCCCGCGCCGTTGGGGCCGAGGCAGCCGACGAACTCACCCGGCTCGACGCTGAACGACAGATCTCGTACGGCGTGCACGACGGCGCGCCGCACCTTGAACGAGCGGCCGGCCCGGTCGACTTCGATCATGGTCAACTCCCCGTGGAGGTGTAGCGTCGGATGCCCCATCGCCAGGCGGAGGCGGCGGCCAGCACCAGCACCACGGCCGCGACCGGGCCGAGGAACCGCATGAAGCCGGGCGTGCCGAACGGATCGTCCCTGTCCAGCACGTACAGACCGGGCTGCCAGTTGACGAACGCCAGCGGCAGCGCGTAGGTCACGCCGCGCACCAGGTCGCGGCCGTAGATGCTGAACGGATACTGGGTGAGCTGGCCGCTGCCGTAGGTGAAGGCGTTGACCACCTCCGGGGCGTCGGTCAGCACGAACTGCGCCGCCCCGGCCAGGGTCCACAGCGAGGCGAAGATGACGGTGCCCGAAACGACCATGACCGGCACCATCCAGAGCCGGCGCCCGTCGAGGTCGAGCACGGCCAGCGCGTAGCCGAGGGCGGCGGCGGCCTGCAGGACCCGGGTGGCGCGGGTGGGGTTCATGCGGTCCGTCGCCACCTGGATCCAGGTGCTCACCGGGCGGATCAGCATGGTGTCGAAGGTGCCCGTCCGGATGTGCTGGCTGATCCGGTCGAGGTTGCCGGCGATCAGGTCGCACAGCGTGAACGCGAGGTTGGCGGTGCCGTACAGGAAGAGGACCTCCTCGCGGGAGAAGCCCGCCAGCGAGGTGGTGTTGGCGAAGACGATCAGGATCACGGCCACGTCGGCGGAGGCCAGGACCAGGCCGAGCACGGCCATGATGGCGAACGACGCGCGGTAGGCGAACGCGGCGCGGGTCCAGGTCCAGGCCAGCAGGAGGTAGGTGCTAACCACCCTGGATCACCACCTTGTGGCGGATCGCCCGGGTGCCGAGCGCGCCCAGCCCGAGCAGCGCCGCGGCCCAGGCCGCCTGGAACGCCAGCGTCGGAAGGGCCGGCGCCTTGCCGAGGTAGACGTCGGCGGGCGCCTGCGCCATGGCCGCCCACGGCAGCGCCCTCGCCACCTCGCCCAGCGCCCCGGGGAACAGCGCGAGCGGCAGCAGCAGGCCGCTGAACAGGGTCGTGAGCACGAGAGAGAAGACGGCCACACCCCGGTCGTCGGCCAGCCAGCAGACCGACAGCGCGACCAGGTAGCGCCAGGCGAAGCTGACCGCGATCCCGGCCAGGACGCTCGCGAAGATGCCCGCCCAGCGCCCGGCGCCGGCCGGGACCACGATGCCGAACAGCGCGGCGCCCAGCAGCATCGGCGGTACGCCGCGCACCAGGAACAGGTAGGCCGCCCGGCCCAGGTCCTCGGCCATCGACCAGAGCTGCAGCGAGGCGGGCCGGACGAGGTCGAGCGCGATGTCGCCGGTGCGGATCCGCTCGGTGAGGGTCAGCCCGCCGCCGAAGAGCTGCATGGGGCCGATGCAGGCCTGGGTGACGAAGCAGAACGTGACGGCGTCGATCATGTCGTAGCCGGCCAGGCCGGGCCTGGCCTGCCAGAGCGCGATCAGGACGTAGGCGCGTAGCACGCCGAACACGCTGTTGGTGAAGGCGCCGGCGAGCGCGGCCCCGACATAGGTGGCGTGCTTGCGGAAGCCGTACCGGACCAGCCGCGCGTAGAGGGGGATCGTGGCGCACCTCCGGAGCGTGATGACGTGGTGGCGTACCGTGCCCGGGTCGCTGCGTGGGCCGGCCAGTGGGAGCCCTGGATTATGCGCGTTCCGGCTCACCTCGCGCAACGAGATATCAACCCGGAACCGGCGCGCGATACCTGCCCGAAACATCCAGGTAAGCGATGAGATACATACTTGTGAGTAGAGCGGCGTTCCGCGGGGAAAGGATTCTTCGGAGGCCCGAGCATGCACATCGACAGGGACGTCACTCCGGACTATCCCCTCAGCTGGCAGGCGCGCGCGCTCACCGGACTGATGCGCGGCACGCTGAAGCCGGTCTCCAGCCTGCTCATGCGTCACACGCTGGCGCTCGACTGCGCCTCCCGCCTGGGCGACCTCGTGCTGATGGTGCCGCACTCCGCGCCCGAGCACGTCGGCATCCTGCCGCACAGCTCCGGCACGTGCGGCGGCGAGTGGGTGCGTGCGGGGCAGGAGCTGGACGAGTCGAAGGTGCTGCTCTACTTCCACGGCGGCGGCTACTTCTTCTGCTCGCCGAAGACGCACCGGTCCATCACCTGGCGTCTGTCGGCGGTGGCCGGCCGGCCCGTGCTCGCGCTCGACTACCGCCAGGGCCCGATCCACAAGCTGGCCGACTCGCTGAGCGACGCGCTGGAGGCGTACACGTGCCTGCTGGAACGCGGGCACGCCGCGCGGGACATCATCCTGGCGGGAGACTCCGCCGGCGGTCACCTCACGCTGGCCGCGCTGCTGGCGCTGCGCGACCGCGGCGTGCCGTTGCCCTCGGCGGCCATCTGCCTGTCGCCCTGGACCGACCTGACCGACACCCCCCGCACCGCCAACCGCTGGCAGGACCCGATGCTGCCGGCCAGCCGGGTGCGCTGGCTGGCGCGCCGCTGGACCTCGGGCCTCGACCCGCACGACCCGCTGGTGTCGCCGGTGCTCGGTGACTTCACTGGACTGCCGCCGCTGATGATCGTGACCGGGTCGACGGAGGTGCTCCGCGACGAGGCGCGGCGGGTGGCGTTGCGGGCCAGGCAGGGGGGCGTGCCGGTGACGTACGAGGAATGGCCGCGGATGCCGCACGTCTTCCCGATCCTGGCGGACGTGCTGCCGGAGGCCCGCCACTCTTTCCGCCACATGTCCGACTTCCTCGCCGCCGTGGCCGACGGCTCGTCCCGCGGGGAGACGGCGGCCGCCTGACCGGAGATCGCCCGGCACTCGGGAACGCGCGGTAAGTTAGGTATACCTAACAAGCCGTGAGGAGCCGGGCGATGACGGACAAGCCAAGAGATCACCATCTGGGTGTGGTGCTGCGCACCGAGCGGTTGACGCCGCACATGATCCGGGTGGTGCTGGGCGGTGACGGCCTGCGCGACTTCGCGACGCGGGGGCTCACCGACCACTACGTGAAGCTGGTGTTCCCGCACGAGGGGGTCGACTACCCGGCCCCGTTCAGTGTCAAGCAGGTCCGCGAGACCATGCCGCGCGAGGTCTGGCCCCGGCTGCGCACCTACACCGTGCGCGCCTGGGACCCCGAGACGCTGGAGCTCACGATCGACTTCGTGCACCACGGTGACAAGGGCCTGGCCGGGCCCTGGGCCGCGGGAGCGGTCCCCGGCGACGAGATCATGATGCTGGGGCCGGGAGGCGACTACGCGCCGGACCCGGAGGCGGCCTGGCACCTGCTGGTGGGCGACGAGAGCGCGCTCCCGGCCATCGCGGCCTCCGTCGAGGCGCTGTCCGAGGGGGTGCCGGCCTATGTGTTCGTGGAGGTCGACGGCCCCCGCGACGAGCTGAAGCTGGGGGCGTCGGCCGACGTGCGGGTGTCCTGGCTCTACCGCAACGACCGCCCGCTCGGCGACGCGCTGGTGGAGGCCGTGTCCGCGCTGGCCTTCCCGGAGGGTGACGTGCACGCCTTCGTGCACGGCGAGGCGGGGTTCGTCAAGCGGCTGCGGCACCACCTCAGGGTCGAGCGCGGGGTGCCGATGGAGCGGCTGTCGATCTCCGGCTACTGGCGCGCCGGGGTCGACGACGAGGCGTGGCGCGCGGTGAAGAAGGACTGGAACCGCCAGGTGGAGGCCGAGGAGGCCGCCGCCCTCGGCTGATCTCTCCGGGCGCGCTTGGCGGATCGTTCCCGTCGGACACGGCAGGGGCGCAACACCACTTCAGACCGCCAGGCCACACCCCTTACTCACCATCGGGGTACGAACGCCTTACCTGCGATACCCCTTCTGAAGGTCATGCGGAAACGCCTGTCCGATGAGGCCACAGTGTGCTTTGCCGTGTCCCGGACAGGAGAGGCGAAACTCGGATGGCGCGTGGTTCGAGCGACATGCCTCCAGGCGTGAGGCCGCTTACGGTGGGCGACCCGATGATCATCGGCCGATATCTCCTGCTGGGCCGGCTGGGCACCGGGGGGATGGGCGTGGTCTATCTGGCGGAGCACCCCGGGGGTGGTCTGGTCGCGCTCAAGACGCCACATGCCGTGCACCTCAAGGATCCCACGTTGCGCGCCCGTTTCGCCGAGGAAGTCACTTTTTCCCGGCGAATCGTCCCGTTCTGCACGGCAGCGGTCGTCGAGGACGGCACCGACCGGGACCGTCCCTACCTGGTCTGCGAATACGTGCCGGGCCCGGCGCTCTCCCAGGTCGTGGCGGTCCGGGGGCCGCTCACCCCCGACCTGGCCTACGGGGTGGGGCTCGGGGTGGCGGCGGCGCTGGTCGCCGTGCACGACGCCGGGCTGGTGCACCGCGATCTCAAACCGGGCAACGTGCTGCTGTCCACCGGCGGGCCCCGCGTCATCGACTTCGGCATCGCCCGCGACGTCGACACGCTCGCCGCGCACACCCAGGCCGGCCAGGTCATGGGCAGCCCCGGCTGGGTGTCGCCCGAGCGGCTGACCGGAGGGCCCGCGGTGCCCGCGTCCGACGTGTTCGCCTGGGGGTGTCTGGTGGCGTTCGCCGCCACGGGCTGCCATCCGTTCGGCGGCGGCGAGGCCGACGTGCTGGCCCGCCGCATCATGGTCGAGGATCCGCGCGTCGAGGGTGTGCCCGCGCTGCTGCGGCCCGCCGTCGAGGCGGCGCTGGCCAAGGAGCCGGCCGGCCGTCCCAAGGCGGCCGAGCTGCTGCGCGCCCTGCTGGCGGCGGGAGGCGTGGGCGACCCGTGGGACCTGCGCGAGGCCGTCACCGGCGTGCTGGAGGAGATCTGGACCCCGGTGCCCTACCCGCCCGGCGGGGGCCGGGTGCGCCTGGCGCCGCCGCCCGGCGACCGGCGGCCCACCGCGCCCAAGCGCGGGCGCAGGGCCAAGGGCGGGGCCGGCCTGTCGCACGCCGGCTTCGCGGCGCTGGCCACGGTGTCGATCGCCGCGGTGACGGTGGTCGCCGCGTCCGGCGGCGGTGACACGCGCATCGGCGGTGGCTCCCCGTTGCCCGACCTCCCGGTGGCCGTTCAGTCGCACGTGCCGAGGGCCACGGCCGACTCGACGCTGCGGCCGCCGGCCACCCTCACCGGCGGCGTCCCGGCCAGCGCCGGCACCTGGTCGCCCGCCACGCCCGCCACGCCCACCGTGCAAGTCACCGGGACTCGCACCCGGGGCCCGTCCACGGTCCCCGACCCGACGCCCGAGCGGCAGACCGGCTCCCGGCCGCCGGTGACCAGGGACCCCGGCGGCCAGGACGACGGCGACCCGTGCGCCGGCCCGGCGGCCAGACGCCGCGCCAACGCGGCCAGGCGCGGCTGCCCGCAACCCACCACGTCGATCACCACGATCCCGCAGGAGGGGCCCGGCGAGTCACCGGACCCCTCCGCCACCCCCACGGTGCCGCCGACACCCTCGCCCACCGGCCCTTCGTGATGCCGGCACGTCCCGGCCGGTGTGCTGACGGTCCCCTCCCGGCACGTCCGATCTACGGAATCCTGGTCAAGTCGATGACGCGGAGTTCGTCGCCGACGGTGTAGGCGAGTAGTCGCTGCCGGCTGTCCGGGTAGCTCCCCTGCACGCTGTCGCCGTCCGGCCGGACCCCGAGGTCGGCGGACTTCCCGGTCGTCATGTCGTGCAGCACGACTCCCAGGACCTGCCGGCCCACGCCCAGGTCCTGCCGGCGCGGACCCTCGCCGAGCACCGACGCGGTGTGGAAGCGGCCGGGCAGGAGGAGCGGGTGCATCCCGCCGGGCAGTTCCTGTTCCCCGGAGCCGTCACGCAGCCGGTGGAAGGACGGGCCGGTGGGCTTGGCGCCCACGCAGAAGGTCAGGCCGCAGACGATGTGCTTCTCGTCCACCTGGGTGACGGCCGTGTCGGTCTCGCCGGTCTCGACGTTGCGGATCGAACCGAACCTGGGCTCCTCCGTGGGGCCGTACCCTCCTGACATGCCGATCCACGGCCAGGCCAGCAGGTGCATGCCCGTGCCCCCCTCGACGGGCTCCGCCGGGCCTCCGCCGAGTGGCGCGGTGAAGACCCCGCCGGCCCGCAACGAGAAGACGATCCGGTCGCCGGCCACTTCCAGAGCGTCGAAGCCGCCGTCGTCGACCGGGTGGGTCACCACGACCTCGGCCTGGCCGCCCGCGAGGAGCGCCGACCAGATCTTTCCCTCGCCGCCCTTCAGCGCGGTCCACCAGAGCACCCTGTCGCCGGCGACCTGGAAGCCGGAGGCGTACAGCACGGTACCCCGGGGCGTCGGCACGTCGGCGATCTTGCGCAGCTTCCGGGTGTCCAGATCGTAGGCGTAGATGGCGTTCGTCTTCTCGAAGCTGGACCACGTCGTGACGAGGAGCGTGTGGTCGTCGATGCGCCTGATCTCGCGGATGGTCTGCCCGCCTGGGAGCTTGACCGGCAGTGTCCGCACCGCCTGCGGCCAGACCTGCTCGACCGGAGGGGGCAGCGCCGTGGAGATGGCCGGTGGCGTCTTGGCCGGGACGGTGGCCGGCAGGGTCTGGATCGTTCCGCCGCGCAGCGCGATGGCCGCGCCGCCCGCCAGCAGCACGACCGCCCCGGCGGCCAGTAGTGCCTGGCCGCGGTGCCGCCGCCTGCGGTAGCGGGTCTCCACGGCCTCGGCCAGCCGGTCCGGCGCGGGCGGCGCCTGCCCTGCGGCGTGACCGAGGGTCCTGCGCAGGCTCTCTTCCAGGTCGTTCATCGCGCGTCCCCCCGTACGGGCTGTGGGTTGATGGCATCCGGTGTGGCGGCGCGGAGCTTGCCGAGCGCCCGCGAGGCCTGGCTGCGTACGGTGCCCGGGGAGATGCCCAGGACCCCCGCTATCTCAGCGTCGGACAGCTGCTCGTAGTACCGCAGCACCAGGACGGTCCGCTGCTTGCGGGGCAGCGTCGCCAGCGCCTGCCAGAGCGCCCGCTCGTCGCCGCGGGGCAGCACGTCGTGGTGTTCGCCCTCGGGCAGGTCCCAGGCGAGCAGCTCGCGCCGCCGCAGCCGCCAGGCACGGATGTGCAGCCGGGCCATCGTGGTGCGCGCGTAGCTCTCCGGGTTGTCCTTGGCCCGCACCCGTGGCCAGGACGCCCGCAGTTTGATCAGGGCCTCTTGCACCAGGTCGGCCGCGTCGTGCGGGTTTCCGGCCAGTACGTGGCCGTAGCGCAGTAGCGCGTCGCCGCGTTCGGCCACGAACTCCGCGAAGCGGGAGTCTGGTTCCACCTGTCTTCGCCCTTTCCTCGTCTCCGTCATCTCTCAGAGCGGATCGGCGGGCGAACCGTTGCACGAAGGCGTCCGGACATGGAAGGGCCGCGCCAGGCCGGGGGGAGCCTGGCGCGGCCCTTCGTCGCCGGGGGAACCTACCCATGCCCTGGTGGTGGCCGGCGAGTCGGGAGTGTCAGTGAGCGGCGGTGAACTGCTCCTCTTCGGTGGAGCCCTTGTACGCCGTCGTCGAGGAGTCGGGCGCGACGGCCGTGCTGATCAGGTCGAAGTAGCCGGTGCCGACCTCGCGCTGGTGGCGGGTGGCGGTGTAGCCGCGCGACTCGGCCGCGAACTCCGCCTCCTGCAGCTCGACGTAGGCGGTCATGCCGTCGGCGGCGTACCCCTGGGCCAGGTCGAACATGGAGTAGTTGAGCGAGTGGAAGCCGGCCAGCGTGATGAACTGGAACTTGTACCCCATGTGTCCCAGTTCCCGCTGGAACTTGGCGATCGTGGAGTCGTCGAGGTGCTTCTTCCAGTTGAAGGACGGCGAGCAGTTGTAGGCGAGCATCTGGTCGGGATACTCGGCCTTGATCGCCTCGGCGAACTCGCGGGCCACGTCGAGGTCGGGGGTGCCGGTCTCCATCCAGAGCAGCTCGGAGTGCGGGGCGTAGGCGAGGCCGCGGGCGATGCACGCCTCGACGCCGTTGCGCACCCGGTAGAAGCCCTCGGCGGTGCGGTCGCCGGTGGTGAAGCGCTGGTCGCGGGGGTCCACGTCGCTGGTCAGGAGCGTCGCGGCCTGGGCGTCGGTCCGCGCGATGATCAGTGACGGGACGCCGGCCACGTCGGCGGCGAGCCGGGCGGCGTTGAGCGTCTTGATGTGCTGGCCGGTCGGGATCAGCACCTTGCCGCCCAGGTGGCCGCACTTCTTCTCGGAGGCCAGCTGGTCCTCCCAGTGCACGCCCGCCGCGCCGGCGGCGATCATGCCCTTCATCAGCTCGAAGGCGTTCAGCACGCCACCGAAGCCGGCTTCGGCGTCGGCCACGATCGGGGCCAGCCACTCCCGCGACTCACCTTCCGACCAGCTGATCTGGTCGGCGCGGAGCAACGCGTTGTTGATGCGGCGGACCACGGCGGGGACCGAGTTGGCCGGGTACAGGCTCTGGTCGGGGTAGGTCTGGCCGCCCAGGTTGGCGTCGGCGGCGACCTGCCAGCCGGACAGGTAGATGGCCTGGAGCCCGGCCTTCACCTGCTGCACCGCCTGGTTGCCGGTCAACGCGCCGAGGGCGTGCACGTAGTCCTCGGTGTTCAGGAGCTGCCACAGACGCTCGGCGCCGCGCCGGGCCAGCGTGTGCTCCTCCTGGATGCTGCCCCGCAACCGGACCACGTCTTCGGCGCTGTAGGTGCGCTCGATGCCATCCCAGCGAGGGTCGTTGTCCCAATCGTTTCGCAGCTGCTCAGCAGCTCCCTTGAGGCGATCGTCCATGTTTCCACTCCTTTGTCGTCCCCTGGGGCCTGTGTCGAGTCTCTGCCCGGCAAGGGGGCGATCAACAGTGGGAAGCATGCAGAAGGAACGCAAAATTTCACTTCATGTCAATACTTGTCGGTATTCAGCAGAGAAGAAAACGCGAGTTTTCCCGATGGACTAGACCATTCATGTGACACGGCCCGCACGGACGGGCGGCGCCTGTCACAACCGTGGCGGTGCCCCGGAGGCGGGTCCGGGCCCTGGAAGATGAGCGGAATTTCCGACTAAGATGCCCCCATGGCGTCCTTGCTGGGAGAAGAACCGCTGTCTTTGACGCAGGAGCTCGATCTCATCGCGTTTGGGCAGCGCCTCCGCCACCTGCGCAAACAACGCGGCCTGACCCTCTCCGACCTGGGCAGTCGCGTCAGCAGGGCGCCCAGCCAGCTGTCGCTGCTGGAGAACGGCAAGCGTGAGCCGAAGCTGTCGCTGCTCAAGTCGCTGGCCGCCGCACTGGGCGTGCCCGTCGAGGAGCTGCTGCGCCGCCAGCCCCCCAACCGCCGCGCCCAGCTCGAGATCGCACTGGAGGAGGCGCAGCGCGACCCCATCTACGCGGCGCTCGGCCTGCCCCGGCTGAAGGTCTCCGCGCGGGTGCCCAACGACGTGCTCGAACACCTCCTCGGCCTGTACGGCGAGCTACGCGCCCGGCAGGCCAGAGGCACCGCCACCCCCGAAGAGGCCAGGGCCGCCAACGCCGAGCTGCGGCGCACGCAACGCGAGCTGGGCAACTACTTCCCCGAGATCGAGAAGGCCGCCGCCGAGGCGCTCGACTCCGTCGGCTACCGCACCGGCGCCCTGTCGCAGAGCACGATCCAGAGCCTGGTCACCCACTTCGGCTACACCGTGCACACCGCGCAGGACCTGCCCCGGTCGGTGCGTTCCATCACCGACCTGCGCAACCGCCGCATCTACGTCAAGCACGAGCAGCTCGGCATGCACACCCCCCGCACGATCCTGCTGCAGACCCTCGGCCACCTCGCCCTCGGCCACGACAAGCCGCGCGACTTCGCCGACTTCCTGCGCCAGCGGACCGAGGCCAACTACTTCGCCGCCGCCGTGCTCGTCCCCGAGAAGGCCGCCGCCCTCTACCTGAAGGAGGCCAAGGCCGACCGCGCGCTGTCGGTGGAGGACCTGCGCGACGTGTTCGCCGTGTCCTACGAGATGGCCGCCCACCGCTTCACCAACCTGGCGACCCACCACCTCGACCTGGTCTGCCACTTCGTCCGCAACGACGCGGGCGGCATCATCTACAAGGCGTACGAGAACGACGGCATCGTCTTCCCCGCCGACGAGCAGGGCGCGATCGAGGGCCAGCGGATGTGCCTGCAGTGGTCGGGGCGGCAGGTGTTCGCCTCGCCCGACCGCTTCTCCGTCTTCTACCAGTACTCCGACTCGCCCACCGGCACGTACTTCTGCGTCGCGCACGTCGACCCCTCCCGCGAGCGCGACTTCGCGATCACGCTGGGCGTGCCGTTCAAGGAGTCGCGCTGGTTCCGGGGGCGCGAGACCACCCATCGCACCAAGTCCAACTGCCCCAACGGCGACTGCTGCCGCCGCCCGCCCACCGAGCTGGCCGAACGCTGGGAGGGCTACGCCTGGCCGTCCGCCCGGGGCAACTCCCACGTGCTGGCCGCCCTGCCGCCCGGTTCGTTCCCCGGTGTGGACGAGGCCGACGTCTACACCTTCCTCGAACGGCACGCGGCGACGGCCTGACCCTCCTGCCGGCCGGCCGTGCTCACGGCCCGAGCAGGGTCTCGCCCACCAGGGTGAGCCGCTCCCGCAGCTCGTCCGGCGTGAACGGGGTGCGCCGCAGGCGACCGGGTGGCCGCTGCCCCGGCTCGATCAGCACCTCGGAGTGCGACCTGGTCACCGGGCCTTCCAGGAACAGGGTGACGGCCGGCCCGGCGGTCACCTCCACGCGGTGAAGGGTGCTGGCGGCCTGTGAGTACGCCGACCCGGCACAGACCTCCAGCGTCGCGGACCGGGCGACCACGACCGTGTCCCGGCGTTCCAGCCGCCACCCGTCGGCGTGCAGCGGCGTGCTGTCGGTGAACCTGTCGTACGGGCGCCCGGTCTCACTCCGCTCGAACAACGCCGACCGCACCACCCCGGCGACCACCGCCGAGGAGAAGGCGAAGCGGTGGTTGTGAATGTGCTCACGTTCGTGGTGCGCGTCCGGCCACCACACGTGCATGTGCAGGCGGCCGGCCGGATGCCGGCACCACAGGACGTACTTGTCGAAGCCGAGCGGATGCCGGTATGACATCCGGGCGACCCGGAGCACGGCGGCCTCGTCGGCGAGGAGCCCCTCCAGCAGCCGGGCGACCGGGCCGGGGCCGGACAACCGGCTCAGGATCGCCCGCTGCCGTCGCGCCGGTGTCGCCACCAGGTCGGGTAATCGCAGGGCATCCACCAGGTCATCCACGGCTCAGCCCAGGTCCAGCTCGGCCACGCACAGGCAGTGGTCGGAAAAGGTGCGGACGACCCGGGCCGACACCCGCGCCACGGAGGCCGAGTGGACGATGTCGTCGACGGCCTTGCCCCTGCGGGTGGCGCCGGTGACCGACGTCTCCAGGTCCGCCCCGATCCGGCGCAGCAGCAGGCGGCGGTGAGATGTGTTGAAGTCGCCGGCGATGACGGTCACCTCGTCCTCCTCCGGCTCGAGTTGCTTGGCCAGGTTGTCCCAGATGTAACCGAAGTCCGGGTCGTCGGCACGCCTGCCGAAGCGGTGAAAGGGCGGCATGTGCAGGGAAGTCATCGCCACGAGACGGCCCATGGCCCGGACGCGCGCGGTCACGGTGCCCTTGTCGAAGGAGAGCATGCCGCCGCGTTCCAGACGGGGGTTGGGCAGCACCGCCACCGCCGCCGTCTCGATCGGGAATCTGCTCGCGACCGCCACACCGGAGCGTTTCCCCTGGACGAGCCAGGAGGGTGAGAGCACGTTCGCCTGGTAGTGGCGCAACCGGGTCCGCTCGGCCAGCTCGGTCAGCAGCGGCGACGACCGCGAGCCCTCGGGAAAGGGCACCTCCTGCAACGCGAGCAGGTCGAGCCGCTCGGCCAGGACGTGCTCGACGGCCTCGTCGAGCACGTCGCCGTGATCCGTCACTCCCTCGTGGACGTTCCAGGTGCCCACTCTGATCCTGGAGATCACATCCAGATCGGCCGGCGCATCGCGTAGTCGCGCATCACGCTCAACCCTTGGTAGGTCATCCAGATGGGACGCCACTCTTTCCATCGCCAGATTCCATTCTCTTGGCGGCGTAGGACCGCCTCGACGGCGCCGCGTAGTAGGTCGGGATCGGGGTCGCCGCAGGCCATGAGCGCCTTGGCGACCCACGCCGCGGTGAAGTGGTGGATGGTGATCGTGTCGAGCTCCGTGCCCACCGGCCGTCTCAGACGTTCATGGCTGTCGGCCAGATCGCTTCCGCCCTTCACCAGCCAGGACAGTCCTGCCTGCACCGACTCGTCCAGATCGCCGTGACCGGGCAGGACGTCGGCGGCGCGGCGCAGCGCGACGATGGCCCGGGCGGTGTGGGCCACCGACGGCGGCGGCTCGCCGACCAGGCGCTCCCCCCAGCCGACCTCGTCGCGCGCGTGCGTCGCGGAGGCGATCAGCCGGTCGGCCAGGTGGGGGAGGAGCGGTGAGGCCGGGGCGATCTCGGCCAAGGTGGACACCACGGTCGTGACCACAGTGGTGCGCTCCAGCCCGACCGTGTCCCTCTCAGTGATCTCCTCCAGCAGCCCGACGAGCCGGGCCTGCTCGACCGGGTCCAGCCCGGCCCGGCTCGCCGCGCCCAGTGCCCAGGCGGTCACCTCGGGCCTGCCGATGCCCCGCTGGCTGCGTGCCGCCCAGCCTCCGCCGCCGCACTGCAGCGCGAGCAGCGTGCGCACCAGCATCCTGCGATCGAGCGTCGGGTGGTGAAGGTCCATGGCCAGCACCAGACGCAGGCCGTACGAGGTGCCGGTGGCGCTCGGCGGCAGCGACTCGCCCAGGAACTGGCACCAGCCGAACAGGCCGGGATGACCGGGTGCCTCCCTGGCCGTCTCGATCAACCGGCGCCTGGCGCCCACCACCAGCACCCGCGCGGGCGGTCCCGTGACGGTGTTCGCTTTTCCCGTGGGTGCCCGCTCGACCTGGGCGGGGACATCGGGAGCGAGTGCCGTCGATCCGCTCGTCAGGGCCGCCACCGCCGGCAGCCGGCGTAATGCGGCCAGCCCGAGCCAGACGCAGCCGGCCGCCAGCAGCGCCAGCAGGTAGCGCAGGACGTCGACGGTGAACCAGGTGTCGGGCAGGTGGTCGATGAGCACGCCGTAAGCCGTGAACGCCGCGGCCGGGGGACCCGCGGTGAAGAGTGCCCTTAGTGCGCGGTGCCGGCGGACGTCGCCCGCCTGCAGGCTCTGGTCGATCACGTTCACCCCGTGGTGTGACGTCGATTACTCCAAAGGTAACCAAGGTCGAATGTCGCGTCGATGCATATGGGATTACGGCGCCTGCCCGCAATGCTGTTGTCATTCCGGAACTTCGCTATCCGCCCGAGAGCTGGTCATTTATGACTTGCCCCAATCTGCCGTGAATCCTTGATCTTCGGTAGGTGCGACTCGGGTGTCACAGCAGCATGGAGCCGTTATCGACGCTCTGTCCGCGACGTCGGGTGTACGTTGATGGCCGCTTTCATGTGGGTTATCGGCCAATTCGGATACGGTCGGCGATTTATGGATTAAAGGCGGAGATTCATGGCAGGGATTTCCTGACCGCTGATGCTTCCCTTGGTGGTGCCTAACCGCCCCCGGGAGGACAACCGTTCAATTCCCGTCGATTGGCGATAGGCGCTATCCGCATATTTCGCCAATCATCGGCAATCGGTGCCCCCGCGCGCCGTGTTGCCCGCCGGGGAGCCTTTCCTCCACCGCACCGCCCGTGAGCCGTGGCGGTCTCCCGCGTGCGGGGAGCCCGTCGCGGCACTCGGCGACGAGCCGATCGAGGCCACGCCCTAAGCTTGGGGCGTGTCATCGACGGGGGAGGGGCGTGTGCTGCCCGAGGTGCGTGCCTGGCTGCGTCACCGCACTCATTCCGCCGCCGACTGGCCGCTCGGCGCGCTGGCCGAGGCCAAGGGCGACACCTCGATCAGCGTCGTCCTGCCGGCCCGCGACGAGCGCGAGACCGTGGGAGAGATCGTCGGGGTGATCCGGCGGGAGTTGTCCGCCGTCGTCGACGAGATCGTGGTGATCGACTCGCGCTCCACCGACGACACCGCCGTGGTGGCCGCCCGGGCGGGGGCGCGGGTGCACGCGCAGGACGAGATCCTGCCGCACCTCAAGCCGCTCGACGGCAAGGGCGAGGCGCTCTGGAAGTCGCTGGCGGTCACCTCGGGCGACATCCTGGCGTTCGTCGACGCCGACATCCGTGACTTTCGCGCCTCCCTGGTGACCGGGTTGCTCGGGCCGCTGCTGGCCGACCCGGGCATTTCGTACGTCAAGGGGTGTTATGACCGCCCGTTGGGCGGTCTCGCCAACGGCGGCGGGCGGGTCACGGAGCTGGTCGCCCGGCCGCTGATCAACCTGCACTGGCCCGAGTTGGCCGGGTTCGTCCAGCCGCTGGCGGGCGAGTACGCCGGCCGCCGCTCCGCGCTCGAACGCGTGCCGTTCGTCACCGGCTACGGGGTGGAGCTCGGGCTGCTGATCGACCTGGTGGAGCTGGTCGGGCTCGACGGGCTGGCCCAGGTCGACCTGGGCTCGCGGGCGCACGCGCCGCAGTCCACCGAGGCTCTGGGCGGGATGGCCGCGCAGATCATGCTCGCCGCCTGGTCACGGCTGGAGCGTCAGGGCAAGATCAAGGCGTCGCACGATCCCGCCGCACTGCTCACGCAGTTCCGCCGTACGGCCGGTGGCCACGAGCCGGTGACCAGGGACGTCTCCATCTCCGAACGCCCGCCTATGGTCACCGTGCGGCACTGACGGACCCCCGGCTTCCGATGCGGGCTACTGATCGGTAAGTTGTTGCCATCACGTCGGCTGCGCCGGCAGGGGCGGCCTGGCGGCGCGCCCGGGGGTTCGTGCCGGAGTCCTCGCGCACGGGCGTTCGTGCACGGGCCGAAGTGAACATACGCGGATATATCAGGGAGCGCGGGCATGAGCGGCTTTTGTCCGGAACTGAGCGGTGACGTGGCCGAGGTGCGCGACTGGGTGCACGCGTTCGCCCGCGACGTGGTCCGCCCAGCCGGGGCCGAATGGGACGAGCGCGAGGAGACGCCCTGGCCCGTCATCCAGGAGGCCGCCAAGATCGGCCTCTACTCGCTCGACTTCTTCGCCACCCAGTGGTTCGAGGAGAGCGGCCTCGCGCTGCCCGTGGCGTTCGAGGAGATCTTCTGGGGTGACGCCGGCATCGGCCTGTCCATCGTCGGCACCGGCCTGGCCGCCGCCGCGCTCTCCGCCAACGGCACGCCGGAGCAGATGGGCGAGTGGCTGCCGCAGATGTTCGGCACGGAGAACGACATCAAACTGGGCGCCTTCTGCGCCTCCGAGCCGGACGCCGGCTCCGACATCGGCTCCATCCGCACCCGCGCCGTCCCCGACGGAGGCGACTGGATCATCAACGGCGTCAAGACCTGGGCCACCAACGGCGGCATCGCCAACGTCCACGTCATCGTCGCCTCCGTCGACCCCGCCCTCGGCACCCGGGGTCAGGCGACCTTCGTCATCCCGCCCGGCACGCCCGGTCTGTCGATGGGGCAGAAGTTCCGCAAACACGGCATCCGCGCCTCCCACACCGCCGAGGTCGTCCTGGACAACGTCCGGGTGCCCGGCTCCTGCCTGCTCGGCGGCAGGGACAAGCTCGACGCCCGCCTCGCCAGGGTCCGCAACGGCGAGCGGGCGGGCGAGCAGGGCGCGATGCGCACCTTCGAGACCACCCGCCCCGTGGTGGCCGCGATGGCCGTCGGCATCGCCCGCGCCGCCTACGAGTACGCCCGCGACTACGCCCGTGAGCGGGAGCAGTTCGGCCGCAAGATCGGCGAGAACCAGGCCATCGCCTTCCTCCTGGCCGAGATGGCCACCCGCGTGGACGTGGCCCGCCTGCTGACCTGGCGCGCCGCCTGGATGGCCCGCAACGGCCGGCAGTTCGAGCAGGCCGAGGGCTCGATGTCCAAGCTGGTGGCGGGGGAGACGGCGGTCTGGGTGACCGAACAGGCCATCCAGATCCTGGGCGGCGCCGGCTACACGCGGGACCACCCGGTGGAACGCTTCCACCGCGACGCCAAGATCTACACCATCTTCGAGGGGACGTCCGAGATCCAGCGGCTGATCATCGGCCGCGCGGTCACCGGCCTGCCCGTCCGCTGAACGGACCCGCCTTCGGATTTCGGTGCTGAAGATCGTCTGAGAGCTCTGTTCCGTCAGGGCCCGCGCGAGCTCACTCTCTGGGTGAGCGGTCTCGAATAGATATGATCTACGCCGTAAAGGCGACCAGCGTGTAGCGCGGACTGATCATCACAAGGTCGTCACAATCCGTAGGGATGCCAAAACCCTCAGGCGTCAAGACGCGTCGTCCCTGTTGGACGAAGAGGGTGAGGGAAGATGACCAACAGCGAACCCGGATACGCAGTCATCGACGTCGAGACCACGGGCCTGCGTCCGTCATGGCACGACCGGATCGTCGAGATCGGGGTCGTCCTGCTCGACCCCCGCGGACTCGTCACCGGCGAAAGGAACACCCTGGTCAATCCCGAACGTGACCTGGGACCGCAACGCATCCACGGCATCACCGCCGCCGACGTCCGTCACGCGCCGACCTTCAAGGACATCGCGGGCCATCTCACCGAACTGCTGCGGGGCCGAGTGCCCGTGGCCCACAACCTCCGCTTCGACTCCGGCTTCCTGGAGTACGAGTTCGCCCGGGCCGGCGCTGCGATCCCCGCTCTGGACACCATCGGCATCTGCACGATGACCGAGGCCGCCCGCTTCCTGCCCGTCGCTCCCCGCACCCTGGCGGGCTGTTGCGCCGTCGCCGACATCCCGCTCGACGGCCACCACGACGCGCTCATCGACGCCCGCGCCGCCGCCGAGTTGTTGCGCCACTACCTCGGACTCGCCCATCCGGACTCGCCCTGGGCCCATGTCCTCCATTCCGCCTCCGCACTGACCTGGCCGGCCATTCCGCGTACCGGCACCATCGCGGTGCGGCGGGGTGTGTCCGCCGAGCGTGACACCCACTTCCTTGCCCGGCTTCTGGACAGGCTGCCCCGCGCCTCCGACACCGTCCGCGCCGACCCCTACTTCGCCCTGCTCGACCAGGTGCTGCTCGACCATCACATCTCGGCTGCCGAAGCCGACGCGCTGATCGCCCTGGCCGCCCACCTGGACCTCAGCCGCGCCGACGCCGTCCGCTTGCACCACGAGTATCTGAACGCGCTGGCCCACGCGGCCAAGGCCGACGGCATCGTCACGCCCGCCGAACGCCGCGAACTCGACCGCGTCGCCGCCCTGCTCGACCTTCCCCCTACAGCGGTGGAAGCCGCGCTGGCGTCCAGCGAAGCGCCCCGGCACCCCTCCGCCTCGGGCGGCTTCCGTCTCCAGCCCGGTGATCTCGTCGTGTTCACCGGCGAAATGGAGGGCGGTCGTGAGGCCTGGGAGGAGCGGGCGCGTCAGGCCGGCCACGTCCCACACGGGAACATCACCAAACGGGTCCGATTGCTGGTCGCCGCCGATCCCGACTCGATGTCCGGCAAAGCACGCAAGGCACGCGCCTACGGCATCCCCATCGTCACGCCGGACGCTTTCGCCCGCATGAGCTCTCTATGAACCGCCCCGGCGTAGAGGCCGAGCTCGATGGAGTCGCGCTCGTGGATCGTCATGCCACCATGGGCGCCACTGGGCAGACCCGCCGACACCAGCGTGCCCTTGGGGCACTCAGCTCCATAACCGGTCATCGGCACAGACCCTGATGTCGGTCACCTGGCTGACGTGCCGGGCGCCGCAGCGATCACCCGGCATCACCAGGTGCGGGCCCTGCTCGTCCAGAGCCCGGCAGTCCGAAGAAGACGGGGTGCCGTTGAGAATCGTGCGATGGCCGCCACATATGCCATGACGACTGTAGCGATCACTCACCTGACGAACGGCTCGCGCAGGATCGGACACCCGGTGCTGGAGATTCGCCTATCTCCAGACGCGGCCAGTCGGCGAGGTCCCGCAGTAGTTGCCGGTCGTGCGTGGCGACGACGACGGCAGCGCTCGTGCCGCGGATCGCGTCGGTGAGCTCGTCTACCAGCGCCGGCGACAGGTGATTGGTCGGCTCGTCGAGCAGGATCAGGCTGGGCCGCCCCGCCAGCACGAGCGCCAGGTCGAGGCGCCGCTGCTGTCCCTGGGACATCTGCCCGACCGGCGTGCGCATCGCCTCGGAGTCCAGCAGCCCAAGTGCTCCGAGCGGGACGGCGTCGGCGTCGCGCAGTGCCTCGTGGGCCACCAGCCGTCCCACATGGCGGGCGTACACCTCGTGGGCGGTGAGAGCGGGGTCCTGTTCGGCGGTCTCCTGGGTGACCCGGGCGATCCGTGCCCCCTGCGCCGTCCAGACGTGCCCGTCGGTGGGCTCGAGCGAACCGGCCAGCACCGCGAGCAGCGTGGACTTTCCGGCGCCGTTCGGTCCGATGACGAGTAGCCGGTCGCCCCCGTCGAGGGTGAGGTCGACCGGACCGGTCAGCCGCCCGTCGAGGGCGACGCCATGCGCACGCAACTGCGGCGCCCCCCGCCGGGCGCCCAGGTTCGGCCAGCGCAACACCGGCGGTGGCTCCGGCACGTCGATCCGGTACGCCCGCAGGGCGTCCTGCTGGCGGTTCAGGGCCTGCACGACGCCCGGTGCGCGGGACTGGCGCTGGTGCTTGCCGGTCCCTTTGTCCGGCCGCCAGCCGGTGGAGAGCCGGTCGCGGGCCTTCGATACCGCGTCCTGCAGCCGTCGTTGCTCGGCCTGTTGCTGCTCGTGGTCCTGCTCCCAGTGTTCACGTTCGCGACGCCGGGCGTCCTGCCAGGCGTCGTAGCCGCCGGCGTACAGCCGCGCCCTTCCGTCGCGGGTCGGGTCGAGGTCGAGAAACCGGTTCGCGACGTCGCGCAGCAGTGCCCGGTCGTGGCTGACGACGGCGAGGCCGCCATCGTGCTCGCGCAGTCTGCGGGTCAAGAAGTCCAGCCCGCCGGCGTCAAGGTGGTTGGTCGGCTCGTCGAGCAGCAGCACATCGTGCCGCGCGCCGAGCAGGCACGCCAGCCGCACCCGGTAGCGCTGACCGACCGACAGCGTCACCAGCGGGCGGTCGCGGTCGGTGCAGGCGCCGAGGGCCTCGAGCGCGACGTCGATGCGGCGTTCGGCGTCCCACGCGTCGAGCCGGGTGGCGGCGTCGAGTGCGGCGGCGTAGCGGTCGTCGGCGGTGGGGTCGCCCTCGGTCATGGCGAGGGTCGCCTCCTCCAGCGCGCCGAGGGCCGCGAGCGACGCGGCCAGCGCCTCGGACGTCAGGGTGGCGACGGTCTCACCCTCTCGTGCGGACAGTTCCTGACGGGCCAGGCCGATCGTGCCGGCCCGGTGCACGGTGCCGTCGTCTGGCGTGATCAGTCCGGCGAGGACGTGCAGCAGCGTCGTCTTGCCACGGCCGTTCTCGCCGACGACGGCGACCCGCGACCGGGCAGAGACAGTGATCGAGACGTCGTTCAGGACACGCCGAAACCCGCGGGTGACGGTGACGCTCGTAGCGCGTACGTGTGCGCTGTCGCCCGCCTCGACGGGCAGGGACATTTCGGAATTCGGGGTGAGGTTCAACGGTGCTCCGCAGCTCGCAGTGGAGCCGGGCAGCAAGAGACGGCCGCCCGGCGGAAACCGGGACGGCGAGCGCGGATTCAGCAGGAAGAAGGCGCCGCCGTCAGCGGGCGGAGCGGATCTTCTGCGACCAGATACCTCGTGCCATGACGATCACGTTAGCAGCCTTGACGCCTCCCGCGAGCCGGCTCGGCGGCGCGGGCGGCCATGGCCCGGTGACCGTGACCGCCCGCAGTTCCCAGCCGGGATCCGGGTCAGCCTCCCTCATGTTCTGGATCAACATGATCATGGCTGCTCTGCTCGCCCTGATCGGGCTAGTGCTTGTGGTCATTGAAACCAGAAGGAACACCTGCCGCACCACCGTTCACCTTCGTTGGGTGACAGGGGTCTGTCTGGTAACCCTCGCGGCCGTGGCGATTCGCTGGAACCTGTCCCCCCGGTGGAGTACGTCGTCGACCCAACTCCACGGCCAGGCGATCCCATTCCCGAGCCTGCGGACCAAGTCGTGTTGCATAAGGCGCGGAGCCACTGGTTGGTGTCGCATCCCACGGCGTGACGCTGATGGTAGAGGCCGAGGCTGGTGACCTCGCGCCCGAGCTCGGCTGATGGGAACACGAAACTCCACCCACGGGTGTACACCGTAGGTTGGCAGCCGGGCGGCGACTACCGCGGTTGTTGTAGTCAAGGTTCAATCCAGCGCCGAATGGCCGTCCGATCATCCCGCGTCTAGTTTCTGATCATCAGGACGGGGTGTTGGGAGCGGGTGGCGATGCTGGTGATGCTCGGCGGCAAAGGCGGATTAAGGCGCGTTCTAGCCCAGGGCGTAGCGGTTCTCGCCGTACTGGCAGGCCTGAGCGTGGGCGGGTCTGAGGCGGGTGCGGCGGCCGCGGTCACCGAACCGCCCGCGGATCCGCCCGCCGGCACAGCGGTGACCGACGAGGACGCGGTCACGCTGGCGCGGAAGTCGGGACGGCCGGTGGAGGTGCTCTCACAGCGGGGCGAGCACCGCACGGTCACGGTCCTGCCCAACGGACGGTTCGAGGTGACCGAGCACCTGCGGCCGGTGCGCACGCGCCGCGACGGGCAGTGGGTCGGCATCGACACCACGCTGCGGCGGGACGGTTCCGGTGTCGCCCCGGCCGCGACCGCTGTCGGGCTGCGGCTGTCCGGCGGCGGGCAGCAGCCGCTGGTGCGGATGTCCAGGGCGGGGCGCGAGCTGTCGCTGTCGTGGCCCGGCCCGCTCCCCGAGCCGGTTTTGGACGGGGACAGCGCCGTCTACCGGGCTGTTCTGGGGAGCGACGTCGATCTGCGCGTACGGGCGCTGCCGGACGGCTTCTCGCACACCCTCGTGGTCAAGACGGCGGCGGCGGCCAGGGTCCCTCGGCTGAGCCGGCTCCCCTTCACCCTGGACACCTCCCGGCTGTCGGTGGACCGGGACGCCGCCGGAATGCTGCGAGCCGAGGACGGCACCACCGGCGAGGCCGTGTTCGAGGCGCCCTCCCCGGTCATGTGGGACTCCTCGCCGCCCGCCGCGGGTACGGCGGCGCGCGGCCCGGCCGCTCGTGGCCAGGACCTGAGCAAGGGGCCGGGAGAGGGCTCCCGAACCGCAGACGTGCGGGTCGGCCTGGGCGAGAGGCGACTGGAGCTGACCCCGGACCAAGGGCTGCTGACCTCACCCGACACCGTGTTCCCCGTCTACATCGACCCGGTGTGGCAGACCAGCGCCGCCTACTACTGGGGAATGGTGTCCTCGGGCTACCCCGACGAGAACTATCCCAAGTTCAACGGCAACGCCACCGAGGGCATGGGCCGTTGCGAGGTCGCCAAGGACGGCCGGTGCGTGAAGAACCAGACCAAGCGGCTCTTCTACCGGATGAAGCTGCCCTCCATCAAAGGCAGGTACATCGAGTCGGCGGAGTTCGTGGCCTACGAGACCGCGGCCTACGACTGCGACAACGCCACCTCGGTGCAACTGTGGCGGGCCGGCTCACTCACCTCCGCCGCGACCTGGAACAACACCAAGAACGCCTGGCTTGAGCACCTGACCTCGCGCGACGTGGCCTACTGCTCGCGGGCGCCGGTCGAGTTCGGTGGGTCCAAGCTCCGCGCCCACGTGCAGAGCGCGGTGGACAAGGGGTATTCGACCATCACCTTCGGCCTGAAGGCCTACAGCGAGAGCTCGATGGACTGGTGGAAGCGGTTCGCCGACGACGCCTACCTGCGCATTCAGTACAACCGGCCGCCGCACCAGCCCAACACCGGCTCGATGTTCGCCAGCCCCGGCACCAAGTGCGTGAACAGCGGAGAGGCCCAGTGGGTCAACGACCTGTCCACGCTGTACGCCTACCTGTGGGACCCGGACACCGAGGACGCCAAGAAGGTGCGAGGCCAGTTCACCCTGCACTGGGCCGCCAACGCCGACGGCTCGGACTGGGGCGCCAAATGGACCTCAGCGCTGACACCCGCGCTGACCTCGGGCAGCAGGCACCAGATCAAGCTGCCCAGCTCCATCCCGCAGAAGAAGCTCATCGGCTGGGGCGTACGAGCGTGGGACGGCGTCCAGTGGGGACCGTGGAGCTACGACGGCGCGCAGACCGGCTGCTACTTCTACTACGACCCGTCCGTGCCGGCCGCGCCCTCGGTGTCATCGGCCGAATACCCCGGCGACCAGAGCTGGCACGGCGGCGTCGGGGACGCGGGCACGTTCACCATCAGCGACCCGGCCAGGGCCGCGGCCCGCTACGAGCTGAAGCTGAACGGCACCCCCCTCACCACCGTCACCACGGCGGGCGGCGCCGCGCGCCAGGTCGCCGTGGCGCCCAGCCGCTCCGGCCCCAACCTGCTGACCGTGCAGGCGTTCACCCAAGCCAACCAGAACAGCGCACCGACCACGTACGAGTTCTGGGCGCGGGCGGGCGCGGACGCCGCGGCCCGCTTCACGCTGGATGAGACCGCGGGCGCGACGAGCGTGACGGGCCGCGGCCCGGGCACGGCGGCGTACATCCGCGGCGGCGCCACGCTGGGCGGTGCCGGCCAGGTGGGCACGTCACTCACCGTCGACGGGACCAGCGGCCACGCCGAGACGAACCTGCCGGTGCTGCGCACCGACGACAGCTTCACCGTCTCCGCGTGGGTCAGGCCGGTGAGTCACGGCATGGTCAACGCCCTGGCCCAGGACGGGGTGCACCAGAGCGGTTTTCAGCTCGGCATCCTCCCGTCAGGGCAGCCGGAGTTCAAGAGGCCCGGCGCCGACACCGCCGGCGACGGCGGGGGAGCCTGGTACAGCGCCAGGGGCGACACCCCGATCCCGCTGAACGCCTGGACGCACCTGTGCGGCGTCTACGACCGGCCCTCCGGCCAGCTGCGCCTCTACGTCGACGGGCGACTCGCCGGCACGGTGAGCGGGGTGACCGCCTGGCAGGCGGGGGGCGCCTTCCAGTTCGGCCGCAGCAAGTACAACGACGCCCAGGCCAACCAGTGGCCGGGTGGCATCGACGAGGTCAAGGTGTTCCAGCGGGCGCTGCCCGACCAGGAGGCCCAGCAGCTCGCGGCGGGCGCGACGCCGTCCGGCGCCGGTCCGGTCGCGTACTGGTCGATGGACGAGGAGGCCGGGGCCGGGCGCGTCTACGGCACCGCCACCACCGTCCAGGCCGCGCTGTCGGGCGGCGCGACTCTCGGGCAGGCCGGTCAGGACGGCACGGCGCTGCGGCTGGACGGCTCCACCGGCCACGCCGCCACGAACGGGCCGGTCGTGGACACCAGCAAGAATTTCGCGGTGTCGGCGTGGGTGCGCCTGGAGACGGGCCGGCTCGACAAGAACTACACGGTCGTCTCCCAGGACGGGCTGCGCAAGAGCGGCTTCTACCTGAAGTACGACGGCGGCATCAGGAAATGGGTGTTCGCCAAGTCCAAGACCGACACCGACGACAGCGGCTGGTACCAGGCGGTCTCCAAAGCCACTCCGTCCGCCGGTTCCTGGACCCACCTGGTCGGCGTGCACGACGCGGTCACCCGCAAGCTGCGCATCTACGTCAACGGCGAGCAGGGCACCGACAGCGGCCCGCTGGAGGCGGTGTGGCACGCGGCCGGCGGGCTGCAGATCGGCCGCGCCAAGTGGCTGGGCACCTACGTGGACCAGTGGCCCGGCCTGATCGATGACGTACGGGTCTACGACCGGTCCGTGGGCGCGGTCGAGGCCGAGGAGCTCGTCACCCAGCACCCGGTGGTGAAGGGCCGCTGGAAGCTCAACGCCGATGGCGCGGGCGAGCCCGCCGGCGCCCAGAACCTCACCCTCGCGGGCGGCGCCGTCATCGACCCCGCCGCCGGCTTCCGCTACGTGTCCAGCGCGGGGCTGCTGCTCAACGGCACCACGGCCTACGCCGAGACGGCGGCCCCGCCGATGCGTACCGACGACAGCTTCACGGTGGCCGGCTGGGTGCGCAACATGGGCCGCCCGCAGGCGGCCAGGACCGTGTTCTCCCAGGCGGGAGCGAACGCCAACGCCTTCGCGCTGCGGTACGTACCCGATCCGGCCGATCCCGACGCCGGAGGCTGGCAGATCCAGATGCGCAACGCCGACTCCACCGCCGCCTCCGAACTGCGTCAGGCCGAACATTCGGCCTTCACCGAGTGGGACTGGGACCACGTCGCGCTCGTCCACGACGCACTGCGCGACCGGATGAGCCTGTACGTCAACGGCCAGCTGGAGGAGACCGCGCTCGGCGTCTCCCAGGAGGACCAGGTGTTCGGGTTCACCGCCGCCAACGGCGGGCTGCAGGTCGGCCGCAGCAGGTTCGGCGGCGAATTCTGGCCCGACGCCATCGACGACGTGTGGGCCTACCAGGGCGCGCTCACCCAGGAGCAGGTCCAGATGCTGGCCACCGGCGGCGAACTGGACACCGCCTCCGGTCCCTGACGCACATCGGCCGCCCGCGCCTCCGCCAGGGGGCCGGGCCGTAAACCCCTGTCGGCTGCCCTGCCCCGTGGAGATCGTGATGAAGGTGAGCCTGAAGCGCGCGGCCCTGCGCTGGACCGTGCTCGGCACGGCGCTGGTGTGCCTGACCGGGGTCCTGCCCGGCGTCCCGGTACTGGCCGAGCCCGAACCGGTCAACACCGAACGGCCCAGCCCGGCCCGCACCGAACGCCCCGTCAAGGGCAGGTCCCTGACGGGTCTGCCCCGCCCGGCCGACCCGGCGGCCCGCCCGGGGCCGCCGCCCATGGCGGCCTGGCCGGTGGCGGGCACCGCGGAGGTGAGCGTGCCGGGCGCGGGAGGACCGGTGCGCGCGGGCCGGCTGCCGGTGTGGATACTCCCCCCAGCTGAAACCTCGGCGCAGGCACAGCGGACGACGCCCCGTCCCGCGCGCAGGGTACGCGTGTCGGTGCTCGACAAGGCCGCCGCGGCCCGGGCGGGCCTGGACGGCCTCGTGCTCACACTGGGCTCCGGGGAGGCCGCCGGGCCCGGCCCGGTCGGGGTGCGCGTCGACTACTCCTCCTTCGCCCAGGCCTACGGCGGCGCCTACGGCACCAGGCTGCGCCTGCTGCGCCTGCCGGAATGCGTGCTGACGACCCCGGACGATCCGGAGTGCCGTACGGCCGTGCCGCTGCCGGCCACCAACGACGGGGCCGCGCGAACCCTGACCGCCGAGGTCGAAGCCGCCTCAGGGACCGTGCTGATGGCCGCCGCCGGGGAGTCGGGAGGGCAAGGCGACTACAAGGCGAGCTCCCTGTCGGCCTCGGCCACCTGGGAGGCCGGTGGCAACGGCGGAGAATTCACCTGGACCTACCCGATGCGGGTGCCGCCCGTGCCGGGCGACCTGAAGCCAGAGGTGGCGCTGACCTACTCCTCGGGCAGCGTGGACGGGCGCACCGGCAACACCAACGGCCAGCCGTCCTGGGCAGGCCAGGGCTTCGAGCTGTCACCGGGGTTCATCGAGCGCCGCTTCACGTCGTGCGAGGACGACGGCGCCCCGAAGGACTCCTGGGGCAACCACCCCGGCGACCAGTGCTGGGGGTACGACAACGCCACCGTCTCCTGGAACGGCAAGGCAGGCGAACTCGTCAAGGCCGCGGACGGGAAGTGGCGGCTGAAGAACGACGACGGCACCACCTTCGAGAAGCTGACCGGCGCCGCCAACGACGACGACAACGGCGAGTACTGGCGGGTCACCGGCACCGACGGCGTGCAGTACTTCTTCGGCCGCGACCGGCTGCCCGGCTGGACCGACGGCGACCCGGAGACCGCCTCGACCTGGGCGGTGCCGGTGTTCGGCGACGACGCGGGCGAGCCCTGCCACGACTCCTCCGGGTTTGCCGGCTCCTGGTGCCAGCAGGCCTACCGGTGGAACCTGGACCACGTCGTGGACCGGGACGGCAACGCGGTCACGTACACCTACGCCAAGGAACGCAACCACTACGGCCGCAACCTCAAGGCCGCCGATGAGACCCCGTACACCCGCGGCGGGTACCTCAAGTCCATCGCCTACGGGCTGCGCGCCGACGCTCTGTTCGCCACCGCGCCGGCCAGGGTGGTCTTCGGCACCGCCGAACGCTGTCTGCCGGACGCGTCCTTCGACTGCGCCCCCTCCAAGATCGGCGACCATCCGCAGCGCTGGTGGGACGTGCCCTGGGACCTCAACTGCGACGCTGGCCAGGAGTGCAAGGACAGCCACGGGGCGGTGGCGCCCACCTTCTGGTCGCGCAAGCGGCTGACGAAGGTCACCACCCAGGTGATCAAGGCCGACGGGTCGGGCCACCGCGACGTGGAGTCCTGGTCGATGGACCACGCCTGGGGGCTGGCGGACGTGGAGCGGGACCTGCTGCTGGCCTCCATCCAGCACACCGGGCACGCCGTCCCGGACGGCGAGAAGCCGGTGACGCTGCCGAAGGTGACGTTCAGACACGTGCAGCTGCCCAACCGGCTCGACAAGTCCGGCGACGACATCCTCGCCTACATCCGCTACCGGCTCGGCGCGATCTACGACGAGTCCGGCGGGCAGATCGACGTGCGGTACAGCGAGCCGGACTGCGCGCTCGACGCGTTACCGACCCCGCAGACCAACACCAAGCGGTGCTTCCCGGTGATCTGGCAGCCGCCGGGGCGGGAAGACCCGATCACCGACTGGTTCCACAAGTACGTCGTCACGAGCGTCACCCAGGTGGACCGCACCGGACTGGCCCCCGACATGGTCACCACGTACGAGTACCCGGGCGGTGCGGCCTGGCACTTCGACGACGACGACGGGCTCACCAAGGAGAAGCACAAGACATGGTCCCAATGGCGCGGCTACGGCCAGGTCCGCACACTGACCGGCGATCACGCCGCCCCCGCCACCCAGACCGACGTCTTCTACCTGCGCGGCATGGACGGCGACCGGCTCGACAGGTCAGGCGGCGAGAAGTCCGTGACGGTGCCCGACGGGGAGGGCGGCACGCACACCGACCACGACGCCCTGGCCGGATTCGAGCTGCGCACGATCCAGTACACCGGTCCCGGCGGCCAGGTCCACTCCAAGACCGTCAAGACCCCGTGGCGGGTACAGACCGCCTCCCGTACCCGCTCCTGGGGCACGGTCACGGCCAACGTCGTCAACACCGACGTCACCCGCACCTGGACGGTCAAGGACGGCGGCGGCTGGATCGAGACCAGGACCGACGCCGACTACGCCCAGTCGGGCCCCGGTGTCGGCCGCGGCACCACCGTCAACGACCTGGGCGACGTCACCACCGCCGCCGACGACAAGTGCACCCGGACCAGCTACGGTGACAACACCGCCGCGCACATGGTGACCTTCCCCATCCGCGTGGAGACGGTCGCGGTGGCCTGCGCCGCCACCCCCGACCGGTCCCGTCAGGTCATCTCCGACGTGCGCACCTACTACGACAACGGCGCCTACGGCGCCGCCCCGAGCAGGGGCAACGTGACCAGGACCGACGCGCTGGCCGCCCACGACGGCGCCACCGCCACCTACGTCACCGACAAGCGGACCGCCTACGATCCCTACGGCCGCCCCACCGTCGTCACCGACGCCCTCGGACAGTCCACCACCACGGTCTACACCGACACCCGCGGGCTGACGACCAAGGTCGCCAAGACGCCGCCGACGGTACCCGGCCTGGAGTCCACCCCCCTGACCACCACCGAGGAACTCGACCCGGCGTGGGGCGAGCCGACCGCCAAGATCGACGAGGCCAACCGGCTCCGCACCGACCTGGCCTACGACGGGCTCGGGCGGCTCAGCAAGGTCTGGCAGCCCAACCGCTCCAAGGCCACGGGACAACAGCCCAACTTCGCCTTCACCTACCGGGTGGAGGACCAGAAGATCGTCGCCATCACCACGACCGAGCTGACCGCGACCGGCGGCCAACGCGTGTCGGAGATCGAGCTGCTGGACGGCTGGCTGCGCTCGCGGCAGACCCAGGTGCCAGGACCGGAGGGCCGGCTGATCACCGACACCTACTACGACGACCGCGGACAGGTGATCAAGAGCTACGCCCCCTACTCGGCCGCCGGGTCACCGCAGCCCGAGCTGTTCGGGGTGCTGACACCCGGCAACGTCGAGGCGCAGACCCGCACCCAGTACGACGGGCTGGGCCGCAAGACCGCCGAGATCCTGATGGTGGGCAACGGTTCGCAGCCCGCGCAGGAGAAGTGGCGCACCACCACCGGCTACGGCGGCGGCAACCGCGTCTCCGTCACCCCGCCCGCGGGCGGCATCCCCACCACCGAGATCACCGACGCCCGCGGCCAGGTGATCGAACGCCGCCAGCACCACGGCTCCACGCCCACGGGCGACTACGACGCCACCCGCTACACCTACACACCCGCCGGAGAGCAGGCGACCGTGACCGGACCGGCCGGCGCCGTCTGGACCACCACCTACGACCAGCGTGGCCGGAAGATCAAGACAGTGGACCCGGACAAGGGCACGACCACCTTCACCTATGACGACCTGGACCGGGAGACCTCCGTCACCGATGCCCGCGGCAAGAAGGTCTTCACCGGCTACGACGCGCTGGGCCGCAGGACCGGCACCCGCGAAGACTCGGCGAACGGCCCCCGGCTGACCTCCTACACCTACGACACCGCGCCCGTCGGCAAGGGCAAGGTCGCCACCTCCACCCGGCACACCTCCGGCGGCGACTACACCAGCCAGATCCGCCACTACGACCAGCTGGGCCGCGCCGACACCACCGCGGTCATCGTGCCCGCCGCCGAAGGCGCCCTGGCCGGGACCTACGTCTTCACCACCTCCTACGGCCTGGACGAGACCGTCACCGGCCGCGGCCTGCCTGCGGCCGGTGGCCTGCCCGCCGAGGCGCTGGTGACCACCTACGACGACCACCTGCGCCCCACCCGCCTGACCAGCAACCTGGGCACGTACGTGGCCGCCACCGACTACACCCCGGCCGGGAAGCCGCTGCTGTACGAGCTGGGCGCCACCGGTAAGCGCGTCTGGCAGACCTTCACCTACGAGTGGGGCACCCAGCGGCTGACCACCGCCCGTACCCTGCGCGAGAACCAGCGCGGCACCGATCGCGACGCCACCTACCGCTACAACGACGCGGGCCTCGTCACCGCCCTGTCCGACGCGTCCAACAGCGGCACCGACAACCAGTGCTTCGCCTACGACCACCTGCAGCGCCTCACCGAGGCATGGGCCGAGGGCGACGCCTCCTGTGAGACCGCCCCCACCGCCGCCGTGCTCGGCGGCCCGGCGCCCTACTGGCAGTCCTTCACCTACGACAAGGCCAGTAACCGCACGTCGGAGACCCGGCACGGAGTCGGCGGCACAGCCGACACCGTCCGCGCCTACGCCTACGCCCCGGCCGGCCAGAGCCACCGGCTCAACCAGATCACCCAGACCGGCGGCGACGGCGCCCGCACCGACGCCTACACCTATGACGCCACCGGCAACACCACCACCCGCACCGTCGGCGGCGCCGTCCAGACCCTCGACTGGGACGCCGCCGGCCAGCTGGTCCAGGCCACCGAGAGCGGCAAGAGCACCGCCTTCGTCCACGACGCCGAAGGCAACCGGCTGCTGCGCAAGGACGCGACCGGCACCACCCTCTACCTGGCCAACACCGAGTTGCGCCTGAACACCGGCGCCACCACGCCCGTCGGCACCCGCTATTACAGCCATGGGGACGAGACCGTCGCCATGCGGACCACGACCGGAGTCACCTTCCTGACGGTCGACCACCAGGACACGGCCCAGATCGCCGTGGACGCCGCCACCCAGCGGACGACCACGCGCCGATTCACCCCGTTCGGCGGCCGGCGCGGTCCCGACGCGTCCTGGCCCGGCGAGCGGGGCTTCGTCGGTGGCACCAAGGACCCGACCGGGCTCACCCACCTGGGCGCGCGCCTCTACGACCCGGACACCGGCCGGTTCGTCTCCGTCGACCCGGTCTTCAACTTCGACCATCCGCAGAGCTGGAACGGCTACGTCTACGCCAACAACACCCCGGTCACGCAGAGCGACCCCTCGGGGCTCGACGGCCCCCTGCGCGGCAACACCGGCTGCTACTACTCCGGCAAGAACTGCGGCGGCGGCGGAGGCTCCTCGCTGTGCAGGGCGCTCCCGTTGCTGTGCCAGATCCTCAACCCGCCCAGGCCGAAGATCCCCAAGAAGGTCCGCAACAGCCTCGGCTCGATCGGCTGCGGCATCCTCTACTCCTGCTCCTCCGGCGGCGGCGGCAGCCGAGGCGGCTACCGTCCCGCCCCGCGGGCCAGGATGGTGCCTTTGATCCGCCCGGTGCAGCCCTACGAGACCCCGGACGGTTACCTGGGGATTTTCATCAGCAACCTCAATCCGCAGGCATTCACCAACCAAGGCTGGGGGAGCCTCGGCAACACCTTCCTCAGCACGATGCTGGGCGGCGCGCGCACCGTCCCGCTGCTCAACCACGGCGACGAACTGGCGGAGCTGAGGAGAGCCAAGTTCGCCGCCGAGCTGCTGGCCATCAAGAACGGCGGAAACTACCGCTACTGGTCCGACTACTACCGAAGCGCCATGCTCAAGTCGATGACCGGGGCCCAGACCAAGAGCCTGCGTCTCGTACGGCTCGCCAAGGGCGCCAACTACATCGGGGCCGCGCTGGCGGGCTGGGACAACTACAACGCGCAAAGGGCGGAGGACAAGGGCCGTACGGACCTGTCCGGCGGCATGAAGACCACGCGAGCCGTCGTCCGCGGTGCCGTCACGGTCGGCGGCGCGCTGGCCGGTGGGGCCTTGGGCGGCGCGCTGTGCGGCCCGGCGTGCGCCGGGGTCGGCGGCTATCTCGGTGCCGCGGCGGGCAGCGCGGCGGGCGCGTGGGCCGCCCGAGCGCTGCCGAAGGTCAGGAGATGGTTCGACTGACAGCCGTTCCGGACCGCGGATCTGGAGGGGGCGGCGGTGGGTCTCCGGACCGGACGACCTCCTCCCCGGCGATCGGACCCGAAGGCTAATCACACCCCTAAGATGCGACCTTATGATCATTCGCTTATCCGTCGGGACGGCCATGGGCCTGGCTCTTCTTTCCGCTCCGGCGCTCGCCGAGCCGGTGAAGGGCGCCCCCGAGCTGACCCACAACGCGCTCTACAAGGCGGCCAAACTGCCCAAGGTCGCCTGCAAGCTGAACAAGGGCACGAGCAGGGCGTCCACCAAGAAATACGTCACCAAACTCGTCGGCTGTCTCAACACGGCGTGGAAGCCGGCCATCAAGGACTTCGTCCCGGTGAAGGTGGTGTTCAAGGACGCCGACGACAAGCAATCCTGCTCCACCGGCCTGGACGTCCGCGGCTCCTTCTCCGAGATCTGCACCACGGAGATCCGCGTCCGGCTGGCCGATGACTGGATCAAGGCCAAGAGCGACCTCACCGTGTTCACGTCCATCGCCAGGACGTGGGGCGGGGTGGTGACCGGGCAGACCGGCATCGGTGAGGCCTGGTGGGGGTTGGAGAACGGCGCGTCCGAGCCCGTCATGAACGAGCAGAACCGCCGCTACTACCTGCAGATCGACTGCTTCCTGGCGGTGTCCGCCAAGAGTGTGGGGCGTCAGGTCAAGGACTGGAAGCCGGTCGTCAAGGTGCCCGACTTCTGGAAGAACAAATTCCACGGCAAGACCGGCAACCGCCTCTACTGGCTGGATAAGGGTTACAAGGCCGGCAAGCCGGGTGCCTGCAACACCTGGTCGGCGAGCTCGTCCAAGGTCGCCTGAGCCGGAACCCACGTGACGCGACAAGCTCTGGTGGAGCTCGTCCGGGCCCGCCGGCCAGGTGCCGGCGGGCCCGCCGTTGACACGGTCAGCCGAGCGGTATGACCGGCTCCGTCGAACGGCTGGCGTAGAAGCAGCCCGTGGTGGGCAGGCTGCTCGCCGCCGGCGGCGTGGTGCCGTCGTACACGGCCAGCAGGAAGTTCTGCGGGCACCGCCGGGTGCTGGCGGTGCGGATGCCGAAGTGCAGATGCGGACCGGTCGAGTTGCCGGTGTTACCGGTCAGCCCGATCTGCTGCCCGACGCCGACCGACGCGCCGTTGGAGACCGACCACGACGAGAAGTGGCAGTACGTGTAGATGGCCCCGTCGGTTCCGGTCAGGTTGATGCCGCGCCCGCACGAGCTGTCGTCGATGACCGTCACCGTGCCGGCGCGCACCGCGTACGCCGGGGTGCCGGTGCCGACCGGGAGGTCGATCGCGGGATAGTCGTGGTGCGGGTCGTCGTACTCGCTGCGTGGCAGCGCGCTCCGCGGAAGGGGCAGCGAGAACGAGACCGCTCCGGTCGAGGAGGTGATCCTGACCGCGTCGGCGACGACGTAGCCGGGCTGGCTGGTCCAGCGGCTGACGCCGACCACGTTGTAGTCGCCGGCGGCCAGGGTGAACGTGCCGAGACTGACCCAGCGGCCACCGTTGGCCCGCTGGTCGACGACCACACTGCGGGTGCCGCCGGTGGTCGCCACCATGAACGGGGTGGCGCTGTTGTAGCCGGCGTCCGCCGGATACCAGACCTCGACCAGGTGGGCCCCGGCCTCTGCGATCGCCGCCTTGAACCAGGCGGCGTCGCTCGTGACCAGGTTCGGTGTCGCGAACCGGTAGTCCGCGTCGTGCCGCTGCGCGGACCAGGCCGATGTGCCCCAGTCGCTGCTGGCGATGAACCGTTCGGCGGTGGCGTTGTCGACCGTGGTGCTCGCGGCCGCCGCGGGGTCCGCTGGGCCGACCAGAACCAGAGAGGCCGCCACGACGGCGGCTAACCAACTAACGATGATCTTCACGAGCTGTTCCCTCCGAGGGGGGGTGAGGGTAAGCGAAGGTGAAGGTATTTAACCAATATGCGAACGCTTGTGAAAGATATCTACATGAATCAGTTTCTCAGCCGCTGGTCAGCGGCCGGGATCGCCGCCGAGCGCGGCCAGGTCGTCCGGCGGGTCAGTCGGTGAGAGCGGTCTCGATGAGATGTCCGATGCCGGCCAGCGGGGTGATCAGCTCGTCGGAGAAGCCGTAGCGTCGTTGCCAGTCGGCGGGGTCGTGGCGGCTCACCCAGACGCGCTCCTCGTCGTCGGCCCAGACGAGCGCCTTCGACGGCAGTTCCAGGCCGAACAGCGGGTGGGCGACCATGGCCGGCGTGCCCGCCCGGGGGTTTCCGAAGAGCAGCAGTTTCGTGTCGTTCATGGCCAGGCCGGCCCGGTGGGCGCCCCCGCTGTGGTCGACGACGGCGAACAGGTGCAGCTCCGCCTCGTCGATCGCCCGCTTGAGCCGCGCCACGGTCTCCTCGGCCGGGAAGGCGCTCGCGATGGTCACCGTTCCGGGTGCCTCCGGCGAGCCGTTCGATTTCGCGGTGGAAGACACCGGCTCCGACCTTTCTCTCCATGCCGTTCGGGCGGGAGACGAGCGGCGGCCGGAACCGCGCCGGTCGCCGCTCGTCCCGCGCATGGCGGCTGCCTACCCCGCGTTCGGTATGGACCAGCTTCGCGGCAGGTGAAGATCGGGTCGTGATGACGCCGGGACGGCGGCCCCCGAACGGTCAGAAGGTGGGGGTGACGTCGATCGTCTGGCCGGCGGTGCCGTTGTGGTCGGGTCCGGTGGACCACCGCGAGTCGTTGATCAGTGGCTTGAACGCGAACGTCCGGCCGGCGGGGATGCCCTGGATCGGGCACTCCCACAGGGCGGCGGCCTTGTTGACGCAGGCCAGGCCGCTGCTCCAGCTCAGCGGAGCGGTGTCGCCCCTGATCGTGATGCGGTTGCCGTAGCCGGTGTCGTAGTGCACCCGCACCGTCGTGGCTCCCGGAGCGACAGTGGGCGTGGGCGTCGGGCCCGCGTCGCCGAGGCGGGCGCCGGCGTGGATGGCCAGGGCGTCCATGCCGGCGACCGGCGCGGTGAACCTGCCGTCGGCGTTCACGCTGACGGTCCGGCCGGAGCAGGTGCCGGCGTTCGCGTCGAAGTCGCCGTCGATCACGTCGCAGTAGACGCCGGCCGGCAGGCTGGAGTCGAACTCCCGCGACAGCGTCCCGTCGGTGCGGTTGATCACGACGTACCCCTTGTCGCCGCGGCCCCAGGCGGCCTGGTTGCCGTTGATCCACTTGTCGCCGACCGGGGCCGACCCGACCGTGTTGCGGAAACCGACCATGTTGGCGGTCTCGCGATAGCGGTGCTCGCAGACCCACTCGCCGCCGCAGGAGGTCACCGGTCTGGTGTCGCCGTTGGACTGGCGGGGCGGGCTGGTGTCGCGGTCGGTGAAGGCGAAGCTGGACATGACGACCGGCGTGCCGTACGGCCAGCCGAGCTGGAAGACGTTGGCCAGCTTGTACAGGGCGCCGTTCTTGTACGTCAGCACGTGGTGCCTGGTGAGCTCGTCGCGCTGGGTGTCGTGGTTGTCGACGAACGGCACGGCCCGGTCGCCGGGGATCAGCCCCCAGCCGCTGCCGTAGTCGTGGTTGACCAGGTCGGAGACGGTGCCGCCGGTGTTCTTGAACTTCTTGGCGAGCTCGGTGCCGGCGCGGAACTCGTTGGTGTCGCCGATGGCGAAGTACTCGGCGGGAGTGATCGGCTCGCCGGCGCCCTCGTACCAGACCTCCTGGTAGTAGTACGGCGCGGCCAGCCCGGCGGCGGCGGTCTTGGCGGTCACCTTGCTCTTGACGGCGGCCAGGTCGGCGGGCCGGACGTGCTTGGCCGCGTCGACGCGGAACCCATCGACGCCGTTCCTGACCAGCTGGAACAGGTATTCCGCGATCCGGTCCCGGACGTAGCCGGTGTCGGTCCTCAGGTCGGCGAGGTTGAGCAGCTCGCAGTCGCGGATCTCGCCGGCGTCGCCCCAGTTGGCGATGTCACGCCGGCAGGCGCCGAAGTCGCCGTCGCCGTAGCCGTACTGGCCGTCGCCGTGCAGGTCGGGGCTGCGGTACTTGGTGCTGATCGTGGTGCCGGCGCTGCCGGTGCCGCCGCCGTCCTGGCCGGTCAAGTGGTTGACGATGACGTCGGCGTAGATCTTGACGCCGGCGTTCTCGCAGGTCTGCGTCATGGCCCTGAACTCGGCCAGCGTGCCGCGCCTGGTCTTGTCGAGCCGGTAGCTGATCGGCTGGTAGTCCTGCCACCAGGGGTAGCCGCCGGAGCCGGCGTTCGGCAGCACGACGTGCTCGGCCGGTGGCGAGACCTGCACCCCGCCGTACCCCTTGGGTCCGAGGACGTTCGCGCACTCGGCGGCGATGTCGGACCAGCGCCACTGGAACAGGTGGGCGATCACCGAGCGCTCGCCCGGAGGGGCCGCGAGCGCGGAGCGCGTCGTGGCCGTGGAGGCGCCGGCGAGGGTCGCCGCCGCGATGGCCAGCGTCATCAGGGCGCTGATCCCGGTTCTGTACGGTTTCATGGCTCCCTTTCCTGTGGGTGGGACTGTTGTGGCCGCCCCAGGGGCGGGCTCGGGTGTTGACGGTCCCCGGGCCCAGAGCACCGTGGCCTCCACGAGTCGGGCGTTGCTGGGAGTACTGCCCGGAAGGTACTTAACGGATCAGGCCATTGCAATGCCTCTCTGAAAACTGCCGATTGAATTTCAGAAATTTTCAGTAAGATCTTCCAATCATGGTCAGGTGGGCGTAACGTCCCGGCGTACTCCACCCCGGCCGGCCGGATCTTCCGTCGTGTGCCGGACCCCCTTGAGTTCATGAGGAGAAGAGATGCGGCGAGCCCTCCCGGCCGCGGCAGTCGTTGCGGCCCTCGCCCTGGCGGTCTCCGCCTGCGGCGGCGGCAGTGAGACCGCGGCCCCCGCCCCCGCCCAGTCCGCCGCCGACCCGTCGCAGATCAGCGGCGAGATCACCTGGTGGGACACCACCCGCCCCGACAGCGAGGGCCCGACCTTCCAGGCGCTGATCAAGCAGTTCGAGGCGGCGTATCCGAAGATCAAGGTGAAGTACGTCAACGTGCCGTCGGACCAGGCGCAGAACCAGTTCCAGACGGCCGCCCAGGCCGGCACCGGCGCGCCTGACGTGATCCGCTCCGAGGTCGCCTGGACCTCGCAGTTCGCCTCGCTCGGCTACCTGCAGCCGCTGGACGGGACGCGCGCCCTCGACCAGCAGGACGACTTCCTGCCCGGCCCGCTGTCCAGCACGAAATTCCAGGACAAGACCTACGCGGTGCCGCAGGTCACCGACACCCTCGCGTTGATCTACAACAAGCGGCTGCTGAAGGAGGCCGGCCACGAGGAGGCGCCGAAGACCGTCGCGGAGCTCAAGCAGGTCGCGCTGGACGTCAAGGCCAAGACCGGCGTCAACGGCCTCGCGCTGAACGTCGACTCCTACTTCCTGCTGCCGTTCATCTACGGCGAGGGCGGCGACCTGCTGGACGTCGCCGGCAAGAAGATCGTGGTCGACTCGCCCGCCAACGTGAAGGCCGTCGAGACCGTCGCCGACCTGATCAGCTCGGGCGCGGCGCCGAAGCCCGCCACCACCGACAGCTACGCCAACGCCATGACCGCCCTCAAGGACGGCAAGGCCGCGATGATCTACAACGGCCCGTGGGCCCTGTCAGAGATCCACCAGGGTAAGGAGTTCGCCGACAAGTCCAACCTGGGCATCGCCCCGGTGCCGGCCGGTTCGGTCAAGGCGGGGGCGCCCACCGGTGGCTGGAACCTGGCCATCTACGCGGGCTCCAAGAACCTTGACGCCTCATACGAGTTCGTCCGGTTCATGTCCACGGTCGAGGCCCAGGGGAAGATCGCCAAGGAGCTGGGGCTGCTGCCCACCCGTACCTCGGCCTACAGCACGCCCGAGGTGCAGGGCAACGCCGACGTCTCCGTCTTCAAGCCGATCATGGACACCGCCGTGCCCCGCCCCTGGATCCCCGAGGGCGGCCAGCTGTTCCAGCCGCTGCTGGAGGGCTACCAGGCCCTGGTCAGCGGCCAGAGCGAGCCCGCCGAGCTGCTGAAGAAGGTCGACGAGCAGTACCACGGGATCATGAAGGGCTGGAGCTGACCCCATGGCGCTCTCCACTGGACGTGCGGCGGGCACGGCCAGCGACCCGGCCGCGGGCGGCGACGCCCGCGGCCGGCGCCACCGGGGCGAGCGGGGCCGGCTGCGCGGATCGCTGCACAGGCACTGGTACGCCTGGGCGATGGTCACGCCGGTGCTCGTGGTCATGGCGGTGCTCATCGGCTGGCCGCTGGTCCGCGGCGTCTACCTGTCGCTCACCGACGCCACCGAGGCCAACATCGGCCGCACCATCGGCGTCAACGTCATCCCCTCCAGCTACGAGTTCGTCGGGTTCGACAACTACGTCGAGATCCTCACCAGCGACGTGTTCTGGGACAAGCTCCTCTGGACCGTGGTGTGGACCGTCGTCTGCGTCGGCTGCCACTACGGCATCGGGCTCGGCCTGGCCATGATGCTCAACCGCAAACTCCGCTTCCGCTCGCTCTACCGGGTGCTGCTGATCCTGCCGTGGGCGGTGCCGGCCTTCGTCGCCGCGTTCATCTGGCGCTACCTCTACAACAGCGACTACGGCGTGATCAACGGCATGCTCAGGGCGGTGGGCCTGGCCGGGGTCGGCTGGCTCGACGACCCGACCACGGCCAAGCTCGCGGTGATCGCGGTCAACGTGTGGATCGGCGTGCCGTTCATGATGATCGCCGTGCTCGGCGGGCTGCAGTCGATCCCCAAGGAGTTGTACGAGGCGGCCGAGGTCGACGGCGCCACCCCGTGGCAGCGGTTCGCCCAGATCACCCTGCCCGGGCTGCGGCAGGTGTCGAGCACGGTGATCCTGCTCGGCACGATCTGGACGTTCAACATGTTCCCCATCATCTTCCTGGTCACCAGGGGCGGGCCCGGCAGCGAGACCGAGATCCTGGTCACCTACGCCTTCCGCGAGGCCTTCACCGGAGTGCGCGACTACTCGGGCTCGGCGGCCTGGGGCGTGATCATCCTGGGGCTGCTGGTCGTCCTGGCGCTGGCGTACCGGCGCACGCTGCGCAGGCAAGGAGAGGTCTGGTGACGACTGTGACGGCCAAGCGCAGGAGCCGCGAGGACCGCGGCCCGCTGGCCTCGATCGCGCTGCACGGCACCCTGATCCTCGCGGTCGGCGTCGCGCTGTTCCCCGTGGTCTGGCTGGTTCTGACCTCGCTCAAGCCGCGCGACGGATGGCTGTCGACCGAGCTGCAGATCTTCAGCGACACCTCGCTGGGCAACTACGCCCGGGTGCTGGGCGAGACGGAGTTCCCGCTGTGGCTGCTCAACTCGGCGCTCGTCGCGGCCCTGACCACCGTGCTCGGCGTCTTCCTCGCGGCCACCACGGGCTACGCGGTCAGCCGTTTCCGCTTCCCGGGGCTCCGGAGCGTCATGTGGCTGCTGCTGGTGACCCAGATGTTCCCGGTCGCCGTGCTGATCGTGCCGCTCTACAACCTGATGGCCGCGCTCGGCCTGCTCAACCAGATCCCGGGACTGGTCATCGCCTACATGACCATCGCGGTGCCGTTCTGCGCGTGGATGATGAAGAGCTACTTCGACACCGTTCCGCGCGAGCTGGACCAGGCGGCGATGGTCGACGGGCTCACGCCGTTCGGCGCGTTCTGGCGGGTCATCCTGCCGCTGGCCAGGCCGGGCATCGCGGTGACCGCGTTCTACTGCTTCATGACCGCCTGGGGCGAGGTCGGCTACGCCACGATCTTCATGTCGCAGGAGAACAAACGCACCCTCGGCGTCGGGCTGCAGCAGTTCGTCGGGCAGCACTGGTCCGACTGGGGCCTGATGACCGCCTCCGCGGTGCTGATCGCGATCCCCGCCGGAGCGGTGTTCCTGCTGGTGCAACGCCATCTGATCACCGGGCTCACGGCGGGCGCCACCAAATCATGAGATTTCATTCGATCGGGGGAGCGACATGACCGAGCTCGCACACGTGGAGCGGGACGCCTCCGGCGTCACCGGGTGGTGGCGGGACGCGGTGATCTACGAGGTCTACCTGCGGAGCTTCGCCGACGGCAACGGCGACGGCGTCGGCGACCTGCTCGGCCTGCGCGGCCGGCTGAGATACCTGGCCGACCTGGGCGTCGACGCGATCTGGGTGACGCCCTTCTACCCCTCTCCGATGGCCGACTTCGGCTACGACGTGGCCGACCACCGCGACGTGGACCCGATCTTCGGCACGCTGGCCGACGCCAAGGCCGTGATCGACGACGCCCACCGGCTGGGCCTGCGGGTGATCATGGACGTCGTGCCCAACCACACCTCCGACCGGCACGCCTGGTTCCGGCAGGCGGTGGCGGCCGGTCCGGGCAGTCCCGAGCGGGAGCGTTACGTCTTCCGCGAGGGCCGGGGAGAGCTGCCGCCCAACGACTGGGAGTCGGTCTTCGGCGGCCCGGCGTGGACCAGGCTGCCCGACGGGCAGTGGTACCTCCACCTGTTCGCGCCCGAGCAGCCGGACCTCAACTGGGAGCACCCGGAGGTGCACGCCGACTTCGCCGGCGTCCTGCGGTTCTGGCTGGACCTCGGCGTCGACGGCTTCCGCGTGGACGTCGCGCACGGCATGGTCAAGGCCGAGGGGCTGCCCGACGTCGGCAGGCCCGGCCACGTCCAGCTGATCGGCGGCGACGTCCTGCCCTTCTTCGACCAGGACGGGGTCCACGAGATCCACCGCTCCTGGCGGGCGATCCTCGACTCCTACGAGGGCGAACGGATCGGCGTGGCGGAGGCCTGGGCCCCGACTCCGGAACGGCTGGCCAGATACGTCCGCCCGGACGAGCTGCACCAGGCGTTCAACTTCCACTTCCTCAACACGCCCTGGGACGCGGGCCGTTTCCGCGACGCGATCGACGAGTCGCTGGCCACGACCGCGCTGGTCGGCGCGCCGGCCACCTGGGTGCTGTCCAACCACGACGTCAAACGGCACGTCACGCGCTACGGCGGCGGCGAGACCGGCCTGCGCCGGGCCCGCGCGGCGGCGCTGCTGATGCTGGCCCTGCCCGGTTCGGTCTACCTCTACCAGGGCGAGGAGCTCGGCCTGCCCGAGGTGTCCGGCCTGCCGGAGGAGCTTTTGCGCGACCCGCAGCGGCTGCGGGCCCCCGACAGCGGGCGCGACGGCTGCCGGGTGCCGATCCCCTGGGCGGACCTCGCGCCCGGCTTCGGCTTCGGGTTCCCCTGGGAGGAAAGCTGGCTGCCGATCCCCGGCTCGTGGGGGCCGCTCAGCGTCGGCTCGCAGCTGCGCACACCGGGCTCGACGCTGCGGCTGTACCGGAAGGCGCTGCGGATCAGGCGGGAGCTCGGCGACCTCGGCTCACTGACCTGGCTCGACGCGCCGGACGGCACGCTCGCGTTCACCAGGGGAGACCTCACCTGCACGGTCAACATGACCGGCCGGCCGGTCGAGGTGCCCGCGCCGGGTGAGGTCGTGCTGGCCAGCGCGGAGCCCTCTCCGCTGGGCGCCCGCGTCCTGCTGGAGCCCGACTCCACGGTGTGGTGGCGCTGAGGTGAGCGCGGCCGGCAACGGGACGACCCGGCTGACCGACATCGCCGCCCACGCCGGGGTGAGCGAGGCGACGGTCAGCCGGGTCCTGAACGGCAAGCCGGGACCGTCCTCCGCCACCCGGCAGGCGGTGCTGGCCGCCATGGACGTCATGGGTTACGAACGCCCGAAGCGGCTGCGGCAGCGCAGCAACGGGCTGGTCGGCCTGGTGACCCCGGAGCTGGACAACCCGATCTTCCCGGCGTTCGCCCAGGCCATCGAGAAGGCGCTGGTCCAGCACGGCTACACGCCGCTGCTGTGCACCCAGCTGCCGGGCGGCGCGATCGAGGACGAGTTCACCGAACTGCTCGTCGAGCGCGGCGTCAGCGGCATCATCTTCGTCTCCGGGCTGCACGCCGACACCACCGCGCGCGCCGGCCGCTACACGGAGCTGATCCGGCTGGGCGTGCCCATCGTGCTGCTCAACGGGTACGCGGCGGAGGTCCGGGCGCCGTTCATCTCGCCCGACGACCGCGCCGCCGCGGGCCTGGCCGTCCAGCACCTGGCCGACCTCGGGCACGAGCTCATCGGCCTGGTCGTCGGTCCGGGCCGGTTCGTCCCGGTGATCAGGAAGATCGAGGGGTTCCGGGCCGCGATGGCGCGGGTGCTCGGCGCCGGGGGCGCGGACGAGCTGATCTCGCACTCGCTCTTCTCGGTGGAAGGCGGTCAGGCCGCCGTCGGCCCGCTGCTGGATCGCGGCTGCACGGGCGTCGTCTGCGCCAGCGACCTGATGGCGCTCGGGGCCATCAGGGCGTGCCGCGAGCGGGGGCTGTCGGTTCCGGGAGACGTGTCGGTCGTCGGCTACGACGACTCGCCGCTGATCGCCCACACCGACCCGCCGCTCACGACGGTCAGGCAACCGGTGCAGGCCATGGCCGCCGCCGCGGTCGACACGCTGCTGGAAGCCGTCGCCGGTGCTCCGGCCCGGCACTCCGAGCTGGTCTTCCAGCCCGAGCTCATCGTGCGCGGATCCACCGGCTCGGGCCCCAGGGTGCTGCGCTGACCTGGCCCCCGGCTCATCCCGGGAGCCGGTGGCGGCAGACTGCTGATCGTGCGCTCCTCATCGCTGATCTCGGTCACGCCGCTGCTGCCGGTGGCGCTGCTCGCGCTCGTCGTCCTGGGCGCGCTGGTGGCCCGGCTGGGCGGGCTGGGGCACGGCCGGGCCGTGGTCACCGCCTGCCTGCGGGCGGCCCTGCAGCTGGGCGCGGTGTCGGCGGTGATCGCCACGGTCGTGGCGCTGCCGCCGGCGGTGGCGGGGTTCGTCCTGCTCATGTACGGCGTCGCGACCTTCACCGCGGGCCGTCGCATCGCCCGGAACCGGGGCTGGTGGTGGGCCGGGGTGCCGATCGCGATCGGCACCGGGCCCGTCCTGGCGCTGCTGCTGGCCTGCGGGGTGATCTCCACCCAGGGGATAGTGATCATCCCGGTCGCCGGGATCCTGCTGGGCGGATGCCTGACGGCCACGACGCTGGCCGGGCGGCGCGCGGTGGACGAGCTGGTCCAGCGCAGGGGAGAGGTGGAGGCGGCGCTGGCGCTCGGGTTCCGGCCGAGGGACGCGGCGCTGGAGATCTGCCGCCCGGCCGCGGCGCAGGCCCTGGTGCCCGCGCTCGACCAGACCAGGACCGTCGGGCTGGTCACCCTGCCGGGCGCGTTCGTCGGCATGCTGCTCGGCGGGGCGAGCCCGATCGAGGCCGGGATCGTCCAGCTCGTGGTGCTGGTGGCCCTGCTGGCCGCCGAGGCCGTGGCGACCGTGGTGACCATCGAGCTCGCGGTCCGCGGCCACCTCGACGGCGGATCGCCCGGGTGACGGGGAACCGCCGGCCACCTCGACGGTGGTTCCCGGGTGACGGGGAACCGCCGGTCAGCGGAAGACGCCGCTGTAGGCGTTGAGGGCGGGCTGCCCGCCGAGGTGGGCGTACAGGACGTTGGAGCCCTTCGGGATGGCGCCGTCGCGGACGAGGTCGATCAGCCCGGCCATGGACTTGCCCTCGTAGACGGGGTCGAGGATCACACCCTCCAGGCTGCCGGTGAGCCGGATGGCGTCGACGGTGGACGCGACGGGGACGCCGTAGCGGTCTCCCGCCCAGCCCTCCAGGAGCGTGATCTCGTCGTCGCGCAGGTCGCGGCCGAGGCCGATGAGCTCCGCGGTGTTGCGGGCGATCTTCTCCACCTGGGCCCGGGTCTCGGCCGGCTTGGCCGAGGCGTCGATGCCCAGCACTCTGCGCGGACGCTCCTGGCCGGCGAACCCGGCGATCATGCCGGCCTGGGTGCTGCCGGTGACGCTGCACACCACCACGGTGTCGAAGAACACGCCGAGCCGGCGCTCCTGCTCCTGGACCTCGTACGCCCAGCCGGCGAAGCCGAGGCCGCCGAGGGGATGGTCGGAGGCGCCGGCGGGGATGGCGTAGGGGGTGCCGCCGGCGGCCCGGACGCCGTCGATGGCCTCGGTCCAGCTGTCCTTGAACCCGATGCCGAAGCCGGCGTCGGCGAGCCGGACGTCGGCGCCCATGACGCGGGACAGCAGGATGTTGCCCACCTTGTCGTTGACCGCGTCGGGCCAGTCGACCCAGGCCTCCTGCACGAGCACGGCCTTCAGCCCGAGCTTCGCCGCCACGGCGGCCACCTGCCGCGTGTGGTTGGACTGGACGCCGCCGATGCTGACCAGCGTGTCGGCGCCCTGCCGGAGAGCGTCGGGGATCAGGTACTCGAGCTTGCGCGTCTTGTTGCCACCGTAGGCGAGGCCGCTGTTGCAGTCTTCGCGCTTGGCCCAGATCCGGACGCCGCCGAGGTGGTCGCTGAGCCGGTCCAGCGGGTGGATGGGGCTGGGGCCGAAGGTCAGGGGGTAGCGCTCGAAGTCGTCGATGGACACGCGGTGGCTCCTTCAATGTGGCCAGGGCAGTGTGGCCAGGCAGTGCGGGCGGGTCAGTGCGGGCGGGGCAGGGGGTCGGCGGTCGAGGTCGGCGGGCGAGGGTCGTCGTCAGGCGGGCTCGCCGGGCTCGCCGTCGGCCAGCGAGGTCAGGAGCGGGGCCAGCGTCTCCCAGTTGGCCCGGGACGCCTCCGCCGCCCCCTCGGCGTCGCCGGCCGCGCACAGCGCGATGATGCGATCGTGGTGGGCGACCGAGCCCCGGCCGCTCAGCGAGGAGAAGTGCAGCCGCTCGATCCGCCGCAGCACCGGGGTGAACTGCTCCAGCACCGTGCGTACGGCCTGGTTGGCGCAGGCCGCGACCGGGACGGCGTGGAAGTCGTCGTCGGCGGCGAGCGCCTCGCCCGCGTCACCGCGGCGCAGCGCGGCGGCGAAGCGGGCGTTGGCCGCGCGCATCGTGTCCAGCTCGGCCGCCGAGAGGCCGGGCACCGCCTCGCGGACGGCGAGCGCGTGCATGGCCGAGGTCACCGACTGCGCGTCGCGGACCGCCCGGACGTCGAGCGGGCTGACGATCGTGTGGCGGCCTGGCTTGGTCAGCACCAGGCCCGACTGCTCCAGCCGGCCGAGGGCCTCGCGGACCGGTGTCCGGCTGATGCCCAGCCAGGCTCCGAGATCGGTGTCGTTGAGCCGCTCACCCGGGGCGAGGGTGCCGTCGACGATCGCGTCCCGGATCGCCCGGTAGGCGTCCTCGCGGAGCAGCGGTCTGGAGACGAGCCCTCGGCTCTGCGGTACCGGCATGCAATATTATGCACTTTGTATATCGCATTTTGTCAACAATAAGTCCCGTGATTGATGGGGTGCGGTCAGGCGTTCAGCAGGGTGAGCACGCCGGCGCCCACCAGCGCGGCCGCCCACATCCGGTCCACGTTGAACCACGCCCGGCGCAGCACGGTCAGCCCGGCCACCTCGTAGACGGTCAGCGCGATCCCGCCCGCGACCGCGAACATCGCGAGCGTGTGCAGCGCCGCGACGCCGAGGCCCCCCGAGAGCGCCTGCCCGGCGTGCCCGGCATGACCGGCGTGCAGGTCGGTGAACACCGGGATCAGCATCAGCCCCGCGCCGTGCGCCGACGACATGAGGAACGACCACGCGGCCAGCTGCGGCAGGGAGAGTCGCATGCCCACCCAGCGGAAGTGCCGCTTCGACAGCAGCCGCCACAACCCGAACCCGACGAGCACCACGCCGCCGGCGATCGACAGCATCGTGCTCGTCGTCAGCGACCCCGTGACCTCGACCACGACCGCGACCAGCGCGACCGACCCCAGGTGCCCGGCCGCGATGGCCGGCAACGACGCGAGCAGCCTGACCCTGCTGCGCTCCTGCAGGCCCCGGGCGACGGCGAAGAGCCAGCCCATGGCCGGGTTCAGCCCATGGAAGGCGCCCAGCAGGAGCGCCGCCGCGACCGTCACGGGTAGCAGTAGGAGTCGGAGGAGGCGTCGCCTCCCTGAAGTCTCACCTGGTGGGGGCGCAGGCCGCGGAAGTCGTCGCCGTGCGGGAAGAACCGCTCGTCGAACGTGAACGTGTCGGCGTCGATCCCGGCCAGCCAGGCGCCGACGCCCTCGGGATAGAACTGGTCGTCCCACGCCCCGTACAGCGAGTTGCTCACGTAGACGCGCCGGCCGTCCCTGCTCACCTCGACCATCTGGGGGCCGCCGCGCAGCGGGCCGTCGGCAGACGGATGGGACTTCTGGCGGGTGATCCCGCCGATCCGCAGCGAGCCGATCTCCACCGGCTTGAACGGGTCGCTGACGTCGTACTGCTTGAGCTCCCCGGTGCCCCAGCAGGAGACGTAGAGGCGCTGGTCGTCCACCGACAGGTCGATGTCCGTCACCAGCGGCGGCACCGCGCCGAACGGCTTGAGCACGTCGGGCAGGTCGGCCGGGTCGGCCGGCTCGGCGGGGATCTCGATCACCTTGCGCGCCTGCCACGCGCCGTTCTCGTGGAACCAGGTCCACACCGAGGCCGACAGGTCCTCGACGCTGACGACCACACCCGCGAAGCCGTAGGTGCGGGTCGGGTCGTGCGCGGGGCGCAGCTCCAGCGTCATCTGGTGCTGGTCGCCGAGATCGAGCTCCTGGACGTGGCGGCGCTTGCGCAGGTCCCAGAAGTGCAGCTTGTGGCCGTACTTCCGGCCGAGCAGCAGCTCGCCCACCACCCCGTTCTCGATCATCGACGGGGTGCCCCACTCCGAGCTGACCAGCACGTCGTGGTTGATGTGCCACCAGAAGTCGTAGGCGAGGTACTGCGGGCCCCGGTCCACCTCCCACCGGCCGAGCACCTCGAACGACTGGTGGTCGAGGATCGCGATGCCGCCGGGCCCGTCCCTGCCGTCGGCCCCGCCGAGCGCCGAGACGTAGAGCCCCTCGGGGCCGCAGTGCACGGTGTGCGGGCGGGAGTATCCGGCCCGCTTGGCCAGCTCCTCCGGCTCGATCACCTTGACGATCTCCGGGCTGATCCGGTCCTTGGTGTCGAGGATGTAGATGCGCGACGAGCGCAGACCGGGCACGACGAGGTAGCGGCGCTCCACGTGGGGGTGCGGGGCGTACGGGCACAGCGCGCTGCTGCAGGCGTTCCAGCCGAAGTGGTGGAGCTCGTCACCCGTGTGGGGCAGGTCGGTCCAGCCGACCACGTTGCCGTAGCCCGAGGAGGAGGGGTCGGTGTCGAGGACGGCGATCGCGTCCGGTCGCTGCGCGCGGCGGTCGAAGGCGGCGACATAGGCGAGCCGCTCGGCCGGCGCGGCGGCGGCGTCTCTCGGCGACGGGTAGAAGGTGGGATCCGGGGTCCAGAGTGCCATCCCTCCATACTCCCCGCACTCCCTACAGGGTCAAGAGGCATTACCCGCGTGTCGTCGGACGGGTGGATCTGGCGAAGGTCACGAATAGGGCCAATGCCTTGATCAGTGATGGATCGGACTGTTAGACAAGGTCAGCGCTCGCTCATCCCGAGGAACGGTGGTACGCCGTGCAGGAGTCCGTTCTCACCACTGTCATGCTTCCGGCCGCGCTCGCGCTGATCATGTTCGGGCTGGGGCTGTCGCTCACCCTGCGCGACTTCGCGAACGTCGCGACCCGGCCCAAGGCCGTGGTCATCGCCCTGGTCGCCCAGGTGCTCCTGCTGCCGGCCGCCTGTTTCGGGCTCGTCGTGCTGTTCGGGCTGGAGCCACTGCTCGCCGTCGGCATGATGCTGCTCGCCGCCTCGCCCGGCGGCACCACCGCCAACCTCTACAGCCACCTGTTCGGCGGCGACGTCGCGCTGAACGTCACCCTCACCGCCGTCAACTCGGTGCTGGCCGCGTTCACGCTGCCCGTGGTGGTCAACCTGTCACTCGCCCACTTCGCGGGAGACGGGCAGAACATCGGGCTGCAGGCCGACAAGGTGGTGCAGGTCTTCGCCATCGTGCTCGTTCCCGTCGCGATCGGCATGCTCGTCCGGCGGTTCGCCGTGGCGTTCGCCGACCGGATGGACAAGCCGGTCCGGATCCTGTCCGCGGTCGTGCTCGCCGTCGTGATCATCGGGGCCATCGTCCAGGAGCGCGAGCGGATCGGCGGCTACATCGCCGCCGTCGGGCTGGTGGCGCTGCTGTTCAGCGCGATCAGCCTCACCGTCGGCTACTGGCTGCCGCGCCTGTTCAGGGTGGAGCGCCGGCAGGCGATCGCGTCCGGCATGGAGATCGGCATCCACAACAGCACGCTGGCCATCACGATCGCGCTCAGCCCGTCCCTGCTCGGCAACTCGACGATGGCCGTGCCGGCCGCCGTGTACGGGGTGCTCATGTTCGGCACCACACTGGTCTTCGGCTACCTCGTACGACGCCGGCGCGATCTCGCCGAGCCCGACGAGCGCCTGACCGCGGGCACCTGACAGGGGGAGGGCTCATGCCACGGATCATCGACACGACCAGCGGGAAGGTCCGGGGATTCGAGCGGGACGGCTGCGAGATCCACCTTGGCATTCCCTACGCCGAGCCGCCGTTCGGCGCCGGCCTGTTCCAGCCGCCCCGGCCGCGCGCCCCGTGGCAGGGCGTCCGCGACTGCACGGCCTACGGGCCCATCGTCCCCCAGCCGCCGATGCCCGTCATGCCATGGCCGGCCGAACCGGGCGAGGACTGCCTGTCGGTCAACGTCTGGAGCCCGGCCGGCGCGTCCGGGCTGCCGGTGATGGTGTGGTTCCACGGCGGCGCCTACATGTACGGCTCCGGCGCCGAGTCGCTCTACGACGGCGGCGCGTTCGCCCGTGACGGGGTCGTCCTCGTCACCCTCAACTACCGGCTCGGCGCCCTGGGCTTCCTGCACGCGGGCTCGCTGGACCCGGCCTACTCGGAGGCGACCGGCAACTACGGCCTGGCCGACCAGATCGCGGCCCTGCGCTGGGTACGCGACAACATCGCGGCGTTCGGCGGCGACCCCGGCAACGTCACCGTCTTCGGCGAGTCGGCCGGCGGGACGTACGTGCTGTCCCTGCTCGGCTGCCCCTCGGCGGCCGGGCTCTTCACCAGGGCGATCTCCCAGAGCGCGGGCGGCCCGCCCCTGTACGGGTTCCCGCCCGAGGCGGCGGAGCCGGTGGCCCGCCTGGTCCTCGACGAACTGGGCGTCACCCCGGCGGAGCTGCCCGCACTGCCCTACCAGCGCATCCTCGACGCCCAGGTCGCCGTGCTCGGCCGCACCGACGACGAGTACCTGGACGTCGTCGGCCCCCACACCATCCCCTTCCTCCCGCTCACCGGCGCCGGCCTGCTGCCGCTGGCGCCGATCGACGCCGTCGCCGCGGGCGCCGGAGCCGGCGTCGACCTCATCGCCGGGACGAACCGCGACGAACTGGCCACCTTTGAGCTCATGGGCACAGGCGGCCCCGCGTTCGACGCCGACCGGATGTGGCCCGACGACCCCGCCCGCCACGCCCGGATCACGGCCGTGTACGAGGCCACCCACGAGGCGGGCAGCCCGACCTCCGTCTCCGTCGCCGTCGGCACCGACCGGGCGTTCCGGGTCCCGTCCGTCCGGATGGCCGAGGCGCACGCCCGGGCCGGCGGCGCCACCCGCATGTACCTGTTCGGCTGGCGTTCGCCCGCCTTCGACGGCCGGCTGGGCGCCGGCCACGCGATGGAGATCCCCTTCGTGTTCGGCGACCTCGCCTCGCCGATGCTGGCGATGCTGCTCGGCGAGCGGCCTCCGCGGCGGCTGGCCGACGCCATGCACGGCTCGTGGATCGCGTTCGCGACCGGCGGCGACCCGGCCGCCGGCGGCCACGTCCCCGAGTGGCCGCCGTACGAGCCGGAGCGGCGCGCGACCATGGTCTTCGACGACACCTGCGAGGTCGTCCTCGACCTCGACGCCGAACGGCTGGCCGCCTGGAACACCCCCTGACCCCCGGCGGGGCTTGACAGGCTCGGGCGGCGGGCAGAGCGTGACGCTCACCACGCCGCATCGAGGGGGTCGCCATGGCCGTACACGAGATCCGCATCGACCCGAGCCGCACCTTGCGGGAGCAGCCCGGCACCGGGCACAACCGCTGGCACCCCGACATCCCGCCCGTCGTCCGCTGCGAGCCGGGCGACGAGGTCGTCATGGAGACCCGCGACGCCTTCGACGGCCAGATGGGCCCCAACGCCACACTCAAGACCGTGGAGGCGCCCGACCTCGACGTCGTCCACCCGCTCACTGGCCCCGTCTACGTCGAGGGCGCCCAGCAAGGTGACCTCCTGGAGATCGAGATCCTCGAGGTCGTGCCGGACGGCTATGGCTACACCGTCCAGGTGCCGGGGTTCGGCTTCCTGCGCGACGACTTCCCTGAGCCGTTCATCGTGCGCTGGGCCCTGGCCGACGGCTGGGCCACCTCCGACGACCTGCCCGGCGTGCGTATTCCGGCGGCGCCGTTCATGGGCACGATCGGCCTGTCACCCGGTAATCGGGCGCTCGCCGCGATCATCGCCCGCGAGCGGGCCGCGCTCGATCGCGGCGGGTTCGTGCTGCCGCCCTCGCCCGAAGGCGCCGTGCCGGCCGGCCCGCCGATCGCCACCCACGGGCTGCGCACGATCCCGCCCAGGGAGCAGGGCGGCAACGTCGACATCAAGCAGCTCGGCGCCGGCACCCGCCTCTATCTGCCGGTCGACACACCCGGCGCGCTGTTCTCCGCCGGCGACGCGCACTTCGCCCAGGGCGACAACGAGTCCTGCGGCACCGCGATCGAGATGAACGCCACGCTGCGGGTCCGCTTCACCGTCCACTCCGGCGAGGCGGCCGCCAAGGGCATCCGCGAGCCGCGGTTCGCCCGTGCCGACTACTGGGTGGCACCCCAGTACGCCGCCCCGCGCAGCTTCTACGCCACCACCGGCATGTCGGTCAGCCGCGACGGCACCGTGGCCGCCGAGGACGCCACCCTGGCCGCCCGCAACGCGCTCCTCAGCATGATCGACCACCTCGGCGAGCGGGGCTGGACCCGGCAGCAGGCGTACGTGATCTGCAGCGTCGCCGTCGACCTCAAGCTGAGCCAGCTGGTGGACGTGCCGAGCTTCCTCGTCTCCGCGTTCCTCCCTGAGGACATCTTCACCTGACCTGCCCGGCCGCGTGATGATGGTGGCCGCTCATCTTCAGCTGCCGGGCCGCTCGACCCTGCTCAGTCCTGCACGTATTCGAGGCCGGGATGGCGTTCGGCAGTGACCTCCAGACGCACCACACCGGCGCGCACTGACGTGACCTTGTAGACGATCCAGTCGGCACCGACCTGATCCGCCGCCAGCGGCTTGAGCTCATACGCGCCGTCATGGACGGAGACGAGGCTGAACTCGGCGGTCAAGCCTCGTCTCCTCACTTCGGCCAGCATGTCATCGACGGCCCGGCCGCTCACCTTGGCTCCGGACAGTTGCTCTCCGGCACGAGTGGCCGACTGCCAGTCGTTCGCGTAGGACTCGCCAGGCTTGGCCGGCCGTCCCAGCTGGAAATGCATCACCCCGGGCGTGCCCTTGATCGCTGCGGGGACGGTCACGGTCAAGAAGCAGCCGCTGTCGGCCACGTTGCAGCCCGCCGGTTCCATGCGGGCCCCAAAGGACACGTTCTCGATCATCGCGGCCGTATTCCCGCCCATGCTCACGATCTCGCCGACTGATGCCGGCGAGACAGGGATCACCTCGAGCTCGATGTTGAGACCCAGGGCCCGGAACGCCTCGGAGAATTTTCGCTGATCCGCGTAGGGGTCCTTGATTCGGGCGACATAGGTGTCCCTCTCCTCGCGAATCTCCACCGCGGAGTTGGCGTAGGAGATCGCGGTGCCGCCGCCGTATCCCAGCATGCTCGGTCCAAAGACGATGCTGAGGGCGAGGGCGGCGGAGGCAGCGAGTCCGAGCAGTGGGTGACGAGCCCGGTGCCGGTCACGCAAGCGTCGCGGGGGCACCGTCGTCGTCGTGTCCCGCTCCTGAGCGATGATGGCAGCGAACAACGCTTGCGCGCGGGCACCGCCGGCACGTCCGCCCGGTTCATCCACCTCGATCCGGGCCAAGGGCCTCAACAGCTCGCTTATCTCATCGAAGTCCTTCACAGCGGTCTCCCTGCAGGAACGACGGCGTTGCCCGGCGTGAATCGAACGCCGGCTTGGACGAGCGCGCGGGAGAAGCGTTTGCGCGCCCGGTGTAGCCGGATGCGTACGGCATTGCGGGAAAGCCCCAGCATCGTGGCGATCTCGTGGCGGTCCAGGCCCTCCCACGCGACCAGCGAGAGGACCTCACGGTCGTCGTCGGAAAGCGTTCTGAACACCTGCGCAATCGCGGCGAGCTCGACGTTGTGGTCAGCGGGATCGCCATAGAGGTCGGCCATCTCCGCGTTGAGCTCCCGGTGACGCGCCCGGTGTCGAAGCGCGCTGCGGCGGTGGTCGGCCAGCACGTTGCGCGCCACTCCGTACACCCAGAGCCTCGCCTCCGCGCCAGCAGGTAATTGGTCGATTTTGCGCCAGATGATGGTGAAGGTCTCGGCGACCACGTCGGCCGCGTCCTGCGGAGAGTCGCAGCGACGTCCGGCGTAAGCGGTGATCTGGTCGTAGGTCGCCCTATAGACGGCTTCGAACCTGTCGGTGTCATCTGACACAGGAAGTTCCCGTCATGGTGTCCTCCACTCGATACGCGATGCGAACGCTCTCTTCATGGGTGGGCGCGATCTCATCATTTCGCCCCAAACCCAGAAAAATTTTGAGCGGGCCCCGGATCGGTTCGACACTGGCCGTGACACGGTGACCTCGACCACCTCGGCGAGCGGGGCTGGACCTATGATCGCTGTCGTGGACTGGGTCGAGCGGGTCTGCCGGGTGCGGCAGTGGCGCCAGGACGGCAGGCGCGCGCCGCACAAGCCGCTGCTCCTGCTCTACGCACTTGGCCACTTCCAGCGCGCGGGCGACGCGCCCATCCGGTTCCGCGAGGCGGAGGAGCAACTGGAGCTGCTGCTGACGGGTCCAGCGTGACGGAACAAGCGCAGTGGACATACCGTTAAGATCATCCGCATCATCCCCCAAATCTGGGCCGCCACCGGCCGATACCGCTTCGGACGTGTGGCCGCTGTCGTCGTCGCGCTCTACCTCGCCGCCGTGGTCGTCACCGTGGTGCTCGCCGCCGTATCCGGCGACCTGGTTGCGCTGTCGGTGGCCTCGACGGGCATGACGTGGGCCCTGTCCGAGCGGGGGGACCGGCTGGGGCCCCTGCTCATCGGCATCTGCGGGCTCAACGCGTGGATGGTGTGGCAGGTACTGCGCGGTCCCGCGCTGCCACGCGCCGAGGGGTTGCCGCGTGGCGTGGTCTGGCTGCGGCGTCTGCTCTATGCGGGGGTCGCCGGCGATCTGGTGCTGTGGGAGCTCGTGGACGAGTTGTCCGGCACCGTGGAGTACGTGGTGAGCCTGGTCGTGTGGGTTGCCACGGTGATATTGCTGGTGCGGGTCGTCTCCGGGGTCTCGGCGGCGTTCCGCGCGATCGCCCTCGTGCTCTGCCTGATCGGTGCGCTGACCCCGCCGCTGCTGTTCTTCCTCGACGGCCCCGGTCGCCAGGTGATCAGTCCGCTGGTGCTGGCGAGCGTCGGCTCCACGGTGATGATCCTCGTCGGGCAGCGCCGCGACGGGAGATGGAGCGACGCCACGATCAATATCGGGCGGATCGCCCTCATCGCCCCGCTGGCCTTCCCCGTGCTCAGCTTCGTCTTCCAGAACGAGTGGCTGCTGTTCGGTGGCCCGGGGCTCGTGGTGGACTCTCTTGGCGTGTTCAGCACGGTGTGGTTGGCGCGCACCGCGCACGAGCTCGCCAGGCCCGCCGGCGGGTTCGTGACCGAACCCGCTACTCGGCCCGCGCCCGCCGCCCGGCGCCGGCTGCGGCTGTCCCTGGCCGTCGCGCTCGTGCTGCCGCTGGTCGTGGTGGGCGCCGAGGAAGGCGCCCGGTTCAGTTTCACAGGCACGGACGAGGGCTGCCGCGAGCGGACCCGGTCCTACGCCGACACCCGGCCGGAGGACCGGCGGCGGGCGTTCCTCTGCCTGGCCAGGAACGACGCATAAACGGGGACGCCGATGTTCCCCGAGGACCTGCCGGACCAGCGCCTCCTGGCGTACGGCGAGGAACAGTGCGCAATGCCCGGCCTCAAGGAGCGGCAGGCGCTGGTCCGGCGGGCAGGCGGGTCGGCGGACGCGGCCGATCTCGGTGACGCCCTGGAGTTCCTGTGCCCCGGCGTCGTCGCCCAGCAGCGGGCGGACCAGGCGCGCGAACAGGCCGAGCAGGAGCGGGAGTGGGCCGCGCGGAAGGCCGAGATGAACGCCCGATGCGCCGACCCCTGGCCGAAGCTACGGGCCAGGCGGCAGGGCACGGCCGCGTACTCGCTTTTCGAAGGGGGCGGATACGCCGTCTTCGACGACCGGGACAGCACCGAGGGCGCGGGCGGCGACATCTTCAAGGCCATCGACGACGGGTTCATCGACGCCGCCGGCAGCAGCGCCGCCATCACCACCTACGGCGAGAACGAGTCGATGTGCCTCACGGTCAAGGCGTTCGGCGCCGCCCCGCCGCTCCGGCTCAAGGGCTGGAACCAGGTGGTCGAGGTGGGCGTCGTCAGCCGCAGCGGCCGCCTGGTCGTGCCGCCGTATCCGGAGGGCGGCGACAGCGGGACGATTGAGCCGCTGCCCAGCCTGGCCATCGCCAGCCCCGGCCGCTACCGGATGCGCGTCTACGCTCGCGTGTTCGAGTGGGACGAGGACGACCCTGACGCGCCCGTCGAGGAGCACCTGATCGTCGTCTACCCCGGCCGTTCCGCGAAGGAGATCGTCCACCGCCCGTGGCGGTGACCCGGTCAGGCGCTTTGCGTGCAACCGGTGCGCCAGTGCGAGCACCCGCCCGTCGCACGTGGGACGCACCTGAACTTTCGAATCTGCGGCACCCGCCTTAGGAGAGCGCGAGCTATTCGGTCCGTTCAGCTGCTCTGACCTGCCTGAACATGCTAGATCGACTGAGCGAATTCCGTGATCATCCCACAGATGTCCCGCGCTTGTTGAAGTCGAACTTAGGCTGCGAAATAAGTGATCGGGTGTGCCGCAGCGCTATCTGGCGGTCGAACATTCCATTCTGAACCTGATCTTCGTGCTGGATTGTACGATTGCTGTATCTGCACAGAGTCTCCTGCGAGGCTCGGCGGCGTTAACAGAGTCCTGTGTGTCGTCGAGGGCCACGGCTATACCTGGTCATAAGGTGTCAGAAGGGCAGACGAAGGCGAGCAGGGTCTTGTGGTCAACCCGTTCGATCGAGTTCGCTCATACGTAGCAAGCACGGTGTTCTCTGCGAACGAGTCACCTGAGGAGTGCCCGGAGTGCGGACATGACGGCAACGTCCGAAGCTATCGCTGACCAGGCGCCAATGCCGCGCTGGATCGTGCCGTCTCTACGTGAGAGTGAAGGTCGCGACCCGCTCGGCTTGCAGACGACGACTCAAGATCGCCTGATGCCGCTGCTCTTGCCGGGAATCTTGGAACTGTCGCGACGGGCGCGGTACTTTGCGTTCCACGCCTTCCTGCTGGACGAGTACAGACGCAGACGTCTACCGGCGGACTACAAGTCGCTGTCGATGTTTATCCTTCGTTGCGAGTGGGATTTCGGCCTGGCCGTGCAGCGCTGCCCGAACGACTGTGGATCGAGCCCAGTAGGCGCGCGAAGGTTGAGCGACCTCGCACGGGGTTCGGGGCCCTTCCCTCGCGGGGAATCCGTCGAGAGCAGCTTCGGTGGTTACGGCCTGTACTACCGCTCACCGCTGACCGAGTTGGGCATCGTAGCGCGAGCTGGGACGATGCTCGGCGAACAGCCGATTCCGATTGACGTCGAGCAATCGTCAATACCTGTGGATCAAAAGCTTTAAGCAGCGACGGATGGCCGCCCTTCTGGGGACGTCTCGTCCGGCCGCTCGACGAGCTTGCC
>NZ_JBFAKL010000025.1:0-137318 GCF_040655715.1 Nonomuraea cavernae | reverse complement strand
CGTGCCAAGTACCCCCGCGCCCGAAACAAGGCCGAAGGCGAACATCACCAGACCCCGGGCAATCGCGGTCGGCCGGAACGCCCACCCGCCTCCGCAGCCACCGCAGAACGCCACCACAGAACGCCACCCCCATCGAAGCCACCGTCACCGGCCCGCGCATGGAGCCGGTCCGGTTGCCCGAAGAGACGGACGCCCGCATCGCACGCAGATGCGCGCTCTCACCTGAACGCGGCACTGGAACTCGCCGGCGTCTGCGCAGCCCAGACCGTGCTGCCCATCCTGGGCTCCTGAAGTGTCAGCGATCACGTTATTGAGCCAAAAGAGCAACTTCGCCGATTTGAGCCAGACCGGGGTGAGCCGTCGTCTTCCGCCTGGCTGAGCTGCGGGTTGACCTCAAGCTTGATTGAGATTGCATGATCGGGTGCACGGTGGTGAACCGATAGGAGTGAGTGCCGTGCAGGTGGTTCGGGTGATGCGGTTCGGTGGTCCGGAGGTGCTGGTGCTGGGTGAGGCTCCGGAACCGGTGGCTGGGGTGGGCCAGGTCGTGGTCGAGGTGGCGGTCGCGGGTATGACGTTCGTCGAGACGCAGATCCGGCGTGGCGTTGATAAGTGGCATGCCCGGCCGTTGTTGCCGTACGTGCCGGGTGGTCTGGTGGCCGGACGGGTGAGTTCGATCGGGGCACAGGTGGATTCGGGTTGGCTTGGGCGGCGGGTCATCGCCGGTACCGGGGAGACCGGTGGCTTCGCCGAGCGGGCGGTGGCCGAGGTCGGGGAACTGTTTCCGATACCAGACGGGCTGGACCTACCAGAAGCGATCGCCCTCCACAGCGATGGCAGCACTGCGCAAGGGCTGGTCGAGAAGGCCAAGATCGGCCATGGTGACTGGGTGCTGGTCGAAGCGGCGGCCGGTGGGGTTGGCAGCCTGCTGGTGCAGCTCGCCCGTGCGGCGGGCGCTCGGGTCGTCGGGGCTGCCCGTGGTGCGCGCAAGCTTGAGCTGATCCGGGAATTGGGCGCCGACGCCGCGGTCGACTACTCCGACCCGGGCTGGACCGATCGGGTGCTCGAAGCGACCGGCGGCGCGGGGCCTGACGTGGTGTTCGACGGCGTCGGCGGGCAGATTGGGCGGGCCGCGTTCGAGGTGACGGCCCGCGGAGGCCGGTTCTCCGTGCATGGCGCGTCCAGCGGCGAGGTCACCCTCATCGACCCCGGAGAGGCACGATTCCAGGGCGTGGAGGTGATCGGCATTGAGCAGCTCTTCGACTTCGGGCCGAACCTGGTGCGGTGGGCGGAGCAGATAATGTCCCAGGCCGCCGCCGGGCTCGTCCGGCCGGTCATCGGGCAAACCTTCGCGCTGGAACGCGCCGCCGACGCACACGCCGCGATCGAGAACCGCACCGCCCTGGGGAAGACACTGCTGCTGCTCTAACGGATCCTCACAGGGGCATCCAGCTCTGCGCGTTTACCTGTACCTGGCTCTGCGCTGGAACCAGTACGCCGACAGCTGGGGGCGATCGACGCCGCACGACCTCCTTCGTCGGCCACACGGCAACGGTTTACCTTCTCATCTCTTCCGATCAAACCGAGGCAACCGAAGCCCCAAGCGCAGCGCCGAACCTCAGGAATACCTTCACAACGGCGCGACCTGCGCCGGCGCGCCCGGCGGGCGGGCCTCATCGAGGAGCGGCGGACCCGCCGCCCGCCCATCGACGTCAACGCCGGCCGCGGGCTCGTGTTCGTCTCCCACACCGGAACCGTGCACCCGTCGGGCTTTCTCCCGGTGGCCGTCGGCGACGTGCGCGAGCGGCCACTGACCGAGATCTACCGGTCGGCTCCGCTGTTCCGCGCGCTGCGCGACCCCGATCGGCTGGCAGGACGCTGCGGCGCCTGTGAGTTCCGGGCCATCTGCGGCGGTTCACGATCTCGCGCCTTCGCCTGCACGGGTGACGTGTTCGGCGAGGAGCCCTGGTGCGACTACCAGCCGGGCAGCTTCCCGTACCAGCAGGAGCTCGGGCCCTGTACGGGAACTGAGCGCCAAGGGCCGGTCGAACCGCGCGCGTGGACGTCCACGGATACCGTGCAGGCAGGACAGGCCGGACACCGCGAAGCGGAGGCGGGCAGGCCCGCCGCCACGCGGCTACCAGCTCTTGAGGGTGGGCAGGACGCGGTCGGCGAACCGCTTGAGGTCGGCGTACGCCTCCCCGGGAGGTGTCCCACCAGCCGGCCCCGAGTGCACGATGTCGGTCAGCGGAAGCGACTTGACGAACCCTTCCAGGGTCTCGATCACGGTCTCGGCGTCGCCGATCAGCTCGAAGTCCCGGTAGGCGTCGGCCGACGGCGGCAGGCCGTACTGCAGGTCCTTGTCGCCCATCTCGTTGCGGATGCGCCGGTAGAAGTCCCACCGCTCGAAGATGAGGTCCTTGCGCCGTTCCCACACCTTGTCCGGATTCTCGTCCGTGACGGTGATGGACCACGGGTTGGAGATCCGGGCCTGCTCGCGCGGGATCCCAGCCTCGGCCAGCCCGGCGAAGTACGCCTCGTGAAACTCGGGGTCGACGGCGGCGCCGTGCAGGTGGGCGCCGACCCGGCCCGCGCGGCGGGCGGCCGGCGGGGCGGTGGCGGCGACCCACAGCGGCGGGTGGGGGTCCTGTACGGGCGCCGGTGCGACGGAGATGTCCTGGAGGTCGTAGTAGCGGCCGGTGTAGCTGAACGGGCGCTGGGTCCAGGCCAGCTTCAGCACCTCCAGCCCCTCCTCCATGCGGGAGGGCCGGGTCTTCGGCGAGTAGCCGAGCGCGCGATACTCAGCCGCGCTGTGCCCCGAGCCGACGGTGACGTCGAGCCGTCCCTCGGAGAGCTGGTCGAGCACCGCGGTCTCCTGCGCCAGCATGGCGGCGTGGTGCAGCGGGAGGATGTAGATGTAGGAGCCGATCCGGATGGTGCTGGTGCGTTCGGCGAGCAGCGTCAGGAAGACGGGCACCGAGGGGGCGTAGCCGTCGGGCTGGAAGAAGTGCTCCTGCACCATCACGTAGTCCAAGCCCATGGCCTCCGACTCGCACATCAGCTTGAGGCAGTCCTCCCAGTGTTCGCGCCATGGCCGCCCGAGAGGGTTGCGCATGTCCATGGTGAAGCCGACTTTCATCGCGATCTCCCTCAGATCCGGTAACAGCGCTCGGCGTTGGCAGCGAACACCTGGTCCCGTTCGGCGGCGCTGAGCCCGCTGGTCGCGCTCAGGTACGCGCCGACGAGCCGGGCGTACGTGCCGAAGAGCGAGTCGACGGGGAAGTTGCTGCCGAAGAAGGCGCGGTCGGTGCCGAAGACCTCCAGGCAGGTCTCGATCCAGGGGCGCAGGGTGGCGGCGTCCATGGTGTGCAGCGCCATCGGCAGGCCGGAGATCTTGCAGCTCACGTTGTCCAGCTGGGCCAGCGCCGTCAGGCCGTCACGCCAGACGGGCAGGTGCTCGGGGTCGGCGCTGTCCGGCCAGCCGGCGTGCTCCAGGACCACCGACAGGCCGGGCGCGTCGCGCAGCACCGGCAGCCAGCCTTCGACCTCGGCGGGGTGGATGACCACGTCGAGCAGGTGGCCGCCCTGGTCGAGCAGCTGGACCAGCCGGCGGGTGACCGGGTCGGCCGGGTCGAACCCGTAGAGCACGCGGATGCCGCGGAAGAGCGGGCTCTTGGCCTGGGCGGCGAGGTCGGCCTCGACGGTGGCGGCGTCGGATCCCGGCTCGACGGCGCCGACGACCGCGCTGACCAGGCCGCTGGCGGGGGCGAGGGTGTCGAGCCAGCGGGCTTCGTCCAGGTGGCTGCCGGGGGCGGTCACGGAGGAGATGTGGACCGCCTTGTCCACGCTGACCCCGGAGCCGGAGACGTCCGCGAGGTAGTCGGCGGGCAGGTAGTCCCGCCGGAGGCCGGCCATGTCCCCGATGCCGAAGTCGTCCTCGCCCTCAGGCGGGTCGAGCGCGGGATACCACTTGTGCGCGGTCAGATGCCACAGGTGCATGTGGCTGTCTACGAACCGGACGTCGGACATCGAGCAACCTCGCTCTCAATCATCGTAAGGATAGTAAAGATACTGCTCATCACAAATGATGTCCATGGGAGGGTCAGGTCCGCAGCCTGTAGTCCTCCAGCACCCGGCGGCCGATGATCATCCGCTGGATGTCCGCGGTGCCCTCGCCGATCAGCAGCATCGGGGCCTCGCGGTAGAGGCGCTCGATCTCGTACTCCTTGGAGAAGCCGTAGCCGCCGTGGATGCGGAACGACTCCTCGACGACGTCGCGGCAGTATTCCGACGCCAGGTACTTCGCCATGCCGGCCTCAAGGTCGTTGCGCTCGCCGGAGTCCTTCTTGCGCGCGGCCATGACCATCATCTGGTGCGCCGCCTCGACCTTGGTCGCCATGTCGGCCAGCCGGAACAGCACCGCCTGGTGCTCGGCGATCGGCTTGCCGAACGTCTCGCGCTGCTGCGCGTACCTGACGCCCAGCTCGAAGGCGCGCAGCGCGACGCCACAACCGCGGGCGGCGACGTTGACCCGGCCCACCTCGACGCCGTCCATCATCTGGTAGAAGCCGCGGCCCGGGGCCTCACCGAGAACCTGCGCGGCGGGGACGCGGTAGCCGTCGAAGAGCAGCTCGGTGGTGTCGACGCCCTTGTAGCCCATCTTCTCGATCTTGCCGGGCACCGTGAGCCCCGGCTCGACCTCGCCGAATCCCTGCGGCTTCTCGACGAGGAAGGTGGTCATGTTCCGGTAGACCGAGTCGGCGCCCTCGTCGGTCTTCACCAGCACCGCGACGAGCGTCGCCGAGCCGCCGTTCGTCAGCCACATCTTCTGGCCGTCGATGACGTAGCCGTCGCCGTCCCGCACCGCCCTGGTCTTGATGGCCGACACGTCCGACCCACAGCCCGGCTCGGACATCGAGAAGGCGCCCCGCACCTCTCCGGTCGCCATCCGCGGCAGGTAGTGCCGCTTCTGCGCCTCGGTTCCGTGCCTCATCAGCATGTACGCGACGATGAAGTGCGTGTTGACGATCCCCGACACGCTCATCCAGCCCCGCGAGATCTCCTCGACGACCAGGGCGTAGGTCAGCAGCGACTCGCCGAGGCCGCCGTACTCCTCCGGAATGGTCAGGCCGAACAGGCCCATCTCCCGCATCCGGTCGACGATCTCCTGGGGGTACTCGTCGGCGTGCTCCAGGCGCTGCGCCTGCGGGATGATCTCCCGGTCGACGAAGTCCCGCACGGTGTCGAGGATCTCCTGCTGGACGTCGGTGAGTCCCGCGGTCTGCGCTAGCCGGGTCATCGGTCGTTCCCTTCCTTGCCGGGTGCCTGAGCGTCGGAGGCCGGGGCGTCGGGTGCCGGCGCGGCCACGATCCGGCGTTCGAGCAGGTCCTGGATCTCGTCGTCGCGCAGCCCGAGGCCGCGCAGGATCTCGCCGGTGTGCTCGCCGAGCACCGGCGCGCGCACCACGTCGCGACCGGCCGCGCCCGCCGCGATGGGCGAGCCCGGCGCGAGGTGCTCGCCGACGCCGGGCTGGTCGATGACGGCCATCATCGGGTTGGCGCGCACCTCGCCGGCCCGCTCCCCCACCAGGTCGGCGAACGTCCCGTACACGGACCACAGCACGGAGGTCGCCCGGAGCCGGTCCTCGACGTGCGCCAGGTCGTGCTCGCCGAACCAGCGCTGGAGCAGCCCGGCCAGCGCCTCGCGGTAGGTGAAGCGGTCGCCCTCCAGCGAGAAGTCGGTGCCCAGGGCGTGTTCGAGCGCGGCGACGGCGTCGCCGAATCCGGTCACCGCGAGCAGGTCGCGCCAGTGCCTGGAGGTCAGCGCCACCACCATCACCCGCCTGCCGTCGCGCGTGGTGAAGTCGCGGCCGAAGCCGCCGTACAGGTGGTTGCCGACCCGTGGCCGGGTGACGCCGCCGACCTGGGCCTCGGCGAGGAACCCCAGGTTGCCGGCCATGGCGAGGGCCACGTCGTAGAGCGCCACGCTCATCGCCTGCCCCTGCCCGGTGAGCTGCCGGCGGCGCTCGGCGCTGAGGATGCCGATCGCGGCGTAGAGCCCGCAGGCCATGTCCCAGGCGGGCAGGACGTGGTTGACCGGGTCGGCGTGCCCCTCCGGACCGGTCACCATGGGGAAGCCGACGGCCGCGTTGACCGTGTAGTCCACCGCCGGCGTGCCGTCATGGTGACCCTCGATCCGCAGGTGGATCAGGTCGGGCCGGTGCTCGGTGAGCGCCTCGTAGGTCAGCCAGGGCCGGCCGGCCGAGTTGGTCAGCACGATGCCGCTGCCGGCGACCAGCCTGGTGACGAGTGCCTGGCCCTCGGCGGACCGCAGGTCGAGGCAGAGCGAGCGCTTCGCCTTGTTCAGGCCCGCCCAGTACATGCTCCTGCCGGAGGGAGCCAGCGGCCACCGGGAGTGGTCCGGCGCCCCGCCGAGCGGATCGACCCGCACCACGTCGGCCCCGAGCTGCGCCAGCGTCATGCCGCCGAGCGGCGCCGCGACGAACGTCGAGATCTCGACGATCCGCAGGCCGGCCAGCGGCTTGCCGGCGGCCGGAACGGTTCCTTCGACCATCACCGAGCACCTTTCCTCACAATTTGTACGGCCATATTGGGGCGCAGTAGCAAGTGCTGTCAACGGCCACTATTGACGCCATCCCCCACACCATGAGACTTTGGCCGGACATTTGGTGACCTGGTGTGGGAGGTGCGCGATGACTCGCGTCCCGGTGGACGGACCGTACTTCGAGGACCTGCGGATCGGGCAGCGGTTCGACGCCCCGGCGGTCACGCTCACCGAGGGATTGGCGGCCGCGCACCAGGCGATCGTCGGCTGCCGGCTGCCGCTGGCGCTGGATCGCCGCCTGTCACGCCGGGTCGTCGGCGACGTCCTGGCCGCGCCGCACCTCGTGTGGGACGTGGCCATCGGCCAGTCCACGGGCGCGACGCACACCGTGGTGGCCAACCTGTTCTACCGGGGCGTCGTGTTCCGCCGGGCACCCGCCCTCGGAGACACGCTGCGCACCGTGACCGAGGTCGCCGGGCTGCGGCAGAACTCCCGGCGGCCCGGCCGCGCCGCCACCGGCCTGGCCGCACTGCGGATCAGCACCGTGGACCAGGACGGCCGCCCGGTGCTCGACTTCTGGCGCTGCGCGATGCTGCCGCTGCGCGACGACTCCCTGGAGACCGGTCACGCCGACGATCTGACCGGCATCGGCACCGCTCCCGCCCACGAGGACCTCGCGGCGGTGACGTCGAGCTGGAATCTGGACGCCTACCGCGCCGAGCGGCCCGGACCCCACCTCGACGGCCTCACACCGGGCACGGTCTTCGAGGTGGCGGGCGGCGACGTCGTCACGTCCGCGCCCGAGCTGGCCCGGCTCACGCTCAACGTCGCCAGGGTCCACCACGACGCGCCCGACCGGCTCGTGTACGGCGGCCACACCATCGGGCTCGCGCTGCACCAGGCGCTTCGCGCGTTGCCGGACATCGTCACCGTCGTCGGCTGGCACGGCTGCGACCACGTCGGCCCGGTCCGGGAGAACGACACGCTGCGCAGCACGATCGAGGTGGAGCGGATCGACCCCCTCCCCCGGGGAGGGCTCGTCCACCTGCGCTCGCACGTCCAGGCGACCCGCGCGGGCGGCGACCCCGCCGACGTCCTCGACTGGCGCTTCGTCGCCGTCCTGGCATGAGCCGCACCGGCGCGAGCCGTACCGGCATGAGCGGTACCGGCATGAGCGGTACCGTCGGGCGGCGGCGGGGCGGGGATAAGGCCGGATAAGCTGCATGCCGATCCAGGGTGACGCGCTGCGCGAGTGAGACCGAGGTGGGGATGGCTGCGAGCACCAGTCGCCGGGAGAGCACCTACGTGGCGCTCGCCCGCGAGGTCCGCAACGAGATCCTGCAGGGGCGCTACTCCGGTGGCCGGCGGCTCCCGACGGAGGCCGAGCTGGCCGAGCGCCACGGGGTGAGCCGCCAGACGGTGCGCCGCGCGTTCCAGGACCTGGTCGCCGAGGGCATGGTCTACCGCATCCCGGGACGCGGCACGTTCGCCATGTCCAGGGAGGGCGCCTACATCCGGCAGTTCGGCTCGGTCGACGACCTCATGGGCCTGTCCGTCGACACCCGGATGGACATCACCGTGCCGCTGCACCGGGAGGTCGACGTCGACGCGGCCGGTCGGCTGCGGCTGTCGAGCGACGTCGTCTACGGCCTGGCCTTCCGCCGGCTGCACGACAACACGCCGTTCTGCCTGACCACGGTCTACCTCCCGCCTGCCGTCGGCCGGACCCTGGCCGGGCTGCCCGAGCTCGCGGCCGAGGGCTCGACCAGCGAGGTGACCATCATCGGCCTGCTGGACACCCGGTTGGCGGCGCCCATCGCCGAGGCCGACCAGAGCATCACGGTCGCGCTCGCCGACGAGCCGACCGCGCGGCAGCTCGGCTGCGCCGCCGGGCATCCCCTGCTGCGGATCGACCGGCTCTACCTCGACACCGGCGGGCGGCCGGTCGAGCTGGCGATCAGCCACTTCCTGCCCGAGCACTACTCCTACCGCACCAACCTGCGCCGTAGCGTCACCTGAGCGCGTCAGGGCCGCGGCCGGTCGTGTCCGGGCTCCGGCCGGCTGGCCTCGGCACGGCTCGGGGGCAGGAGACTGATCCAGGTACGGGCCCTGGTCCGCGAGCCACTCCGCCGCTACGGTCGGTCGAGTCGGCCACAGGAGAGGAGCTCATCGCCGTGAGCGATGTCGAAACGGGTGACCTGGCGTTGCGGAGCAGGGTGCGCGGTTGCCTGCTCGGCGGGGCGATCGGTGACGCGTTGGGCGCGCCCATCGAGTTCGGCTCGATCGCCGCCATCCGCCGCGACCACGGCCAGGCCGGGCTGACCGATCTCGCGCCCGACTGGCGCGGCGAGATCGGCTTGATCACCGACGACACCCAGATGACGTTGTTCACGGTCGAGGGCCTGATCCGCGCGCATGTCCGCGTTCAGGAGAAAGGCATCGACGGCGGCGAGACGACCGTCGTGCGCCACGCCTACCTGCGCTGGCTCGACACCCAGCAGCACCGCTCCCCACCACCGGCGGACGCTCTCGTCCGCACCGGCTGGCTGCGCACCCGGACATGGCTGTACTCACGCCGCGCGCCGGGCAACGCCTGCCTGTCCGGACTGCACGTCGAGGCAGGCCCTGTCGCCGCCCCTGGAGCAGCCGGGCCAGTGAATCCCGATTCCAAGGGATGTGGCACCGTCATGCGTTCGGCCCCGTTCGGCCTGGCCGCACGCGACGCGCGTACGGCCTTCAAGCTCGCGGCCGACTGCGCACAGATCACCCACGGGCATCCCACCGGCTACCTCGCGGCCGGGGCCTTCGCCGCGCTCGTCCACTTCCTCGTCCAGAGCCGGACGTTGGCACTCGCCGTACACGACACTCTTGACCTGCTCGCCGAACACCCCGCGCATGAGGAGACCTCCGCCGCGCTCCGGGCGGCGGTCGCCCTTGCCGCCGAAGGACGGCCGTCGCCGGAGAAGGTGGAAAGTCTCGGGGGCGCGTGGGTCGCCGAGGAGGCACTCGCGATCGCGGTCTACTGCGCCCTGGTGAGCGGGGGCGACATCCAGCAGGCGCTGCTGCTGGCCGTCAACCATTCCGGCGACAGTGACTCCACCGGCGCCGTCTGCGGCAACCTCCTCGGCGCCCGGTACGGCGAGACCGCCCTGCCTCAGCGGTGGCTGTCCCGGCTGGAGGGCAGAGCCACCATCACCGAACTCGCCGACGACTTCACCAGCCAGTTCTCCGGCGGCCGTGTCGCGCGGGACAAGTACCCAGGCTGCTGACCTGCGGCGACGCCCGCGCTCCCCATCCGTTCGCGGGCTCCACGCCGTCGGCCCACTGGTCCGGCGGCGCCGGACCGGGGCCGTTCAGTAGTCTCGGGACCGCCAGGCCGGGAGCTCAAGAAGGGCACGTGTCGAATGACCACTGGGATCCGCCGGTCCGAAGGGCCGACGACCACCGACGCCGGGGAGCCACGGCTCGACTACTACCTGATCCTGCCCGAAACCGCCGTGCCCTCCGCACCGACCGACGGGACCATGATCGAAGCCGGTGCGCCATCCGCCCCGACCGACGGAACCGTGGCCGAAGCCGGTGCGCCTTCCGAGCCGGCCGAGGGGATCGTGGTCGAGGAGTTCACGCTGGCGGGCGACCATACGGCGATCGGCCTCGACAGCGCCGGGTGGACCGCGACGGACGGCTGGTGGAGCTCGGCGGCGTTCAGCCGCGGGATGCGCACGGACACGCGGCTGCGCGCCCGGATCGTCGCGGCCCGCCGCGACGACGCCGAGGCCGTCTACCGCCGGCTCGGCGGGGGCGAGCTGCCCGGCGAAACGGCGTTGCGCGGCCGCTTCCACGACCACCAGCCCTTGGGCGGCTCGGCTCCCCTGCGGCTCGGCTCCGCGCAGGTCCCTGACGGGTTTCGCGACCGGAGGGTCTATCGCGTCCTGTTCGCGAACGACCTTCGCGAGGACGGCCCGCCCCGGCTGCGGTCGGCCTGGCGGATGACACTTGCCGATCCGCCGGCTCGCGTGGCCGGCACGGCGCACCGCCGCGTGGCCGGCGACGTCTTCACCTGGGACCTGCGCCGGATCGGTCCCGGCGTGGCCTGGTGTCTCGACCTGACCGCCTGCCTGGCGAGCGCGTCGGACGACGCCGTCCGGCCGCTGCTGCGTGAGCTGGTGACGGTGCTGCGTCACGCGGGGCTGATCCCCGTGACGATCGAGCGCTTCGCCTGACACCGGGCGCGACGGATCGCTCTGAGGGCGAACGCCGCACGCTAACATGCTCCGCTATGCGCAGCGGAGGCTTATCGAGTCCTCGACTCCTGTTCACGGTCACCACGTTCACCGGCGCGGCAGGAGCGGTGGCTCTTAACCAGGTGCTCAACGACGGGGTGTGGAACCCGAAGTGGATCGCGATCGCCTGCGGGGTGACGGCACTCGGCTGCTGGCTGAGTTACCGGTTCACCCTGGTCACCGCCACCACCCCGACCCTGTCCGAGGCCAAGACCCACCTGGCCGAGCTGGTGGCCCATCAATGGGCTGATGAGGCCGCGGCGCGGCGGCAGGGGGACGCGCTGATCCCGGTCTCGTGGAGTGTGACGCACGGTCCCAGGTCCGGCAGGCGGCCGCGCGGGGCGGACCCCTGCCTGCGTTCGGACGAGGTCGCCGGGCTGGCCGCCTTCTTCCGCGGGCTGCCTCGCCGCCGGCTGGTGATCACGGGCGGGCCGGGGACGGGTAAGACCACGCTGGCCATCGAGTTGCTGCTGCACCTGATCGAGACGCGTACCGCTGACGAACCTGTCCCCGTGCTGCTGCCGATCGCCGAATGGAACGTCAAGACGCACCCGCGTTTCCATGAGTGGGTGGCCGCCCGCGTGCGTGCGGACTACGCGGCGTTGCGCGGGGTCGGGAAGGGCGCTGACGGGACCGACCTGCTGGCCGGCCGTGGGCACGTCCTGGCCGTGCTCGACGGGCTGGACGAACTGCCCGAGGACGCCCGCGCCGGTGTGCTGCGTGAGCTCTCGCGCACGCTGGGAGACCGTGACCAGGTGATCATCACCTCGCGCACCAGGGCGTACAAGGACACCGTGGGCACGACGCGGGCGCTCAAAGGGGCGACCGTCATCGCGCCGAAGGACCTGGACCAGCAGGCCGCCGCGGCGTATCTGGACGCGTGCTTTCCGGCGGAGCCCTCCCCGGCGTGGGTGAAGGCGCTGGACGCGCTGAGGCAGGGCAAGGCCCCCGCCCTGGCGTACGTCACCTCCGCTGCCTGGGGGCTCTGGCTGGTCAAGGTCGTCTACGTCGATCGGGACGCCGACCCCGCTCCGCTGCTGAGCGTGCCGGGCGAGGAGAGCGGGGCACTGCGGGAGCATTTGCTGGACGGTCTCGTCGAGGCCCGGCTCAGTCATGGCGGACCTGTTCCCGCCCGAGGCGCCGAACGGCTCGCCTGGCTGGCCGGCCTGCTGTCCAGGAACGGGGCGCAGGACCTGGCCTGGTGGCGGATGGTCGACTATGCCTTCCCCAGGCGAGGCCGCCAGCTGGTCTCCGAGTGGGTCGGGGTCCTGGCCGGGGCCGTGATCAGCCTGCCCGCCGCCGTTATGGGAGCTCTGATCAACGACGTCCACTTTGGGGTTATGCTCGGTCTGGGCTTCTGCCTGGGCATCAGCATGCCCAGGCTGTCGGCCACCGACTCGCCCGACTTCGCGCCGCTGCGGGCACGCCGCCGGTTGCTCGACTTCGTCCGCATGGTCGCGGCGAACAGCCCGCTCATGATGTTCGGAATGCCGCTCGGGCTACCGGTGGCCGGGTACATGTGGTGGGCGGAGGGCCCCCTGATGGGCCTGGCGACCCTCGTGGCCGTCGCCGTGCTCAACTGGCTCACGCTCCAGGTGATGCAGAGTCGCTCCGCCGCGCCCGACGAGCGGCCGCCGGTGTTCACCGCCGCCGTGACACCCGTGTCCACGTGGCGGGTGAACCGGGCGCTGACCGGCCTGCACCTCGTGAACAGCGTGATCCTCGGCACGGTGCTCGCCTTCGCGGTCGAGTTGTTCAGCTTCGTGGACGCGCAGCGCGGAATGCGCCCGGCGAACGAGGCACTGCTCGTCGCCGTGTTCGCCTTCTCCTTCGGTTTCATGGCCCGGCGGCGGGACACCTGGCTCAGATCGGTGATCTTTCAGGGGCACCTGGCTCTGCTGGGCCGAGGGCCCCTGCGGCTGGCGCGGCTTCTGGACGACCTGCACCGGCGCGGACTGCTGCGCGCGGCCGGCCCGTTCTACCAGTTCCGCCACGCCGAGTTGCAGGAGCATCTGGCTCGACGGCGAGGCTGATGTGATGCGCCCCCGAATCCCTCGGCGATGCGCACCGAGGGATTCGCGGACCTGACGGGAGCGGCGCCGCTCGGGGAACGTCTAGACGCCGGCGAATATGGGCAGGTCAGGACCAGATTCCTGATGCCGGATGAGAGGACGACTGGCGTGCTCCAGGCGCTGTTCCGCCGTTCGCACGGCGCCGTTCGCGCGCTCAGGCAGGCCGCCGAGCACACTCCGCCCGAGCGGGACCGTCTCATCGACCTGCTGCGCGCGGTCGCGATCTCGATGGTCGTGCTCGGGCACTGGCTGTCGGTCTCGGTGACCTACCGGGGCGGGTTCGGAGGCGCGAGCGCCCTGGAGGTGCTGCCGTGGACCCGTCCCATGACCTGGCTGTTCCAGGTCATGCCGGTCTTCTTTCTGGTGGGCGGGTTCGCGAACGCGGCCTCCCTGGACTCCCAGCGCCGCCGGGGCGGCACCGCTGTGAGCTGGCTGCTGAGCCGTACCGGCCGGCTGGTGGCCCCCACCAGCATGCTCGTTCTCGTCCTGAGCGGTGTGGCCTGCCTGGCCCTGGTTCTCGGCGCCGACCCGAAGTCGGTGGGGACGGCCGTGTGGCTGGCCTGCATGCCGCTGTGGTTTTTGATCGTGTACCTCGCCGCCGTGTTTCTCACGCCGGTGATGCTCGCGCTCGACCGGCGGGCGGGGCTCGCCGTGCCCGTCGTACTCGTGATCCTGGTCGGCCTCGGAGACGTCGCCAGGCTGCTCGGCCGGCCCTCGCTCGGCCAGGCCAACTTCCTGCTCGCCTGGCTGGCCGTCCACCAGCTCGGCATCGCCTGGCGGGAGGGCACCCTGCCCGTCCGCCGCGCCGTGGCCCTGCCGATGGCGGCCGGCGGCCTCGCGGCTCTCGTCGCGCTCACCGTCGCCGGCCCCTATCCGATCAGCATGGTGGCGATCCCGGGCGAGCGGCTGCAGAACACCTCGCCGCCGACGCTCGCGCTGCTCGCCCTGGCCGTCACGCAGACCGGCATCGTCTTCCTGCTGCACGATCGCGGCATCCGGTGGCTCGGGCGGCCGCGTCCGTGGCTGATCATCGTGACGGTCAACTCCGTGATCATGACGATCTTCCTCTGGCACCTGACGGCCGTCGTGATCGCGGCGCTGGCGTTCTATCCGACCGGCCTGATGCCGCAGCCCGCCACGGGGTCGGCGCAGTGGCTGCTGCTCCGCCTGCCCTGGCTGGCGATCCTGACCGTGCTCCTCGCGGTGCTCGTCGCGCTGTTCGGCTGGGTCGAACGGCGCGCACGGCCGATCACCGTACCCCAGGCGAACGGAGGGCTCCGCACGGCCGCCACCATCACCGGTGCGGCGGCCGTCATCGCCGGGCTGCTGGGCGCCGCCCTGGCGGGCCAGGGAGCGCTGCCCGTCCTGATGCTCCCGGTCTATCTCTGCGGCGCGGCCCTGCTCCGGCTCGCCCGCATCTGTCCCGGCGCCCGGTGAGGTCACCGGCCGGTTCTCGGCTCACTCCGAAGACGCGGCCAGTTCCTTCTCGGCCTCCTTCCCCACCGGTACGCCGGCCGCTGCCGTGCGGCGCTCGTCACGCGGACGCAGCCCGAACCAGATGAGGACCACGCTGACGAGCGTCACGGCCACGTTCACGCTCAGCCCGAGGTGGATGCCGGTCAGTTCCGCGCTCTGCGTCGCGGCGAGCGAGCTCAGGATCGGGATGCCGACGGTGATGGCCACCTGCTGGGTCATCGAGGTCAGGCCCGTGGCCAGGCCCTGCTCCTCGTTCGGCAGACCCGAGGTCGCGGTCACCGTGTAGGCGACGATGGAGCTGACGTGCCCGAAGAATCCGATGAACAGCGCGGGGATCACGATCACGAGCGCCATTCGGTCGGTGCTGAGGAACACCAGTGGGAGGGTCGCCAGGCCCTGCACGGCCAGGCCCGCGACCAGGACCTCGCGGCTGCCGAAGCGCCCGATGAAGCGTCCTGCGATCACCCCGGCGGCTACGGACGCCAGGCCCGGAACACCGAAGATCAGACCGGTGGCCAGCGGGGAGAAGCCCAGGACCTTCTGCAGGTAGAGCGTCGTCAGGAAGATCATGGCGGTCTCCATGGTGAAGACCACGAAACCCGCGTAGTTGCCCCACTTCACCGTGGGCCGCCTGAGGATGCGCACCGGGGCGAGTGGCGCGGGCGAACGCAGCTCGATCATCCAGAACGCGGCCAGCAACAGCACGCCGACGACAGCCGAGGGGACGTTCTTCTCGATGACCGCGTAGATCACGGCCAGCAGACCGCCGGTCACGGTCACCGCTCCAGGCAGGTCCAGCTTCACCCGCTCGGGCAGGCTGCTCTCGCTGATCAGGAAGGGGGTGAGCAGCAGGATGGCCACGGCGACCGGGACGTTGATGAGGAACGCGGCCCGCCAGCTCAGCAGGCCCACGAGGGTGCCACCGACCAGCGCGCCGACGGTGAAGCCGGCGGAAAGCAGCGCGCCGTTGAGGCCGAGGATGCGGTCGCGAGTCGCGCCTTCCGCGAAGGTGGTGGTGAGCAGCGACAACGATGCGGGGATCGCCATCGCGGTGGCGAAGCCCTGCAGCACTCGGGCGGTCAGCAGCATTTCGGGATTGGCCGCGAAGCCGCCGAGTAACGAGGCCCCGGTGAGCAGGACCATGCCGGACAGGAACAGCCTGCGACGGCCGAACAGGTCCGCTAATCGGCCGAACAGCAGAGTGAAGCCGGCCGCGGGCAGCGCGTACGCGGAGGTGATCCAGGGCAGCCCGGTCAGTCCCATCCCGACGCCCGCCCCGACCTGCGGCAGGGCGACGTTCAGGATCGAGAAGTCGACGGACAGCATGAACCCGGCGCCGAGCAGGACGAGCAGGATCAACCGCTGCCTGCCGGTGATGGGAAGAGGCGAGGTGGTCACGAGACGTTCCCTTCTGGAGGAAGTCAAAGATCAGCCCACAGCACGGCTGAGCCGGACGGCTCAGCCGGACGGCAATGGGGCATGGCAGGCTCAACGCATGGCGATCAGGGGGAGCCGCGCCCCCGCGCTGCCCGACGGAGCGAGGCGACGCGGAACGCGCCAACAGAGCGGAACGACACGGCTGGTAAGGGGAAGGGGCGAGCTAGGGCGAATCCCGCTCCGCTGCCTCAGCGATGCGCTTGATGTTCGCCAGCCGCCGATCCCAGTCGGCCGCGAGTCCGGCCATCCACCGCGCCGTCGCGTCCAGCGCCGCGGGCCGCACCGCGTAGCGCACTTCGCGACCGACCCGGCCGCCGGAAACCAGCCCGGCGGCGTCCAAGACGGCGAGGTGCTTGACCACCGCCTGCCGCGTGACGGGGAGTTGTTCGGCGAGCGTCGTCGCGGTCGCCTCGCCCTGTGCGGCGAGCAGATCTAGCAGCTGACGTCGCGTCGGGTCGGCCAGCGCGACGAGGACGCTGTCGACCGACGCGACGTCGCCGCGACGTTCGTCCGTCACACCGATGAGTGCTCGGCGCGCGTCTTGAGCGCGTCGATGACCTGGGGCCATCCGTCGGTGTTGTCCTTCAGCGCCCGGCCGCGTAGTTCCTCGCTCCCTGCCAGCGCGGCGAACCCGCTCTCGACGACTCGCAGCCGCGTCTTGTCGCCTTCCGAGGTCAACGTGAACTCCACGAGGGTGCTGTTGTCCTCGCGCGGTCGCTCTCCGGGGAACGCACTGGCCCAGCGATACGCCACGTACGTCGGCGGCTCGATCTTCTCCACCCGCACCGGGAAGTCGCCGTACTCGGCGTTCTTCGCCACCGTCGACTCACCTTCTCTGGCCACGAGGCCAGACACGGTCGCCTCGTCGGCCACCCAGAACCCGGGTTCGGTCACCAGCGACCAGACCCGCTCCAGGGATGCCGCGATCAGGGTTTCGCGCTCAATCCGGTCTTCGGTCATGAGAAGGGCTCCTTCGTTGCCGCCACTGGATGTGCAACCCCAGAATTGCACGTCCATCCTCCACGTGCAACCCTAGAGTTGCACTGGCGGCCGAGTGCACCAGGAAGCCGGCTGATCGTCACCAGCGAGGAGTTCAACGACCGGATCCCGCTCTGGACGTCGGCCGGCGCCGACCAAGCGGACTCAGCGGACCAAGCGGACTCAGCGCCGGCGGGCGCCCTGACGCCCCGAGGCGCGCTTGCGCACCGGCGGCACGTCCGAGCCGGCGCCGTTCTTCGCCCCGTTGCGCCCGCCTCGCAGAGCCACGGCGGCGAAGCCGTGGTCGGACCGCAGCCGCGAGAGGTCGGGGTCGTCGCTCCAGAAGCTCGACACTTCCTGCTCGGGGAAGTTGGCCGCCATGAGCTGGAGCGCGATGTCGTGGCGGACGTATTCGACCGCGACCATGACGACCGCCGGGTTGTCGGAGAAGATGCCCCAGGCGTCGGCGCCGACGAAGCCGCCGATGACGCACTCCTGCCGGTCGCCCACCGCGACGAACAACCGGCAGCCGAGGTTCTCCAGGACGACGGGCGGGGGCGAGAGCCGGTGGATGTAGGTGCGCGGGATGGCCGACGGGTCTTCCTCCTCGGCGAACGACATGACGGTCACGGAGACCCCCCGGTCGTGCGCGTCGTGAATCAACGGGTCGAGCGGGTTGTTCTCCTCGGGCCACAGTGACAGGAAGAGGTCGCGCTGGGCTCCGGCGACGATGTCGGTCGCGCGTTCCAGCAGGGCCTCGCGCCCGGTGAGGTTGTGGATCAGGTGCAGGCGCGGCGGCGCCACGATGCCCGGCAGCGACTCGCGCAGCGAGTCGAGGGTCGACTCGTAGTGCCGGCTGAGCCGGTCGAGCAGCGACTTGGGCGGCAGCGGCAGGTAGCTCACGGCGTCTTCGCGGGTGCGCACCTCGTAGATCGCGCCGGACGCGGTCAGCTTGCCGAGCGTCTCGTAGACGGTGCTGCGCGGCACGCCCGAGCGCTTGGCCACCTCATAGCCGTTGAGCGGCTCGCCGGCCGCCACCAGCGCGATGTAGGCCTTCGCCTCGTAGCCCGACATGCCGAGCACCTGCAGGCGCTCGATGATGCCCTCGGTACTCATGGCTGGCCTGACCTTTCCTGCCGTTGCTTGGGGCCGGGCAACTTGGGTGACGCGGGGGCCGCGAGCCGGTCGTGGCAGCCGGTCGTGGCGTCGGGTGCACGTACACATTACAGCCCGGCGGCCCGCACTCGGTCGGGTGAAGGTACGGGTGATCCGCGCTCACGCGCGCGACAGGCGGAGCAGTTCGTCGTCGGTCAGGGTCTTGCCCCCGGCGCGCCCGAGGGCGGTGTCCTCGAACGCGAACGCCCGCGTCAGCGGGCAGGCCGCGAGGAAGGCCACCTTCTCGCCGGCGCGCGGACGGCGCTCGGGGATCGGCCGCGTCAGGTCGACGCGCACGCCGTCCTTGATCACCTCGTGGATGGCCCCTTCGCGCGTCAGCACGGTGATGTCGGCCAGTGGGTCGCCGTCGACCACGATCACGTCCGCGAGGTAGCCCTCGGCCAGCGCGCCGACCTCCCCCTCCATCTTCATGGCCCACGCGGCCTGAGAGGTGGCGGCGACGATCGCCTCCATGGGCGAGAAGCCGGCGTAGCGCACGAGCATGTCGAGCTCGCGGGCGTGCCACTCGCCGCACGGCGTCACCGCGAAGCCGGTCTCCGATCCCGTGATGACCCGCGCCCCGAGCCGGTGCGCCTTGCCGATCATCTCGCCGGTCACCTCCAGCTCGGCCTTGAAGATGTCGAGCAGCGCCGGCGCCGTGCCCACCTTCTCGCCATAGTCGACGAGGTTGCCGAGCAGCGTCAGCGTCGGGCAGAGCGTGGTGCCGTTCTCCAGCACGGCCTCGAGCGCGGCGTCGTCCATGTAGCTGGAGTGGTAGATCATGTCGATGCCGGCCTCGGCGGACTCCTTCGTGCTGATGGAGTTGCGGCAGTGGCCGACGACCGGCGTGTTGAGCTCGTGGGCGGCCTCGACGACCGCTCTGATCTCGCGCTGCGACCAGACCTTGACCTCGGGGCCCTTCACCGAGGGGATGAGGCCGGTGACCATGATCTTGATCCAGTCGACGCCGTGCTTGACCTGGCGGCGCACCTCGCGGGTGATGCCGTCCAGGTTGTGGACGACCGTGGCGTAGCCCGTCGTGCCCTCGTCCTTGATCAGCCGGCCGGCGGTGCCGCCGAGCATGGTCATCAGGGCGTTGCCGCCGGCGCGCATCCGGGGGCCCTCCACGATGCCGGCCTCGATCGCGTCCCGGAGCTCGACCCCGATGTTCCAGAGGCAGTCGGCGTCCATGACGCTGGTGACGCCGGCCCGGAGCACCTTGCCGGAGTTGTGGGCCGACAGCATGGAGCTGTACGCCTCGGTGCGATGGAAGAACAGCTCGTCGTTGCCGGTCGGCTCGCCGAAGGACAGATGGGTGTGGGCGTCGATGAGGCCCGGCATGACGGTCTTGCCGGAGGCGTCGATCCGCTGGAGGCCGGGCGCGCGCGCCGCGAGCTCGTCGGCCGCGGCCCCCAGTGCCGCGATCTTCCCCTCGCTGATCAGCACGGTCTCGCCGGCGCGCGCGGGAGCGCCGGTCCCGTCGATGACGGTTCCGCCCTCGATGGCGATCATCTGCGACATTCAACTCTCCTCACGAGAAAGCCGTGGCCGGCCGATCGGGGCACGGCCGTGACCGCCCGCGATCCGCCGCCGGACCTCTGCTGATCCTGCGCCGACACCTTGATTAGTGTCAAGGAGCTTAACGACCAATGTCACTCCTGCGCGACAGCGGCTTCGAACAGCACCGGGTAGCCGCCGAAGTGGTCCCGCTTGGAGTGCGCCTCCTTCACCGGAGGGTTGGCCGGGTCGGGACGCACCCCGTGGCGCAGCAGCTCGCGCACCATCAGCGGAACCGTGCCGAGCACGTGCTCCGCCTCGCCCTCCTTGGGCACGGTGCCGCCGTCCAGCTCCATGCCGATGCAGGCGTGCATGCCGCCCCCGAAGGTGTGGCCCCACGGCTGGACGCCGGCGGGGGCCACCCGGTCGGGGTCGAACACGGCCGCGTCCGGCCCGAACACCTCCGGGTCGGTGTTGGCCGCCTTGATGTCCATCCGCACGTACGTACCGGCCGGGATCGACTGCCCGTCCCGCAGTGTCACGTCCTCGACGGCCTCGCGCAGCGCCTCGGGGCTCGCCGGGTGCAGCCGCAGGGCCTCGTGCACGCAGCGCTGGACGAACAGGTCGTCGTCGAGGCGGTGCGCCTGCTCCGGATGCCGCTCCGCCCATCGCAGGATCTCGTCGACCGCGTGCGTGAAGGCGTCCGAGGTGCTGTGCGACCCCGCCTGGAGGTAGAAGGCCACCTCGCGGAGCATGACGCCGCGGTCGATCCGCAGCTCCTCGCGGTTGCGGACCAGCGCCATCAGCACGTCCCTGGGGTAGGCGTCCTCGGGGACCCGCGGGTTCTCGGCCAGCGCCACCCGCCGCTCGTACGACGGCGTGAAGAACATCGCGTCGAACCGGCCGAGCGCCTCGGTCACCTCGGCCCGTACGACCTCGGGGTCGCGGGTGGTGTGGATCAGGGTCGCGCCCTCGGAGAACTTGATCGCGAACTCCTGCAGCGCGTCGGTCTCCTCGACCGAGCCGGTCGTCCGGTCGATGCCGGCGACCTTGGCGGTGAGGTTCATGACGGTCCGGGTGCCGAGCAGCACCAGGTCGGCGTGCCCCTGCTTGATGACGGGAGCGAAGGCCTCGTCGATGATCTGGGGGACGAGGTCGGCCTCCCACGTCTTGAACGTGCCGCGCCGGAAGAGCCGGTTCTCGACCCGGCGGCGCAGCTGGTGGTCGGGCCCGTGCAGGTCGAGCAAGGTGTCCCGCATGACCACGCCGCCCGCCGTATAGAGGCCCTGGCGCAGCCCGCGCTGCCGGAAACCGTCCCAGAGCTCCTGGTAGCGCCTCAGGGTCACGGTCGAATCGCTGAGCATGTGTCACTCCTGCCGTCGGTCTGTGTAGGTCTCGTGGGGCGGCCCGCCGGGGAGCGCGCGGCCGAGGGCACGCAGCTCCCGGCCTCTCCCCACGCCCGTCACCGCCTGGACCCGTCCGTCCACCACGGTCCTGGCGAGGAACTCTCCCGCCTGGCCGCCGGCTCCCACGACGCCGTCGACGACCACCGGCGCGGCGGCGTCCGGCCAGCCCGCGACCTCGAGGTGGACGTCGTACTGGTCGGTCCAGAACCACGGCGACTCGTCCAGCGGGACGGGTGTGCCGGCGATGGCCGCCGCGACGGCTCCGGCCTGCTGGATCGCGTGTTTCCAGTGCTCCACGCGCTCGTGGCGGCCGCGGTGGGGGACGAACTGCTCGGTCACGTCGCCCGCGGCGTACACGTCGGGTGCGCTGGTGCGGCCGAACGCGTCGGTACGGATGCCGACGCCCACGTCCAGCCCCGCCGCGACGGCCGGTCCGGTGTTGGGCACGGCGCCGAGGCCGGCGACCACCATCCGCGCCGGCAGCCGCTCGCCGTCGTCCAGGACGACGGCCTCCACCCGGTCGCGCCCGGCGATCTCCCGCACCGACCGGCCGAGCCGCAGCCGCACGCCGTGGCCGCGGTGCAGGTCCGCCAGCATCTCCCCCACCGGGGCCGGCACCAGGCGGTGCAGCGGTGCGGGCAGCGGGTCGACAGCGACGACGTCGGCGCCGAGCCGGTTCAGCGTGGCGGCGACCTCGGAGCCGATCAGCCCCATCCCCACGACCACGACCGGGGTCCCCGGCGCGACCTCGGCGCGCAGCCGGTCGGCGTCGGCGAGGGTCCGCAGGAGGTGCACGCCGCGCAGGCCGGCGCCGGGGAGGACGGGACGCCGGGCGGTCGCGCCGGTGCACAGCACCAGCACACCGTACGGCAGGCGGCGCCCGCCGACCGTGACGCGGTGGTCGCCGGGGTGCAACTCGGTCACGCGCTGCCCGAGCACCAGCTCGATGCCGGCGTCGGCGAACCGCCGTTCCGGCGCGACCAGCAGGTGGCCCAGGTCGCGCGCGCCCGCCAGGTAGCCCTTGGACAGCTGGGGACGTTCGTACGGCAGGCGGTCCTCCTCGCCGACCAGCATGATGGGCTCGCTCCAGCCGTGACGCCGCAGCGCGAGGGCGGCGGTGGCGCCGGCCAGGCTCGCGCCGACGACGATCGCCGGGCCGCGCGCGCTCACAGTTCGGGCCGCACCGCGGCGCGAACGCTCGCGTTCGGGGTGGTGCGCTCGGCGACCAGGGCGCGGTGACGCTCGTCGGACCATCTGAACAGCACCACGTGACGGAACACGTGCACTCCCTTCCGTGTGCGGGCCCGGTCGCCCCGGGACGGCGACGCCGGGAGGCGGGCGAGGAGCCTTTCCAGCGACGGCCCCGCTGCGTCAGAATGTAGTCGTTAGACGCCTCACGTCAAGAAGGGTCGAGAGCATGCCCGAGACGACATCCAGATCGGCACTGATCCTCTCGGGGGGCGTGGCGCACGACTTCCCGGCGAGCAGCGCGGTCCTGGCGGGCGTTCTGGAGGAGGCCGGGTTCGCGGTCGGCGTCACCACGGACGTCGAGGAGGCGTGTCTCGGCCTGGCCGATCGCGACCGGCGGCCGGCGCTGCTGGTGCTCAACCTGCTCAGGTGGACGATGCGGGTCGAGCGCTACGCGCACCTGCGGGCCGAATGGTCGATCTCGCTGAGCGACGCCGCGCGGGAGGCGCTGTCGGGCCACGTGCGGGGCGGCGGTGGGCTGCTCGCCATGCACGGGGCCAGCATCTGCTTCGACGACTGGCCCGGCTGGCGCGACCTGCTGGGCGGGGTCTGGCGGTGGGACCGGTCCTCGCATCCGCCGCTCGACGGCCCCGTGCGCGTCTCCGTGGCCACGGACAGCCACCCGATCGTCGACGGGATCGGCGACTTCGACGTCGTCGATGAGGTCTACGGCTTCCTCGACCGCGCGCCGGACGCGCGTGGCCTGATGAGCTCGCCGCACGGCGGCGCCGACCATCCGCTGCTCTGGGCCCGCGAGGTCGGCGCCGGCCGCGTGGTGTACGACGCGCTGGGACACGACGCGCGCTCCTACGAGGCGCCCGAGCACCGCCTCATCGTGCGGCGCTCCGCCGCCTGGGCCGCACGCGCGCCGTCCTGAGGGTCACGCGCGTCCCGCTCTGGCCTGGCCTTCGCCTCCCGTGTCCGGGGCCCGTTTCTCAGGCGTGTGTGACCCCGAGCGCCAGCCCTCCGTCGACGGTGAGGATGCTGCCGGTCACCCACTCGGCGCCCGCGAGGTACACGACCGCCTCGGCGACCTCCTCGGTGGTGCCGATCCGGCCGAGCGCGTGCGCGCCGGCGAGGCCCTGCAGGCGGGCGTGGGCCTCCTCGGCGGTGCCCAGGCCGGCCCGCTCGTTGATCTCTGTGTAGACCGCGCCGGGCCGCACACAGTTGACGCGCACGCCCTGCGCCCCGAGCTCGGACGCCAGCACCCCGGTGAGCGATTCGAGCGCGCCCTTGGTCGCCGCGTACGGGGACGCCCCGGGAAAGGCCCGCTGGGTGTGGACCGAGCCGAAGAAGATGATCGACCCCTTGCTCCGCGCCAGGGCGGGCAGGGCCAGGCCGGACAGCCGCACCGGGCCGACCACGTTGGCGTGGTAGAGGTCGAGCATCCGCTGCTCGTCGAGCTCGGCCAGCGCGCCCCGGTACATGTTGCCCGCCGCGTTGACCAGCGTGTCGAGGCCGCCACCGTGCTCGACGGCGGCCTCCACCAGCCGCTCGCGGTCGGCCGCGAGCGTGACGTCGCCGGGCACCGCCAGGCAGGCCGGGCCCAGCTCGCCGGCGACCTCCCGGATCTTGTGCTCGCGCCTGCCGGAGATGGTGACGCGGGCGCCGCGCTCGACCAGGGTCCGCGCCACGCCCGCCCCGATGCCCGAGCCACCGCCGGTCACCAGGATCGAGGTGCCGACGATGTCCTTCACCAGAGCCCCACGGAGTCGACGGTCTTCGGACGGGCCAGGTTCTGCAGGGCGGACTTGGTGAGACCGCCGTCGACGGCGAGCACCTGCCCGGTGATGTACGCCGCGCCGGCGGACCCCAGGAACAGCACGCAGTCGGCGACCTGCTCGGCGGTGCCGAGCCGGCCGAGCGGCACCTGCGCCTGGCGCTGCTCGCGTACCTGCTCGTCGGCGTAGATGGCGTCCGACATGCCGGCCAGGATGAGGCCGGGGGCCACGGTGTTGACCCGGATGCCGGCCGATCCCCATTCCAGCGCCATCTGCTCGGTCAGGCGGATGACGGCGGCCTTGGTGGCGGTGTAGGCGCCGGCGTTGGGCGCCGCCGCGATGCCGTTGATCGAGGCGATGTTCACGATGGCGCCGCCTCGCGCGGGCTCCATCATCGCCGCCGCGTGGCGGGACACCAGGAAGGTGCCGGTGAGGTTGACCTTGAGCACGGCCTCCCAGTCGTCGAGGCTCAGTGTCCGCAACGGGCCGAACCGCACCAGCCCCGCGTTGTTGACCACCAGCGCGGGCGCCTCGTCGAGGGCCTCGAACGCGGCGACGACCGACGCCTCGGACGTGACGTCCACCTTCCGGGCCACGGCGGACTCGCCGATGCCGGCCGCGACCTCGCGCACCGCCGGCTCGTCGACGTCCCAGAGAGCGACCCGGTACCCCGCCTTGGCGGCGTGGCGGGCTATGACCGCCCCGATCCCGCTGCCGGCCCCCGTGACAACCGCCAAGCCCATCTCGCTCTCCTTCGAGTTCATCGTCCCCCAGCGGACACATCCGCCGGCTCTCTCGCCGGCCGGGAACGGACTCCCGCGGCGTGCCTTCACACCTGTGCATATGCGTCGCTATAACACCAACGACGCTAGTATGACATAGGCGTATCCGTCCATACCGCTCTCCGCGATTTCCCGCTCGCGGCCGCCGAAGGAGCCACTGTGACCGATCATGACCAGGCCGTTCCCGCGCGAGATCTCGGCGTGATCGACGTGCACGCCCACGCGGTGCTCCCCATGACGCAGGGAGCCGCCGGCGCGGCCGGCCCCGAGCTCGGCGCCTCACCCGACGGGCGGCCGTTCTACCGGGTCGGCGACTACGTGCTGCACGGTGTCCGGTACGAGGGAAGCGCGTTCATGGACGTGAACGTCCGGCTCGACGGCATGGACGCCGCCGGGATCCACCGCCAGCTGCTGTCCCCCAACCCGCTGACCTACTTCAACGACCTCGACCCGGCCACGGCCGTCCGCTACTGCCGGGCGCACAACGACGCCCTGGCCGAGCTCGTCAGCGCTCACCCCGGGCGGTTGATGGGCGCGGCGCAGCTCCCCCTGCGGGACGTCGCCGCGTCGGTCGCCGAGTTGGAGCGGGCCGTACGGGACCTGGGGCTGCTGGCCGCCTACATCGACACCGATCCGGGACGCCCGCTGGACGACCCGGCGATGGACGCCCTGTACGAGGCGGCCGTCGACCTGGACGTGCCGGTGTTCGTGCACCCGACGCCCATCGGCGCGGGCGGCCCGCCCGACGACCCCCGGCTGCGCAGGTTCGACCTGGACCTGCTGTTCGGGTTCGCCTATGACGAGACGCTCGCGGTGGCCGCCCTCGTCTTCGGCGGCGTGCTCGACCGGCATCCCCGGTTGGACGTGTGCCTGTCCCACGGCGGCGGCGCGCTGGCGTACGTCGCCGGGCGGCTGGCCCGGGCGGTGGCGGCGCCGCGGCCCTGGGTGCCCGGCTTCCTGCTGGAGAACGGCATCGAGCCGTACCTGCGCCGGTTGTGGCTCGACACGCACGTGCACAGCGAGCGTTCGCTGGAGCTCCTCGTCGAGGTGGTGGGCACCGACAGGCTGGTCTTCGGCACCAACTTCGCCGGGTGGGACGCCGGGGGCGCCCGGGCGACGGACGAGGTGGGCGACCTCATGCCGGTCCTGTCCGGCAACGCCGCCCGGCTCCTGCGCCTCGCATGAGTCAGTGCGGACGAGCGCCCGGCCCCGCTCCCCTCGTGCCCGGAGTGCCCGTGTTCGGAGGGCCCGTGTTCGGAGGGCCCGTGCCTGGAGTATTCGTGCCCGGTGTGGGCTGGACGGGCAGCATCCGGTGGGCCCATCCGTACGCGGCGGCCGCGAGCAGCAGGAGCACGAGGCACACCGTCCAGGGCGCCTCGTAGCCGTCGGTGGCGTCGGCCAGCGCGCCGAAGCCCCAGGGCGCGACCAGGGTGCCCGCGTAGTAGCCGGTCATCGTGACCCCGGACGCCCGGCCCACGGACTCGGGCGCCCGGTCGATGACGACCGCGTGCGTCAGCCCGGCGCCGGCGAGGTTCGCCGACACGCCCAGCACCGCCCCGGCCGCCAGGAGAGGCAGCCACCAGCGGGCCCCGGCGAGCACCCCGGCGACGCCCACCGCCGCCACCACGCAGAGCAGCGCGACGAACACCGCCCGCCGCCGCGCCCCCAGCCGGTCGGCCCATCGCGCCGCGCCGAGCATGCCCGTCAGGCCGAACGCCGTCCCGGCGGCCATGAGCGGCCCGGCCTGCGCCAGCGGCAGCCCGGCCTCGTCGTGCACGTACGTCACCATCCATGACTGCAGCGGCTGCGTGCCGCAGATGAACAGGAAGGCGGCGAGGGGCAGCGTCCAGAAGCCCCGCCGCAGGGGCGGCTCCGGGCGGACCGTGACCGCGGAGCCGCCGCTCCGGGGCAGGACGAGCAGCACGGCGAGCGCCGCGACGCCGCCCGCGACCGCCAGCGCCCAGGCCACCGCGCGCCAACCGGCCGTTTCGGCCCATCCGCCGCCCAGCGCCAGCACGCTCGCGATCGCCGGCACACCAGCCGTCTTGAGAGTCAGCGCGAACCCGCCGATACCCGGCCGGACGACCGCCATGACCGCGAGGTTGGTGCCCACGTTGCCGAACGCGTAGGCGGCGCCGGCCATCACGGCCACGACCGCCAGGACCGGATAGCTCCCCCACAGCGCGGCGGCGACCCCGCCGAGGGCGACGGTGACCATGTTCAGGGTCAGGCAGCGCCGGGCGCCGAGCCGCGCCCCCCAGCGGGCCGCGAGCAGCGACGTCAGGCCGGTGAACCCGAAGAACAACCCGATCAGCAGGCCCAGGCCCGCGCGGCTGACGCGCAACTCCTCCTGCAACGCCGGACCGACGAACCCGAACAGGAAGCCGGGGCCGGCGCCGAGCCCGATGGCCAGGCTGCACACGGTGATCACCGCCCACATCCCCCGGCCGCGCGGAGACCGCCCGCCCGCCGCCCGAGCCTCGGCCGTGCCCCGCTCGGGACCGGCCGGGCGGGAGCGAGTCAGAACGCCCCGTCGCTCAGGCCGTCATTCAGGCCATCGCCCGGACCGACACCCGGTCCCTGGCTCAGACCGTGGCCCGGACCGACGCCCGGATCGTGGCCCGGATCCGCGGTGACGTCTGTGGACACCGTCCATACGCACGGCATGTCCGGCGCGGCCGGCGGCGCGACCGTCCAGGCTCGCCCGCCGTGGGTGTCGATGGTGCGCACGCACCGGGCGCAATATCTCGGCCGTCCCGCCGGGACTCCCGGCACCTCCCCTTCGGCCACCGTCGCCGTCGCGGGGTTGTCGCGCCAGTACCGGCCCCCGCTGCCGCAGGCGTGGCGGAACGTCGTCGTCGCGCCGTCGGCCTCGACGGTGCCCACCGAGCCGTGGGCGCGCAGCAGCGCCGCCACCTCGCCCGCGTCGACGCGCGTGCCGACCAGCTCGTCCAGCCCGACGGTGGCCTCGCCGATCAGCAGGGAGATGACGTCGTCGAGGGCGCGGTCGCCGGCCGCTATGTCCAGCAGGCCGGCGATGAGGGAGATCAGCCGGTCGTGCAGCTGCCGCCACCGGGCGTGCTCCTCCTCGACCAGCGCGAGGACGGCGTCCGCGGGCGGTGGATCCATCAGGCGCAACCGCTCCGGCAGGGGCGTCAGGTGCGGAGGGTCGGCAGCCACGGGGTCTCCTCTTCGGCTCGGGTACGGCTCTTCGGCGCGGTGACTCTCCCGCGCGAACACCTCTTCACGCGGACGCCGTCACGTCAGTCGGTTACGACGTCAGCGCAGGTACGACGCGACCAGCTCGTCCGAGGCCAGTAGTTCGTCCGAGGCCCGGTCGAGCTCGTTGCGCCCGTTGCGCATGACGTACGTACGGTCGGACACGCGCAGCGCCGACGCCTGCTGCTCGACGATGAGGAAGGTGACTCCGTCGTCGCGCAGCTCGCGCACCACCTCGAACAGGTCGTGCACGATCCTGGGCGCCAGCCCGAACGACAGCTCGTCGATCAGCAGCAGCCGGGGCCGGCCCATCATCGCCCGGGCCAGGGCGAGCATCTGCTGCTGCCCTCCCGACAGGGAGGACGCCGAGGCCGTCAGGCGTCCGGCCAGCTCGGGGAAGACGCCCAGGACGCGGTCGCGGTCGGCGCGGACCCGCGCGGCGGACGCCTTGCGGCTCGCCGTCCCGAGGTGGAGGTTCTCGCCCACGGTCAGCGTCTGGAAGATGCCGCGCCCTTCGGGCAGCTGGCACAGGCCGAGCGACGCGCGCTTCTCCGGTGTCGTCTTGAGCAGGTCGGAGCCGTCGAAGCGGACCCGGCCGGACCACAGTGGCACCACGCCGGAGAGCAGCCGCATCAGCGTCGTCTTGCCGGTGCCGTTGGGACCGAGCACGGTGATGATCTCGCCTTCGGCCACGTTCAGCGAGACGCCGTGCAGGACCTCCAGCCGCCCGTAGCCGGTGCGGGCGTCGTCAATCTCCAGCAGCAAAGTCGGCTCCTAGGTAGGCCTCGACAACGACGGGGTCGCGCAGCACGTCCGCCGGGGCTCCGGACTGGATGATGCGGCCGAAGTGCAGGACGGCGACCGCCGGGCAGAGCCGGGTGATCAGTTCGAGGTCGTGCTCGATGATCAGCACGGCCGCGTCGTGGTCCGCCGCCCAGCTGGTGAGCCCGGTGACCAGCCGGTCGACGTCCTCCGCGCCGAGACCCGCCGCCGGCTCGTCCAGCAGGAGCAGCCGGGGCTCGTTCAGCAGCCCCCGGGCGACCTCGATGATCTTCTGGCTGCCGATGGGGAACCGGCTCGCGGCGCGGTCGGGGTGCTCGCCCAGCCCGAACGTCTCCAGCAGCTCGCGGGCCTGGCCGCGCAGCCGTCTCTCGTCGCGCCGCGCGGCCGGGAAGCCGAACAGCTCGGCCAGGTGCCCGCCGCGGTAGTGGCGTCCGGCGCCGGCCAGCACGTTCTCGGTGGCCGACAGGTGCGGGATCAGGCGCGGCGTCTGGAAGGTGCGCGACACCCCGAGCCCCGCGATCTGGTGGGCCGATCCGCCCACGACGCTCTGCCCGCCGAGCCGCACGTCCCCCCGGTCGGGGCGCAGGTAGCCCGAGATCACGTTGAGGCAGGTGGTCTTGCCGGCGCCGTTGGGGCCGATCAGGCCGGTGAACCCGGGCCGCACCGGCAGCGTGACGTCGTCGAGGACGACGTTGCCACCGAACGACATCCGGATCCCGTCCAGCTCGACGACCGGGTGGCCGGCGGCGGAGTCCGGCGTCGCCGGGCCCGCTGAGGTGTCGATGGACCTCATCCACTCACCTCCGAACGCGTCGACCCGGTCCGTCGCGCGAGCAGCCGCCCGATCGACCGTGAGTCTCTGAATGTGGCGAACAGGGAGACGAGCCCGCCGGGCAGAACGGCGATCGCCACCATGAGGACCACGCCGTAGGCGATGGCCTGCAGGTCTCCCAGGTCCTGGAAGAGCTCGATCAGCACCACCGCGAACGCCGCGCCGATGAGCGGCCCCCAGTGTGAGCCCGCTCCGCCCACGAACACCATGACGAGCATCGGGACCAGCAGGTTCATCTCGAACATGGCCGGGAACACGAACGTCTGCAGCTGGCCGTACAGCGATCCGGCGATGGCGGCGATGAAGCCCGACAGCCCGAAGGCGAGCAGCCGGTATCTCAGCGCCGAGATTCCGAGCGACCCGGACAGCTGCCCCAGGTGCCGCACGGCCTGCAGGGTGCGGCCGAACCGCCCGATGAGCGACCTGCGCACCAGGAAGAAGGCGACGGCGGCGACGGCGAGGGTGATGAAGTACGTCGACGCGCTGCCATTGATGCCGGGCAGCGTGAACACTTCGACGTTCAGGCCGCCTCCGCCGCCGGTCACCGCGCGTGCCCCCTTGAGCAGCTCGACGATGGCCATTCCCAGCGCCAGGGTGGCGATGGCCAGGAAGAAGCCCGTGAGCCGGATCGCCGGAAAGCCGATGAGCACGGCCAGGCCGCCCGCGGCGAGCCCGACGAGCGGAATCGTGACGAGGAACGGCACCCCCTGCTCCATGGCGATCGCGCTGCCGTACGCGCCGATCGCGAACAGCGCGGCGTGCGCCAGCCCGATCTGACCCGACCAGCCCACGAGCAGGTTGAAGCCGAGGGTGGCGACGGCGTACACGAGGGTGAGGTTCAGCACGAACAGGAGGTAGGAGTTGAGGACGAAGGGCGCCGCGAAGAGCAGCAGCAGCGCCACGACCGCCACCAGCCCCTTGGTGCGCTGAACGGCGCGTGCGCTCTGGTCGGTGACCGCCTCGGCACCGGCGATGGCCATGGTCGGATCCTCCGTGTGCGTGGTCGTCGCTGTGGCCCGTCCCGGCTCAGACATCTCTCAGCCTCATCCCCTTGGTGAATCCGCCGGGGCGGAGCATGAGCACCAGGAAGACGGCCAGCAGAGCGACGGCGAACTGCGCCGACGTCGAGATGTAGGTGCCGACCAGCTGCTGGATGATGCCCAGCGCGAGACCTCCGGCGAAGGTGCCGAACAGCGAGACGAAGCCGCCCATGGTGGCGGCGACGAACCCGTAGATGATGAGCGAGGCCGCCGAGTGGGTCGAGACCAGCGTCGACTGGGCCTGCAGCATGACGGCCATGCTCGCGATGAGGCCGCCCAGTCCCCAGGCGATCGCGGACAGGCGGCCGGCGTTGACGCCGACCAGCCGCGCGGTCTCCCGGTTCTCGGCCACGGCCCGCATCTGCGCGCCCATCGGCGAGCGGAAGAAGGCGGTGATGCCGATCGCGCCGAGCGCGCCGGCCGCGATGGTGACGATCTGCGCCCAGCTGACGTCGAGGCCGCCGAGGTCGAGGTGGTTGCCGGACCACGGGGCGGTGAAGCTGCGGGGTTCGTGCCCCCAGATCAGCCCGATGAGGGCGTTCAACGCCAGGGACAGGCCGATGGTCATGAGGAGCAGCGGGAAGTGGCCGTACTTCGCCAGTTTGCGCATGAGCGCCAAATCGATGACGATCGCGAGCAGCGTGCCGATGACCAGGGTGACGACGACGGCCGGCCAGAACGAGATTCCGGCGGCGTTCAGCACCGTGCCCACGTAGGTGGCCACCAGGCCGATCTCCGCCATCGCGAAGTTCGGGACGTCGGCCGCCTTCATCACCACCACGATGGCCAGGCCCAGCAGCGCGAACCAGCTTCCGGACTCCAGTCCGCTGAGCACTGTCTGCAACATGTCTCTCCGCTTCGGTGCAGGACGACTGGGGGGACCGGCCGGCGCGGGCGGTGCGCGCCCGGCCGGCCGAGCGGCCTACTTCGGCGGCGTGAATTTCTGCAGGACCGTCCACTTGCCGTCCTTGAACTCCGCCAGGCCCGCCTGCTGTGCGCAGGTGTGGCCGTCGGGCAGCTTGCCGCAGGCGATGTCCGGGATGGAGCCCAGCGAGATCGGGTTGTCGGCCAGGCTCTCGGCGGTCTTGTTGAAGTTGGCGTAGGAGACGTCGTCGCCCAGCCGCTTGACCAGCTCGCCGAAGGCCTTCAGGAAGCTGTAGGTCTGCAGCGAGAAGCCGCTTTCGCCCTGCTGGCCCTGGTACTTCTTGGCGAGCGAGCGCCAGTGCTCGACGCTCGGGTTGTCGGTCGAGACGACGTCGGCCTGCATGCCGCCGATGAAGCCCTCGGCCGCGGCGCCGGCGGGTCCCACCGCGCTCGTGCCGCCGGTGCCGGCGCCGCCCTGGTCGGCGAAGACCGGGATGGTGATGTTGCGCTGGCGCAGGTGCTGCAGGATCAGGGCGGCCTGGTTGTTGTCGGTCGCCAGCAGCAGCGCCTCGGGCTTGGCCGCGATGACCTTGTTCACCGCCGAGCTGACGTCGGTCGAGCCGGGCTGGACGTCCTCGTTCGCCACGATCTTCACGTCGGGGTGCTTGGGCATCTGGAGGTCGAGCGCCAGCTTCATGGAGACGCCGAGGTCGTTGTCCTGTTTGATGACCGCGAGCTTCTTGGAGCCCTGCTGGGCGAAGTAGTCGATCGCGACCTGCTGCTGGCTCGCCCGGGTGGCGCTCAGCAGGTAGACCTCCTGCTGCTTGGGGTCGGCCGGGGAGACCGGGCCCCAGACCGGGGTGCCGTTGTCGGCGATGAAGGACCACGTGCCCGGCAGGCCCTGCGAGCCGGACGGCGCGACCAGCGCGTACACCTTCTCCTGGGAGACCAGGCGGCGCACGTTGGTGACGACGCGGTCGGGCGTGAAGCCGTCGTCGAGCAGAACGAGCTTGACCTTGCGGCCGTTGATCCCCCCGGCCGCGTTGATCTCGTCCGCGGCGATCCGCAAGCCGGCTTCGAGGCCCTGCCCGGCGACCGCCGCCGTGCCCGTAAGGGGAAGGGTAGCGCCGAGTGTGATCTCGTCTGTGGTGATTCCTGGGGGCGTCTCGCCCGAGCGGGCGGGCACGCCGGCGTCGCTGGAGACGTTTCCGCAGGCTGATGCGAGTACGGCGACCAAGAGTGCCGCTGCGACCATGTGTGGCTTGCGAGCCATCCGGTCCTCCGAAAGGGCCGTGGGGGGAATTGGTGTTACGCGCGCAACGTCCCGTTAATCTATGAAGCTCGCCTGAGCGTCGTCAATAGCCTAACGACGACCACACCATCGAGTGGTGAGCCAGTCGCCTGAGACGCGGCCCGGCCGAGCCCCGAGCGCCGGCGCCTTCACCATGATCTTCCCTGTTATTCTAGTGCTAGAATACGGCCATGGAGTTGACCCCGTCCGAGCTGACCGTGCTGGGCTTGATCATCGAACGGCCCCGGCACGGCTATGACCTGGAGCAGGAGATCGAGCAACGCGGCATCCGGCAGTGGACCGACATCGGGTTCTCCTCGATCTACTACCTGCTCACCAAGCTGGAGAAGCGAGGCTTGGTCCACGTCCCGGAGGCTCCCGCCGCCGCGAAGTCCCGCCGCGTCTTCCACTCCACGCCCGCCGGACGCGAGGTCGCGGCGAGCAACGTGCTCGCCCTCATTGAGGCGCCTCGCCCGGTTCCGCACCCGCTTCTGGTCGGCCTCGCGAACCTGCCCCTGCTCACGGAGGAGGACTACGCACAGGCGCTACGCGTCAGGCTGGCGCGAGTGGAGCAGCGTATCGCCTCGGTCCGGGCGGCCGAGCGAGCCCAAACCCCCCTCCCGCCGCCGGCGCGCGAGGTGTTCTCGTACTCACTGAGCCTCCTGGAGGCGGAAAGGTCGTGGCTCGTCGAACGAGCCCAGGTGCCCGATGACGAACAAGGCTGACTTCAAGAAGAGCATTGACGCCTACCAGGCGAAACAAGGCCGGTTCCAGATCACGGAGGTACCCGATCTGCGATACCTCATGATCGATGGCCATGGTGACCCGAACACCTCGGTGGCCTTCTCCGACGCGGTCGAAGCGCTCTATCCGGTGGCCTACAAGCTGAAGTTCGCCAGCAAACGAGACCTTGACCGCGACTACGTCGTCATGCCCCTGGAAGGTCTGTGGTGGGCCGGTGACATGGACGCGTTCACGGCCTCACGTGACAAGTCTCGCTGGGACTGGACCTTGATGATCATGGTTCCGGACTGGGTGGACGAGAGCATGTTCACCACTGCCGTCGAGCGGGCCGGGGCCAAGAACGGGCCGGCACGCCTTGATGACGTCCGTCTGGAGTCCTTGTCCGAGGGGCGCTGCGTGCAGACGTTGCATGTCGGTTCGTTCGACGACGAGGCCGGCGTGCTGGCGCGGATGCATCACGAGTTCATCCCGGACAACGGGTTGCACATGGTGGGCAAGCATCACGAGATCTACCTCAGCGACTTTCGCAAGACCGCACCCGAGAAGCGGCGCACCATCCTCAGGCAACCGGTCAGCGCGGCTGCCGTTCCAGCGGAATAGGCAGGTCCGCAGCGAGAGGCCGGCCGCGCTCGGCGGCACCGTCTGTCCGGCGAAGGCTAGCCGTACGAAACTTCCGGCGCTAGGGTCCTAGTGACGCTCGATCGCCCGAAACGCATCAGGCCGTAACGAGGCCGCGGCGCGGGCGTCCCCTCGTCGACATGGAGGACTGGTGACAGCAGGACGGATCGGAGTCCTCACCTGCCGCCCGGCGCATAACCCCTGGACGATGGGCCACGACGGTAAAGAGCTATCGACTATGACGCGCCGTCGTGGCTGGCGGCCAGCCGATCGAAGGGCGTCACCAGGGTGATCTCACTCGCGGCGGGAACCGTACTGGATGCCGGTCCCGCGCAGGTCCTCCAGGCGGCGAGCAGCGCCGGGTACGACGCGGCGGGACTGCGGGTCGACCCGGCGTCCGTCAGCCTGGCCGAGGCGGCGCGGCTGCGCCGCCAGGCCGACGACAGCGGGCTGGCGGTGCTCGACGTCGAGGTGGTGCGGCTGCGCCCGGACAGTCACCTGGACGACCAGCGGCGGCTGCTCGACCTGGCCGAGGCACTCGGCGCCAGGTTCCTGCTGACCGTGAGCGAGCACCGGGACGAGGCCGCCACGGCGGCCGGCCTGACCCGGCTCCACGAGGCGGCGCGGGGCCATACCACCCGGATCGCCCTTGAATTCATGCGGTTCACCGGTGTGCCAACCCTGGCCGCCGCGCTCGCCCTGCTGGACGGGAACGGCCTGGCCGACGCCGTCGTGGTCGTGGACGCGCTGCACCTGCACCGGGCCGGGGAGCCACCGGAGGATCTCGCGGCCGTCCCGGCGGAACGCATCGGATACGTGCAGCTCTGCGACGCGCCGGCGCACGCGCCGCAGGGGCTCGACGCGCTGTCCTGGGAGGCGAGGCACGACCGCCTGGCCCCCGGCGAGGGCGCGCTGCCCCTCAGCCGGCTGCTGGCCCAGGTGGGTCCCGCCGTCCCGCTCAGCGTCGAGGTGCAGTCCGACCGGCTCACCGCCCGGTCGGACCACCTCTCCAGGGCCAGGCACCTGCTCGCCGGCACCCGCCGGGTGCTGGCGTCCGCCGGCCGGCCGGGCCGCTCGGCGATCTAGCTCAACGATCTAGCTCAACGATCCTGCTCGACGATCACGGACGACGATCCAGGACGAGGTAAGACGAGGTAAGGAGTGTCATGGCAAGAGTTCTCGTGACCGGTGGCGGGTCGGGGATCGGCGCGGCGGTCTGCCGCCACCTGAACGACACCGGGTGGACCGCCATCCCGGCCGACCTCCGCCCGCCCGAGGGCGGGCTGGTCCTCGACACGACCGACGAGACCGCGTGGGAGCGGGCGCTCGACGCGGCGGGCCCGCTCGACGGCCTGGTGAACTGCGCCGGGATCCGCAGCCGGGTCGACATCGCCGACCTGGACCTGGTGGAGTTCCACCGGATGCTCGACGTGCACGTCGTCGGCACGTTCCTCGGCATCCGGGGCATGGCGCGGCGCTGGGCGGCCGAACGGCGCACCGGCGCGGTGGTCAACATCGCCTCCGTCGTGGCCACGAACGCCGTCGCCGGGCAGATCCACTATGTGGCCGCCAAGGGGGCGATCGCCGCCATGACGCGGGCGGCCGCCGTGGAGCTGGCCCCGGTCGGCGCGCGGGTGAACGCCATCGCCCCCGGCGTCATCCGCACCCCGATGACCGCCGACCGGCTGGGCGATCCCGGCCAGACGGCCTGGCTGATGTCCCGTGTGCCGGCGGGCCGGGCCGGGGAGCCGGAGGAGATCGCCACCGTGGCCGCGTTCCTGCTGTCCGACGCCGCGTCGTACGTCAACGGGGTCCTGCTGCCGGTCGACGGCGGATGGACGGCGAGCTGACGTGGGCGCCGCCTTCGCGTTCGCGTTCGCGGCGGACGCGGACGTCCCGGGCCGCAAGGTGATCGTGACCTGCTGAGCGACGCCGGCGCGGGCCGCGCCGGCGCGCTCGGCCGAGCTCAGTCGTGCGTGACCTCGACCCGCCGACGCGCTCGGCCGAGTTCAGTCGAGCGTGACCTCGACCCCCTGGTCGAACACCTGGATGGCGCCGGACGGGCAGCTCCGCGCGATCTCGACGAGATGGTCGTCGCCGAGCGCGCTCACGCCGGCCACGGGCTCGGCGATCTCGTCGTCGTCGAACCGGAAGGCCGCCGGCGCGTCCGCGACGCACTTGCCCGAGCTGATGCAGACGTCCTTGTCGACCCGTACCTCGAAACCCATCTGCTCCCTCACCTGATCGCTGCCGAACTCTATGCCCGCCCGGTGCCCGCTCAGCCCAGCAGGGCCGGGTAGGTGCCCCAGTACGGGCGCTGCGTGTGGGCGTCGCGCTGCGGCGGATTCGCCGGGTCGCGCCGGACTCCCTGGTTGAACAGATACTGCACCGCGCCGGGCACGAGGCCGAACAGGTGGGTGCCGGGGTCGGTGTCCGTACGCGGCACCACGCCGGCCGCCAGGTCCTGCCCGATGCACACGTGGATGCCGGCGGCGAACGACAGGCCGAACGGGCCGACGCCCGCCGGCAGCTCGCGGTAGGGGTTGAAGTCCGCGGCGTCGGGCCCGAACACCTCGGGGTCGCGGTTGACGGCCTGCAGGTCGATGATGACCTTGGCGCCCTCCGGGATCTCCGTTCCGGACTTGAGCGACACGGGAGCCAGCGCCCACCTCATGCCGACGGGGCTGGAGGGGTTGAGCCGGACGGTCTCGTGGACGCACCGCTGCACGAACAGGGGGTCGGTGGCGACGCGCCCGGCGTCCTCGGGGTGGTCGGCCAGCCAGCCCAGGATGTGGTCGATGGACCGTACGAACGCGGTGGCGCTGGTGTGCGCGCCGGCCAGCAGGAAGAAGGCGATCTCGCGCCGCAGCACGTAGGCGGGCAGGTCGAGCTCGGCGTTGCCGCGCAGCAGCGTCATGAGAACGTCCTTCGGCAGGTCGTTCTCGGTGATCTCACCCGCCTCCAGCGCCGCCAGCGCCTCCTTCCGCCGGGAGATGGACGGCTGGAGGAACTCCTCGTCCCACTCGTCGAGGGCCTGGCTGATCCTGGCGGCCAGGGCCTGCTTGTCCTCGGTGGAGTGCGCGAGCGTCGCGCCCTTGATGAACCACTGCATGTAGTCGTAGAGCCGCTGGGTCTCCTCCGCGGTGCCCTCCGGCCGGTCGATCCCGGCGGTCAGCGCGGCCAGGTTGAGCATCAGCTCGTGACCCAGGTGCACCAGGTCGACGCCGCCCTTGACGACGTACGGCGCCAGGGTCCGCTCCGTCACCTTGGGGAACAGGTCGCGCTCGTAGTGGTCGAAGGTCTCGCGGCGGAAGATGCGGTTCTCGACCCGGCGGCGTTTGCGGTGCTCGGCGCCGTGCAGGTTGACCAGGACGTCGCTCATGACGACCTCTCCCTCGTCGTACAGCGCCTGCCTCAGGTCCTTCTGGCGGTATACGTCCTTGGCCGCCTCGAAGCTGCTGATGGTGAACGTGGCGACGCTGGCTTCAGGGGTGATCATGCGCGACTTCCTCCGGATCGGGCCTGGCGTTCAGCATGTAGTCGGTAGAACACTCACGTCAATACTTTCTCAGCGGTTAACCCTAAAGATCGCGGGCAGGCGCGGAATGCTGCGCACAAGGGTGGTTAGAACCCTTGACACTAATGACCCTGGTGGGGGCGAAATCCGCCACCGGGCCGGCGCCGAAAGCCGTGGTCAGCGCAGCAGCCGCAGCACCTCGTCGCCGAGCGGGACGCCCAGCTCGGCGCGCCGCTCCCGGTAGCGCTCGACGTTCGCCAGCTTGACGCCCTCGTAGCCGCGCACCAGCTCGGCGGACTCGGCGACGGCCACCGCCCGGTCGTGGCCCTCGGCGTCGAGCGTCCGCGCCAGCTCGGTGACCACGGCCTCGTACTCGGCCGCCAGCGCGCGCTCGACCCGGCGGACGCGCGCGTATCCGAACGGGTCCAGCGGCGTGCCCCTCAGCACGCGGCCCCTCGCCAGCCCGCGCAGCACCGGCCGGAACCAGGGACCCAGCTTGAGCTTGCGGCCGACCCCCATCGACCGCAGCATCGGCGGGTGCAGGTTGTAGGTCGCCTTCGTGGCGCCCGGCGCCTGCGCGGCGACCGCCGCCTCCATGGCGGGGTGGGTGAGCAGCCGGGCGACCTCGTACTCGTCCTTGTAGGCCCACAGCCGGTGCGCGCCCCGGGCCACGGCCTCGCCGAAGGCCGTGGCCTCGCCCACGGCCCGCTCCGCCGTCCACGCGGCCTCGACGAGGCCGGCGTAGCGCCGGGCCGCTGCGGCGCCGGAGTGCGCGCGGAGCTCCGCCGCCCTGATGCCCGTGAGCCGGGCGGTCTCGCCCCGCATCGGCCTGCCGGTCAGGAACTCCGCCCCGTCGGGTACGGCCGGCCGCGCGGGCCCGCCGGAGCCCTCCGAGACGGCGCGCGTGAACGCGGCGGGGTCGGCCACGCTGACCCGGCCCCAGCGGAAGGCCGCGGTGTTGAGATCGACCTTCACCCCGTTGAGCGCGATCGCCCCCTCGATGGCCCGCGCGGTCAGCGGCAGCGCCCCGGCCTGGAACGCGGCGCCGACGACCAGCAGGTTGGCCACGTCGGTGGAGCCGAACAGCGCCTCGGCCGCACCCAGCGCGTCCAGCTCGTGCAGCGTGGACGTGGCGCCCCGCAGCCGGGCCAGCATCGGCTCGGTGTCCGGGTAGGTGACGCCGGGGTCGTACACCATCTCCCCCGTCGGCGTCCGGCTGGTCGAGACGATCGCGACGGTCCGGCCGGGATCGCCCAGGGCCAGGTGTCCGGTGGCGGTGGCCACGAGCAGATCGAACGCCAGCACCGTGTCGGCCCGGCCGGCGCCGACCCGGTTGGCCGGCTCACCGTCGCCGGTCGAGAGCCGCAGATGTGACGTCACCGGGCCGGCCTTCTGCGACAGGCCGGTCTGGTCGAGACCGGTGCCGCGCAGCCCGTCGTGCAGCGCGGCGGTGGCGAGGACGGCGTTGACCGTCACGATGCCGGTGCCGCCGATCCCGGCCAGGAACACGTCGAACGTCGGGCTCGCCACGGGCAGGGCGGGGTCGGGCACCGCCGGGGGCTCGGGCCGCGCGCCGGAGGCGCCTGTGCGGGACGCGCCGGTCCGCACCGTGACGAACGACGGGCAGTCTCCCCGCAGGCAGGTGTAGTCGGTGTTGCAGGAGGTCTGGTCGATCCGGGTCTTGCGGCCCAGCTCGGTGTCGACGGGCTGCACGGACAGGCAGTTGCTCTGCACGCCGCAGTCGCCGCACCCCTCGCAGACGCTCTCGTTGATGACCACGCGCTCGCCGCGCTCGGCGAGCGCGCCGCGCTTGCGCAGCCGCCTGGCCTCGGCCGCGCACTGCTGGTCGAAGATCAGCACGGTGACGCCCGGGACGTCGCGCAGCAGCCGCTGCGCCTCGTCGAGCCGGTCACGGTGCCAGACGAGGGTTCCGGGCGCGAACCGGTCCCGCCTGGCGTAGCCGCGCGGCTGCTCGGAGCAGACGATGATCCGCGACACGCCCTCGGCGTGCAGTTTGCGGGTCAGCGCCGGGACGCTCAGGCCGCCCTGGGGGTCCTGTGCGCCGGTCATCGCGACGACCTGGTTGTAGAGGATCTTGTAGGTGATGTTCGCCCCGGCCGCCACGCAGGCCTGCAGCGCGAGCTGTCCGGAGTGGAAGAAGGTGCCGTCGCCGACGTTCTGGAAGATGTGCGGCACGTCGGTGAACTGCGCCTGCCCCAGCCACTGGACACCCTCACCGCCCATCTGCGTCAGCGACGTGACGTGCGAGGTCTCACGGTCGGCGATCGTGACCATGGTGTGGCAGCCGATGCCGCCGGCGCCCAGCGACCCCTCGGGCAGCACCGTCGACCGGTTGTGCGGGCAGCCGCTGCAGAAGTACGGCTTGCGGGCGGCCACCGGGGTCAGGCTGAGCGTCATCCGGGGCGCCGGCGGGGGCGGCGCCAGCTCGACCCGGCCGGTGAGCAGCCGGCGCAGCGGTCCGGCCAGCCGGTCCGCGGTCAGCAGTCCGCCGGCGGGCACCAGCGCCCTGCCGTCGGCGTCGCGCTTCCCCAGCACCTCCGGCGCGCCGGGCGAGCCGTACAGGAGGTCGCGCACCTGGCTCTCCACGAAGGCGGTCTTCTCCTCCACGACGACGATCCGGCGCAGTCCGCGCGCGAACGACCGCAGGGTGGCCGCCCCGAGCGGGTACGGCATGCCGATGCGCAGGAGCCGGATCCCGGCCCGTTCCAGAGCTCCGTCGTCCAGGCCGAGGTCGAGCAGGGCCTGCCGCACCGCGTCGTACGTCGCCCCGGGCGCCGCGATCCCGAGCCAGGCGTCCGCGGGGTCGATCTCGACCACGTCCAGCGGGTTGGCGGCGCCGAACGCCTCGACCATCGCCCACCTGGGGCCGAACAGGTCGTCCTCGGCGAGCAGGCTGTCGGTCGGCGAGAGCAGGGTGCGCTGCCGGTAGGTCCAGGGCCGCCCCTCCCACTCGATCGGCGGGATCTCGATCCGCAGGCCGGCGAAGTCGCGGTCGACGGTGAAGATCCCGTCCGCGACACCGCTGACCACCTTGACGCCGACCCAGCAGCCGGAGGCCCGGGACAGCGCGATGCCGTACAGCCCGAGGGTGACGAGCTCTCCGGCGTCGCGCGGGTAGAGCACCGGCAGCCCCATCGCGGCCAGCGCGCGCTCGCTGACGCACGGCAGCGTGGACGACGACGACGCGGGATCGTCGCCCGCCAGGGCCAGCACCCCGCCGCGCGGGTCGACGCCGTAGGTGGAGGCGTGGCGGATCGCGTCGCCCGACCGGTCGACGCCGGGGCCCTTGCCGTACCAGATGCCGACGACGCCGTCATGGGTCCGCCGCCCGGCGGGCAGCGTGGTCTGGCTGCCCCAGACGGCCGTCGCGCCCAGTTCCTCGTTGAGACCGGGCAGCAGGCGCAGGTCATGCTCCTCGCGCAGGGACTTCAGGCCCGCGAGCGTCTTGTCGAGCCCGGCCAGCGGGCTGCCCTGGTATCCGGACACGAAGGTGGCGGTGCGCAGGCCGGCCCGTCCATCGCGCTCGTGCTGCTCGGCGATCAACCGGGCGACGGCCTGGACGCCCGTCAGCAGCACGCGACGGGCTCCCGGGCGGTAGCGGTCGGCGAGACTGATCCGGGGCTCCGCACCGGCGACGGGCTCGGCGGTCTGGGTCACGGCGCCCTCTTTCATCAAGCTGAGATAGCTGACTTATTTGTGCGCTAATGTGCGGTTTGAGCATCCAGCTAGTCAACGTTCTTCCGGAATTTTGAGCATGCTGCGCAGTCAGCGCCCACCGCGAGCGATGACAGGTGAGCACAGCGACCAGCATCGACCGGCTCGGCGCGGAGCTCCTGATCGCGCCCTCGGCAAGCCCCCGGGCAGCCTCAGGAGGCGTCGCGGGAGCGGATGGCCTCGGTGCGGATCTTGGCGAGATGGGCTTCAAGCGCCGCGACGTCGAACGGGACGGCTGACGCCTCCAGCTCATTGCCCAGGGCGTCCAGCATGTCCATGCCGCCCTGGCTCGCGGCGAACTCCTCGTCGATCGGGCGGATCAGGCCGCCGATGGCGTCCTCGGCCCGGTGACGCATGAAGAGGATCCGCCACTGCCCGAGGAACAGGCGGAACTCCTCCAGCCGATCGTTCGCCTCGGCGATCTCGGAAAGGATCTCACGGAGTGTCAGGTTGACCCACTGTGCCCTGGCCGACATCTCCAGCACGCTGCCCCGCATGGCATCGCAGAGCAGAGGCACATCGTGCAGCGCGGTCCGCGGCGCGACGCCGTCCACGACCTCGGCGGCGAACGCGGCGACCATGTCGTTGTGCAGGCTCGCCAGCGCGATCCCGAGCCGCAGATCCGTGACGTTCGAGCGCAGCTCGGTGAGCCTGGACACCAGTCGCTCCAGCGTGGTCACGGCGGTGCGGGTCGGCTTTGCCATCACCCGGGCGACGTTGGACAGCACCGGCGCGGTGTCGGCGACCAGCTCGGAGGCCTCCTGGGGACTTCGCGGCGCTTCGTCCCAGGGCGTTCGGCCGCCTCGGACTCGACCTCGGCGACACGCTCGTACACGTCCTTGACCCGTTCGAGCAGCTCGGCCCGGGGCGCCATCCGGACCGAGAGGAAGCCTCCCGCGGAGGGGGTCATGGTGGCGAAGACCCAGTAGTGGCTGCCGTCCTTGGCCAGGTTCTGCATGTAGGCCCCTGCCGGACGCCCGGCGAGCAGGCGTTCCCACAGCGCCATGAAGACCCCGGCCGGCATGCCGGGGTGACGCACGATGCGGTGCGGGGCGCCGACGAGCTCATCGAGGGAGAACCCGGAGGTCTTGACGAAGACCGAGTTGCCGGCCCCGTCGGCCCTCATACCGGATCACACGACACCGCCCGCGTCCGGCTGACGCCTCGTGAGCCCCGCTACGCGGAGGCCGGCGCCGTCACCCGCCGTTCGGCCAGCGCGTCGAGCTCGGCCTCCGTCAGCTTGAGCACGTCCGCCAGCACCTCCCTGGTGTGCTCGCCGATGGCGGGGACCCCCTCGTAGACGGGTCCCTCATAGCCGGCCAGGTGCAGGACGGGCCCCGGCATCAGGACCGACCCCAGGATGGAGTTGCCCGTCAGCTCCACCAGCGTCCGCTCCCGGAAGTGCGGATCGGCCAGGACGTCGCTCGCGTCGTTGACCGGCGCGGACACCACCTCGAACGTGTCCAGGACGGCGAGGATCTCGTCACGCGGACGGGACGCGACCCAGGCGGTCACCTCCGCCTGGACGGCCTCGTTGTTGGCCATCCGGTCGGCGTTGGTCGCGAAGCGCGGATCCTCGATCAGCTCCGGGCGGCCCATGGCGTCGAACAGCCGCTTGGCGATGCCCTGGTTGGACGCCGCGATGGACAGCCAGCGGCCATCGGACGCCTGGTAGATGCCGCGCGGCGAGGCGGACCCGGTGCCGTTGCCCTCACGTCTCTGGATCTCCCCGGTGGCCTGGTACTTCAGGACCAGGTCGCCCAAAATGAACAGCAGGGGCTCGTAGAGCGCGACGTCGACGACCTCTCCGGTGCCGGCGCGCTCTCTCTTGAACAGCGCCATCGCCGTGCCCATCGCGGCGGAGATCCCCGCGATCGAGTCGGCGAACCCGAACGGCGGCGAGGTGGGAGGCGTGTCGGGCCAGCCGTTGATGAAGGCGAACCCACTGGCCGTCTCGGCGACGGTCCCGAAACCGGGCCGTTCCCGGTAGGGGCCGGTCTGCCCGAACCCGGACACCCGCGTCAGGATCAGCCCCGGGTTGTCCTGCGACAGCGCCTCGTAGCCGAGGCCCCAGGCCTCCAGGCGCCCCGGGCGGAACGACTCGATGACGACGTCGACGGAGGCCGCGAGCCGGCGCACCAGCCCACGGCCCTCATCGGTCCGCAGGTCGATGCCGACCGAGCGCTTTCCGGCGTTGAGACGGGTGAACCCGAGGGACAGTCCGTCCTTCTGCGGCGTCCAGTGCCGGGCGAAGTCGCCGGTCGACGGATCCTCCACCTTGATGACCTGGGCGCCGAAGTCGCGCAGCATGCGTCCGGCCGTGGGCGCGGCGTACATCGTGCCCAGTTCGAGCACCCGGATGCCGTCGAGCGGCCCCGTTTTCATCTGCTCGTTCACCTGCTTGTCCTCTGCTTCACGGCGTGCTCAGACCCGCCACTGGATGTGCTTGACCTCGAGGTACTCGCGCATGCCCCACTCGCCCAGCTCACGGCCGAGTCCGGACCGGCCGTACCCGCCGAACGGCGCGTCCGGGCGCATGCTCCCGCCACCGTTGATCCACACGGTGCCCGCGCGCACCCGCTCGGCGACGCGCCTCGCCTCCGCGGGGTCGTCGCACCAGATGTTGGCCGCCAGCCCGTACGGGGTGTCGTTCGCCAGCCGGATCGCATCCTCGGTGTCCTTGAACGGCATGATCACCGCTACCGGCCCGAAGATCTCCTCCTGCACGGCACGGGCGTCGGCGGGCAGGCCGCCCAGCAGCACCGGATTGACGAACCAGCCCTTGTCCGGCAGTGGCCGGGTCACCTCCAGCAGCTTCGAGCCGCCCTCCGCGACCGCCTGGTCGATGAAGCCGCGCACGCGCTGCTGGTGGTCGGGCCGGATCATGGGGCCGATGTTGGTGGCGGGGTCCCACGGATCGCCGACGATCATCTGGTCGAAGGCCGCGGCGCCCGCCTCCAGGAACTCGTCGTAGGAGCTCTCGTGGACGAGCAGCCGGGCCAGCGCCGCGCAGCCCTGACCCGCGTTGCGCGACCAGCGGAGATGCATCTCGACAGCGATCTTGCGGACGTCCACGCCGGGCATGACGATGTTCGGGGACTTGCCGCCGAGTTCGAGCGTCACGCCCTTGAGGGTGGGGGCCGCCTGGGCCATGATCTGCGCGCCGACGCCGTCGGAGCCGGTGAAGGAGACCCGGTCGACGCCGGGGTGCGAGGAGAGCCGCTTGCCGACGTCCGCCTGGCCGATGATCACGTTCATGACGCCCGGGGGCAGCCCGGCCTCGCGGATGAGCTCCCCGAGCAGGAGCGTCGTCAGCGGGGTGCGGGGAGACGGCAGCAGCACGACGGTGCAGCCGGCGGCAAGGGCCGCGCCGAACTTGAACACGGCCAGGTTGAGCGGGTAGTTGTAGCCGGTGATGGCCGCCACGACGCCGACCGGCTCGTGCACCACGTCGCTCATGGTCGGCACCGGCTCGTTCCAGCCGCCGAGGTGCTGGGTGCGGTCGATCTTCGCCGCCTCCGCCGCCCATCGCAGGTGCTGCTCCACCGCCATCCTGACCTGCAGGTACGACGCCAGCGAGACGGGTGTGCCGACCTCGTTGACGATCGAGGGCAGCAGCCGGTCGGCGGCGGCCTCAAGGACGTCGGCGAGGCGGTGGATGTGCCGGGACCGCTCCTCGCCCGACAGCCTGGACCAGGGGCCGAACGCCTCGCGGGCGGCGGCCACGGCCGCGTCGACCTGGTCGGCCGAGGCGCCTCCGACGTTCGCGATCACCTCTTCCGTGGCCGGGTTGTACACGTCCCAGCGCTCCCCCTCGGGCTCGACCATCCGGTCGCCGATGGTGAGCCGCCTGACCGGGGGGATCCAGTCGCGCATCGGGTGGGCAGCGTCTGTCTGGGTCATCGCGCGCCTTCTTCACTCTCGCCCGGCTCAGCCGGCCTGGTCATCATCAAACCGACTCGTTTGCAGAAGCAGACCAGCACGTCGTGCTGGTTGTAACCCCGGTGCTCGAACCACACGATGCCGGAGTCGTCCCGGCTCTTGGAGAGCCGCTTGTCCACGATGGTCGTCTCGGCCCGCAGCGTGTCACCATGGAACACCGGATGCGGGAAGGTGATCTCGTCGTATCCGAGATTGCCGAGCGTCGTGCCCATGGTGAGTTCGGGGACGTGGAAGGCCCCGATCAGGGCGACGGTGAACAGGCTGTTGACCACCCGCCGGCCGTGGATCGTCTTCTTGGAGAACTCCTCGTCGAGATGCAGCGGCTGCAGGTTCATGGTGAGCGAGGTGAACATGATGTTGTCCATCTCGGTGACGGTCCGGGTGAACGGATGCCGGTAGACCCGGCCCACCTCGAACTCCTCGAAGTAGAGTCCGCGCATCATCGCCCTGCCTCCTCGTGCGTCTCCTCGCGTGACTCCTCGCGTGACTCCTCGCGTGACTCCTGGTGCGCGCGGGCGCTCTCCAGCCAGAGCAGCGCCTTGTCGTAGTGGGCCCGGTCGATGTGCAGCCCCCGGTAACGCAGGGCGCCGCTGCCCTCCCGCGCCGCCCGCTCGTAGGCGGAGACCATGCCCTGGTAGAAGTCGATCTCCTCGGGTGAGGCGGAGAACACCGAGTTCAGCACCGGCACGTGGCTCGGGTGGATCGCGATCATGCCGCGGAACCCGAGCCGGCGTCCCTGGCGGGCGAAGGTCTCCAGGCCGTCCAGGTCGTCGATCCGCTCCCAGAGGCCGGTCAGCGCGTGCAGCCCCGCGCCCCGGCAGGCGAGCAGCACGCGGCTGCGCAGGTACAGCGTCTCCAGGCCCTCCGGCGTCCATTCGAACCCGACCTCGCGAGCGATGTCGGCGTGCTCGGCGGTGGGGCCGATCATCGCCCCGACCCGCGGGGAGGCGGCGGCGATCTCGGCGCAGTTCTGGATCGCCTTGACCGTCTCCACCGGCACGATGTACTCCAGGCCGGTCACCCCGTTGCGATGCTCGAAGTGATCGAGGAGCGTGTCGTATCTGAGCACGTCGGTCGCCCGCTCGATCTTGGGGGCGAAGACGACGTCGAGGCCGGGCACGACGACCTCTTCGAGGTCGGCTCCGGTCAGGCGGGTCGACAGGCCGTTGACCCGCACCCCGATGCCGACCGTGGCGTCGAGCGAGCGCAGGCGCCCGATCGAGCCGGCCACCGCCGCTCTGGCGGCGGCCTTCTCCCCGGCGGGTACGGAGTCCTCAAGGTCCAGGATGATCGCGTCGGCGCCCGACCTGAGCGCCTTCTCCGCCCAGGCCGGCTTGTGCCCGGGGACGAAGAGGATGGATCGGTACGGCCTCATCAGTAGCTCCTGGGCAGGCCGAGAACGTGCTCGGCCAGGTAGTTGAGCACCATCTCCTGGCTGATCGGCGCGATCCGCATCAGCCGTGCCTCACGGAAGTACCGCTCCACGTGGAACTCCTTGCTGTATCCGTAGCCGCCGTGCACGGAGATGGCGACGTCCGCCGCGTGGAATCCCGCCTCCGCGGCCAGGTACTTCGCCTCGTTGGCCTGTTCGGCGTGCGGAAGGTCGTTGTCGATGAGCCAGGCCGCCTTCTGGCACATCAACTCGGCCGCGTCGAGCCGCATCCGGGCCTCCGCGAGCTGGAAGGCGATGCCCTGGTTCTGGCCGATCGGCCGGCCGAAGACGTTGCGCTCCTTGGCGTACTCGGTCGCCCGGCGCAGGGCCGCTCTGCCGAGGCCGAGCGCGGCGTTCGCCGAGATCACCCGTTCGGCGTTGAGCCCGGCGAGGATCGCCTTGAAGCCCTGCCCCACCTCGCCGATGACGTCCTCGTCGGGGACGAACAGGTCGTCGATGAACAGTTCGTTGGTGTCGACCGCGTTGCGCCCCATCTTGGGGATCCTGCGGATCGTGATCCGTTCGCGGTCCAGAGGGGCGAAGAAGAGCGTCATGCCCGCCGTCCGCTTCGGCGAGTCCTCCCGCCGCGACGTGCGGCAGAGCAGGAAGAGCCGTTCGGCCTCCTGCGCCTTGCTGATCCACACCTTCTTGCCGGAGACGAGGAAGCCTCCGTCGACCTTGCGGGCGAAGGTGGAGATGTTGGTGGTGTCGGTGCCCGCGTCCGGCTCGGTCACCGCGAACGACACATGCAGGTCGCCGGCCACCGCCCGGGGCAGGAACCGCCGCTTGAGCTGCTCGCTTCCGTACTTGATGAGCGACTCGAAGCCGAAGATGCCGATGTGGACCGCGGTGCAGCCGCCCATCCCGGCGCCCGACGCGGAGATCTCCTGCTCGACGATCGCCGCCTCGGTCACGCCGAGCCCGCCGCCGTCGTACTCGGTGGGGATGGTCAGCCCGAGCCAGCCGCTCTTGGCGATGGCGTCGTAGAACTCCCAGGGGAATTCCTTGTTCTCGTCGCGCTCCATCCAGTACTCGTCCGGGAAATCCGCGCAGACCCTGCGGACGGCCTGCCGGATCTCCTCGTGAAGAGGGTCAGCGCGGAAGTCCATGGTGTCCTCCACTCTCTCTGCTGTCGTCAGCCACGACCGGCGGCCCACACGGTCCGGTCGTACGTCGAGGACGTGATCCCCTCGTCGCGGAGCGCCGCCTTGCGCACCTTCTCCGACGGCGTCTTGGGCAGCGCCTCGACGAACCGGATGAAGCGCGGCACGGCGAAGGCCGGGATCCTGCCCTCGCAGAAGGCCCAGATCTCCGCCGCGTCGACCGGGCGGGAGGTGGTGATGACCGCCATCACCTCGTCCTCCCCCGCCTCGACGTCCGCCGCGACGCCGATCACCGCGCACTCGAGCACGGCCTCGTGGCCGTAGATCGCCTGCTCGAGCTCGTAGGAGCTGATGTTCTCGCCGCGCCGGCGCAGGGCGTCCTTGTAGCGGTCCACGAAGTAGAACCAGCCGTCGGCGTCCTGGCGCAGCGCGTCACCGGTGTGGAACCAGAGGTTACGCCACGCCTCGACGGTCTTGTCCGGCATGCCGTAGTAGCCCATGCTGCACGTCCACGGCCGCCGTGGCCTGACCACCAGCTCTCCGACCTCGCCGACCGCGACCTCCTCGTCGGTCGCCGGGTCCACCAGCCGGATGTCGAACCAGTCGGCGGCCTGGAGACCGGCCGCGCCGGCCGGCCGGTCCTCGCCGTACGGCGACAGGATCGGGGCGGAGGTCTCGGTGAGGCCGAAGACCTCGACGAAGGCCTCGATGCCGAACCGCTCCTTGAACTCACGCAGGATCGACGACGCGGTGGGGGCGGCGAAGACGCAGCGGAGCCTGTTGTCGCGGTCGTCCTGTCTCGGCGCCTGCTTCCAGACGAAGTCCATCATCACGCCGAGCAGATTGGTCACCGTCACGTCGTGTTCGCGGAGCTGGTCGATCCAGCGGCTGGCGCTGAACTTCGACCGCACCACCAGCCGGGCGCCGGCGATCAGCGCCGGGTAGGCCGCCATGAACTGCGCGTTGCCGTGGAACAAGGGGGTGCAGGTGAAGTAGGTGTCCTCGCTCGTCAGCCTGGTGAGGGACACCACCTCCTCACCGAAGAAGTACATCTGCGCGTGCGGCATGGCCACCCCCTTGGACGGCCCGGTGGTGCCGGAGGTGAAGAAGATCGAGGCCAGGTCGCTCATCTCCGGGTCCGTGCCCGCCTTCGCCGCCGCCTGCTCGAAGGCGGTCCACGGCTCCGCCTGCCAGCCATGGGCCCGCAACGCCGACACCGCGCGGTCGGCGCCGCCCGTGTCGATGACCCAGAACTTCTCGATGCCCCGCACGTGCTCGGCGATGGCGACGAACCGCTCGGCGAACACGTCGTCGATCACCGCCCAGCGGGGTGCGACGACCGTGCTCTGATGGCGCAGGAACTCGCCCTCGTAGGCCGTGTTGATCGGCACCTCCACCAGCCCGGCGACCGCGCTGCCCAGCCAGGTGCGGATGAACTGGGAGGAGTTGGCCGCCATGACGAGGACCCGGTCACCGGACTCGGCGCCCGCCGCGAGCAGACCACCGGACACGCGTTCGGCGGCGTCGAGCATCTCGGCGTAGGTCCACTGCCGCCCCTCCTCCGGAGCGATCAGAAAGGTGTCGCCGGGCCGGCGCGCCGCGTGGTGGCGCAGGACCTTGGGCGAGGTCCAGAGCCCGGCATCCTCGAATGTCGGCTTCAAATCCGTGTACGTGCGGGTCATCGCGGTGGAACCTCCAACGACGGGGACATGCCGGGCGACCCGGCGGCGGGCGGAAACGGGAGCGGCCTGCTCCGCGGTCGACTGGCCTGTGCGGCCTACTTGGCCACGAGGCCGCCGTCGACCGGGACCGTGACGCCCGTGACGAAGCTGGCGTCGTCGCTGGCCAGGAACGCCACCACCGAGGCGATCTCCGCGGGCTGCGCCGCCCGGCCCAGCGGGATGCCGGCCACGAAGTCCGCCGCCAGCGCCGTCACGTCGGCGCCCCGCTCGCGCCCGAAGAAGGAGGCCAGCATCGGGGTCTCCACCGTACCCGGGCAGATGCAGTTGACCCTGATGCCGTCGGGCGCGCCGGCCAGGGCCAGCGCCCGGGTGAAGCCGACCAGGGACGCCTTGGTCATCGAGTAGATGGGGCTGAACGGGGATCCGACCAGGGCCGAGGTCGACGCCGTCATGGTGACGGAGCCCTTCTTGCCGGCCTTCTTGAGCAGGTCGAACGCGAGCGTCGCGCTGAAGAAGACGCTCTTGACGTTGACGTCGATGTTGCGCTGGAACTCCTCTTCGGAGATGTCCAGACCGGCGGCGCCGGGCATGCCCACCTGGTTGTGCATGATGTGCAGGACCCCGTCCTCCGCCTCGATGCGCGCGTAGAGCGCGCGCAGGGCGGCGACGCTGGTGGCGTCGACCTGCTGGGGCACGGCGACGCCGCCCTGCTCCTCGACCTCCTTGGCCACGGTGGTCGCCGAGTCGCCGTTCAGGTCGGCGACGTAGACCTTCGCCCCCTCGGCGGCGAGCCGGTGGCAGATGGCGCGGCCCATCCCCGAACCGCCGCCGATGACCGCGGCGACGCGGCCCTGAAGTCGTGATGACATGAGTTCTCCCTGGTCTGGTCGTGCCGAGTGGGTCAGCGCCGCTGGTCGAAGGTGCGCCCGAGCAGTTCGGAGACGATGCGGATGCGCTGCATGCTAGGGGTCCCCCCGGCCAGGGCCCACCCGTGGGCGTCCCTGTGCAGCCGTTCGATGCCGTACTCCTCGGTGTAGCCGTTGCCGCCGTGGATCTGCATGGCGAGGTCGGTGACCCGCTTGGCCATCTCGTTGGCGGTGCACTTGGCGAGCGAGACCTCCAGCGGGTCGGGCAGGCCCGCGCCCGCGTTCTCCACCGCCCGCCGGATCAGCAGCCTGGTCGCCTCCACCTGCATCGCCATGTCCGCCAGCGACATCTGGACGCTCTGGAACTCGACCAGAGGCTTGCCGAACTGCTCGCGCTCCTGGGCGTAGGCGATGCTCCGGTCGAACGCGGCCTGCCCGATGGCCAGGCTCATGGTCGAGTTGCCGAGCCGCTCGATGGAGAACGCCGTGAACAGCCGGCGGAAGCCGCCCGGCCCGATCAGGAGGTTCTCCGCCGGGACGCGTACGTCCTCGAAGATGACGTCGGCGGACGGGATGCCGCGAAAACCCATCAGCCGCTCAGGCTTGCCGAAGCTGACACCCGGGGTGTCGGCGTCGACGATGACCGCCCCGATGCCCTTGGAGCCCGGTTCCTCGCTCATGCGGGCGTAGACCAGATAGGAGTCGGCTTCGCTGCCGTTCGAGATCCACCGCTTCAGGCCGTTGACCACGAACGTCTCGCCGGACCTGACGGCGCGGGTCGTCATGTCGGTCGCCGCCGATCCGGCGTCCGGTTCGGAGATGGCCACCGCCATCGTCGTTTCACCGCTGATGATGCCGGGCAGGTAGCGCTCCCGCTGATCGTCCGTGCCGATGAGGCTGACCACCTGGGCGGGCCCGGTGTTGGACTCGAAGACCTGGAACGCCGCGGGCCGGCACTGCTTGGCCAGTTCCTCGATGACGACCAGGGCCTCTCTCAGTGTCGCCCCGCCACCGCCGAACCGCTCAGGCAGCGCGATTCCCAGGTAGCCCAGACCGCCCAGATAGCGGCGTTCGTCATGGGGGAACGGGGTGCGCTGCTCGTCCCACTGCTCTGCCACGGGCGCATATCGGTCAAGGGCGACGGCGGCGGCCGCTTCACGTAGCGCCCTCAGTTCGTCAGTGTCACCGTCTGGCATCCGGACACTCATGGGACCTCCCTCATCAAGGTGTTATCTATGATATTGGTGAACATGGATTATTCGTCAAGCCCGTACTCGCCCGACGGTGTTCAGAAGGTATATATTAATCATATATATAGATAGGAGACATAACGTGCCAGCTGCCGTGATCGTCGACGCCGTGCGGTCCCCCATGGGCCGCGGCAAGCAGTCCGGAGCGTTGGCGGGAACCCACCCCGTGGACCTGCTCGCGCAGGTGCTCTCCGCGCTGGTCCGGCGACAGGGAATCGACCCCGGCCTCGTCGATGACGTGCTGGTGGGCTGCGTCGGGCAGGCCGGCGAGCAGTCGGCCACCCCGGGACGCCAGGCCGTGCTCGCCGCGGGCTTCCCCGAGCACGTGCCGTCCGTGACCATCGAGCGCAAGTGCGGCTCGGGCCAGCAGGCGATCGACTTCGCGGTGCAGGGCGTCATGGCGGGGGCGTACGACATGGTGATCGCCGCCGGAGTCGAATCCATGAGCAGGGTCCCGATGGGCTCCGCCCGGATGGACAAGGACCCGTTCGGCGCCGGCGTGAAGGCGCGTTATCCCCTGCTGGTCCCGCAGGGCGTCTCAGCGGAACTCGTGGCGCACAAGTGGTCCCTCTCGCGCGCCCAGCTCGACGACTACGCGGCCCGGTCGCACGCCCTCGCCGCCGAGGCCGCTCAGAACGGCGACTTCGCGGGCGAGATCGTGCCCATCGCCCTGCCGGACGCGGCGGGCGTCTTCGACAACGACGAGACCATCCGCCCCGGCACCACCGGCGAACGGCTCGCCGCGCTCGCTCCCGCCTTCGCCGGGAGCGACCATGCCCGGCACTTCCCCCATCTCGACTTCAAGATCACCGCGGGCAACTCGTCCCAGCTCACCGACGGCGCGAGCGCTCTGCTGATCATGAGCGAGGAACGCGCCAGGGAGCTCGGACTTCGGCCCCGCGCCCGGCTGCTCGCCTCGGCCGTCTGCGGCGACGACCCCCTGCTCATGCTGACCGGCCCGATCGCCGCCACCGGCAAGGTGCTCGCGCGGGCCGGGCTGTCGATCGGCAACATCGACGCCGCCGAGGTGAACGAGGCGTTCGCCAGCGTGCCGCTGGCCTGGCGGGCCGAGCACCCGATCGCCGAGAACCGGCTCAATCCGCGTGGCGGGGCCATCGCCCTGGGGCATCCGCTGGGCGCCTCCGGCTGCCGGCTGATGACCACGATGATCAACCATCTCGAGCAGACCGGCGGACGTCTCGGCCTCCAGACCATGTGTGAGGCGGGCGGCATGGCGAACGCCACCGTCGTCGAGATCCTCGCCGGCTGACCTCGCGGCGACCGTCCCCCAGCGGTCTCGCGGAAGCTGACCTCGCGACGGCCGTTCCCCAGCGGCCGCGCGGAAGCTGACTTCGCAGAAAGGAATGATGGTGATGTCATGGACCTGACCGACAGTTCGGCCGTGGTGACCGGAGGCGCCTCCGGTCTCGGCCTGGCGACCGTCCGCCGGCTCACCCGTGCCGGGGTGTTCGTGGTCATCGTTGACCTGCCGGCCTCCAGCGGCGCCGAGGTCGCCAAGGAGTTCGGCGAACAGGCCGTCTTCGCCCCGGCCGACGTGACCGATCCCGGCGCTCTGTCCGCGGCCTTCGACCAGGCGGCGGAGCGGCATCCGCTGCGCACCCTGGTGCACTGCGCCGGACGCGGAGGCACCGTGCGGGTGGTGGAGCGCGACGGCAGCCCCGGATCGCTGGACGACTACCAGGCCATCGTCAGGATCAACCTCGTCGGCACGTTCAACGCGCTGCGGCTGGCCGCGGCCCGGATGGTGACGAACGAGCCGGTCGGCGGGGAGCGCGGCGTCTGCGTGCTGACCGCCTCCGTCGCCGCCTGGGAAGGGCAGATCGGCCAGATCCCCTACGCCTCGGCCAAGGCCGGCGTGGTCGGGATGACCCTGGTCGCCGCCCGCGATCTCGCCCGGAAGCTCGTCCGGGTGAACACCATCGCCCCGGGCGTCTTCGACACCCCCATCCTGAGCAGGCACCCGCGGGAGGTGCTGGACAAGCTCGCCGCGGCGGTGCCGCACCCCTCCCGCCTCGGAGCGCCGGACGAGTACGCGGCACTCGCCATGCACATCCTGGAGAACCCCATGCTGAACGGTGAGACCATCCGGCTGGACGGCGCGATCAGGATGCAGGCCCGATGAGCGACCAGCAGGTGCTGACCGAACGGCACGGCAACGTTCTGGTCGTCACGATCAACCGTCCCGAGGCGCGCAACGCGATCAACACCGTGACCGCCGAGGCGATCGCCGACGCGATGCGGCTGCTGGACGAGGACGACTCGCTCTTCGCCGGCGTCATCACCGGCGCCGGAGGCACGTTCTGCGCGGGGATGGATCTGAAGGCGTTCCTCGCCGGGGAACGCCCCTCGGTGCCGGTGCGCGGGTTCGCCGGAATCGTCGAGGCGCCTCCGCGCAAACCGATCATCGCCGCCGTCGAGGGCTACGCGCTGGCGGGCGGCTTCGAGATCGCCCTGGCGTGCGACCTGCTGGTGGCCGCGGAGGACGCCAGGTTCGGACTGCCCGAGGTCAGGCGGAGCCTGGTGGCCGGGGGCGGCGGCCTGATGCGCCTGTCCCGGCGGATCCCCTACCACCACGCGATGGAGTGGGCGCTGACCGGTGAGCTGGTCGACGCCAGGCGCGCCGACGCGGCCGGGCTCGTCAACCGGCTGGTCCCGCCCGGCCAGGCGCTGGCCGCCGCGCTCGAGCTGGCGGAACGGATCGCGGCCAACGGCCCCCTGGCGGTCCGTGCCACGAAGCAGATCATCGCGAACGCGCGCGACTGGGACTCGGCCACGGAGTTCGACGAGCAGCGCAAGCTGTCCGAGCCGGTGCGTTCCTCCGAGGACGCCCGCGAGGGAGCCCTGGCGTTCACGGAGAAGCGGGCACCTCGGTGGCGTGGCCGATGAGCACACCACCCAGCACGCCACCGGATGCGCAAGGAAAGGTCGGCTGACAGATGGAATTCGGAATCCTGATGGGTGACGAGCGGGTCGAGGTGCCCGCACGCGAGCACCTCGACCTCCTCCTCCGTACGGCGGAGGCCGCCCAGCGCAACGGCTTCACCTACCTGACCATCGGGCAGCACTTCCTGTACGACGGCTACCGGTGGATGCAGCCCATCCCGCTGCTGTCGCGGCTGGCGGCGGAGCTCGACGACGGGGTGAAGCTCGGCACGAGCATCGTCATCGGCCCGCTGTACCACCCGGTCATGCTGGCCGAGGAGCTCGCCACCCTCGACATCCTGACCGGCGGCAAGCTCGTAGTGGCGGTCGGCACCGGTTACCTGCCCCACGAGTACGAACGGCTGGGCGTGCCCTTCAAGGAGCGCTACCAGCGACTGGAGGAGCTGCTCACGATCATGCGTCTGCTGTGGTCGCGGGACCGGGTGTCGTTCTCCGGGAAGTTCTGGCAGCTCGACGACGTGCCCACGCACCTCAGGCCGCTGCAGCAGCCGAGCCCGCCGATCTGGATGGGCGCGCAGAAGCAGCTCGGCGTGCGCCGCGCCGCGCGGCTGACCGACGCGTGGACCGTGACACCGCAGCAGACCGTGGACGAGGTCGACGCGCTGGCGCGGGTGTTCGCCGCCGAGCGAGCGGCCCTCGGGCTGCCGCTCGGCCGGCTCCCGGTACGCCGCGAGCTCATGATCGGCGGCGATCGCGACGACGCGCTGCGGCGCTTCGAGGCGGTCGCCCGGGGCAAGTACGAGGCGTACGCCGACCGGGGCATGGAGGCGCTGACCCAGGAGCAGGTCCGTGAGCGGTTCGCCTCGACCGTCGCGGACCATGTGATCCTCGGCGACGCCGAGGAGTGCCGCCGGCAGGTGCGCGAGCTGGCACGCCGGCTGCCGATGGGACAGCTGCTGGTACGCCCGCACTGGCCGGGGATGTCGGCGGCCGACGCCACGGCCTACCTGGACGAGGTGGGCCGGGAGATCGTGGCGCCGCTGCGCGACCTGGAGTCGGTGGAGTTCGCGGACTTCCTCCAGCGGGCCTGACCGGTCCGCGCGACGGCCTGCCGTCAGCCGGACCGGTCGTCGCGCGGCAGCCGGCCATCACCCCGACCGGTCGTCGCGCGACAGCCTGCCGTCACCCGGACCGGTCGTCGCGTGGCAACCGGCGCGGTCCGGGGGTGAAGCGTGCCGGGATCTTGTGGAACCCGATGTTGACACCCTGCCGGGCGTAGGGGACGAGACCTTCGAGGTCGATCTCGTAGTCGGGCATCCGCTCGATGATCTGGCCGATCAGGCTGCGCGCCATGGCCCGCCCGAGGTGCGAACCGGCGCAGCGGTGCAGGCCGACGCCGAAGCTGGTGTGCCGGTTGGGCCAGCGGTCGATGTCCAGCTCGTCGGGGTTCTCGAAGCCCCCGGCCTCGTCACGGTTGGCCGACCCCCAGGCCAGCAGGACGCGGTCGCCGGTCCGCATCGGGCAGCCCTGGAACTCGACGTCCTTGGTGACGGTGCGGGCCAGCGCCTGGGTGGGCGAGAAGTAGCGCAGGAACTCCTCGATCGCCCGGTCGAGGAGGCTGGGGTCGTCCTTGATGCGCAGGCGCACGTCCGGGTTCTGGTAGAGCCACACGAGGGTCTGCCCGACGAGCGAGGCGGTCGTGCCGACGCCGCCGGAGATCAGCAGGTCGACAATGGCGAAGACCTCCTCGTCGGTGAGCGGCCTGTCGTCGACCTGCTGCTGGACCAGGAAGCTGATCACGTCGTCGGCCGGGTTGAGGCGCCGTTCGGCGATGACCTCCCACATCTGCTTGGACAGGTAGGGCAGGTCCACCTCGACCGCCTGCCGGAACTCCGGGCTGTCCGCCACGGCCGACAGGGTGGCCCGGTGCGCCGAAGAGTAACGTGACCACTCCTCGACCGGGAGCCCGAGCCAGTCGATCGTCACGATCGAGGGCACCCCGATGATCTCCGCGAAGTCGGCCTCGCCGGCCTCGATCACCCGGTCGATGAACCAGGTCGTGTAATGGGAGATCATGTCGAGCATCCGCTCGACGGCGGCCGGAGCCGTGATCAAGTTGACCAGCTTCCGATATTTCCTGAAGTCGGGCGGGTCGATCTCGATCGGGATGTGCAGGTGCATCGGGGTCTTGGGGATGGTCACCGAAAGTCCCTCGCCGCCATAGGACGTGCGAGCGGACGAGAACGTGTAGTCGTCCCGCGCGGCCTCGAAGACGCTCTCGTAGTCTGACAGCACCCAGTAACCCCCATGGGCTTCGGTCCAGGCCACGGGATGCTCCGCCCTCAGTTTCCGATAGGCGCCGACCGGATCCGCGGCATGCTCCGGGGAGTGGTGATCGAAATGAACAACAGGGCACCGGTCCGGGGACGACATCGATGCACCTTCCTCTCAGGAGACCTCGACGATACTATATTCATGGTTATACTAGATTCGAGCGGTGTCAACATCGAGCCCACGGCGACCACGGCCGGGGCGTCAAGGAGGAAAGCATGCGGGTGTCCGTTGATCTCAACGTTTGCCAAGGTCACGGTGTCTGCTACATGACGACACCGGAGATCTTCGAGCCACGGGAGGAAGACGGCCAGGCACACGTCGTCATCAGCGGCGAGCTTCCTCGCGAGCGCGAGGACGCGGCCGTCCTCGCGCAGCAGAGCTGCCCCGAACGGGCCATCACCGTGGAGTGACCCCGGCGGCGCCCGAACACCGGCCCCGAAACGGTCACGTCAGAAAGGGCACATCAGAAGGAAGGGCACGGAGCGACCTCAAGGAGCCGGCCGCTCACGCCAGAAAGGGGTTTTACTTGATGGAACCCCAGCGGATGACCTGGCCCAGCACATTGGGGAACTTTCGCTCCGCGTACGTCACGTACTCCTGGATGTGCTCCCGCATGCGCTCCTCCGACTGCTTGGGATCACGCGAGGTCAGCGCCTTGAAGATCTCCCCATGGGCCTTGAGTATGGCCTTGCGCCGGATGGGCGGATAGTCGATGCCTATGACGGTGCCGTCCATGATGCCCAGCAACGACTCGACCAGATATCCGAACAATGGATTGCCCGAGGACCAGGCGATGACGTCGTGAAAGCGCTTATTGGCTTCCAGGAACGTATCCTCGTCGTCCATATCGTCACTCATGAGCTGAATCGTGGCGCCCAGCTCGTCCAATGACTCGTTGGATATGCGTTCGGCCGCCAGGCGGCTGATCATGGGCTCCATGGCGGAGCGCACTTCGACAATGCTCCGGAATGGCGCTTCTTTCAACTGCATCAGCAGGATGACCGTGCTGGACAGATGCGACGCGTCCGGCGTTTGCAGGACGGGCCCTCCCTTGGGCCCCGGCTTCAGGGAAATGACCCCCTGGACCTCCAGCAGCCGCAGCGCCTCACGAAGGGTGCCCCTGCCGGTGCCGTAGGTCTCCAGCATCGACTTCTCGGCAGATAGCAGGTCGCCTGGGCCGAGCCCCTGCTTGATGGCGTCATTGATGATGCGCTGGGCAATGAGCATTGCCGCTTTCTGCGGACGCGGCGAGTTGTTCACCATGGCTGTGCCCTTCGACGTCGAGTTTGCCACTTAGATCTTGCCACCCCACAGAACCACTGTGGTGCCCGCATATGTGACGCACGCAACATTGACTCGGCCTGTGATTATGAGCAACATTAGCATGGATTTACAGGCGGTGCGAGCCAGACCCTTCGGGCGCGGGCGTCATGGCAGCTGCCCGCCCCACGATGTCGTCGCTGATCAAGCGACTGTCATCACAACGACCCCGCCATTCCTGGAAGGTTGTTTCAGTGACGAGTGTCCTAACAGAGGTCGTTGACTCCACGCTCTGGATTCGCTTGAACAGGCCGGAACGCAGGAATGCGTACGACGAGGCGATGGCACAACAGATAAGCGAGATCCTTGAGGATACCGCTTCCTACCGGACCGTGGTGCTGACCGGAAACGGCGGCGGCTTTTGCGCCGGCGGGGCTCTGGGAAGCCTCCGGCAGCCGACGAGCGGTGACATGCGGCGGCTGTACAGCGCGTCGCTACGGCTGTTCGACGCGATCAGGAACTGCCCGAGACCCGTCATCGCGGCCGTGAACGGCCCGGCGGCCGGGGGCGGCAACGAGCTGGTCGTGGCGTGCGACCTGGCGATCGCCGGCCGCTCGGCCACGTTCGGGCAGACGGGGCCGCGGGTGGGCAGCGCGCCGGTGACCGGGGCGACGAACGTCATGGGCGTCCAGATCGGCGAGAAGCGCGCCAAGGAGCTGTCGTTCCTGTGCCGCAGGTACTCCGCGGAGCAGGCGCTCGCCATGGGGCTGGTCAACGAGGTGGTCGACGACGACCAGGTCGAGGCCACCGTACGGGCGTGGTGCGACGAGCTCGCCGCCCTGAGCCCCCGCTACCTGGAGATCGCCAAGATCAGCTCGAACATCTGGTGGAACGCGGCGCGTGACTCCTTCAGTTCGGGCATCGGCATGCTGGTCCAGGCGATCGGCAGCGAGGACATGATCGAGGGAGCCACCGCCTTCCTCGAGAAGCGCAGGCCGCGGTTCGCCGACCCCCAATAGCGTCCGTCCGGTCGGCCCCGCGGGTCACCGACCCCGCGTCCGTCGCCCGAGCCCGATGGGCGGCCCGCTACCTGCCCGTCGTGTCACGGGCGACCGTCGTGTCACGGGCCGCGTGCGGCGAACCGCCGCGGCCGTCGCCCGGCAGCTTGCGGGAGTCGTGGCTGACCGCGATCCGCACCGGGCGCACCTCCAGGACCACCCGCCCGGGGCTGTCGAGCAGCCGCACCATCTCGCCGGGATCCTCGGGCGCGAGCTTGGCCGCGAGCCGCGGCAGAAACCACCTCCTGGTGTCCTCGTCGTGGCGCGTCAGAGCCACCCCACGGACCGCCAGCATGCGGCGGCCGGGCAGGGAGGTGCCCGCGTTCGAGACGACGATGGTCACCCGGGGGTCGATCCCGACGGCCTTCGCGTGCGCGCGGTCGCGCACGGCGGTCAGCCAGAAGCGGTCCTCCTCGTAGAGGAAGCTCATGACCACTCCGGCCGCCCAGCCATCGGGGGTGGTGAAGGTGAAGGTGCACTCGGTCTGAACGGCCAGCAGCTCGCGCCGGGCATCGGCGTCGAGCCGCAGGGGGCGCAGATCCTCAAGGTCGTCGATTCCCGTCCTGCCCATGGGGTTCTCCTCCTTTACTCGCCGGGCTCACGGCCGGCGACGGCCGGCGACGTCACCACGCCTCCCGGTCCCACGCGGCCGGTGTCAGTTCTCGGTGACCAGGGCGGCATCGCCGAGGAAGGCCCGCAGCACCGACGAGTGGGAAGCGGCCTCCTTGGCCGTCCCGCTGAAGACGACCTCACCCCGGGACACGACGGCCACGTCGTCCGCGACCTCCAGCCCCGCCTCGGCGTTCTGCTCCACCATCAGGACCCCGATCCCGGAGTCGGCCATGGTGCGGATGCTGCCCAGGACGGTCTCGACCATCGTCGGCGCCAGCCCCATGGACGGCTCGTCCAGCATCATGATCTTCGGCTGGGCCATCAGCGCCCGCCCGAAGGCCAGCATCTGCTGCTCGCCGCCGGACAGCAGCCCCGCCGGGCCGTCCTGCCGCTCCCTGAGCACCGGGAACATCTCGAAGACACGGTCGAGGATGCCCGCCATCTCACCGCGGGCGGTGGTGTAGCCGCCCATCCGCAGGTTCTCCAGCACCGTCAGCGGAGCGAAGACGCGGCGTCCCTCCGGGACGAGCACCAGCCCCCGCTTGACGATCCAGTGCGCGGGCCGGCCGGTGATGGCCGTGCCGTCGAGCACGACCTCGCCCGAGTCGGGCTTGTGCAGCCCGGCGGCCGATCTGAGCGTGGTCGTCTTGCCCGCGCCGTTGGCGCCGAGGACCAGGGTGACCGTGCCCGGCCTGGCCGTCAGGGTCACGCCTCGCACCGCGGTGACCTTGCCGTAGCTGACGTGCAGATCCCTGATCTCAAACATGCTCGCTCCACCGCTTCCCCAGGTACGCCTCGCGCACCGCCGGCTCACGTACGACGGAGGCCGGGACGCCGTCCGCGATGAGCTTGCCGAAGTTCATCGCGAAGAGGTGGTCGCACGTGTCGACCATCATCTGGACGTCGTGTTCCACGAGCACCTGGGTCAGCCCCTCTTCCCGCAGTTCGCGGAGCAGCGCCGAGATCTCCTGCCGCTCCGACTGGTTCATGCCGGCCGTGGGCTCGTCGAGGAGCAGCAGCCTGGGCTTCGCGACGATCGCGCGGGCGATCTCCACCCGGCGCTGCGCCCCGTAGGAGAGCTCGCCCGGCCGATGCCGTTCCAGGCCGCGCAGACCGGTCCGCCCGATCGCCTCGGCCACGCCGTCGTCACCTTTGCCCCGCTCTCGGATACCCCTCCCCCGGACCCGGTCGGCGCCCAGCCTGACGTTCTCCTCCACGGTCAGGCCGGGCAGCAGCCGTACGGTCTGGAAGGTGCGCGCCACGCCACGCCGGGCGAACATCGCGGCGGGGATCCGGTGGTACTCCTCGCCGTCCAGACGGAGCGAGCCCGCGGTCAGGTCGACGAACCGGGTGAGCGCGGCCAGCAGTGTGCTCTTGCCGGAGCCGTTGGGACCGAGGACGCCGAAGATGCTTCCCTCGGTGAGGTCGATCGACAGGCCGTCCACCGCCTTGACTCCGCCGAAGTGCACGGCGGCGTCCTTCACCTGAAGGAGCGGGGTGCTCTGGTCTTGAATGCCGCTCAAGCGGGTGTCCCCTCTGCTCGCGACCCGAGTGGGGTCCGGTCACCGTCTCCGGATCCGGCGTCGCGCCGGGAGCGTTGCCAGGACCGGTAGGCGTCGGTCATCATCCCGAGCAGGCCTCCCGGCACCCAGATCGCCGCGAGCGCGACGATGACGCCGTAGATCACCTTCTGCCATTGACCGGAGAACTCCAGGAAGCTCGGCAGCCAGGTGAAGATCATCGCGCCGATCAGGGCACCCGCCCAGGATCGTGAGCCGCCGACGATGATCATCGTCAGGGCCAGCACCACCAGGGAGAAGCCGATGTCGGTGGGGGCGATCGTGGTGCGCAGCAGCACGTTGAGCCCGCCGGCGCAGGCGCCCAGCAGCGCGCTGATCACGAACGCCGCCTGCCGGTGCCGCCGCACGTCGATGCCCATCGAGGCGGCGAGTTCGGGATCCTCCCTGACCGCCTCCACCCGGCGGCCGATGGCTCCCCGCTCGCTGTAGGCGAGCAGCCCGACCACCACCGCCGAGATCAGCACCAGGTGGAGGGTGGTGACGTCGGCCAGCGCGCCGAACAGCCCGCTGGGGCCGCCGGTCAGGTCGCCGCCGTTGACGGCCAGCACGCCGACGATGAGGTCGAACGCGATCGTGGCCATGCCCAGGTAGAGGCCGCCCAGCCGGCGAACCGTCAGAGCGAGCAGGTAGCCCACCACTCCGGCGATCAGCATGCCCGCGCCGATGGCGGCCACCGCCGGCCACTCGTACCGGATGGTCATGATGGCGGCGACGTAGGCGCCGATGCCGTAGCAGCCGATCCCCGCGAAGGAGAACACGCCGAAGCGGATGGGCACCTGCAGGCTCAGCGCCATGAGCAGTCCGACGAAGGTGGACTGGATCAGGATGATGTTGGTGTCGTACCAGGCGATCATGTCCGGCGCACCTCTCTACGGCCGAAGAGTCCCTCGCTCTTGAACAGGAGTACGGCGAAGATGAAGCCGAAGGAGACCGCGTCGACCCACAGGCCGGAGGTTTGGGTCAGCACGATCGTCTCGGCCGCGGCCAGCACGTAGGCGCCGACGATCACGCCGGCCATGCTTCCGACGCCGCCGAGGATGACGGCGGCGAACGCCTTGATCAGCAGGACGTCTCCGCTTTCGGGCGTGATCGCGCCGAGGTTGTAGGTGAGCAGCACGCCGGCCAGCCCGGCGAGGCCGCCGGCGACGGCCATGGTGCTCAGGCTGAGCACGCGCCGGTTGACGCCCATCAGGGAAGCCGTCTCGGGGTCGACGCCGATCGAGCGCAGCGCGAGGCCGGAGCGCGAGAAGCGCAGCCAGACGATGACCCCGATTCCGATGACCAGTGCCGCGGCGACGACCATGAGCTGGGTGCTGGTGACGCGGACGCCCAGCAGCGAGAAGGTGGACGTCACGTAGCTGGAGCCGGCGAAGCCGAACGGGTTGCTGCCGGTCACCTCCTCGGCGATGGCCAGCGGGATGGCCGCCACGCCGATGCCGCCGATGAGGATCTGCATCTCACCGCTGCGATGGTCCTTGGCCCTTCGCATGATGGGCTGGAACGCCAGCATCTGGACGGCCACGGAGAGCAGCGCCCCCACCGCCGCGCCGATCACGATCAGCGCGGGCAGCGGCAGCCGTACCTGGTCGGTGATGATGGAGGACACGAAGGCCGCGAACATGAAGATCGCGCCATGGGCGAAGTTCAGGATGCCGACGGTGCCCCAGACCAGGCTCATGCCGAGGGCGAAGAGCAGATAGATCGATCCGAGCGAGAGCGCGTTGATCAGATCCTGGAGCATCGGGACTCACTCCATTTCGGGGTACGTTGTCGGCCCATCGGATCCCCTGCGAGACAATATATGAGCATCATTCTCATAGTTAGTTCCAGAACAGTAGAGGGCGTCAGCCGCCTTGTCCAGAGCCGGTGACGACCTCGGGGCGCGGGCCAGGTCCCGGGTGAGCCCCGTCGGCGCCGAGGGCCGTCACCGCGCTGGGCGCGTCACCGGCGGACCGCCGTCCACCGGTGACGCCGGGCTCAGGAGCCGCCCCCGATCAGCACCTCCTCCGTGCCGTTCCACTGGACGATCACACCGGTCAGCCGCATGTCCCGGTTCTCGAAGGCGAGCTTGCCCATCGCCCCCTCGAACCCTTCGGCCGCGACGACGTCCAGACCGCGCTGGATGTCGTCACGTGAGGCGCCTCCGGCCTGCTTGACGGCCCGGGCCAGCCACCAGGCCGAGTCGTAGCCCTCGGCCGCGTAGTTCAGCGGCCGCTCGTTGAACTTGGCCTGGTAGAGGTCGACGAACTTCTTGGTCGACTCACCCGGCTGGTCAGGGTGGAAGTCGGACGGCCACGTCATTCCGGCGCCGTCCTGACCGGCGGGCTTGAGGTTGCCGGCGCCGGCGGCGGTGTTGCCGAGCACGAGCCCATCGAATCCGGCCTGCCGCAGCTGCCGCATGGCCGTGGGATTCTGCCCTCCGACCAGCAGCAGCGCGATGGCGTCCGGCTTCTCCTTGACCACCTTGGAGATCGGCGCGGCGAAGTCCTGCGTGGTCATCTGCACGGCGGCGCTCGACACGACCGAGAACCCGAGCTGAGTGCCCATCTCGGGCAGCACCTTCTCGGCGACCTCCTTGAGGGTGGGCAGGGTCGTGTTGTAGACGACGCCGAGGGTCTTGACGTTCTTGGACTTGATGTGGTCCCCGATGACGCGGTAGTAGCTCGTCATCGGCGGGGTGGCCCGGAAGGTGTACTTGCCGATGACCACGCCCTCGCTGCCCGCCTGGCTGTAGATGATGGGCATCTTCCCGCGCTCGGCCAGGGGCGAGGTCGCCGCCGCCTGGTCGCTCGCCACCGGACCGAAGACGGCGGCATAGCTCTTGTCCTGGATCGCGGCCGTCATCTGGCTCGCCGCCGTCTGCGCCTTGCCCGCCGGATCCTTGGACTCAAGGACGATCTTGGTGTCCCCCAGGAACTTCTCGGCGTTGATCTGTTCGACCGCCAGCTCGATGCCCTTGATCGTGGACAGGCCGGTGAACGCCACCGGTCCGGTCCGATCCTTGATCGTCATGATCTTGATCTCCGCGGGCAGTCCGCCTTCGGTGCTCACCGCCGCTTCACCGCCGGAGCCACAGGCGGTGAGGGCGAGCAGGCCGGCCATGGCCAGCGTGACGGGGATGCCTCGCCCTAACGAGGCGAGCAGAATTCCACGCATCCGATCCTCCTGGAAATATGCATGGTAATCATGCCTATGATTACCATCGCTCACGCTAGAGGGAGCCGGGACGGCTTGTCCAGGGCTGACGGACTACGACTGGACGACTCCACGACCGGCGACCCATTCGGCCCCCTGCAGGAGCAGCTTCCGATAGCGCATCGCGTCGGGCAGGGCGTTGAACGCCACCACGGCGTGCAGCGCGCCCTGACCTCCCGTGATCGCCGCGAAGCGCTCCTCGCCGGGGCCGCCCGTGACGAAGACGACCTCGTCGCCGGGCAGGACGCGGCCGAAGATCTGAAGGCGGCCACCCGTCTGGTCGGACCAGACGTAAGGGAGCGAGTCGAACACCGTGGGCGTCCCGGTCACCGTGGCGGCCACCGCCATGGCCTGTTCTCCGGCGCTCGTCCAGTGCTCCAGCCGCAGGGCTCCCCCGTATCTCGTGGAGTGCCAGCGCGCGACGTCGCCGACCGCGTAGACGTCATCCGTTCCCGTGGCGCGCAGCGTGGCGTCGCAACCGACGCCGTCCGAGATGTCCAGACCGCTTCCGCGGAGCCAGCCGACGGCGGGGCTCGCGCCGACGCCCACCACGACCAGGTCCGCCGCCACGACGGACCCGTCGTCCAGGAGGAGTTCCTCCACCCGCGAGCTCCCACGCCATCGCGAGACGCTCCGGCCCATCCGCAGCGAGACGCCCATGGAGCCATGTCTCCCCGCCATCACGTCACCGAGCACCGGTCCCAGCCCCCGGGTCATGAGGGTGGGCGCCGGGTCGACGACGGTCACGTCCAGCCCGAGAGTCCTGGCGGCGCAGGCGACCTCCGCTCCGATGAAGCCGCCGCCGACGACCGCCACCCGGGGCCCGCCCGCGAGCGCGTCCCGGACCGCGACGGCGTCGTCGAGGGTGCGCAACGTGTGCACCCCGGGAGGCAGGTGCCGGTCCGGCACGGTCCGCGGCGTGGCGCCCGTGGCGGCGATCAGGACGTCGAACGGCAGGCGGCCGCCGTCCTCCAGGTGGACGGTCCGGCCGGCGCGGTCGACTCGCGTCGCGGGCGCGCCCAGGCGCAGCTCGACCTCCAGTTCCTTGGCCTGCTCGGCGGTGAGCAGGGCGACGGAGGAGTCGTCGATCGCGCCGAGCAGGAAGGCCTTCGACAGGGGAGGCCGATCGTAGGGCAGGTGAGGCTCGCTCCCCACCAGGGTGACGCGTCCGTCGAGTCCTTTGCGGCGCAGCGCCTGGACGGTGCGGACCCCCGCGAGGGACGCGCCGACGACGACCACGTCCACGCTCAGCCGGCCTTCGCGATGCCGAGCAGGCCGGCGAGAGTGCCGCCGAGGATCGCGGCCTCGTCCTCGGGGTCGAGACCGAGTGCCCGGATGGCCGCGATCTCCGCGGCGGGGTCGGCCATGGGCCAGTCGGAGCCGTACACCATGCGTCCGGCGCCGTGCGCGGCGATGATGCCCCTGAGCCGGTCGGGGTCCAGGTCGGCGAGGCGGGGCGGCCAGGAGGTCTCCAGGACGGCACGCGAACCGATGATCAGCTCCTCGGCCTCGTCCAGCCGGTGGTATCCGCCGTAGTGGCAGGCGATGAGCGTCAGATCGGGCACGGCGTCCAGCAGGGCACGCAGGTGGCGGGGCGCCCCCCGCTCGTTGGACGCCTCATCGCTGCCCGCGCCCGCGTGCGTGATGACGACGATCCCCGCCTCGGCCAGGCCCGCCAGCAGTTCGACCACGCGCGGATCGGCGAGCGACACCTCCTGGAAGAGCGGGTGCAGCTTCACTCCGCCGATGCCGTGGCGGCTCAGCGACGCCAGGTTCTCCTCGACGCTCAGGTCGGGGTGCACCGTGCCGAACGGGATGAACCTGGAGCGGTCGATGGACCCGATGAACTCGTTGGTGCGTTCGACGGTTCGGGCCACGGTCGCCACGCCCAGGCACATGGCCAGGTCGATCCCGGCGTTGTCCATCGTCCGGCGCAGGCCGTCGAGGGTGCCGTCGTGCACCGCGTCGAGACCGGCGGGGCGGTCGGCGAGCACCTTCGCCGCGATGTGGTCGGGCCACACGTGACAGTGCGCATCGATGATCATCAGGCGTCCTTTCGCAGGTACGGCTTGACCAGCTGCTTGGCGAGGGAGTCGAGCACGACCTCGGTGGCCCCCTCATAGACCCGCATCGGCCTGGCCTCGCGGTAAAGCCGCTCGATCACGCTGCCGCGGACCAGGCCGAACCTGCCCATGACCTGGACGCAGCGGTCGGCCACCCGGCCGGCGATCTCCGTCGCGCCGACCTTCGCCATGGAGGACAGGTGCAGGTTGGCCAGCGGGTCGCGGGCGGAGGCCGCCGCCGCGCGGTAGGTCAGTGAGCGTGCCATCTCGATCTCCACCCAGGACAGGGCCAGCGCGTTGGGGACCGGGCCGAGCCTGGCCAGGGGCACGCCGAACTGCTCCCGGCCGGTCGTGTGCCGCACCGCCTCGTCCAGCGCGGCCTGGGCGAGGCCGACCGCCGCGCCGGCCACGGAGACCCGGAACGTGGCGAGCGTGGCCAGCGCGATCGTGAACGCCTTGCCCGGCTCGCCGATCCGGTGATCGGCCGGCACCCGCACGTCGTCGAGCACCACGTCGCCGAGCACGTGCGGAGCGATGATCTGGTGCGGATGGTCGACGACGACGCCCGGGGCGTCGGCGGGGACGAGCACCATGGAGTAGCCGTCGCCCTCCCGGCCGAACACGCAGTAGAAGTCGGCGTCGCCGGCGTTGGTGATGAACGACTTGTGCCCGTTGAGCACGAGCTCACCGCCGTCGCGGACGATCGTCGTGCTGATCGACTTGAGGTCGGAGCCCGCCTGGGGTTCGGTGAGCGCCAGGGCGCCGATCGCCTCGCACTTCGCCATCTTGGGCAGCCACCGCGCGCGCAGCTGGTCGTCTCCGGCCGCCCACAGCGCGTAGCCGCCGATGCCCTGCATCGCGTAGAGCGAGTCCAGGTGCCCGCTCACGCCGGCGAGGGTCTCGCGCACCACGGTCACCGCCAGGGAGTCGACCTGGTCGAAACGGCCGCCGAACTCCCGCGCCACCACGGTCTCCACCAGGCCGCTGGCGGCCAGCGCCTTCCGCATCACGGGGTCGACGTGGTCGGCCTCGTCGGCGACCGCGGCCCGATCGGCCACCGAGTCGGCCAGCCGTCTCGCCTCGTCGCGCAAGGATCGGTACCGCGCCGGAAGCTCGAACAGGCCATGGTCTGCAGCGTTCATCGATCACTCACTCGATCAGCAGGGGCTATTTATGCTAACCATAGCGATAAATAGATTAGGCTGGAAGCCCGCACGCCCACGTCGGGCACCCCCCAGTCCCCCCGCAGAAGGAGCCGCGCCCATGGGACCCGAGACCCCCTCATTCGACCTCTCCGGCAAGGTCGCCCTGGTCACCGGAGGCAGCAGAGGGCTGGGCCGCGCCATGGTGGCCGGGTTCGCCGCCGCGGGAGCGGACGTCGTGATCGCCAGCCGCGACGGCGCGAGCTGCGCCGCGTACGCGCGGGAGATAACCGAGAGCACCGGCCGCCGCGCCCTGCCCTACGCCGTGCACGTCGGGCACTGGGACGAGCTGGACGGCCTCGTCGAGGCGGCGTACGAGGAGTTCGGCCACGTCGACGTCCTGGTGAACAACGCCGGCATGTCGCCCCGGTACGACGACGTCACCGAGGTCACCGAGACCCTGTTCGACAAGGTCATCGGGGTCAACCTCAAGGGGGCGTTCCGGCTGACGGCGCTCGTCGGCTCGCGGATGGCGAGCGGCGCCGGCGGCTCGATCATCAACATCAGCAGCGCCGCCTCCACCCGGCCGCGCGCCGACGTGCTGCCCTACGCGGCGGCCAAGGCCGGCCTCAACGCGCTCACCGCGGGCTTCGCGCACACCTTCGGGCCCCGCGTGCGATGCAACGCCATCATGGCCGGCACCTTCTTCACCGACGTCAGCAAGTCGTGGGACCGCGAGACGTTCGACGCCCGCGCGCAGCGGTTCGCCCTCAAGCGCGGCGGGGAGCCGAGCGAGATCGTCGGCGCCGCCCTCTACCTCGCCAGCGACGCGTCGAGCTACACGACGGGGGCGATCCTGCCGGTCGACGGCGGGCAGCCCTGACCGGTCAGCGGCCGCGTTCCGCCCGGAACGCGGCCACCGCGTCGTGATGTTCGCCGGTCCCGAACAACAGGGCCGTGGCCTCCACTGACTCGTTGAACCCGCCTCCCGTGTCGCGGTTGATGAACGCCTTGCCGACCTGGACGGCGAGCGGCGGATTGCCGGCGATCTCCGCGGCCAGCGCGACGGCCTCGTCGAGCAACGACTCGTCGGGGTGCACCTCCTGCACCAGCCCAGCGCTCCGGGCGCGGTCGGCGTCGATGGCGCGGCCGGTCAGCGCCAGATAGCGGGTCCAGTGCCTGCCCATCACCTGGGGCCCGCGGACGACGCCGTAGCCGGGCGTCAGCCCCACGGTGGGTTCCTTGAACGCGAACCGCGCGGAGCATCCGGCCAGCACGATGTCACACGCCAGGGCCAACTCCGTGCCCCCGCCGAAGGCGAGCCCGTTGACCGCGGCGACGACGGGCACGGCGCACCGCTCGACCGAGTGGAAGGCGTCGTAGACCAGCCGCAGGTGCGGCCGCACCTTGCTCACCTGGCCGTCGAGGTCGTGGAACATGTCGATGTCCCCGCCGGCGGAGAACGCCCGTCCGGCGCCGGTGAGCACCGCCGCGCGCACCCCGTCGCCGTGGCCCAGCCCCTCCATCAGCTCGCGCAGCTCGTGGAACCATGTCTGGTCCATGGCGTTCAGCTTCTCCGGCCGGGCCATGGTGATCAGGAGGACCCCGGCGGCGGGCTCGGTCAGGGTGAAGCGCAGCATCTCACGTGACATGTTCGGTGCCCTCCCGGTCCCAGGTGTCCGCGGTGACACCTTCGGCACGCAGCTTGTACTTCTCCACGCGCTGGCTCGGCGTCATCGGCAGCTCCGCCATGACCCGCACGTAACGTGGGACGGCGAAGCGGGTCAGCCGTCCCTCGCAGTACGCGGCCAGTTCCGCCGGATCGAACGGATCCGGCCCCACCGGCACGATCGCGACCACGACCTCCTCCTCGGACAGTTCGGAGGGCACCCCGTAGGCGGCGACCTGGGCGACCCCCGGGTGCTCGGCCACCACCCGCTCGATCTCCCACGACGAGACGTTCTCGCCGCGGCGGCGGATGGTGTCCTTGAGGCGGTCGAGGAACACCAGGTATCCGTCCTCGTCCAGCAGGCCGCGGTCGCCCGTGTGGAACCAGAGGTTGCGCCAGCTCGTGGCGGTGGCCTCCGGCATGGCGTGGTAGCCGTCGAACATCCATCCGGGTCGTTTCGGCCGGACGACGATCTCTCCCGGCGTGCTCGCCGGCAGGCGGCGGTCGTGCTCGTCGACGACGGAGACCTCGTAGTTGACCGAGGCGTTCCCCGCCGTTCCGATCCTGCGGTCCGACGGCGGCATGTCCGTGACGATCGCCACCTCGGTGCTGCCGTAGATCTCGGTGAGCCGCAGGCCGAAGCGCCGCTCGAAGCCGGCGAAGATCTCGGGCGGGCAGGGCGCGCCGAAGGCCAGCCGTACCGGGTTGTCGGCGTCGTCGGGGCGCGGGGGCCGCTTGTGCAGGATGCTCAGCATCGCGCCCTGGTAGTTGAACGCGGTGACGCCGTGACTCCGGCAGATGTCCCAGAACCGGCTCGCCGAGAACGTGCGGTCCATCACCAGGTCCGCGCCGGCCTCCATCGCCGCCATTACGCTGCAGTACCTCGCGTTGCTGTGAAACAGCGGGAACACGCTGTAGAGCCGGTCCCGTGAGGTGTAACCGAGCAGGTTCACGGTGTGCCGGGCCAGGTTGACGTTCGCCTGATGACTCAGCAGCACCCCCTTCGGCGGCCCGGTGGTGCCGGAGGTGTAGAGGATGACGGCGGTGTCGGACGGCTCGACGGCGGGCAGGGCCCCTGCCGGGTGCGCCGCGAGATCGGCCAGCCGGTGCCGCGCCGGTCCGCCCGTCGCGGGTACGGCCTCCCGCTCCGCGGCGTCCTCGTCGATCACCAGGTGCCTGATCGCCGGGATGCCCGCCGCGCACTCGCGCGCCAGCGGTTCGAGGTCGGCGTCACAGACCACCACCGAGGCGCCGGAGTGCTCCAGGTAGTAGCGCAGGAGGAAGGCGCCGCTGGAGACGTTGAGCGGCACCTCCACCAGGCCGGCCCGCGCCAGCCCGAACCACACCCGCACGGAGGCGATCCCGGCCCTCATCAGCAGGCACACGCGGTCACCGGGGCGCAGCCCGAGCGCCAGGAAGCCCGAGGCCAGGGCTGTGGCGCCGGCGTCGAGATCACGGTAGGCGGCCTGCTCACCGGCGATCAGCAGCGAGGCGTCCTGGCCCGCCCGGTCCGCCGCGCCGGTGAGCCAGTCTCCGATGGTCAGCGCCGCAGATCCGCGCAGCTCTCTCACGACCGGTCCTCTCAGCTTGACCCGCGGCCGGCGCCGGCTCAGTCGCGGTAGGTCGTCCAGGTGGGCAGGGACTCGGGGTAGTCGGCTCGTCCGGGCGCCGCTCCGGGCCAGCGCATCCGGTCGGACGCGGTCAGGCCCCTGCTCATCTCCTCCATCGGCACGGCGTACATGAAGGTGATCGACCGGTGCGCGAACAACCAGCGGTCGCCGGCGCACCGGTAGGCGTCGTCGTAGCGGTAGGCCGCCATGACGGCGGTCTTCCTGGTCACGAGCTCCGCGTGCCCGGCGGCCCAGCCCACGGCCGTCCGGCCGGGAGCGAGCTCGACGACGTGGGCGTCGAGCGTGTGCAGGGTCAGCCGGTAGAGGCCCATCGCCTCCGCGTAGGCCGCCCGGACCGCCGCGTGCCCGGCCGCGCTCACGCCGCGACGTTCGAAGACGCCGTCCTCGGTGTACATGCCGACCACCGCGTCGATGTCGTGATCGTCCACCGCGCGGGTGTAGAGCAGCGCCAGGTCCCGGATCGCCTCCCGGTCCCGCAGGTCGCGCAGCTCGGCCTGCCACGCGTCCGGGCCGGCTTCCGGGGGATGACGGACGCTCGTCCGGGCGTCGATCAGGCGGGAGAGGTTCACGGTCACGCGTGGTCTTTGGCCCGCCACGGTCAGCCGCCCTTCGGCACGTCGAAGCGGGGAGCGGGCAGCGACTCCAGGACGGCCCGCAGCTTCTCCGGGACCGGGGCCTTCTTCCAGTCCAGGTCGCGGCAGGCGTACGTCATCTGCCCCCGGGTCACCAGCTCGTCGTCCCGGGTGAACTCGTAGCCGATCACGTACGAGCTGGCGCCGATCCGGTCGAGGACGACCTGGCAGGTCAGCTCGTCGAACACCTTGACCGCCTGGACATAGGTGGCTCCGGAGCTGATGCCCACGGTGAGGATCCCCAGGTGCTCCTGCATCTCGCCGCTCCTGATGCCCTGCGAGTACAGCCACGTGGTGTAGGCGCGCTCCATCCAGCGGTAGTAGATGCCGAAGTAGGCGATGCCCACGACGTCGCAGTCGCCGTAGGCGAGCTGGAAGGTGAGCCGGTCGGGCCGCTGTGTCAACGTGTCTCCTCGGTAGCGGGTGCCAGAGCGACGGTCGCCGTCCCCTTCAGGACCGGTTCGCCGCCGACGACGGTGAGGAAGACCTCGCAGTCGGCCAGCCGGTCGCCGTTCTCCTCCCGGACCGCGGTCACGACGCCGCCGGCGCGCAGCTGGTCACCCGCGAACACGTTGCCGAGGAAACGGACGCGGAGCCGGCGCAGCCGGTCGTGCCCGCCGCTCCAGGCCGCCAGCATGTTCATGACGTAGCCCATGTTGAGCGGCCCCTGGTTGACGGGCCGGTCACCCATGCCCAGCGCGCGGACCGCCTCCGCGTCGAAGTGGATCGGGTTGGGGTCGGCGAGCAGCGCCGCCGTCGTCTTCATCTTCTCGGCGCTGACCGAGGGCACGTGCCACTCGGGTAGTTCGGCGCCCACCGCGACGTCCATCAGCTCCTCCGGGGAAAGACGATCGAGTTCCAGCAGGTGGCGACGTGCGCGCCGTCGGCCTCGTCGTACAGCTCCAGCTGGTAGCCGACCACGTCGAACGGCCCGGCGGAGCGTCCTACCTTGCGCTCCGCCGAGGTGATCTCGCCGCTGACCTGGTAGACGCCGCCCACTCTCAGCGGGCGGTGCACCGTGGTCTCGTGCTCGCCGAACATCGGCCCGTCGCTCGCCCGGGCGCCGAACCAGCCGAACAGGTCGTCCCAGGTCAGGCCGGTGGCGCCGGTCGCGGCGAGCCAGACGAAGAGGGGGTGTGCCACCTCGCCGCCCGGCTCGTCGAGGACCACGTCCGCGACCAGCCAGGCGCGCCACGGCTCCACGGTGAACGTCCCGCCGGGGAACCGCCGCCCGATCTGCGCCTTCACCTGCTCCGGCGACGGTGTCCCGAGGCTGCTGTCAGACATTTCTTTCCTGGTCCGCCCAGTACGGAGCACGCAGATCGCGCTTGAGGATCTTGCCCGTGGGCGCCTTGGGGAGCTCGGAGACGAAGTCCACCGAACGCGGCTTCTGGTATCCGGCCAGGTGTGCGCGCGCCTCCTCGATGATGTCGTGCTCGGTCGCCTGCTGACCGGGCTTGAGCACCACCACCGCCTTCACCGACTCGCCCCACTCCTCGTCCGGCACCCCGATGACGGCGCATTCGAGCACGGCCGGGTGACGGGCGATGGCCTCTTCCACCTGCACACTGAAGATGTTCTCACCACCGGAGATGATCATGTCCTTGGCCCGGTCGACGATGAAGACGTAGCGGTCCTCGTCCCAGGTGGCGATGTCGCCCGTCCACATCCAGCCGTCCCGCAGCGTCTGGGCGGTCAGCTGGGGCTGGTTCCAGTAACCGACCATGTTCGCCTCGGACCGGACGATGATCTGGCCCGGCGTCCTGCCGTCACGGGGCACCTCGTTGCCGAGCGGGTCCACCACGCGCACGGTGGTCACGAAACCCTCGCGTCCGCAGGACCGCAGCCGCTCCTCGTGGACGCCCGCGACGGCGGCGGCGTGGTCCTCCTGCGACAGGAAGCACATCGTCGTGCCCTCGGTCTGGCCGTAGCCCTGGATGAGGGTGCACGGGAACGAGTTCAGCGCCTGGCGCACGATGCTGGACGGCATGGGGCCGCCGCCGTACTGGATGTTGCGCAGGCTGGAGATGTCGTAGCCGCTGAAGCCCGGGACCGCCATCATCCAGTTGAGCATCGTGGTGATGCCGAGGAAGGCCGAGACGCGCTCCGCCTCGATGATCTCCAGGGCCTGCTTGGCCTCGAAGTTCACCAGGACCAGCGGGCAGCCGTGCTTCATGTAGTTCATCGCCAGGACGATGGGGATGTGGTACATCTGCCCGGTCAGCATGTAGACGTCCGAGGGAACGATCCGCTCGGCGACGGTCTGGTTGAGCATGCCGGCCGCGGCGCTGCGATGCGTGTGCAGCGCTCCCTTGGACTTGCCCGTCGTCCCACCCGTGTAGAGGATGAAGAACGGGTCGTCGTCGGCGATCTTGGAGGCCCACTCCGGCTCGTCGTCCGACGCCGAGCCGATCAGCCGGTCGAGGCTGCCGTCGCCGTCGTCGCCGAACTCCAGCCAGTGCGGCACGTCGACCTGCCGCTGCAGCTCACCGATCACGTCCGACCACTCCGAAGCGCTGATCACGACCTGGGGGGTCGCGTCCCGCACGATGGCCGCGAGCTCGGAGGCGGCCAGCCGCCAGTTGAGCGGCTGGGTCACCAGCCCGGCACGGCCGGCGGCGTAGTAGAGCGCCTGATATTCGGCGCAGTTGCGTGACAACATCGCGACCCGGTCCCCCGGCCGCAGGCCGAGGCCGCGGAGCCCGTTGGCCAGCCTGCGCACCAAGGCGTCGAATTCGCGCCAGGAGAGCCGGCGGTCGTTGGGCGCGTCGTAGACCGCCTGCCTGTCGGGGGTCAGCGCGGCCCACTTCGCGGGGATGAGTCCCTGATTCATGTCGCTACCTGTCCTGGTCTGTCAGTACGGAAGGTCGAGGGCGATGTGCCGCTTGCTCAGGCGCCACGTGCCGTCCTGGCGGACCAGTTCGTCCTCGTAACGCCCCGTGGAGAGCACCTTGAGGGTGTCGTCCTGGATCGCGATGAGGGTGAGGTACGAGACGGCCTGGGCCGAGTCCTCGTCGCCGCCGCGCACGATCAGGTTGGTGCCCAGGTGACGGCGCTGGTCGTTCTGCGAGGCGAGCGAGTCCGCCATCAGCTTCACGATGGCCGCGCGTCCCTCGAAGGGGCCGATCAGGGAGCCGCCCTGGATGCTCATGGTGAGGACCGCGTCCTCGGCGAAGCAGTCGGCCATGTCGGCCATGTCGTTCTCGTCGTACGCCAGCGAGTACCGGTTGAGGACGTTCTCGATCGCTCCACGATCTGGCATGGGGGTCTCCGTTCGGATGAGAGCACGCGCGACCTCACAACAAGGCCGATCCCTTGGTGCATCTCTTGCGCATCATAGGCATGAATAGCGGCACCGTCTATGGCCCGATCCCGGGATGGTCCGGCCCGTCCTCCCGGCCGCCCGCGATGTCGTCGGCGACGTCCGCCGTCGCCCCGTCGCGGGACGGGGGCGGCTTGAGGGTTCATCGAAGCTGACGCCCATATCCGCTGATCCGAAGAGAGATGGTCGGAATGTCAGCACTCTGCGATAATCTTGAGCTTTCTGCTCAGCCAGCAGCCACGGCGACCGACGACAGGTGAGCGCTTGACCAGCATCGACCGGCTCGACGCGGAGCTCCTGATCGCGCTGTCCGACGACCCCCGCGCCGGCACCAGCGAGCTCGCGGCCAAACTCGGGGTCGCCCGCAACACCGTCCAGGCCCGCTACCAGCGGCTCGCCGAGTCGGGGATCCTCGCGGGCTTCAGCGCCCGCGTCGATCTCGAACGCCTCGGCCTGCCGGTGACCGCGTTCCTGCACCTGCAGCTCGCGCAGGGCGCCCTGCAGGAGGTCACCGACGGGCTCGGCCGGCTCAGCCACGTGCTGGAGGTCTGCACCACCACCGGCACCAGCGACGTGATGGCCCGGGTCGCCTGCCGCAGCCACGCCGAGCTCCAGTCGCTGATCCAGGAGGTCCTGACCATCCGCGGCGTCGTCCGCTCGACCACCGAGATCGCCCTGACGACCCCGGTGCAGTATCGCCTCGGCCCGCTGCTGGAGACGCTGACCAGCGAACAGGGCCGCGGCCGCAGCGGCGGCCGGCGCCGCTGACGTCACCGGCGGGCACGCCGCGAGCCGATCCACCGGCCGCCGGCGTCACCGGCGAGCCGGCCACGCGCCCATCCCCCGGCCGCCGGTTTCGACGGACGACCCGCCGCGAGCCGGGCTACCGCCGGTCGGTCTCCTCACCCGCGTGGTAGGCGAAGGACCTGCGCACGATCTCGTCGGCGGACGCCAGCTCGGGCGTCGCCGGGTCCGCGAGTTCGCGCGGCTCTCCGGCCGGCGACCGCGCGGCACCGCGCTCGGCGGATTCGACGGATTCGGCGTGTTGGGCGGATTCGGCGTGTTCGGCGGGACGCGCGCTGCGGTCGAAGAAGCGCAGCAGCTCCACCGGCAACGGCATGACCAGCGTGGACGACTTCTCCGCCGCGACCTCCACCACGGTCTGCAGGAGCCGCAGCTGGAGCGCGCCCGGCGTCTCGGACATGATCGCCGAGGCGTCGGCCAGCTTCCGGGACGCCTGGAACTCACCTTCGGCGGTGATCACGCGGGCCCGCCGTTCCCGTTCCGCCTCGGCCTGCCTGGCCACCGAGCGCTTCATGGACTCCGGCAGATGGACGTCCTTGATCTCCACCCGGTCGATGTGGATGCCCCAGCCGAGCGCCGGGCTGTCGATCATCAGCGCCAGGCCCCTGTTCAGCTCCTCGCGGTTGGACAGCAGGTCGTCCAGCTCGCTCTTGCCGATGATCGACCGGAGCGACGTCTGCGCCACCTGCTCCACGGCGAACAGGTAGTTCTGCACCTGGACGGCCGCGCGCAGCGGATCCTGCACGCGGAAGTAGGCGACGGCGTCGACCTGGACCGAGACGTTGTCACGGGTGATGCCCTCCTGCACGGGCACCGGCATCGTGACGATCTGTACGTTCACCTTCTTCATCCGGTCCACGACCGGAATGATCAGGTTGAGACCTGGCTGACGGATCTTCCGCTGGGCCTGCCCGAGGCGGAAGACCACGCCGCGCTCGACCTGGTTGACGATTCGAATGCCGCTGAGCGCCGTCCAGATGATGAGGAGGGCGATCAGCCCGAGCACGATATTGATGATCATCGGCCTATCCCTTCCACTCCAAGGCTAGGTCCGAGCCGGGTCAGGCGATCCTCACGACCTGGTCAAGAAGGCGATATCAGCCGGCGTCGGCCCAGCCGCCGCCGAAACCCCGCGCTGGGCGCTACGCGTCGCGCACCCGTAGCAGCAGCCCGCCGCCCAGCAGCGCCGCGACGGCCCAGGCGGCCGGCACGCCCAAGCCCGCCCAGGGGCTGAGGGGCATGCCGGCGAGGTCGGTGGTGGCCTGGATGGCGAGCCCGGCGTTCATCGGGGAGATCTGCCACACGATCCGCTGCCAGTCCTCGTCGGCGATCACCAGGAGGAGGGCGGGGAAGAGGTAGAGCAGGCCGAGCACGACCCCGATTGCGGTCGCGGAGTCCCGTACGGCGGTGGCGACCCCCAGGCTGAACAGCGCGATCAGCACCAGGTAGAGGACCGAGCCGACGGCGGCGCGCAGCATGGGGCCGCTGGTGAGGACGAGCGTCTCGGGGGCGAAGCCGTTGTCGAGCAGGACGCCCCGCGCGGCAAGCGCGGAGACGAGCACGGCGACGCTCCCGGCGGTCAGGGTCAGCCCGGCCAGGAGGATCGCCTTGGCGGCCAGCACACCGATCCGATGCGGCAGGGCCGTCAGGGTGACGCGGATCATGCCGGTGCCGTATTCACCGGTGATCGCCAGGACGGCCAGGACGGCGACGGCCGCCTGGCTCACCTGGACCCCGAAGAGGCTGATCTTGGCGGGATCGTAGCCGCAGCCGTCCGAGGCACAGGACACGACGGCGGCGGCCGCGACGCTCACGGCGACGGTCAGCACCACGATCGTGAGCAGCAGCCGGCCGGTGCCCGCCAGGGTGCGGAGTTTCGTCCACTCCGCATGCAGGTGCCTTCTCATACGCTCCTCCAGCGGCGCCGGCCGACGTACAGGTGGTGATGTCTCATGCGTCCCTCCCGCGAGTCCAGCGAACGTCCAGGTGACTCACGCGTCCCTCCGGCGGAGCCGGAGGACGGCCGCGCCGAGGGCGAGCGCGGTATGAGCGGCCAGCACGGTGAGGCCGGCCCACGGCGGCAGCGGGTAGAACCCGGCGGTGGGCGCGTAGTGGCCGAGCACGTGCGCGTACTCGGGGATGCTCTGCTGGACGGCGAAGCCGGCCGCCGGGGTGACGCGCAGCAGCCATCGCGCGGCGCTGTCGGGCAGGATCGAGGTGGTCGCGAGGACGAGCGGCACCACGATCACCGCGACGGCGGTGATGACCGCCGCGACGCCGCGCCGCAGCAGCGCGCCGAGGGCGAGGGCGAGCACGGCCACCAGCGCGAACACCACCGCCATGCCGGCCACGACGCGCACCTGGGTGAGCACCGGCACCGGGAGGATGACGTTGCCGTTGGCTCGCAGGATCCGCCCGCCGGCCGTGAACGTGATCGCGACGGCGGGCAGGGCGGCGGCGAAGGTGACCAGGCCGAGCGCCAGGGCCTTGGCCGCCAGCGTCCGGCCGCGGCGCGGGCCCGCCAGCAGGGTGACCCGGATCAGGCCGTGCCGGTACTCGGCGGTGATGAACATGACCGCCACCACGATCACCAGGATCAGCCCGGTCAGCACGCTGCCGAGGGGGCGTTCGGCGAACGGGCCCTCTATGACCGGCGCGATGTCGCCGACGCCGGTGACGGAGAAGGTGCCGCCGGACCGGGCGGCACGGCCTGGATGGTGCACCGACCCGTCGGGTCCGAGGGGGCCGCCGCGGATGTCGTCGTCGCGCCACGCCCCGGACACCTCGCCCTCCAGCTTGACCTGGTCGAACTCGCCGGTGGTCTCGCTGAAGCGGACCGCCGCGACGGACCCGCCGAGATCCCCCTGCGTGACCGTCAGATCGCCCGGGGAGGCCGCGAACAGTCCGACCTGGACGGTCGCCGGCAGCCCGGCCAGGGAGGAGGTGCCGATGTGGGTCCAGTTCGTGCCGTCGGCGGACTCGTATCCCATGAGGGTGTCGCCGGAGCGGGTCAGCCGCAGCCAGCGCGCCGACTGCCCGGAGACGCCGCCCGGCCGGCCGGCCACGTCGTGGGTGAAGTCGTGCTGCATCCGCACCCCGTGCTCGCCGGTCATCATGACCGCCGCGTACGGTGAGCCCCGCCTGGTGCTTTCCTTGATCATGATTCCGGCCTTCGCCCACGGCACGACCCCGGCGACCGTGTTCCGTTGCCCCGGGATGACGTCGGGCTTGCGGATCACGCCGGTCAGGGAGGTGAGGCGGGCGGTGATGCCACCGTCCCCGGCCAGTGACCGGTGCACGAAGAAGAAGGAGTCGTCCACCGCTTCGCCGCCCGGACCGAGCAGAGGCGGCGGGCAGGCGGTCTCGACCGGGCCGGCGCCGCACGAGGAGTGCTCACCGGACGCGGACAGCAGCCCGAGCAGCACGGTGACCAGCGCCGCCGCCGTCATGGTGACCACCCAGCCGCGCACCGTCCTGAACTTGGTCCACTCGGCGCGCAGCAGCCGCCCGAAGTCCCCGCGCCCGGTCCGCGGCTCGGAGCGCGGTGCGATGGTGCTCATCGTGCCGCTCCCCGGTATTCGACCGCGTCGCCGGTGAGGTCCAGGTAGGCCTGCTCCAGCGTCACCCGATGCGCCGCCACTTCGGAGAACGGCACCGCGTTCGCGTTGAGGACGGCCACGATGTGCTCGGACGGCAGTCCTGAGACGACGAGAGCGTCGCGATCGGTGACGGCCAGCGTGGCGCCGGCCTGGCCCAGCACCGACATCGCCGCGGCGCGCGCCGCCGTACGCAGGGTGACCCGGCCATGGGAGGCGGTCGTGATGAGGTCGGCCACGCTGGTGTCGGCGATGACGCGGCCCTTGCCCACCACCACGAGCTGGTCGGCGGTGTCCTCCAGTTCGCCCATCAGATGGCTGGACACCAGCAGGGTCCGGCCCTCGCCGGCCAGTGACCGCAGGAGGCCGCGCATCCATACGATGCCCTCGGGGTCCAGGCCGTTGACCGGCTCGTCCAGCATGAGCACCGGCGGGTCCCCGAGCAACGCGGCCGCGATGCCGAGCCGCTGCCGCATGCCGAGCGAGAAGCCGCCCGCCCTGCGCCGGGCCGCGGAGCGCAGCCCCACCTGTTCGAGCACCTCGTCGACCCGCCTGCCGGAAAGGCCTTGGGAGTGGGCCAGCCACAGCAGGTGGTCGCGCGCGGTGCGCCCGGGTTGCAGCGCGGACGCGTCCAGTAGCGCACCGACGTGGCTGAGCGGGTCGCGCAGGCTCGGGTACGGCTGCCCGCCGATCAGCGCGTGGCCCTCGTCGGCCGCGTCCAGGCCGAGGATCACCCGCATCGTGGTGGACTTGCCCGCCCCGTTGGGGCCGACGAACCCGGTGACCTGTCCCGGCAGCACGGTGAACGACATGCCGTCCAGCGCCGTGGTCCGGCCGAACCGTTTGCGCAGCGCGTTGACTTCGATGGTTGCTCGCATGCGGTCGGTTGTACGGGCCCGGCCCTAACACGGGCCGAACGGATGCCGTCATATCGCTGTTAGGTCCGGCCCGGCATCCTGGACCTCATGAGAAAGTGGCGACGACCGGCGCGCACCGCACGACGGCGCTTCACCGTTCTGTACGGAGTCATGTTCCTGCTGTCCGGCGTCGGATTGCTGGCCATCACCAACCTCGTGGGCCTCGGCGGGACCCAGGTCACCCAGTCTGTGCCCGCAGGGACCGCGCCGGTCGAGCCGGCCACGCTCGCCGCGGCCGCCGATCGCATCGACTGGCTCCAGGCCCAGCTGTCGGACGCGCACGCGGCCCAGTCGCGCCAGCTCCTGATCGGCTCGGCGGTGGCGCTGGCGGTCATGGGCGTGGTGTCGGTCGTGCTGGGCCGGGTCGTCGCGAGCCGGGTGCTGCGCCCGCTGCGGACGATCACCACGGCCACCCGCCGGATCTCCGCCGACAACCTGCACGAGCGGCTGGCCGCGCAGGGCCCCGCCGACGAGGTCAAGGACCTCGCCGACACCATCGACGAACTGCTGGAACGACTGGAGAGCTCGTTCGCCGCGCAGCGGCGGTTCGTGGCCGACGCCTCTCATGAGCTCCGCACCCCGCTGACCACCATGCGCGCGTCCCTGGACGTGGCCCTGGCCAAGCCGGAGCCCGTGCCGGCGCAGACCGCGGCGCTGGCCGGCCGGCTCCGCACCGAGCTCGACCAGGTCGACCGGCTCCTCGAAGGCTTCCTCATCCTCGCGCGCGCCCAGCACGGCGCCCTGTCCGACCGCACCACGCTCCCGCTCGCCCGTCTGGCCGCCGAGGCCCTGGACGCCCGGGCCGCCGACATCGCCGCCAAACGGCTCACCGTCCGCTCCGGCCTCGTCCACTCCCCCGGCGCCGCCGGCGCTCCGGGCACCGCAGGCGACGACGGTGCGTGGACGCAGGGAAACAGCACGCTCCTCACCCGCATGATCGACAACGTCGTCGACAACGCCATCACCCACAACCAGGAAGGCGGCTGGATCCGAGTCGCCGCCTCCGCCCACGGCACGACGGCTCGGCTCGTCGTCGAGACCGGCGGCCGCGTTCTCGATCAGGAGCAGGTCGATCGGCTGGCCCAGCCCTTCCAGCGGCTCGGCGCCGACCGCACCCGCTCCGGCGACGGCTCCGGGCTCGGCCTGTCGATCGTCGCGGCCATCGCCGCCGCGCACGGCGGCGCCCTCGACCTGCGGGCCCGGCCGGAAGGCGGTCTCCGAGTCGCCGTCTCGCTGCCCTTGGCGGCCGTCCCGGCGGAGGTCCCGGCATGAGGGTGCTCGTGGTCGAGGACGCCCGCGCCCTCGCCGCCGTGCTCGTCGAAGGTCTGAGCGATCAGGGCCTGGCCGTGGACGTGGCCCACGACGGTCTGGAAGCCGCCGCCAAGCTCGACCTCAACGCCTACGACGTGGTCGTCCTCGACCGCGACCTACCGGGCATCCACGGCGACACGCTCTGTCAGATGATCACCGAACGCGACGACCGCGTCATGGTCCTGATGCTGACCGCCGCCGACTCTCCCGTCGACCGGGTCAGCGGCCTGACCCTGGGTGCCGACGACTACCTGGCCAAGCCCTTCCACTTCCCCGAGCTGGTACTGCGCGTCCGCGCCCTGGCCCGCCGCCGGCCCTCCTCCCGGCCTCGTACGCTGCGCGCGGCCGGCATCGAGCTCGATCCGCTGCGCCGCACCGCCACCCGCGACGGCCGTCACCTGGACCTGTCGGTCAAGGAGTTCGCCCTGCTCGAAGCACTCCTGCGCGCCGCCCCCGCCTTCCTCAGCGCCGAGGACCTGCTCGAACAGGTATGGGACGAGCACGCGAACCCTCTGACCAATACCGTCACGGTCACCATCGGCCGGCTGCGCCGCAAACTCGGCGCCCCTCCGGCCATCACCACCACGCCCGGCGTGGGGTATCGGATCACGACGGCCTGATCTCCGCGGAGCGGGCGATCACCCGGCCAGCCAGGGCGCGCCGTCATCTTTGGTTGACGCGCGGCGCTCGTCAACCTAGGATGACGGCGTGGAGGCAGACAGCATCGCAGTGCTCGCCCGGGCGGTGAACGCCGACGACCCGATGAGCTCGCTCGCCGCCGCTTGGGGCATCAGCAAGCAGGCGGTGCACAGGAAGTACGGCGGCCGGAGCCTGTCCGGCAACCAGGAATAGCTGACAGACACCACACCGAACGTCGGCGGTCACGGCTCGACGTTCCGACACGTGCTGCCCGAAAACGGTCCGGGCAGCCGGCGAGGAGGACGATTTGGCGGCGCCATCAGTGACACGAGAGGCTCTCACGGTCGCGGTGACAGCCAATCTGCCGGTCATCTTATGGGGTGCGCCGGGTACCGGTAAGACATCCGCGGTGACCGCGCTCGGCGCGGCCGCCGGCCTGCCGGTCGAGGTGGTGGTCGGCTCGATTCGCGAGCCCAGCGACTTCTCCGGGCTGCCGGTGCTGCGTGACGGCAGCACCTGGTTCGCGCCGCCGCGATGGGCCGAGCGGCTCGCCGCCGAGGGGTGCGGCCTGCTGTTCCTCGACGAGCTGACCACCGCGCCGCCGGCCGTGCAGGCCGCCATGCTGCGGGTGGTGCTGGAGCGCACGGTCGGCGACCTGGTGCTGCCGGAGCAGGCGCGGATCGTCGCCGCCGCCAACCCGCCGGAACAGGCCGCCGACGGCTGGGACCTGTCCGCGCCGCTGGCCAACCGGCTCATTCACCTGAACTGGACGGTCTCGGCCGAGGACATCGCCGAGGGCTTCGCCGGCGGCTTCCCCGTGCCGGAGTTCAACGTGAAGGACACCGTGGGGCCCGCCGAAGTGGCCGGCGCCCGGGCGCTGGTCGGAGCGTTCCTGCGGGTGCGGCCGACACTTGTGCTGGCGGTGCCCGGCAGTCCCGACCGTGCGGGCCGTGGCTGGCCCAGCCCGCGTAGCTGGGAGATGGCCGCCCGGGCGGTCGCGGCGTGCGAGCACCTGGGCGCCGGCGAGCCGGTCCTGGCCGAGCTGGTGCTCGGCGCGGTCGGTGAGGCGGCCGGTTTCGAGCTGCTCTCCTGGCGCCGCAACCTCGACCTGCCCGCCCCGGAGACCCTGCTGAACGACCCGCAGGCCCGCCTGCCGGAGCGGCTCGACCGGTTGCATGCACTGCTCGGCGCGGTGGTGGCGTACGTGCGGTCGGACGGCACGACCGACACGTGGGAGCGGGCGTGGGCGGTGGTGGCACGGGTCGCGCGCACGACACCGGATGTGGCGGCGACCGCGGCCCGGTCGCTGGCCCGCTGCCGGCCCGAGGGTGCGACCCTGCCCAGGACGATGCTCGAACTCGCCCCGGTGCTGCGCTCGGCGGGGCTCCTGCGATGACCGCCGACAGCCCCCGTGCTCTCGCCTGCGAAGAGGCGGTACGCGCCCGGATCGCCGTCGCGCGGCTGTGGGCGGCGCACCAGGCGCCGTACCTCGCCTCGGCCGTCTTCGCCCTCAACCCGGTCATCCTGGAACCAGCACTGGACGAGGACACTGGCGTGCCCGTCGCCGGCCCGGAATTCCGCGCCTTTCCCGCCGACACTCGGTGGAACCTGTACGTGGAACCGGGCACCGCGCTGGCCACCCCCGTCGAGGAGGTCGGCTGGTGGATGCTGCACCAGGTGGGTCACCTGGTGCGTGGTCACGCGGCCCGCTCTCCGGTGCGGCCGGAGCCGGGACACAAGGTGAGCCACGCCGCCGGCGTGGTGCGCGATGAGGAGGCCCACCGCTGGAACCAGGCCGCCGACGCCGAGATCAACGACGACCTGGAGGCGGAGCACCCGCGCGGCCTGGCGGGCGTGGTGTCGCCTGCCGAACTGGGCCTTCCTGCCCATCGCACCGCGGAGGAGTACGTGCCGATGCTCGACGTGCTGGCCCAGGCGATGGGCCGCGGCGGGCGGGCATTGGCCGAGGCGATCGACTGCGGCAGCGCGGTGGACGGGCGGGAGCGCGCGTACGAGGACAGCGGCTCCGGCAACGGGCTCACCCAGCTCGACCGGGAACTGCTCGAATGCTCCATCGCGGCCGGCCTCCAGGATCGGATCAGCGCGCGCGGCGAGGTGCCGTCAGGCTGGCGCCGCTGGGCCGAGGAGCGCCTGCGCCCCTCGGTGAACTGGCGGGCACGCCTGGGCGCGATGATCCGGCGCGGGCTGAGTACGGTGGCCGGGCAGGTCGATTTCAGCTATCGCCGCCCGTCGCGCCGCGCCGGCGCGTACGGCGACATCGTGCCGCCGTCGATGGTGCGCGCGGTCCCGGACACGGTGCTGGCGATCGACACCTCCGGCAGTGTCACCAACGACGTGCTGAACCGGCTGCTCGCCGAGGTAACCGGGATCATCGACGGCGTGGCCGGTCCCAACCGGCGGCTGCGGGCGTTCTGCTGCGACGTCCACCCGCACCCCGTCCAGGTGGTGCGCCGGACGAGCGACATCGAACTGGTCGGTGGCGGTGGCACCGACATGCGGGCCGGCATCGCCGCGGCGATGGCCCTGCGGCCCCGGCCCGGCCTGGTCATCGTGCTGACCGACGGCGAGACGCCGTGGCCCAGGCAGCGCCCTCCGGCGCATGTGGTGGTCTGCCTGATCGGCGACGGCGGGCACGCGCCCGACTGGGCGTCCGTGGCCCGCATTCCGGCGGACGTGCGGGCGCCGGCGAAAGGAAGGTCATGACAACGGTGTACGCCGACGAGCCGAGTCCCGAGCCGCTGCACGAGTGGCGGCAACGTGGTTTCACCATCGCTGAGGCCCGGCAGTGGATCGACGACGGCTTCTCGATCAGCGACGCGGAGCGGTGGCGCACGTCCGGCGTCTACACCGCCGCCGACGCGCGATCGTGGCGCACCGCCGGAGCCACCCCGTACACCGTGGATCTGTGGCTGCGGGCCGGCATGACCCCGCGGGACGCGGTGCGGTGGCGTGAGCTGGGGTATTCGCCCGAGGAGGCGGCCGACCGGCATCTCGCCGGGGAACGCCCGCACCCGCGCAACCGGCTGTGGCGGCTGCTGCGCCGGGACGAGAAGCCGGGCGGCGCGTTCGCTGATGAAAAACGCTCCCACAGCATGCGGGAGCTACTGCGTGCCGGCATCCCGGCGGGCCGGGCACGCGCCTACGTGGAGGCGGACTGGACGGGCGGCCACGCGGTGGAGTGGGCGAAACGCGGCATCGAGCCGGGACAGGCACGGGTCTTCGAAGCGCTCGGCCTGTCCGCCCGCGAGGCCGAACGGGTGCTCACCTCGGGGCAGGACGCCATCTCCCTGATGGCCGAGTTCTGGCGGGCCGAGGTGCCGATCGACGAGGTGGCGGCCTGGCGTGCGGCGGGTTTCACCGGTGAGGAGGCGGCCCGGATGCGGGCCGAGGGCACCGACGTCGAGCAGGCCATGGTGCTGCGGGCATTGACCGAGGGCGACGAGCCCTGACCGAGAGAGGTGAGAAGCATGAGCCGCGGCGCCGAGGGGCCGCCGCCGGGTGACGGGCCGGGAGTCGGCCCGGCCGCTCATCTGGGCCGCCGGGAGCAGGTCAGCCCCGTGCCGTGGCGGTCTTACCAGCCCTGGTGCCCGCAGCGGACCGGAGCCCCGGCCTAGTCGATGTGCGCGGACGCCTCCGGATGACCCACTCGGCCACCACGAGGTTGATCACCCACCCGGCGCCCACGAGCAGGGCCCGGGGCAGCTCTCCGGGGGCGCCGGCGATCAGGAACCACAGCGCAAGAGTCAGCGCCTGTGTGCCCGCCCCCTGCCCGAGCGCGTAACCGCGGATCATCCATGCGCGGTGCCGGCCGATGTCCCGCCGCCGGATCGCGGCGAGGCCGAGGAGGATGACCACGACCATGGCCGTGCCGAACACGAGCCGGAGGCCGGCGAGGAGCTCACCGTCACCGGGGGGACTGGAATAGAACAGGGTCATCCAGAGACCCGTGAGCGCTGCGCCCAGTCCGCACGGGATCAGGAGCCGCCCGGCGGCGCGGTGCCAGCCGGGCCTCCGCCGACGGAAACCCGCGGCGAACTGGAAGGCCCCCAGAACGCAGTACAGGCTGACGCACAGAATGTGCGCCACCACGGGCAGGGGTGCCGCGAAGAACCGTGCGTTCTCCGGCGTGATCGCCGCACCCCCGGCCAGTTCGTTGAGGCGCACGGCGCCCGCGACCATGGGAACGGCGCTGAGCAGAATCAACGCGGCGGGCACGAGCCACCCCGCCCGCGTGGCGGAAGCGGCGGGGGAAACCCTCGCCCGGTTCCGGTCGTCTGCCGGGCGGCCGCTTCGCGGCGGCGGGGGGAACGGGAGATGTCCTGACGTGCTCTCGTCGGTCATGCCCCGATCATGACGATCGAGGCGACGCGGCTCATCAGGAGAACGGCCCGATCCGAACCAGCCGATCGGCCACCCGGCCAGGCGTACTTTCGGCCGATGAGCCCTGGCGCGCGCCTGCGGGTGCAGCGGGCACCCGGCGTGCTCAGGAAGCCGGGCGGTGGCCGCTCTTGGCCTGCTGGACCAGCGCGTAGACGTGCCCGCGCAGCTCGGACGGCAGGTCAGGGTGTGGCCAGCACCGCTGCCCCTGCGGGGGGCGTCGTGGACTGCGAGATCTGGGTGATCACGTCGCGCAGGTGCTCGCGCATCGCGGCCTCCGCACCGGCCGGGTCGCGGGCGACGACGGCGTCGACGATCTTCTCGTGCTGGCCGAGCGAGACGGCGGATCGCCCCGGCTGCAGCGACAGCCGGAACTGGTGACGGACGAGCTGGGCCTGGAGCCGTACCAGGATGGTGCGGGCGGTCACCTGCCCGGCGATCTCCTGGATGAGGGCGTGCAGCGAGGCGTTGAGATCGGAGTAGGCCAGCGGGTCGTGCGCCGCCACCCGCTCGCGCATCGCGTCCTTGATGCCGAGCAGCCTCTCGGCCTGCTCGGGCGTCACCCGCTCCGCCGCCTTCGCCGCCAGCAGACCCTCAAGCACCATCCGCACCTCGGTGATCTCCACCGCCTCCGCGGTCGAGATCGTGCGGACCCGCGCGCCCTTGTTGCGCTGCACCTCGATGAGGCCGTCGGCGACGAGCTCTCGCAGCGCCTGCCGCACAGTGGACCGGCTGACCTGGTAGAGATCGCACAGCTCGGATTCGACGAGACGTTGCCCCGGGGCGAAGTGCCCGTCCAGCACCGCGCGGCGGATCTTCACCACGACCAGATCCTGGGGATCGCCCGGTCCCATGCCCTTCCTCCCGTGTCGGTCGCCGCGGGGCGGCGACTGAAGGTGTCAACAGTATAAGTGCCGAGAACGACACCATGATCTCCGCGTCCGTCCCCCCGGCCGCGTGCCGCCGTGCGGGTGCGCAGGCGCGCGACCCTGGCCGGGCGTGCCGCCATGCGGGCAGGCGTGCGGCGCGTGGGCGTCAGTCGATCACCGGGGTTCCGTGCGTGTGGAACGACTCGATGGTCTTCAGCCCCCAGGCCTGGCCCTTGGCGCGCTCCGCCTGCGTCCACGTGATGACCTCCCAGTCGGGGGCCAGGATCAGCCGGGCGCCGGCGTTGCACAGCTCGATGCGGTTGCCGCCGGGCTCCCAGACATAGAGGAAGAACGTCTGCTGGATGGCGTGCTTGTGGGGGCCGGTCTCGATGTGGACGCCCGCCTCGAGGAACACGTCGGCTGCCCGCAGGATGTCCTCGCGGGTGTCTGTCGCGAACGCCACGTGGTGCAGCCGTCCTCGCGCGCCGAGCCAGTCGGAGGTGTAGACGAGGTCGTAGGACTTGTCGGAGACCGAGTACCAGATGGCGGCCGTCTCGCCCTCGTCGGTGACGATCTGCTCGGTGGCCCGGGCGCCCAGCGTGCCGGACATGAAGGCGGAGGCGGCCGGCACGTCCGAGGCGAGGAAGTTCACGTGGTCGAGACGCCGGACGTTGGCCCCTCTGCCGGGGAAGGCCGAGGCCTGGTTCTTCAGCGACGGCCGGTGCTCCTCGGTCGCGACGTACCTCTCCGTCTCGTAGTAAAGGCCCATCTCGTGGCCGTCGGGGTCGGTGAAGAGGTAGACCGGCCCGAGCCCGAACTCCGCGTCACTCCATCCCGTGCCGAGCCCGGCCTCCTCGATGGCCGCGACCCGGCGCCGCAGCGCCTCCGGGCTCGCCGCACGCAGGAAGGTCCGGCCCACTCCGGCCCGGTCCCGGCCGGTGATCTTCACGGTGTACCGCTCGTAGTCGTCCCACGAGTGCACGTAGATCGAGTCGCCTTCCCGGTGGACCTCCTTCATCGCCATCAGGTCGACGAAGAAGTCACGCGTCTCCTCCGGCACCGAGGTGAAAAGCTCGACCGAGCCCACGTGGGCGATGTCGCGGAACGCTTCTGGCCGCATCGGATCTCCTCTTGATCTGCTGCTCTGCTCTGGTGGCGCCATGACGAGGCGGCTCGCGGCGCCTGGGTTCTCAAAACTTCAGGTGGACGGCATTTCGGATGAACGGCATTCGGACGGCACTTCGGGAGGACGGCACTTCGGGAGGACGGCACTTCGGGTGGACGGCTGGGACTCAGCGCTCGCGCGGCCAGACCCGGCCGTCGAAGAGTTTCCGCGCGGTGCGCACCACTCCCGAACGGCGGACGCGCAGGTCCGCCCCGCTGCCCGACACCTCGATCGCGGTGTCGAAGAAGCCGGTCGGATGCTCGATCCGCAGGGTGTCCCCCGGTGCCGTGGTCACGGCCGCACCGCCATCGCTCCCGGCCCCACCGGCCGCCTCGCGGGCTCCCTCGGAGGCCCTCTTGGACGCGACCTCGGAGGCCCCCTTGGAGGCGACCTCGGCGACGACCTCGGAGGCGACCGAGCCCTCGATGAGGACGGCGGTGGCGACGGAGACCGCCCCCAGCACACCGATGGAGGTGTGCACCCGGTGCGGGATGAAGGTCCGGGTCGAGAGCGTGCCCCCGTCGCGGGGCGCGGCCACCAGGGTCATCTTGGGCACGGTGGTCGCGCGTACGTCGCCCAGCCCCATGAGCTCACCGGCCCGCAGCCGGATCTCCTCGACCTTCGCCTTGAGCGTCTCGTCGCCCTCCAACTCGGCGGGAGACTCGTAGCCCGTCACGCCGAGCGCCCGGGCGGCGATCAGCACCACGGGCATGCCGTTGTCGACGCAGGTCGTCTCCACACCGGCGATCTCGTCGCGGACCGACCCGGTGGGCAGCAGGCTGCCGCAGGTGGCGCCCTCCGTACCGGCGAAGTCGAGGGTCACCGGCGCGGCCGGGAACGGCACTCCCGAGATGAGCGTGCCGCCCGCGTACCTCACCCGCCCGTCACGCGTGTCCACGGTGGCGGTCGCCACGCCGCCGCCGTTGACGATGCGGATACGTACCCGGGTGGTGTCACCTGCCGGCGGCACCAGCCCTCGCTCGATGGCGAACGGCGCGACGCCGGCCAGGATGTTGCCGCAGGTCTGCCGCGCCGAGACCCCGGCCTCGGTGACCTGCACCTGCAGGAACAGGTAGTCGACGTCGGCCTCCGGGTCCGCCGAGCGCGACACCACGGCGACCTTGCTCGTCAGCGGATGGCCGCCGCCGATGCCGTCGATCTGCCGGGCGTCGGGCGAGCCCATCAGCCGCAGCAGCAGGTCGTCGCGCCGGTCCTCCTCGGTGGGCAGGTCCTCGGCCAGGAAGTAGGCCCCCTTGGAGGTGCCGCCGCGCATCAGCGCGCACCGGATCCCCGCGTCCTCGATCTCTTCGACGGTGTTCACACCGGGCGTCCCGTCCGTGCGAGGTCGAAGCCGCGGACTCCAAGCCGCCGGGACACCGGGTAGCCGGCCTCACCGAGCCGGAGCAGGGCGACGCGCCGCTTCACGAGCCTTCCTCGGGCAGGTCGTCCACATAGGTGACGCCCAGCCGGGCGAGCACCTCGCGCAGGCCGTACATGTCGAGGCCGAGCACTCCGGAGCTCAGCGCCGCCCGCTTGTCCTCCTCGGCGGCGATCCGGGCCCGTGACCGGTCCAGTACGTCCTCGGCCGACCGGGCCGGCACGCACATGACCCCGTCGTCGTCGGCGACCACGACGTCGCCGGGACGTACCACCTGGCCGCCGCAGACCACCGGGACGTTGACGGAGCCGGGGCTGGCCTTGACGGTGCCCTGCGCCGACACGGCGCGCGCCCAGACGGGGAACCCCATCGCGCGCAGGGCGGCGATGTCGCGCACCCCGGCGTCCGTCACGAGGCCCACCACTCCCCTGGCCCGCAGCGACGCGGCGAGCAGGTCGCCGAACATGCCGTCGGTGGAGGGGGACGTCGTCGTCACCACGAGCACGTCGCCCTCCTGGCACATCTCCACCGCCGCGTGGATCATCAGGTTGTCGCCGGGGTGGCTCGACACCGTGATCGCGGGTCCCGCGATCACCGCGCCGTCCTGCCAGGGGCTGACGGCCGGGGCCACGAGCCCCGTGCGCCCCGCCGCCTCGTGCACCGTGGCCACCCCGGCATCGCGTAGTCCCCTGACCACCTCGGGATCGGGCCGCGTCACGTTCCGTACGACATAGTGCCCTGCCATGCCAAGCCCCTCCTAGGCCAGCTCGGAGGTGACCTGCGGGTAGACCCGCTGGTAGGCCTCGGCGAACGTGTCCACGGGCAGCCCCAGGTTCGGCCCGCTGTTGCGCTTGGCCTGCACCCCGCGACGGCGGCCCAGGTCGGTGTAGTAGTCCACCAGGTGGCCCTGCGCGGCGAGACTGCGCATCGCCGCGAGCTTCCGCTCCCACACCGGCGTGATGTCCAGCAGCACGTCGGGCTTGAAGTCGCATACCTCCGGCTGGTGCGGCTCGAAACAGAACACCGGAGGCGCGCCGATCACCTCGCCGTCACCCGGCACGCCCGCGGCCTGGGCGAGGATGCGCGTCCTGCGGGCGATCTCACCGGCGACGGGATGGTCGATGTTGTACGGGTCGCTCGGCGCGTGCGTCAGCACGACGGACGGCTGCAGACTCCGATACAACTCGACCAGCGACCGGGTCAGCTCCGGCGTCTCGACCAACGGGTAGTCACCGGCGTCGAAGAAGACCACCTCGCCGCCCAGCGCGGTGGCCGCCTTCTCGCCCTCCTCGCGCCGCACGGCCTTGACCTCGTCCAAGGTGTGGCCCTTGCGCCACAGGCCGGCGGACTCGCCCCGCTCGCCGAAACTGAGACACGCGATCACCGCGCGCTGCCCGCTCTGGGTCGCCAGCGCGATGGCCCCGCCGGCGCGCCACACGAAGTCTCCTGGGTGAGCGGTGATGACCAGCAGGGGTCCCTTGGTCCGCATACCCGATCCTTCTCCTATGGGGGCGACGACACAGCCGGATCGTCCCCATGGGAACAACTCGGCCCCAGCAGTGGCCTAGGGTCGCCAACGTGATTATCTACGAGATTGTCAACAATATTCCCAACCATCCTCTCGCCACAACCGTTCTGTCGGTGACTCCTGCGATCATGCCGCTCACTTGATCAAAGGAGTGGTGATGACAGAGACCCCCGAAGAATTCTCCTGGCTCTCCGAGCACGAGGCACTGGGTGAGATCTACTGCGTGTCCTTCGTCCGGGAGCTCTCCCCAGAGGAGGTCCTCCGCCGGTTCGGCGTGGACGAGAGCACCATGGCGGAGGTCACGTCCGACGAGGTGGCCGAGCTCTCCGTGGAGAGCATGAGGGACGACGCGGCCGGCCATATCGGCGCCGCGAAGGTCGGTGACTGGACCCTGGCCATCGAACCGGGCGGATGGCAGATGGCCGTCGACCCCGAGATCATGGCCCGGGTCTCGCAGGGGACCGAGGTCGTGTCGGTCTGCCGTCACGACTACGCCTCGGACACCTTCGCCTACATCGTCGACGGCAAACCGGTCGTCTGGTTCGACCCGACGCTGCCGGACGCACGGTCGGGCAGCGCCCCGGACCGCTTCGTCACAGAGATGCGCGAGGTCGGCCTCGACCCCGAATACGACCTCGACGACGACTCGGCGGCCATCGACTTCCCGATGGAGCGTTCGTTCGCCCTGGCGAGCAGGATCACCGGTTTCCCCTTCTCCCCAGCGATGCTGGAGCTGCGATTCCTCGGCGCCGAACCTCTTGAGGACTGATCTGTCCTGACGCGCACAGGAGCGGCGCCTCTCTCGCCAAGCCTCGCGCAGGGCCCAAAAGCAATTAGGGCGTATCGGGTTTCTCGCCGGCCTGACCATGGGCCCCGGCGACGAGCCGTACGGCACAGCTCGACGGCCTCACCACCGTCGCCAGCCTCGCCGACCACGGTGATGTCGTCGGCCATCTCCAGCGGTCACGGCGCGCTCCCGCATCCCGATCAGCATCCCGCTGGCCAGGAAGTTCCCCCGGCTTCTACGAAGAGGACAAGGCGTGGGCCGATGCAGGGAACATGTATCCGGGCGAAACGGCAATTCCTAAAGGGCTTGGCGATACCACCGAGGAAATCCTGGAGAAGGCTAAGGCTGCCAACAGCTCGACTGAGCTCTCATTGATGGACGCCTGCTCTCCTGAACAGATCACAGACGAGGAACTAGTCGAAGGAATCGATCCGCCGTCAGCGACCCGTCCTCGCCCACCCCCACACCAAGTCCTGCCCCTACACCTGAGTCGCCGGTCAAGGTGCTCAATCACCCGGACCGGAACTCCGGCCCGGGTGATCTGTTTTCGTATCATGCACTTTCAGGAAGAGCCTAGCGATATGACTGAACTGATCAGCGAATTTTCCGAGCGCCAAGGAATTTCCGACTTCTTTGGAGTCGCGGATGCGGGAGTGGAGGAAGGAGATTTCGCAAGCGACGCTACGATTTGGGATACTGGGCGTCCAGGCCCGAACTCATGGATTGACGTCGGGCCCAATGGCGTGACACTCAGTGTCGAGCAAGGAAAAAGAACATACGTCCGTTACGAACTCTGGGACGGGCCGCCACTCCCCATGGACTCTTCCTGGGGCAGATCATGGGAGGGAGAGCTTTTCCTCGCCTCAGGGCGGATCGTCGCAGTGAGTTATGCGGGAGACGAGCCTGACTACTACATCCCGTTCGATCTTGGTCGACAGGGCGCGAACTGGTTGGTGCGCATTTGTGCAAAAACCCCAAAGAATGAAACGGATCCGGAATTTCCTAGCAATATATACGGAGCCGATCTTTTTAAGCTGCAATTCTGGTTGCCAAGGCCATAGCAGGGTTGGCTTGTCGGCAGCCGCCGGCGTTCGTTTGCCTGGGAAGGCACCAGGCCTTGCTCGCCGTCAAGGAGTCCGGACACGGGCGACGTGGGAGCTCCGCGCGACGCTCGGCGTGCTCCGGCGGGCCGACGTCGACGAGCGGGAGGCCGGACTGGCCCGCCTCCCGCTGCTGACGGAGTGAGCCGAGGCGGCTGGGCTGAGCGTGCGGGCCGTCGTGCTCGGCACCCGCGGGGATCTGCCACCCGAAGTCGATCGAGCCGCCTATCGCATCGCCCAGGAGGCGATCACGAACGCGCTGCGGCACGCGGGACCCGCCTCCATCGTGCTGACCATCGAGTACGAGCCTGAGATGATCGTGTTGCGGATCGAGGACGACGGGAAGAACGATGCGAGCACGGCGGAGCACGGCATGGGCTGAATAACTTCGAGATCCTCGACAGGCTTAGGCGAGCCGGAGAAGATCGCCCTTCCTGATCGACCCTGCTGGCTAACTCGCGGCGCGCGTGGTGTGGTCCGTGATCTGGTTGGGGTTCAGGTGAATCATAAGGGGCGGTCGTTCCCCCTTATCCCGGCTGCGTTTGAGGTGTTTCGGTGTCTGTGCAGCCGTGTCCGTGGCCGGAGCCATCGCCTCTGTGGCTGAGGCGATCCGGGTGATGTATCGGGGGCGGCGGGAGATGTCGTTGCCAGTTCGGGTGCGGAAATGAGCTGGGCGAGTTGTTCGCCGATGAGCAGTTCGTGCGCTATGAGGGGTGCTCAGTCTATGGCGCGAGAGGTGTGACGCCCGTGTGCGCCAAGGCTTGGACGGCGTCTGGGTCCCAGGTGTACTCGACTACGGGTAGTTCAAAGCCTGCCGGGAAGCGTTCCACGAACTCTCGTGTGACCTGGCCGCCGCTTCGCTCGTAGAAGCCGATGGCCGGCGCGTTATCACGGAGCACCTCGAGGTAGATGGCCTTACCGAAATGATGGGCGGCTGCCCAGGTGAAGGCGTGACGCATGAGCTGACGACCGATGCCCGAGCGTTTGCGTGTGGGGAGCACGTGCAGGTTTTCCAGCAGAACCCGGCCGTCGGGCTGCAGGAACAGATAGACGAATCCCTGAAGCTCGATGCCCTCTACCGCTACGACCAGCAAGACGGAGTTCTCTTCTACGAACTCAAGCGTGGACCACGAGAGTCGCGTGGTCCAGATGGCCCTGCGCGCTTCCTGCAGCGGTCCGTTGAGGTAGGTGGCAGGCATGATTCCGGCGTAGGCAGTCTGCCAGCTCTCGGTGTGCAGCGCTGCGATAAGTTCGGCGTCATCCGTTGTGCCTGTCCTGAAGTGCATAGGCTTAGAGGGTGCCATAGCCACGTATGGGCCTGACGGCGAGGTCGATGGTGGCACGGACGCCCCGCACTGACCGGTTTCCCGTCACTCCCCGCCGTTTCCCTGACGCCGGGTGGCCCGGAGGGATCTCACCTCCGGGCCAGCTCGTCCACGCCGGCCCGCCGGAGACGCTGGTGCCGCCTTACAGCAAGGCGGCGACGGCGTCCACCGCGGCGGGATGCCGCGCCACCAGGGCGGCCACCTCCGGCGACCCACCGGACGCGTCGTGGCCGGGAGTGGTGCCCGCTGGGGTGAGGGACTTCCAGGCACCCTCGCAGCCGAGGAGCGCAGCCAGAGCGTCCGTGGCGGCAGGGTGGGCGGCGAGGAGCTCCGCGACCGGCCCACCGGCAGCACCGGCACCCGTGGCAGCCATACCCTCCGCCCCGCCCGGCCCGGACGGGCCCGACCACGGCGGCACCCAGGTGTCCACGGCCGAAAGGGTGGCCGGGAAGGTACGGCCGGCCTCCCTGATCAGCACCGGGACCAGCTCCGGAGCCTCCTCACGCAGTGTCTGGATGAGCGTCGGCAGCCACGGCAGCAGCACCCCGTCCGGCAGCCGCGCGAACGCCCCGGAGATCACCTCCACCACGAACGGCGTCAACACCGGAGCCGCCTCCAGCGCCTGCACGAACCCGCTCAGGTACTGCGGGAACGACGGCACCACCAGCGGGTTGGCCAGCAGCTCGGCGCACCGCTCCCGCAGCTCGCCGATCGTCAGCACGCCGAGCTGGAACTGCGCCGCCCACAGCAGCGCGATCTTGCCCGGCGTCTCCGGATGCGACTGCCGCACGGCCAGTTCGAGCTGCGCCCGGTCGCAGCCGAGCGACAGCGCCAGGCTCTCCATGGACGACAGGAAGCCGAGCATGGCCGCCACCTGCCGCACCCCGACGTCCTCGGCCACGAACGCGGTGGGCAGCAGCGTGCAGTACTGCGCGTAACCGGTGGTGACGAACCGCTCGCACCACTCGGGCAGCGCCGGCTCGGTGGCCCGGTAGTGGGCCAGCAGCCGCCGGACCCGCCGCAGCACGTCGGGCGCGTCGTCCACGCTCCGCTCGGCGGCGAGCAGTTCCACGGCCCGCGCCCCGAGTTCGTCGGTGAAGCGCCGGCCGCCCAGGAACAGGATGGCCTCCTCGACCGCCTGGAGCGCGTCGGCGGCGGTCGCCTTCGGCTCCCACACGCCGCGCCGCAGCCGCTGCTCCAGCACCTGCTCGACGGTGACGCCCTCGTAGCCGAGCTCGATGAGCGCCCGCTGGTGGTGGCCGAGCGCGACGTCCCAGCTCTCCTGGACGGACCGCTCGCCCAGCCGCCGGCTGCCCATGATGGGCCGTACGGCGTGCTCGGGCATCAGCCGCCGCAGCACCCACAGCAGGTGCGAGCACGGCTCCAGCTCCGGGTCGGCGTTCAGGTCGAGCAGCACCCGGTGCACGGCCCGCTTCCTCATGTCGTAGCCGAGTGGCGCGAGCCGCTCGAACACGTCCTGGGCCAGCGGCGGCATCGACTGGTAGCCGACCTCGCCGATCCGGTCGCCGCCGAGCAGGATCTCGCACAGCCGCCGCACGTCCCGGCGGCCGGGCACGGTGTCCTTCTCGATGCAGGTGACCGCCGCGTCCTGGAAGTCGTACGGCGTCGGCCTGGCCCGGCCGCGCATCCCGGCGAGCAGGATGGACGTCTCGTACACGGCGATGGCGTCGGCCGTGCTGGACAGGTAGCCGTTGCGCCGGGCCAGCCGCACGATGTCGACACACCAGCCGAGCAGCTCGGCCTCGTCGAGCGGGTCGCGCTCCGGCGGCTTGGACAGGAACTCGGACAGCTGGTCGGCCACCACCACCGGCGCGGCGGGCGGCTTCGTGCCGGGCCGCTTGCCCTTCTGCTGCCCCTTGAGCGCGTACGGCTTGACGCCGCCCCGGGTGACGGCCTTGTCGTAGGTGGCGGCGGCGATCGACACCGATCCGGGGGCCAGCCCGAACTGTGCCTCGATGGCCGAGTGGCTGGACGGGATGAGGCCGTACAGCCACTTCGTGGCGGTGCGCGGAGAGATGTCGAAGTCCGTGCGCGCCGCGTCCAGGCCGAACTCCTCGACTCGGCTGGCCGCGTGGAAGGCTCCGCACACGTACAGGCAGCGCTCGGGGTCGGCGCCGGTCGCGGCCAGGTGCTCGCGCATGCGGGTCCACATGTGGCGCTCGCGGTCCTCGTCGCGGTCCAGCTTGGCGGCGTCGTGCGGACGCAGCCGCCGGAACAGGCCGCCGATCAGCACCATGACCTGGCGGTAGGTGTCGTAGTCGGCTCCGGAGAGCGGCTGTTCGACGTACTGGTCCCACCACTCCGACCAGTGGCGGACCTTGCCGTGGTGCAGCAGGTGCTCTTCGAGCTCGGCGAAGCGGGGCCGCAGGTCGCCGATCTCGACGCCGACCGCGTCACCGTGCAGGGCGGCCTCCTCGGCGGGTTTGCCGGGCTCCTCCCGCGGGTGCCACTGGAAGACGTGGTCGGAGGAGCGGTCCACCAGCACCAGCTCGACGCCGGGGGTGTCGAGCGCGTAGGCGATGGCCTGGTATTCGGCGGACGCCTCGGTGATGGGCGCGACGACGCTGAGCGGCCCCCAGCTTTCGGGGAAACCGTCGAGCTCGGTGGCGAACGCCTGCAGCGCCACCGGCAGCTTGCAGGTGCGCAGCTCGTCGAGGAGCGGCCGCAGATCCTCGCACATCTCCAGGTAGATGACCTGCGGCTGCTTGTCGCGCAGCCGCCTGGCCATGGCCACGGCCGAGGCCGGCGAGTGGTGGCACACCGGGAAGATCTCCAGCCGCTCGCCCAGCGCCCGGTCGACGTCGTCGACCATGCCCGTGAGGATCTCGGACAGGGCGCCGGGCGAGCCGGCGAAGGTCTCGGCGGCGTCGTCCAACTGCCGGCGGAGAGCGCCGAAGGTGCTCATGACAGCGTGGCGATCGCCTGACGACCGCCTTCGAGGAAGCCCTGCCACTCGCCGCCGTCCTTCTTGCTGCGCGGCTCGACGACCCCGTGCCAGTACTTGTTGAGGATGGCCAGGTCCTCAGGGGTGCGCCGGGCCAGCGAGCCGACCAGCGAACCGGCCAGCGTCTCGGCCTTGAGCGTGCGGTCGCCGAAGAAGTTGCTGTGCAGGATCGCGTCCTCCAGCACGCCGATCTGCTCGGCCGTGGACAGCGCGGACTCCAGCTTGCCGTCGTCGCTCTGGGCCGACGCGGCGGCGGCGCGCAGGTCGGCGAAGCTCTGCAGCAGGATGTCGAGCAGCGTGGGCGGCAGCTCCAGGTCGATGTTGTGCCGGCGGAGCAGCTCGACGGTGCGGAAGCGGACGATCTCCGCCTCGCTCTTCTTGTTCGTCACGACGGGGATGCGGACGAAGTTGAAGCGCCGCTTGAGCGCCGACGACAGGTCGTTGACGCCCCGGTCACGGCTGTTGGCGGTGGCGATGATGGAGAACCCGGGCTGGGCGAAGACGATGTTGTCGTCGTCGAGCTCGGGGATGGACACGTACTTCTCCGACAGGATGGAGATGAGTGCGTCCTGCACGTCGCTGGTGGAGCGGGTCAACTCCTCGAAGCGGCCGATCACGCCCTGTTCCATCGCCGTCATGATGGGCGAGGGGATCATCGAGTCGCGCGACTGCCCCTTGGCGATCACCATGGAGACGTTCCATGAGTACTTGATGTGGTCCTCGGTGGTGCCCGCGGTGCCCTGGACGACCAGGGTGGAGTTGCGGGAGATGGCGGCGGCGAGCAGCTCGGCGAGCCAGCTCTTGCCGGTGCCGGGGTCGCCGATCAGCAGCAGGCCCCGGTCCGAGGCCAGCGTGACGATGGCGCGCTCGACGAAGCTCCGGTCGCCGAACCACTTCTGCGGGATCTCCCGGTCCAGGCCGTCGGAGCGCTCGGAGCCGAGCACGAACAGGCGGACCATGCGAGGGCTGAGCCGCCAGGAGAACGGCTTGGGGCCGTCGTCGATCGACTCCAGCCAGTCGAGCTCCTCGGCGTACTTGGCCTCGGCGGGGGCACGCAGCATCTCGGTCATTGCGGGGATTCTCCTAGTTGAGGAAGTTCTTGAGCTCGAACACGAGTTTGCGGATGTGGCCGGAGATCACCGGCGTGCCCAGGTCCTTCAGCTTCTGCTTGAACCAGGGGTCCACGCTCTGGTGACCCGAGCTGTTGACGGACCCGACGGGGATCAGCTTCACGCCCGAGCGGTGCAGCGACTCGAACTCGGTCTGCACCGCCTGGTTGTCGTAGAAGTCGGAGATCCACACCAGCGCGGTGTTGCGCGGGTCCATGATCTTGGGGCGGGCCAGGCTCATCGCGACCATGCCGTCGGTGCCGCCGCCGAGCCGGGTGCGCAGCAGCACCTCGAACGGGTCGTGCACCCACGGGGTCAGGTCGAGCGCCCGGGTGTCGTAGGCGATCAGGTGCACGTCGACCTTGGGCAGCCCGGCGAAGATGGAGGCCAGGATGGTGCAGTTGACCATCGCGTCCACCATCGAGCCCGACTGGTCGACGACCACGATCATGCGGGCCGGGACGGTGCGCTTGGCGGTGTGCCGGTAGAAGAGCCGGTCCACGTAGAGCCGCTCGTCCTCGGGGCTCCAGTTGGTGAGGTTCTTCCAGATCGTGCGCTCGATGTCGAGGTTGCGGAAGACCCGCTTGGGCGGCACCGACCGATCGATGGTGCCGGCGCTGGTCTGCTGCACCTGGGTACGCAGCACCTGCGCGACCTCGTCGACGTAGCGGCGGATCAACGCCTTGGCGTTGGCCAGCGCGACGCCCGACAGGTTGTCCTTGTCGAGCAGCAACTGCTCGATGAGCGACATGCTGGGCGTGAGCTGCCGCGACAGCGCGGGGTCGGCGAGCACCTCGCGCAGCCGCATGCGCTTGACCAGGTCGCCTTCGAGCCCGGCGAGCAGGCCGCCGAGCCCGTTCTGGCCCGGCTGGGCGCGCAGCCCGCCCGGCTCGCAGCCGAGTGCCTGCTCGAACCAGCCGGCGTCCTGCTGCCAGGCGGCCAGCCGGGTGGCGGTGACGTCGCCGGTGCCGGTGGCGAACAGGTTGAGCAGCAGCTTGGAGGCCAGGGCGGCGGTGCGGGCCCGATCGCGCGGCTGCTCGTCGTCGCCGGGCACCATCAGGTCGCGGAACTCCGCCGCCAGCTCGGGAAAGCGCTGCACCAGCGTGTCGACGGACACCGACGGGTCGAGCAGGGCGGGTGGCAGCCCGAGCGCGTCGACGACGGCCACGCTGGCCGCCTCGAGCCCCGGCTGCTCCTCGGTGTCGAACACGCGGGCCAGCAGCCGCCAGAGCAGCACCTGGCGCCGGTTCTCCTCGGCGCGGGTATCGGTCATTTCCGCAGCAACCGTCCTGCTCGTTCGCGGAGTACGGCCACCGCGTCGCCCGACCTGGCCAGGGACTTGACCACCTTCGGGTCGGTGGGGCCGAGCGCCCAGTCGCCGTTGTGCGCGGCGACCGGCTGGCGCTTGACCGTCGACTGGACGGCGAGCGGCTGCAGCAGCCAGCGGCCGTCCCAGCGCAGCAGGCCGAGGCAGGCCGTGGAGGTGGCCAGCAGCTGGGGCGTGAGCGGGCCGCAGCCGGGCAGCCGGTCGGCGGCGACCGTGATGGCCTGGCCGTCGAGCCGGAACTCGATGCCGCCGTCGACCTTGGCCGCCTTGTAGCCCTCGACGAGCACGGGCTCGGCGATGGCCACCGGGTGCCGGTCGAGCGGCGGTCCGGCGGGGGCGAGCGCGCCGGCGAGCTGGACGCGGGCGGTCGCGAACGGCGCGGCGAGCGCGCCCGTCACCGCCTTGCCCTCGTCCCACAGCAGGTCGCCACCGGCCAGCAGCGGCATGTCGGTGAGGTCGAGCGAGAGGTGCCTGGCCAGCGCGCCGAGCAGCACCGGGTAGTCCCCCAGCACTCCCCACACGGCCGGGCCGACGATGGTGTCGACCTTGGTGGCGGAGATCGCGGTGCGCACCAGCCGGGGCTCGCCGCCCTCCTTCGGCTCCAGCAGGCCGTGCACCTGGACCTGGACGACGGTGGCGTGCTCGTGCACGTCGGCCCCGAGGATGAGCAGTCGTCCGGACACCGGGACGCCCTGGTCGCCGGCGCCGAGCCGGCCCGGCTGGGTGAGCATCAGGGCGCGGGTCCACAGGTCGGCCCAGCGGCGGGCGGGCAGCTTCTCCATCGTGGACACCGGGCTGGAGGCGCGCAGCTCGGCGGCCAGCCCGTCGAGCAGCACGGCGGGCCTGCGCAGCGCGGGCTCCGCGAGCATGGTCTCGACGGCCTGGTCGGAGGCGGCGACGAGGTCGTGCCCGACGCCGCGCCATCCGGTGATGGCCAGCTCGTGCAGCCATGCCCGAGCCCCGGCGAGCAGGTTCTCCGGCACGGCGGCGGCCGCGCCCGCGGCGGCTTCCCGCCACGGGGCCCGGGACCGTCCAAGGGCCTCGTCGAGGCGGGCCAGCAGGGCGTCGGCGACCGCGCCGAGCAGCGCGGCGCGCGCCCCGGCCAGGATCGTCAGATGCTCGCCCGCGACGGACCCGGTGGCGACCTTCTCCGCCGCCTCGACGGCCCGGTCGCCGAGCGGGCTCGCCGCCACGGCCGCCGCCAGGCAGGTGACCGCCCGCGCGCCCTGCTCGCTGAGCCGTCCCAGGCCGCCCGCGAGCGCGTCGTCGAAGGCCGCGACCAGGTCGAGGGCCTCCTCGACACCCGGTGGCAGGTCGGCGTTCAGCGCGCCGAGTTGCACCTCGATCATCAGCGCACCGCCCCCGTCGATGGGAACCAGTGCAGCTCGGCGACGGGCGCCGAGGTGGCCGGCAGCTCCAGGTAGCTCAGGTGGCGAAGGAACCGGCTGAACACCACGGCCGCCGACCCCTGCTCGGGCCCGCCGTTCAGGCGGCCGATCAGGTCGTGACCGGATTCGACGGTGTCGGCGCCGTCGACGCGCAGGTAGCGAGCGACCCGCCCGGCGCCGTACTGCACGATGGCCTCGGCGGCCAGCGCGTGCAGGTGCTTGCAGGGCGAGCTGTAGAGGCCGCCGCACGGCCGGTTGTTGTTGGTGCTGCAACTGAAGCCGTGGGTTCCGGCGGCGATGAAGGACACGTACACCCGCCCGATGTCCGACCCGCTCGACACGACGCCCTGCAGCCGCCCGTCGGCCAGCTCGACGAAGGGCACCTTCGCCAGCTTGCGCGGCTGGACGGGCGGCACCACGAGGGTGACGCTGCGCCGCTCCCACGCGGTTGGGTCCGCGTTCACGATCTTTGACCTCCAGGCCTCTTGATCAACGAACCGGAAATGTAGCGGAGCCCACCGACAAAGGGAGGCGATCCGCGATCTTCAGCTGACGGGCTCGATCCGATGGGAGGAAGGGTGTGGGAGTCTGGACCTGTGCCGATCGACTGGTCCCGTGAAGAGATCCTCGGAGCGGTCAGGACCTGCTTGCTGCGTACGGGCGCTGTGACGGACGGCTACTCCGGCGTCGACGTCATCGCGGAGCCCGACAGCATGTTGGTGATCTTCCGCTGGCGGCGAGATCCCAACACCTACGCCATCGAGGTCGCGTTCCCGACGGTGCCGGAGAGTCCGTGGACCGGCCTGCCGGTGGCCTCGGCGGACGAATGGGCCGCGGACGTCGCGGGTCGCCTCGCCGAGGAACTCGCGACCGGGCTGGTGCGTCGAAGCCGCCGGACGATCCGGGACGGGAACGTCGTGTTGGACACCCACGATGCCCCAGACCTCTGCCCCGCCGGGTTCTTCATCGGTTCGGTTCCACTCGACGACGGCATGCTCGCCCTCTCAGGAGATGACCGGGAGGAGGGCCATCCCCTTCCGAGATCGCCGTCGGCACTGGTCCCCCCGCTTGCCTCCGATGCCGGCTTCTGGCTGGCCGAGGCGGGGATGGATGTGACCATTCCCAGAAAGCTGATCGTCGAAGGCAGCCTTGCCTGCTGGCTGCAGGCCTACGTCGACAACGCCCGCGGGGAACCCTTCGTCGGTCAGGCGGCCACGTCCTGGGAGGACGAGCAGCACACCACCGCCCGTCTCGACCTTGCGCACGTCCAGCCCGGCGTCCCATCGGAGGTACGCCATGCGCTGGTGCGTCACGCGGTCTGCGAGGCGGCCGAGACCGGCGCCCTGCGCGTGGTCACCGCGATCGACGTTCCCGAACTCCATGGACTGGGGTTCCGTCCCGCAAACGATGGCGGCCTCGTCCTTCACACCAACAGCGCTGAGCCGCCCTCGGCCCCCGCGGCCAGGGCCTGACCCGAGGCGCCTCCCACCCGAGGCTGCGCCGCAACATGCGAAATCTCAGAACTCGTCGTAACCGGAGACCTGACCGATGGAGAAGATATGCCGGTTCGCGGCGCAGATCGTCTCCAGAACGTGGACGGGCGTGTCCTCGGTGGAGTAGCCGGCCCGGAGCACCTGAACGATCCATTCGCCAGGCTCGAGCTCCAACGTCTCGCGCTCGAAGGCGGTCGGTGTCCGGGCGGTCAGGTGCTCCTCCGCATGGCCGAACGCGTAGCCCAGAGCGATCAACGCGGACTGTAGCGACGGCTGCACGAACTCCGGCTCGGCAAGTCTGGTGTCACCGAACAGGTCGGCGCGGAAGTAGCTCGTCGCCATGCGCACCGGCACGTCGTTGGCCGTCATCACCTTGCGCCGGGCCACGATGTCCGTTCCAGGCTCCACCCGCAGGCAGGCCGCGACATGATCGTTCGCGGGCTCCAGCCCGACGTAGAGCATCCGCCGACCGGCCTTGAGTCCCTGCCGTTCCGCCTCCGCCAGGAAGAGGGACTTGGAACCTCGTACGGCGGGTTCGGTGGGCAGCGCCCGGTGCACCAGCACCCGAGGAGCCGGTGAGGCAGGGCCTTCCGGAGCGCGAGCGGTCGGCCCCTTCCGCATCTGTGAGATGCGTCCTGGCGAGACGCCAAGCCGCCCGGCGATCTCCTCCAGGCTCATGCCGGATTCCCGTGCCTCGGCGATGGCCTGCCGCCGCATCTTGGCCGCCTCGGTCACCAGTCCCTGTTCCTCGGTCATGAGTCGACTGAGGATACGGGCTCGTTCCACGGGATCGCTGACCTGCGCGACTTCCCTCAGCGTCTTCAAGTCCATCCGGGCGTTGCCTCCTCAGCGACCGACATTCGCCGCACTTCAGCCCTCCTATTGCGAGGGCTCGATCAGGGCCATACTCTCGACTTTAGCCCCCCTAAATCGGGGCCTACAGCAGACCCCCGCCTACGGGACAAACAGTGCTGTAACACCGCCCGCAGACGGGGGTCCGAAGCATCGAGAGCTTTGGGCGTCAACGATGCAGAACCAGATTATCGCCGTACCCAGGAACGGCAAGAAGACGCAGGCCGTACTGTCCGCAGATCTCCTGCGCCAGGCCCTTGAGACCGACCACGGCATACATGCTGACGTACACAGCGGCCACGGCCTTGCCCTGGTGTCCGTCTGGGTGGGACTGGTGGTGTGGTGCGACGGCGAGTGGCACTGGTGGCGGGCGGGCTGGGACGACCGCCGCAAGCGCGTGCTCTACGCTCGCCACCCAGCCATTGAGCCGTCACGAGCTGCGCGCCGGATCGCCTTCCGTTATGTCGATCTCCGGAACCAGTGTCCCCTTACGGAGACGATCTGAGATCTCGCCTTGCCGGGCCCGCGGAGGCGAGATCCTGTTGAAGGAGCCTCAGCGCGGGTGCTGGGGCTCGCGTCCCTGCCGTTGAGCCCGGCGTCAGGAGCTCGTGAGGATGACGAGTTGCCGGGTCGCCCGGGTCATCGCGACATAGCGGTCGACCGCTCCTTCGATGCCATCGCCGAACGCCTCCGGGTCGATGAGGACGACCAGGTCGAACTCGAGCCCCTTCGCCAGCTCCGGGGTCAGCGACCGGACGCGGGACGTCGTCCGGAACGTGGGATCGCCGATGACGCAGGCGATCCCGTCGGCATGCGCGGCGAGCCAGGTGTCGAGGATCGAGCTCAGCTCCGAAGCGGATCCGTGCACGACGGGGATGCCGCCGCTGCGGATGGAGGTCGGCACGTTGGCGTCCGGCAGCACGGCCCGGATGACCGGCTCGGCTTCCGCCATGATCTCCTCCGGCGTCCGGTAGTTGACGCTCAGGGAGGCCAGGTCGACCCGGTCGAGGCCGATCCGCTTGAGCCGTTCCTGCCACGACTCCGTGAACCCGTGCCGGGCCTGGGCACGATCCCCGACGATGGTGAAGCTCCGCGACGGGCACCGGAGCAGGAGCATCTGCCACTCCGCGTCTGTCAGTTCCTGAGCCTCGTCCACGACGATGTGCGCGAACGGGCCGGCGAGCAGGTCCGGTTCGAGGGTGGGCAGCTCGGACTCGTCGACCAGATTCCGCTGGAGGTCCGCTCGGCGCAGCTGTGTCACGAGGCCTTCGCCGTCGTCATCGGCCTCGATCAGGGTGTCGACGACTTGGGCCATGCGCTCGCGCTGGGCGGCGAGAGCGGTTTCCTGCCGGCGCTTGCGTCGTGACACCTCCGGGTCGCCGAGCCGCTGCCGTGCCGCGTCCAGGAGCGGCAGGTCGGACACCGTCCAGGCCTGGGCGTCAGCGCGCTGCAGCTTCCGGACGTCGCCGGGGCTGAGCCAGGGAGCGCACAGCCGCAGGTAGGCGGGCACCGACCACAGGTCTCCGACGAGGTCAGTCGCTTCGAGTAGCGGCCACGCGCGGTTGAAGGTCGCGAGCAGCTCCCTGTCCCGCAGCAGCGACCTGCGGAGCAGCTCGACCGAGATCTCTTCCTCGTGCTTGTCGGCCAGGATCGTGAGCAGCTCCTCCCAGATCTGGTCGCGCGCCTCGTTGTGCGGGGTGCCGGGATCCGGTGCGTCGAACGCCTCGGCCCAATCGTCGGCGCTCAGCCAGATGTCGGACCAGGGGGTCGTGACCGTCATCCCCTCGGTGGGCGGGTTCTCGTAGAACCTGACGGCCGGCTCGATCGCCTTCACCAGGTCCGCCGACGACTTCAGCAGGGCCACGCCCGGGTCGGCCTCGATCGCCGCCGCGGCTCCTTCGGCGACGAGGTCCCGCAGGGTGCAGGTCTGTACGCCCTCCTCTCCGAGGCTGGGCAGGACGTCGGCGACATAGGCCAGGTAGGGCTGGTGCGGACCGACGAACAGCACGCCGCCCCGGTGGTGACCGAGGCGAGGGTCCGCGTAGAGGAGGTAGGCGGAGCGGTGCAGAGCGACGACGGTCTTGCCCGTGCCCGGACCGCCGTCGACGACGAGAGCGCCGCGCGATCCCGCGCGGATGATGGCGTCCTGGTCGGCCTGGATGGTGCCGAGCACGTCTCGCATCCGCGCCGACCGGTTGCCGCCCAGGCTGGCGATGAAGGCCGACTGGTCGTCGAGCGCGGCGTGCCCTTCGAACCCGTCAGAGGTGAACACCTCGTCCCAGTAATCGCTGATCCGGCCGCGGGTCCAGCGATACCGGCGGCGGCTCGCCAGCCCCATCGGGTTGGCGTGGGTGGCTCCGAAGAACGGCTCAGCCGCGGGTGAGCGCCAGTCGAGCAGCAGCCGGCGACCCGCGCTGTCCGTGAGGCCGAGTCGTCCGACGTACACGGGCTCGGGGTCGTCCGCGCCGACCATGTGCCCGAGGCACAGGTCCAGACCGAAGCGACGCAGGGCACGCAGGCGAGCGGTCAGCCGGTGGATCTCCAGGTCCCGGTCCAGCACCGCCCGGCCGATGCCACCGGGCGCCTTGCGCTCGGCGTCGAGGCGGTCCGACAGATCGGCGATCGACCGCTCAAGGCTCTCCGCGATGGCCGCGAAGTGCCGCTCATCACCGGCGATCAGCTTCGGATCGGCCTTGGGGAAAAGATGGTCGGGAAGGTCAAACGCGCTGGTGGTCAGCGGGGTCACGTCAGTAGCTCCAGTGTGAGGGCGCTTGCGATCATTGGGATCCTGGCTCGACGATCCAGCGTGGTTCACGCGGGCCCGCGGCCTTTCTCGACCGACCGCGCCGCGAGTCCCGCCAGCGGTTCGATGTCCCCCCACGACCCATACGTCGACAACAACACCCGCACTTCGTGTCCCCCGTTTCCGCAGGTTCTGGCCTCGGCCCACGATTCTGCGGCACGACCCGGGTCTTGCCGCAAGCCCCCCGGTGCGCTATACGTTGAGAGTGGAAAGGGGTGAGTAGTCCCCCTTTTCCTCCATAGTCCGCTGTAGCCGGACACCTCGCCCAAGGCCTGGCCGGCGTCGTCACCCGGTCGCAGGCCGGCGACCGTCGCCTTGTCGGCACCGGTTGGTGACGTTCGTCGCGTCCGCCTGATCGGCAACGTGGGCTGCGTTGGCCGCGCCAGGGCATCAGGGCGAACGAAAGTATCCCTGGCAATGGTAGGCAGATCAGGGAGATGGCTGCCGTCGCACTCTCGTTCCAGTCTCGAAGTCCAGCATCGGCCACAGATACCCGTGTGGCCCGATGATCGACCCGAGAACGACGGCGAGGCCCAATGACGTTCGACACCCCCGGTCCAACAGCGATCAGGACCGTGCGGGCCACTGGTACGGGCGGCTCCCAGAAAGCCGGACCCGCGCTTTTGGCGCTCAGTCTCGGGGGGTTCGGTATCGGACTCACCGAATTCGTCATCGCAGGTTTGCTCACCGAGGTGTCCACGGACCTGGGGGTGACGATCAGCGAAGCGGGCCACCTCGTCGGCGCCTACGCGCTCGCCGTGGTTCCCGGCGCGCTCGTCCTCACCCCGTTACTGATGAGACGGCCGCCCAAGTACGCGCTCGTACTGCTGCTGGCGTTCTTCATCATCGGCAACGTCCTCTCCGCGTGGTCCCCTGACTTCACGGTGATGTTCGCCGGGCGGATCATCGCCGCCCTCGCTCATGGTGGGTTCTTCGGAATCGGGGCCGTCCTCGCCGGGTCGCTGGTCTCGCCTTCGAAGCAGGCATCGGCCGTCGCGGCGTTGTTCGCCGGTCTCACCGTCGCCAATGTGCTCGGTGTGCCGGCGGGCGCGTTCGTGGGGCAGCAGGTGGGCTGGCGGATGGCGTTCTGGATCATCAGCGCGATCGGCGTCATCGCGCTGCTCGGTCTGGCGGCGCTGGTGCCCCGGACAGAGCCAGAGCCGGATCAACTACCTCTCGGCCGGCAGTTCCGCGCTCTCGCGAGGCCGCAGGTGCTCGCGTCTCTGCTCACGACCGCGCTCGTCTTCGGCGGCATGTTCGGTGTCTTCACCTATGTCGAGCCGCTCCTGCGCGAGGTCACCGGCTACCCGGCGTCCGCCATCCCGTGGCTGCTCGTCCTGTTCGGCCTCGGCCTGTTCGCGGGGAACATCCTCGGCGGCCGCGCAGCCGACAAGAACGCCGACAACGCTGTTCTCGTTCTCGCGATCGCGCTGCCCATCGTGATCCTGACGCTGCGGGCCGTCGCGTCGATGCCGCTTCCCAGCGCGATCCTGCTGATGCTGCTCGGCGCGGTCGGGTTCGCCACCGTGCCCGGACTCCAGGCGCGCGTCCTCCGTCACGCCCAAGGCGCGGCGACGCTCGCGTCGGCGGCGAACATCGCCGCGTTCAACCTAGGCAACACCCTAGGGGTCGTTCTCGCCGGAGCCGCCATCGACCTGGGCTACGGCCTGCGCAGCCCCGGCGTCACCGGCGCGGTCCTCACCGGGATCGGCCTCACCCTCATCGTGCTCACCCGTACCCGGCCGCACCGGCCAGGGGATGTGCACGGCTGATCACAGGGAGGTCAGCAACCGCAGGGCCGCGTACGAGGTGCTGCCAGGCTTGGCGGCGTGGGTCAGGATGCGCTGACCGTTGCCTTCGGGCAGATGCAGCACCTCGTAGTCAAGCGTGAGGGCGCCGATCTCGGGATGGCGGAACCGTTTCGAACCACTCGTGCACAGCTTCACGGCGTGACCGGCCCACAACGAGGCGAACTCCGGGCTGTTCAGGCTGAGCTCTCCGACTAGTTCGGCCAGGCGCCGGTCGCCGGCGAACTGAGCCGCGACGTAGCGCAGTGAGGCCACCGCGAGCGCCGCCTCGGCCGCCCAATCGAGGTAGAGGTCGCGGGTGTGTGGATCGAGGAACAGCATGCGGAGCTGGTTCGGCCGATCCACCGGCCTCGCGGGGGCGGTGAAGTCGAGGTGTCCGGCCAGCAGGAGGTGCCCGGCCCGGTTCCAGGCGAGGACGTCGTTGAACCGGCCCAGCAGCACAGCGGGGACATCACCCATCGCGTGCAGAAGCTGCTCGGCGCCGGGCTTGGCGCTCTCCGGCTTCGGCGGGCGAGGGCGTTTGACCGGAGCCGGGTGAGCGAGCGCGAACAGGTGCGCCCGCTCATCCGCGTCCAGACGCAGGGCCCGGGCCAGAGCGTCGATGACCGCGTCGGAGGCGTTCTGCGACTGCCCCTGCTCCAGGCGGGTCAGATAGGTCACCGACACCCCGGCGAGCTGCGCGAGCTCTTCGCGCCGCAGACCGGGCACCCGGCGGCGGCCGTAGCTGCGCACACCGGCGTCTTCGGGGGTGAGCCGATCGCGGCGTGAGCGGAGGAACTCGCCGAGCTCGGTCACCGGCCGGTCCTGGTGCGCGGGCTGTACTGCCATCCCGCCATTCTCGCCGATCGCGACGGCCGGAGCCTGTCCTCCTCAGTGGTAGGCAACCGGGGGTTCTGGCTGCGTACGGCGGGGCGGCCGAGTGTGGATCACATGCTGGACATCGAAACGTCTCCTTCACCATCGTCCGCTGTCCCCGAGCGGTTGTCCTCGCGCCAGCGGGTCGTGCTGGCCGTGCTCCTCACGGCGAACTTCACGCTCGCGGTGGACTTCTCCATCCTCAACGTCGCGCTGCCGCACATCGGCCGCGACCTCGGTTTCGCCACCGGTGATCTGCAATGGATCGTCACGTCGTTCGCGCTCTGCGCCGCCGGGTTCACTCTGCTCTTCGGTCGCGTCGCGGACCTGTTCGGCCGCAAACGACTCTTCCTCCTCGGCATCGTGCTGCTCGGCGTTTCCTCCCTCGCCGGTGGCCTGGCCCAAGAGCCCGTCCTCCTGCTCGCGGCTCGCGTCGGCCAGGGCATCGCCACCGCGATGGTCACCCCCGCCGCCCTGTCGCTGCTGACCACGATGTTCGGTGAAGGTCCGGCACGCTCGCGTGCCCTCGGTCTCAACGGCGCCCTCATGGCCGCCGGTTTCACCATCGGCGCGGTGCTCGGCGGCGTCCTCACCGGCGGGGTGAGCTGGCGATGGGCGTTCCTCATCAACGTCGCCGTCGCCATCGCCGTGCTCCTCACCGCCCCGTTCGTCCTGGCCGAGAAGCCGGCCGAGAGGCGTCCCCGCCTCGATCTTCCCGGCGCGATCACCGTCACGTCCGGCCTCGTCGCCCTGGTCTACGGCATCGCCACCGCCGGCGAGGCGGGCTGGCGCAGCCCCGCCTCATGGGGGCCGATCATCGCCGCCGTCGTGTTCTTCGCGATCTTCTGGGCCGTCGAGTCCCGGGTGTCCGAACCGCTCGTCGCCCCCGCGCTGCTGCGGCGCAGCAACGTCGCGTGGGGCAACATCGCGGGACTCCTCGCCTTCGCGACCGAAACCTCGCTCGTGTTCCTGCTGACCCTCTACCTCCAGGAGATCCTCGGTCACAGCGCCGTGGGTGCGGGCCTCATCCTCGCCGTCCTCGGCACGGGAACCGTCGTCGGCGGGCTCCTCGCCCCGAAGGTCATCGGCAGAACCGGATCGAAGACCGCGATCATCGTCGGCTTCGTCGTTCAAGCAGCCGCGACGATCCCGCTCGCCTTCGTCGGAGACGACCGCGGATGGCTCATCGCACTGCTCGTCGTCACCTTTGTCGGCGGGGTCGCGAACCTCGTCGCGATCGTCGGTTACGTCGTCACCGCCACCGCCGGCGTCCCGAGCGAGCAGCAAGGGCTCGCGACCGGACTGGTCACCATGAGCCAGCAGGTCGGCATCACCCTCGGCACGCCGGTCATGTCCGCTCTCGCCATGAGCCAGGTCGCTTCGTCCCTTCTTCCCGGGCTGCGGTTCGCGATCGGCGTCAACGCCGCCCTCGCGATCGTCACAGCTCTCCTGGTGGCGACCTTCCTGCGCCTCCCCGCCACGCCGAAGCGCTGAGGACACGATGCCCGTCGTCCTGAATGTTCCCAAGGTTGACGGGCCTTGCGTCGACCGAGAAGGGACGGTGGTCCTTCAAGGCGTCCTGCGTCACCGATGCTTGAGCGTCGCTCTGATCTCGATGCGCTCAACCAGCGCGCAGGCCCCGGTCGGCGAACGCGATCAGCCACTCAAAGCTCTCGTCGACGTCGGCGCTCCACTGGAAGCCGTTAGCCGCCTGCAACGTGGCGAAGCCGTGGCAGAGGCTGCGGAGCATGCGCAGGGCGTGGTCGGTGTCGGACTCCGCGATCTCGTAACCGCGCAGGACCGCCATGAACGCGCCGAGCAGCCGCTGCCCCGCGATGGCCACCGGATCGTCCGGGCCGGACGGTTCCACGCCGATCGTCGCGGCGTATCGGCCGGGGTGCTCCAGGACGAAGGCGCGGAAGGCGCGCGCCGCGGCAGCCAGGGCGTCGCGGCCCGCGTACCCCTGGACCGCGCCGCCGACGGCGTCGGCGGCCTCGCTCAACGCCAAGGCCGCGATGCGCCGGTTGAGGTCTTCCTGGCCGCCCACGTGCTTGTACAGGGACGGGGGACGCACGCCCACCCGCTCGGCCAGCAAACCCATCGTCAGGTTGGCGAGGCCCACCTCATCTGCGAGGGCGGCACCGGCCGCGACCACGGCCGCCGGGTCCAGGCCGACCCTAGGCACGAGCGGCGTCCGTTCGGAGGAAGGCGACCATGAGCGAAATCACCTGGTCGGGGAACTGGTCGTGCGGATAGTGCCCGGCGCCCTCGATCATCTCAAGGCGACCGAGGCCGGACGGCAGGGCGTCAACGATCGCCGAGCCCTCGGCGTGCGGGTCGGCCCAGTCGGGGTCGAGCGTGCCCATCACGACCAGGACCGGGCAGCGGACGTTGCCGAGCTGCGCGCCGGCGTCCGTCGGGGCGCTGCGGCCCATGCCCCGCATGGCCTTCATCCGGCCCGGCTCGCGCAGCCGGGAGTCGATGCGGCCGAGCCGTTCGGCCCAGCCGGCGGGCTTCACGCCGGGGTAGGCCACGTCGAGGTACGAGCGCCAGAGTGGCACGCTGCCGAACACGCCGGCGCCGAGCAGCCGCAGCATGCCCTGCCGGAAGCGCTTCACCCGCAGGTCGCCGAGGCGGATCGACTGCTTGCGGGTGAACGGCGCCAGCTCGACGACCGCGCTGATCAGCGAGGGCTCCTGCGCCGCGGCGATGGTGGCGGCGCCGCCGGAGATGGAGTGGCCGACGAGCACCGCCGGGCCGCCCAGGTGGCGGATCAGGGCGAGCAGGTCACCGGCGATGGCGGTGCGGCTCCAGGCCGGCCAGCCGACGCTGGACTCGCCGCAGCCGCGCAGATCGACCGCGGCGACCCGATAGCCCGCCGCCACCAGCGGCGGGATCACAGCACGGTACGCGGCTCGGCTGTCGCCCATGCCGTGCGCGAGGACGATCAGCGGGCCGGACCCCGCCACCTCGTAAGCGATCGTGCCGCCGGCGACGGCAAGGTGCTCGGTCATGACATCTCCCAGGGCTGGCTAACATCGTTAGCTAAAAGCTAATCTCATTAGCCAACCCTGTCAAACGACGAATCGGTGACTGTTTTCGGTTGCGGCGGTCCTGACGGTGGGTCTGGGACCTCCGGCGGCAGCAGGGAAGAGTGTCGTCCGCCACGCCGACGACAGTTGCCGCAAGGTGAAGTGCACACGCTGCCTGCCGGGCAGATCCCGGTGAGTTTCAGCCCGGACAACAAGTATCTGCTCACCCGCGGGCAGGGGGTCGCCACGGTCTATTCGACCGAGACCTGGGGGGTGGTACGGGTCGGACAGGGCACTCTGGGCGGCACGCTCCATATGGACGGAACGACGGCCGCCTATATTGATCGCAGCGGCCACAAGACCCACTCCATCCGGTTCCTCAATCTGGCCACGGGCGGATCAACCGGATCCCCGATAGAGATCCCGCCCGGCGAGTCCGGCAGCCAGCTGTATTGGGACCGAGCGAATCACCTTACGGACGCATCATCCCGGGTGACCCACCTGACCTACACCGTCGGGAAGCGGTAGCCGGCGCACCACACCGGCCGGCGCCCCACATGGGAACGTGAAGTGCCGGTCGCAGACGCGGTTGACGACGGGCGGCCTGCTCGGCTGTGCCGGCGCGGAAACACCGAGCCGAGGTGTCAAGGGAAGCGTGGCCGAGGAGGGCCGGGCGGCGGCCGCGGATGTCGAGCCATGCGGAGATGCGGGGCCGGGCGGGCGCTCCGCCCGGGACCGCGGTTGCGACCTCCTCTTCGATCCCCGCGCCCATACAACGTGGAGAACGATCATCTGAGGGATCACCGCGCCACGACAAAGGGGGGCGTTCCGGCCGGAACGCCCCCTAGCCAGTGATCAGTCATTCAGGTTGTAACTGTTGTGGTCGCACCCCCTCAGCGGGCAGGGGCCTGCCTGTGGAGCTGCGCAGCCCGTGCATGGCGGCGGAACGCCGGCCGATCCGGTGTACTCGCCCTGCCCACCACTGGGCAGGTGCGTGCATCCGTATTCCGGCCTGGACCCGGAGTCACACGTCCGCACGGGGCTCCGTCCGTCGCTGGTGAACATCTCCTGCAGGGCGTCGATGACCGGATCCACGAGTCCGAACTGGTCCAGCACGTCCAGGGTGAGGAAGATGACCCCCACCCCTGGGATCAACTGGCCGCCCGTCAGGACCGCCCCCTTGACACACGCCTGGCTGGTAAAGCCCTCTGACCCGCAGTCCATGACGAGACCGATGGCGCCGACCGCATACCCGATGTCGTCGGCCACCGCGAAGAACTCGGTGATCCTGGCGCAGCCGTGGGAATCGGTGCAGAACTCCAGGCCGAGATCGAGGACGTCGAGCGCGTTGTCAGTGCCGCCGACCACCCGCTCGGCGAGGTCATCGACGGTGAGGTCCTCACCGCCGGTGATGGTGCTGCCCTCCAGGCTGGAGCCGCATTCGGTGTTCCCAGGGGTACCCGGGGCGCAGGCGTCCATGATGGCCGGCGCCGGCTTGGGGGTCGGCTGGGCGTTGGTCCATCCCTTTCCGTTGTGCGTGCACGTGACCTTCCCATTGGCGCAGTCGTCGGGAATCAGGCCGCTGGGGTCGGAGAAGGCCGTAGGGTTGTTGAGCCCGTAGGCATAGGGGTTGATGGTCTGTGGCCGGGCGACGTCGAAGAGCGGATCAGGGGAGACGAACCGTCCCATCGATGGGTCGTAGTAGCGGGCGTTGAGGTAGTTGAGCCCGGTGGAGCTGTCCTCGATCTGGCTGATCCAGCCGCGGTCGGTGTCGGCCCTGTCGGTGCCGCGCGGCTTACCGTACGGCTGGTAGGACCTGATGTGACTGGGCGTCTCTGAACCGGCCGGGACGGTGAGCTGAACCGATCCCTGGTTGTCGGTGGCCAGGAACTCCACGCGGGTGGCCGTGCGGATCGCGATGGGTGTGCCGTTGAAGCTGTAGGTGCGGACCGCCTTCGATCCGGTGATCTCGTGGCCGTCGATGTAGCGGGTGGTGCCCGCGGGGGTCTTGCGCTGCAGGCGCTTGCCGTCGGCGTCGTAGACGAAGCTGGAGGTTCCCGCGGCGAGGAGAAGCCGTTCGGGGCTCCAGGTGAGTGTCTCGGTCCGCCCTGAGACGGTACGGCTCGCCAGGTCGCCGTTGGCGTTCCACGTGTAGGTGTTGCCGCCGACCGCGGTGGGCGCGTGCGGACGCGTACCGCCTGCCGTTGGGTAGGTGTAGGCGATCTGCGTGCCGCTCTCGACCCGCCGGGTGAGGTTGCCGTCGGCGCTGAGAGTGTAGGTGTGGTCGTAGGCGTTGGCACCCGTGCCGGGTGTGCCGGCCGTACAGGTGCCTGTTGTGGTGAAGGCGCGGGTGAGGCGTTGGCGGTCGTCGTGGTCGAAGCACTCGCGCCAGGATTGCCCGTTCAGGGTCGTGAGCCGGTCGACGACGTGGCCGAAGGTGTCGTCGTAGGTGAAGCGCAGGTCTTGCAGCGTGGTGTTGCCGCCGCCCGCCTTGATCGCCTTGACGCGCTGGTCGGCGTCGTATTCCGTCATCCGGCTGAAAGGCACCGTCCGGGATCCCGACAGGTTCCACACCGAGCGGGCCCGGTCGTCGTACAGGGCGGACCAGACGTACTCGGCGGCGCCGGCCATGGAGGTCGCCAGGCCCACGTCGTTGTAGGTGGTGTTCACGGTCTCGGCGGGCAGCCCGCCGACGGCCGGGTAGGTGATCCGGGTGGGGTGGTCGGCGGCGTCGTAGCCGTAGCCGACGGTGTAGCTCGCGTCGGGGAAGGTCCAGGTCTGGCCGGTGGGCCGGGCCCGGCCGTCGTAGCCGGTGACGTCGACCACGTAGGAGTCGCCGCCCTCCACGCGGGTGGTCCTGTTCAGCAGGCCCGTCTCCCCCGTCGCGTCATACTCCCACTTGGCCAGCAGCGTGCCTGCCGGGGAATCCTTGCGGCGTTCCTTCGGGCGGCTCAGCGCGTCGTAGAGCGTGTGCACCTGTCCCCCGGCGGCGTTGGTCGCCCGGGTCTGGTTGCCGGCCGCGTCGAATCCGTAGGTCCAGGCGCCCATGTCCGGATCGTTCATGGCGATCTTGCGCCCGGCGAGGTCGTAGGTGTTGGTGATGGTGTTGCCCGCCGGATCGGTGATGGTGGTGAGCCGGTCGGCCTGGTCGTAGCCATAGCGGGTCAGGCGCCAGGCGGTGCCGTCACGTTCCTCCATCCTGATCACCCGCCCGTGGGCGTCGCTGACCGTACGGACGACTCCCCCTGCCTGGGGATGCGGAGTCGTGGTCACCGAGTCGTAGGTGTAGTCGGTGACCACCGAGCGCCGGATGGTGCCCGCGGCCGAGGAGACCTGCCAGATGGGGCGGCGGAGTTCGTCATGAGCGGTCGTCTCGTCGTTCGCCCAGCCTCCTGCCGGGATGGGGAACAGGCCGGCTCCGGCCGCGCCGGTCAGGGCCTGCGGCTGGGAGGTGGCGGCGACCAGGCCACGTCCTTCGTATCGGGTGTCGCTGACGATCGCCTTGCCGGATTCGGGGGACAACGTGTGGGCCTGGCGCGGTCGCAGCCAGCTGTCGTGCAGGACCCAGGAGTCCACGTACCTGGTGGTGTCCTGAAGCCTGCGGGTCCGGACCACGCCTGGCTTGGCTCTGTCGGGGTCGAGGTCGTAGGCGAACTCGTGCGACGCGGACCCACCCTGCTCCGTCGGCCGGTGCACGGTGCGCGTACGGCCCAGCGCGTCGTAGGCGAAGGTGGTCTTCTTGCCCCGTGCGTCGAAGGTCGCCTCGGGCGCCTGCCGGGGGCGGAACCAGGTCGTCGTCGTCCTGTGCCCCAGGGAGTTGGTGACCGTCGTGGTCGCTGGATACCTGATCGCCGGAGTGTGGGCGGTCGTGGTGGTGCGTCCGTTGGGATCGGTCACCGTCAGCGGCCGTCCCAGCCTGTCGTAGGTCGTGGTGGTCGTCGCCCAGGTCGGCGCCGCGGTGAGCTTGACGCGGGAACCGGTCTGATCGCCGCGCGTCGGCGTAGCGCCGAACGCTCCACCGTCGTAGGCGAACTCCTCCCGGGCCAGCTCGGCCCCGTCGCACGTGGCGTTGCCGTACCGGGTGACCGAGGCGGGCAGGTCCAGCAGCCACCGGTCGGAGTTCACCGTGGGCACGGTCACCGTGCACCGCTCATCACCGGTCGAGGCCAGCCAGCCGTGATCGATCACCTTGTCCGCCGTGCCCAGCAGCCCGTTGTAGACGGTCTGGGACCGGCTGCGCACCATGCTGCCATCGACGGGGTTGCGCCGCCGCTCCACCCAGTCGTTCGGCATGACGAACCAGGCGTCGTCCAGCGGATCGGGCCCGGCGGCGTCGACGGTGCGCTGCACGTGATAGCCGGTCACGGTGCCGTGCTCGACGCTGCCGTCGCCGCGCAGCTCCTGCTGGTCGAGCACTCCCCCGGCCAGCCAGTCGTCGTCGTTGACGTTGGTGACGGTGCCGTCCAGGCTGGAGGTCTTGGCCACCCGCGAGCCCGGTCCCGGGAACGGGTCCCCGGCCAGCCTGTCGCCGTTCATGCCGCGGAAGAGCCGATATTGGGTACGGCTGGCGGCCTGGGCGACCAGCATGTCGGCGTAGCCGCGCCATTCTGACCAGGTCTGGTTGGAGTTGGAGACGAACTCGTCCCGGTCATGATGCCAGGCCCCGTTGGGGAAGCCCGCGCGGACCTGGTCACCGTACTTGTAGGAGGTGATCATCGCGGGGCTGCCGCCGACGGTGTCACGCTGTTCCACCTGGGTCACCACGTACTTGTGGAACACCGCGAACCCGGCGGTCCCGCCATCGGGGGCATGCCAGTGCGGGAAGCAGTTGCGGGTGTTCAGGTGCCAGTTCGGCGGATTGGGGATCGGGCTGGGGCACGGGTGCGGCCGGCCGTAGGTGACGATCACCTGGCCACCGGTCTCGTTCGTCACCACGCCGACCCGGTAGTGCGGCATCGCCGACAAGCCGCCCGCCGTGTCGACCCGGTTGTTCAGCAGCACCGGAAAGAAGGTCACCGGCGGCATCGTGATCTGCGGCTCCGCCGACAGGCCCTTGCGCTGGATCGCTGCCAGATACAGCTTCTGGTCCCCGGTCCGGTTCGGATCCGGGTCCGGGAAGGCGTGCGAGAGCGTGATCCGGTCCACGTCGACGAACTCGTCGCCGCCCACCTCGACCTGCGTGGTCAGCGACACGTACCGCAACGCGGTGAAGAACGTCGGGGCGTGCTCGGTGCACACGGCGGTGAAGCACATCAGGTCGACCGGGGTGTCGGGATAGTTCGCGGCTGTGGCCGGGGCCGGCTCCTGGCAGGCCGCGGCCAGGTCGACGCACCGGTAGTCGAGATCGAAAGTGACCCGGGCCGACGGCTCGGTCTCGTTCGCAGCGCGCCGCTTGCCGTACTTGAGGAGGTGCAGGGCGCCGCCGCGCACGTACTCCGTACGCTCGAAGCCGGGCCAGCCGTTCAGCGCGGCGTAGTAGTTGATCTCCTTGATGTACTCGTACTGCTGCACGTTGTCATGCGGGTCGATGACCAGGTCCAGGTTCCACCGCCACGCCTGCACGCACCACGGCAGCGGAGCCTCGGCGTTGCACGGCTCGCCCGCGTCGTCGCCGAACACCGGCACCGTCCACACCGAGTGGGTCTCCACCCCGACGACGTCGGGGTTGACGCCACGGCCGAAGAAATACTGCACTCCTTCGGGGGTCGTCACCTTCCAGTGCTCGCCGTCGTTGTCGCCGTTCTTCGCACCGGTCAGCTGCTCGATCCGCCATCGTGGATCGTCCTTGAGCCGCCACTGCTTCGTCGGCGTCCCGGGCAGCGGCACCAGCTCTCCGGACCGGCCGTTGAGCGAGATGGTGGCGTTGTCGGACTTCCAGCACAGATCATCGGAGCCCTGGCCGTCGGCGCGGCAGGAGTGGTAGCGGCGCTCGATGAAGGAGTCGGCGAAGTCTCCCCAGCCCAGCCCGACCGGGCCGCTCTGGGTGTTCTTGCCCGACACCATGCCGTCGACCGTGCCGGAGGAGTAGCTGAGGCGCAGCGATGGGGTCGGCCCCGCCGGCGCCTTCTGCAGCGGCACGTCGTAGTTGTAGGCGAAGTTCCCCGATCCCGTGACGACCTGCCAGTCGCCCGAGAGCGCCAGCGGCGTCGCCCTGAACGAGCCCTCCTCGCCTTCGGGGCCGGCCGTGACAGCGAACAATCCGGCGGGAACCTCCGCGCTCAGCTTGGTTCCGTTCTTCACCGACGGCACGACCGGGCGGTCGGTGCCGTCCTTGAGCGAGGGCGCGCGCTCGCGGTCGCAGTCGGCGGTCAGGGCGCACTCCGGGAGCCGGACGAGCTTGAGCCGGTCGGCGTATCCCGCGCCGTAGCGCTCGGCGAAGCTTCCGAAGTCGACGGAGACCTTGGTGGCCGCCGAGATCCGGAACACCAGTCCCGGCAGGCTCGCCCGCTCTTCCAGCACCTCCACCCGCGCGGTCGTACCGGCGGCCCCGCTCACCTCCAGCGGTCCGACGCGCTGCGGTTTCGCATCCAGTCTCACCTCGGCCGACGTGGCGGCGGGGAGCTGGGTGCGTTTCGGCTTGGGTGCCGAAGTGCTGTCCACCTCGGGTGCCGACCGGATCTTTTCGACCGGTGGCGAGCCTGGCGCGGCGTCCGATTTCTCTAGCGCCGTGCGCCAGTGCAGCTCCGGCTTCGCTGGGGCGGCTACGGCCTCGACCGCGGGCAAGGTCAGGCCGCTCCATAACAGGGTGAGGACGATGACGATTCTGCTGAGCACGATGACTCCGGGGGGTGAGAAGTCAAAACAGGCACAGTCTGAACTCTCGCCGTCATAAGTCCGTCATAGGTGCTCGATCTTCGGGCGACCAGGCAGTCCAGGTAGCCGGCGCAATCGACGGGCCGCTCGGGGAAGGGCTTCGCACCTGGTACACCACCCTGCGGGCCTGCACCGACGGGCTGGCGGTGACCGTATGACACTCATGCGCGCCCCTGACATCGTGCTCGGCCTGTGCTCCTACACCCACGACTCCGCCGCGGCTCTCCTGGTCAACGGGCGAGCTGGTCGGGTTCGTGGAGGAGGAACGCCTGTCGCAGGTGAAGCACACCCGCGCCTACCCCGAGCAGGCAGTCACCTGGCTGCTGACCGAGGCGGACATCAGCCCCGAGGAGGTGAACGCGGTCGCGTACAACTTCCACGGCCCGCGCTACCTCCCCGCCGCGGCAGGCACCCTCAAGATGCCGGCGCACCCGGCCACGAGCGGCAGGGCGATCCCGCGAGCAGCCAGTTTCGCACGGGTCGCCGCGCGCCTGGCGGCACCGTGGCAAGGACCTGCCCACCCGGGAGGCGTACTACGTAGCCGCCCCCTACTGACTAGGGCGGCGTTAAGCTCTTGGCCGGTTTACCAGCGGCGGCGTTTGACCGGGTCGGCCTCGCTCGCCCATGGCACGGCCCCCGTGGGCGCAGAGGCCGGGGCGGCGTCGCCCTGGCCGATTGTCTCGGCTTCTTGGTCGTCGGAGATCTCGATCAGCCGAGCCCGCCCCATGCTGGTGACGTTCTCACCACCGGCCGATGCGCAGGCGGGCTCGCAGGTTCGACCGAGGCCTTGACATCGGCCTCGACAGATGGCAGTGGGGAAGGTTCGTCCGAGGCGGTGGGTGGCTGGGGTTGTGGATGCGCTCTTTGGCCTCAGCTGCCCCGTCCAGTACTGCTCGTGTACTGCCGGCGGTTGGTCGGCGAGGAAGGCGTCACGCTTCGGGACGGGTTTGGCAGGGGGGTGGTGGAGCGGCGGCCGGGGCGGCGACCTGCGGGCAGGCGTACGGCCAGCGCACGTTATCGCGAACATGCGGCAACCGTGCTGGCCGGTGAGCGGAGAGCTGATGGTGCTCGGATCGGGTAAGACGGGTGTCGGCTCTGTATCGCGATGGGCCTCTGGCAGGCTGATCGAGTGACAGGGAGTGCATCGGATCCTGGTGACCGGTTCCGAGACCGGCGCGAACGGAAGCACGGGTACGACTTCATCGACGAGGTGCTGGTGTGCTGTCCTCGGTGCGACGGGTGCGCTGTCGTCTTGGCGCATCCAGGGACGCTTGAGGACGGTGAGGCGGCTTCCACCGGGGTCATGAACTTCCGCCGGCGCTTGCGCTGTAGAGAGTGTGGCTACTTCAAGGACGAGACGGTCGGCTCCGCTGTCGCCGGCGGTCCTGTTGATCCTTTCTTCCAGCGGCCGGTGTGGTTGCAGGCGAGTTGCTGCGGACATGTGCTGTGGGCCTATAACGTCCGGCATCTCGACCTCTTGGAGGCCTACGTGGCCGCGAAGCTGCGCGAACGTGGAGATCTTGTGGCCTGGGCTCCGGCAAGTCTGGTAGAGCGCCTGCCCACATGGCTCAAGACCGCCAAGAACCGTGCCGAGGTCTTGCGGACGGTCGAGCGCTTGCGCTTGACGCTGCCAGCTGACGGATAGGGGTCACGAGTCGTCCTCCCCCGTCTGAGTTGGCTTCTGAGGACGCGCCTTCGTCTCCCTCACGGCCGTGAGGGAGACGAAGGCGCTGTTCGCCGCCGAGCTCGTTCAGGGTGGGTCCGCCGGGATCGGGGTGTTGACGGGACGTTCGGCGAGGGCCGCGACTGCTTCACGGTCGCCTTCGAGGGCTTCGCGTTCGTCGTCGGCGAGGTCGAGCTACTCAAGCACCTGCTCGGTGTGTCGCCAGCGGTCAGGAACGTGTGACAAGCCGCCAGTTCCGGGCGCTCGGCGGTCTTGCCGGACTTCTTGTCGGCGACCACCCGCTCATCCGGCCGCCTTCAGTGCATCCAGTGGGTGCTCGAGATTCTGACCGGCGGTGGAGACACGGGCATGGCCGATGCGGTTACGAAGACACATCACGCTGTCACTGGCGTCTCATCTATAGCTTTAGCCTCTTTTGTCTGGCACGTCGCGGTCCGTGCATGATTGTCGCAAAATTAGCTCTTATTGAATGATCATGCGGAAGTTATGCTTCGAGCGTTTTGATCAGTGCTCCAGAGCCGCACGAGTCAGGATTCTGCCGGGTGGGGTGCAGCGACGTCTGACGCCCGCGTGGTGGGTGTCCCTGTGGCTGCGCTACCTCGTGTGACCGCGTCACGGCTCCTTCGGCGGGTGCCATGTCCTTCAGCAGGAAGCCTCCGTCCGACGCCTGACCCCCGTTCCGCCCCTTGGGGCCACGACGATTTCTCCATCAGGTTCCGCATGCGCGGCGCCGTGCCGCTGATGCAGCTGTCCGGCTCGCCGGTGGACATCGTGCGGCTGTATGACGCCGGGTACGGCGTCCTTAAGGACGCCGCCCACGCGCTCTGTTCGGCGGCCGCCTGATCGTCACGGGCGGCGCCTCCGTCCTGCCCGCCGGCCACGAACATCTCGACGTGCCGGCCACCGTCGAAGACGCCCTTGCCGTGCTCGCCCAGGACCGTGCACAGGAGCGGCGGGCCGACTGACGGGCCGGCACAGCGGCGAGCGGAGCACTGTCTGGACAGAACGGACCACCATCGGCATAATTTATTTTACGGTACCGTCTCGTAAATTAATCAGTGAGGTGGCGGCGGTGGACACGGATGTTCTGGTGGTCGGTGCGGGACCGGTCGGCCTGGCGCTGGCCTGCGGGCTGCTCCAGCACGGCGTCTCGGTACGCGTGATCGACAAGGCCGCAGCTCCGGCCGCCACGTCGCGGGCGAACTTCGTGCACGCGCGCGGCTCGGAGGTGCTCGATCGGCTGGACGCCCTGGGCGGCCTGCCGCAGGAGTCGGTGCAGGCCATGACGATCACCACCTACGCCGGGGACCGTCCGATGATGCGCATCCGGTTCGGCGACCCCGGGCTCGGCACCGCCGCACCCCCGATGGTGATCTCCCAGGCACGGGTGGAGGCGCGACTGCGCAAGCGCCTGGCCGAGCTGGGCGTCCGCCCGGAATGGGGCTTGGCGCTGGTCGAGGCCCGCCAGGACACGACCGGCGTCACCGCGACGCTCGGCGACGGCCGCACCGTGCGGGCCCGGTGGATGGTCGGCTGTGACGGGACTGGCAGCACCGTGCGCACGCAGGCTGGCATCGGCTTTCCGGGAGTGAAGGTCAGTGAGCGGTTCCTGCTCCTCGACGGACGCCTTGAGGGCGAGCCCGCCCTGGACCGGTCGGGGACCAGCGGCTGGGCGCACGCCGAGGGGATGCTGGGCGCGATGCCGATGCCGGGAGATCAGTGGCGGCTGCTCGCCTACGACGCCGCCTTCACCGTCGACAAGCCGAGCGAGGAGCAGATCGCCGAGCGCATGCGGCGCATCCTGCCTGAGCGCACCGGCCTGCCCGGCCTGCGGCTGGGCGAGGTGACCTGGGCGTCGCTGTTTCGCGTGCACCGCCGCCTGGCCGAGGCCTACCGGGCCGGGCGCATCCTGCTGGCCGGGGACGCCGCGCACGTGCACGCCCCGTTCGGCGGGCAGGGCATGCTGACCGGGCTCGGCGATGCCGAGAACCTGGCGTGGAAGCTCGCTCTGGTCATCCAGGGCCGCGCCGAAGTGGCGCTGCTGGACACCTACCAGGCCGAACGCCGCCCGCTGGCCACCGCGGTGCTGCGGGGCAGCACCGCCGCCACCAAGGTCAACATCGCCGCTGGCCCGCTCGGCCGCTTCCTTCGTGATCAGGTGCTGATGCGCATCTTCAGCCAGGCTTGGATCCAGCGGTGGACCACCTACACGACCTCGCAGCTGTGGGTGAGCTACCGCCGCGGCCCGCTCGGCAAGACGCTCGCAGGACGGGTCATCGGCAGCCGGGGCGGCAAGCTCCGCCCCGGCGACCGTGTGCCCGACCTGGACTGCGAACGCGGCGACGGCAGCCGCACCCGGCTGCACACCGAGCTACGCGGTGCGTGGGCGGTCCTCGGTCACGGCACCGGCACGGACGCCGCCTTCCAGGCCGCCCGGCGGCGGCTCGGCGAGCGCGTCGTCCAGCTTCGCTCCTCCGGCTCAGGGAACAGCCCGGCCCTGCTCGTGCGCCCGGACGGCCACCTGGCCTGCCAAGGCGGCCCGGCCGAGGTCACCCGCTGGCTGGACGGAGCCCTGGGATGACCGCCGCCGAAGGACGGGGGCGGGGACGTCCGCGTGATCCCGAGACCGATACCGCGATCCTGGCTGCCGCGCTGGAGCTGTTCGTGGAGCGCGGCGTCGAGGGCACCAGCATCGAGCAGGTCGCCAAACGCGCCGGCGTGGGCAAGCTGACCCTGTATCGCCGCTGGAGCAGCAAGGAGGACCTGCTCGCCCAGGCCATCGAGCAGCGGGTCCGCGCCGAGGTCACGCCGTCGGCCGCCGACGTCTACGCCCTGACCCCGCGCGACATCGTCGAGCGCGTGCTGCCCGCGGCGGCCGAGATGGCCGCCAGCCCCGGCTTTCGCGCACTGGTCGCCCGCATCATGGGCTCGGCCGTCAGCCACCCGCAGCTGATGGCCGTCTACTGGCAGCACTACATCCTGCCCCGCCGCGAGCTGGCCGCCGCGATGCTGCGGCGCGCCCAGCAGGACGGCACCGTGGCCGCCGACGCCGACCTGGACGTGCTGATCGACATGATGGCCGGCGCGGTCACCTACCGCGTGCTGCAGCCGGACCCGCCGGACACCACCGAGATGCTGCGCTACCTCACCGCCGTCTACCGCCAGGCCGGGCTGTATCCGCCTGCTTCAGGCGCTTGACCGCTCACCCAGAGTCGGCCGGTGCAGTACCGGCAGGGCGCTCAGCGCCCGCATCATGCCAGGCCGCCAGCCGATTCGGATGATCGAGGAGGGGGTTTGTCGGGGTCGAATGCGAGACTCCGCGCATGAATCTCCTACTTTCAGGCGGCCAACGTGAACACGTCTGAGCGCTTCACCCTCGAGCCGACCAATGAAGGGTGGCGAAGCGCGAGGATCGCTCGCGGAGAGCTCAGTGACCAGCGGTTCCAGCTGCCCACCGGTGTGACCGATGTGACCTTCGACCGCGCACGGCTGGTGAGCGTGGACTTCACGGAGACGCGGTTCCTCTGCTTCATCGCCTATGGCAGCGAGTTCGACGGATGCGACTTCTCCGGCGCCGCCTTCGAGCAGCTGTTGATGGGCAGCACGGGCATCGGCGGACAGGAGTGGGACGGCGCCACGTGGCCGCAGACCGTCTTCCGCAACTGCACCTTCCGCCGCACCCGCTTCGCGGAGCTAACCTTCTTCGGCAACGTGCGGTTTGAGCGGTGCGTGTTCGACCGATCTCGGCTGCGAGGGCAGACGACCACCTTCGAGGCCGAGTTCGTCGATTGCGTCTTTCTCGGCCGCGTACGGAGCATGAACTTCTGGGGCCGCCCGGCCGATCGCGACCAGGCCGTACTCGGCAGAGGCCACAACGACTTCACCGGCAATGACTTCACCGCCGCCGAACTCGATGACGTTTCCTTCCGCCACATTGACCTGCGGGCCCAGCGCTTGCCTGGCCTGCCCGGCTACGCGCTCCTCGACCGGATCGCCGAGCGGGCGAGTTCGGTGCTGCCGCTGGTCGACAGCTGGCCGGACGAGAAGCATCGCCAAGAGGCCCGTTCCGCACTGGAGTTCCTCGCCGACACGGCGCGCGCATGGACCGACGATCAGGCTCTGGTAAGCCCGGCGAGCCTGGGCCGCAAGCTCCCGCCCGCCCTCCGCGAAGAGCTGTTCGACGTGTTCAGACGCACATCCAGCGATACATCCCGTGGCTGAGCCGCACCGCCTCGCGGGCCAGGTCCCGCAAGGCGGTGATGCGTTCGATCTCGTAGTCGTTGAGCAGTTCGTCCTCGGCATACTCACGCAGCTGCGCATCTTCTATGACGGCGAGCGCGGCGACCGTCTCCGGCATCACCCGGTCCACGCCCGATACCTCACCGTCGTCCACGACGACCTCGCTGTCGCCGAACTCGCTGACGTCGCGCCCGCTGAGCTCGGCCACCAGGTCGCCGAGTTCGTCGATCCAGCCCTTGCAGTCGACATACGGAAGCTTCACATACCCCGGCCCGCCGGACAGAGCCCGCTCGGCCGACTCATCAGAGTCCGCCGTGAAGTAGTCGACCAAGACGCCCATGGTCGAACACCTTATCGATCAAGCCACCATGAGGACAGAGCCCGCCTCAGGATCGCTTGTCACCCCACAAGCGCATTCCGCGACGTGGCAGCCGGCACGGTGGCACTGCCAGACCGCCGTGGCCTCCTTGTCTGGGTCGCCGGTGAACAGCCACTGCTCCTGGTTCCACTCAGCCGAGCGCCATTGCGGGGGTGTTCACGAGTCGCGTTGACCAGCGGAGGAAGAATCTTCCAGGAGATCGCTTCCCACGTACTGGGTGATCGTTTCCCGCGCCGAGCGCGATACCGCCGAGCCGACCACGCTCCCCAGCATGGAAGCGACTCCGCCCGAGAACGCCTCGGGCGGCACACCGCTCTGAGTCCGTCCAGGATCGTCGAGAATTGTGGAACCTCCGCCCGCGTTCATGGCAATTACTCGTGTCATGTCCGAGGAGATCCGAGAGGCGACAGATGCGAAACGAAAGCCGGGCGGCTCCCCTACCCCGGCCCCACGCCGCCGAGGACCCACCGCCCTGGCGCGAATCCGAGCGGTTCGCCACCCTGTTCACCTCGCACGCCCCCGAGCTGAAGCGCTACGTCATCCGGCGCCTGGGCCCTGAGCCCGCCGACGACATCGTGGCCGAGACATTCGCCGTGGCTCTGCAGAATCTGGCGTCGTATGACGGGAGCAGAGGCGACGAACGGTCCTGGCTGTACGGGATCACCACCAACCTGGTGAGCAGGCACCGGCGCCGGGAGATCGGCCTGTACAAGGCGTTGAGCCGCACCGGGATCGACCCGGCGACCGAGTCGTTCACGGACGAGGTGAACCGGCGGGTGAGCGCGAGCGCGGCACGCAGACGGCTGGCGAAGGCGTTGGCCGGGCTCTCCCAGGCGCACCGGGACACGTTGTTGCTGGTGGTCTGGGCGGAGCTGACGTACGAGGAGGCCGCGGCGGCGCTCGGCGTGCCCGTGGGGACCGTCCGGTCGCGGGTGAACAGAGCGAGGACCAAACTCCGCCGGGTGCTGTCCGGCGTCGATCCGGAAGAGGGATAGACCATGGTGAACGAGATCGAGATGCTGCGCGAGATGCGCGGCGAGGTTCCCGAGCGGCCCGACGTGTCGGAAGTCCGGCTCAAGATGGCCGACCACATGGAGCGGGCTCCCTCGCGACGTGCGCGACCCGCGTATCGGATGAGGTTCGGGCTCACGCTGGCCACGGCGGGTGTGCTGGCGGCCGCGACCGCGGCGGTCCTCGTCCTGCCCGGCGGGGGCGGGCAGGAGGCACGGCCGACCCTGTCGAGCGAGGCGGCCCGACCGAGCGGTGCGGCGACAGTGCTGGAGCACGCCGCGCTCGTGGCGGCCCGTAGCACGGCCGCCGAGATCCGGCCCGACCAGTGGTTCTACCTCAAGGAGTCACAGCATATGGGCGCCGAGCTGCCAACGTTCGAGATTTGGAACCGCATGGACGGCCTCAGGTCGGCGCTGCGTACGGAGGGCGAGGAGCTGAAGGTAGGTCCGACGGAGAAGGGACCGACGAACGTGCGGCGCACCCAGCAAGAAGTGGAGGCCCTGCCCACGGATCCCGACGCGCTGTTGCGGCACTTCCGCGACGGCGCTCAGGACCGTACGCCGCTGTCGGTCTGCGGGCCGTCCTGCCCGCCCGAGATCGCAGAGGACGCCAAGGTGTTCGGGACGATCGGGTGGTACCTGAAGTTCGGGCCCGTGATCCCGCCGGACACGGCCGCGGCCATGTTCCGGGCGCTGGCGAAGATCTCCCACGTCTCTGTCGAGGAGGGCGCCACGGACATGGACGGCCGCCCCGGCATCGGCGTGGTCTTCGACGCGGGCGAGCACGGCAAGCTCTGTTACGTGCTCGACCCGGGCGACTACCGCTACATGGGAGTGAAGGCCGTGCAGGACGGCCAGAGCGTGGGCATGTCGGTGCTCGGCTCGGGAATCGTGGACCGGGCGGGTGACACGCCCTGAGTCAGTCGATCAGGCACGACATCCGCGCGGGATCGGGAGATCATTCAGAATGCTCCCGTGCTCGTCGTGCCGGATCGGGGGCTGCGTCATGCCTTCGGTCCCCCGAGTGTTCGTGATGTCCAAGAGCCGGGACAGCAACTTCCTCAAAGTCATTCAGCACATCGAGAAGGCGCTCAACCCGAAGGCCAATGCGGGCACCTTCCCACCGAAGCGGGCCGGCCACAACTGGAACGTGCACTACTCACTGCCGTTCTACTCTGGGAGATACAAACAAAGGCACACAAGCTTGGTAATGCCCCTCGTTGTTGACTCTTTCGCGGGAGTTGCGGAAGATAGCAAGAATCCGAAGAAGAACGACATCGAGGCGGCGATCGCCTACTGCGGGTGCTCCGGAGTTACGGCGGACAACCCACATCGGGAAACACTAAGATCAATAGCGATAATTTCGAACGTGGGCAGAAAGTGGCTTTAAAGTCAACATGCTAAAAGTGGCGAACAGCGAGAGCAGGGCCACGGGAATAGAGCGCCGAAGGAAAAAGCTCCCGTGGCTGGCACCCGGCAACGCCGTCGACGAATACTGGGAGTGCAACAGAATAGGCTGGGACCAGTGCGATTGACAGTGGCGCGCACGGCAAGAACTCGCCCCAGTCGACTCGTGGCCGCCGTCCTCGGTCTACTCACCGTGGTCACAGGTTGCCTAGGGCCGCCGGCCTCGGTGACGCTGCGAGTCGATCTAGCGGCTCTTGAAGACGTCCGCGGCATAGGTCGGGTGCGAGCGGAGTTTGCTCATGAAAGTGATACAGAAGGCGGCGGGACCCAAATTTCGGAAACGATGATCATTGATGTCGGCGGGATGAACGGGCGAGAGGCACTCGATAGGGCTGCGAATCTCCTCGCCGCCCGTGATTGGATGATCGAAGCGGAGAATCGCCCAACGATTATAGGAATGGCATCTGCCCGCTGGAAAGACACGTACCTGGAACTGCGCCCGTATCATCCGGCATACTTCGAAGACCATCCAGAAGTTCTAGAGAAGATTAAGAAGGAGTCTATTGATAGTAGCTCCCTGGTATATCTGGACGTGTCCAGTCTCAATGTTTCACGATCTTGACACGGCGATCGTAGATCGTTGTGATCATGGTGTTGCCTCGGCGTAGGCGTGCCAGCGCAGGTGAGCTGGGCGGGATCGGTACTGTTTGCGGCGGCGCCACAGGGACCAGGTCAGCTTGTGCGCCTGTTCGCGAAGTGGGGCGGGGATCACGATGTCGCGTAACTGTCGCAGGAGTTTGGGGATGGCGATGGGCACCATCTGTGCTTCCTCGGGCAGATCGCCGTCGAGGAGACGCTGGCGGGCCAGCGCAACGGCCAGGAAGAGGTAGGCCGGCAGGGAGATCGCGCTCCAGCGGTGCCAGGGGGTCCAGCGGATGACCTGGCCTTTGTCCAGGCCGCAGGTCTGCTTAACGAGTTGGTGATCTTCTTCGATTCTCCACCTTGCGCATGCCACGAAGATCAGACGGGAGAGCAGGACCGGCTCGGGGCTCCAGCAGCGGTAGAACGACAGGGTGCCGGTGTAGCGATGTCGACGCACCAGCGGCGCACCGTGCCCGTCGTGCTGCCCGTTGTGTGTCTCGTCGCTGGTGATGGCCAGCATCGCCCAGTCGTAGTGGCGGATGCCCTTGCTGCCGTGTCCGGTGCGCAACCGCATCCACGCGCTCCGGGGGATCAGGTCTGCGGCGGCCTGGGTGACCTTCACCTTCCGACCGGCATGGGTGGGTCGTGGAGCGCTGCACCGATGACACGACCACGCTGATCCGCTAAAGGATCGCGGGCAGCGACGGCGGGGAGTCTGCTCGGGTGGGTGCGGCGGTTTCGGCGTATATCGAGCACGCGACGGAAAAGCGGCAGGTGTACCGGATGCTGTATGTGGAGGCAAATCACCTGCGCAGGGACGAGCCACGGCGTGATCCGCTGGCGATCGTGCTGGGCGAGATCTTGAACGGCCAGTGTGGGCTGACGAAGAAAGAGGCCCGGCTGGGTGGGGTTGCGATCGGGGGCGCCGTCGGGGCGCTGCTGGCGGACTGGTACGCGCGTGAAGAGGTAACCGTGCGCCAGATCATTGATACGGCTCTGGCGGTGTGCCGGTGGGCGCCGTCGTTCGGTCGGGTCGATCGGTGGGAGGCCACCGTGAGCCCTGGATAGACCGTAAGACCACCCTCGCTCCGGTCATGGAAGGGCACGCGCCGGGCCGGGCAGGGTCCAGTCGGCCGCCCTCGGATAGAGTTCCGCGCCGCTACGCGCATCTACTCCTGTCAACGGCCATGAGGATGCCCAGGTAGACGGTCTTGGGTTGTCTCGGTTGGTGGCCAGCAGAAATCCAGACTGGTGGCCGGGGTTGTCCTGAGGGGTGGTCAGGTGAGCGGGGTGACGCCCTTACCGACGAGGGCCTGGGCGAGGCGGTGGGAGTCGCCCTTGGTGAGGACCAGGTGGGGCGCGGCCAGCACGTGGGTCGCATCGGTGCGCTGTCGCCCCCGCTGCTTGACCAGCCCAGCCACGTGCAAGCGATCCAGCATCATGCCCAGCAGCCGGTCGGCGCGTTCGGGCTGTTCAGCCAGCCGAGCCCGGAACTCACACAACACCGAGTAGTCGAACCCGGCGTCCTCCAACTCCAGACCCAGCGCGTACTTCCAGTCGATCCGCACCGCGACGGCGCGGGCCGCTTGCCGGTCGGAGTAGTCCTCGGCAAACTGCAACACGCTGACCAGCGCCAACTGCGCCGCAGACAGCGAAGGCCGCCCGTCGACCGGGTACCAGTCGGCGAACTCCTCATCATCGAAGATCTCTCCGAGTCGATCCCGGACCAGCATCGCCGGTGTGCCCTTCGGACACACCTTCCAGGCTAACTCCGCCGTCTTCGCGGGAATCCCCGCGCTCACTCGTGGATGCAGCGACATCACCCTCGCCCTCCTCGACCGGCCCACAGTCCAGCCGACACCTCCAGCCTGAATGCCCTCCCAAAGATCGCCAACAGCGTCACGGCATTGCGACTAGCCCTTCACAGCGATGCCACAACATGCGAATATACGTTCGAAGAAAGAAGATCGTCTTTCGGAACGGAGTGCATGTGCGTCCATCAGCCTCTGAACGCATCGGCCGATTAGTCGCCTCGGCCGGGTCCCTGCTCCTGGCGGCGAGCCTGCTCGCCGCCCCAGCCCCCGCCACCGCGGCCGCCGACCTCGTCGCCGACCTCGGGGTCGCGGGCAAAGGCGGGGACCTGGTGGCCGGCCACGGCAAGGTCTTCGTCGCCGCCGACGACCGGATCGTGGTCACGCACCTCGACGGCGAGGCCGTTACCACGATCGGCGGCCTGTCCGGAGTCACCGCCCTGTCCGCGCCGGACGGCGCCAGGAAGGTGTACGCGACGCTGAGCGGTACGCATGAGGTGATCGAGATCGACACCGCCACGGTCGCCGTCACCCGGCGCATCGATCTGTCCGCGTATCCGTGCCCGTCCACGCTGGCGCAGGCCCACAACCGGCTGTGGATCGGATACGGCTGCGGCGGGGCGGGTGAGGGAGGGGTCGTCGCGCTCGACGTGCGGGCGACCCCCATCCTCGTCAAGGTCGGGCCGGCCACGACCCGGCCTCCGCTGGTCGCGGTCGCCGGCGCCCTCCTCGCCGTGTCGGAGCCGGGAGTCAGCCCCGCCACCGTCAGGCTGTACGACGTCAACCGCGACCCGGGCAACCCGCTCGGCGAGATCCTCGGCGACGCGGACGGGCTGCCGCCTTTGGAGGACCTGGCCCTTGCCTACCAAGGGTCGGCGGTGCTGCCGGTGCCGTCCGGCGCCCACCGCTTCGACGCCTGGGACACCACGACCTTCGACCGGGCTCACGCCTACGACGAGAAGGGGCCGGCCGGGCACGACCTGGCCGCCACCGTCGCGTCCAGCGAGAACGGCTACTACGTCGTGGGCGGCTGGAACTCGGTCGCGGGTGACGCGGCGGAGCTCGTGGTCTACGACGCGACCACGAGAGAGGTGATCTACACGGCCGGCCACCAGGGAAAGGCGCTGGTGCCGGGTAGCATCGGCTTCTACGGCATCTACACCTTCGCGGTGCTGAAGGAGCCCGGCACCGGGCGCATGCACCTCTGGCGGCTGCCGTCCGCGCCCTACCACTCCTCGGCCCTGACCCTGACGGCGCCCGCCGAGGCGAACGCGCTCAAGCCGCTGACCATCAGCGGACGGCTCACGCTCAGCACCGGGGCGACCCCCGGCGTGCAGACGCTGGAACTGTACAGCTGGCTCCCCGACGGCACCGACCGGCCCTTCCGGGAGGTCACCACAGCGGCGGACGGGACCTACGAGTTCACCGACACCCCACCGGGCATCGGGGCGTTCAGGTATCGCCTGTCCTGGCCGGGCAACTCCTGGTACGACGGGGCCTACGCGACGGCGACCGTCACCGTGGCCAGGAACGAACCGGCGCTCATCGTGACCGGGCCCGCGACGGGCGTCGTCGGCGAGTTGCTGGAGTTCAGAGGCACCTTTGCCGCCGAGGGCGTCGTCTACCCGCGCACGACGGTCACCGTCAGCCGCAGGGCCGTCGCGCCGGACGGCACCGTCACCACCAAGGGTCAGAAACTGGCCGCCGCCACCGACGGGACGTTCGCCTTCACCGACACGCCGGCCACGGCCGGGAAGCACACCTACACCGTCACGCTGGTCGGGAGCTCGACCGTCAAGGGAACGAGCACCAATCACGTGGTCACCGTCGTCGAGCCGGCGGGATAGCGTCCCAGTGAGCCGGGGCTTACCTCTCGTAGGCCCCGGCGATGCCCGCCGCGGCGGCGCGCAGGGGCTCCACCAGGCGGGGCAGCTCGCAGGCGCGCCGCGCGGACAGCACGATGCCCAGCGCAGCGACGGGCCGCCCGGCCACGACGACCGAAGCGGCGGCCGAGCACGAGCCGGCCGTCATGTAGGATCCGCGTTTCGATGTCGAAATCCGCGGCTCCGTGTCAGTTGGTTGTCGGATTCGACATGCCGACGCGGACCGGCAGGTCAAGGGACGGGTCGAGTCGAGATAACGGGAATTCCGGCCATGGGTGGATCTTGAGCGCTCTGACCTGCTGCAACGTCGAGGGGGTTCGAGCTCCGCCGTACGACTCGGGGCCTCGAATAACTGCCGGCCTCCGCTCAGTGCTTCCGCTCAGCTCTTCCGTTCACCCGGGACGCAGAACTCGTTGCCCTCTGGGTCGAGGATGGTCACCCAGTGCTGCTCGTCTGCACGGTGTCGACGCGCCGGACGGAGGGAGAGCAGCCGGGCGACCTCGGCCTCCTGGTCGTCGGGGCGGAAGTCGGGGTGGAGCCGGTTCTTCGACGTCTTGCCCTGGGCGACAGGCACGAAGAGCAGCCCCGGCATCCGGTCCGGCTCAGGCCGGATCTCGACGATCTCCTCAGATTCGTCGACCACAACCCAGCCGAGAGCCTCGGCCCACCAGCGCCCGAATGCGACAGGGTCGGTGGAGTCGACGATGATCTGTTCCCATTCCAGTGCCATGGGCTTGAGCATAGACAGGACCGGCGGCCCGGCGAGGTCGCGGGGTCGAGCCGGGATACGAGCAGAAGTGGCAATTCCAGTCCACTAGACTCGCGCTTCCAAGCGGGCCAACATGACAAGAGGATTCGACACGCCCGCGCGGACTAACACGTCCGACAGATCGCACGGACTGGCGACCAGCCGCGCCGTCGGGAAGATCGCCGAGTCGGGGCTGTTCGACGAGGTGTTCGTACCTCCGGCTCCGGGCGACGCGGGCACGGCCATCGGCGCGGCCGCGACCGTCCATCTCCAGGCGAGCCCGCTGCCGCTGTCGGGCATCGTCGGGGCCTGCTATCTCGGGCCGTCCTTCGCCGGCCACCTGCCGGACCTCACCCGCTGGCCCCAGCTGTCCGAACTGCCAGTGCCCGGTGACCCGGCCGAGTTCCTGGCCGACCAGATCGCCCAGGGCGACATCGTCGGCCTGTTCCGGGGCCGGATCGAAGCGGGTCCACGAGCGCTCGGGAACCGGTCGATCCTCGCCTCCCCCCTGGAGCCGGGCGTGGTGGCCCGGCTGAACGACACGGTGAAGTACCGCGAGCCGTTCCGGCCGTTCGCGCCCATGGTCACGGCCGAGCGCGCCGCCGAGTACTTCACCCTCGGCCAGGAGTCGCCGTACATGTCGATGGCATCCGGAGTGACCGCCCTGGCGCGCGAGCAGATCCCCGCGGTCGTGCACGCCAACGGCACCGCGCGCGTGCAGACCGTCACCAAGGACGACAACTCGTTCGTGCACGCCGTCCTGGAATCGTTCGCCCGCCGGACCGGCGTTCCGGTCCTCATCAACACCTCATTGAACGTCAAGGGCAAGCCCATCTGCGGCCCCCCAGACATGGCGCTGGAGTGCCTCGCCGAAAGCGGCCTGGACGCCCTGCTGCTGGAAGGCCGGTGGATCACCAAGTGAAGATCGGCTACAGCTTCTGGGGGTTCCTCGGCCCCGGCATCACCGACACCCCGGACGGCGGCCGCAGCCATCGCCGCCCCTTCATCGACGGCATCATCGCGGCCGACCACGAGGTCGTGTTCCTCCAGCCGAACCGGGACCTGACCGAAGCCGGAGACCACATCGCCGACAGCCATCTGTTCGACGCCGGGCTCCCGCCCGTCGATGTGCTGTTCCTGGAGTGGCGCTGGCCCATCTCCGGCCGCAACACCACGATCTGCGGCAGCCCCGGCCACACCTGCGACCTGCACCGGCAGAACCGGCTGCTCTACCACTACACCCACCGCGCCCACACCCCCACCGTCATCTGGGACAAGGACCGGCAACTCCCCGCCCACCACCCCGTGCGCCAGCGGCCCAACGTCGTCGTGTGCGAGGCCACTCTCACCCCACGCCGCGGCACCGTACCGTTGCTGTTCCCGCTGGATGACGTGCTCCTGGACGCGGCCGACCCGGTCAAACTCGCCCAGCGGGAACGGCCGAACCCGCTGTGCTACATCGGCAACCAGCACGGCCGCAACGCCGCGTTCGACCGGTACTTCGCGCCCGCGGCGGCCCGCACACGACACCTGATCGCCGGCAAGTGGACCCACACGAGCCGCTGGCCAAACCTCAACTTCATCGGCCGGGTGCCTTTCACTGAGGTCGCCTCCCTGTACGGCCAGAGCCTCGCCACGGTGCTGCTGCTGCCGGACCGGTACGCCGCCGCCGGGCAGATGACACAACGCATCTTCGAGGCGGTCCTGGCCGGGTGCTTACCGCTCGCGCCCGCCACCATCAACCGCGTCCACATGTTCGTGCCGCCGCAGCTGATCGTGAACTCGGGCGGCGACACGATCCGTTCCCTGCACTGGCTCGACAACATCCGAGGCAGCCACGAGCACGTGAACCTCCTGGCCGCGTGTCTGGAGCGGCTGGAGTTGTTCCGGCTCAGCCGCCAACTCCAGAACCTAAACGAGATGCTCGCTCCGCTCACCGCCAACCGAGACGTGCAACCGGCAGGGGGACGCTCATGACCAGCCCTCGGCGTCCTGCTGTCCCGACTATCGTGGAGAACCATGCACATGTCCCGGGTCGCCGTCATCGGGTCGGGCGGCAGCGGCAAGTCGTACGTGGCACGCGAGCTCGGCCGCCTGCTCGATGCGCCGGTCACCCATCTCGACGCGGTCTACTACGACGACGAGTGGACCCCCCTGCCAGCGGAGAAGTTCGAGACGATCCAACGCGAGCTGGTCGCCGAGCCGCGATGGGTCATCGACGGCAACTACAACTCCACGCTGCACGTACGGCTGCAGGCGTGCGACACCGTGATCCTGGTGGACGTCCCCACCGTCGCCGCATTGTGGGGCGTCCTGTCCCGGCAGGCCCGCCACGGCGCCGGTCAGCACGACGCGGGCGTCTACAACCGCATCAACTGGTCGTTCGTCCGGTACGTCGCCTCCTACCGGCGGCGGATGCGGCCGCAGGTGCTGGCCAAGATCCGCCAGCACACCAGAGACAGCACGCAGATAGTGGTGCTGCGCAGCCGCGCCCACGCCCGCCGCTGGCTGGAGCAGGTGGCCGCCGGCCGCTGAACCCCGGCCGCCCCCGCACCACAGGCGGTGGGCAGGCATGACCGGCAGCGTCTTCACCGACCCGGCCGCCACCGCAGGCCTCTACCGAGACAGCGGCCGTCTGGCGGCCCGCACCTCCGCCCTGCACCGCGCCAAAACGCACGGACGGCCCGTCGCCGACGTCATCGCCAAGGTCGCCGCCTGCTACGTGGACGACCCCAGCCGGTCGGTGGTCGCCGACATCGGCTGCGGGCGGGGCACCAGCAGTCTGGTCCTGGCTGAACGACTCCGCCCCCGCAGGCTGGTGGGCCTGGACGCGTCGGCCGCGATGCTCGCCGCCGCCCGCGCCCGCCTGGCAGCCCTCAGCCCTGCCGTGGCCGCCGCGGTGGAGTTCGTGCAGGCCGACTTCCACCACCTGCCCCTACCCGATGACGGCTGCGACTTCGCAGCGGCCGCGTTCTGCCTCTACCACGCGCCCGACCCGCACACGGTGATCGCCGAGATCGCCCGCGTCCTCGCACCAGGCGGGGTCGCGATCCTGGTGACCAAATCCGCCGACAGCTACCGAGAACTGGACCGGCTGGTGGCCGCCGCCGGACTCGACCCGGGCGCCGCGGACCGGCCGAGCCTGTACGCCGCAGCGCACGGCGGCAACCTGGCCGATCTCACCGCCGGCCATCTCCGTGTCCTGGCCACGCTGGAGGAGAAGCACCGCTTCGCCTTCGCCGGGCTGGACCACGTCGCGGCCTATCTGGCCACCACCCCGAAGTACAAGCTGCCTCCCGGCCTGGCCACCGACCCCGACGCCATCGCCACCAGACTGCGCGCCGCCTGGCCGGACGAGCCCGTCACCGCGACGTCCACCATCACCTACCTGACCGCCACACCGACATGAACCCACCCGACATGACCTACTTCGCCAAGCCGTACGCCACCCGCGACGCCGTCCGCCGGGCCGCGGCCCATCACGCCTGGCTCGCCCAGCACGCCCAGCCGCTTCGGCAGCCACCCATCGTGACGGTGCACGAACGCCGCATCGACTTCGCATTCGTGCAGGGCCGCCACGCCACCGTCTCCGACCTGCCCGCGCTCGCCAGCATCCTCGGCCGAGCGCACACCACCGCCTGGCAGAACGACCTGCACCGAGCCCAGCTCACCACGCCGCACCCGCTGCCCGCCGGGAGCGTACTGGCCGACTTCGTCTCCCCCCGCCAGGTCGCGCTCCACCGCCACCTGCAGGCCGGCCTGATCACCCCCTACCAGCTCGTCGCCGCCCAACGACTCCTGCAAGCCGACCCGCTCGCGCCGGCCGCGTTCTACAAGGACACCAACCCGCGCAACGTGCTCATCACCGCCGAAGGTCCGGTCATGGTGAACGTCGATGACCTCACGCTGGCCCCGTTCGGCTACGACTTGGCCAAGCTGGTGGTCACCCTCGCCATGACGCACGGCCCGATCCTGCCCGGTCACATCGCGACCGCGCTCACCTGCTACAACAAAGCCCTGCTCGATGCCGGTCTCACCCCGGTCACGGCCGCCGGTTTCCTCGGCTACACCGACCTGCACCACATACTCACCCTGCCCTACCTCGGCACCGGCGGATACCGCCACTCGTGGCCCGGCCTTCGCCCCTCACTGGACGGACTGGCCGCCACCACACCCCCGGCGTCCCCATCCCGTTGACCGGAGGACCTCGTGCAGCAACCCCTGAGGGGCCACGGAGATTCCGGACAGCCGTCTTATGGGCGTAGCCTATGCGGCTGTTTGGGTTGAGAGGGACTCATTGAGTACTTCCAGGGGTGG
>NZ_JBFAKL010000024.1:0-147166 GCF_040655715.1 Nonomuraea cavernae | reverse complement strand
GCCTGGTGCCCTACCTGCGGCCCGACGGCAAGACCCAGGTCACCATCGAGTACGACGGCGACCGGCCGGTCCGCCTCGACACCGTGGTCGTCTCCGCCCAGCACTCCCCCGGCGTCTCCCTGACCGAACGGCTGACGCCCGACATCCGCTCGCACGTCGTCGAGCCGGTGCTGGCGGGGCTCGACCTCGACACCTCCGATTACCGGCTGCTGGTCAACCCGACCGGGCGGTTCGAGATCGGCGGGCCGATGGGTGACGCCGGGCTGACCGGCCGCAAGATCATCATTGACACCTACGGTGGGATGGCGCGTCACGGTGGCGGCGCGTTCTCCGGCAAGGACCCGTCCAAGGTGGACCGTTCGGCGGCCTACGCGATGCGCTGGGTGGCCAAGAACGTGGTGGCCGCCGGGCTGGCCGACCGTTGCGAGGTGCAGGTCGCCTACGCGATCGGCAAGGCCCAGCCGGTCGGGCTGTTCGTGGAGTGCTTCGGCACCGAGAAGGTGGCGGTGGAGAAGATCCAGGCCGCCGTGCCGCAGGTGTTCGACCTGCGTCCGGCCGCCATCATCCGCGACCTCGACCTGCTGCGCCCGATCTACTCCGAGACCGCCGCCTACGGCCACTTCGGCCGCGAGGGCTTCTCCTGGGAGTCCACCGACCGCGCCGAGTCCCTCCGGACCGCCGCCGGCCTCTGACTCACGTCAGCGGGCGAGCCCCGCCTCGATGTCGGCGCGGGACGGCATCGAGGTGCTGGCCCCCTCCCGCTGGACGGACAGCGCCGCGGCCACCGAGGCGAACCGCAGCGCCTCGGCCATCGGACGGCCCTCCACGCGGGCCACCGCGAGCGCGCCGGCGAACGTGTCACCGGCCGCCGTGGTGTCGACCGCCTGCACCCGTACGGCGGGCACCCGCAGCCGCTCGCCCGAGCGGGAGCCGTACAGGGCGCCCTCGGAGCCGAGCGTGATCACCGCTTCCGGGACCAGGCCGAGCAGCGCGTCCAGGGCCGCGCCGGGAGAGGACGCACCGGTGAGGTCGGCGGCCTCGTGCTCGTTGGGCACGATCAACGCGACCGCGTCCAGCAACTCGGCCGGCAGTGGCCTCGACGGGGCGGGCGTGAGGATGGCGGGCACACCCGCGTCCCTGGCCGCCCGCGCGGCGGCGACCACCGCCGGCATGGGCAGTTCGAGCTGGAGCAGCAGCGCCCGCGAGGCCGCGATCACGGCCTCGTCCTGCTCGTCGGGGCCGGTGACGGCGCCGTTGGCGCCGGGCACCACGACGATCGAGTTGCCGCCCTCGTCGTCGACCACGATGTGCGCGATGCCGCTCGGGCCGGGCGCCTGCCGCAGCCGTTCGACGCTCACCCCGGCCACGGCCAGCGTCTCGCGCAGCTCCGCGCCGAAGCCGTCGTCGCCCACCGCGCCGAGGAACGCCACCTCCGCGCCCGCCCGGGCCGCGGCGATCGCCTGGTTGGCGCCCTTGCCGCCGGGCACGGTGCGGAACATCCGGCCCGTGACCGTCTCACCCCGCCGGGGAGCCCGGGACGCGTACGCGACCAGGTCCATGTTGGCACTGCCGAAGACCGAGATCATCCGCCCATCATCTCCTGCGTGCGGCGGGCCAGCTCCGCCAGCCCGATGCCGTCGAAACCGGTCAGGCTGGTCGCCAGGCTGTCACGCGTGCGCCACCGCCGGGGCACACCGCCGTTGAGCGCCCCGGCGAGCGAGCCCGCCGTCGCGCCCGCCGAGTCGGTGTCCCACCCGCCGGCGACCGCCCCCGCGATCGTCGCCGTGACGTCGCCCCCGCCGTGGACCAGGGCGGCGGCGACGAGGGCGGCGTTGTTGACCGTGTGCACCCAGTGCAGGCCGCCGTGCCGCTCGTGCAGCCGGTCGACGACCCTCTCGAAGTCGCTCTCCCGCGAGGCGTCCTCGACCGCCTGACGTACGGCCTGGTGCAGCCGCGAGCCCGGCGGGACGACCGACAGCCCGGCGCTCACCACCTCCTCCACCGAGGTCGCGACGAGCGACTGCGCGCACATGGCGGCGGCGAACATCGCGCCGTAGACGCCGTTCGCCGTGTGCGTGAGCCGGGCGTCCCGCCAGGCGTACTCGGCCGCGGTGGCGGGGTCGCCCGGGTTGATCCAGCCGTACACGTCGGTCCTGATCATCGCGCCGATCCACTCGCGGAACGGGTTGCGGAGCGTGGCCGTCTCCGGGGGCTCCACGCCGGCCAGCAGATTGCGGTACGCGACGCGCTCCGCGGTGAACGTACGGCCCGCGGGCAGTTCGTCGAGCCACAGCCTGGCCACGTCGTCGGTGGTGAAGGCGCGGCCGTGGCGCTCCAGGACCGACAGGGCGAGCAGCGGGTAGTTGAGGTCGTCGTCCTCGGGGATACCGTCGATGTTCTCGGCCAGCGAGTTGACGGCGCTGCGCCGGTTCCACGGCCACCGTTCGGCGATCTCCGGCGGCAGGCCCCTGGCGGTGAACCAGCCCCGGATGGGCCAGTTGCCGGTCGCCTCGGCGATCGCTCTGATCCCCTCGCGCGGGATCTTCTCCACGGGCTTGCCCAGGACGCACCCGGCGACCCTGCCCTGCCAGGCGCCCAGCACCCGCGCGGGGTCGGCCCGCCGCCCGCCCGGAACCCGGTCGTGGGCTGCGGGCCAGGAAGGTGTGGCGGCGATGATGGCGGCCAGGTCGGTCGGCTCGTCGAGCGGCGACGGGATCGCGGCCAGCTCGTCGAGCAGCCGCTCGGCCAGCGGCCGCAACCTCGACGCGCCGGGCTCGGAGGCGCCGGCGCGCGGCGGGGCGTCGTGACCGCCGGCCGCGTGCCATCGGGCGGCGACGTCACGCACGTCCCTGCCGTCCTCGGCGGCCTGCCGCAGCTCGTGCCCGACCAGGTCCTCGGGCTGCACCCAGGTGAGCCGAATCACGCGCGCCCCGCCGTACCCGAACCGAGCACCACGGGTCGCCACGCGACCACCGCCGAACGCGGAGCAGGCAACGCACCCGAACCCACCACCACAGGACGCGGAGCGGGCATCGTGCCCGAAGCGGGTGGTAGCGGGCGTGGCGGGCGGGCAGTGGTCATCGGGGGCCGTCCGTGAGGAGGGTGGCGAAGGCGGACTCGTGGACGTGGCGGCGGGCGCGGTCGTCGGCGTGGACGCGGCGCGCCACCTGGGCGATGGCGCGGCCGGGCGCCAGCAGGTCGATGCGGCTGGCCTCGGCGACCCTCTCCAGCCACTCGGCCGGAACGGCGGCGAGCCCGCCGAGCGCGCCCGCGATGGCGCCGCCCATGGAGGCGATCGAGTCGGCGTCACGGCCGTAGTTGACGCCGCCGAGCACCGTCTCCCGGAAGTCGCCCTTGGCCACGACGAGGAAGGCGAGCGCCAGCGGCAGCTCCTCGATGCTGTGCACGCGGCTCGGCCGCCGCGCGCCGAGGCCCTGGTCGCGGTAGGTGTCGGCGACCGTGTCGTAGGGCCGGACGGCCGCCCGGAGCGCCGCGAACGAGCCGTCCCAGTGGCCGAGGCCGCGCGCGGTCTCGCAGACGGCGTCGATGGCGGCCCGGGTGCCGTCCTTGGCCAGCCGCAGGCAGGTCGTGACCACCGAGTCGACGGTCGCGCCCGGCCGCATGGCCTCGGCGACGGCGGCGGCCATCACCCCGGCCGCCTCCCTGCCGTAGCTCGACTGGTGGGCGCCGGCCAGGTCGACGGCCTCGGCGTAGGCGGCGTCGGGGGCGGCGGCGTTCACGACGCCGACGGGCGCCATGTACATCGCCGCACCGCAGTTCACGATATTTCCGACGCCGGCCTCGCGGGGGTCCACGTGGCCGTAGTGCAGCCGGGCCACGATCCACTTCTCGGCCAGGAAGATCCTGTGCAGCGGCAGTGCCTCGGTCTCCAGCTCGGGGATCCACCGCCGCTCCCCCATCAGCTCCGGCACCAGGTGGTCGGCCATCGCGTAGGCCCCGAGGTGTCCCTGGACCTTCTCGTAGACGCGGATCAGCGCGTGCGTCATCAGGGTGTCGTCGGTGATGTGGCCGTCGCCCTTGTGATAGGGCGCGATGGGCCGGGCGTTGCGCCAGTCCTCGTTGTACGGGGGCACAATGCCCTGGACCTGGCCGCCGTACCTCTTCACGATCTGTTCGGGAGTCCAGCCCTCGGTCGCGCCGCCCAGCGCGTCACCGACCGCCGCCCCCGCCACGCAACCTGTGGCCTTGCTCGCGAGCAGGTCGGCAGGCTGGTCTTCAAGTGGCGTCATGCGAATCTCCTCAAGGCTGGAGACCCCGTCCTTCAGGGCGGGGAGGAAAGCCGGAACAATGCCGTCAATTCGAACACGTGTCCGAGATTTGGCGGATCTTGCGGTAAGGTGCGCGGCGTGGCGCAGATCGTGAAGCGGGCCTACAAGTACCGCTTCCACCCGACCCCCGAGCAGGCAGCGGAGCTTGCCCGGACGTTCGGCTGCGTCCGCCTGGTCTACAACAAGGCGCTGGAGGAGCGCACCCGGGCCTATCGGCTGGAAGGCCGCGGCGTCTCCTATGCGGAGTCTTCGGCGCTGCTGACGGCGTGGAAGCGCTCTGCGGAGCTGAGCTTTCTGGGTGAGGTGCCGTGTGTCCCGTTGCAGCAGGCGTTGCGCCACCTGCAGGCGGCGTTCGCCGGTTTCTTCGCCAAACGGGCCAGGTATCCGGTGTTCAAGTCCCGTAAGAAGTCGCGGCTGAGCGCCGAATACACCCGTTCGGCGTTCCGCTGGCGCGACGGCCGGTTGACGTTGGCGAAGATGGACGCGCCGCTGGACATCGTGTGGTCGCGGCCCTTGCCTGAGGGTGCGGAGCCGTCCACGGTAACCGTGAGCAGGGACGCGGCCGGTCGGTGGTTCGTGTCCATCCTGGTGGAGGAGAAGATCGCCCCGCTGCCCCCGGTCACGCAGGTGGTGGGGGTGGACGCGGGGATCACCGCTCTGGTAACGCTGTCGACCGGCGAGAAGATCGCCAACCCGCGTCATGAGCGGGCCGACCGGCGCAGGCTGGCCCGTGCTCAGCGGGCGCTGGCCCGAAAGGAGAAGGGCTCGGCCAACCGGGTCAAGGCCCGGCTGAAGGTGGCCCGCGTGCACGCGCGGATCGCCGACCGCAGACGCGACTTCCTGCACAAGGTCACTACACGGCTTGTTCGCGAAACTCAAGTGATCGCCGTGGAAGACCTGACCGTCCGCAACATGATCCGCAACCGCAGCCTGGCGCGCGCCATCTCGGACGCGTCCTGGCGGGAGCTGCGCGGCATGCTGGAGTACAAGAGCCGCTGGTACGGGCGACGACTCGTCGTGGTGGACCGCTGGTTCCCCTCCTCCAGGCTGTGCTCGGCGTGCGGGACACTCCAGCCGTCCATGCCGCTGAACGTCCGGACCTGGGTGTGCGCCTGCGGCGCATCTCATGACCGGGACGTGAACGCGGCCAAGAACATCCTCGCCGCCGGGCTGGCGGAGAGCTGAAACGCCTGTGGAGCCGATGTAAGACCTCAAGGGAAGTCCTCCTTCCTGGCGGGCGATCGGCGGTGAAACAGGAAACCCTCACGGGCGACCGTGGGAATCCCCCTCGTTCACGAGGGGGAGGAGGTCAAGCGAATTCCTCCGTGAGTTCCATCAGATCCTTCCCCGACAGCGCCGGCACGCAGCAGCCGGCCAGCGTACGGGCCGACGCGATCCACCCCTCCGGGATCGCGGCGAGCCCGCCACACGCGCCGGCCAGTGCTCCGGTGAGAGCGGGGGCCGAGTCTGCCAGGGCGGCCAGGCACGCGGCGGCCGGCACCGCCCGGTCGAGCGCGCCGCCCGACACCTCGGCCAGCGCCAGCGCGACGGGCACCGTCTGCGCCGCGCCCACCGCGTAGCTGTAGACGTGGTCGAGCAGGGCCGCGTCGAGCGCGGGCACGGCGGCGAACGGGTCCCCCGCCGCGCGGGCCACCTCCAGCGCGAGCCGCGCGTTGTGGCCGATGGCGGTGTCACCGGGCAGTACGGTCAGCGCCGCCCGGACGGCCTCGGCCGCCGAGCCCGACGCGACCGCCTCGGCCACGGCCAGCGCCATGGCCCGAGCCCCGAGCAGCCCGTCGCCGGCGTTGGTGACCCGGGCGTCCTCGAAGGGGTCACGGCCGAGCGCGCCGAAGGCGACCGCCCTGACGGCCGCGGCGTCGTCGAAGTGGTGCGGGTTGTCGTGCCCGCTGGCGGGCGGCTCGACGCCCCGGGCCAGATTGTCGATCGCGGTCGCGACCGAGATGCGGGCCCGGGTGTCCGGGCCGAGCGCGCGGAACGCCCCGGCGCGCGGCTCGTCGATGGTGAGCAGCGTCCAGGCTAGCCATTCGGCGTCGTCGGACGGGCCGACGGCCAGCGGCGCGACCGGCTGGTTGAGCGCGAACGGCACCGGCAGCGTGGTGACCCGGTGCTCCTCGGCGAACGCGTCGAGCTCGCGGTGCAGCCGCCTGCTCCACGGCGCGTGCAGGGCCGCCCGGTGCCTGGCGGCGGGCCAGCCGGCCGCGTCGCCCACGGCCAGCCCGAGAAAGGCCCCCCTGATCCTGTCCCCCGACATGCTCTACCGCCCTCCCCTTGGCCCATCGGCCGTTTCGTCCGCCAGATCCCCCGGCCCGCCCGCGTCCACCTGAGCCGCCGGATCCCCCGGATCCCCCGGGACCACCGGGACCACCGGGACCACCGGGACCACCGGGACCACCGGGACCACCGGGACCACCGGATCCGCCGGGCCCGCCGGCAGGAGGGCGGCCAGTTCGTCGGCGACGTCGAGCACGTGCCTGCCCGCCACCACGGGCAGGCACTTTCCGGTCGCGGGCCCGACCCGGCGGGCCCACCGCTCGGGCACGCCGCGCTCGCCCTGGCCCGCTCCGGCGACGGCGCCCGCGATGGCGCCGATGGTGTCGGCGTCCCGCCCCAGCCCGACGCCGAACGTCACGGACGCCTCCACCTCGCCCTCGCCCACCAGGTAGGCGGCCAGCGCGAGCGCCACCGCCTCGGGGGCCAGGTCCGTCCAGGGATAGTGCCTGACCACGACTGCCGCGTGCAACGCCTCGACCAGCGCGTCCTGTGCCGCCGCCCCCGGCTCGCAGGGCGGCGCCGCACCGGGGCCGGCGGTGGGTGGCCGGTCGAGCACCTCGCACACCCGCGTGATGTTCCGGGCGGTCCAGGAGTCGGCGGGCAGCACCGACAGCGCGGCGCGCACCGTCTCCCGTGGTGAGGCCCCGGACATGGCGGCGGCCACGGCCCCCGCGACCGCGCGGCCACCGAGAATGCCCTCGTCCGACTGGCTCACCCGCCCGTCCTGCTCGGCCAGCCGCGCCGCCTCGGCCGGATCGCCCGGGCAGAACACCCCGTACGGCGCGGCGCGCATGGCCAGGCCGTCCGACCAGCCGTGCAGGTGCGCCCGCCCGGTCAGCGGCGGCTCCAGCCCCCGGCGCAGCGCCTCGACGGTGCCGAGCTCGGAGAAGCCGGCCCCGCGCATCGGCCCCGTCACCAGCGGGAGGATCTGCGCCCGGTAGGCGGCGGCCACGTCGGCCGGGGTCAGCGCGTGCCCGTGCCGCACCAGCAGGGAGGCGGCGAAGATGGCGTATTCGGTGTCGTCGGTGCCGCCGCCCTCGATCTCGGTGAGCCGTCCCCACCGCCGGCGGATCTCGGCGGGAGAGAGGTTCTCCGCGGGCGCCCCGAGGGCGTCGCCGGCCGCCAGGCCGAGCAGACACCCCCGGGCTCTGTCGCGAAAGGTCACCGCTGGTACCGCTCCAGCACCTTGTTGCCGTCGTCGACAAGCCTCTTGGCCGCCTCGTCGATGGTGATCTTGTTGCCGTAGAACTCCTGCAGCACCGGCGTCGCCACCTTGCTCTTCCACTCGTCGAACCCGTTCACCTTGAGGAACGGCGCCACCACGAGGTTCTTGCCCGAGGCGGTGGCCACGTCCCAGCCGTTCTCCTCGGTGGTGATGACCGGGTCGGAGGCGGCCTTGACCGAGGTCGGCAGCAGCCAGTCACCCTTGGCGAGCTTGGCCTGGTTGGGGCCGTTCAGGAAGAACGAGATGAACGTGACGGCCTCGTCCGGGTGCTTGCTGTCGGCGGCGACCGACAGGGTCTGCGAGACCGCGCCCTGCTCGGCGCTGACGCCCTTGAGCGGCGGGAGCGTCACCCACTCGAAGCCGTCGGGCGCCTGCTCGGCGACCTGCTGACGCAGGAAGACGCCGACGGGCAGCATCGCGTACTTGTCGGCGAAGAAGCCGGGCAGCGGGTCGGCGGTGCCCATGCCGAGCGCCGCGGTGTCGGCCGACTTGTCCTTGTAGAGCTGGTCGTGGATGCGCTGGAGGACCTCCTTCTCCTCGGCGCCGACCTTGACCGTGGTCTTGCCGCCGGTGGTCTGGAAGAAGGTGCCGCCGAAGTTGAGCGCCAGGTTGAGCGTCTTGTTGACCGGCGACTTCATCGGCCAGGCCACGCCGTGCGTGTCGCCCTTGGTGAGCTTCTTGCTGATGTCGGCGAACTCGTCCCACGTCCACGGCTCCTCGGAGGTGGGGATGCGCACCTTGGCCGCGTCGAGCAGCTTCTTGTTGGCGATGATGACCTGCGACTCCTGCAGGAACGGCACGCCGAACACCCCCTCGCCGCCCTTGCCGTCGTCGAAGGTGACGGTGTCCCAGGCGGGCTGCGGGATGTCGCTCTTCAGCTCGGCGGGCACCTTCTCCTTCAGGTCCAGCAGGTAGCCCTTGGCGGCGAACCCGGACAGGGCGGGCGAGTCATCGTGGATGACGTCCGGCGCGTCGCCGCCCTCGAACGACGTGACGAGCTGGTCGTTGACGGTGTCCCAGCTGCCCTGGACGTAGGTGACCTGGATGCCCGGGTTGGCCTTGTTCCACTCCTCGACGAGCTGCTTGTTGGCCTCCACCGACTCCTTCTGCCAGGCGAGGCTCAGGAAGTCGAGCTTGACCGGCTCGCCCGAGGAGGGCTCCTGCTCCGCACCTCCCCCACCGCACGCGGCGGTCAGCGCCACGATCGCGGCTGCCGCCAACGCGGACTTCATACGCATGAGAGCCTCCTAGCCCTTGACAGCGCCGGCCATCAGACCGGACCTCAGCCGTCGCTGGATGATCGCGAAGAAGATCAGGCTCGGGATCGTCGCCATGAGCGACGCCGCGGCGAGCGGGCCGAGCCTGGACACCCCCTCGGGGCCGGTGAACCTCACCAGCGTGAGCGGAAGTGTCATCACCTCGGGGTCCTTGAGGACCACGAGTGCGAAGAGGAACTCGTTCCACGACGAGATGAACGAGAACAGCAGTGTGGCCACCACTCCGGGCGCGAGGAGCGGCGCGACGACGCTGACGATCGAGCGGATCCGGCCCGCGCCGTCCACGGCCGCGGCCTCCTCCAGCTCGCGCGGCACCGACCGCACGTAGCCCTGCAGCATCCACAGCGCGAACGGCAGCGTGAACGTCACGTGCACCACCACGAGCCCGGTCAGGGTGTTCACCAGGTCGAGCCGCCGCAGCACCATGAACAGCGGGATGATGATCAGGATGAACGGGAAGACCTGGCTGACCAGCACCCAGCCGAGCGCGACCTGCTTGAGCAGCCCTCGATAGCGGGCCAGCGCGTAGGCCGCGGGCAACGCCACGGCGACCGTCAGCAGCGAACTGGCCAGGGCCACGACCAGGCTGCGCGCGCCCGCGCCCACGAGGTCCTGCTCGCCGAACGCGTCGCCGAAGTTGGCGAGCGTGGGATCGTGCGGGATCCAGGCAGGGTCGAGCGCGGCCATCTCCTGCGGCGTCTTCAGCGCCGTGGACAGCAGCCAGACCAGCGGGAACGCCAGGAAGACGAGGTACGCCAGCAGCGCGGCGTACTGCGGGACCCTTCTCACGAAACCTCCCGCAGCTGCCGCCACAGGTAGAACCCGAGCAGGGCGAGCACGACGATCACGATGGTCAGTCCGAGGGTCGCCGCGTAGCCGAAGAAGCCGTAGCGGAACGCCTCCTCGTAGGCGAAGAGCATGGGCAGCCGGGTCCGGCCGCCGGGGCCGCCCTGGGTGAGCACGTAGACCAGGCTGAACTGGTTGACGTTCCACACGAAGTCGAGCGAGGTGATGGTGACGATGATGGGGCGCAGCTGGGGCAGCGTGATGTTCCAGAACCTGCGCCAGCTGCCCGCGCCGTCGACCTCGACCGCCTCGTACAGCTCCTTGGGCACGCCCTGCAGGCCGGCCAGCAGCACCACGGTGGTCTGCGGCATGCCGCTCCAGATGCCCATGACGATGATGGCGGGCAAGGCCCAGGTGAAGTCGGCGAGCCAGTTGATGTCGGTGCCGAGCGTGCTGTTCACGATCCCCGCGTCGGGGTGGTAGACCAGGCGCCACATCAGGCCGATGACCACGGGCGGCATCGCCCACGGCACCACGGCCAGCACCCGGGCCAGGCCCCTGAACCACAGCTTCTGGTTGAGCAGCAGCGCCAGGCCCAGCGAGGCGAGAAACTGCAGCACGGTCACGGACACGGCCCAGATCAGGCCGACCCTGATCGACGACCAGAACTCGTCGTCGGCCAGCAGGTCGCCGAAGTTGGCCAGGCCGACGAAGCTCGTGACGTGGTTGCGGCCGGCCTCCGCGTCGGTGAACGCCAGGCCGATGCCGTACAGGAGGGGGCCGACGCTGAACAGCAGGACCGGCACCAGCGCGGGCAGCATGAGCATCCACATCTCGCGGCTCTGCCGCGAGCCGCCGCCGCGCCCGGTCTGCCGCCGGGGCGGCGCGGGTCGCGTCATGGTCGCCGTCACGAGGTGTTCCCCTCCGGCTCCTCCGCGCCCGCCCGGCCGCTGGAGGCGCGCACCACGAGGTGGGGCGGCACCGTGACCAGACGGGGCTCGCGCTCGCCGTACTGCAACCGGTCGAGGAGCAGCTCGGCCGCGGCCCGGCCACGTTCGGCGGAGCCCAGGGAGACGCTGCTGAGCGACGGCCAGGAGGCGGCGGCCAGGTCGGTGTCGTCCATCCCGACCACCGCCACGTCCTGCGGCACCCGCCGGCCGGCCGCGCGCAGCACGTCGAGCGCGCCGAGCGCGATCAGGTCGTTGGCGCACATCAGCGCGTCGACGTCGGGCACCCGGTCGAGCAGCGCCGCCACCGCGCGGCCCCCCTCCGCGCGGTAGAAGTCGCCGATCTCCACCAGCTCCTCGTCGTACGGCAGGCCGAGCGCGCCGAGCGCCTCCCGGTAGGCCGCGCCGCGGGCCGCGCCCGGCACGGTGTCGAGCGGGCCGTTGACCAGCCCGATGCGGCGGCGGCCGAGCGCGTGCAGGTGGTCGAGGGCCAGCCTGACCCCGGTGCGCGAGTCGGCGCGCACGTTGTCGACGGGCGTGTCCTCGGGCACCGAACCGATGATCACCACAGGGGCGCGGGCGGTGGCGAGCATCGTCAGGTGCGCCTCGGTGACCCGCAGCGGCACCATGATGAGCCCGTCCACGTAGCGCTCGCCGAGGCTGTGCAGCACGTCGATCTCGTCGGCCACGACGGCGTCGGTGGAGTGCAGCACGAGCCGGTAGCCGGCCGCCTTGAGCACCGGCTGGATCTCACGCAGCATGGCCAGGTAGGCCGGGTTGCCGACGTCGGCCATGGCGAACGCGACCTGGTGGGTGCGGCGCGACTTGAGCGACCTGGCCACGGCGTTGCGCACGTAGCCGAGCTCCTCGGCCGCGGCCAGCACCTTGCGCTCGGTCTCCTGCCGGGTCGGCAGTCCGTTCAGCACGCGCGAGACCGAGGCGATGGAGACGCCCGCGCGCTCGGCGATCGTGGTGATCGTGGGTCCCTCGCCCAAAGCTGTCCTCCCGTGGCCGCAACCGTTTCGAGCGCATTGCTGTAAACGTTTACCGTGTTTCGGACATGAAACCGGGAGCCGAGAGCGAGGTCAAGTCACGATCGCATAACGCCAGGTCAGGGTAGAGGGCCGGGGAGGAGGTGGTCCGACGATGGCTCGATGTCTTGTCACGGGAGCGACCGGCTACATCGGCGGGCGGCTGGCGCCCGAGCTGCTGGCCGCCGGTCATCAGGTGCGGTGCATGGTGCGCGCCACCCGCAAGCTGCGCGACCTGCCGTGGGCCGAGCGCGTCGAGCTCGCCGAAGCCGACGCGCTCGACCAGGAGGCGACCCGGCGGGCGCTGGACGGGATCGAGGTGGCCTACTACCTGATCCACACCATGGGCGCGCGCCGGGACTTCGCCGCCGCCGACCGGCAGGCGGCCGGTGTGTTCGCCGCGGCGGCGCGGGCGGCCGGCGTGCGCAGGATCGTCTACCTGGGCGGGCTCGCCTCAGGCGAGGCCCTGTCGCCGCACATGCGCTCGCGCGCCGAGGTGGCCGACACCCTGCTGGCCTCCGGAGTCCCCGCCGTGGTGCTGCGCGCCGCGGTGATCATCGGATCCGGGTCGGCCTCCTTCGAGATGCTGCGCTACCTGACCGAGCGGCTCCCGGTGATGACGACGCCGCGCTGGGTGCGCACCCGGACGCAGCCCATCGCGGTGCGCGACGTGCTGCGCTACCTGGTCGCCTGGGCGTCCGTGCCGGACCGCGTCGACCGCGCCTTCGACATCGGCGGCCCCGACGTGCTGACCTACGCCGACATGATGCGCGGGTACGCCGCCGTGGCGGGCCTGCCGCCACGGCTGATCATTCCGGTGCCGCTGCTCAGCCCGTGGCTGTCCGCCCACTGGGTGGGCCTGATCACGCCGGTGCCGGCCGGCATCGCCCGCCCGCTGGTGGAGTCCCTGCGCAACGAGACCGTGTGCCGCGAACACGACATCGCCCGCTACGTCCCCGATCCGCCGGAGGGCCTGACCGGCTTCCCCCGGGCCGTGGAGCTGGCACTGAAGAAGATCAAGGAGGCCGACGTGGCGACGCGCTGGACCTCGGCCTCCACTCCGGGCGCGCCCAGCGACCCGCTGCCCACCGACCCCCACTGGACGGGCGGCAGCCTCTACGTCGACCGGCGTACCCAGATCGTCGACGCCGACCCGGCCACGCTCTGGCGGATGATCGAGGGCATCGGCGGCGAGAACGGCTGGTACTCCCTGCCCGTCGCCTGGCACCTGCGCGGAGCGATCGACCGCGTGCTCGGCGGGGTGGGGCTGCGCCGGGGCCGCCGCGATCCGGCGCGGCTCAGGGTGGGCGACGCGCTCGACTTCTGGCGGGTGGAGGAGGTCGAGCGCGGCCACCTGCTGCGGCTGCGGGCCGAGATGCGGCTGCCCGGCCTGGCCTGGCTGGAGCTGAGCGTGTCACGCGAGCACGGCCGCACCGTCTATCACCAGCGGGCGATCTTCCATCCGCGCGGGCTGCTGGGCCACCTCTACTGGTGGACGATCTCGCCCTTCCACGAGCTGATCTTCGGCCGGATGTCCCGTAACCTGGCCGCCGCCGCGTCCGCGGCCGAGCCGCGCCCTGGCGAGCCGGCCGCGCGGGTGTGACCGGCCGGGGCGCCGCGCCCACGATCTCCCCGCCCTTGGTTGCCGTCGCGCCCCTCCCTCGGATACGAATAAGTTTTGACGAACTTATCTATGCGGAGGAGGCGGCGATGGACGCGCGCCCCGCCATGACCAGGCCCAGGGTGGCCGTCTCGGGCTGCCTGCTCGGCGAGCCGGTACGGTTCAACGGCGGCCACAGCCGGGACCGGTTCCTGACCGGCGCCCTCGGCCCGCACGTCGACTGGGTGCCGATCTGCCCGGAGATGGAAGCCGGGCTCGGCACCCCGCGCGAGACGCTCCGCCTGGAGAGCTCCGATGACGGGCCGCGCCTCATGACCCGCAAGACCCGCGTGGACCTCACCGACCGGATGACCGCCCTGGCCCGCGCCCGGGCCGCCGCGCTCGACGTGGACGGGTACGTGTTCAAGGCCAAGAGCCCGAGCTGCGGCATCCACGGCATCCCCGTGCACCGGGAGTCCGGCCCGCCGGCCGACCGGCGCGGCCGGGGCGTCTACGCCGGGGTCGTCATCTCGTCCGACCCGCTGCTGCCGGTCGAGGACGAGGGGCGGCTGCACGACGCGCTGCTCCGCGAGACGTTCGTGGAACGGATCTTCGCCCACGCCAGGCTGCGCGAGCTCCTGACCTCCGACTGGCGCCCGCGCGACCTGGTCGCCTTCCACGCCCGGCACAAGATGCAGATCCTCGCCCACGATCCCGCCACCTACCGCCTGGCCGGGCAGGTGGTCGCCCAGGCGGGCGTCTGGTCGCGTGACCGGCTGGCCGCCGACTACGCCAGGGTGTTCCGCATGGCGCTGGCCAGGAAGGCCGGCGTCGGCCGCAACGTCAACGTCCTCCACCACTGCCTCGGCATGATCAGCGTCGATCCCGTCCAGCGGGCCGACCTGGTGGAGGTCATCGCCTCCTACCAGGCGGGCCTGGTGCCGCTGAGCGTCCCAGCGACGCTCCTGCGCCACCACGCCCGCGGCGAGGACAGCGGTTACGTCCTCGACCAGAGCTACTTCGCGCCGTACCCGGCGGACCTGGCCCTGCGCAACCACGTCCCCGCCTGACCACGCGACCGCCCCGGACGGCCGGGACGAGACCCGTGACCTGTCCGCAGGCGGTCCGGTGCGACAGGCTGGGACGAGGCGGCCGGGTCTCGTGAGCCGGGCGGGCCTCGTGTCAGTCTCCGGCGGACGCGTCGGCCGCCACCGGCGTCCGGGAGGCGGCGGGCAGGGCGCGGATGGCCGGGACCCCCGTAAGGGCGACGACGGCGGCGAGGACGGCGGGCACGATCAGGGCGACAGGAAGCGAGGACGCCTCCGCGATGTAGCCGAGCAGCGCGGGCCCGACCAGCAGCCCGCTGTAGCCGAAGGCGGTCACCAGGGACAGTGCCCGGCCGACCCGCCCGCCGGCCGCGCCGACGGCGCTGAAGATGACCGGCACCACCGTGGCCAGCCCGACGCCGGCCAGCGCCCAGCCGGCCCAGGCGCAAACGACGCGCAGGGAGGTGCCGGTCAGCGGCGCGGCCAGCACGAGGGCGTATCCGCAGGTGGCGATGATCCCGGCGAGCCGGATCGTGTTCACGGAGCCGAGCCGGGCCCGGATGGGGTCGCCGAGCAGCCGGATGGTCGTCATGGCCACGGCGAAGACCGTGTAGGCGAGTGGCGCGGCGGCGGCGTCGGTGTCGAGGACCCAGCGGGCGTGCAGGGCGGCCCAGTCGATGGCCGCTCCCTCGCTCAGGTGCCCGGCGAACGCGGCCACCCCGAGCAGCGCGATCAGTCCCCAGCGCAGTCCGCCTCCGGCGCCCCCGCCGGCGGCGTCCGTTCCCGGCCCGGGGTGCGCGGGTGGCGCGGGCGGCGCGGGCAGCAACAGCAGGGCCAGCGGCGCGTACAGGAACGGCACCACGATCGCGGCCGCTATGAGCAGCGTCTGCGCGTCCAGGTCGGCGCGCAGCACGACGGCGGTCAGCGCGCCGCCCGCCGCGCCGCCGAGGCTCCACGTCCCGTGGAAGGCCGAGATGATCGGCCGCGCGTAGGCGCGTTCGACCTCGACGGAGTGGGCGTTCATGGCGACTTCGGTCACGCCCAGCCCGAGGCCGAAGAGCACGGCCAGACTCGCCAGCGCCGGGTAGGACGGCGCGAGCGCGGGGCCGAGCAGCACCACGGCCGACAGGGGTCCGCCGACCCAGCACACGACCCTGCTCGACCACCTGTCCACCAGCGGCCCGGCCACCAGCATCGACACCAGCGCGCCGGCCGAGATCAGCAGCAGCACGCTGCCGAGCCGGCCGGCGCCCAGGTCCAGCCGCTCGTCGAGCGAGGGCAGGCCCGAGGCCCACAACCCCATCACGAACCCCGCGAGGAAGAAGTAGCCGAACACTCCGATGCGGGCGCGCCGGGCGTCCGCGAGACTTATGTTCATGGCTAGAGCATAATGAGTCACATGAGGCGTACACAATGAGCGGTGCCACCACCAGCGTCGAACTGCGGGCGCACAACCGGGTCCGGCTGCTGCGCGCCGTGCACGACTGCGGCGCCACGCGCACCCGCTCGCAGCTGACCCGCGACCTCGGCCTGGCGAGGGGCACCGCGTCGGTGCTGGCCGCCGAGCTGGCCGGCGACCGGCTGGCGCACGAGGCGCCCGCGGCCGAGCACGGCCGGGGCCGCCCGACCCAGGTGCCGGGACCGCACCCGGACGGCCCGCTCGCGCTGGCCGTCGACCTGCGCGAGGACGGCTGGGAGGTGGCGGCCTGCGAGCTGGGCGGCCACGCGACGGTGCTCGGCACCGCCGGCCACGACGGCACCCCGGCGGACGCCCTCGGCCCGCTGGGCGAGGTGCTCCGGGCGCACCTGGCGCGGCTCGGCCACCGGGTGGTCGGCGTGGGCGTGGCCGTGGCGGGCCCGGTGCGCGCCGGAGGGCTGGTCGACGTGGCGCACCTGCGCTGGCGCTCGGTGGACGTCCCGGCCCTGCTCGGGCTCGGCGCCACGGTGCCCCGGGTGGGCAACGACACGGCGTTCGCGGGGCTGGCCGAGGCGCGCCGGGGCCTGCTGCGCGACGCCCGCGTGGGGCTGCACCTGCACGTCGACTTCGACGTCGGCGGGGTGCTGGTGGTGGACGGCCGGCCACTGGGCGGCGCCGGCGGGATGGGCGCCGAGTTCGGGCACATGCCTCTCACCGGCGGTGACGCGCCGTGCATGTGCGGGGCGCACGGCTGCTGGGGGATGGAGGTGGGGGCCAACGCGCTGCTGCGCCACCTCGGGCTCGCCTACGGCGGCGGGAGGGGCCGCGCGCGGGCCGAACAGATCCTCGCTCGCGCGACCAGCACGGCCCCGGCCACCCATCCCACGGACGGCCCCACGGACGGCCCCGCCGCGAGCGCGGAGCTGCGGGCGGTGCGCGCCTGCGCCCGCGCGCTCGGCCGGGGGATCGCCGCTCTGACGAACGCGCACGACCCGGACGTGGTCACGCTGTCGGGACTCGGCGCCGACCTGTACGAGCGGGCCCTGCCCGCGCTCGTGGAGCCGTTCGAGACCGGTCTCATGACGATCCGCCGCGAGCGGCCGCCGCGCCTGGCCGCCTCCGCCCTCGGCTGGCGCGGTCCCTTGATCGGCGCCATGGAGTCCGTCTTCGACGACTTCCTGACGGTCCGGGGCGTGGAGGCCTGGCGCCGGCTTCACACCTGAGAAACCCCTGCGACACGCCCGGAATTCGAAATGTGATGGATACCACGCGCGAGGGCGAAAAGTACCCGCACGTCGTCGGCGGACGGCACCGTACACGATCTTGCGGAGCCGCCCGCCCGGCGGTACGGATGGAGGCGGACGGTGGGTGCGGCGGCAGGGATCTGAGGGGAAGAGAACACATGGACCTTGAACTGGCGCTCCGCGTATGCGAGGCGGCGTTGAAGCAGGCGGCACGCGAAGGCGCGCTGATCTCCGTGGCGGTGGTCGACTCGGGCGGCCATCTGGTGACGTTCCAGCGTATGGAGGGGTCGCAGCTCGCCGGGCCGGTGCTGGCCCCAGGCAAGGCCTACACCTCGGTGGCCCACGGCAGGCCCACCGCCGACCTGGCGGAGCTGGCCCGCCCGGGCGGCGAGCTCTACGGCCTGGCCGGTGATCGTTTCGTGTGTTTCGGGGGTGGCGTCCCCCTGTGGGCGGACCGCGGTGAGGGCGGACGGGTGATGGGCGGCGTAGGGGTCAGCGGAGGCACCATCGCGCAGGACGTGGCGTGCGCCGAAGCGGCCGCCTCAGTCTGGCGCACCCGCTGAGCGGTGACTTTCCGCACGCGGAATGGCAGGTATCCGCCATGATTAGCCCCTGCACGACGGGTAACAGGAATCCCCGAACGTCAATCCCCGAGGAGAGATCCGAGATGGCACTTCCCACTCTCACCCCCGAGCAGCGCAAGGCGGCTCTGGAGAAGGCCGCCGAGGCGCGCGCGGCCCGCACCGCCCTGCTCGCCAAGGTCAAGGCCGGCGAGCTGTCCTTCGCCCAGTTGCTGGAGCGCGATGACGACATCGCCAAGAAGATCAAGGTTTCGCAGGCCCTGCGCGCGGTCAAGGGCGTCGGTCCCGCCAAGGCCACCGCGCTGATGGAGGAGGCGGGCGTCGACGAGAAGCGCCGTCTCGGCGGCCTGGGCGCCCAGCAGCGCAAGAAGCTGGTCGACGCGCTCGGCTGACACCGGGCGGCCAGGTCCGCGCGGGGCCGACCGCGCGGACCGGCCGGCGTTCCGGGGCGGACCGATCCCGGGGCGGACCCGCGAGGAGGACGTTCCTGAGGGCTCCTGACGCGCGTTCAGAGAACGTTCCCGGAAGGCGTCAGGAACGCAGGTAGGTCAGCACGGCGAGGACCCTCCGGTGCTGGTCGCTGTCATCGGCGTAGAGGCCGAGCTTGCTGAAGATGCTCCTGATGTGCTTCTCCACCGCCCCGTCGCTGATCACCAGTTGCCTGCCGATGGCCGGGTTGGACCTGCCCTCGGCCATCAGCCCGAGCACCTCCCGCTCGCGCGGGGTCAGCTGGGCCAGCGGATCGTCCCTGCGCCTGCGCACCATCAACTGGGACACCACCTGCGGATCGAACACGGTCCCGCCCGCGGCGACCCGCCGCAGGCCCTCCAGGAACTCGTCGACGTCGACCACCCGGTCCTTCAGCAGGTAGCCCACCGCGCCCCTGGCATCGGCCAGCAGGTCGTCGGCGTAGGAGACCTCGACGTACTGCGACAGGATGAGCACGGGCGCGCCCGGCACCCGTCTCCGGGCCTCGACCGCCGCCCGGAGCCCCTCGTCGGTGAACGACGGCGGCATCCGCACGTCCACCACCGACACGTCCGGCCGGTGCTCGGCCACGGCCGAGACGAGGCCGTCGCCGTCGCCGACGGCCGCCACCACCTCGCAGCCGAACTCTTCGAGCAGCCTGACCAGGCCCTCCCTGATCAGAACCGCATCATCGGCCACGACTACGCGCACGGCACCTCCGCCACGATCACTGTGGGCCCGCCGTCCGGCGACTGGACCGTGAACTCCCCGTCGACCGCGCGGAGCCGGTCGGCGAGGCCGGCGAGACCGTGTCCCTTGGCGACGTGTGCGCCGCCGACCCCATCATCCCCGATCGTCAGCATGAGGATGTCGGCGGTGCGGGTCAGCTGGACGGTGCAGACGGTGGCACGGCTGTGCTTGGCGACGTTCGTCAGCGTCTCGGCGACCACGTAGTAGACCGCGTTCTCGACACTGGCCTGGTAACGCTCGGAGACCTGCACGTCGAGGTCGACGGGGACGGTGCAGCGGCCGGCCAGCGCGGCGAGCGCGGGGGCGAGCCCGCGGTCCGACAGGATGGGCGGCGCGATGCCGCGCGACAGGGCGCGCAACTCGTCCAGCGTCTCCCGGGTGGCCGTGATGGCCGAGGTGATCGTGGCCTGGGCCGCCTGGGGGTCCTTGCCCATCTGGCGCTGCGCCCGGGACAGGTCCATGGCGAGCGAGACGAGGCGCTGCTGCGGGCCGTCGTGGATGTCGCGCTCCAGTTTGCGCAGCGCGTTGGCCTCGGCGGTTACCGCGGCGGCCCGGCCCTCGGCCAGGTCGTCGATGCGTTCGTGCAACTCGGCGACGCCGGTCAGCAGCGCGCGGCCGAGACCGGCCCGCAACAGCGCGGAGCCGCGCACCATGAACGGCAGGAGCAGCGCGCTCACCAGCCCGAGGCTCACGTAGAAGATCATGTTGGTCCAGTAGCCCGAGCCGAAGCCGAGGAGTTCGGGCAGCTCCGTGTTGCCCGGGATGCGCGAGGTGATGATGCCGTAGATCGGGTAGGTCAGGCCGGCCAGGGGCAGCGCCCAGAAGACCACGGTGACCACGAACGAGACGATCGAGATCGGGAAGTTCAGCAGGCCGTGGAGCAGGTCGAGCCACGACTGCCCGCTGGTCAGCGGGTTGACCAGCCGGCGGAAGCGGCCGGCTCCGGCGGGAGCGGGCTTGTAGCGGGGGCGCACGGGCGGGCGCTCCAGCACGTCGGCCAGCCAGGCGCGCTCCGCGTCGGCGAAGCCCCGCGCGATCATGAGGGTGCCGACCAGGATCGGCACCCCGATCCAGACGACCGCCGTGCCGACCCCCGCGGCGAACCCGGCCACCAGAAGCGCGAAAGCGATGACGGCGGTGGGGAAGCCCACGAGCGTGTAGCGCGTGTCCAGCAGGACACGCCTCTTCAGGGAGTGCATGGCCTACACGCTATGTCGGCGCTGTTCAGGGGGCGACCCGGTGTGCAGGCGTCCGAGGGTAGGGCCAGCCCTACCCGCCGCGGTGGTGTGATCTCGACCCGAAGACGGTGGCTCGCGGCAATGTGCGGCGCCGGGCCCGGCGGGAGCCTTGGATGACCCGTTGACGAGGAAATCGAGGCCCCCGAATGACCGTCCTGCTCGACCGTCCGCTCCCCCGCGCGGGCGCCGTCGCACCGGACCGCCCGGCGCGCCCGCGGCCGGCGGCCAGGGACCCGTTCCTCGACCTCCTGCGGGTCTTCGCCATCGCGCTCGTGGTGCTGCAGCACTGGACGATCCCGGTCCTGTCCTTCGACGGCGCCCGGCTGAGCACGGGCAACGCGCTGGCCGCGCCGGGCGTGTGGGTGATCACGTGGATCAGCCAGGTGATGCCGCTGGTGTTCTTCGCGGGCGGCGCGGCCAACGCGATCAGCCTCGGCCGCGCGGCGCACGGCGCGCCGCAGTGGCTGTTCACCCGGCTGCGCCGGCTGGCCTGGCCGCTGCTGCCGCTGGCCGCGGTCTGGATCCCGCTCCCCCAGGTGCTGGCCTCGCTCGGCGTGCCCGAGCAGCCACTCGACGTGGGCGCCCGGCTGACCGGCCAGTTGCTGTGGTTTCTCGCCGTCTACCTGATCGCCGTCACCGCCACCCCCTGGCTGCTGGGCCTGCACCGCAGGTACGGCGCGTGGGTTCCGGTGGTCCTCACGGCCGGCGCGGTGCTGACCGACGTGCTGCGCTTCTCGACGGGACTGGACGCGCTGGGCTACCTCAACATCGTGTTCGTCTGGCTCGCGGTGCACCAGCTCGGTTTCCGGTACGCCGACGGGCGGCTGAGCCATCCCTGGGCGCTGGCCGCCGGCGGGTTCGGGGCCGCGGCGCTGCTGGTGTGGGCCGGGCCGTACCCGGGCAGCATGATCGGCCTGCCCGGCGCCGAGGTGTCGAACATGGCCCCGCCGACGCTGGCCATGCTGGCCGTGGCGGTCGGGCAGATCGGGCTGGCCGTGACGCTGCGGCCGTGGCTCGTGCGGTTGCCGGTCGGCCGGCTGCTCGCCTGGGCGGGGCCGCGCGTCATGACCGCCTACCTGTGGCACATGCCCGCCCTGTTCGCCGTCACGGGGGTGGTCGTGGTGGCCCTCGGGCTGGACACCCCGGCTCCCGGCGGTCTCGGCTGGTTCGCCGGGTGGCCGCTCTGGTTCGGGGCGCTGTGCCTGGTCATGTGGCCGCTGCTGAGGTGGTTCCGGCGCTTCGAGGAGCCGCCCGCGCTGCCGTACGGGGTGGCGACCTGGCGTGGGGCGCTCACCTCGGCCGCGCTGGTCGGCGGCGGGCTGCTGACGCTGACCGTGGCGGGGTTCGCGCCCGGCGGCGCCCCGTTCCTGGCGATCCTGGCCATCCTGGGCGGTCTGCTCCTCACCGGCCCGCGAACCCGGGCCTGACCACCGTCCGGCGGGGGCGTTCTGGGCGGCCGGTCCGCCCGTGCCCGCCGTCCGGCGGGAGGTGTTCGAGCCCGGCCGGTCCGACCATGGCGCGGACTTCGGCAGGATAGAGGGGTGAGCCTTCTCATAGACCGCCTGCCCGAAGAGATCGACGCCGAGCCCGACGCCATCTTCGACGCCTTCGTCGCCTGGAACTCCGAACGGGGGCTCACGCTCTATCCCGCCCAGGAGGAGGCCCTGATCGAGGTCCTCTCCGGGAGCAACGTGATCCTGGCGACCCCCACCGGATCAGGCAAGAGCCTGGTCGCCGCCGGCGCCCACTTCGCCGCACTGACCCGCGACCTCCGCACCTTCTACACCGCGCCGATCAAGGCGCTGGTGTCGGAGAAGTTCTTCGACCTGTGCGCGCTGTTCGGCACCGACAACGTCGGCATGATGACCGGCGACGCGAGCGTCAACCCGGGCGCGCCGATCATCTGCTGCACCGCCGAGATCCTGGCCAACGTGGCGCTGCGCGACGGCGCCGCCGCCGACATCGGCCAGGTGGTGATGGACGAGTTCCACTTCTACGCCGAGCCCGATCGGGGCTGGGCCTGGCAGGTGCCGCTGCTGGAGCTGCCCGATGTGCAGTTCGTGCTGATGTCGGCGACGCTCGGCGACGTCTCGATGTTCGAGAGCGACCTGACCAGGCGCACCGGGCGGCCGACGGCGGTGGTCAAGCACGCCGAGCGGCCGGTCCCGCTGATCTACTCCTACCGGATGACCCCGCTGCACGAGTCGCTGGAGGAGATGCTCAGCACCGGCCAGGCGCCCGTCTACGTGGTGCACTTCACGCAGGCCGCCGCGATGGAACGGGCCCAGGCGCTGATGTCGATCAACATGTCGACGAAGGCCGAGAAAGAGGCGATCGCCGCGATGATCGGCGGTTTCCGGTTCACCACCCGCTTCGGCCGGGCCCTGTCGCGGCTGGTGCGCCACGGCATCGGCGTGCACCACGCCGGGATGCTGCCCAAATACCGGCGGCTGGTGGAACGGCTGGCCCAGGCCGGGCTGCTCAAGGTCATCTGCGGCACCGACACGCTCGGCGTCGGCGTCAACGTGCCGATCCGCACCGTCCTGTTCACCGCGCTGTCCAAGTACGACGGCAACAAGGTGCGCCGCCTGCGGGCCCGTGAGTTCCACCAGATCGCCGGGCGCGCCGGACGGGCCGGCTTCGACACGATCGGCTACGTGGCCTGCCAGGCGCCCGAGCACGACATCGAGAACGCCAAGGCGCTCGCCAAGATCGGCGACGACCCCAAGCGGCGCCGGGGCTACGCCCGCAAGAAGCCGCCGGAGGGGTTCGTCGGCTGGAGCGAGGACACGTTCGAGAAGCTGCAGAACGCCGAGCCGGAGCCGCTCAACTCCCGGTTCAAGGTGAGCAACGCGATGCTGCTCGCGGTGATCAACCGGCCGGGCGACTGCTTCCAGGCGATGAAGCACCTGCTGACCGACAACCACGAGGACCGCAAGTGGCAGCGGCGGCACATCAGCCAGGCCATCGCCATCTACCGGTCGCTGCTCGCCGGCGGCATCGTGGAACAGCTCAAGGAGCCCGACGAGCAGGGCAGGCGGGCCAGGCTCACCATCGAGCTGCAGGAGGACTTCGCGCTCAACCAGGCGCTGTCGACGTTCGCGCTGGCCGCGTTCGAGCTGCTCGACCGCGAGGCGCCCGGCTACGCGCTCGACATGGTGTCGATCGTCGAGTCCATCCTCGACGACCCGCGCCAGATCCTGTCGGCCCAGCTGAAGAAGGCCAAGGGCGAGGCCGTGGCACAGATGAAGGCCGACGGCATCGAGTACGAAGAGCGCATGGAGGCGCTGGCCGAGGTGATGTACCCGATGCCGCTCTACGACCTCCTCCTGGGCGCCTACGAGACCTACCGGCGGGGGCATCCGTGGGTGGGCGACTACACGGTCAGCCCCAAGTCCGTGGTGCGCGACATGTACGAACGGGCGATGACCTTCGGCGACTACATCCAGTTCTACGAGCTGGCCCGCTCCGAGGGCACGGTGCTGCGCTACCTGGCCGATGCCTACCGCACCCTGTCGCGCACGGTGCCCGAGCACCTGAAGACCGAGGACCTGGTCGACCTGATCGAGTGGCTCGGCGAGCTGGTGCGGCAGGTCGACTCCTCCCTGATCGACGAGTGGGAGAAGCTGGCCAACCCGGAGGAGGCGCTGGAGCGGCAGGAACAGCTGGAGGCCAAGGTCCGCCCGGTCACCGCCAACCCGCGGGCCTTCCGGGTGCTGGTGCGCAACGCGATGTTCCGGCTGATCGAGCTCTGCGCCCTGGAGAAGGAGAACGAGCTGGAGGAGCTGGCGCCCGACGTCGACTGGGGCGCGGCGCTCGACGCCTACTACGACGAGCACGAGGAGATCCTCACCGGCGCCGACGCGCGGGGGCCCGCGCTGCTGCGCATCGAGGAGGAGAGCGGGCTGTGGAAGGTCCGCCAGACCGTCAAGGACCCCGCGGGCGACGGCGACTGGGGCATCGACGCGCAGGTCGACCTGGCCGCCTCCGACGAGGAGGGCCGTGCGGTGCTGCACGTCGTGGGGCTCAACCGGCTCTGAGCGGCCCGCATGAAGGAGCCTGCGATAGGCGTGTGCCGGGACGGACTGGCAAGGGCGCCCCGGCACACGTCTGTACTTCTTAGTGTCTGGCAGAAAAGTTCGTCATCGTGTCATGACAATGTCCCAAGATCGGGACATTCAGCACTCGGCAATGCCGCAGATCGTGCCGAGCACGCGCACGGCGAACCTGTGGCCGCGAATGCGGCACGTGCCCGCCACCGCACGGCCTCCGAAGGGGGACGGCCGGAACGTACAAGACTCCGGTCGCGAGGCCGGGGCACGATCAGCGTATGGAACTCGATCTCGACGCGGCCGCCGACTTCATGGCGACCCACGCCCGCATCCTCGACCGGCACCGCTTCCACCTGCTGCGGGGCGGAGCCGATCCCACCCCTGCTCTGGCGGCCGTCGACGCCTACCGCAACAGCGACGGCGGCTACGGATGGGGCCTGGAGCCCGACCTGCGCTCGCCCGAGAGCCAGCCGGGAGCGGCGCTGCACGCCTTCGAGGTCTTCGAGGACATCGCCCCGGCCACCGCGCCGCAGGCCGCGGCCCTGTGCGACTGGCTGGAGTCGGTGAGCCTGCCCGACGGAGGGCTGCCGTTCGCGCTGCCGGTCACGTCCAGCGCCGGCAACGCCCCCTGGTGGGCGGACTCCGACCCCTCGGCCTCCTCCCTGCAGATGACCGCCTGCGTCACGGCCGTCGCGCTGCGCGTCGCCGCCCATGACCCGGCGGTCGCCGCGCACCCGTGGCTGGAGCGGGCCACCCGCTACTGCCTCGGCGCGATCGAGGCGATCGGCGAGACGCCGCACGCCATGGTCCTGGCCTTCGCGATGCGCTTCCTGGACGCCGTGCACGCCACCCGTCCCGAGACGGCGGCCCTGGCCGGACGGCTGGGCCGGTTCATCCCCGCCGACGGCATGATGCCCGTCGCGGGCGGCACGGCGGACGAGAAGATGCGGCCACTGGACTTCTCCGTGTTCCCCGACGGGCCCGTGCGGGCGGTGTTCGCCCCGGACGTGATCGACGCCGAGCTGGACCGCCTGGCCGGGATGCAGCAAAACGACGGCGGCTGGGTCGTGGACTACGCCAAGATCTCACCGGCCGGCGCCCTCGACTGGCGCGGCCACGCGACCGTCCACGCCATCACCGTCCTCCGCCTCAACGGCCGACTCTGACCCGCGCTGTCACGCGCACGGCTGAGCGGCGTCCCGACCCGCACGGTCACCGGCCAGCACCTGAACGGCGGCCCCGGCCCGTGCTGGGGTTCGCTCCAGGGCAGTCGTGGTCAGAGGCTCCTGACCGAGGTCACGGTGATGCGCATGGGCACGGAGTATTCGCCGTCGAACTCCTCGACGCTGCCGACGATCCGCTCCATCTCCGACCGATATTTCGCGATGTACGCGGGAAAGTCGACCGGGCTGCCGGTCAGGATCTCGGCATCACCGGTCAGTACGAGCACCTCACCGCCCTTGGGCGTGCTGTTGAGGTTGAGCGAGACCCTGGGCCGGGCCCGGACGTGGCGGAGTCGCTTGGCATCGGGCCGGCTGAAGGTCAGCACGGAGCCATCGCCCTCCCACAGAAACCAGACCGGCTTCGGCTGCGGCGTGCCATCGGCCGCCACGGTCGTCAGCCAGACCACCTCGTCATCGGCCATCCGCCCACGCAACGACTCGGGAATCAGATCGTCAGCCATCCTCCGATCGTAGGTCACACAACCAGACGATCACGGACCCGCCGCCGCACGGTCACGGGGCTGACGATCACGGACCCGGCCGCCGTACGATCGCAACGCCGTACGCTCACGGGACCGGCAACCACGGACCCGGCCGGTCACGAGCACGGCCGGTCACGGAAATAAACGGTCACGAGCACGGACGGTAGGAGCAGCGCATGCCGGTGTGCACGGCGTGGCGCAGCTCGTCGCCGATGACCGGGTCGGCCTTGGCCACGCGGTCGAGGGCCCGCCGGATGGCCTTGCCCACGGCGATCCTGGCACGTTCCTCGCTGCCGGCGAACGAGCGCGCCCGCCCGCCGAGACCGGTGGCCGCGGCCAGCTCGGCGACCAGCCAGTCGCGCTCGCCGCGCATCGCGTCGGCCCGCTCGTACGCGCCGCCCGACTCCAGCTCCTCGATCCCCGCCTCCAACTGGGCCAGCCGCTGCCGGTAGGCCCGGATCGCGGGCTCGTCCAGCACGGGCTGAGCCGAGACCGGGCCTTCGGGCACCCCGGCTCCGCCGGCCAGGTCGGCGGCCGGGATCTCCTGCCCGGGATTGGCCAGCAGCGTCGCCAGGTGCCGCATGCCGACGCTGTGCTCGACCAGCGCCCGCCGTTCGCCGAGTTCGAGCTGCCAGTGCCGGCCGCGGCGGCGGCAGACCACCCGGCCGGTCGTCTCGCTCGCCGGCCCGGTGGGCAGCGCCATGCCCAGCGCCACCGCCTCCTGGCCGGCCAGTGCCAGCTCGCGCCGCGCCGCCTCGTCATGCGGGCCGTCACGCAGTGTGAGGGCCTGGCCGAGGCGCGAGCGGGACAGCGCGACGGCCGGCCAGTGCCCCAGCGCCAGGTTGTGGTGCACGGCCGCGCGCAGATGTCCGACCGCCCGGTCCGCCTCGCCCACGGTGATCGAGGCGACGCCCAGGCTGTGCTGCACCGAGCCGAAGCAGGCGATGCCCGGGCTGCTCATCACCGGCAGCCGCGCGTACGGGATGAGCAGGTCGTAGACGCGGGCGGCGGTGTCCGTGTCGGCCACCAGGTCGGCCGTCTCGGCGATGGCGTACATCGACATCAGCCAGGTGCTCGTTCGCACCGGGTTCTCCAGGACGCCGGTGCGCAACCGGGCCAGCATGCTCCCGGCCAGCCGCCGGTCCCCGGCACCGGCGGCGGCCACGGCCAGGCGGGCGAACGGGGAGTCGTCGACGGCGCTGAGCGTCGGCGAGGTGAGCAGTTCCGACAGCAGCGGCACCAGTTCGCCGATCCGGCCCTGGTACCAGCGGATGGCCGCGAGCTGCAGGCCGTACCAGCCGATCGCGTCATTGTCGCCGGCGGCGGCGCCGCGCTCGGTGCTCGCGGCCGCGAGGGCCTCGGCCTGCTCGAAGCGGCCGGCCCGGATGGCGAGCATCACCTCGATCGCGCCGCGCACGAAGTCGATCCCCCGATGGCCGTCCTCGGCCGACAGGGCGTGCAGCTCCACCAGCGCGCGCTCGGCGTGCGGATCGGCGGCCAGGAGCAGGTCGACGACGTACCACAGCAGGCCCATCAGCAGGTCGACGCGGCGGCCCGTGCCGGAGGCCACGCCGATCAGCTCCCGGGCGAGCTCCAAGCGCAGGCTGCCGTGGTCGGGGCCCAGGACGCAGTTGTGGGCCAGGCTCAGCGTCTCCGCCAGAGCCACCGGATCCCCCCTGTCCCTGGCCTCGTCCACCAGGGTGAGGATGGCGGCGTGGCCGCCGCTGCGGTAGTCGTCCTCGGCGGCCAGCCGCGCCCGCAGCCGTAACCCCAGCGGCGAACCCGGGTCGATCAGGGCCAGCGCCTCGCTCTGGCGCACCCGCACCATCGCACCGCCCGCCGCGGTCCGGTGCTCGTGCACCCAGAGCCCGCCCAGCCCGAGCGCCGCCCGCGCCATGCCCGGCCCGTCACCCACCCGCGCGGCCTCGCGGTAGGCGGCGTCGAACCGCTCGCGGCCCGCCTGGAAATCCCCCTCCACGTGTACGGCGTGCTCTCCGGCCAGCAGAGATAGCTCGATCTCCGCGCTCCGTACCTCCAGCAACGGACCCACCCCCGTGGCAGTCGATCTTCAGCGCCGTCGCCGGCGCAGGAACAACCGCGGAAGACGTGGGCCCCCTCGCATCTCCGCTACCCGTCGTAACGGATTTACCCGTACGACGGTTCAATCACATATTCAACCATTTCAGCGTCGAGGCACCCGGGGCACGGTGGCTGGAACGCGATGGCACGCCTCGACAGTGAGAACCATCCCTTCGAGGCGAGTGAGGCACCGTGTGACCGTTCCGCGCGAACCTTGCGACGTCACGATCCACCCGGTCGTCATCCGCGAGTGGAGCATTCCGACTCGGCCAGCTCGAAGTAATGGTGATCAGTGCAAGTCGGTCAGGACAGTCCGTAGATCCTCGTAACTGCGTCGGACCCCGTCGACGTTGCCCAGCCGGTGGCACTCCAGTCGAACCTCACCTATATGCCGAGCGTGGTAGATCCGCGAGCGGAATCTCGCCGAGGGAGAGTCTTCCAAAGAGCCATAGGCGTCCCAGAAAGCATCGCGCTCGGTGCCCGGTTTGGCCAGAGCCATCCGGATCGTCCAGTCGGCGGCAGGATCGCCCCACCAGGTGCGATCCAGGTCCAGCACACCGCTGATCGTGGGTGCGGGCGTGGCGTCTGCGAGCATGATGTTGACAGTCCACAGATCGCCCGCGAGCATGCGGGGCTGCGTGACCTCGTCGAGCACAGCGTGTCGCTCGGCGGCGGCTCCAGCTACACGGCGTAGATCGGCGGCGTCCAGACCGACACTGTCAAGGGCGGCGGCGATCTGGTCTAGGGCCGTGATGAGTGCCTGGCTCCACGTGTCGTGGCCGGGACCAGCGATCCTGCCGAAATGGGGGCCTCGGATGGCATGCACCTGCCGGGCGATGGCGCCGATCTGCCGGAAGAAATCGGGCCAGCTGGACCGGGGGTGATGGGGAAGGCCTTCCGGCGCGGGCACCCCGTCCAGCAGGCTTTGGATCATCCAGTCTCGGCCGATCACCTCATGTGTGAAATCCACTGCCATGACCCGTGGCATGAGAGGTGCAATCGAGGTGAGGTACGGCAGGCTGGCGTACTCATTGCGCATCAGTTCCCGCTCGGAGAGAAACTGACGCCCCGGCTCTGGCGCCACCCGCAGTACGACCGGACGCCCCTCATCGAGGTTGATGCGATACGTAGTGTTATACATCCCGTTGCCGAGCTCGACGACGGAGACCACTCGCGTCCCCGGCCCGAACGCCCGCCGACACACCGCGACGATCTCCTCAGCCGTCAGCGGCTCTTGGAACGCCCCGGTCGCTCGTTGGATGCTCTGGAAATCCACGTGACTTCCTTGATCAAGCACCCGAGGCACAGTACCAGGGCTCTCATCGACAAGAAGATCTGAACGCCTCCACGTGAAACCGTTCGGACCAAGGTGTCGTGCCGCAGCTCAGCCCATGTCCCTTCCGCCAACCTCACATGGAAGGGACAGCAGCTGTCCTGTCCGCGCGAACCTTGCCACGTCCGGACTTACCTTGCGGAGTCCGCTCCCACTCTGCGCCGATGAGTTGCGGGAGGCCGGGTGGTCTAACTCCCCAGGACGAACGTTCAGGAGGTCTCATGGGTGCTGTGGTGCTGTACAAGAGCATGTCGTTGGACGGCTTCGTCGCGGGTCCAGACATCGGTGCGGAGCATCCCATGGGTAAGGGCGGCATGCGACTGCACGAGTGGATGTTCACCGACCAGCCCGACCCGCGCGACAAGGAGGTCCTCGCTACGATGTCCGCTTCAGTCGGCGCGGTCGTGGTCGGCAGGCGCACGTTCGACGTCGGCCTGCCACACTGGCAGGACACCCCTTATCCTGCACCGACCTTCGTGCTCACCCACCAGACCCGCGACGAACTCGTCATGAAGAGCGCGACGTTCACCTTCATCACCGACGGCATCGAGGCTGCCCTGAAGGCCGCCCAGGACGCGGCCGGCGACAAGGACGTGATCGTGATGGGTGCCCAGACAGGACGGCAGTTCCTGCGCGGCGGGCTGCTGGATGAGCTGCTGATCAACCTGGTGCCGGTCGTGCTGGGCTCTGGAAGCCGGCTGTTGGAAGACCTGGGCCACATCGAGTTGACGCGCACGCAGGTGATCGCCTCCGACGCGGTCACGCACCTGCGGTTCCGGGTGGTGAAGTAACGGCCTACGGCACGGAATGTGCGGGGAGCGGCACTCGGCCGACGGCCCGTCCCCCGAAAGCGCAAAGCAGGTCCGAACAAGATCGGCGGTCGCTGTTCGGGCCTACTTTGCAACCCGCAGGTCAGCACACTTAGCCCTGCAAGGTTCGGTCGGAACAGACAGCCGTCCAGGGCGGCATGACCTGGTGCGAGATGCCGGATATTCGCCATCAGCGGGCCGGCAACGCGGCCACGGAACTGCGGGCGGTCGGGTTCGTCATCGGCCAGCAGCGGTTCGTGGCGGACCACATCTGCAACGACATCGGCACGATCTTGAGGCAGAGCCCGAACACGTGGCCTCACCAGCCCTAGCCTCCTGCGGCCAAGCTTCTAGTAAGACACTTATGGTGGACGATACTGGGATTGAACCAGTGACCTCTTCCGTGTCAGGGAAGCGCTCTCCCGCTGAGCTAATCGTCCTTGGAGGTGGAGACGGGATTTGAACCCGTGTGGACGGCTTTGCAGGCCGCTGCCTCGCCTCTCGGCCACTCCACCGAGACAGAATCTCCGAGCGGAAGACGGGATTCGAACCCGCGACCCTCACCTTGGCAAGGTGATGCTCTACCACTGAGCCACTTCCGCGTTGCCCGACCACTCTAGCGGGTTTTCGGACCAGATGCTCACTTGCGCAGTTGCCGCGCCACGCTCCGCTCGGTGGCGGGCAGGCTGAGGAAGATCTCGAGGATGCGCGCGAGCCGGTGAACCTCGGTGCGGTGGAAGGCCGGGCCTTCGGAGCGGGCCAGCAGCAGGGTGAGCGCGAGCGGCGGCAGCGGAGCGTGGATGACGTGCAGGTCTCCGGCGAGCGTGCGTGCGACCGGGCGCGGCGGCGTCTCCGCCGGCAGCGTCACCTCCTGCGGCGCGCGCCAGCTCGCGTAGACGACGCCCTGCTCGGCGCTCGTGGCGGCCCAGTCGGCGCTGAACAGCACCGGCAGCGAGTCGACCAGCGTGGTCAGCCCCCGGTCGCCGGCCGTGGTGATGTATTTGAGTATCTCCAGCTCCGGGTAGGTGCCCGGCGCCTCGCGGGTGGTCCAGACGCCCTCGACCATCACCCCGGCGACACCCCGCAGGCTCTTGGCCAGCGACTCCTTGGACGTGCTCTCAGGGCAGAAGACGGTGATGTCGTCGACCGCCCGGCCCGCGCCCCGGTCGAGCACGGTGACCTGGGTGATGTCGGCTCCGGCGGCGCCGAGCACCCGGGTGACCTGCGCCAGCGACCCAGGCCGGTCGGGCAGCGCGACGCGCAGTCTCAGGAGCATCCAGGCCCTCCCCCACGTAGATGCCTGCTCACAGCCTATCGGCGAATACCGGTCATGGCCTGACCTGCGCTACAACTGACGGGGTGAAGATTGGGCCGATAGAGGTGTGGCCGCCGGTGGTGCTGGCGCCGATGGCGGGCATCACCAACGCGCCGTTCCGGGTGCTCTGCCGCGAGCAGGGGGCCGGGCTTTTCGTGTGCGAGATGATCACGACGCGGGCGCTGGTCGAGCGCAATCCCAAGACGTTCAAGATGATCAGGTTCGCCGAGTCCGAGAAGCCCAGGAGCCTCCAGCTCTACGGGGTCGACCCGGCCACCGTGGGCCGGGCGGTCAGGATGATCGCCGACGAGGACCTGGCCGACCACATCGACCTCAACTTCGGCTGCCCGGTGCCCAAGGTGACCAGGCGCGGCGGCGGTTCGGCGCTGCCGTACAAACGGCATCTGCTGCGGCGGATCCTGCGCGAGGCGGTGGCCGGCGCGGGCCCGCTGCCCGTGACGATGAAGATGCGCATGGGCATCGACGACGACCACCTGACCTACCTCGACGCGGGCCGCATCGCGGTCGAGGAGGGGGTCGCGGCGATCGCCCTGCACGCCCGCACGGCCAGACAACACTACGGCGGCGTCGCCGACTGGGACGCGATCGCCAGGCTCAAGGAGGCCGTGCCAGAGATCCCGGTGCTCGGCAACGGCGACATCTGGTGCGCCGACGACGCCCTGCGGATGATGGCCCGCACGGGGTGCGACGGGGTCGTGGTGGGGCGGGGGTGTCTGGGGCGGCCATGGCTGTTCAGGGATCTCGACAACGCGTTCAACGGGATCGCCGACCGGGTCCGGCCCACGCTGGGCGAGGTCGCCGCGGTGATGGCCAGGCACGCCGAGGGGCTGACCCGCTGCTTCGACCAGGAGCGTTACGCGGTGGCCGACTTCCGCAAGCACGTGAGTTGGTATCTCAAGGGATTCACGGTGGGCGGCGAGCTGCGGCGCGAGCTGGCCACGGCCGAGTCGCTCGACGGGCTGCGCGCGGGGCTGGCCAGGCTCGATCACGACCAGCCGTGGCCGGCCAACACCGACACGCCGCGCGGCAAGTCCGGCGAGCGGGGCAAGGTGCAGTTGCCGGACGGCTGGCTGGACGACCCGTGGGACTCCGTGCTGCCCGAGGACGCGGAGTCGGATATATCCGGCGGCTGACAGCCACCATGGACAGCCTTGATCGCCTGAGTTAGGTTGCCCGGCATGAGGCTTGGATTAGCGCTAGGGGCCCTGACCGCGGCCTGCCTGCTCGCCGCTCCGCTTCCCGCCCACGCCGATGTCCCCGCGCTCGGCTGGGAGCTCACGGAGACCGGGGTGACCGCGCGGCTGAGCGGACTGTCACCGGTGAGCCGCGACGTGGTGTGGGCCTCCGGGTCGGAGGGCACCGTGCTGCGCACCGTCGACGGCGGCCGGAGCTGGCGTGACGTCTCGCCGCCCGGCACGGACACGCTGCAGTTCCGCGACGTGGAGGCGTTCGACGCCGACCGGGCCGTGGTGCTGTCCATCGGCGAGGGCGCCGACTCGCGCGTCTACCGGACCGACGACGGGGGCCGCACCTGGACCGAGACGTTCAGGAACGACGAGCCGCGGGCCTTCTACGACTGCATGGCGTTCTTCGACCGGCGTCACGGGCTGGCGATGAGCGACCCGGTGGACGGCAGGTTCCGGATTCTCGCCACCGATGACGGCGGGCGCAGCTGGCGGGTGCTGCCGCCCGACGGCATGCCGGAGGCGCTGCCCGGCGAGGCGGGGTTCGCCGCGAGCGGCCAGTGCCTGGTCACGGCGGGCGGGCGCGACGTCTGGCTGGCCAGCGGCGGGGCCGACCGATCGCGTGTGTTCCACTCCGGCGACCGGGGCCGCACCTGGACCGTGGCGGACACGCCGATCCCGGCGGGCGAGCCGGCGCGCGGCGTCTTCGCCCTGGCCTTCCGTGACCCTCACCGCGGCATCGCCGTGGGCGGCGACTACCGGACCGGCGAGCCGTCGCCCCAGGCCGGAGCCTTCACCCGGGACGGCGGCTCCACCTGGCGGGCCGCCGCCACCTCTCCCCCGGCCTACCGGTCGGGGGTCACGTGGCTCCCTCACCTTCCCTTCGCCGCGATCGCCGTCGGGCCATCAGGGAGCGACGTGACCCTGACCGGCGGGCAGGCGTGGCGGACCTTCGACGGCGGCTCGTTCGACACGGTGTCGTGCGCCAGGGACCTGTCCTGCTGGGCGTCGGGCGAGCAGGGTCGTCTCGCCCGCCTCACCATCAGACTCCACTGATCCGAGGGTGGGCGCCGGGCGAACAGGCCTCACCATCAGACTCCACTGATCCGTGGCGTCAGGTCCGGCCCGGCCGGGCGCCGATGACGACGGTGGCGTTCAGCTCCTCACATCTTGCCACGCGCGCGACCAGCCCGTCGCGGGCGACCGCCCGCGCGGTCGCCGTCGCCTGACGCTCGCTGGTCTCGACCAGCAGGTGACCGCGCGGCGACAGCCACATGGGCGCCGCCTCGGTCACCCGCCGCACGATGTCGAGCCCGTCGGCGCCGCCGTCGAGCGCCATCCTCGGCTCGTGGACGCGCGCCTCGGCGGGCAGCAGCCCGATCTCCTCAGTCGGTACGTACGGGGCGCTGGCGACCAGGACGTCGACGCGCCCCCGTAAGGAGGCGGGCAGCGGCTCGTACAGGTCGCCCTCGTGCACCTGGGCGGCGGCGAGGTTGCGGCGGGCGCACCGCACCGCGGCGGGGTCGATGTCGACCGCGTGCAGCGTGATCCCGTCCAGTGCCGCGATCACCGCGGCGCCCACCGCCCCGGAGCCGCAGCAGAGATCGACGACCACGGCCCCCGCGCCTGCGGAGCCGGCCTGAGCCGGAGTGGTGAGCCGGCGGGCGAGGGTGAGGGTCTGGTCGACCAGGAACTCGGTGCGGCGGCGGGGCACGAAGACGCCGGGGTCGACGGACACCCGGAGACCGGAGAACTCCGCCCAGCCGACGACGTGTTCGAGGGGACGGCCGGCCACGCGTTGTTCGACCATGGCGGCGAGCTCGGCGGGGGTGCGGGCGGCGGAGACGAGCATCGCAGCCTCGTCCTCGGCGAACACGCAGCCGGCCGCCCGGAGTGTGGTGACGATGGCGGCTGCAGAAAGAAGTGGGGGAGGAACCGACATGGGAGAGCCTTTCGGAATGCCGACGGGTGCTCTCCCCCGGTCACCTACGACGGGCGAACCGTGCGGCCGCGAGATGAGAGCACCCGGCCTGATGTGGCGTTGATGGGTCTCACCTCCTAGGACATTCGCTGCTGAGGACGGCCACCTTATCGCATCCGGCAATCGCCCATGATCCGGACGGTCCGCCGCCGTCCTTCACGGGCGGACCTGCCGTCCGATGGTAGACCCGCGACCGTCCAGGCGGCGGGATCGCCGGTCAGCGCACGCCGCGCGGGCGGAACTGGACACTGATGCGCGGCCCGGTGGGCCGGGACGTCTTGGGCACCGCGTGCTCCCAGGTGCGCTGGCAACTGCCGCCCATCACGATGAGGTCGCCGTGCCCCAGGTCGTGGCGGATCGAGTGACCGCCACCGCGCGGCCGGAGCAGCAGCGGGCGCGGGGCGCCGACCGAGATGATCGCGACCATGGTGTCCTCGGCGCCGCCCCGGCCGAGAGTGTCGCCGTGCCAGGCGACACTGTCGCGGCCGTCGCGGTAGAAGCACAGGCCGGCCGTGCGGAACGGCTCGCCCAGCTCGTCGCCGTAGTGGGCGTCGAGCGCCCGCCTGGCGTCGTCGAGCACGGCGTCGGGCAGCGGCTCGTCCTCGTCGTAGAACTTCAGCAGCCGGGGCACGTCGACGACCCGGTCGTACATCCGCCGCCGCTCGGCGTGCCACGGCACGGACTCCGCCAGCCGCTCGAACAGCGTGTCGGCGCCGCTCACCCAGCCGGGCCTGACGTCGATCCAGGCTCCGCGGCCCAGGATCGTCCTGCGCACCGTCGCCCCCAGCGGGCCGAGGCCGATGTCCTCGTCGAGACCGAGCAGAGAAGCTTGGAAAACAGCCGTCATGTGGCCGATTCTACGCCACGATTCAAACACGCATTCGATTCGACGCCGGACTACTCCCCCGGCCCGCACCGCACGCAGTCCGTACGGGCCGGAGGAAGATCAACCGCCGCAGGCGGCGAAGACGTAGCTGTCCTTCAGGACCGATTGACGCGCTCCCCGGCGTGAACGCCGGGGATTCAGCCTGTGCCGCGTGGTGTCACGCGGCACTTCTGTGGCTTCCTGTTTCATCGGCCGTGCCCCCGCGCGCGCCCCGATGAGCGGGCGAAGGGGTCTTACCGGTCTCCGCAGGCGTTTTCCGTCTCCGCTTCCCGCCCACGGTGACGGAAGAGGGCTCGGACGGCAGGCTGCGTGACCAGCGCACCGCAACATCACCGATCTTCGGCAGCCGCAGCCTGCCGGCCGCGGTGATGGCGAAACGGGCGTTGCGGGTGAAGCGGATGGCCTGCCGGTTGTCCTTACGGGACCGCAAACGCGGCGGCCCCAGCGTGGGCCCCTTGCGAGTCCCGGCCCGGGAGGCGAAGAAGTTCCCCCGGTTAGACAGCCACCGGGCGGGACCAGTTGGTCACAGCTCAGCCACAACCTCGGGCCGTGCTCCGTCAGGCGAGGGGGCGGCGGCCGGCGAACCCGAGGTCGGTGCGGTGGTACCAGGCCAGGCCGGGTTCACCCTCGATCCAGCACAGCCGCACGGACACCCCGTCGAGCAGCGACGGGAAGTCGATCAGGACCGGGGCCAGGCCCTTCACCTCGATGCCCTGGTCGGTCCAGCCGCTCAGGATCTCCTCGATGCGGGCCTCCAGTGCCTTCAGCTCGGGAATGCCGCCCAGCGCCGAGGAGCCGGCGGTCTTCCAGTCAAGCGCGATCTCGGCGAGGTCGGCGCGCGCGGCGACCAGCTCGCGGGCCTCGTCGAGGATCGACGGCATCAGCGAGCGGGCCTCGTCGAGGGTGAACAACCTGTCCATGCACGAACGCTAGCGGTTGGGCTCGTAGGCGCGGATGAGGAGCTGCTCGGCCTCGTCGAGGTAGCCGTCGAGGAAGGTCGCGGCCTCGTCCAGCCGGCCGTCCTGGAGCAGGTCGAACAGCCGCCGGTTGCGCTGGACGAACGGCTCGTGGAAGTCGCGCGGGTTGGCCATGACGTGGAAGACGAGCCGGAGCTCGGCCAGCAGCTGGCGCATCGCCTCGTCGAGCCGCGGGCTCTGGTTGGCCGTCACGAGCGCCTGGTGGAAGCGGATGTTGGCGGTGCCGACGGCCCGCCAGTCGTCGGCCGCGGCGGCCCGCTCGGCGTCGTCCACGGCCTCGGCGATCAGCTCCAGCGCCCGTTTCGACGGGAGGCGGCGGACGGCGGCGCCTTCGAGCACGCGGCGCACCCGGTAGAGGTCGGCGACGTCCTCGGCCGACAGGACCCGGACGAACACCCCGCGGTTGAGCCGGTGGTCGAGCAGTCGTTCGTGGCCGAGCAGCCGGAACGCCTCGCGCAGCGTGTTGCGCGACACGCCGAGCGCCTCGGAGATCGCCTCCTCCGACAGGCGCTGGCCCGGCTCGAAGAAGCCCTCGCTGATGCGGTCGCGCAGGATGTCGGCCACGCGCTCGGCGGTGCTGCTGCGCCCCAGCCGGCCGCGGTCCTGAGCGAGATCAGCGACGGCGTCATCCACAATCAACAGATAATCATCCAACAAACCTCTTGTCGAATTGTTCAACGATCCTTACGTTGAAAGGAACCCCCTGACCCTGAGGAGCGATGAGATGTCAGGCTCCACCCCACAAACCCGGCGGGTGATCCTCGCCAGCCTGATCGGCACGTCGCTGGAGTGGTACGACTTCTTCCTCTACACGACGGCCGCCACCCTGGTCTTCGGCAAGCTGTTCTTCCCCACCTTCGACCCCCTCAACGCGACCCTGCTGGCGCTGACCACCAATGCCGTCGCGTTCGTCGCCCGGCCGCTCGGCGGCATCGTCTTCGGCCACTTCGGCGACCGGACCGGGCGCAAGACCGTGCTGGTCGTGACGCTGCTGGTGATGGGCGTCGCGACGTTCCTCATCGGCGTGCTGCCCGGCTACGACAGCATCGGCGTCGCGGCCCCGATCCTGCTGGCCACGCTCCGGTTCGTGCAGGGCCTCGGGCTCGGCGGCGAGTGGGGCGGGGCGGTGATCATGTCGCTGGAGCACGGCGACGACCGCCGCCGCGGCTTCAACGCCAGCTGGCCGCAGGTGGGCGTGCCGGCCGGCTACGTGCTGGCCACCGCGCTGCTGACGGTCATGTCGTTCACGCTGTCCGACGCGGCGTTCCTGTCGTGGGGCTGGCGGGTGCCCTTCCTGCTGTCCGGCGTGCTCGTGCTCGTCGGCCTCTGGGTGCGGGTGAAGGTGTCGGAATCGCCGTTGTTCGCGGAGGTGGAGCGTACGGGGGCGAAGGCCAGGATGCCGCTGATCGAGGTGCTGCGCACGCACCCTCGCGCGCTGCTTTCGGCCTTCACCGCGCGCATCGGCGTGGACGTGGCGTTCTACACCTTCACCGCGTACATCCTCGTCTACCTGACCGGGTCGCTGGGGATGGAGCGCTCGGTGGGGCTGAACGCGGTGCTGATCGGGTCGGCGCTGCAACTGGTGCTGATCCCGCTGTTCGGCGCGCTGTCCGACCGCGTCGGCCGGCGGCCGGTCTACCTGGCCGGCGTGGTCGGGGCCGCGGTCTGGGTGTTCGCCTTCTTCCCGCTGCTCGACACGAAGTCGTTCCCGCTGATCGCGCTCGCCGCGATGGTCGCGCTGGTCACGCACGCCGCGATGTACGGCCCGCAGGCGGCCTTCATCGCCGAGCTGTTCAGCACCCGGCTGCGCTACAGCGGCGCCTCGATGGGCTACCAGGTGGCCGGGATCGTCGGCGGCGGGATCGCCCCGATCATCGCGATCAAGCTGTTCGACGTGTACGGCACCACTCTGGCGGTGTCGATCTACGTGGTGGCCGCGCTGGCCGTCACCGCCGTGGGCCTGGCCATCGCGCCGGAGACCCGCGACCTCGACCTCACCGCCGGCGGCGGCCAGGTGCCGCAGCGGGCGTAGGGGCCGAGCCTCCGAAATCTTGCCGCGAAAACCGCGGGCGGCGGCTGCCACCGTCGCCCGCGCGGGAGGTCCCCTGTGAGAATCGCCCTGCTCATCGTCGCCGCGCTCGTCACGATCCCGCTGCTCGTCGGGGGCATCGCCGGTCTGGAGCGCACGGGAGGCGGCGAGGTCGCCGTGATCCGCGACGGCGGCCCGCTCGACGACAACAAGGTGCGCCAGGTCATCGACCCGGGCTCCGGCCTGACCTGGACCGGTCTGTGGTCCTCGACCCACCTGTATCCCGCCCAGCAGCGCTTCTACACGATCACCGCCGACGCCAAGCGGGCCACCTCCCTCGGGGTGGACGTGGTGACGGTGCCCAGCAGCGACGGCGTCAACCTGGGCATCGAGGGCACGCTGTACTTCACGCTCACCCTCGACCACGAGACGCTGAAGACGTTCGACGACAGGTACGGCACCCGTACCTTCCGGTCGCAGGACGACGACTCGCTCTATCCGTGGGACGGCGACGAGGGCTGGGCGGCGTTCTTCGGCCAGGCGGTGCGTCCGGTCATCGACAACGCGCTGCGCGGCCAGATCGGCGCCATGCGCTGCGGCGAACTGGTCCCGTCGTGCGCGCTGCTGGAGAGTTCGTCGCTGAAGCCGGGCGACAGCAACACCAACATCGTCAAGGTGCAGAGCGCGGTCAACGACTCGCTGGCCCGTGACCTGCCGCGGACACTGGGCGGCGACTTCCTCACCGGGCTGCGGTTCACGCTGGTCAAGGTGACGCTCCCGGCCGAGGTGCAGCAGGCGGTGGACCGATCGCTGGCCGCGGGCGCGGCCGTCTCCGAGGCCCAGGCGAGAGTCGCCCAGGCCAGGGCGGAGGCGGACGCGAACCGGGCCAGGCAGGAGGGTTACGACAAGTGCCCCGCCTGCGCCGAGATCGAGAAGCTCAAGTCGCTGCCGCAGGGCATCACCGTATACGCGCCGGGCAACCCGCAGTCGGTCGTGGTGCCGGCCCGCTGACCGGTCAGGCCGAGACGTTCGGTGTGCTTCGCGTACGACGCCAGTCGCCCTTGTAGGCGAGCATCGAGAGCAGGAAGAGCGCCTGACCGGCCAGCGCCACGTACAGCCAGGCACCCCAGCCGCCGGACTGGACCACCATCGGCGAGACGACCAGCAGCACCACGATCATGATCCGGACGACCATGCCCCAGATGCCCAGCGCGGCGCCCTGCAGGCGCGACTCCACGTCCTCGGCGTCCTCGGAGAAGTTGGCCATCCACGGGACGTAGGCCACGCCCAGGCAGAGGAAGAGCGCCGCGTAGACCAGGGTGATGTGGCCGGCGGAGACGTCCTGCCCGATCAGGCTGATGTAGTAGGCGAGCACCGCGATGGTGAGCGCGGTGCCCACGGCGGTGAACGGCTTGCGCAGCCGCAGCCGGTCGGACACGCGGCCCACGACGATGACGGCCACGGCATTGACCACGATGCCCAGCGCCACGACGCCGTTGGCCGCGGCGGTCTCCATGCCGAACGCCCCGGCCAGGATCGTCTGCCCGAAGATCGCGAAGGTCCAGTAGAGCACCTGCCAGGCGGTGTTGCCGAACACGTGCGCCCACAGGTGGGGATGCCGGAACAGCTCCCTGACCTTGCCGGGGTCGATCTTCTCCTCGGCGGTCACCTCAGACTCGGCGTGCATGACCTGGGCCCGCAGTGCCGCGGACGGCTCGGCGATCTGCCAGATGATGACGCCGCACAAGGTCAGCGAGACGATGCCCATGATGATCGCCTGCGACTGCCAGGCGTTGCCGAACAGCGGCAGCGTCAGGCTGGCCAGCGCGGAGGCCAGGAAGGCGGCGCCGACCGGGCCCCAGGTCCAGAAGCCGAACGCCTGCGCCCGGCCCAGTCGCGGCGAGAAGTCCCGGACCAGCGACGCGGTGATCGTGATGCCGGCGCCCTCGATGAACAGCATCAGGCACCGGATCGCGAACAGCTCGCCGACCGAGTCCACGGTGGCGAGCAGGAAGTTGCAGGCCGCGGTGACCGTGAGGGTGGGCACCAGGATCGTGACGCGGCCCCAGCGGTCGGACAGGATGCCGCCGAACGCCGCCGACAGCCCGCCGACCAGCACGGAGGCGGCCGCGATCTGCCCGTAGACCGTGAGCGACATGCTCAGGTCCTCCATCAGGAGCGGCAGGATCGTGGCGATCGTGGTCTCGAAGTTGGCCACCAGGCTCGCCAGGACGGCGATCGCCAGCAACCAGATGCGGCGCCGGCCCACCGGGTAGACGCTCAGCTCGCGGACATAGAACGGCTTCATTACCCATCCTTCTGGGGACGGAGCGTGACACTCGCTCTAGAACGCGTTTCTAGTTGATGTTGAGTTTGCCGCTTCCCGGGGACAAGTCAACGACTCGGGGCATCACGATGTGATCTCGGTCACACCAGGAGCGTTGTGATTGAATCTCTGCCGAATTCTGGAACAAGGCACCCTCAATGGGCATAAACTGCGCGCCTGTGAGCCTGCCTGTACGCGAACGTTCCCCCCGGCCGGGCGGTGGCCGGCACCGCCGTCCCGTGCCCACGTCCCTGCCGCCGGACGCCCCCCTTCTCGTCCTTGCGGCGCCGGGCAGCACCTCCGGCGTGGCCGCCGATATCGCGGCCGTCGTGCGCGTCGACCACCCGCATATCGAGGTGCGCCTGACGGCCGTCGCCGACCTGGCCGACTCCCTGCCCTCCGGACGGGACGCCATCGTGGTGCCCCTGCTGACCTGGGACGATCCCGCCGTGCTGGCGGAGATCCACAAGGCCGTCGCCGCGAGCGGATCCGGCGCCGTGGTCACCGAGGCGCTCGGCCCGCATCCCCTTCTGGCCGAGGCACTGCACATCCGCCTGGCCGAACGCGGACTGGCCAGAGCCGACCGGGTGCGCGTGCTGAACGTCGGCAGCCCGGTCGACGCGGTCATCCTGGGCACCGTCGGCGGGGCTCAGGCCGTGCACGCCGTCCAGGCCACCGCCGTGCTGCTGGCCTCCAGGCTCACGCTGCCCGTCGTCTCCGCGTCGCTGGACAGCGAGCCCGGCGTGCCGATGGCCGCCGAGCGGTTGCGCGCGGCCGGCGCCGAACGCCTGGCCATCGCCCCCTGCCTGATCGGGCACGAGGTCCCCGAGGAACTGGTCGAGCAGGTCGCCACCGCGGTCGACGCCAGGCACGCCGCGCCGCTGGGCGCGCACGGCGCCATCGCCGAACTTGTCGCGCGAGCTTACGGGAGTCAACTCGCGACTTGACAAAGGCTTGTAGAGATCACAAAAGTCGCGTTTACTTCTGCGCATGCGTCTCGTGCAGTGCAAAGGTGCGCGTCTGGGCCTGCGTGACGTCACGGAGGCCGATGCGGCGGCGCTGCACGGCATCTACGGTGACCCCGCGGCCACGCAGTACATGCCGTTCGCGCCGCTGACGTTCCCGCAGGTCACCGCGCTGGTCGAAGAGGCTCTGCGGGCCGCCGAAGCCGAGCCCCGGCAGCTCTACGTGCTCGCGGTGGTCGACGCCGACCACCGCGACGTGATCGGCGTGGCGCGCATGCACATCGAGGCCGACCAGCCGCAGAGCGCGGAGATCGGCCTCGGCCTGCGGCCCGACCAGTGGGGCCGGGGCATGGGCACCGACCTGATCAAACTGCTGCTGTCGTTCGGGTTCAAGCAGTTGAGGCTGCACCGCATCTGGGGCGCCCGCGCGCCCGCCAACCTGCCCGCGCAGCTGGCCATGCTGACGGCGGGCATGGTCGAGGAGGGGCTCGTCGAGCAGCACATGCGCACGCCCGGCGGCTGGCGCGACTCCGTCATCCACTCGGCCGTCAAGGACAGGTGGATCGACCGTTGACCACCCCGCCGCCGCGAACGTCACCCAGGAGGCTAGGCCGGCGCGTAGGTCACGCAGTCGGCCCTGTCGCTCACGTAGCCGATCTCGATGCCAGGCGCCCGGCACTCGAACTGGGTGTTGTGCCGGCAGTCGGCCACCTTGCAGGCGCCGACCCGCCCGACGGTGCCGGGATCACCGCCCTTGGCGGACGCGGTGAAGAACGTGTCGCAGTGCGCCTGCCCCGGCGCGTCACCCACGGTGATGGCCAGGGCGTGACAGACACGCTCACGGTTGTACGCGCACGCTTCGGCCTGGCACTGGTTCACGACGGGCATCTTCATCGCAGGTCTCCTTCGGTGAGGTGGGCGGCCACGAGATCGGCGGACCTTCCGGCCGGCATGGCGCTCGCGTCTGTCTCATACCGTGTCCGGCCAGGCGGCTAAGCCCACGAGAGCGCTAAGCCTCGCCCTTGACCTCGCCTGCCCCCGCCCCACGGCGGACCCGGTTCACCACGAGCCGTTCCGCTTCAGCCCCCTCCGGTGAGGGCTCCCGCTTGACGACACGGACCTGAGTCCCGTGGGATTGTCGGTGGCGCACCCTACGATGAGCCTCCTCACGGAGGGATCCCAGATGCTCGACTCGCTGATCGTGCCGTTGTTCGTCACCACGGACCTGCCGCCCGGCGCCGACCTGCCCGGGTTCGGCGAGCTGCTCACGGAGACGGCGCGCACACTCGACCGTGACGGCGCGAGCTATGACGCGTTCCTGGCCGGCAAGGTGTTCTGGCTCGACCGGCCGATCCTCGCCGAGCAGCGGCCCCCGGCCGAGACCGAGCTGCGGTTCGCCGCGATGCTCGGTCACCTCGCCGCCTCGGGGCCCGGCCACACGCCGGCCGGTGTGGTCGCCGACGTGCGCCGGGCGGTCTCCGCCGCGGTCGCCGCCCGCTACGGCGAGGTGGGAGCGGCCCCCGCGGTGTTCGCGATCCGTGCTCGCGACGTCCGCGAGCGCACCCCCGACGCCGCCCTCTACGTCGACACCCGCGACGCCACCCCCGAGCTCGTCACGGCCACCCGCTCCTACCTGTGACCCTCGCCCCACCACCGAGTCCCACGGGCCTGGACGGGTTCTCCGCCCGCGCGGAGGGCGGCCAGGCCCAGGTGAGTCGTGGGTGACATCACGCCGTTCCTGGGTAGCCGGTCAGACATGCTCTACGGCGAAGAACACGTCCAGCGCTACCAGCAGACCGACGGCCGGGAGGGGCACGACTGGAACAACACCACCGTCCTGCTCCTGACCACGAAGGGCCGCAACTCCGGCCGGCCCTACACCACGCCGCTCATCTACCAGCGGCACGGTGACGACCACGTCGTCGTGGCCTCCAAGGGTGGCGATCCCGACCACCCCCAGTGGTACAAGAACCTGCTGGCCGACCCCGAGGTCGAGGTGCAGGTGAAGGGTGAGAAATTCAGGGCCCGGGCCCACACGGCCGGCCCGGAGGAGCGGCCGGAGCTGTGGCGGCTGATGAACGGCACCTGGCCCGACTACGACGGCTACCAGCAGAAGACCGACCGCGAGATCCCGGTCGTAGTGCTGGAGACCGTCCGCTGACCACCCGGTCATGATGCGCACGACCGTCCGCTGACCACCCGGTCATGGTGCGCGAGACCGGTGACCGGGTGTCCCGCCGCGCGAGCCCTAGCCCGTACGGCGGGGCACCCCGGATGATCGCCGCGGGTCGCGGTGCCCCAGGATGGAGGCATGAGCCGCGAACACCGCTATCACACCACCGTCACCTGGACCGGCAACCTCGGTGAGGGCACCTCCGGCTACCGGGCCTTCAGCCGCGACCACGAGGTGGCCGCCGAGGGCAAGCCGGCCGTGCACGGCTCCTCCGACCCGTCCTTCCGGGGCGACCCGGCCCGCTGGAATCCGGAGGAGTTGCTGGTCGCGTCACTCTCGCAGTGCCACATGCTGTGGTATCTGCACCTGTGCGCGACCAACGGCGTCGTGGTGACCTCCTACGTGGACGAGGCCGAGGGCACGATGACCGAGGAGCCCGGTGGCGCCGGCCGCTTCACCTCGGTCACGCTGCGGCCCACGGTCACGGTCGCCGCCCCCGAGGTGCACGACAAGGCCGTCGAGCTGCACCACGAGGCCAACCGGATGTGCTTCGTCGCCAACTCGGTCAACTTCCCCGTGCGTCACGAGCCGCGGATCCTGCACGCCTGAGCGCCGGAACCGGCTAGAACGTCACCAGCGGGTCGCCGATGAAATCGGCGATGAAGTTGACGAAGAAGAAACCGAAGAACAGGAAGTTCAGGATCAGGATGACGTAGTGCCATGGACGGGGCCGGGCCGGGCGCGGGAGCTTGCTGTTGAGGTAGATGAGCAGGAACGGGTAGATCAGCGCGCCCAGGTTCGACATGTTGGCCGACCACTCCACCAGCCCGACCGGCAGCGAGAAGTGGATGATGATCGAGATCACGACCAGCAGGACGATCATGAACGGGTAGTAGAAGCGGCGCGGGTCGCCCGCTATCAGGGCGCGTAACCGGGGGCTGGTGGCGTGCGCGGCGTCGGTGGTCACCCTGACCATGGCCTCGAAGATGCCGAGCTGGGTGGAGAAGAGGATCAGCACGCCGAGCACGAGCGCCAGGTAGAACATGACCTGGCCGTACTCGTCGCCGAGCGCGGAGGCCACGAACGTGGGGACGTTGGCCCGTGTCGGCCGCTCCCCCGACATGGCCACGGCCTGCGACATGAGCAGCGTGGGCAGCAGCATGCCGAGGATCGCGCCGACGAAGAACACTCCCCACATGTCGACCATGAGCAGCCGATACCACCGGCGCCACATGCTCCGGTTGCGCTCGTCGTCCGGGAAGGTCACTCCGCTGGCCAGGATCTCGGTGCGCTCGCCACGCAGGCCCGAGATGTATCCGGCCCGGAAGCCCATGCCGTAGCCCTTGTCGCGGTAGTGGCCCATCACGTACCAGTTGAGGCCGGAGGCCAGCGCGGTGAATCCGGCCAGGCCGCCCAGCTGGGTGGCGGTGATTCCGCTGGGCGGGGCGGCCGGGGTGACGAACCCGCGGATGCCCTCCCACCACTGGGCGAACGGCACCACGAACAGGCAGAGGGCCAGCAGCGCGATCAGGATGGAGCCGACCATCACCCAGTTGGCCAGCTCCAGCGACCGGCTGATCCGGCGTGCCGAGGCGGTGATCACGAACACCAGCACGAGCAGCGCGATGGCCCACAGCCTGGGCTCCTCGGCCCCGGCGGGCGGCGGCTCGCCGTGGAACAGGGCGTACACGCCCTGGCCGGCGGAGGCGGCCCAGCCTCCCGCGATGAACGCGAAGATCACGATGAGCACCGAGAGCGGGATCCAGAGCTTCCATCCCGGAGGGACCCGCCCCCAGCCGACGACCGGTGTCTCGCCGGTGGCCAGGACGTAGCGGGAGCATTCCACGTTGTAGAACGTCTGGAGCAGGGCGGACACCAGGATGACCCAGCCGACCCCGACGAAGCCGTACTGGCCGACGCTGAGCGGGCCGAGCAGCCATTCGCCGCTGCCGATCGAGATGCCGAGCGCGATCAGGCTCGGGCCGACGGCGTACTTGAACAGCTCCTTGGGGCCGATCCTGGAGACCTTGAACACCTCTTCGGGCGAGGGCAGGTCGGTGACGGTGAGATCCGGGCGACTGACTCCGAGCGGATGCGACATCTCAGGCCTCCTGCCGTTCAGGGTGAGCCCCTATCCAGTCGGCTACAAGACCCAAATGCCGCGAATGGAACGCCATACCCCGTCCCGCTCGTTCTCCTGGCATGGCTGACATCCCCTACGACCGGAAAGAACAGCTCAAACAGATCGAGAGCGGGCTGCTACAGGGCGAGCGGATCCTCGCCGTGTACGACGCGATCGGGGCGGGCACGGGCTTCCTCGGACTGACCGATCGCCGGGTGATCGTGCAGGACAAGTCGTTCGTGGGCAAGCGGGTCGCGCTCACGAGCATCCCCTACGGCAAGATCTCCGCGGTGAGCGTGGTGAGCAACAAGTCGTTCGCCGGTGGCTTCTTCTCGTCGGGTTCCATCGCCGTCCATGTCGGAACGCACACGTACGAGGTGGATTTCCGCGGCGACAACAAGGCGCACCACGTACATAACGTGATCCTTCACTACATTTCGCAGACCTGACCGGACCTACCGCCGACCTGACCGGACCCACGGACCTGCCGCCGACCTGAGCGGCAGGAGACGCCGGGGCCGCGCTGGCCTATCGTGCGGGGGCATGAGATCTCTCGGGGAGGTCGGCGTGCCGCGAGCGGCCAGGCGGCTGGGAGCGGCCACGGCCGTGATCGCGTTGGCGGCCGCGTGCGTCCAGCCGTCCGCGCGGACCCCGGCCGAATCCGAGTCCGCGCCGGTCACATCGCCCACGGAGACCGGCGGATCGCTCACCCCCGCGCCCGTGCCGGGCTCGACGCCGCCGCCCCTCGTCGCCAGACCGGCGCGCTGCCCGCAGCCGCCGGCCGGCGCCGACCAGCTGCGCGCCAGGCCGGTCAGGACGACCTGGCGCGCGGTCTCCACCGACCAGGACCACGGCGGCTTCGGCGACCTCGCGGTGGGCGGTGACGGCGCGGTCTGGACGACGCACTTCACCCAGCGCGCGAGCGGCGGGACCGTCGAGACGGCGTTCGCCGGGCTGCGCCGATGGGACGGCGCCCGGTGGCGGGCCTACCCCCTGCCGGACGTGCGCGTGACCGCGCTGGGCGCGACCTCGGCCGAGCAGGCCTGGGTGTTCGGGCTGGCGGACGGCCAGGCCGGGCTGGTGGGCGGCTTCCAGCACGGCACGTTCACCCCGTTGCCGCTCACCGGGCGCTCCGCCACCACGATCGGCACCGGCGGCACCGCCGCCCGGGGCGTGTGGGCGGTCAACGGCACGGCGGCGCTGTCCTGGGACGGCGCCACCTGGCGGGCGCACGAGCTGACCGCGCCGGCCGGCGCCGTGGGCGGTGGGGGCGCCGTGGGCGGTGGGGGCGGTGGGGGCGGTAGGGGCACGGACGTCTGGACGGTCAGCGGCCCGCTGCTGGAGCCGGGCCCGGCCGCCCGGTGGAACGGCTCCGCCTGGCAGCGGGTCGGCGTGCCCGAGCTGGGCCTGCCGGCCAAGGCCGGCTCGCCCCGGATCCGCCTCAACGACGTGGCCGTGCTCGGCCCGCGCGACGTGTGGGCCGTCGGCGGGGTGTCGTGGCTGGTGCCGGGCAGGTTCGACAAGCAGAACGAGCCGCTCGAACGCCACCGGCCGGTCGCCCTGCACTGGGACGGCGACGCGTGGCGGTGCGACTGGGGCCCGCTCGGCAGCACGTTCGCGCAGGCGGAGCCCGACGGCCGGGGCGGCCTGTGGGTGCTCGACTCGACGGGCTCGCGGCTGCTGCGTCACGCGGGCGGCCGGTGGACGAGCCAGCGGCTGGACGGCCAGGTCGCCGCGCTCGCCCAGCGCCCCGGCACCGCCGAGGTCTACGCGGCCGGCGCGGTGGGGGGCGAGCTCACCCGGGCGACCCTGTGGCGGAGCCGGTGAGCGAGGAGTAGAGGTCGAGGGTGCGCCGCGCGATGCGCTCCCAGGAGAAGTGCTCGACGGCCCTGGCCCGGCCCGCCTCGCCCATGGCGCGAGCCCGCGCCGGGTCGCCCAGCAACGTGTTGACCCGTTCGGCGAGGTCGGCGGCGAACCGGGCGGGGTCGCGCGGGCTGCCATCGGCGCCCTGGTCGATCGGCACCAGCAGCCCCGTCTCGCCGTCGGCCACCACCTCGGGGATGCCGCCGGTCGCCGTGGCCACCACGGCCGTCTCGCAGGCCATCGCCTCCAGGTTGACGATGCCCATCGGCTCGTAGACCGAGGGGCACACGAACACCGTCGCGTGCGTGAGCAGCTGGATCACCTCGGGCTTGGGCAGCATCTCGGAGATCCACACCACGCCCTCGCGTCGCTGCCCGAGGTCGCGGACGAGCTCGGTCACCTCGGCCTCGATCTCCGGCGTGTCGGGCGCGCCGGCGCAGAGCACGAGCTGCGCGCGGGGGTCGAACTCCCGCGCCGCGTGCAGGAGGTGGACCAGCCCCTTCTGCCGGGTGATCCGGCCGACGAACACGACGTAGGGGACGCGCGGGTCGACGCCGTGTTTCTTCAGGACGTCGTCACCTCGGTCGGGGGCGTATTCGGTGGTGTCGATGCCGTTGTGGATCACGCTCACCCGGCCGGCCGGGATCTCGGGGTAGGCGGCGAGAACGTCGCGCCGCATGCCCTCCGACACGGCGATCACCGCGTCGGCCTCGGCGAGCGCGGTGCGCTCGGCCCAGGACGAGAGCGTGTAGCCGCCGCCCAGTTGCTCGGCCTTCCACGGGCGCAGGGGTTCGAGGCTGTGCGTGGTGATCACGTGCGGGATGCCGTACAGCATCTTCGCGACCTGCCCGGCGAAGTTGGCGTACCAGGTATGCGAGTGCACCAGGTCGGCGCCTTCGCAGGCGGCGGCCATCTCCAGGTCCACCCCGAGCACCTGCAGCGCGGCGTTGGCCGGCTCCAGCGCGGCGGGCACCCGGTAGGCGGCGACACCGGGCTCGTCGCGGTCGGCCCCGAAGCACCGCACCCGGACGTCGGCCAGCCGCCGCAGTTCCCGGGCGAGGTACTCGAGATGGACGCCGGCCCCGCCGTACACCTCGGGTGGGTACTCCCGGCTGAGGAGATCAACACGCATGAGACGACCTTACGAGCAACCCGGGTGCTCAGGCACACCGACAAGCCGGTAAATATCCACCCCACGCGACGTACGGCACGGGGCGCGGGGCCGCCTGTCCGCAGCGTCGCGCCCAAGAAGAGAGCCAGTGTGGGGTTTCGTCGATAGATCGGCGATTTGGGGGTAGCGTCCTGGACATGAGGTCCCGGAGGGTGCTTGCGGTCGTGCTGGCTGGTGGAGAGGGTAAGAGGCTCATGCCTCTTACGGCGGACCGGGCCAAACCGGCCGTGCCGTTCGGGGGGATGTACCGGCTCGTCGACTTCGTGCTGTCCAACCTCGCCAACGGCGGTTTCCTGCAGATCGTCGTGCTGACCCAGTACAAGAACCACAGCCTCGACCGGCACGTCTCGCGCACCTGGCGGCTGTCGGCGATGCTCGGCAACTACGTGACGCCGGTGCCCGCGCAGCAGCGCCTGGGCCCGCGCTGGTTCTCTGGCTCGGCCGACGCCCTGTTCCAGAACCTCAACCTGATCTACGACGAGATGCCCGATCACGTGATCGTGTTCGGTGCCGACCACATCTACCGGATGGATCCCCGGCAGATGCTCGAACAGCACGAGGACTCCGGCGCCGACGTGACGGTGGCCGCGATCAGGCAGCCGCTGGCGCTGGCCGACCAGTTCGGCGTGATCGAGACCGACCCGCAGGGGCGCCGCATCGTGGCGTTCCGGGAGAAGCCCAAGGACGCGGTGGGCCTCGCCGACTCCCCCGACGAGGTGTTCGCCTCGATGGGCAACTACGTGTTCAAGACCCAGTCCATGATCGACGCGTTGCGCGAGGACGCCCTCGACCCCACCAGCAAGCACGACCTGGGCGGCAACATCATCCCCATGCTGGTCAAGTCGGGCGGGGCCGACGTCTACGACTTCGCCCACAACGTGGTGCCCGGCTCGACCGAGCGCGACCGGGGCTACTGGCGCGACGTGGGCACGCTCGACGCCTACTACGAGGCCCACATGGACCTCATCTCGGCGCACCCGATCTTCAACCTCTACAACGACAAGTGGCCGATCCACACCGGTCACGACCCGCTGCCGCCCGCCAAGTTCGTGCACAACGACGGCGACCGGGTGGGCCGGGCGATCGACTCGCTGGTCTCCCCCGGCGTGATCGTCTCGGGCGGCACGGCGTTGAGGTCGATCCTTTCGCCGAAGGTGGTGCTGCACTCCCACTCGCTGGTCGAGGACTCGGTGCTGATGGAGAACGTCAAGATCGGCCGGGGCGCGGTGGTGCGCAAGGCCATCATCGACAAGAACGTGGTGATCCCCGACGGCGCCCGCATCGGCTTCGACCTCGACTACGACCGCACCCGCTTCGCCCTGACCCGGGGCGGCGTCGTGGTCATCGGGAAGAACGAGATCGTGGACCGCTGACCTCTTCGCCTGACGACGAGTCCCCACCAGGAACAGGTCCGAGGGTGCCGCCCCGGGGATTCGAACCCCGAACCTCCACATCCTGAATGTGGCGCCTCTGCCAGTTGGGCCAGAGCGGCGTGGGCTCCGGGCCGGCTGGCGTGGGCCAGGCCCGGAACGAAGGACCGGATCCAGCCGGGGGGCGCCATTCCCGCCGGTCAGACCAAGGTCCGCGGCCTTGATCGCTCAGGGCCGTCATGCTGCATGTCCTCAACGGTAACCGGGTGATCACCGGCCACGCCACGCATTTACCGCCGTGGCCGGGCCTCAGCCGTACGTGGCGGGACGGCTCCACCAGATGCCGGGCCAGCGCCCACCTGTGCCCGATCCTGGACAGCACGCGCCGCGTCTGGACACCCGCCGTTAGTGGCCGTTCCCGCAGCTACCCCAGCACGTGGTGCCCGGCGTGTTGAGGAGGCCGAGATCGCGGAGCACCGCCCGGGTCCGGCCGACCTCGGAGGCGAGCCACACCTTGAAGTCGTCACCCGCGAGCGGGATGGAGCTCCATCCTCGGGTGCGGCAGGTGGCCTGCCAGGCGGCCGAATCGGCGACCGTCTCGCACAGGTCGAGGGCCGAGGCGCGGCTCTCCTCGGTCATGCCGGACGGCCCGACCGCCGCGCACCAGTCGGAGAAGTCGACCCGCACCCCCGACTCCAGCAGGCTCGGCGCGTCGATGCCGTCGACCCGGCTGGCGCAGGACACGGCCAGCGGCCTGACCAGCCCCATGCGGATGCTGCCGCGCCAGTCGGGGAGCGTGCCGGCGGCGGCCGCGGCCCGGCCGCCGAGCAGCGCGGTGGCCGCCCCGACGGCGCTGGGATAGCCGGTGTAGTCGACCCGCCGGGTGTCGGCGCCCAGCCCCCGGGCGATCAGCCCGAACAGCAGGTGGTCGGGCTCTCCTTGGGGGCCGCCGGCGAGCAGCGTCTGCTCGGGCTGGGCCAGCAGGTGGGCGCCGAACTCGTCGAAGTCCTTGAACCGCGAGTGGGCGGGCACGACCACGACCTCGACGTCGCCGACCAGCCTGGCCAGCGGGGTCGTGGTGTCGAGCAGGCCGGGCCGGCCGTTCAGCTCGGCGGCGGCCAGGACGGACAGCCCGGTGACGGTGATCGGGGTGGCCGGGCCGGACCTTCCCGGCCGGGCCGACACCGTGAATCCGGCCCGTCCGCCGGCCCGCACGAGTGCCTGGACGACGCCCTCCAGCCTGTCGGTGGCCGGCGTGACGGAGAACGGCTCCCGTGGCCTCGCGGGCACGCCGCGCTCGGTGCCGCACCCCGCCGCGCACGCCGCGACACCGAGTCCCAGCGCGAAGAAGTGCCGTCGGCGCATGACGTGCCTCCACGGGATTCGGCAGACCTCCTATTACTACAGGTTATTAACACATCACGTACGGTCACACATCGGGGTCGCGATAACCCATGATCCCGAAAACCGGACTTATCGCTTCGCGCCGACGCCCGCCATGAGGTACGACGACGTGGACGGCGCGCCGACCAGCCTCGGCCGGTCCGGACGCCAGTCGGGGGCGTTCACCAGGCCCGGCTCGACCAGCGCGAAGTCGCCGAAGAACGCCCTGATGCCGGCCGGGGTCCGGTCGGCCCCGGCGCCGGAGGGCCCGCGGGAGACCACCTTGGCCGCGTCCTCGGGGCTCAGCCGCCCGACCGAGGTGGCGTGCGTGATCACCAGATGGCTGCCGGGCGCCAGCGCGTCGCGCAGCCTGGCGACCATCCGCTGAGGGTCGGCCGAGTCGGGCACGAAGTGCAGCACCGAGGCCAGCACCACGCCGACCGGCCGATCGAGGTCGAGGTAGGCGGAGGCGCGCTCCAGCACCTCGCCGGCGTCGAGCAGGTCGGCCTGGACCAGGACGGCCCGGCCCGACTCCTCCAGCAGGTCTCTGGCCCGCGTGGCCACGACGGGGTCGTGGTCCACGTAGACGACCCTGGCGCCGGGGGCCACCTCGTGCACGTGCCCCCCCGTGGGCAGGCCGCTGCCCAGGTCGAGGAACTGGCCGACCTCGGCCTGGGCGAGGTAGCGCACCGCCCGCTGCAGGAACTCCCTGTTGGTCCGCGCGAGTGGAACGGCTTGCGGGAACAGGGCCGCAAGCCGGTCGGTCACCTCGCGGTCGACGGCGGTGTTGTCATCGCCGCCGAGCATGTAGTCGTACATTCGCGCAAGGTTGGGAGCCTGAGGATCGAACTCGACCACATGAGGAGCTTAAGTCGCTATTCGAGGATTAACGAGAATTTTGTCGGATTGTGGCCATAGTGCCATGTGGATTTATTCGACTGTGACACTCTTTGCCAGATTGCGTGGCTTGTCCACATCGCGGCCGAGGGCGACGGCCGCGTGATAGGCCAGCAGTTGCAGGGGGATCGTCAGCAGGATCGGGTCCAACTCGATCTCGTTGCGGGGCACCACGATCACGTCGTCGGCCAGCTTCGCGTCGGGCTCGCGATGGCCCACCATGAGCACCTGGCCGCCGCGGGCGCGGATCTCACCGAGCGTGGTGAGGTTCTTGTCGAGCAGCTCGTCGTCGGGGACGATCGCGACCGTCGGCATCTCGGGGCCGATCAGCGCGAGCGGCCCGTGCTTGAGCTCGCTGGCCGGATAGGCCTCCGCGTGCACGTACGAGATCTCCTTGAGCTTCTGGGCGCCCTCGCGGGCCACGGGGTAACCCCGCACCCGGCCGACGAACATCATGCTCGGATACTTGGCGTACTTCAGCGCCAGCTCGGCGATCTTGTCGCCCTGGGCCAGGATCTCCTCGATCTGCCCCGGCAGCCGGCGCAGCCCCTCGCAGATGCGCCGGCCGTCGGCCGGCGACAGGTCGTGCACCCGGCCGAAGTGCAGCGCGAGCAGCGCGAACGCCAGCGACGTGGAGGTGAACGCCTTGGTCGAGGCGACCGACACCTCAGGCCCGGCGTGCAGGTAGACGCCGCCGTCGACCTCCCGGGCGATCGCGCTGCCGACCGCGTTGACGATGCCGATGACCCGGCCGCCCTTGCGCTTCAGCTCCTGCACCGCGGCGAGCGTGTCGTAGGTCTCGCCCGACTGGCTGATCGCGACGTACAGCGTGTCGGGGTCGACGACCGGGTTGCGGTAGCGGAACTCGCTGGCGGGCTCGGCGTCGGCCGGGATGCGGGCCAGCTCCTCGATCAGCTGGGCGCCGATCTGGCCCGAGTAGTAGGCCGACCCGCAGCCGATGATCTTCACCCGGCGGAAGGACCTGGTCTCGCGGGCGTCCATGTTGAGCCCGCCCAGGTGCGCGATGTGGAAGCGCTCGTCGAGGCGGCCCCGCATGGTGCGAGAGACCGTGTCGGGCTGCTCGGAGATCTCCTTGAGCAGGTAGTGCTCGTAACCGCCGGTGTCGTAGTGGCCGGCCTCCCAGTCGACGGTCAGCGGCTCCTTGGCCGTCTCGCGGGCGTCGCTGGCGAAGGTGTGGAAGCCGTCGGCCTTGAGCACGGCCAGCTCGCCGTCCTCCAGGTGCACGACCTGGCGCGTGTAGCGGACCAGCGCGGCCACGTCGGACGCGGCGAACATCTCCTTCTCGCCGATGCCGAGCACGATCGGGCTGCCGTTGCGCGCCACCACGACCTCGCCCGGCCGCTGAGCGTCGATCACCGCGATGCCGTACGTGCCGACGATGCTCTTGAGCGCCTTCCTGACCGCCTCCTCCAGCGTCTCGGTCTCCTCGGCGGTGCGGGCGATCAGGTGGGCCAGCACCTCGGTGTCGGTCTCGGAGGCGAACAGCGCCCCGTCGGCGACCAGCTTGGCGCGCAGCTCGTCGGCGTTCTCGATGATGCCGTTGTGCACGACCGCGATGCGCTCGTCGGTCGACAGGTGCGGATGCGCGTTGAGATCACTGGGGACGCCGTGGGTCGCCCAGCGCGTGTGACCGATGCCGAGGCCGCCCTTGAACCTGGCCGGCACCACCTTGGCCAGATCGGCCACCCTGCCCTTGACCTTGCGCAGCTTGAGGCCCTTGTTCGACACCACGACACCCGCCGAGTCGTAGCCGCGATACTCCAGCCGCTGCAGGCCCTCCAGCAGGATGGGCGCCGCGTCCTTCGATCCGACGTAGGCGACGATTCCGCACATCCGAGGTCTCCTCTGTCCGCTTATCCGTAGACGATCCGGCGCAGCTGCCGCAGAGACAGCTCGGGCGCCGCCACCGGGCGGCCCCGCAGCTCCGCGGCGACCCTGGGGAAGATCTCGTCGTTGGTGAAGCCGTGAGCCTTCAGCTCGGAGTGACGCCGCCGTACGAACTCCTCGACCGCCTCGGAGAAGTACGCCAGCACGTCGGCCACCACGCGCGCCGCCTCGCCCGAGCCGAGCCCGCTGGTGCGGGTCAGATGGGCGATGAGGTCCTCATAGGGATGCCGTGCCATGGACACAGACGAGGACACTACGCATGAGAGACGAGACATGCCAAGGTCCTGCCCGAAATCGGGCAGGATTAGCGCCTAGAGCACTCCCGGACGTCCCCAACCTTTCACCAAGCGCCGCAGGCGACTGTTCCGGACGGCCGTCAGCTGGTCGGCCTCATCCGCATCATCCGTCACGTCTGACCCATCCCTTTCGGGGAATGGTTACGGCGGGTAATCGAGTGAAGCCGTTACGTGGGGGTTCTCATGCTGCACTGGGTCGTCGCCGGACTGGCCGCGAGCGCTCTGGCCGGGCCGAGCCAGCCCGGCCGGCAGGCCGAGTTCGCCGCGGCGGCCAGAGACTACGGCGTGCCGGTCAGCGTGCTGCTCGGGGTCTCCTACCTGGAGTCCCGCTGGGACGTCAACGCCGGCGAGCCCAGCATGAGCGGCGGCTACGGGCCGATGCACCTGGTGGACGCCGGCGCCGCGCGAGGTGGCGGACATGCGGCGGCGCCCGTCGGCCCTGGAACGCCCGCGTCGCCCGTCTCCGAGCAGGCGACTCTGCGGGAGGCGGCGCGGCTGACCGGGCTGCCCCCGGCCAGGCTGCGCTCCGACCCGGCGGCCAACATCAGGGGCGGCGCCGCCGTCCTCGCCTCCTACCAGCCACACCAGAGCTCCGACCCGGCCGACTGGCACGACGCCGTCACCCGCTACTCCGGCTCCCCCGCCTTCGCCGACGAGGTGTTCGCGGTCATCCGGGAGGGCGCGGCCCGCCGTACGGACGACGGCTTCCGGATCCGGCTGGAGCCGGACCCCGGCGCGCGCCCGGCGTCACAGGCGGGCCCGGCCCGTGAGGCGGAGTGCCCCGCCACGCTGGCCTGCGAGTGGATGCCCGCCGCCTACCGGCGCACCAGCGGCGGCGGCTACGGCAACCACGACCGGCTCGACCGCGCGCGGCGCGTCGACTACATCGTGATCCACGACACCGAGGGCGCCTACACGGGGCTGCCCAAGCTCGTGCACGACCCCGAGTACGTGAGCTGGCACTACACGGTTCGCTCCCGCGACGGGCACGTCGCCCAGCACGTGCGGACCGGGGACATCGCCTGGCACGCCGGCAACTGGGACGTCAACACCCGCTCGATCGGCATCGAGCACGAGGGCTACCTGGCCACGGGCGGCACCTGGTACACCGAGGCGATGTACCGGGCGTCGGCCAAGCTGGTGCGCTACCTCGCGGCCCGCTACGACATCCCGATCGACCGGGCGCACATCCTCGGCCACGACACCGTGCCCGGCACCACGCCCGAGGCGCTGCCGGGCATGCACGAGGACCCGGGCCCCTACTGGGACTGGGCCCACTACTTCGACCTCATGGGCAGCCCGATCGAGGGCTCCCGCCGCGGCACCTCGGTCGTCATCCGGCCCGACTACGAGACCCACCTGCCCCGCTTCACCGGCTGCTCCAAGACCGGCTGCGAACCGCACGGCGCCTCGACGGTGTGGCTGCGCACCGAGCCGCGCGCCGACGCCCCGCTGATCGACGACATCGGCAAGCGGGTCGGCCGGCCCAGCACCCGCAGCGTGTACGACCACAGCGCGCGAGCCTCGACCGGCCAGCGGTTCGCCCTCGCCGGGACCCAGGGCGACTGGACGGCCATCTGGTACCTCGGCCAGAAGGCGTGGTTCCACAATCCGCCCGACCGGCCCACCGCCGTGCCCGCCAGGGGCCCGCTGGTCACCCCGATCGACGGGCGCGTCAGGGTCTACGGCCGCGCCTACCCCGAACGATCCGCCTACATGGGCACGCGCGCCGCCTACCAGCAGCCGGTCGCCCTCCCGTACGTGATCCGCCCCGGCCAGTCCTACTCCCTCGGCCTCACCCTGCCCGGCTCCTACCAGGCGACCGGCTCCTTCGTCCCGGCCCGGCACGTCACCGTCCAGGGCTCCCAGCGCTTCCACCAGATCCAGCTCGGCCACCGCATCGCGTTCGTCATGGCCGAGGACGTCCGCGTGATCCGGTCAGCTTCTCAGTCCCACGCCAGATCACGCTGAATCACGCCGGAACACGGCCCTGTCCCGGTCAGGACGCGCCGGGCACTCCGCGAAGACGATATGGTTTTCCCGTGGACCGGCACCTCGCCGGAGACACGCGGAAGTGGCTCAGTGGTAGAGCATCACCTTGCCAAGGTGAGGGTCGCGGGTTCGAATCCCGTCTTCCGCTCGGAGTTCAACACTCCTGGTGGAGTGGCCGAGAGGCGAGGCAGCGGCCTGCAAAGCCGTCCACACGGGTTCAAATCCCGTCTCCACCTCGGGCGGACAGCGGACCCCCAGGATCCGCTAAAGTAAAGAGCGAGCAGTGCCACGCGGAAGTGGCTCAGTGGTAGAGCATCACCTTGCCAAGGTGAGGGTCGCGGGTTCGAATCCCGTCTTCCGCTCTGAGTGATCACTCAATATGAGACAACTCAACACGGACGATTAGCTCAGCGGGAGAGCGCTTCCCTGACACGGAAGAGGTCACTGGTTCAATCCCAGTATCGTCCACCATTCGCGGGCGCGGGTCAGGACAGGTTCCTGGCCCGCGTTCCGTGTTTCGAGACCACGGGACCGTGGACTACGGGAAGTAGCGAGTCGATTCCATCACCCTCGGTTTCGGGGACTCAATCGACCTCATCAACCGCACCTAGCTCAACGCGTCGGCCGACGACGGAGGTTGATGATCGGGGCCCAGGAGACGTCGCTGCACTGCACCTTCCCGCCGCGCTCGCCAAAACTCCAGCCCCCCTGGATCGCGCGCCGACCGCCTGCGGGCCGCTCTGTTCGTTCATCTGATGTAGGAAGTGCTGCCCTGCTCACCGACCGTTCTGGGAGCTGCGCCGTCCTCACCCGTCAGTTCCACCTCGACCAGTCCGCAGCGGCGCAAGCCTACCAAGTCGGCCAGCTCACGCACGCTGATGTGCTGGTCAGCGGTTGCGCGGACGGTCTTGTCGAACACGATGTCGTCAGTCCTCAGGACATCGTGGACGTCCCGCTCGTCGTCCGGATCGCTCCATGGCGATCGGCCGGAGGGCGACTCACGGGCCGGTGAGGACCACCCTCCCGGCAGCCTCCGAGACCCGCAAGGCCGAGAGCGGTACACAGCTGGTAAAAATCGGGCCGCCCTCGCCGGAAACTGAGAAGCCCCGGCAGATGACAATGGCCGCCTTTAAGGGCCAGAACACCGCACTGGCCCAGCAGTGGTTGATCGATAAGGGCTGGGACGAGTGCAAGGAGATCAGCTCGGCTCTCAGGACGAGTCCGACAGCTTCGTGGTCCTCCTTTGAGAACTGGACCGTCACCACGCAGTCCCACCGCGCCGGCAGCAAGGTCAAGGTCAGCACCGTCATCGTCCTCACCTGCACCAAGCAGTCACCGACGGGGCGATGCAACTGTGACCACTCGGGCCGAAACACGAAACACACTGTGAACGATCAATAACAGATCGAGCATTTCGCCTACTCGCGAAGGCGCGCGAGAGCAATGATCTCCTTGATGTGCACGGCAATGGAAGGGCGAGATCAGTGACGCAGCGACACTGTATCGAAAAGCGCGGGCAGTGCCTCCATCCTGCACCGATGGGCGACATCAGTGCCCTGCCAGCCTTCGCTCATGCCGATGTGGTTCTCGCCGATGTGACGGCACGAGTCGGCGCTGACGATCTCATGGCGGTCCGCTCCTACCCACCGCAGCTCCGCAAGGCGATCATCAGCCATACCGGGCTTCGGGATCCACGCTCGATCAGCAAGTCGGTAGCCACCGGCTTGGAGCGCGTCCTACGGGGCAACGACAGGAGACGGCGAAGCTCGCTCATCGGTGTGTTGAGCGCACCCATTGAAGACGGATTTGACAATCATGACGAACTCTCAAAGGACGACTGCGTCAGCCTGCTGAGTGTCGATGATGCCAAGAGCGTTCTGTCCCGTTCTTGCTGTTTCGCGGCCGCCCTGCGGCACACTACGCAGCTACCCGCCCCCCTGGTCGCGCTCATGGTGGCTGAGATGTACGGACAAGCGAAGCCGCTGTCCGCTCTCGCGCTCGGGTTGCTCACCGGAACCGCCAGGCATATGGGACAGGATGCGAGCAACGCAGTCTGCTCAGCCTGGTCACAGCTCCGCGATCTCCATCCAGAGCTTCCCGAGGTCCCGATCTCTCTGCTTGATCTGCGGGACATCGCTTCATCGCTGCCCACGAACATCTCCGGAAGTCTGGTAGACACCAAACCGGAGCCTGTCGAGGCCGCCGAGCAGGAGATCAGCGAAATGACAACGAAAGCTCAACAAACGCCTGAGAAGGGCGACCCAACGCGGGCACTGCGCGCGGAGCTGACATCCCTGCGCCAGGCGCTCCAGGTGGCCGCAGCCGCTGCGGACCGCGTCCAGCGAGCATTCACCGCCACCGGCAGACCGCTCGACCAGGACCTCGACCTTCTTCTGCGGGGCGTCCAGGACTTTGACAGCCTGCGCGACAAACTCGAAACCGAACACGGTGCCACGATCCCCGAGGCGACCACGGAAGCCCTTCAGCAGGTACTCGACGATCTCGAGTCGGCGAACTCCCAACGCGAGGAGATCCTCGCGTTGGCTCGCATCAGCGGCCCTCCCCCGCTCGATCACCTGCTCCAGGAGGTTCGCGAGGCCGCTCTGGCGGAGTCTCCTATTGTGCAGATCCTGGCGCAGCTCATCCGGCTGACTGGTGATCCCGACGCCGCCCCGCACATCATCGAACTGGAGGAACGTTTTCAACGGGATGCTCCTCTCACCTGGATACCGCTGCTCACTGCCGTCGCGCGCGGATGGCTGACCGTTGCAGACGGAGTGCACGACGTTTCGTCCACTCTCGAGGTTGAGCCCTCCTCCGAGGATCCCTCGAAGGAGGAAGGCGGCAGCGCGACAACCACCTCGGACGAACTGCTCGGCCCGCCCTCCGGAGCGGAAGCGACCATCGTCTCCACAGACGAGGATGAGTTGGCCGCTCTGGACGCCATCATCAGTGACAAACTTCAGAAGAAGCCGTCCGGGCAGCCCAAGGCCGAGGTGAGCGGCCCGCCGGTGGATGAAACGTTTCGAGAGGTCGCTTCCGCCGAGCCTCCCGTGGCATCCATGGCCCCAGCCGATGCGGTGACGATCAGCGGTAGTGCAGAAGACGCCGAGGCGTTCGCCCTGCGCACCGGGCGGTTCGGGCTGGCGGCCTGGATTCGTGATGCCGCTGGTAGACCGTCCGCGGAGGTGAACGTGAGGCGATGCGCCGCGATCGCCGCCGAGATGAGCGAGTTCGCCGGTCGGCTGTCGGCCGCGTTCGCCGAGTCCGCCGACGGCCTGTCGATGAAGGCTCTCGGCGACGACTCCGCCGGGCAGTTGCTGGCCTGGGCCGCCGCGCTGCGCACCGGGCTGATCCAGCCGACGCCGGAGGCCGCCCAACTGCTCGACGATCTCTCACCTGCCTTGTCCTCCTACCCTGGCCTGGCTGCCTACGGCGACGGCTTCAGCACGATGGCCCGGGCCGGCGCGTATCTGATGCCCGGGTTGTCAGGGCGGATGCACGACACGTCGCAGGCGGAGGCCAATCGCATCGACGCTTCCACCGCCGCCGCCAAACTTCTCAATGAGGGACCCTCCCAAAAGATCAAATTCGCATTGGCCACGGAAGTGTGGAAAACCTTGCTCCAGGCCGATTCGTCTGGCCTAGGCAAGCTGCTCGCCATCGCAGCCCATGACGACGCCTCCATGGCTCGCGACGCCAACCAGGAACTTGACAAGCTCCGGGCTGGGACCGCGATCAACCGCCTCATCGACGAGACGGCCAAGGTACGGGGAAGCACCCGCATTCACTCCGGGGCACGCGCCAAGCTGATCGAGAAGATCGACAAAGCTCTGGGAATCGTGGCGGACTGGGTGACGGCCGCACGCGAGGCAGAGTCGTCGCGCACCGACGACTCCGGTGTGTCGTGGATCGTCAAGCACCTGAACGACCTGCGCGCGATTGTCGCCGAGAACAAGGAGCATGCCCAGGAGGACCTCACAGCCCTGGTGAGTTCATCCGACCCGCTCATCGCCGCCGCCGCAGTGGGTGCTAAGAGGTTGATCGACAATACTCTGCGTCTCCTGGACGGCGGTCCACTGGAACGGGCGGAGCCGCTCGCCGCTCACGTGCTCAACGGCGACCTACTGCTCTCACCGACAATCCGATTTGCGGCGGAAACGCTCACTCCGCGGACCAAGCCCTCCTTGGACGAGCTGGTGTCCCTCTGCACGCCGGACAACCGCGACTGGCGTGCGGCCTTCGAAGCCCGCGCGGCCCTGGGCGATCACGAGGGTACGCGTGCGCTTCTCAACGTTCTGACGCGCCAAGACCAAGTGCATGCCACTGAGCTCCGGCAGCGCCGGGACAAACTGGTCGACTCCGCCAGGCACGAGCGCACGATCCGGATAGAGGATATCCAGGACCGCATCGCGCAGTGGCGCCGGGACGGTGTGCTGTCCGAAGTGGTCTCTACTCACTTCTCCGCCAGGCTCCACGCTCTCGGCAGCGACGAACGGGAGGACTTTGGCGCCATCGCAGACCATCTGACCGAGCTGGAAGAGGCTGTGGCTCAAGTCCACGCCGACGAGATCGCCGCAGAACAAAACCGGCTCCGGACACTGAGTGCTGACAACTCCGACGTGGCAGCGGTCCAGGACCGGATCAGACGCTTTGTCGAAATTGGGGACCTGACTACTGCCCGCGAGTTCACAGCCCAGGCGAAAGCCGGCAAGGAGCTTCCCGAGATCTCCAGCGCCGTCGATCACCTGGAGAAGTTCTTCCCCCACTTTCCTCAGGCCTTCGAGGACATATCCACTCAGGTAAGTGGGCGGCAGCGTGGCCGAGAGGGAGGGGAATGGCTGCAGAAACTCAAGGGTGCCCTCGCTACCGGCGGCGAGATCACCGATCCCGATCTTGACGGACTCCTGAGCCGAACCGGCCTGTCAGTTTCCGGGATTCCGCTGAGCCGCCGCCGGGTCGCCGACAACGGTCTACGCCTCTGGCGGACCGTGGCCCAGGGGCCGAAGGCCGCCGGAAACTTCAAATCCGCGATCGCGGCGATCCTGCAGATGATCGGCATCGAGGGCGAACAGGACGCGGCCGACCCGGAGCAGAACCGGCAGTGGATCACGCTGAGCCAAGTGAATCCCATCGGTGATCCGCTACTACCCACTTTCGGATCCCGGATGAGCCCGTCCGGCAATCGTCTCCGGCTGCTTCTGGTATGGAAGCCTCCAGGGCCGCAGCAGGTCATCGAGTCGCTGAAGGACCAGCCAGAGGACCAGACCGTTGTGGTCTTGTACTTCGGCGTCCTCTCCGCTGAGCAGCGCCGTCAGCTCGCGACGTTGAGCCGCAGGCGGCCCGCGCCGGTAGCGGCGGTACTCGACGATGCCGCGATCGGCTACCTGGCCTGCCTGCCGGACGCGAACTGGGCAACGACGGTAAGTTTGCTGGCGCCGTTCACCGCAGCCAATCCATATGCGCCCACCGGCGAGGTGCCGGAGGAGATGTTCTACGGGCGGCAGGACCAACTGCGGGAGGTCACCAGCCGGACCGGTTCCTCCTTTGTGTACGGCGGGCGCCAACTCGGTAAGTCGGCGCTGCTGCGCAAGGCCGAGCGAAAGGTCCGCGAGACCGACGTGAACCGGAAGGTCATCTCTGAGATCATCCAGAACATCGGCCGAGTCACCAAAGTCACTGCCCTGTGGCCACTGCTCGCCGGCAAGCTCGCGGATGCCGAAGTCCTGCCGCGGAGCGCGGCCTCTCTAACCGACCCTAAGGAGATCTGCCGCAAGGTGCGGGAGTGGATCGATGGTGACCCCGCACGGCAGTTGCTCATCTTGTTGGATGAGGCCGACGAGTTCCTCGACAAGGATGCGCGGGACTCCTTCTTCGCCAACGTAATCGCGCTGCGTGACCTCATGCACGAGACGGACCACCGGGTCAAGGTCGTCTTCGCGGGCCTGCACCAGACGGCCAGGTTCGAAAGCCTGCCCAACCAGCCCTTCGCTCATCTGGGGACGCCCGTCGCGGTCGGCCCGCTTGACCCGCAGGACGCCTACAACCTGCTGACCGAACCACTGGCGGCGCTCGGGTTTCGATTCCCCGCCCGTCTGGCAGCGCGCGTCATCGCGGAGGCGAACAACGCTCCGGCTCTCATCCAGCTGTTCGCCGATGCTCTCCTGACGCGACTACGCCGGATTTCCACGCCGAACGCGCCGCTGCCGTACGAAATTAGCCGCGAAGATGTGGACGCAGTCTGGCGGGACAACAAGCTGGCTCGGGGATTCCGCGATCGGTTCGAGTGGACCTTGAACTTGGACAAGCGGTACAAGGTCATCGCCTACACCGTGGCGTTCCACGCCCTCGGCGCGGGGACCGACGTCACGCTGACGGCGAACGAACTGCGCAACGAGTGCCAGCAGTGGTGGCTCCAGGGGTTCCGGGAGTCCACAAGTGACGGCTTCCGCGGTCTGCTCGACGAGTGCGTGAACCTGGGCGTCCTCGCTTCCGACGGCGAAGGTTACAGGCTGCGTACTCCGCACATTCTTAACCTGCTGGGTGGGGCCGACGAAGTGGAGACCGTACTCGGACAGGCGGAAGCATTCGAACTGCCCGACTCCTTCGATGCGCAGTCCTACCGGGACGCCTACAAGAGCCACGGCGAACGCTCCCCGCTGACCGGTAGCCAAGTGACTCTGCTGCTCAGCCCCCGCAACGTGCTGCACCTCATCGCGGGTTCATCCGCCCTGCAGATCGACCGGGTGGCTACCGCTTTGGAGGAGGCCGCAAGTCGACAGGCACGGACTCACCGGGTCGGCATAGGCGGGCTCACCTTCGACGGAGCAGTACAACGGGCGGCCCAGGGATCCGACCACAACATCGTGATCGCCGATCTGACCGGCCTAACCTACAGGAAGGCGAACGCGAACGTACGGTTGGCTGCGAACGCGATCTCCATACGTACCCGGGGCACGCTTTCCGTTGTCCTGATCGCGCCTCCCGAACACGCCTCCGAATGGCTTTCGACAGGTCGTCGTCCTGACGCCGTAGGAAGTGGGACCGGTGACCTGATCGAGCTCCAGCGGTTCAACCGTCCCGCCATCCGCCAGTGGATGCACGAAGCGGGTCTCGGCTTCCAGGACGAGCCGAGTCAGGACACGCTGCTGCGTACCACCGGCGGATGGCCGCTGCTCATCAGCAAGGTGATCCATGCCCTCACCAGCAGCAACGCGGACCGAGATCACGCGCTGGAATCTTGCAGGACGTATGTGGACCGAGCGCCGGAGGAGTTCGTCCGCTCGACGGGAGTGCTCTCCGGCAAAGCGCTCAGCGCCGCATGGCACACGCTCGTAGAGCAGGCCGATATCGCCGACACTTCGGAAACGCTCGCGGAGTTGCTGGCTCTGGCCGGAGCGGACGAAGGAGCGCATCCGCTGTCGGAGGCGGGGCTCCAGGAGGAGGGGTACATCTCCACCGAGGATCTGGTCGAGGTGCTGCGAATTCTCGGCGCGCTGGTAGTCCAAGATGACGGCAAGCTCCGCCTGGAACCCGTTCTGATGAAGGCCACGCAGCGGATGGGGCTCGGTCAGTGATCTCCGATCCGCTCCTACCGATCCTCCACGCGGCTGCCGAAGTGTTCCTGTCCCGGCCTGGACTGGCCAGGCAGGAACACGATGTTGCGCAGTTCGCCTCCGATCAACGGCAACTGATCCTCGACACTCTGGTCAAGCTACCCGGCCTACGCGCTCAGGTCCGCAACCGTCTGCGAATGACTCGCGACCGACTGGATCTGAAGGCGGTCTCCACGCTGGTCCTGTCCGCTGACCGCGACACCGTCATGGCCGGCCTGCGGCTGGTGGACGAATTGGCGAAGGAGGGCCGTACACAGCAGACCCTGCGGAAACGCCATCAGGACAGAGTCCGTGAACTGCAAGAAAAACTTGAGACCGCCAAGGGCCGCCACGAGCATGCCCAAGCGGCTCTTCAATCTGCGAACAGCGCACTCGCGGACGCGGAAAAGCGAGCCGAGGAGTTGGACGTCCAGGTTGCGGCCCTCCAACGCAGGCTCCATGACCCTCGTGCCATGGCGTCCAGTCTGCTGGGAGTCCTGCAGAAATCACCCGGCTCCGCCGACATGGGATCGGAGGCGCGGGATCCGCGCAATCGTCCGGCTCAGGCTGAGGACGAGCCCATGCCTCTTGTCGCACTCTCGGCCAGTAGCGCGGGAATCGAACCGGAAACCCTTGTTACGGCACTACAGGCAATCATCATGCCGCCGCCGCTTGAGCCGAAGGTTTCTCGGGTGACTGTGACCCGGGAACGACATCTCAGGATTAACCCGCTTGGCGGCGCAACCGAGATCGGAGGCTCCTGTGTGCTCATCGAGGCCGGCGACACGCGCGTTTTGATCGACGCAGGTCTGCGACCTGGCGATCCGGCGCTTCCACCACGTGATATCGATCAGGCCCTGTCTGATCCTGTCCATGCCGTCGTGGTCACGCACGCACACATCGATCACTGCGGTTACGTTCCCGCCCTGGTCGAACACTCGCCGGATCTGCGTGTCATCGCCACCTCAGAGACCAACGCCCTGATGCCCCGGATGTGGGCGGACTCGGCGAAGCTCATGGGCGAGCGAGAGCGTCTTCACCGTCGATGGGGTGCGGAAGGCGAGGCTCTTTACCAGCGCGACGCGGTGGAGGCCGCCACACAACGCTGTGAGGAAATCCCGTATGGCATCCCGCGCGAGATCGGTGATGTCACGGTGGAACTCTTCCCTGCCGGGCACATCCTGGGCGCCGCCGGTGTGGTCGTCCAGGCCGGCAACCAGCGCATCGTTGTGACGGGCGACATCTCTGGATTTCGCCAGGAAACGGTGGACGGCTATTCCATCCCGGATTCGGCGCGCACCGCGGATCTGTTCGTCATGGAGTCCACCTGCTGCGCCGAAGAGCACGTTCAGCGAGAGACACGCGTTAAGGATCTGATACGGGCTGTCGAGGAGATCCACGCGGGAGGCGGGCGTGTCCTCATCCCCGCCTTCGCTCTCGGCCGCGCCCAGGAGCTTGCCCTGATCATGCGCGTTCAGTTACCGGACGTTCCCGTACTCATCGATGGAATGGCCGCCGATGTCGCATCCTCTTTCGAGCGCATCACGGCAGATCGATCGACTCCCTTGCGCATCTTCGGAGGCAATGTGGCCCGCGCGTCGCGGGTCAGGGACCTGGACGCGTTCACCTCCGGTGTTGTGATCACCACGTCAGGCATGCTCACAGGAGGTCCCGCCGTGGAATGGGCAGCCAAGATCCTTCCTGAGGCACGCAGCGCCCTGTTCCTGTCGGGGTATCAGGATGAGGAGTCGGGCGGCGCGAGACTACTCAGGCTCGTTGAAGAGCAGGCCTCCTACCTGACCGTCAACGATCGCGGAGTACAAAAGGAAATTCCCCTGAACGCACGGATCGAGATGATGCGTCTGTCCGCCCACGCCGACAAACGAGGGCTTCTCGACATCGCCGATGAAGTCAGGCCCCGCCGAATCATGCTGGTTCATGGTCTCCCACACCGGCAACGGGCCTTCCGTAAGATCTTGGAAGTTCGAGGGCACCACTGTGCGCCAACCGGGCGCTGGGGATAGTTCCGGCAATGTCCACACGGCTGGCCTGTACTTATTTCAGGCACCTAGCGTGCTTGGATGCCCGCCCCTTTCCCGCGATCATCCGGATCAGCTCTCGGCGAAGTTGCGGTCCGCGCCCTGCTCCTGCTCCTCGTCCGTCATGCGCATGCGGAAGAGCCTGTCGATGACGTACCCGATGGCGTACGTGAGGACGAACGAGTAGACGCCGACGGCCAGGATGGCGACCGCCTGCTTGCCGAGCACCGCGGCCGAGCCGCCGTGGAAGAGGCCGGGCACCCCGCGCAGCTCGCCGGTGGCGAAGAAGCCGAGCGACAGGAGCCCGACGATGCCGCCCACGCCGTGGATGCCGGTGACGTCCAGGGTGTCGTCGTAGCCGACGACGAACTTCATCTCCACCGCGTACGTGCAGACGATGGCGGCGATGATCCCGATGAAGAAGGCGCCGACGGGGTTGACGAAGGCGCACGAGGGGGTGATGGCCACCAGCCCGGCGAGCGCGCCGCTGGCGGAGCCCACCTTGGTCAGGTGCCGGAAGCGCAGCCATTCCAGCAGCCGCCAGGCCAGCATCGCGGAGCAGCCGGCGATCATGGTGCTGACGAAGGCCCTGGAGGCCACCGCGCCGTCGGTCAGCGCCGAACCAGCGTTGAACCCGAACCAGCCGAACCACAGCAAACCCAAGCCGAGCATGACATAAGCGATGTTGCCTGGTCTGGGCCCTTCCTGGCGCCGGAAGGCGACGCCCCGGCCCAGCACGAGCGCCATGGCCAGCCCGGCGATGCCCGAGTTCAGCTCGACGACCAGGCCGCCGGCGAAGTCCATGACGCCCCACTTGCTGAGCCACCCGGACCGCGCGAACACCCAGTGCGCGATCGGCGCGTAGACCAGGGTGACCCAGACGACGACGAAGGCGATCCACGGCCCGAACCGGGCGCGTCCCGCGATCGAGCCGCTGATGAGCGCGACCGTGATGATGGCGAAGGTGGCCTGGAAGGCGGCGTAGACGTAGGTGGGGATCCGCCCGAACACCTCGGTGGGGGCCATGCCGGGGAAGTTGGTCCAGCCGATGAGCCCCGCACCGCCGGCGTCCCTGCCGAAGGCGAGCCCGTAGCCGTAGGCGAACCACACCACGGTCACCAGGCTGATGCAGATGAAGCTCATGTAGAGCATTGTCAAAAGATTCCGGGAGCGGACCATTCCGCCGTAAAAGAAAGCCAGTCCGGGGGTCATGAGAAGCACCATCGCGGTACTGACCAGCATCCAGGCAGAATCGCCGGTGTTCAGACCGGTCGGCATTTCTTCCCCCTCGTTCAAGCTGCGCTTCCGAATCCCGCTCACTGGCATATGGCGAGGCCCTGCCCGCTGTCCTGACCTCAGCACCGGAGATGCAAACACGAAGTTTCGTGACTTTGCCGATCATTAACTCCCCGCTATTTTTCGGTGGGCCATGGCAGGGAATTTAACGGTGCGACCCGCACTATCCGTGTGTTTTCTGGAAGAACGGAGGCCTGGTGCCATGGGCTCCGCGTCGCAGCCGGCGGACACGCCGGGCAGAACCGGCTCGGCACGCGGTAACCGGCTACTCGACCTGCTGTTGACCGTTCCGCGCGGCGTCGCGCAGGTCGATTTTCAGCCGAGCTACTGGACCGGCCTGCTGTTCATCGTCGCGCTCTTCGTCGGCGGCTGGCAGTTCGGCGTCTTCGGGCTGCTGGGAACGGTGGCCGCCACCGCCACCGCCTACCTGCTGGGCGTCACGTGGAACCGGGTGTCCATCGGGCTCGAAGGCTTCTGCGGAACGCTGATCGGTGTCAGCCTCGTCCTCTACCTCGGTGTCAGCTGGATGACCGTCTTCCTGGTCATCGGGGGCGCGATCGCCGGGAGCGTGCTCACCTCGGCCATGGTCACGGTGCTCACCCCGTACAACCTGCCGACGTTCACCGCCCCGTTCTGCGTGATCACCACGGTCATGGTGATCGGCGCGCCGTCGTTCGCACGCGTCTGGGCCGGGCACGTCAACACCACCGCGCCGTCCGTGACCCACCCCGGCACGGCGGTCAGCTGGACCGACGTCTGGCAGGGCACCTTCAACGGTGTCGGCCAGGTGTTCTTCCAGAACAAGTGGTACGTCGGCCTCATCTTCCTGGTGGGACTGCTGGTCGCCGGCTGGCGGATCGCGCTGGTGGCCTTCCTGTCCAGCCTGCTCGGGCTGCTGGTGGGCTGGTCGTTCGGCGCTCAGGCGGCCGACCTCGGAGCCGGTCTGTACGGCTACAACTCGGTGCTGACCGGGATCGCGCTGGCCGGGACGTTCGTCGTGCTGACCCCGGTCAGCGGTGTCTACGCGGCGATCGGCGCCGCTGCGGCGGCCGCGCTGACCGCCGGGGTCGGCAACCTGTTCGCCGTGGTCGGCGGCCACACCCTCACGTGGCCGTTCGTGCTGATCACCTGGGTCTTCCTCGCCGCCGTCCCGATGCTCGCCAAGATCCACCGAGTCGCCACCTGAGGCGCCGATCCGAAAGAGAACCTGAATGAACCTCACACCACGAGAGATCGACAAGCTGCTCATCTTCGTCGTCGCGGAGCTGGCGGACAAGCGCAGGAAACGCGGGCTGAAGCTCAACTACGGCGAGTCGGTGGCGCTGATCAGCTCCGCCATCATGGAGGCGGCCCGCGACGGCAAGACCGTGGCCGAGTGCATGGAGCTGGGCAAGAACGTCGTCGGCCCCGACGACGTGCTGCCCGGCGTGCGCGGGATGCTCAAGCTGATGCAGGTCGAGGCGTCGTTCGACGACGGCACCAAACTGGTCTCCTGCCACGATCCCGTAGGCGGAAAGTGACGACCCGGCCCCGCGACGTCCTGCTGGCCGCCGGGCACGAGAGCCTCGGCGGGGCGAGCCTGCGCGACCTGCTCGGGCCGGGCACCGAGGCGCACGCCGCCGGGCGGGACCTGGCCGCGGCCGTCCGCGACCACGCCGGCGCCGTGATCGTGCCGATGACGCTGGGCCGCGACCCGGATCTGGCCGCCACGGCCGCGCAGACCCTGGCCTGGGCGGGACGCGACCGGACGCCCGGAGACCTGCTGCTCGCGGAGCCGCTGGGCTCGACGGAACACCTGGTCGGCTGGATCAAGGCGGCGATCGGCAGGGTCATGCGCGCCGGGCCACCGCCGCAGGCCGTGCTGCTGTCGGCGCCGGCCGCCGGCAGGCCGGAGGAGGACGCGGAGCTGTTCAAGGTGGCGCACCTGGTGGGGCAGGGCCTGCCGGTCGGCTGGGTGGAGGTGGCGCTGACCGGCGGCCGGCCGGACGTGCCGGAGAGCCTGGGCCGCTGCCGCCTGCTCGGGGCCTCGGACGTGCTACTCGTCCCCGCCTCGTTCGTCACGGCGCCGGAGCTCGACGGCGTGCGGACGGCCGGCCCTCTGCTGGGCCCGGCCGGGCTCGCCGCACTCATCCGGGACCGTGTTGCCACGGCGGAGCGCCGGTGGCGCCTGGACGGCGACGACGGCCTGACCCGTGGTGGCAGGGCCGCGCACCACCACCATGACCACGAGCACGAGCACAATTCCCTAGAAAGGGCGACGTTCCATGTCGGATGACGGTGTTTACATTTACGGAGAAGGAAATATCGAGCTCAACGCGGGACAGCGAAGAGTGTCGCTCACCGTGCACAACACCGGAGACCGGGCGATCCAGATCGGCTCTCATTTTCATTTCTTCGAGAGCAACCGAGCCTTGAGTTTCGACCGGGAAAAGGCATTCGGCATGCGCCTCGACATTCCATCTGGCACCGCGGTTCGATTCGAGCCTGGTGACACCAAGGACGTCCAGCTGGTGCAATACGGCGGCGGTCTGCGGATCGTCGGATTCGGCGGGCTGCTCAACGGCAGCGTCCGCTCCCGCGAGGCACGGCGGGAGGCGATCGTGAGAATGCGCGCCCGCGGTTATCTCGACGAGCCGGGGAGCCCGGAGAAACACGAGAAGCCGGAGAAGCCGGAGAAGCCGGACAAGGGCGCCGCCAAGGCGAAGCGCTCATCCCGACCCGCAGGCAAGAAGGGCTGACCTCGATGACCAGCATCGACCGCAAGCGGTATGCGAGCATGTACGGCCCCACCGTGGGCGACCGGATCCACCTGGGCGACACCAACCTGGTCGTCGAGGTGGAGAAGGACTACACCGAGGGCCACTACGGCGACGAGGTCCAGTACGGCGGCGGCAAGACCGCCCGAGACGGCATGTCCTCGGATCCGGGCTCGCAGAACGCCACGATCGCCCTCGACACGGTGATCACGAATGTGGTGATCATCGACCCGATGCTCGGCATCATCAAGGCCGACATCGGGATCAAGAACGGGCGGATCGCAGGAGTCGGCAAGTCCGGCAACCCACACACGCAGAACGGCGTGGACCGGCGGCTGATCGTCGGCGCGGGCACCGAGGTGATCTCCGGCGAGAACCTCATCGCCACCGCGGGCGCCATCGACACCCACGTCCACTTCATCTCCCCGCAGCAGGCGCAGCACGCGCTGAGCAACGGGATCACCACCTTGATCGGCGGCGGCACCGGGCCCGCCGACGGCACCCGCGGCACCACCTGCACGCCGGGCCCATGGAACATCGGCCGCATCCTGCAGGCCTACGAGGGCATCCCGATCAACGTCGGGGTCTACGGCAAGGGCAACTGCAGCCTGCCCGCACCTCTGGAGGAGCAGCTCCGCGCGGGCGCCTGCGGCCTGAAGGTGCACGAGGACTGGGGCACGACGCCCGCGGTCATCGACTGCGCGCTGTCGGTGGCCGACGCCCACGACATCCAGATCAACATCCACACCGACACGCTGAACGAGGCGGGGTTCGTCGAAGACACCATCAGCGCGATCAACGGACGCGCGATCCACACCTACCACTCCGAAGGAGCCGGCGGCGGCCACGCCCCGGACATCCTGCGCGTGATCGGTGAGCCCAACGTGCTGCCCGCCTCCACCAACCCGACGCTGCCCTACACGGCCAACTCGGTGGACGAGCTGCTGGACATGACGATGGTCTGCCACCACCTCAGCTACGACGTCCCCGAGGACATCGCCTTCGCCGAGAGCCGGGTCCGCGCCGAGACCATCGCGGCGGAGACGGTGCTGCACGACCTGGGCATGATCAGCATCATCGGCTCCGACTCCCAGGCCATGGGCCGGGTCGGCGAGTCGGTCACCCGGGCCTTCCAGATCGCCCACCACTGCAAGGACCAGCGGGGCCCGCTGCCGGAGGACTCCGCCCGCAACGACAACTACCGGGTGTTGCGCTTCCTGTCCAAGGTCACCATCAACCCGGCCCGCGTCAGCGGCATGGCGGACACGATCGGCTCACTCGAGGACGGCAAGCTGGCGGACATCGTGCTGTGGCCCATGCACTCGTTCGCCGCCAAGCCGTTCATGGTCGTCAAGGGCGGGCTGATCAGCTGGGCGGAGATGGGCGACCCGAACGCGTCGCTGCCCACCCCGCAGCCGGTCTACTACCGGCCGATGTTCGCCGCCGTCGGCAAGGCGCTGCAGAAGACCTGCGTCACCTTCATGTCCGACGCGGGGATCCAGCGTCAGGTGCCCGAGCGGCTCGGGCTGGAACGGATCATCGCGCCGGTGCGTCAGTGCCGTACGGTCGACAAGCGGCACATGCTGTACAACTCGACGCTCGGCGACATCAGAGTTGACCCGGAAACCTACAAGGTCACCCTGAACGGCGAGCTGATGACCATCGAACCGGCCCGCAAGCTCCCGCTCAACCGGCTCTACTTCATCGCTTGAGCAAGGAGATGCGATGAGCCTGTCGCGCGGTGGCCTGGAGCCACTGTTCGCCCAGTTCCAGCTGACGGACTCGGGTTTTCCCAGCGGGCTGTACACGCTGTCGCACGGCTTGGAGGGCTACGTCCAGGAAGGGCTGATCGGCTCCGGCGAGCCGAGCGCCCGGCGGCCGACGGACCCGCTGACCGATCCGCTGACCGACCTGCTGACGGACCTGCTGGAGAACTCGGTGGGCCCGGGAGACGCGACGGCCCTGGTGCTCGCGCACCGCGCGGTCAAGTCCGGCGACTGGGACCGGGTGGTGGAGGTGGACCGCCGGCTACACGCCATCAAGCTCGCCCGCGAACCGCGCACGGCCTCGACGAGGACCGGAAAACAGGTGCTGGCCACGGCCGTCTCCGCCCTCGGCTCGGCGACCGCCGCCCGGCTCGCCGACCTGGTCGCGTGCGAGGTCACACCCGGCAACCACGCGGTCGTCATCGGGGTGGTGCACGCGGGCGGCGGGGTGCCGGTGACGAACGCGGTAGCCGGTGACCTGCACGCGTTCGCCGCGAGCTTCACGGCCGCGGCGGTGCGACTGGGCCGTACCGACTTCCGCCGGGCGCAGGCGATCCTGCGCGAGGTCAGGCCGGTCCTGGCGCGGGTCGCCCGAGCGGCGCTGGACGCCGACGATCCGCGCGACGTGCACGGCTGCGTGCCCGTCGCCGACACCGTCTCCGCCGCCCACGAGCGGGCGCCGGCCCGGCTGTTCATCACCTGAAGGGATCGACATGGAACTGGAAACGGTGTTCAAGGTCGGCGTCGGCGGGCCCGTCGGGTCCGGCAAGACCGCGCTCATCGAGGCGCTCATCCCCATCCTCATCGAGCACGGGCGCAGACCCGGTGTCATCACCAACGACATCTACACCCAGGAGGACGCCGACCACGTCCGCCGCACGCTGGCCGGCATCCTCGCCCCGGAGCGGGTGGTCGGCGTCGAGACCGGGGCCTGCCCGCACACCGCGGTGCGCGACGACCCGACGATGAACCTCGCCGCGGCGGCCGAACTGCTCGACCGCTTCCCCGACATCGACATGCTGCTCTTCGAGAGCGGCGGCGACAATCTGACGCTGACCTTCAGCCCGGTGCTGGCCGACGTGTACGTGTTCGTCCTGGACACCGCCGAGGGCGAGAAGATGCCGCGCAAGCGTGGCCCCGGCACGACGGACTCCGACCTGCTGATCATCAACAAGATCGACCTCGCGCCGTACGTACGGACCGACCTGGCGGTGATGGAACGCGACGCGCACGCGGTGCGCGGGACCGGGCCCGTCATCCTCACCAACTGCCTGACCGGCACCGGGGTCGGCGAGGTCGCCGACTTCATCGAGGCTCGTCAGGGGGCGGAGTGGGTCTCGCAGAACTAGCGCGCCGGTCCGGCGGCTCGCCCGACCGGCTGGCCCCGGACAGCTACACCGCGACCTGGCTGCCCCCCCAGGTCGCCCGCCACGCCTCCGGCGTGGACATGCTGCCCGTCGGCAGCCCCGGCAAGGTCGGCATCCTCGACCTGGCCTTCGAGCTGATCGGCGACCGGACCGAGCTGACCGCCCTCTACCAGAAGGCGCCTCTGCACACCACCCGGCCGCTGTACTACGACCCCGAGTGGCCGGACATGCCGTACGCGATGTTCCTGTCGTCCAGCGGCGGCGTCATCCAGGGCGACCGGTACCGCATCGACGTGACCTGCGGCGCGGACACGTCGGTGCACCTGTCCACCGTGGCCGCCACGCGCGTCTACCGGATGGACCAGGACTACGCCTCCCAGCTGGTGAACCTCACCGTCGGACCGGGCGGCTACCTGGAGTACCTGCCGGGGCACACGATCCCGTACGTGGACTCGCGGTACTACCAGCGGATCGGCGTCACCGTGGATCCGGACGCGACCGTCGTGCTGGGCGAGACCGTCATGGGCGGCCGGCTGGTGCGCGGCGAGCGGCACGCCTACGCCGCGTACTGCTCCGACCTGGAGGTGCGTGGCCCCGACGGGCGGCTGATCTTCGCCGATCCGATGCGACTGGCGCCGTCCGAGCGAGCGGTGACCGGCCCGGCCGTGCTGGCCGGGTTCGACGTCGTGGCCTCCCTCTACGTCGTCAGCGGCGCCAGGCCCGCGCGGGAGCTCGCCGACGCCATGCACGACGCGCTCTCGGGGACGGGGCTGCGGGCCGGCGCCGGCGTGCTGCCCGGGGAACGGGGGGCGTGGGCCCGGATCCTCGGCGACCGCTCCCCCGAGGTCACGGCAGCGCTGCACCTGGCCTGGGACGTCGTGCGCCGGCTGCTCAGAGGCGTGCCCGCGCCGGACCGCCGCATCTGACCACTGACCCGGCCTATCTGACCCGCCCTATCTGACCCGCCGTATCCGACCTGCGAGGAGGGACTGCTCCTATGAACAGCGGTGAGCATCTGGGACGACGCGAGCGCGCCGAGGCCGTCGCGCTGCACCCGCACGGCGCGCCCGCCTGGCAGCCGGGTGTGTTCCTGGACATCGCCATCGGAGGCGCCGTCGGCGCCCTGGCGCGTTATCTGCTGACCGCGGCGATCCCCGCCTCGCCGACGGGCTTTCCCTGGGGCACCTTCACGGTGAACGTGATCGGCTGTTTCCTCATGGGCCTGCTGACGTCGTACCTGCTGGCGAGCAGGCCACGGCCGTTCGTGCGGCCGTTCGCCGTGACCGGTTACCTGGGCGGCTTCACCACGTTCTCGCACCTCATCGACGGCATCCACAACCTGGGCGACGCGGGCAGGTGGGGGCTGGGCGTCGGCTACGCGGTGGCCAGCGTGGTGATCGGCTGGATCGCCGTGGTGGCGGGGCTGATGCTCGGCAAGCACCTCCCACACCACAAGGACAGGACGACGTGAGATGGCGATCATCATGGTGCTCATCGGCGGCGCGCTCGGGGCCATGTCCCGGTACGCGCTGGACCGCTACGTCAAGCAGCGGGCCGGCCGGGCCTTCCCGTGGGGCACGCTCGTGGTCAACCTGCTGGGCGCGGGCTTCCTCGGCGCGCTGCACGGGGGCGGAGCGGGCACCGAGGTGGAGGCACTGCTCGGCACCGGCTACTGCGGCGCGCTGACCACGTTCAGCACCTTCGAGCTCGACACCGTCCACCTGATCCGGGACGGCGCGTACGGCAAGGCCGCCGTGAACGCGGTCGGCAGCCTGGTGCTCGGCTTCGCCGCCTTCGCCGCCTGCTACGCCATCGTGCGCGCCCTGGTCTGACAGCCGGCCGGGTCAGGCTCCCGTCACGGATATCGGAGTGGCCCGCGAACGGGAGGCCAGGGACCGCTCGGTGAGCGCGCCGAAGATCAGGCCGAGGCCGGTCCAGAGCACGGCCTGGACGCCGAGGGAGGCCACCCGGAAGTCCCACAGCACCGTGGCCGGGAAGTTCGCGGAGCCTTCGTTGACCGACGGCAGGATCAGGTAGGCGGCCGCGACGAGCGCGATGAAGACCCCGCCGCCGGCCAGCGCCGCGTTCCAGTTGCCCAGCCGCGCGGCCAGCCGCTGCCCCACCTGCACCGAGACGACCATGATCGCTATTGAAATGGCCATCAGGGCGAAGAACAGGAGCGTCCGGGTGCCGACGGTGTCAGGGTTGCCCACGGCGGGCGGGTTGGCGGGGTACTTCAGCAACGGCACCAGCGCGACCGCGACGAACCCGCCGCCCGCCACCAGTGCCGCCGTGGCGCGCGGGCCGAACGACCCGATCCGCCCGTACGCGATGGCGAACGCGACGGCGAACAGCCCGCCCAGCGCCACCCCGAACAGCCCGATGCCGACCGCCAGGCCGAGCGTCTCCTGGATCGTGCGTGAGACCACCTCGTGTTCGTGGGCCGCCTCCGCGACGGCCGCCTGCTGCTCCTCGAACCCGATGGCGAGGTTCACCTGGGGCTCGCCGAAGATCCAGGCGAACACCAGCGCGAACGCGGCCGACGCGAGCCCGGCGAGCATGCCTCGTACCAGTAAGGCGCTCATCGCCATGGCGTTGCCCGCCCTCCGGTCAGTGACAAGGGAACCCGAGCAGATGCCGGCCGTCGTGCACGAACTCGTGCACCGTCTGTCCGCTGATGAGGGTGAGCGCGCCCTGTTCGACGCCGATGAAGTAGATGATGACGATCGACAGGACTCCGGCCAGCACGGCCCACGGGAGCACCGAGCGCAGCGGGATCAGGGGAAGGGACTGTGACTGGGGGACGGCTACCTGTGCCAAGAGGGGTCTCCTTCGAGATCGCGCGTGTTCCGATCGACGGGTGACCACGGCGTCGCCCAGAGGCGTGACCCGCGGACTCCGGGTACGCGGCGTGGCGATCATGCTGGGCATTCCACGCAAAGTCACGACTTAATTACGAAATGTACGACGAGGCAAAGAGGTAGTCAACCATCCCCGGGGGAGACCTTCCTTACCCACGATCGCCACCCCTTGCTCATCGTGCTCCCGGCCGGCGTCACCGCCGCCACGGCGGCAGCAGGGTGTCCTCCAGCATCATGGGGACGCCCCGGAAGCCCGCGTCACGAAGCCGTCGCCACGCCTCGCCCACCTGGGCCGGTGAGGGAGGTCCGATCACGCCCCGTTCGGCGCCGGTCAGCTCAGGCAGGGCGGCGACCAGGCAGCCCATCGACACCGCCGGGGCCGGACGGTAGGCGCGCAGCGCGGCGAGCGCCCCGGCGAGAACCGGGTCGGCCGGGATCCAGCGGAGTTCCCGCAGCGGCTCCGGCCAGCGCAGCATGCCGCCCTCGGTGACGTACAGGCGGCCGGCATCGGCCTGCCGGGCCGCGTCCGCGACGTCGAACATGTGCGGGGCGGAGTCGTCCACCACGATCGTTCCCTCGGCCAGGCGGTCCACGTCCACAATCGCGGCGGCGCTGGCGGCGCCGAGCAGCAGGCTCGCTCCCCGCACCTGGTCGGTGACCCCGTCCGGGGCGGACACGGCCCGGCGCACCGGCCCGCGGTAGCCGCACTGACGCAGCGCGTCGTACGCGTCGCGCAGGCGCTGTCCGGCGGCGGGCGCCTCGACCAGGACGATCTCGGCGGGATGACCGAGGACGGACACCAGCAACCGGCAGGCGGCGCCGCCGACCGAGCCGAGTCCGATGACCGCCACCCGGTGCTCCGCCAGCCGGGTGCCGGTCTCCTCCAATGCCCGTGCCACGTTGAGCACCACGGCCGCCGCCGTCACGTCGTGGCCAGTGGTCACCTCGGGCAGGCCCGGGGGAAGCGCACGGCCGTAGTCCAGGGCGGCGGCGACCAGGCCGGTCAGCGCGGTGCGAACCGCTCCGTGCTGCCGAGCGTGACGGGCGGCGCGACCGACGAGCCCGGCAAGACGCTCCGGGTCCGCGAAGAGGTCGTCGGCCAGGATGGGCAGCAGGTAGTGGCCAACGGTTCCCAGCGGGGTCCGCAGGATCCTGCGCAGCACCGGACGCTCGCCCAGCCGGCCGAGAACGTCTCCGGCGCTAAACCCGCCGCGCTCCAGGGCGCCACGGGTTAGGTAGCCGACGGCGGCGGCGTCCAGGCGTCCGCTGGGGACCAGGGTGAGAAGCTCGTCCGGGTCAGAGAACACCGCCGCGACCAGCCCGGCAACCGGCCACCCAGCCAGTCTCTCGATCGGCACCCCGGTCGCCCCCGGCGGCGGCCCAGCGGTCGGTCCGGTCGTCGGTCCGGTCGGTCCAGTGGTCGGTCCGGTCGTCGGTCCGGCGGGCGATCCGAAGAGCGGCCCGGCAGTCCGGGGGGTCACGGCTCCGGTGAGGGCGGCGGGGGCGTCCCGCGGTGCCGCTCGCCCCGTGGTCTGGCGCAGGCGTCCGACGAAGGCGGCGTAGACGGGAGCGCGGAGCAGGTCGGTCACGGTCACCGGGTGGCCGAGACGTGCCGCGAGGCGGGAGACGAGGCGCACGCTGTCCAGCGAGGATCCGCCTTCGGCGTAGAAGTCGCTGCCGGGCTCCGGCGCGCTCCCGGTGATCTTCTGCCATTCCCCGGCCACGATCGCGTCCAGGTCGGCGAAGACCCTGGGGTCCGCGAACTCGGCGCTGGGGGCGGTGGGCACCGGGACGGCGGACGGGGCGTACTCCGGCCCGGCCAGCGGGCGGCGGTCGAGCTTGCCGTGCGGCGTGAGTGGCAGCGCCGGGACGAAGACGATCTCGTCGGGCAGCATCCACGCGGGGACACGCTCGGACAGGTGAGCCAGCAGCGTCGTCCGGTCCGCACCGGACGGGCGGGCGACGACGACGGCCCGCAGGCGGCCACCGCCGGTCGGCACGACGACGACGGCCACGTCCCGCACCCCGGGGTGGCTCCGGAGGTGCGTCTCGACGTCGCCCGGTTCGATGCGGTGACCGCGTACCTTGACCTGCTCGTCGTCGCGACCCAGCCACAGCAGGGTGTGCTGCTCGGTGAGACGGACGCGGTCGCCGGTGCGGTAGGCCACCACCGGGTGCGGCGCGGCGTCCGCGCGCAGGAACCGCCCGGCCTCGTCGGCGGGGTTGAGGTAGCCCAGGCCCAGGCAGGCCCCGCGCACACGCAGCTCGCCCTCGACGCCGAGCGGCACCAGGTGGCCGGTCGCGTCGGTGACCTGGCAGACGATGTTCGGGATGGGGCGGCCGATCGGCACGCCACCGGTGATGTCAGGATCGTCGATCACCATGTGGGTGATGTCGTCGGCGCACTCCGTCGGCCCGTAGGCGTTCACGATCCGCGGGCCGCCCGCGCGCAGCCAGCGGCGGCACACCTCGGCGCTGACGGCCTCGCCGGTCACCATCAGGACGTCGAGGACGCCGTTCGGCCGTGGCCATGGCCGGGCCTGCCCTTCAGCGGCGTCCAGCAGGGTGGCCAGATGGCTCGGGGTCGTCTCGTACACGCGCACCCGCCGGTCGTCGAGCCTGCCGAACAGGCCTGGAGGGTCAAGCAGCAGGTCGTCCTCCAGCACCACGACCCGGCCGCCGACCAGCCACGGCACCGCGAACTGCCACAGAGAGACGTCGAAGGAGGCCGGAGCCGACTGGCCCACGACGCACTCTTCGTCGAGGCCGAGCAGGTCCACCTTGCTCCACCAGTGGTTCGCCATCGCGGCGGGCCCGATCCGGGCGCCTCGCGGGCTGCCGGTGGACCCGGAGGTGAAAAGGATGTACGCGCACTCGGCCAGTGGTCGCGGCGACTCGGGTGGTCCTTCCTCCTTGGGGAGGTCGTCCAGGTCGAGCGGACGGACGGAGCCGGGCAGCGTGGCGCTGCCGTGGCGGGGATCGGTGAACACCAGCCGGACGCCGCCCCGTTCGGTCATTCTGGCCAGCCGCTCGGCGGGGAGCCGGTCCGACAGCGGCAGGTAGGTGCCTCCGGCGTGCCAGATGGCCAGCACGGCGGCCCACGATCGGGCCGAGCGAGGGGCCAGGACGCCGACGACCGGGTGCGGTTCGGCGGTGTGGCGGCGGATGCCTCTCGCGTAGTGGCGGCTCAGGGCCGCCAGCTCGGCGTAGGTGTAGGACTCGGTGGCGTCCTCCACCGCGACGGCGTCCGGACGGGCGGCCGCGTGCCTCTCCACGACGCGCGGCAGCGACAGTTCGGCCGGCCGGCTCCGGGTCGGGCCGCGACCGGCCGCGACGACGCGCGCCAGTTCGGCGGGGGGCAGCCGGTCGGCTTCGACCAGCGCGTCGACGTCCCGCGCCGCCGTACGGACCGCGTGCACCAGGCAGGCGAGGAAGCGGCGCGCGTCCGCCCGGGTGACGGCGGGCGCGCGGTGGTCCACCGAGACGCGTAGCCGCCGGCCGGTGGCGTCCAGAGAACACTGCACGGTCAGGTCCATGTAGGTCTGGTCCAGCGCGGTGACGCCCCGGAGGCGGAGCGCACGGCCCTCGTCCTGGATCAGCTCGCGGTAGAGGTGGAACTCGGTGTAGTTGAAGACGGTCGACGGCTCGAACCCGGCCGCCAGACCACGCAGCGCCGCGTACGGGGTGCGCCGGTGCCGCCAGGAGTGCCGTTCGGCCGTCACCACCTGCTCGACCAGGTCGCGCCAGGTGGTGCTCGGGCCGAGCTCGGTGACCACCGGCATGATGTTCAGGAACAGCCCGCACATGGCCTCGGCGCCGGGCAGCTCGGGCCGCCCGTTCACCATGATCGCCGATCCGGTGACCCGGCTCCCGGTGAAGAGCGCGACGGTGCGCATGTGGACGGCCCACATCAGGGTGCGCAGCGACACTCCCAGAGTCTTGGCCGCCTCGCGCACCGCGAGCAGTTCGTCCTCGCCGAACACGTGGTCGTGGCGCTGCCAGGTGGCGGGTTCGCCCGGTTCGCCCGGCGCCAGAGCCAGCCGCCAGGCCGTGTCCGTCCGCTCGACGACGCCGCGCCAGTGGGCCAGCGCGGCCTCGTCCCGGGTGGCGGCCCGTTCCAGCTCGACGAACGAGGCGTACGAGGGGATCGGATCGGTCGTTCCCCTCGCCGTGATCGGCAGGGGGCGACCGTCGCGGGCCGACAGGGCGCGTTCGTAGGCGTCCAGGATGTCGCGTCCGAGCACGGCCACGCTCCAGCCGTCCAGGAACGGCTCGACGATGGACAGCACGGCCCGATCGGGGGCCAGCCGGTGCAGGTGGAAGACGAACAGCGGTGGGGAGTCCCACGCGAACGGGCTCCGGCGCACCTCCTCCCGCCAGCGGCTCAGCTCACCGGCCTGATCGGGTCCGGTCAGGCCGGTGAGGTCGTGCTCGACGAGGCGGGGGGTGACCTGCGCGACGACGACCTGTGCCGGACCGCCGTCGGCTGCCAGGTCGAACGCGGTGCGGACGGCCTCGTGACGGACCGCCGCCACGCCCAGCGCCGCGCTCAGGACCTCGGAGTCCACCTCTCCGGCGAGGTCGTAGGACGTGAGGTACGTCAGGTAGTCGCCGCTCACGTCACGGTGATAGACCAGCCCGGTCTGGAGCCGGGACAGGGGGAATCTTCGCTGGACGCGGTGCCCCCGCCACCGTTCGTCCCCCGGCGGCGCCGTCGCACCGGCGAGGCCCATCGGCGACCCTGTCTGGCCTGGAAGGTGCGGAAGATCCGGCGGTGTCGCCTTCGGCCCCTGGAGGTCCGGTGGAGCGGGCTGGAGGCGGGCCGTCAGGGCGCGCAGGGTTCGCGTCTCGAAGAGGTCGGCCACCTCGACCGCGAGGCCCGCCTGGCGTAGCCGTCCCACCAGCCGTACCGCGTTGATGGAGTCGACCCCCAGGTGGAACAGGTCGACGTCGGGCGGGACCTCCGCCAGGCCGAGCAGCTCGCCGACCGCCGCGTGCACGACCGTCCACCGGTGGGGCGGCGTGCCGCTCCCCTCCTGCCGCGCGCTGGCATCCCACGGCAGGTCCCGGCCGCTCAAGGTGCCCAGCTCGCCGCGGGTGAGCTTGCCCGCCGTGCTGTACGGCAGCCGGTCCACCGCCGTGAACAGGGTCGGGATCATGGAACGCGGCAGCCGGTCGGCGGCATGGGCGCGGAGCTCCTCTGCCGCGACCTCGCCACGGAGCACCACGTACGCCTGCAGGCGGCGCGGCCCCGGCGCCTCCGCGCGGTAGACCACCCCCGCCGCCGTGACCTCCGGGTGCTCGCCGAGCACCGCGTCGATCTCCTCCAGTTCGACCCGCTGGCCGTTGATCTTCACCTGGTCGTCGAGCCGGCCGAGGAACTCCAGAACCCCGCCGGCTCGCCACCGGCCCAGATCGCCCGTGCGGTAGGCGTGCTCCCCCGTGGCCGTGCCTGCGCGGAACCGGCCGTGGTCCTCGGTGCCGTCGCCGAGGTAGCCGAGGGCCACGCCCACCCCCTCGATGACGATCTCTCCGGTGACACCGGCCGGCACCTCGCGTCCCTCGTCGTCGTGGACACGCACCTGAATGCCGTCGATGGGGCGGCCAATGGGCACGAACGAGCGTCCGTCATCGGGATCGAAGGTCCACCAGGTGACGTCGATGGACGCCTCCGTGGGCCCGTACAGGTTGTGCACCCGCGCCTCCAACTGTCGGCCGGCCCGCTCCGCCAGCGACCGGGACAACCGCTCGCCACTGGAGAACACCTGCCGCAGGCCGGGCAGGGGCCGGCCGGAGGCGGCGTCGAGGAAGGCCCCCAGCATGGCGGGCACGAAGTGCACGGCGGTGACGCCGTACCTCTCGATGACGTCGCACAGGTAGCCCGCGTCCACGTGGCGTCCGTGCCGGGCGGTCACGACGGTCGCGCCCGTCGTGACCGGCCAGAACAGCTCCCACAGGCACACGTCGAAGCTCAGCGGGGTCTTGGCCAGCACCACGTCGCCGGGGCCGAGAGGGAAGGCGCGCCGCATCCACTCCAACCGGTTGGCGAACCCGTCATGCCCGACCGCGACCCCTTTCGGGCGGCCCGTCGATCCGGACGTGTACATGACGTAGGCAGCCCGCTCGGCATCATCCGGCCGGGCCAGCGGAATCCGCCGCGCCGCGTCCGCGAGTCGCGTCTCGGGGCGCGCGGCGGCGAGGCGCAGTGGCCGTCCGAGCACCGTGCAGGCGGCCGGCCCGCCGGTCTCGTCCTCCTCGACGAGAATCCCGGCCCTGCTGCCGCCCAGCAGGTACGCCGCGCGGCCCGGCCGGAGCTCGGGGTCGAGCGGCAGCAGGACGCCACCGGCGAGCAGCACGCCGTGGGCCACGGCGATCAGCGGGGCGCCGCGCGGGAGGCGTACCGCGACCGCCTGACCGGGGGCGATCCCGGCGGCGGCCAGCCGTCCGGCCACCTGCTCGCTCGCCTCGGCCAGCTCGCGGTAGGTGACGGCCCTGGCCCCTCCGGGCCCGTCCTCCACTACGGCGATGACGTCGGGATGCCTGGCCGCCTCGGCCAGCAGACCATCGCCCACCCGCCGGCTCGGGCTCTGCCCTGTCGGCGCCTGCCGCTGCGCACCTGGCGCGGCCCCGCCGTCCCCCAGCGATGGCGAACCGGGCACGACCGTCGCGGTGCCGCCTGCCCGAGCGGCGGAGCTGTCCTCGGGCAAGGTGAACGCCTCCGTCACCGCCGCGGCGGTGAGGTCGGCGATCCATTCCAGCTCCTCCCGGGGGCGCCCGCCGGCCCGGCACTCGAAGGTCAGGGCCAGCCTGCCGTCGCGGGAGGCGACGTAGACGTTCAGCAGGAACTTGGCGGTGCCGTTGTGCAGGAGGTAGGGCCGCCAGCTCAGGCCCGCGACCTCCGTCGGCGGCGGCCGGTGATGGGTGACCATCCCGGCCGGCTGCAGCAGGTTGACGGCGACGACCGAATCGCCGCCCATGGCGTCACCGAGCTCGGCGCCGGAGCCCCAGTCGGCGTGCATGGCCGCGTCCCGGAGCTCCTGGCCCACGCGGCCGGCCAGCGACCCCAGCGTGTCGCCGGCCGCGACCTCGATCCTGGCGGGCAGGGTCCTGACCCGGTAGCTGACCTGGCCGTCCTCGGCGGGGGTGCGGTGGCTGATCGGGATGCCGACGGCGACCCGCGGGTCGCCGCTCCAGCGCGCCAGGGTCGCAGCCAGCCCGCTCACCGTCAGCGCGAACATGCTGGCACCCGCCGCCTTCGCCCGTGGCTCGGCGGTGTCCCGTAGGTCGACGTCACAGATCCGCCGCAGGAGGACGCCCGTGTCGGCGGTCGCCCGGGGATCGGCGGGGCCGAGCGCGGGAAGCTCCCTCGCCAGGGTCAGGCGCGGCGTCCAGAAGCGCGTGGCCTCCGATGCTGTGACCAGCGGACGGTACGGAAGCTCGGCCGGGCCGGGCGCCGCCGTGACCGGGTGCTCGACCAGGTCCCGGTAAGCGCCGATGATCTCCCGGACCGCCAGCCGGATGCTCAAACCGTCGCACACGCAGTGGTGGAACGTGAGCTGAAGCACCCCGCCCGCCGGGCCCAGGTCCCAGTAGAGCATCCGGTGAAGCGCCTGACCGGGGAAGAACGCCCGTCGCGCCTCCTCACGCACCGCCTCCGCGCCGTCGTCCCGTACCCAGGCCCGGGGAGTGGATGCTGCGGCCGGGCTCACCCGCCAGACCGGCTCGACGGCGTCCTGCCAGCTCAGGTTGCCGCCCTCGTCGCGGACGGCCGAGCGCAGCCTGTGGTGGCGGCGGACGACGGCACCGGCCGCGGCCCGGAGCACCGATGCGTCGACGGGGCCCTCGATCTCCAGCGCCACGCAGATGTTGTAGGTCGCGGCGAGCGGATGGCGCTGCTGGTATCGCCACAGAGCCGCCTCCTCCGGAGTGAGCGGGCCAGGCAGGATGGCGCTCATCGCTGGAGGTCCGCTGCCTCGGCCGAGGCCGGTTCGGCCGTACGGGCGGACGTGCGGACGGACGTGGCGGCTGCCGTGGCGGCGACGCGCGCGGCGAAGTCCTCCATGTCGGCCGCCGTGTCGAGGTCGGCCAGGGTCATGCGCACCCCGCAGGCCCCGTACACCGCGCCGATGAGCCGTAGCGCGGTGAGCGAGTCGCCACCGCAGTCGGTGAAGCCGCCGCTGTGCCCGTCCGGCAGGAGCCGTAGCCACAGACCGCGTACGCGCGCACGGATCTCACGCTCGGTGTCCGGGGTGTCGATGGGCGACATCTCGCTCCCTCACTGGGGGACGGCGGCTCCTGGAGTGTGGAGCCCGTAGCGGGCGATCAGGTGTTGGTGGTCGGTCTTGCCGTTGGGCAGCACGGGCCAGTCGCCGATGACGGTGATCGTGGCGGGCACCAGGTGGCCGGGCAGGCGCTCACGCAGCCAGGCGATGAGCCGGTGGGGGTCCAGACGCGCGACACCGGGAGCGCGGGCCACGACGCACGCCACTCCCCGTTCGGTGGCCCCGACGACGGCCGCGTTGGAGATCCCGGGATGGGCGAGCAGGTGCTGCTCGACCGTCTCCGGGACCACGCGCATCCCGCGGATCTTGCGCATGCGGTCGTCGCGCCCGCTCCACACCAGGACGTCCTCGCGGAACGTGGCCCGGTCGCCGGTCTCCCAGCGCCGGACGGCGCAACCACTGTCCTGCCTCACCCCTCCGGCCAGATCGGTGCCGTCGACGTGCCCGAGCGCGATGCCCCTGCCGGTGACGACGATCTCCCCGGCCGGAGAGCCCGGCGCATCGCCGGCGGCGGGCCGCAGGCTGATCGACGCATGGTCCAGGGACGTGCCGACCGGCACCAAGGAGTCGGCCGGCTCCCTGCCGTCGACCCGGTGGGCGGCGACGATCCCGGTGGTCTCGGTGCAGCCGTACATGTTCCAGACCGTGGCCCTCGGCAGCAGCCGCCGGGTGCGGTGGGCCAGCCGGGCGTCGAGGGGCTCGCTGGCGAACAGCAGGCCGCGCACCGATGACAGCGCGGGGGCCAGTTCGCCGGCCGGCATCGCGTCCGTCACGGCCCGCCAGTACGACGGTGTCAGGTCCAGGTGCGTCACCCGGTGGGCGCGGACGAGGTCGGGCACGCCCCAGGGCAGGCGGATCCGGTCTTCGCCCGGCACGACGACCGTCGCCCCCCGGGCGAGGGGAAGGAGCAGCTCGCGGATCGAGGAGGAGAAGCCGAGCGGCGCGATCCCGAGACAGCGGTCCGCGCCGCTCAGGCCGAGCCCGGCCGGCAGCGCGTGCGCGTACTCGGCCAGCCCCGCGTGTCCGAGCAGCACGCCCTTGGGCAGGCCGGTGGAGCCGGAGGTGAACATGACGTAGGCCGGGCCGCACGGCACGGGCTCGGGAAGCGGCCCGCCCTCCCCTGCCGGAGGGCGCTTGAGCACGTCCAAGGCGTCCAACACCAGCCGATCTCCCGCGCCCTGTTCGGGCCGGTCCCTGGTCCTCTGCTCCAGCCGGTCCCCCGCATGCACCGGATGGACCAGGGCAGGCGATCGGCCTCCGGCCGCCTCGTCGACGAGCAGCGTCCGTACCGAGGCCGATTCGATCATGTGGGCCAGCAGCGGAGCTGGATAGAGGGGGTCGAGCGGCAGGTACACCGCGCCCGCCCGCATGATCCCGAGAGCGAGCGCGGGCGCGCGTTCGGATCGGCCCGATGCGAGCGCGACCACCTCGCCTCGCTCGACACCGGCGGCGGCCAGCCGGGCCGCGACGGTCGTGATCCCGCGCGCCAGTTCGCCGTAGGTCGTCTCGTGCTCACCGATGACCGCGGTCGTGCCGGGCTGCCGCGCGACGACCTCCGCCACCAGGGCCGGGAGGGTGCGCGGTCCCGGCCGGACCTGCCGGCGGCAGCCGGTGCCACACGGTTCATCGGAGTGCGGAGCCCCTGGGGAGGAACGGCGCACTGTCTCCTACCTCCGCGGTCTCTGGATCCCGAGCCGTGTCCGTGCCAGACCTGCGAGCAAGCCCCAACGGACGCCATCGGCCTATGTCGTCCTTCGTTCCGTCCACCGTTCAGTCTCGACTGATTGTCGGAAAAAAGCCACATTTCCTGGCCGGACCTGGATCCGGCGCCGAGTGAGAGGCGAGTCCCGAGTCGCCCGGTCTTGGGCTGATCCTCCGAAAGGTTTCCCAAAACACGGCGAGCGCAGCGTTCGGGACATGGGTCCGTTGCCTACCTTGCGGCAGGAGCGCTCAAGGAAACCGGCTGTGTGAGGGCACTAGTGACGGAGGGCCAAGGTGACCGTCGGGGACCCGATCCAGCACGCGAGGTGCCGGAGATGAGCAGCGGCACTCTCGGCTGGCCCGTCTGGGGCGCTCTCACCGTCATCAGCGGGATGGTCGACGCGATCGCCTACACGGCCCTCGCCCAGGTCTTCGCGGGCAACATGACGGGGAACCTGCTCATCATGGGCTTCGCCGCGGGCGGGGCGGCCCAGTTGTCGGTCGTCGCGACGCTCATCTCGCTGGTGAGCTTCTTCGTGGGGGCCGCGATGGGGGGCCAGCTGACCGCGAGAGTGACAGACGTCAGCCGCCGACTCCTCATCGGCTTCCCCGCCGAATCGGCCCTGCACGCGGTCGCCGCCGTGGCCGCGTTCTACCTGCCCGTCAAGACGGTCGCCGGGCAGTACCCGCTGATCGTCATCCTGGCGGTCACCATGGGCGCCCGTAACACCGTCATCCGCCGGCTCAAGATCACCGACATCAACACGACGGTGATCACCGGCACGTTGACCAACCTGGCGGCCGATTCGCTGCTGGGGACCGGCACCCGCACCCGGGCGGGCCGCCGGACGGGCCAGATCGGCGCGCTCGTCATCGGCGCCTTCGTCGGCACCGTGTGCCTTCTGAAGCTCGGGCTCCCCTGGGCGCTGACGATCATGGCCATCTTCAGTTGCCTGATAACGGCCGCCCACGTCCTCGCCGCGTTGCGTGCCCGATCCGGGCCGAGTTAGTGCACACACGAAAAGGGCGGTCGTCATGGTGCATCATGACGACCGCCGCGCGTCATGGGTCACTCCTCGTTGAGGCGTGCCCTGACGTCCTCCATCTTCCGCCGGAGCTCCGCCTCGGTGAAGAGCTCCTTGTCCATGAGCGAGTGGGCCACCACCAGCGCGGAGCGGGTCTGCACCGGAAACCTGGAGTAGATGGTCTCACCCAGCCGGTCCTCGGCGTTCCTGCGCTCCAGGTTGTCGAGCGCGCCGTGCTGGGACAGGCACTCGCAGGTCACCTGCATCCTCGACTCCCAGACGGCCACTTCGTGGTCCAGGCACCGCAGAGAGGTGTCGGTCCGCTCGCCGATGTCGTCGAGGGTCTCCATGAGCACGCCGTACGGCCGGCTGCCGTCGCTCATCGCCATCCTCCACCCGCCAGAGCCTGCGCCCTCTCGTCGGTCTTCCGGCCCGGAGCGGGCAGGGCGACACCGATCATGGTGTCGCGGGTGACGATCTCGGCGAGCTGCTCCTCGCTCCAGCCCTCGGTCCCCGCGGGACGCATGGGCATGACCATGAACCGCGACTTCTGGTTGGAGTCGTGCACGCGGACCTCGACGTCCGGCGGCAGGTGGAGCCCGAACTCGGCGAGCACCTCGCGAGGCCGCCGGACCATCCGCCGCCGGTAGCTCGGAGTCCGGTACCAGTCGGGAGACATGCCGAGGACCGGACGCGGATAGCAGGAGCACAGCGTGCACACGATCACGTTGTGCAACTGAGGGGTGTTCTCCAGCACGTAGAAGAAGGTGTAGTCACTGGGGGTCCCGGTGCCCGTCGGCTGGAGCCAGTCGATGCCCACCTCCTTGCACGCCTCCGTGCCGTTGGCGAGCAGGCGCTGCTTGAAGCCCGGGTCGACCCACGCCTTCGCGACCAGTTTCGAGCCTCCGTGTGGCCCGACGCCGTCGGCCCATTCGGAGAATCGGCGATGGTCGTCGGCGGAGAAGATCCCCTTCTCGATCGCCAGCTCCCGCACCGCGAGCTCCAGGATCTCGAACTCGCTGACGGTCGACGCCACCGGGAAGGTGGCGTGACCATCGTGGTGGTGGCTTCCACTCATTACTGCTCCTTATTCGCCGGCTCAAGCCAGCGTTCCGAGAACTCCGACTCCAGCGTGTCGACGTCGAATCCGGTGTAGTCCGGCCAGAGGTCCTTCTGCTTGAACCGCACCACGTAGAAGGGTTCCGTCCGGCTGTCCTCGATCTTGCCGAATGCCTCGTCCTCCGGGATCGCCCACTCGGGGCGGTGCTCCGTGACGACGCCCACGTGGCCGCGCGCGAACTTCTGCGTGCGGGTGTGGAACAGGCTCGTCTGGTTGCGAATGACGACCTGGTCACCGACGTTGAACTTCGGCGTGGCCATTTACCTGCTCCCCTCCATCCGGGTGCGGATCTCGTCGATCTTCTCGCCGAGTTCGTCGACCGTGATGAGCTGCTTGTCCACGAGCGACTTCGTGGCCACCGTGATCCAGCGGGCGTAGTAGGGCAACCCGAAGTACTGGGTCCCGCCCAGGTCGTTCTCGCGCCTGCGCCGCTCCTCGGAGTTCCACGCGCCACGCCAGCCCAGACACTCGCAGGTGACGTAGGTGTTCATCTCCCACTCCTCTTCGCCCTTTTCGAGGTAGGGCGCGGGAGGGTCGGTCTGGCCGCCCACGTCGTGGAGCACCGACCGCAGGGCGGCGTACAGCTCGTTCGAAATCGTGTACGGCGAGTCGAGCACGTCGCGCTCTTCCGGAGACAGGTGCCTGACCTTTTCCTGGAGCGTGTCATATGTAAGTCTCGTCATCTGGATTCTCCGTTCTGCCGAGAACGTCGAAAGGGGGTCTGCCCCAAATCGTGCGCTGGCAGAGCAAAGGCACAACAAAGACACCCTATAGCCTTCGACCCCCCCGTCGGGCGTGAAGCGCACGACAAGACTTTCCGATGTTTTGATTTCCGGACGCATGGCAATGAAGGCGGCCGCGGCTGATTTCCTAGAGTGAGATCCACGTTTCGTCTGGGGGTTCAACGGTGGCGCGACTGAAGGTGCGGGAGCCGATCGCGTGCGGCGCCGGGCGGGAGGTGGGCAGGTGAGCCGTGCCGCCTCCGCGACGGCCGAGCGCCTCGGCTGTCTCATCACCCTGTGCCGGGGCTGCTGCTGCGGCACCGCGAAGAAACATCCGGACGTCGACCACGAGGACCAGCCGGATCGGCTCCGCCGGAAGCTGACCCCGCCGTTCCGCATTCGCGTCGTCGCCGACTGCCTGGGCCCCTGCGCGCACTCGAACGTCGTCATCGTCACGCCGTCGCCCGAGGGGAGGGCCGCCGGCGGGCGGTCGGTCTGGCTGGGATTCGTCCTCGACGAACAGGTCATCGACGACATCGCCGCCTGGGTGGACACCGGCGGTCCCGGAATCGCCGACCTGCCCGCCATCCTGGACCTGCACGTCTTCACCCCGCCGCGCCGGGCGCACGCGACTTCCGCGCCAAGCGAGAATCCCAGCTCGGGACAGGCGGAGAATTCCGGCTGAACGCGGCGAGCCAGAAGGACGCGTGGGGTTATCGCGGCGATCGGCCGGGAAAGAACGGCACGGCAGTAATGAGACGACCAACTCAGAGGTGAGATAGGCATGGCTGAATTCGAAAAGAGACTTGCCTGCGTCATCAAGGCGGACGGCTCGATCGCCCGGGGATTCCTGGTGGACGACTGCCGATTCGACGGGACGAACGAATATGTCATCAGCTGGGGAGTGCCGCTCCAGGGCGAGGCGAAGACCAATTTCGCGGGCACGATAGGCAGCGCGCTGAAGGAACCGGTCTCCCCTGGCCTGATCACGGTCGGCCTGAACGACGAGCCGAACCAACTGGTGGTGCGCACCTTCGATCCGGACGGCACTCCGGCCGCGCGCTCGTTCCACATCGCCTGCTTCCGCGACCAGTGAGACGCGAGCGGTGAGAGCCGAACATGAAAGCCGTAAACCCGTCCCTGCCGTAGGAGACGCGGAGGGGATACAGTCTGCGTGGATCCCACGCCGCCCCGGGCGACTGGGCCGTCATCCCCGTCCTCCGATCCGAGCGGACCGACATGCTGCTCGTACGGCACGCCGGCACACCGGGCATGCGCAGGGCGTGTTTCCCGGCGAGGGAGCACGCTGATCCGGCGAGCCTGATCCGGGCCGCCGCCCTCATGCTCGGCACCGGGCCGCGGACGAAGGCGTTCGCCGCCCCCGTCCCCGCCGCCATGGCGACGGCAGAGGCGCTCGGTCTCGTGCCGACGGTCACGGCCGAGCTGGCCGACGCCGACTACGGCCGGTGGAGCGGTCTGCCCTACGGCGAGGTCGCCGCGGCCGATCCCGAGTCCTTCGCCGCGTGGCTCGGTGACCCGCACGCCGCTCCGCACGGCGGCGAGAGCCGGGCCGCGATGTCGGCGAGGGTGGTGCGCTGGCTGGAGTCAACGCCTCGCGGCCAGGACGTCGTCGCGTTCTGCGACGCCGGGCCGATCCGGGCCGTCCTCGGCCACGTGCTCGGGCTGACGGACGGTGCGCGGGCCCTGTTCGACCTGGTGCCCCTGTCCGTCACCAAGGTGACCGCCACTCGAGACGGCTGGCGCGTCGCCTACGTCAACCGGGTCGCCCCCACCCGGCGGGCGTCCTAGCCGGGCGAGCGGCGGATCGGGCGGCGGCCGGGTGGCTGCGTGGGCGCCTTGGACGGGCGCATCGACGGGATCGGGCGGCTGAGCGGCGCACCGACGGAGACCTTGCCCGGCCGTCCATGGTGCCGGATCCGGAGAGGCTCGCCGTCGAGCAGCGTGTAGGTGGCGGTTCCGGGGTTCATCTCGACCGTCAGCCGGCGTCCCAGCATGGAGATCGTGAACGAGACTCTCGTGAGCCCCGGGGGCAGGCGCGGCGCGAAGCTCAGGACGCCGGCGCGCTGCCGCAGTCCGGCGAACCCTTCGACCAGCGCGATCCAGGCGCCGACCAGCGACGCGATGTGCAGCCCGTTCCGGGTGTTGTGCTCGACGTCGTCGAGGTCCATCAACGCCGCCTCGGCCAGGTAGTCGTAGGCGAGGTCCAGGTGGCCGACCTCGGCGGCCACCACCGCCTGGGTGCAGGCCGAGAGCGAGGAGTCCCGTACGGTGATCTGTTCGTAGTAGGCGAAGTCGCGCGCCTTCTCCTCCGGGCTGAAGGCATCGCCGCGGCGGTGCAGCGCCAGGACGAGGTCGGCCTGCTTGACGACCTGCTTGCGGTAGAGATCGAAGTAGGGGAAGTGCAGCATCAGCGGATACTGCTCCGGCCTGGTCGCGCCGAAGTCCCACCTCTGGTGGCTGGTGAAGCCCTCCGACTGCTGATGGACGCCGAGCCGGTGGTCGTACGGCAGGAACATCGCCTGGGCGGCGTTGCGCCATTCGGCCATCTCCTCCTCGCCGACCCGCAGCTTCCGCGCCGACTCCGGGTGACGCTCGGCGGCCCGCGCGGCGGCGAGCAGGTTCTGCTGGGCCATCAGGTTGGTGTAGACGTTGTTGTCGGCGACCGCGCTGTACTCGTCCGGGCCGGTGACGCCGTCGATGCGGAAGGCGCCGTCGGCGTCGTGGTGGCCGAGCGAGCGCCACAGCCGGGCGGTCTCGACGAGGAGTTCCATCCCGGCGTCGGCCTCGAAGGCGTCGTCGCCGGTGACGTCGAGGTAGCGGATGACGGCGTCGGCGATGGCCGAGTTGACGTGGAACGCGGCGGTGCCGGCCGGCCAGTAGCCTGAGCATTCCTCCCCGTGGATGGTCCGCCAGGGGAAGGTCGCCCCGCGCAGCCCGAGCTGCGCGGCCCTGGCGGCGGCCATCGGCAGGGTGGTGTGCCGCCAGCGCAGCGCGTGGGCGACGGCGTCGGGCACGAGATAGGTCAGGACCGGGAGCACGAACGCCTCGCTGTCCCAGAAGCTGTGCCCGTCGTAGCCGCGCCCGGTGAGCCCCTTGGCCGGAATGCCCCTGCCCTCGGCGCGCGCGGTGGCCTGCAGCATGTGGAACAGCCCGAACCGCACCGCCTGCTGGATCTCGGGGTCGCCGTCCACCTGGACGTCGGCCCGGTTCCAGAAGTCGTCCAGGTAGCTCCGCTGGGCGGAGAGCAGTCCCTCCCAGCCGGTGTCGCGGGCCCCGGCGAGCGCCGCCTCGGCCTCGTCGCGTACCGCCGGGCGCGAACGGGACCCCGACCAGGAGTGGGCCACGAACTTGACCAGCCGGAGAGTCTCCCCGGCGGCGAGCGACGCCGTCACCGTCACCCGGCCCAGGTCGGGCGAGCTCTCCGCGACGACGTGGGTGCCGGGCGGCCCGTCGACGACGTGGTCCATCGCCACTGCCACGCGCAGGCCGCTGCGGCGGGTGGAGTGGACCAGCACCGAACGGGCGTCCCTGGCGGAGTTCTCCTCGCCCGTCAGCGGCGCGTCGAGCACCGCGGCGATCCGGGGATCGCCTCCGGGTTTGGGCAGCGGCTCGTTGGCGACGAGCTCCGACTGCACCACCACCCGCAGGGGCTCGTCGAGCGGCGTCACCTCGTAGCAGATCGCCGCGATCGCCCGCTGGGTCAGCGACACCAGCCGGACCGAGGACACCCGCACGGCGGACCCGTCAGGCGACTCCCATTCGGCCCGCCGGCTCAGCACACCCGCCCGGAAGTCCAGTGCCTGCTCGTGATCGCGCAGCCGCCCGTAGCGGACGTCGAACGGCTCGTCGTCGACGAGCAGGCGGATCACCTTGCCGTTGGTGATGTTGACGACGGTCTGCCCCGACTCGGGGTAGCCGTAGCCGGCCTCGGCGTAGGGCAGCGGATGGGACTCGTAGACGCCGGCCAGGTAACTGCCGGGCAGGCCGTGCGGCTCACCCTCGTCGAGGTTGCCGCGCCAGCCGAGGTGCCCGTTGGACAGCGCGAACAGCGACTCCGCCTGGGCGAGCACGTCCAGGTCGAGCCGGGTGCTCCGCAGCGCCCACGGCTCGCAGGTGAACGCCCCGTGGGTGATCATGACTGGTCCAGCAGGTCGGCGAGGTCGGACACCACCGTGTCGGCGCCGTGCTCGCGCAGCGCGGCCGCCTGCCCGCTCCGGTCGACCCCGACCACGAACCCGAACCCGCCGGCCCGCCCGGCCTGGACCCCCGACAGAGCGTCCTCGAACACCGCCGCGTGCTCCGGCTCCATGCCCAGGGCCCGCGCGGCGGCCAGGTACATGTCGGGCGCCGGTTTGCCCGCCAGGTGGTCGCGTGCCACGGTCCGCCCGTCGACGCGTTCCTCGAACAGGTCCTCGATGCCCGCGCCGGCCAGCATCTCCCGGCAGTTGGCGCTGGACGACACGACCGCCCGGCGCAGCCCGGCGTCCCGCGCCGCGCGCACGTAGCGGACCGATCCCGCGAACGACTCGACTCCGTCCTCGCGGACGTGCTCCAGCACCAGCTCGTTCTTGCGTTTCGCGAGGTTGTAGACGGTCTCCGCGTCCGGTGGATCCTGGGGGCCGCCTTCCGGCAGGGTGATCCCGCGAGAGGCCAGGAACGCGCGGGTGCCGTCGGCACGGGTCTTGCCGTCCACGTAGGTGTCATAGTCGCCGACCGGGTCGAAGGGGACCATCGGCTCGCCGGTCCGTTCGGCGCGTTCGCGCAGGAACGCGTCGAACATCTCTTTCCACGCGGCCGCGTGCAGCTTCGCCGTACGGGTGAGCACGCCGTCCATGTCGAACAGGCACGCCCGTATCCCGCCCGGCAGGCCCAGCCTCTCGGCGGCAGACGGCTCCATCGTGGTCGACCTCCTGAGCATCCGCGAACACGAACATCAGGTGGCTCGTGCGCGCATGGAGCACCGACCCGACCGTCACCAACCCCCCGACGTTCTCCTCGTACCCGCCCCTCGCGCCCGCTACCAGCGGAAACGGACTCGGCGGCGGGTGAACGACCGGACCGCCGCGCACGAGGAGCCGGGCCCTCGACCGAAAGGGCCCGGCTCCGCCGGTGGAACAGCCGGTGGATCAGCCGAGGCCGTTCCGCATCGCGGTGATCAGCTCACCGTTGGTGGTGTCGCCGCTGAGCTCCCAGAAGAACGCGCCGCCGAGGCCCTGGTCCTTCGAGTAGCCCATCTTGCCGCCGATCGTGCTCGGCGTGTCGTAGCTCCACCACTGGTTGCCGCAGTGGGCGTAGGCGGTGCCGGCGATGGTGCCGGTGGCGGGACAGCGGGTCTTGAGCACCTTGTAGTCCTCGATGCCCTGCTCGTACGTGCCCGGCGCCGCGCCGGTCGCCGTGCCGCCGGGGGCGGACTGGGTGACGCCGGTCCAGCCGCGGCCGTAGAAGCCGATGCCGAGCAGCAGCTTGCTCGCCGGGACGCCCTTGCTCTTGAGCTTCTGGATGGCGCTGTCGGAGTGGAAACCGGCCTGCGGGATGCCGGTGTAGGAGGTGAGCGGCGAGTGCGGGGCCGTCGGGCCCTGCGCCGCCCAGGCGCCGAAGTAGTCGTAGGTCATGACGTTGTACCAGTCGAGGTACTGGGCGGCGCCGCCGTAGTCGGCCGCGTCGATCTTGCCGCCGGAGGTGCCGTCGGCGGTGATGGCCGCGGTGACCAGGTTGCCGGAGCCGAAGCGGGTGCGCAGCGCCGACATCAGGTTCCGGAACGAGGCCGGTCCACTGGTGTCGCAGGTGAGGCCGCAGGCGTTCGGGTACTCCCAGTCGATGTCGATGCCGTCGAAGACGTCGGCCCAGCGCGGGTCCTCGACCAGCCGGTAGCAGGACTCGGCGAACGCCGCCGGGTTGGCCGCGGCCTGGCCGAAGCCGCCCGACCAGGTCCAGCCGCCGAACGAGAACAGCACCTTGAGGTTCGGGTGCTTCTGCTTGAGCTTGCGCAGCTGGTTGAAGTTGCCGCGCAGCGCGCCGGTGTCCCAGGTGTCGGCGACGCCGTCGACGCTCTCGGCGGCGGAGTAGAAGCGGTCGTAGTCGGCGTAGCTGTCGCCGATCGTGCACTGACCGTTCTGCACGTTGCCGAAGGCGTAGTTGATGTGGGTCAGCTTGGCCGCCGAGCCGCTGGTGTCGATGTTCTTGACGTGGTAGGCGCGCTGGTAGACGCCCCACTGGACGAAGTAGCCGAGGACCTTCTTGCCGCCCCCGCCCCCGCCGGTGGTGGTGGTCGCGGTGACGGTGTTGCTGTTGGCGGACTGGTTGCCGGCCGCGTCACGCGCCCGCACCGTGTACGAGTACGCCGTGCTCGCGCTCAGCCCACTGTCGGTGTAGGACGTGCCCGTCACCGTCGTGACCAGCGTCCCGCCCCGATAGACGCCGTAACCCGTCACGCCCACGTTGTCCGTCGAGGCGTTCCACGCCAGCGACACACTGCTCGACGACACCCCCGTCGAACGCAGGTTCCCCGGCACCGACGGCGCCGTCGTGTCGCCTCCGCCGCCACTGGTGACCTTCCAGAGGGCCGGGACGACGGGCGGCTCCCAGCCGGGCTGGGAGGTGTGGCTCTGTACGCATTCGTACTCGACGCCGTTGTAGGTGACCCGGGTGCCGGCCGTGTAGGCGGTCCATGCCGTCCATTCGGCGAGGACAGCCGAGCCGGCCGAAGTCGTGGTCGTGGCGCCGTAGGCGCCGGTCGGTGCGGCGACGACCGCGGTGAGCGGCAGCAGTAACGCCGCGAGTCCTGCGAGGATCTTGCTGAGGGCTCTGTGTCTCATGTTGCTCCGACATCCGTTGCTTGGGGGGTGGGATGGGAGTGGCCGAAGGAAACTATTAGTAAGGTTTCCTTTTAATTTAGAGATGACGGTAGCCCGTACCTGCGGAGCCGTCAATAACGAATTGACAACCCGGAGTTCAGAGTGTTTCGGCGAGCGTGCGCTGCGCCACGGCGAAGGCGGCGTTGGCGGCCGGGACCCCGCAGTAGATCGCGGTCTGCAGCAGGACTTCCTTGATCTCGTCGGGAGTGAGCCCGTTGCGCAGAGCCGCGCGCACGTGCATGGCCAGCTCCTCCAGGTGGCCACCGGCGACCAGCGCGGTCAGCGTGACACAGCTGCGGGTGCGGCGGTCGAGGCCGGGGCGGTTCCAGATCTCGTCCCAGGCGTAACGGGTGATGAGGTGCTGGAAGTCGGCGGTGAAACCGGTGGTGGCGGCCACGGCGCGGTCCACATGGGCGTCGCCGAGCACCTCGCGCCGGGTGCGCATCCCCGCGGACCAGCTCTCGGACCAGCTCGCGGAGCCCGCGAGGTGGTCGCCGATCGCGGCGGTCACGTCGCCGGCCCGCTCGACGCTCGCCAGGTGGGCCGCACCGGGGATGACCTTGAGCAGCGCCCCCGGGATGCCCGTGGCCAGGACGACCGCCTGGCCGACCGAGGTCGCGGGGTCGTCGGCACCGGCGATCACCAGCGTGGGGGCGGTGATCGCGCCGAGGCGGCCGGTCAGATCGCACTCCGCGAGCGCCTCGCAGCAGGTGGCGTACGACTCCGCGTCGACCTGCTCCAGCATGGCGATGATCCAGCCGCCGTCGAAGCCGGGAGTGAACCACCGGGACTCCAGCACCGGGGCGAGCGCCGCCGCCCCCCGCGCGCGGACCGTCGCCGCCCGCTCGTGCCACGGGCCCGGCCCGCCGAAGCGGGCGGCGGTGCAGCACAGCACCAGGCTGCTCACCCGGCCGGGCTCCCGCGCGGCGATCGCGGTGGCGACGGCGCCGCCGAGCGAGATGCCGCCGACCGCGAACCGCCCGTCCGCGACGAGGTCCAGCACGGCGCCCGCCAGGTCGTCGATGCTCATCCCTGCCGTCGCCGGCGCGGAGCCGCCGTGGCCGGGCAGGTCGTAGCGGAGCACCCGCCACTCCCGCGTGAGGGAGGCGAGCTGCGGCTGCCAGACGTCCAGTGTGGTGCCGAGCGAGGGGCCGAGCACCAGCAGCGGCGCGCCATCGGGACCGTCGACGCGGTAGTGGAGCTTCACCGGGAGTCTTCCTTCGACTGTTGAGCGGCCGACTGGTAGACGGTCAGGATACGGTCGACCAGCTCGGGGGCCGCCCCCAGGTATCCGGCCGGGTCGAGCAGCTCGCCGGGGACCTCCGGCGGCCCCTCGTCACGCAGGATCCGCTCCGCGGCGTCGCGCCCGTAGTGGACGGACAGCCGTTCGGACACCAGCATCGCGCCGGTCAGCTCGGCGTTGGCTCGCATCCGGCCGGGGAACACGTTCAGGCCCGCCAGCAGCTCGGCGGTCGTCTCGGCCGCTCCCCCGGTCAGTCGCAGGCACTCGCGCAGTGGCAGCCACTCCGCCTGCCACGCACCCGCCGCCCGCTCGTGCTCGCCCGCCGCGCCCAGCACGCTCGCGTACGCGGGCACCTGCAGCGACGCCGCCCTGACCAGCACGGACAGGGCAGGGTTGCGCTTGTGCGGCATGGCCGACGAGCCGCCCTTCGAGGACTCGGCGACCTCGCCCACCTCCGTCTGAGCCAGCCAGACGATGTCGGTGGCCACCTTGCCCAGCGCGCTCGCCGCCGCCGCCAGGGCCGACCCCAGCTCCGCCACGACCGACCGCTCCGCGTGCCACGGCACCGGCGGCGCCGCCAGCCCCAGCTCCTCGGCGTACAGGCTGACCACCCGCAACGCGGCACTCTCACCCGCGGCACTCGCGGTTTCGATGCCAGGACGTGCGGATTCGGCAAAGGGGCGCGCCGGGGCGAGGCCTTGATGCCGCAGGGCCTCGTGTTCAGTGAGGGCGGCGAGGGTGCCGGCGGCGCCGCCGAGCTGGGCCGGGAGACGCAGAGCGCGGAGCCGGTCGCGGGCGCGCAGCAGGCCCATGAGCCAGCCCGCCGCCTTCAGCCCGAATGTCGTCGGCACGGCCTGCTGTCCCAGCGTCCGGGCGGCCATCGGGGTGTCCCGGTGCCGCCGCGCCAGGTCGGCCAGCACGCGCATGGCCTCGTCCAGGTCGGCCACGATCACGGCGACCGCCCGCATCGCGACCAGCATGGCCGCGCTGTCCATGATGTCCTGGCTGGTCGCGCCCAGGTGCACGAGCCTGGCCGGGTCGCCCGCCGGGCTCTCGGACCCGGCGGCGTTTCGTACCGCCTCGCGTAGGTCGGAGACCAGGGGCACGATCGGGTTGGCGGAGTCGCGGGCGCGCCGGGCCAGGTCGCCGACGTCCACGACGAGTCCGGCGGCCGTGCGAGCGATCAGCTCGGCCGCCTCCTCCGGGATCAGACCGGCGCGGGCCTGCGCACGGGCGAGCGCTCCCTCCGCCTCCAGCATGGCCCGGAGCCACGCGTGGTCCGAGGTGACCCCTTCCACCCGTGTCCCCGCCCACACCGGCGCCAGCAACCCGCCATCGGCGACGCCGCCGGGAGTCGGCGGGACGCCGGGAGTCGGCGGGACGCCGGGAGTCGGCGGGACGTCAGAAGTCAAGGAACACCGTCTCCCCCGTCCCCTGCAGTCGTACGTCGAAGTGGTAGGAGTCGCCCGAACCGGTGGCGATCAGCGTCGGGCGCCGTGCGGGGTCGAGGCTGTCGAGCAGCGGGTCGGGCCGATCCTCAAGGTACACGCGGGTGAGCACGGACCGGAGCAGGCCCCGGGCGAAGATCTGCAGCGACAGGTACGGCCCGGACGGGCGGACCGTACGGAACCGGTAGGAGCCATCAGGAGCCGTGCCGCACCGCCCGAACCCGGACACCAGCCCGTCGCCACGCAGCAACGCGCCACGGTCGCCGGTGAATCCGAGCCACAGCTCCAGCAGCGCGTCGGGCACCGGCTCGCCGTCCCCGTCGAGCACCCGCCCGGACAGCGTGATCGCCTCGGGGTGTCCCTCCGGGACGAGCTCCCAGTCGTGCTCGTACGGCAGCGCGTAGCCGTAGAACGGCCCCACGGTCTGCGAGGGCGTGAGCGTCATGGCGTCTCCATGGGGGTGTCGCCGAGCACGATGTCGAACGCGTAGCCGAGCGCCCATTCGGGCTCGGTGAGCTCCAGGGAGAAGGCGGAGACGAGGCGTTCCCTGGCCGCGGCGTCGGGGATCGACTGCAGGATGGGGTCGAACGGCATCAGCGGGTCGCCCGGGAAGTACATCTGGGTGATCAGCCGCTCGGTGAACGCCCGCCCGAAGACGGAGAAGTGGATGTGGGCGGGGCGCCAGGCGTTGTTGTGGTTGCGCCACGGGTAGGCGCCGGGCTTGATCGTGACGAACCGGTAGCGGCCTTCCGCGTCGGTGACGCAGCGGCCGGCGCCGGTGAAGTTGGGGTCGAGCGGCGCCGGATGCTGGTCGCCCTGGTGGATGTAGCGCCCGGCGGAGTTGGCCTGCCAGACCTCGACCAGCGTGTCGCGTACGGGCCGTCCGTCGCTGTCGAGCACGCGCCCGGTGACGGTGATGCGCTCGCCGATCGGCTCGCCGGAGTGCTGCCTGGTCAGGTCGGCGTCGAGCGCGCCGACCTCGTCGTGGCCGAAGACGGGGCTGGTCAGCTCGATCGCGTCGGGGTCGGCCTTGAACGGCACCGGCGCCTGCGCGGGCGCCCGCAGGAGCGTGCTGCGGTATCCGGGGCTCTGGTTCGGCGGATGTGGCGAATGGGTCATGGCTGTCCTCAGGGGGTCATGATTCGGGTTCGGGCTCGGCGCGAGGCCGGGACACGCCGGGTGGTCTCGCTCACCACGGGAGCCCCACGTAGTTCTCGGCCAGGGTGGTCGCCGCCGCGTCGGAGGAGGTCACGTAGTCGATGTGGGAGCGCTGCAGCCGCCGGCCGTAGTCGTCGTCGGAGTCGAACGTGTGCAGCAGCGTCGTCATCCACCAGGAGAAGTGCTGGGCCCGCCAGACCCGCTTGAGGCACGCATCGGAGTAGCCGTCGAGCAGGCCGGTCGAGCCCGTCGAGAAGAAGCGGTCGAGCGCCTCGGTCAGCACCCGCACGTCGGCCACGGCCAGGTTGAGCCCCTTGGCCCCGGTGGGCGGCACGATGTGGGCGGCGTCTCCGGCGAGGTAGAGCCTGCCGTACTGCATGGGCTCGGTGACGAAGCCGCGCATCGGCGTGACGCCCTTCTCGATGATCCGCCCGGTGGTGAGCGTGAAGCCGGGCACGGTCTCCAGCCGGGCCTTCAGCTCGTCCCAGATCCGCTCGTCGGGCCATTCCTCGGTGGTGGCGTCGGGCGGCACCTGCAGGTAGAAGCGGCTGACCGTGGGCGAGCGCATGCTGTGCAGGGCGAAGCCGCGCTCGGTCTGGCTGTAGATGAGCTCCTCGGACGAGGGCGCCACCTCGGCCAGGACGCCGAGCCAGGCGAAGGGGTAGTCGCGCTCGAAGAAGCTCAGCACGCCGTCGGGGACGGACGGCCTGGACACGCCGTGGAAGCCGTCGCAGCCGGCGATCACGTCGCAGTCGAGCCGCTCGCCGCCGAACGTCAGGTACGGCTCCGCCTCCAGCCCGTGCAGGGCGACGTCCTCGACCTCGAAGCGGACGTCGCCGCCCGCCTCCAGCCTGGCGGCGATCAGGTCCTTGACCACCTCCTGCTGGCCGTACACGGTGATGGACCTGCCGGGCACGAGCTTCTCGAACGCGATGCGGTGGCCGGCGCCGCCGTACCTGAGCTCGATGCCGTGGTGCGGCAATCCCTCACGCAGCAGGCGCGCGCCGACGCCCGCCTCGACCAGCGTGTCGACGGTGCCCTGTTCCAGCACCCCGGCGCGCACGCGCCGTTCCACGTAGTCGCGGCTGCGCTTCTCCAGCACCACCGAGGAGATGCCGCGCAGGTGGAGGAGGTGGGACAGGAGCAGTCCCGCGGGGCCCGCCCCGATGATCCCGACCTGAGTACGCATGGGGCAAGCATCCCTCCTCCCCGCCCCGATGGCCGAGGGCTCTCTTCCACTGAGCGGAAGAACCGTGCAGGGTTCACCCTATGGCAGGTGGTTCGCGACAAGCGGGACGAACGGTGACGTCCAAGGTGCTGGCGCTGCTGGGCGCGTTCGACGCCGCTCACCCGCAGCTCAGCCTGACCGAGCTGGCCGGCCGCGCCGGGATGCCGCTGAGCACCGCCCACCGGCTGGTGGCCGAGCTGGAGCAGTGGCAGGCGCTGAGCCGCACGCCCGACGGGCGGCTGCGAATCGGCATGCGGCTGTGGGAGCTCGGGCAGCTCGCGCCCGCCCGGCTGCAGGACGTGGCGCACCCGTGGCTGCAGGAGCTGTTCGCCGCCACCGGCGAGAACGTGCACCTGGCCGTCCGCGACGGGCTGGAGGTGCTGTACGTCGACAAGGTGCACGGCCGGCGGGCGGTGCCGATCGTGTCCAGGACCGGCGGCCGGCTGCCCATGCACCCGACCGGTGTGGGCCGGGCGCTGCTGGCCTACGAACCCGACTGGTTCGTCCAGGCCTACCTGGCGCGCGAGCTGGAGCGGCCGACCCCGCACACGATCACCGAGCCGGGGCGGCTGTCGCGCGAGCTGGCCCTGGTGCGCACCCAGGGCTACGCGACGACGTACGAGGAGATGACGCTCGGCTCGTGCTCGGCGGCGGCGCCGGTGCTGGTCGACGGCCGGGCGATCGCCGCGCTCGGCATCGTGCTGACCTCCAGGCGGGCCCGCGAGCTGCACCGGCTGATCGAGCCGCTGCGCGCCGCCGCCGCCGAGATCGCCCGCGCCTGCGCCGCCGCCGCGTGATGCGCATTTGTTATGTAACGCCCTCTTGCTGGGGTTTCAGCATCGTCTGTACGGTCCTTTCATCATCACTGAACAGTCTGTTCAGTGGAGTCGATCGAGAGGTTCGATGACGGAGTCGGAGACCGCCCGGCTTGGCGCGCGCATCCGGGCGTACCGGACCATGCGCCGGCTGACCGTGCGCGGCCTCGCGGGCCTGGCCGGGGCCAGCCCGAGCTTCGTCAGCCAGCTCGAACGCGGCCAGACCAGCGCGAGCGTGGGCATGCTGCGCCGGATCTCCGGAGCCCTCGGCATCACCGTGGCCGACCTGTTCAACGAGGACGACGGAGCCGGCCACCGGGTCGTGCGCCGGTTAGAGCGCCCCGAGCTGCCCGCGGGGCCGGGCACCCGCAAATACCTGATCTCCCAGCGTCCGCTGCAGAACCTCGAGGTCTACGCCGGTGAGTTCGAACCCGGCGCCTCCACCGGCGGCGAGCCGTACTCACACGGCGACTCGCAGGAGATCCTGCTCGTGCTCCGCGGCCGGATCACCGTCTGGCTCGGACCGCCGGCGGAGGCGGTCGCGAACGCGCTCGGCCCGGGTGACAGTGTGGAGTACCGCACGTCGATCCCGCATCGCGTGGTCAACGACGGCGACGGGACCGCCGAGGTCCTGTGGGTGGTCAGCCCGCCCACGCCGCTCTGACCGCCCCGCACGTCACGCGCGTCGCGGAGTCCTCGTACCCGTTCCCGAACAACCCGATGTGGAGGCATTCCTCACGTGAAACACGGCATCCCGCTCACCGGCGACTTCGCCAACGGCGACGTCTCCTTCTGGTACCGGCAGATCGGCCTGCCCGGCCGCCGGGCGGCGCTGCCCGGCCCGCGTGAGTACGACGTGGCGATCGTCGGCGGCGGCTACACGGGCCTGTGGACCGCCTACTACCTGAAGAAGGCCGACCCGGGGCTGCGCGTGGCGATCCTGGAGAAGGAGTTCGCCGGGTTCGGCGCGTCGGGACGCAACGGCGGCTGGCTGTCGGCCGAGTTCGCGGGCTCGCGCGAGCGGCACGCCAAGGCGCGCGGCCGGCAGGCGATGATCGACCTGCAGCGGGCGATGTTCGGCGCGGTCGACGAGGTGATCGACGTGACGCGCGGGGAGGGCATCGACGCCGACATCCACAAGAGCGGGATGATCAACGTCGCGACCAATCCGGCACAGCGCCGCCGGCTGCGCGCGGAGGTCGCCGACCTGCGCACCTGGGGCTACGAGGAGGACGACTACCGGCTGCTGGACCGCGACGAGCAGGGCGAACGCCTGCGAGTGGCGGGCGCGCTGGAGGCCGCCTACTCCCCGCACTGCGCCCGCATCCAGCCGGCGAAGCTTGCCATCGGGCTGGCCGGGGTCGTCGCCGGGCTCGGCGTGGACATCTTCGAGAACACCACGGTGACCGAGATCCGCCCCCGCCAGGGCGGCAAGGCGTCGGCCGTCACGACGCGCGGCGTGGTCTCGGCCGACTACGTCATCCGCGCCACCGAGGGCTTCACCGCCGGTCTCGCCGGCCAGCACCGGCAGTGGCTGCCGATGAACAGCTCGATGATCGTCACTGAGCCGTTGCCCGCCGAGGTGTGGAAGCACATCGGCTGGACGGGCGGCGAGCTGCTCGGTGACCAGGCGCACGCCTACATCTACGCACAGCGCACCGCCGACGACCGGATCGCGATCGGTGGTCGCGGGGTGCCCTACAGGTACGGCTCCCGCACCGACGACCGGGGCGCCACCCAGGCGCAGACGGTGGCGCTGCTCTGGCGGATGCTGGTCAGGTTGTTCCCCGCCGCGGCGGACGTGCGGGTCCAGCACGCGTGGTGCGGGGTGCTCGGCGTGCCGCGCGACTGGTGCTCGACCGTGCACCTCGACCATGCCAGCGGGCTGGGCTGGGCGGGCGGCTACGTGGGCAGCGGGGTGACCACCACCAACCTGGCCGGTCGCACCCTGCGGGATCTCGTGCTGCGCCGCGACACCGAGCTGACCGCGCTGCCGTGGGTGGGCCGGCAGGTGCGCCAGTGGGAGCCGGAGCCGCTGCGGTGGGCCGGGGTGCAGCTCATCTACACGTTGTTCCGCGCCGCCGACCGCCACGAGAACGAACGGGGCACCACCACCTCGGTCTACGCGCGGCTGGCCAACCTCATCTCGGGTCGCTGAGGCCACCCCACGGGTCGTAGTCGACCTCCAGCGGCTCCTGCACGGGCCGCTCGGCCTCGGGCACGTGCTGGAGGTTGACGCGGATCCGATACCACACGCTGCTGCGCCCCCGCATGCCGTCGACCAGCACGTCGGCGGGCCGCAGCAGCGCGGCGACCTCGGGGTGGCGGGCCTTCCAGCGCTCGAACCCGGCCATCGCCTCGTCCTTGTGCTCGGCCCTGGCGATCTCGATCACCGGCAGCACCTGACGCCTGCGGCCCTCGCCCTTGGGCGGTTTGGGCGCGGGCCCCAGCGACTCGGCCAGCTCCAGCAGCCCGTCGAGCGAGCCCGCGTGCAGGTCGATGTCCTCCCACGGATCGCCGATCTCGGCCAGCCGCGCCGGCACGGTGTCGACGGTGAACGCCTCGGGCCGGCAGCCGGGCACCTCGTCCCAGGTCAGCGGTGTGGACACCCGGGCGTCGGGCACGGCCCGCACGGAGTAGGCGGAGGCCACCGTGCGGTCGTAGGCGTTCTGGTTGAAGTCGACGAACACCCCGTGGCGCTCCTCCTTCCACCAGCGGCTGGTGGCGATCTCGGGGGCGCGCCGCTCGACCTCCCGGGCCACCGCCTCGGCCGCCCTGCGCAGGTCGGCGAACGGGCGGCGCGGCTCGATCCGGGCGTAGACGTGGAAGCCACGCGACCCCGACGTCTTGGGCCACGCGGTCAGCCCGTGGTCAGCCAGCACCTCGCGCGCCACCTGCGCGGTGCGCAGCACGTCGGCCCACTCGACGCCGGGCACCGGGTCGAGGTCGATCCGCAGCTCGTCGGGGTGGGCCAGGTCGCCCGCCCGCACCGGGTGCGGGTTGAGGTCGACGCAGCCCAGATTGACCACCCAGGCCAGCTGGGCCAGGTCGCGGGCCACGACCTCGTCGGCGCTCAGCCCGGACCGGTAGCGCAGCGTGGCCACCTCGATCCAGTCAGGCCGCTTGGCCGGGGCGCGCTTCTGGAAGAACGCCTCCTCCTCGATGCCGCGGGTGAACCGCTTGAGGATCATCGGCCGACCGGCCACGCCCCGCAGCGCCGCCTCGCCCACCGCCAGGTAGTAGCGGACCAGGTCGAGCTTGGTGTGGCCGGTGCGCGGGAAGACCACCTTGTCAGGATTGCTGATGTGGACGTCGCGGCCGGCGACCTCGATGTCAGACATGTGGTCAAGATACGCGCACGCCCCGACAGAAGGGCCAAGGCCTCGCCCCGGATTCTCACCACTCAGCACAGGCGCAATGACAGGATGTGACCATGCGCCCACCCCGAGCGAGATACTTCAACACCACCGGCCCCTGTGACCCGCAGCGGCACTACATGCTGCCTCCCACGCCGCGGCTTCCCGAGGCGCGGGTGCTGATCGAGATGGATCGTTACTTCGTGGTCCACGGGCCCCGGCAGACCGGCAAGACGACAGGTCTGCGCACCCTGGCCTCCGAGTTGACGGCCGAGGGGGACATCGCAGCCCTGGTCTTCTCCTGCGAGCGTGCCAAGGTCGCCCACGACGACGTCGGCTGGGGGGAGTCGCTGATTCTGGATTCGATCCGTGCGGCCGCCGAGCGATCGGGCTGGCCGGACGAGCTACTGCCGCCGGATCCCTGGCCGCAAGCCACGCCGGGCAGCCGGATCGCCACCGCGCTGAGCGAGTGGTGCCGTCGCTGCCCGCGCCGGGTGGTGCTGTTCTTCGACGAGATCGACGCCCTGCAGGGCGACAGCCTGGTCAGCTTCCTCTGCCAGCTTCGCGACGGCCACAACGCACGGCCCGAGGGGCACCCGTTCCCCACATCCGTGATTCTGTGCGGGCTACGTGACGTCCGTGACTACAAGATCGCTGTGGGCGCCGACCCTGGCCGTTGCAATCCCACCAGCCCGTTCAACATCATCACCAAGTCGCTGCGCCTGGGCGACTTCACCGGCGACCAGATCGCCGAGCTGTACGACCACCACACGCGGGCGACCGGGCAGGAGTTCAGCAAGGACGCGGTGGACCGGGTGTTCGAGCTGACGCAGGGACAGCCGTGGCTGGTCAACGCTGTCGCCCATGAGATCACCTTCGAGATGGGGGTGACGGGCGCCATCACCGCAGGGCAGGTGGAGGAGGCCAAGGAGCGATTGATCCGGGCCCGCGCCATTCACCTCGACGCCCTCGTGACGCGGCTGCACGAACCACGGGTGGAACGGGTGATCGAACCGATCGTGGCGGGAACGTGGCCAGGCACGGACACTTCTTTCGACGATGACGTCTCCTACGTTCATGATCTGGGCCTCATCCGGGGAACCAGGGACCTGGAGATCGCCAACCCGATCTACCGAGAGGTCCTGCTACGGGTCCTGGGCGATCGCACGGAGCGGTTCGTGAAGGCCGATCCGCGCAGCTTCGTGCTGCCTGACGGCCGCTTCGACCTGCCGCGCCTGCTGCAGGAGTTCGTCGTGTTCTGGCGCGAGCACGGCGAAGTGCTCATCCAACAGGAGGGCTACCACGAAGCCGCCTGCCAGATCATCCTCATGGCCTTCCTGCACCGCCTGGTCAACGGCGGAGGCCAGCTCGACCGGGAGTACGCCGCGGGCACCAAGCGCTTGGACGTGCTGGTCCGCTGGCCCTACACCGGACCGGACGGCGAACGACTACTCCAACGAGAGGCCATGGAACTGAAGGTCTGGCGGACCGGCAAAGACGACCCACTGCCCGACGGCCTCACCCAACTCGACGGATACCTCGACCGGCTCACCCTCACCACCGGCGTACTGGTCATCTTCGACCGGCGCCCAGAAGCCCCACCCTGGAAAGAACGAGGAACGTTCGAACAGGCGACCACCCCATCCGGCCGCCACGTCACCGTTCTGCGCGGATAGCGGTGTGACACGCAGCGATTCGGGTCGGTGTCGCCGAGCTGAAAGCGCGGGCCGCGCGTAAGCGCATGTCGCTGTCCGCGTACGTGGCCGACATCCTCACCGAGGTCACCGCCACCCCAGCCCCGACACGATCAGAGAACGGCTGGAGGCCCTCCGGTCGCTGGGCGGCGGTGCGAGTCACGACGACGTCGTCACCGAGATACGGAAGATCCGCGAATCGTGATCGTCGTCGACAGTCCGGCGCTCGTCGAGGCCCTGGCTGAAGACTCCCCTGAGCGCTACGTCCAGGCCGCGGACGCGCCGATATCTCTGTACGGGGATCAGCGCGCTTCGCCGCACAGGATCTGCGCAAAGATGCGTATGGCGGTCGCGGTCAGCGTCCACGAGGTCTCGCGTACGGTCTGCTTCGCGCGATCGGTGCGGCGGACGAAGCTCAGGCCGGCGGCGGCGCACAGCTCGTAGATCGTTTCGCGGCATTCGCAGGTGTGCAGGATCACCCGGATGCGCGACGCCTGCGGGTTGGGTTCGTACCAGGCCAGCTTGACGTGCTCGGGTGTGAGCGGCTCGACGTGCGGGCCATGAAAGTCGGAGATCTTCGGCATGTCATGGATTCCTTCCATCGAAGATCTCGACGGGGTTCCCGGCTTCCAGATCGAAGCGGGCCGACTGGACGGGAAGCTCGAACCACACGGTCCGACCGAGCCAGTGCCTCTTCACTCCCCAGTTCGCCGCCATGGCCGCCACGATCTGCAGCCCGCGCCCGCTGGTTCCGTCGGGGTCGTCGCGGAGTCGCGGCCCCGACCACCACCCCTGGTCCATCACCTCGACACGGACCCACCCGTCACCGAGCCACATACGGACCCGAAATGAGCCTTTGCCCCACCGTCCAGAAAGTGTGTGTTTTATCGCGTTAACGGCTACCTCTGTCGCGAGAAGACGCACATTGTCCACCAATTCTCCATCGTCAGCTGCTCTAGGGAGTTCGATCACAAGCCATCGAGACACATAAATGCGGACATCACTTACAATTTCTGGACGTCCGGGGAACCGCATCTCACCGATAACCTGCATGCCGAGTTCCGCCATGATGACCACCTATGCCCAATTTGAGAATTACGCATGCCAGCAACGACCCAGCCGTGGTTCTGTTACACGAGCGATGGATGGACCGACTTCCTTGGGGCACTCCACAGACTGCCTGCAACTCGCTACATTGTCTTTAGAAACATTCCCAGAGTGATCCCAGACTTTTACTGCCACCAAGCCAGAAGAGCTGGGATCGGACTGGCGACGGGAGCAGAGATGCCAGCACCCAAAGAGCTCGATCCAACCGCCAGTCCAGCAGCGCGTTTCGGCGCAGAACTACGCAAATACCGATACGCTGCCAAATTGACTCAAGAGCAGCTCGCGGACCGCATCGGCTATAGCAAAAGCCGCATCGGCAACGTGGAACGCGGCGACGAGAAACCCACGCGCGAGTTGATCAATCTCTGCGAGAAGGCGCTGGATCTGGACGGCGTTCTCCTCACTCACTGGCCCGCCATCAGCGGCAATCAGGTACCCCAGTGGTATCGGCAGTGGCCGGCGATCGAGCGAAGAGCCGACCAGATCATCAGCGTCGCCCCCCTCATCATGCCGGGGCTGGCACAGACCGAGGAGTACGCTCGCGCTATCTTCACCGGCGAACCGAACGCGACTCCCCAGCAGGTCGAGGAAGCCATCCAGGCCCGACTGGAACGGCAAACCATCTTCAACCGTCCCGCACCGCCCCAATACCTCGCTGTCATGGACGAAGGCATCCTGTATCGTCCGATTGGAGACAACTCGGTGACCCGGCGCCAACTAGAGCATCTGGTCACTATGGCCGAGAACAACTGGTTCAGCGTCCAACTCATCCCGTACGAGGCCCTGTGCACAGCAGCGCTGGTGGGGCCGATCGTTCTGGCCCAGGAGGATGGAGTGCCGATCGCCGCGTACGTCGAATCAGCCCTCCATGGTCGCGTCGTCGACAAACCCGATGAGATCAAACGACTCGTGGGCCGACTCGAATGCGTACGAAAAGCGGCGCTTCCCGAGTACCTGTCGATGCAACGGATCAAGGAGAGAGCGGCGTCGTGGAATTAAGCGCACACATCACGAGAGAAATCGCCGACCCTACAGGATGGGTCACCGCGTCCAGCGGCCAGGGTGGCGAGTGCCTGGAGGCCAAGCATCTGTCCGATGGCCGCGTCGCCTTGCGCGACACCGAGCAACCGGATGCCGAGCCGTGGGTTCTCCGCCGGGCGGTCTGGGACAAGTTCATAGCCGGCGCGAGGAACGGCATCTTCGACTTCTAGCGTCCTCGACCACGCGGCCCCCAGCGACCTTCTGGGGGCCGCGTTGCTGTGGAATGCGACCTCCATCTTCGTGCCGGATGCCTTGTAGTCGTTGAGACCGGTGGCAAGCTTGATGGCGTTCGCCGAGATCAGGTCACATTCTCGCGGTGCGGCGGTCACGTTACCCAGCGTCCGGGTGGCCAACGGCGGAGCCGGAGGAGACGAGCATCTCCGCCGCAAGGCCGAGGGCAACAAGCTGCGCGACCAATGCCGGTTTTTGGGCCAAGGCGAAGGGCGTGACGGCGAGCCGCCTCTAGCCGGCGATCGCGCCGATCTCCTCGTACTGCTCGATGGCGGAGGAGGTGTCCATACCGGGCGCCTCCCGGTCGGAGTGGGCGGCCTTGAACGAGTCGGAGCGCAGCCAGGCGACGAAGTCCGCGCGGGAGTCGAACTCCATCGTGGACACGTAGGGCTGTCCCTCCTCCGTGGGGCGCAGGAGCGAGCTGCGGCGCAGGCCGGGCACGCCGGCGAGGGTGGCGCGCATGCTCTCCATGAAGGTGGCCTCGAAGGCCTGGGCGTCCTCCGCCGGGACGTCGATGCGGTTCATGATCATGTGCATGAGGAGTGATCCCTTCTCCGTGAAGCGCCGCGATCCAGTTCCCGACGCCATGTCGGAATGATACCAACACCGCGTCGGTATCCTATAGGGGTCTCAGCGTGTGGAGGTGCCGTCGCAGGCCCCGCCGGGTGAGTTCAGGCCGAGACGGCGGTGGGTGTCGGCGGCGGCCTTGGCGTGGGCGGCCGCCTCCTCCGCGCGGCCGAGGCGGGCGGCCAGCCGGGACAGGACGTCGTGGACGGAGCCCCAGGCGACGCTGCCCATGCCCATGACGATCAGTTGCCCGGCCACCGGCAGCAGCCGGTCGTAGAGCTCGCCCGGATCGGGGGTGCCAAGACGGGCCGCCACCAGGCCCCAGGCAGGGAACAGGAAGTCCCCCGCCCAGTCGTCCCGCAGGTCGGCGCCCCAGCGGGCGACGAGGTCGGCGGCCAGGTCCTCTTTGCCCACGTCGAGGGCGGCCAGCACGGCCAGGGGCCGGACGAGTGTGAGGTCGCGGCGGCGCGCGGCGGCGACGAGCTCGTCGAGCACCTCGGCGACCCGGCCCTGGCCGCGCCTGCACGTGTAGAGGACAGCCAGCCGTCGCGCCTCCTGCCCCCACAGGCTGGCTCCGTATCTCAGGTCGGGGTGGCTGCCGAGCAGCGCCTCGGCCTCGGCCCAGCGGCCGTGCAGGGTGTGGCCGCCCGTCTCGGCGATGCGCACCATCGCCTCGGGCTCAGGGCGGCGGATCCGTTCGAGCAGGTGCTCGCAGCGGGCCAGCTCCCGCTCCCACTCGGCCAGCTCGCCCGCCCGCAGCAGGCAGGACATCCGGATCACGCCCGCCACCAGCCGCGCCTCACGGGGCAGGCCGGGGATGGCCAGCATCTCCTCGGCGGCCCGCAGCCGGGAGGGGTTGCGGCCGAGGACGAAGCCGGCGATCAGGTAGTTGTTGAGGGTACGGGCCAGCAGCGCGGGATCGGCCAGCCGGCGGGCGATCTCCACCGCCTTCAGCGCCAGCCGCTCCCCCTCGGCGCGCCGCGGCCCGTAGTGCAGCTCGGCGCCGAGGGTGCCGAGCAGAGTCGCCCTCGACTCCTCATCGAGGGGGGTGACCAGCAGATCCTCCAGGGTGGAGACCAGCTCTTCGTCGACGGTGCCGTAGGGGCGCCAGTTCCACACCGACAGGCTGCCCGACACCGACACGGCCGCCACCAGCGCCTCCCGATCGCCGAGCCTGCCGGCCCGCGCGATCGCCTCGTCCAGGGCACGGAGCGCGCCGCCCGCGTCGCCCACGGCCCGGCGGGCCTGACCGAGCTCGGTGAGCACGCGGCAGCGATCCGCCGAGTCGCCCGGCGGGAGGTGGGCGAGCGCGAGCTCCCAGAGCGCCACGGCCTCGGTGTAGCCATGGCGCGCGGCGGCCTGACGGGCGGCGGCGGTGGCGTGGTGGACCACCCGGTCGCCCGCGCCGAGCGTCGCGGCCGCGGCGAAGTGACCGGCGAGCAGGGCGGGGTCGGTGCCGGGCACCGCCTCCAGGTAGTCTCCCGCCCGCAGGTGCAGCCGGGCCCGGTCCAGCCGGGTGAGGCCGGTGTCGAGCGCCTGGCGTACCAGGGCGTGGGAGAAGCGGTAGCCCGCGGCCTCCTGGAGCAGGCCGGCGGCTAGCGCGGGTTCGAGATGCGTCATCACGTCCTCGACCGGCCGCCCGGCCATGGCCGCCAGGAGGTCGAGCGGCACCTCGCGGCCGGCCGCCGCCGCCGCGCCGAGCAACTCCCTCGTCATCTCGGGCAGCCGGGCGAGCCGTCGGTCGATGACGTCGCGGGCGCCGGGCGGGACCAGGTCGCGCTCGCTCGCGGGCAGCCGGAGCAGCTCGGTCAGGTAGAACGGGTTGCCGCCGGACCGATCCAGCATCACCTCGGGATCGGCGTCCACCTGCCGCAGCCGCAGGTAGTCGCGCACCTGCGCGGCGTCGAAGGGCGCCGGCGAGACGCGCGGGCTCTCCCTCGACAGCGCGGCCAGCGTCTCGCGGAGCTGGCCGGGGTGCTCCCCCGGCTCGGGACGTACGGTGGCGACGACCAGCGTCGAGGTGCGGGGCAGTTCGCCCGCGACATGGCCGAGCAGCCGCAACGAGGAGACGTCGGCCCAGTGCAGGTCCTCCAGCACCAGCAGGAGCGGGGCCCCGCGCAGCCGCGCGAGCACGCCGTCGTAGAGGTCGAACAGCTCGGCCTGCGGCTGGGCCGGGACCAGGCCGGCCTGGGTCCACGGCCACAACGCCGGCGTGGGCCCGCCGTCCAGGCAGCGGCCCCACGCCACCTTGAACCCGCGCGCCTCCGCCTCGTCGGCGGCCGCCCTGGCCAGGCTCGTCTTGCCGATGCCCGCCTCGCCGGTGACGAGCAGCAGGCCGCCTCTGCCCCGGCGTGCCGCCGCCAGCCGTTCCTCGACCAGCCGCAGCTCCGGCTCCCGCCCGATCAGCCGGGTGCAGGGGACGTTCGCCGTGCCTGGCCTGCCGGGAGAAGAGCCGGGCGCTTCGGCGCCTGGTCGGCCGGGCGCTCCCGCGCGCACGCCCGGGACGCCGGTCGCTTCGGCGCGCGGGTCCGCAGGGTCCGTGATGTCCGGGTCGAGCGGGAGTGGCGCGTCCGGCGTGCCCGGGGCGTCCAGGGTGGGTGACTGGTCGAAGACGGCGCGCTCCAGCCGTTTCAGCTCCGGCCCCGGCTCGATGCCCAGCTCCGCCGACAGCAGGGAGCGGACCCGGCGCAGTGCCCCCAGCGCGTCGGCCTGCCGGCCGGCCCGGTAGAGCCCGAGCACCAGCAGGCCCCAGGCCCGCTCGCGGTAGGGATTGGCGTCGGCCAGCGCCTCCAGGTCCGTCACGCTCGCTTCACCGAGCGCCAGCCGAGCCTCCAGCCGGTCCTCTTCCGCCTGCAGCCGCAGCTCCCCCAGCCGGGCGGGCGCCAGGTCGGGGAACTCCGCCAGCGGTTCCCCCCGCCACAGCTCCAGCGCCCGGTCGAGCACGTCGCGGGCCGCGGCGAACCGCCCGCCGCGAACCAGGCGCCGCCCGTCCTCGGCCCACGCCGTGAAGCGCCCGACATCGGTCTGGGCAGGCGTGACGTCGAGCAGGTAGCCGGGCTCCCGGGTGAGCAGCAGCCGCGGCGGGGTGCGCGGCCTGCGGTCCGGCTCCAGCACCCGGCGCAGGTGCGAGATGTACGCCTGGAGGGTCGCCGTGGCCTTGGCCGGGGCCTCGCCCGCCCAGAGCTCCTCGATGAGCCGGTCGAGCGGCACGATCCGGCCGGGTTCGAGCGCCAGCATGGCCAGGCAGGCGCGCTGCTTGCGAGTGCCGAGGTCGAGCGACCGCCCGGCGGCGTCGTCGGCCTCGACCGGGCCGAACAGTCGGATCTCCACGAATCCCAAGTCAACCCCAAGTCCCGCCCAAGGCGCGCATCGCATGCTGGGCGCATGAACGAACTCAAGAAGACGGTCAAGGGCAGGGTGCTCGTCCAGGGCGACGAGGGTTTCGACGAGGCGCGTACGCCATGGCACCTCTCGGTGGACCAGCCGGTGCTGGCGGTGGTGGACGCGGAGGACGCCGACGACGTGGCGGCCGTGGTGAGCCACGCGCGGTTGCACGGGCTCGCGGTGACCGCCCAGGCGAGCGGTCATGGCGCCTCGGGTGACACGGAGGGCGCCATCCTGCTGCGCACGAAGCGGCTCGGCGGGGTGGAGATCTCGGATGGTGTGGCCCGGGTGGGGGCGGGCGTGCAGTGGGGCGAGGTGCTGGCCGCGGCCGGCCCGCTGGGGCTGACCGGCCTGGCGGGCAGCTCGCCGGTGGTGAGCGTGACCGGCTATACCCTCGGCGGCGGCCTGAGCTGGTTCAGCCGCAAGCACGGCTGGGCCTCGGACAGCGTGCGGGCGTTCGAGGCGGTGGACGCCGACGGTGCCGGGGTGCGGGTGACCGCCGAGTCCGACCCCGACCTGTTCTGGGCGCTGCGGGGTGGCGGCGGCAGCTTCGCCGTGGTCACCGCGCTGGAGTTCGACCTGCACCCGGCGCCCTTCCTGTACGGCGGGCGGATGATGTGGCCGGCAGACCGGGCCGCCGCGGTGTTCGAGGCGTTCAAGGAGGTCACCGCCGAGGCGCCGGACGAGCTGACGCTCTGGTACGACCTGCTGCAGATCCCCGGTGGCCCGGGCCTCGTCGCGCTCGACGTCACCTACCTGGGCGAGCACCCGGGCGGCCTGCTGCGCCGCTTCGAGAAGATCGACGGCGTCATGGGCGACAGCCGGGGCCCGCTGCCGGTGTCGGCGCTGGGGTCGATCTGCGACGAGCCGACCGACCCTGCCCCGGTGATGGGCCGGTGCGAGTTGCTCGCCGAACTCCCGGACGACGTGCTGTTCGGCGAGCCGATGGATCCCCTGATCAGCGTGCAGATCCGGCACCTGGGCGGGGCGCTGGCCCGGCCGGCGGCGGGCGGCGGCGCGGCGGAGCCCCTGGCCGAGCCGTACTCCGCCTACCTGCTCGGGATCGCGTCGGAAGCCACGGCCGAGCGCATCGCCGGTCTCGGAGCCGCTCTGGCGCCGTACGCCAGCGGGCGCAAGCCGTACAGCATGCTGACGGCCGGGGAGCGGGCGGCGTCGGCGTTCTCCGGTGACGCGCTGGCGCGGCTGCGGGACCTCAAGCGGGCCCGCGACCCGCACGGCGTGATCCGGGCGAACTTCCCGGTGGACGCCTGACGGTCATCTGGGAGATCTTCCAGGGCCCCGCCGGGATTCCGGTGCGGCGCGAGGACGGCTGGAAGTCGGCGGACGGCCGCGCCGCGGGTATCGCGCGGCCTGACCACCATCAAGCGCTGACGTTGGACGCGCTGCTTGGACGGTCAAGGACGGCGGCGGTCTCGACGCGGAATCTCGCCGTCGGCACAGCGGGTGATGACATTATGTGACCATGCGCCCACCCCGAGCGAGATACTTCAACACCACCGGCCCGTGCGACCCGCGACGGCACTACATGCTGCCCCCCACGCCGCGGATCCCGCAGGCACGGGTGCTCATCGACATGGATCGTTACTTCGTGCTGCACGCGCCCCGGCAGACCGGGAAGACGACCGCCCTGGGCACCCTGGCGTCCGAGCTCACCGCCGAGGGTGACACCGCCGCTCTGCTGTTCTCGTGCGAGCGTGCCAAGGCGGCCGGCGACGACTACGCCGCCGCGGAGTCACTTCTGCTGGATTCCCTCCGCGAGGCCGCCACGCGGTCGGGATGGCCGGACGAGTTGCTCCCGCCGGATCCCTGGCCACAGGCTCCCCCAGGTGCCCGGTTCGGTGCGGCGCTGAGGGAGTGGTGCCGTCGCTGCCCGCGCCGGGTGGTGCTGTTCTTCGACGAGATCGACGGCCTGCAGGGCACCAGCATAATCAGCGTCCTCAGCCAGCTCCGCGACGGCCACAACGCACGACCGGAGGGCCATCCGTTCCCCGCGTCCGTCGTGCTGTGCGGGTTGCGCGACGTGCGTAACCACAAGGTCGCATCAGGTGACGATCCGATCAGGTGGTTCAACATCATCGCCGAGTCGCTGCGCCTGGGCGACTTCACCGCCGATCAGATCGCCGACCTGTACGGCCGGCACACGGAGGCGACCGGGCAAGAGTTCACCAAGGACGCGGTGGACCGGGTGTTCGAGCTGACACAGGGACAACCCTGGCTGGTCAACGCCCTCGCCCACGAGATCACCTTCAAGATGGAGGTGACCGGCACCATCACCGCCGGGCAGGTGGAGGAGGCCAAGGAGCGATTGATCCGGGCGCGCGCCACCCATCTGGACGCCCTCGTGACGCGGCTGCACGAACCACGGGTGGAACGGGTGATCGAACCGATCGTGGCGGGAACGTGGCCAGGCACGGACACCTCTTTCGACGATGACGTCTCCTACGTTCATGATCTGGGCCTCATCCGGGGAACCAGGGACCTGGAGATCGCCAACCCGATCTACCGAGAGGTCCTGCTACGGGTCCTGGGCGATCGCACGGAGCGGTTCGTGAAGGCCGATCCGCACAGCTTCGTGCTGCCCGACACCGTTCTGCGTGGGTGACCTTCGCCGATGCCGTCCGTAGTGCCCTGCCGATGAGCGAATGGTCCGCTCCGGGCTGGTGTTCTGGACCCGTCAGAACGCTCCGTGCCGCCCGGCGCCCGCAGCGAACCGGGCCGCGCCGCCGGCCGCGTCGGGCAGCGAGACGAGGCCGTGGCGCAGCTCGTTCCTGATCGCCTCGGCCTCGTCCAAGCCGTCCTGCTCCAGCATCGACAGCCGGTCGCCGCGCAGGCACGTCTGCGGGAACCGGGCCAGCTCGTGGGCCAGCTCCTCGGCGTGCCGCCTGGCCGTACCGGTGGGCACGACGCGGTTGGCCAGGCCCATCTCGCGAGCCTCCTGAGCGCCGACCGGGCGGCCGGTGAGGATCATGTCCATCGCGCGGGAGGCTCCGACGAGCCGCGGCAGCCGGACCGTGCCGCCGTCGATGAGCGGCACGCCCCAGCGGCGGCAGAAGACCCCGAACACCGCGTCCTCCTCGGCCACCCGCAGGTCGCACCAGAGCGCCAGCTCCAGGCCGCCGGCCACCGCGTGCCCGGCGACGGCGGCGATGACCGGCTTGGTCAGGCGCATCCTGGTGGGGCCCATCGGGCCGTCGCCCTCCTCGCCGACGTGGTTGTCGAGCGCCTTGAGGTCGGCGCCGGCGCAGAACGTGCCGCCCTCGCCCCACAGCACCGCCACCGAGGCGTCGGACTCGTCGAACTCGCGGAACGCGTCGATCAGCCCGTCGGCCGTCTTGCGGTCGACCGCGTTGCGCACCTCGGGCCTGCTGATCACGACGGTCGTCACCGGTCCCCGGCGCTCGATCCGTACGGTCATGCCTACCTCCTTGAGGAGCCTGGCCCCACAGCATCCCCAGCGGGTGGCCGGGAATCAACCCCGGCCGATTCGAGCGCTTCGCCAGAGTTTCTGTCGTTCGCCACTGCTATTCATAGCGCCATCACCCGATATTTCGTAGAACAGGGCTATCAATGGCGTTAGTGACGTTTCGCGATGAGACGGCGGCAGGCCGGACGCTGGACGAGTTCTCCCTTCCGGACCTGCCCGAGCGGATCTCGGCCCGCGAGCTCGTACGGCTCCGCGTCCGCGAGGAGGTGGCCCGCCACAACGCCGCCCCCTCCGCGCACTTCCGCGGCCTGGTCAAGCCGACGGACGCCGAGGCCGAGCTGAACGGCTACCGGATGCGCACCGCGCGCAGGCTCGACTGGGAGAAGCAGGCCGACGCCGCCGAGGCCGCGTTCGCCCGCAACGGCTTCCTGCTGCTGGTCGGCGACCGCCAGGTCGACGACCTGGACACCGAGATCGACCTGACCACCGACCCGGTCGTGTCCTTCGTCAAGCTCGTCCCGCTGGTCGGAGGCTGACATGGACTGGGACATCCTCAGCGACTCGCCCCTTCGCAACCACCACGGCTTCGTCCAGCTCGCGAACGATCACAAAGAGACCTTCGACCGGCTGGACGTCGCGTTCGCCGGTGGTGAGCTCACGGTCAAGGAGGCGGACGAGGCAGCGTTCCCCCTCCTGTGCGTCTGGGCGCAGATGCGGCTCAACCTCGGCTGGGAGGGCGGTCACGAGCACGACCAACGCCGGCTCGACGTCATCCGCGACCTGATCGACCACCTGCCGGACCTGCCCGGCCACGTCGTCACCCGGTTGTGGGGCGCGGCCAACGGCCTGATGACCTGGCGCCACACCGGCTACGCCGAGCTGTACCGGTTGCCGCTGGCCGCCACCGCCCGCCTTCCGTACCACGAGCGCCGCGACGTGCTGAGCTCCCTGCCCAAGTGGTTCGCCCAGTACTGGAAGCCCGCGTGGGAGGTCCTGCGTGAGCCGGTAGAGACGCTGCTGATCGAGCCGGAAACGGATGATCCCGGCGCGACGATCCGCAACATCATGTGGGAGGACGACGAGTTCGCGACCCGGATGATCTCCGATCACGCCGGTCTGCTCGCGGCTCCCGAGATCCTGCCGCAGTTCCGTCACTGGAACAAGGCCACCGCTGCCAAGCCCAGCGCCGGCTGGACGAAGCGCGCCGCCGAGTTGCTGACCCCGCGGGCCGCCGACCTGGTCAGAGACATCCTCACCCGGCTCGTCGCACACCGTGAGGTGACACATCGGCATCCGACCGGCAACGGCGAGTGGACCGAGACCGTCTTCCTGCGCGAACGCACCGCCGTGCCGCTGCGGGGCATGGTCTGGGTCTGCGAGCTGATCGACCGGCCATGGGTGACCGCGCTGCTCGGGGACGTCGCGGTGACCACCGGCACCGGCGTCGGCGGCTCGGGCGCCAACGCCCGCAGCGAGATGCTGGCCAACGCGGCGATCGGGGTGCTGGCCCGGCGCGGCGGCCTGGAGGTGGTCGCGCAACTGGCCCGGGTGCAGGCCAAGGTCCGCAAGAAGACCATCCTGTCCAAGGTCGACCGCACCCTGGAGGCGGTCGCCGCCCAGACCGGCCTGTCTCCCGAACAGCTCCTGGAGCGCACCGTCCCCACCTTCGGGCTGGACCCCGACGGCACCCGTACCGAGGACGGCCTGCGGCTGTCGCTGGACGGCACGATCACCTACAACGGCCGCAGGACGATCCCCAAGGCGGTCGACCGCGAGCTGCTGGCCGGGTTCAGGGCGACCGCCAAGGAACTGAAGAAGGCCCTCCCCGCCGAACGCTTCCGCGTCGAACGGGCCCTGGCCAGCGAGCGCGTCTGGCGCTGGCGCGACGTGTGCGAGTTCTATCTCGACCAGCCGGTCACCGGTTCGTTCGGCCGCGTCCTGATCTGGGAGATCCTCCAGGGCCCGGCGGGGCTGCCGGTGCGGGCCGACGGCGGATGGGAGCTGACCGATCCGGCCGGACGCCGCATCCAGCCGCGTCCCGACACGCCCGTCCACCTGTGGCACCCCATCTCCCACACCGTGGACGAGGTCCGCGCCTGGCGCGACCACCTCATGGAGACGGGCCGGCGCCAGCCGTTCAAGCAGGCCTTCCGCGAGGTCTACCTGCTCACCCCCGCCGAGGAACGGACCCACGATCACTCGCGCCGGTTCGCCGGCCATCTGCTCAGGTACGGCCAGGCCAAGGCACTGCTGACCGGGCGCGGCTGGACCGGGATGTCTCTGGGGCACTGGGGCTGGGAGTACGGCTCCGACCAGGCCAACGCCACCAAGGAGCTTCCCGGCGGGCTGACCGCGCACTGGGGGTTCCACCTGGACGAGCACTCGTTCGAGCGCGACAACATCGGCACGGTATCCATCTGCGTCAGCGGCGACCTGCACTTCACCGACGACGCAGGGCGACGGGTCCCGCTGGAGGAGGTGCCGCCGCTCATCTTGTCGGAGGCGCTGCGTGACGCCGACCTGGCCGTCGGCGTCACCTCCACCGGCCTGGACCCCGAGGGCCACGGCGACTACTGGCAGTCGTACGGCTTCGGCGATCTGACCGAGACGGCCCGGATCCGCCGGGACGCCCTGACCCGGCTGCTCCCCCGCCTGGCCATCGCCGACCGGTGCTCACTGCTCGACCGGTTCCTTCGGGTACGGGGCGACCTGCGTACGTACAAGATCCACCTCGGGTCGGGCAACATCCTGATGGACCCCAACGACGCCTACCTCTGCATCGTCCCCGGCCGCTCCGCCGACCAGGTCTTCCTGCCCTTCGAAGAGGACGGCGGGATGCTGTCGATCATCCTGTCCAAGGCGTTCCTGCTGGCTGCCGACACCACCATCACCGACCCGTCCATCACCCGCCAGATCCAGCCCTGACCTGTGGGCGGGACATGGCGAACGAGTCGGTCTCACATGATGAACGGGCCGCGTGCCGGTTCTGTCGGGGGCATCCGGCAGGATCTTCCGCATGCGGCTCTCTCCCCCGGCACAGCACCTGATGGACCTGATGACCGGAGCCACCGACGCCTCCGCGGCGTGGCCTGACGCCTCCGAGTTGAGCGCGTTCGAGCTCGGCGCGCTGCTGCCCGCGGCCTATCAGGTCGGCAAGCAGGGCGGCGGCGCCATGATGGCCCGGTTCTCGGTGGAGGAGCAGGCCAGGGAGCGGCAGCCGCTGTTCACGCCGGAGGCGTGTGCGGAGCTGTTCGACGCGCTGGTGGACGGGTTACGCACTCGGAAATGGGCGGACATGTGCGTCGGGGCCGGGGCGTTGGCGCGGTGCCCGGCGGGGGCGCCGCTGGAGCGGCTGGCCGATCCCGCCCGCACGCTGGTCGCGTTCCTGTTGCGCGAGAACCGGCTGGACAGCCCCTTCTCCCTGCTGGCCGCGGCCGGGCTCGCGAAGCTTGACGCCAAGGTGGCCGGGCGGCTCACCAAGGGGCGCGGGCCGATCGCGGTCGCCGAGGTGGAGCTGCTGCTCGGCTGGGAGGTGGAGCAGCGGGCGCTGTTCGCCGAGTCCGTGACCGAACGGTCCTACAACGCCTCGCCGCCGCTGCCCGACGTCCGCGAACGGCTCGGCGGCCTGCCCGGCTACCTTGACTTCGCCCGGTGGGCTCTGGAGGCGGCCGAGGCCCGCGTCGCCGCGATCCACGCCGGAAAGATCCCCTATCGGGCGGACAAGGCGTTCGAGGACGGAGAGAAGGAGACCATCGGCCGGGCCGCGCGGCTGGCGCTCTTCCGGGACGAGCCCTGGCTGCCTGAGCTGCTGGATGGGCTGCTGCCCGGGGTGGCGGTGGCCCCCACCCAGGCCAGGACGTTGCCTTCGCAGGGGGTGCTGTTCGAGATCGCCCGCGCGGTGGAGGACCACCCGACCCCGGAGGCGATCTCGGCGCTGCGCTCCGCCCGGCGGGTGACCCGGCACGCGGGAGTCCCCAAACAGCTGGACCGCATGTTCAAGCGGATCCAGCCCGCCCTGGCCGGCCGGATCGAGGTCGCGTTCCGCCTGCCCGACGGGCGGGTCCGCCAGACGCTGGGTGAGCACACGGCGGTGATCTCGACCGACGGCGACGTCCAGCTGTCGTGGTGGCACGGCGACAGGAGGCTCAAGGCGGTCCCGGCGGCGGTCAGGCGCGAGCACGCCGACGAGGTCAAGCGGCTGCGAGAGCTGGCCAAACACGTCCGGCAGCAGCAGGTGACCCTGGTCAGGGCGCTGGAGGCCGGATACGCCAGTGACGTCACGCCGCCCTACCGGCAGTTGGAGGGGCAGCCGATCGCCGACCGGCTGATCTGGGAGTTCGAGGTGTCACCCGGTGAGTGGCGTGCCGAGCTGGGGCTGAGCGTGCCCGACGTGCCGGTGCGGCTGTGGCATCCGGCCCGCGCCTCGGTGGCCGAGGTGAGCGCCTGGCGCGAGATCGTGCAGGACAAGGAGCTGCGCCAGCCGTACAAGCAGGCGTTCCGCGAGGTCTATCTACTGACGCCGGCCGAGGAGGCGACGGAGGTCTACTCCAACAGGTTCGCCGGGCACGTGGTGGACTACCGCAAGCTCTACGCGCTGTTCAAGCAGCGGGGCTGGCACGCCGACTACCTGGGGCCGTGGGACGGCGGCGACTCCGGTGAGGCCCGGCGGGTGCTGGCCGGAGGGCGGTGGCGGGTGACGTTCTTCCACGAGTGCCTCCCGCACGACCCCGGCTACGCGGCCACCGACCAGGTGCGCTTCCACCGGCTGACCGAGGGCGCCTGGTGCCAGGCGCCGCTGGTGGAGGTGCCGCCGCTGGTGTTCAGCGAGGCAATGCGCGAGGTGGATCTGTTCGTCGCGGTCACCTCGATCGCGGCCGACCCGGAGTGGGCCGACCGGGGTGCGGACCGGCTGCGGGACCAGTGGCATCGGGGTTCGTTCGGGCCGCTGCCGCCTTCCGCCGAGGTGCGCCGGGACGCGCTGTCGCGCCTGCTCCCCCGGCTGGCCATCGCCGAACGATGCACGTTGACCGACCGTTTCCTGACGGTCCGGGGCGACCTGCGCACCTACAAGATCCACCTCGGCTCGGGCAACATCCTGATGGACCCCAACGACGCCTACCTCTGCATCGTCCCCGGCCGCTCCGCCGACCAGGTCTTCCTGCCCTTCGAAGAGGACGGCGGGATGCTGTCGATCATCCTGTCCAAGGCGTTCCTGCTGGCCGCCGACACCACCATCACCGACCCGTCCATCACCCGCCAGATCCAGCCCTGACCGGCCGAGCGGCCGACCGCGGCAGCCGCGCGGACGCCCGGACCGCACCTCAGAATGGGAACTTGACATCCTCCCGGCTCTGAAGGGCCGGGATTCCAACCGTCGCCGGTTGGGCTTCCTGCTTCACCGCCGGTTGCCCGCCCGAGAGGACTCTCGTTGAGGTCTTACACCGGCTCCACAGGCGTTTCGCCTCTCCGCAAGCCCTGCGGCGAGGGTGTTGCCGATCGTTCGTCCGGTGGCTTGGGTGTCGCCACCGTCGAACACACTACCGAACCGTGCGGTGTCGTGCGGCGTTTTGATGGCGGTCCGCCTGGCGGCGAATCGCCTGCCCCTGCCCTGCTCCGCAGGGGTCCGATTCCTCCCCCGCCTGAAGGCGGGGGTCTCCTCGGAGGTTCCCGATGATCAAACGACGGCTCTATCAGGGCACGGGTCCAGGACCGATCACCCCGGACGGCTGCGCGGTCGACTACTACGCCACCCTCACCGCGAACGGCGAACCCGAGTTGATCCACGCCGCCATCCCGCCCGGAGCGAGCATCCTGGAGCTCGGCGCCGGCGCCGGCCGTGTCACCCATCCCCTGCTCGCCCTCGGCCACGAGGTCGTCGCGGTCGACGAGTCCTCCGAGATGCTCGCCCACATCACCGGCGCCGAGACCGTCACCTCCTCCATCCAGGCCCTGGCCCTGCCACGGACCTTCGACCTCGTGCTGCTGATGTCCTTCGTCATCGAGACCGCCGACGACGACCTGCGCGCCGCGTTCCTGCGCACCTGCCGCCGTCACGTCGCCGCCGACGGCTGCGTGATCCTGCAGCGCAAGCCTCCCGAGTGGTACGACACCGTCCAGCCCTTCCAACGGGCCACCGGCGACGGCCGTACCGTCCGCATGACAGATTTCAGCCGGCCCGGCCCCGGCCTGCTCGAAGCCACCACCGAATACTCCATCGGCGACCGGCACTGGACCCACACCTTCGTCAGCCGCCGCCTCGACGACGACTACCTGGAGCGCGGGCTCAACCAGGCCGGCCTGACGATCTCCGAGTTCCTCGGCGGCGACCGCGGATGGGTGCGGGCCGTACCCCGCTGACACCGGCCCTGCGGCGAACGTGCCGTTCAGTACGGCGCGCCACCGTACGGCGGATCACGATCCCGGCCGCGACGCACGCAGGCGGCGAAAAGCTCACGCCTCCGAATCCAGCGCGTCGCGTGCGGCCATCAGCGCGAACCCCAGCAGGTTCAGCAGAGGCCCGAGCAGGTCATCCCGGCTGTCGCCGGATCGGGATGACCGCTCACCACCTAGGAGAGCTCGTACACCCGCGCGGTCACCGGGCCGCCCGGCGGGCCCGCGGAGTCCTGTCGCTTGGTCTGGACCCAAAGCCGCGTCGTACTCGGCACGGGCGCGATGTCCGTGATGTACTCGGCCGGATCGCCCTCCGGCAGGGCGAATCTGGTCCACCTGCCGTCGCGCAGGTTGAGCAGGTAGGGCGAGCCGGAGGCGGGACGGGCGGCGATCCACAGGCCGCCCACCGGGTCCACTCGGACCGTGGTCAAGCCCGTCCTCACCAGATCGAGGCGCACCTGCTCCCATCGGGCGCGGTCCCAGTGCAGCATGACCGGGCTGCCGCCGTCCGCCCACGGAGGGCCGACCGCCCACGCGTGGCCGTCCGGTCTCACGGTCAGGCTCAGCCGTTGAAGGTGAGCACGTCCGCGGCACGGCGGATGAGGGGACCCGATCGCGCACGGGTAGGGGACGTCCTTCCAGGACGCGCCGTTCCAGTGCCACGTCCTGTCCCCCTGCTCCTGGTTCACGACCCACACGTCGTCCGGGCCCGCCGCGCTGATCCCGGTCAGGATGGGACCGTCCGGGAGCGACTGGTAACGCAGCGCGTTCCCGCTCCAGCGCAGCACGTTCGAGGCGCCGCCCTCGGGGTCGAAGCCGGTCACGAACCAGGCGTCGCCCCGGGAGGCGACGGCGATGTCGATCACCCCGTTCACCGTCACGTTCCCAGATGACCGGCGCGTCCAGCGCCCGCCGGAGAATCGCCACAGCTGGTCTGTCACGTCGTCGTACTCCCCGTGGGGCACGCTCGCGGCCGCCCAGATCGTCTCCCCGGACGGGGAAGCGCCGATTTCGAGCCCCCAGGCCTTACCGAACTGCGCGGGCAGCCCGGAACGTCTCCAGGAGGTCCCGTCCCAGCGCAGCATCGACCAGCCGAGTGCCGACCTCTTCCTGACGAACAGCGACGCCCGGCCGTCCGCGGCGGGAACCAGCCACAAGGGGACATCCCTGCCGTAGCCGTGGACGGTGTGCCTCAGGATCCACCGGGCTGCCGGCTCGGCGGCGTGACCGGCCGTCCGCCCGCCGCCGTCCAGGGGCGTGTCGGCGGCCAGCGCACACGCGCTCGCGACGACCAAGGCAGCGAGTACCCCCGTAGTGGTACGCATGCTGCAAATGATCACATAAGGAGGAGAACCGTGGGGCCGGTAACGGCCCCACGGTGAGCAGGCTCCCCACGAGGGGCGCATCACCTGAGTTCGCGTTGGCGGCACCCTTCAAAACCGCGTCATCAGCATGTCCTGATGTGCCACGTGGGCTCCCAGTCGACCTCCACCCACTTGTTGTTGACAGGGTGACTCGGGCTCAGCGGGAAGTGATTGGAATCCAGCCGGTAGGTCACCGCGCTGCCAGACTGGTTGTTCCGAATCCAGCCACGACGGTGCCAGTCGTAGAGCGAGTACTCGCCGCACTCGTAAAGGTTCCAGATCTTCCAGGTGTTGTGCCCGTTCTGGTAGTCGAGCACCGCGACGCAGACGCGCTGGTACGGGCAGCCGGGCAGGTAGGAGGGCGCGTAGACCCCGCGAGCCCCCGACGCGAAGCCAGGCGCCGGAACAGCGTTGCCGTTCCCCCCGATCGTCGGGTTCGGGTTGAAGTCCGCGGCGCCGGGCGCGTCGTCGAGTGGCGCCACGGAGGGTCTCGAACTCGCTGTCGACGGCGGGGACGCCAGCATCAACGCCGACAGGAGGCCGACCGCCGCGACACCCCATCTCCGCGCTCTGATCTTCGACTTCATCCTGAGCTCCTTTTCCTACGGTGGGTGGGCCGGCGATCGTCGCGCCCGCCGTGGACGGGCGGGCGCCGGGGAATGCGGTGTTGATCGCCTGGTCCTGTTTCGAGAGCTGATGCGTTCATGGTGGAAGGGATGCCGCTACCGGGTCGTCACCCCGGGCGCGGCCTTCGCGGATACGCGATTCTGCGTACGGGTGGTGACATCCGCCGGGCGTTAGAGTCGTGAAGGTGAGCGGTGTCTGGGCGCGGGCCCGGTGGGCGGACGCGTGGCCGTGCTTGCCGTTCCTGGCCGTCGGCCTGATCGGCACGGAGCCCGCGGCGACCTACCAGCCGGACGCGGCCCGCCCTCTGGACCCGGCGGCGTACACACTGATCGTGATCGCGGCTCTGGCGCTGGCCGGGCGGCGCCGGCCGGGCACGGCGCTGGCGGTCAACGGCGCGGCGGTGGCGGCCTATCTGGCGGCCGGCTACCCGTTCGGCCCGATCCTGCTGACGGTGCCCGTCGCCATGTACGGCGTGGGCGTCGCGTGGCCGGCCGGTCGGGCCATGGCCGTCGTGGCGGCGGACCTGGGGGTGCTGGTGGTGGCCCTGTTCGCCAAGGCCGTCGCGGAGGGCGAGGAGTCCGTGACCGCGTTCCCCCAGGTCGCCATCGCCCTGGCCGCGCTGGTGGCCGGGATGGTCGTGCGAATCCGGCGGGAGGCCGCCGCGGGGATGCGCACGGAGCAGGCGCGGCGCGCGGCCTCCGAGGAACGGTTGCGCATGGCCCAGGACCTGCACGACACCATCGGCCATGGGCTGGCGGCGATCGCGATGCAGGCCGGAGTGGCCCTGCACGTGCTCGACCGCGACGTGGCCGAAGCCCGCCACGCCATGGAGGCGGTGCGCGCCACCAGCCGTGAGTCGCTGGACAACCTGCGCGCCGGGCTGGAGCGGCTGCGCGGGGACGAGCCCGCGCGCCGCGGGCCGGCGCCACCCGGCCCCGGCCTGGACGGCTTAGGCGAGCTGGCCGACCGGGTACGCGCGGCCGGGGTCGAGCTGACCGTGGACGTCCAGCCGGACCTCGGCCTGGCCGGTCCGGTGGAGGCGGCGGCGTTCCGCATCGTGCGGGAGGCCCTGACGAACGTGCTGCGCCACGCCGGAGCGGCCACCACCCTGGTCCTGGTCCGCCGCGACGACGCCGACCTGCTGGTCGAGATCACCGACACGGGAGCCGGCACCGGGACGGCGGCCGAGGGAGGGCTCGGCATCCGCGGCATGCGCGCCCAGGCTGAGCAGCTCGGCGGGACACTGGAGGTGGGGCCGCTTCCCGCCGGGGGTTTCTCGGTCCGGGCGCGCATACCGGTGGAGGCGAGGGCATGATCCGTGTGGTGGTCGTGGACGACCAGGCTCTGATCCGCGTCGGCGTGCGGACGTTGCTGCGCTCCGAGCCTGACACCGAGCTGGTCGGTGAGGCCGCCGACGGCTGCGCCGGGCTAGGGGTGATCCGCGAGAAGCGGCCGGACGTGGTGCTGATGGACATCAGGATGCCGGAGATGGACGGCCTGTCGGCGCTCCGGGAGATCACCGGCGATCCGGCGCTGGGGTCGGTGCGGGTGGTCATGCTGACCACGTTCGGGCTGGACGAGTACGTGTTCGAGGCGCTGCGCGACGGCGCCAGCGGGTTCGTGCTCAAGGACGCCGATCCAGAGGAGCTGTTACGCGCCGTACGCCTGGTGGCCGGAGGCGAGTCGTTGTTGTCCCCGTCGGTCACCCGCAGTGTGATCTCCCAGTTCGCCCGGCGCGTTCCAGCCATGATCGCGCACCCGGGCGTCAAGGACCTGACCGAACGCGAACGCGAGGTGACCACCTGGGTGGCCGCCGGCCTGTCGAATAACGAGATCGCTGCCCGGCTGGTGGTCAGCACGGAGACCGTGCGCACCCACGTCAGCCGGGCGATGCTCAAGCTCAAGGCCCGCGACCGGGCGCAACTGGTGGTGTTCGCCATGCAGTCCGGTCTGGGCCCCCCGATGTGAGCGCGCGCCCGTCGAGCTCAGAGCTGGAGGGCTCCCGCGAGCAGTTCGTCGAAGCGCTCCAGGTCCTCGGCCGGGCGGTCGAGACCCCGCAGCGGGCCGTGGTCGGCGAGGTGGGCGTCGGCGTAGAGGCGGGCCACCAGGGCCTTGCGGCCGTCGTCGAGCCCCCATCCCGCCTGCTCCAGCAGCAGCGCCGCCGCGTAGACGTCGGCCATGAGCTGGGCCAGCGGGAACAGCCGGGCCTCGGCCACGACCGGGTCGAGCGAGGACCACACGGTGATCGCCTTGCGCAGGTCGTCGATCCGTCCTCGTACCAGGTCGGCGGTCGCGGAATCACCGGAGGGCGCCTGGTCGACCGCCGCGACCAGGCGGTCGAGGAAGGGCTCGTGGGCGTTCTCGCGGAGCATCGCCCGGCGGACGTCCAGGCACAGGATGTTGTCGCCGCCCTCCCAGATGGGGTTGACCTGGGCGTCGCGCAGCAGCCTGGCGACCGGCCACTGCTCGATGTAGCCGTTGCCGCCGTGCACCTCGATCGCGTCGCTGGCGGCGGTGAGGCCGAGCCGGGAGGCGCGCAGCTTGATCAGGGCGGGCGCGAGGCGCAGCCGGGGCCCGATGTGGCCGTCGAAGACCAGCGCCTGGGCGGCCTCGACCTCGACGATCAGCTCGGCCAGCTTGCGGCGCATCAGCGGCTGCTCGATCAGCGGCCGGCCGAACGCCGCACGGGCGCGGGCGTAGCAGAGCGACTCGACCAGCGCGCGGCGGGCCACGCCGACGCCCATCATCGCGACGCCGAGCCTGGAGGCGTTGGTGAGCTTCATCATCGTGCCGAGGCCGGAGCCGGAGCCCTCACCGGCCAGCAGGAACGCCTCCGCGCCGGTGAACTCCACCTCGGCCGAGGCGACGGAGCGGGTGCCGAGCTTGTCCTTGAGCCGCCTGATCCGCACCGCGTTGCGCGAGCCGTCGCGCCGCTCCCACAGCACCAGGAACGGGGCGACGTCGCCGCCGTCGCGGCGGGCCAGGACGACGAACGCCGACCCGTTCGCGTTGGAGGCGAACCACTTGAGGCCGGACAGCCGCCAGGCGTCGCCGTCGGGGACGGCCGTGGCCTCCAGCGCGGCCAGGTCGGAGCCGCCGGTGCGCTCGGTGAACATCTGGGCGGCCTCGCCGGAGTAGAAGCCGTTGGCGAAGATCTCCCGCACCCGTTCCCTGACGTCGCCGGGCGCGTGCTTCTCGGCCAGCGACACCACCATGTCGCCGCCGGTGCCGAGGGCGCAGCCCATGCCGATGTCGGCCTGGTCGAGCAGGTAGGTCCAGGCGGCGGCGAGCGCCTCGGGGTTCGCTCCGTGCGCGCGGGCCTGCGCGGCGAAGGCGGGCGAGGTGAAGTTGTCGGCCATGAGCGCGTCCCTGGCCGCGTGGAAGGAGGGCGGCATGACGACCTCGCTGACGTCCCTGCCCCAGCGGTCGTACTTCTCCAGCCGGGGCGGGTTGCGGTCGGTCTCCTCCGCGTGGCGGGCGATCGGGCCGCCCATGAGGATGCCCAGCTTCTCGAGGTGCGGCTCCGCCCAGGCGTAGCCGTCGCCGAGGTGGTGGCGCATGAGCAGGCGCAGCGACGGGTCACAGCTCCACCAGTCGCGTCCGGCGGCGCCCTGGTAGCGCTCGGTCGCGTAGCGGTCGCTGCCGTCGAACGGTTCGATGAGATAGCTCCCCATACCCGCGAGTGTTACATATACTCGACACGCGATGGAAGAGCGTAATGGCCTGAGTGCCCGGTCGGCCGTGCTGAGCGCGCTGCTGGGCAGCCACCCGCCGGAGCTGGCCGCCCGGCATCTGGTGCGCATCGGCGCGCTGTTCGGCATCGCCGAGGGCACGGTGCGGGTGGCGCTGTCGCGGATGGTGGCCGCGGGCGACCTCGTCCAGCACGACGGCCGCTACCGCCTGTCGGAGCGCCTGGTCGAGCGCCAGGCCCGGCAGGACGAGAGCCGCGACCCGCATCCGAAGCCGTGGGACGGCACGTGGGAGATCGCCGTCGTCACGGCCGAGCGGCGGGCGCCCGCCGACCGGGCCGCCTTCCGGCACACGATGAGGGCACTGCGCCTGGCCGAGCTGCGCGAGGGCACCTGGATGCGTCCGGCCAACCTGCTGCGCACCTGGCCCGAGACCATGACCGCGCAGTGCACGCTGATCGACGGCCGCCCGCACGGCGATCCCACTCCCCTGTTGTGGGATCTCGACGGCTGGGCGGCCGAAGCGCACCGGCTGCGGCGGGCGCTGGACCGCGCTGACGGGCTGGCCGAGGGTTTCCTGGTGTCGGCCGCCGTGCTGCGCCACCTGCTCGCCGATCCGCTGCTGCCCGGCGAGCTGCTGCCCGACGGCTGGCCGGGCGGTGGGCTAAGGGCCCGCTACGACGACTTCGACCGCCGCTACCGGGAGCTGCTCAACCGGCATCTCCGGGACTGACCCTCACAGGTCGACACCGAAGATCACCCGCTTGTTCCGGAACTCGGTGACGCTCCACACCTTGCCACCCCGCACGGTCAGGTCCTCCGGCCCGATCGGGAACTGGCGGGTGAGGAGCTTGCCCGCCCGGTAGACCTGCAGCCTGCCGTTGGTGGCGGCGTCCACCGCCTGGCTCAGGTACCACCTGTCACGGTTCGAGACCGCGCCCTGGATCTTCGGGTGGCCCATGACGTAGGCGTCCCTGGGCGTGCCACTGTCCAGGGGCAGGTCCCACCTGGCGACGCGGCCGTCGGGGCCGGCCTCGGCGTACTCGCCGGAGACGAGCGCGTGCGGTTTCGCAGCGCGGTCGATCGACACGAACGAGAAGCGCGGTCCCTCCTGGGTGACGCGCCAGAAGTCGGTCTGCGGGATCACGTAGCGGTAGCCGAAGGCGTGGAACTTCCCGTTGGCGCGGCCGATCCGCTGGGAGTCGCCCAGGTCGTTCTGGACCGTGCGCAGGTCGAGCAGGTTCCGCACGTCGAACACCCGCAGCCCGCGTTTGGTGTCGGCCACGTAGAGCAGGTCGCCGTACCAGGCGATGCCCCCCGCGTGGATGTCGATCGCCCGGTACGACCCGTCCGGCCTGGCCTCGACCAGCAGCGCGTGCTGGTACTTGAGGGTGCTCGGGCTCAGGAACGTCACCCTGATCCCGCGCTCCGGCACCGGGGGCTGCGGCTTGAAGTACCAGCTGACCAGGAACACCGGCACCTTCACGGCCCCTGAGTCCTCGCCGCACGTGAGCCCCTGCGGATACCAGTCGGCGGTGCCCTGGTCGGCGCTGTCGAAGGCGTACCAGACGTCCGGCCTGGGCTGCATCTTGCCCAGCGCCGCCGCGGCCCCCTTGCGCACCGCGGTCCGGTTGCCCCGCGCCAGCACCGTCTCGACCGTGACCCGGCCGAGCTCCTTGGCCAGCTTGGCCGCGCCCTCGGCCAGGGTGCCGGTATCCCGCCGTAACGCGAAGGGGGCGCTGTCGATCGGAACCATCCCCGTAGCCGCCATACATTCCTCGCTTTTCCGTCTCTTTGACAGTGTGACGGGCGAAGAGCGGCCAATGTTGTAACTAACGCCACAGATGTACCGGAACGCCGGTCAGCGCGTTCTCCCGGTACTCGCGGACGAGGCGGTTCCGGTCGCCGTTCAGGCGGGCCAGCGCCTCCCGCTGCCAGACCGCCCCGGTACGGCGCAGCCGGGTCCGCTCCTCGATCACGCCGAGCGCGTTGTCCACCTCGTCCGGCACCACGCCGGCCGCCAGCAGCGCGGCCCGCGCCTCCGGCAGCAGCCTCAGCACCAGGTCGGGGGCCTCGAACTCGCCGTCCAGGCCGGGCCAGGAGAGTTTGGCGTCCAGTCCGTGCATGGCCGCGCGATAGAAGTTCTGGTACGTCTCGGCGAACCGGTAGCCGGTCAGGTCACGCTCGGCCTGCGCCAGGGTCAGCCCGAGCAGGAACGCCGTGTTGGCCGTCATGTCGGCGCAGGAAGGTCCGGCGGGCAGGGCGCGCATCTCGACCCGCAGGTGACCGCCGTCGGCCGGGTCGTAGACGGGACGGTTCCACTGCCACACCGTGCCCTGGTGCAACCTCAGCTCGGGCACGTCCAGCGGGCCGGCGTCGTCCGTCAGGTCGGGCAGGATGGGGTCGTAGTCGCGGACGTACCTCTCGAACAACTCGTAGGCGCCCTCGCGCACCCAGTCGGAGCCGAACGTCACCCGCCCGTCCTTGCGGTAGCGCCGCTCGACGTCGCGGTCGTCGGCCGCCTCCTCCATCAGCGCGATCCGCGTCTCCTCCCACAGCTGCCTGCCGAGGAAGTACGGCGAGTTGCCGCAGACGGCCAGCACCGGCCCGGTGGCGAGCTGCGCGGCGTTGAACAACCGGGCGAACCGGTCGGGCGGAGTGCGGATGTGCACCTGCCAGGAGGTGTTGGCCGCCTCCAGGATGACGTCCTCGACCGACAGCTCCAGATCCTCGATCTTGACCAGGAACGGTTCGAGCCGCAGCCGCCTGACGCCCCTGCTCATCGCCCGGTATCGGTTCTGGTCGCTGATCGCCTCCCTGGTGAAGTCCTCGGAGTCGAGCGTCGGCAGGATGCCGATGGGCAGCGCGCCGCCCTGGTCCTCCAGCCGCCCGACCGCGGCGTCGACCTTGGTCACCGTCTCCTGGATCTCCGCGCCGAGCCGCTCGAACGGCCGCCCGGCCAGCGGCACCGGGGTCAGGTTGACCTCCAGGTTGAACCGGCCCAGCTCCAGCACCACGCGGGGGTCGTCGAGCGACTCGCGCACCTCCTCGTTGCGGGGCAGCGGCCGTCCCTTGCCGTCCACCAGGAACAGCTCCAGCTCCGCCCCGATCGTCGTGGGCCCCTCGCCGAACCCGGGTTGGTCCAGCAACTCGCGCAGCGCGCCCAACTGCTCGTCGAGCCGCTCGCCGAAGCGGGCATATTCCGTCTCAGAGAAGCGTTCCTTGTCCAAATCTCGTCCCATGCCCCCCTTACTGTCCGGTGAAGGGGGCTCCACACCTCACCAGCGCACGGGCCCCTCGTCCTGCAGGAACGCGCCGGTCGGGCCGTCGGCCCCGAGTGTGGCGAGCCGCACCGCGATCGCCGCGCCCTGCGCGGGGGTGCGGTAGCCGGTGTGGGCGTTCATGTCGCTGGAGCAGTAGCCGGGATCGGCGGCGTTGACCTTGATCGGGGTGTCCCGCAACTCGTTGGCGTAGACCACGGTGACCATGTTCAGCGCGGTCTTGGAGGAGTTGTAGGCCAGGTAGTCCTGCCCGTAGAACTGGCTGTCCGGATCGAGCGAGTCGGCCAGCGACCCGAGCGCGCTCGACATGTTGACGATCCGGGCCGCCGACGCCCGGCGCAACAGCGGCAGCAGCACGTCGGTCACGGTCACCACGCCGAACACGTTGGTCTCGTACACCTCCCTCAACGCGTCCGCGCGGCCGACGCCGGCGGGGACGTCCATCGGGCCCATGATCCCGGCGTTGTTCACCAGGATGTCGAGCGCGCCGTACTCCTGCTCGATCCACTTCGCGGCGGCCCGCACGCTCGTCTCGTCGGTCACGTCCAGGCGTACGTACGGCTGGCCTAGGCGCTCGGCGGCGGCCCGCCCGCGCTCCTCGTCGCGCGCTCCCACGATGGCGGTGACGCCGCGCTCGCCGAGCAGGCGCGCGATCTCGAAGCCGATTCCCTTGTTGGCGCCCGTGATGAGGGCTGTCGTCGTCATGGCCCCCACCTTCGCGCCGTACGCGGCGACGCGGGAGAGACCTGCCGAGGCTGGGACCGGCGGTACCACCCACGCGTCCGTCCCGTTGCCCAGGATGGAGGGATGAACCGCGACGAACTCGCCGAATTCCTGCGTTCCCGGCGCCACCGGATCACGCCGAGGCAGGTCGGCCTGCCCACGGGAGAGCGTCGGCGCACCCCTGGTCTGCGCAGGCAGGAGGTCGCCCAGCTCGCCGGCATGTCGGTCGACTACTACATCCGGCTGGAGCAGGGCAGGGGTCCGCACCCGTCCAGGCAGGTGCTCAACGCGCTGGCCAGGGCGCTCATGCTCTACCAGAACGAGCGCACCCATCTGTTCAAGTTGGCCGGCCAGGCCACCGACCCGTCCGCGCGCCGGGGCGACGTGCCCGCGAGCATCCTGCACCTGATCTCCTTCCTGGAGGAGGTCCCGGCCTACGTGCTCGACGCCAAGTACGACGTCCTGGCCTGGAACCCGCTGGCCGGCGCCCTCCTGGGCGACCTGGAGAGCCGGTCACCCGACGACCGCAACGTCATCCGCTGGGTCTTCGCCGCTCCCGACATCGCCGAGATCCTCGACGACATCGAGAAGGGGGCCTTCGCCCGCGCCTCGGTGGCCGACCTGCGGGTGGCGGCGGGCTGCTACCCCGACGACCCCGGGATCCAGGGGCTGGTCGCTGAGATGCTCGCGCTCAGCCCCGAGTTCGCCGCCGTGTGGGCACGGCACGAGGTGTGCGTCCGCAGGCAGCAGCGCAAGCGCGTCGAACACCCCGTGGTCGGGCCCATCGACACGATCTGCCAGGTGCTGCCGGTGCCCGACCGCGACGACCTGCGCCTCGTCCTCTACACCACCGAGCCGGGCTCGGCCTCCCACCAGGCCTTGCGCGACCTGCGGCGACAGACTCTAAGCTCGTGAGATGCGAGCTGTTGCCTTTGACCTCTTCGGTGGGGAGCTCGACCTGCGTGAGCTGCCCGACCCGTCCCCCTCGCCGCACGGGGCGGTGATCCGGGTCGAGGCGACCGGCCTGTGCCGCAGCGACTGGCACGGCTGGCAGGGGCACGACCCCGCCATCCGGGTCCTGCCGCACGTTCCCGGCCACGAGCTGGCGGGTGTCGTGGAGGCGGTCGGCTCCGGCGTGCGCGGCTGGCTGCCCGGCGCCCGGGTGACCGTGCCGTTCGTGTGCGCCTGCGGCTCCTGCGCGACGTGCGCGGCCGGCGAGCAGCAGGTGTGCGAACGCCAGACGCAGCCCGGTTTCACCCACTGGGGCTCCTACGCCGAGTTGGTGGCCATCGACCGCGCCGACGTCAACCTCATCCCGGTGCCCGAGGAGATGTCCTACGTCACCGCGGCGAGCCTGGGCTGCCGCTTCGCCACCGCCTTCCGCGCCGTGGCGCAGGTCGGCGAGGTGCGGCCGGGCGAGTGGGTGGCCGTGCACGGCTGCGGCGGGGTCGGCCTGTCCGCCGTCATGATCGCCTCGGCGGCCGGGGCGCGGGTGGTGGCCGTCGACATCAGCAGCGACGCGCTCCACCTGGCCGAGCAGGCGGGCGCCACCCACTTCGTCGACGGCTCGGCCGGTGACGCGGGCGCCCAGGTGCGAGAGCTGACCAGGGGCGGGGCGCACGTGTCGATCGACGCGCTGGGCAGCCCGCGCACCTGCGCGGCCTCCGTCGAGAGCCTGCGCCGCCGGGGCCGGCACGTCCAGGTGGGCCTGCTGCCGGACGACACGACGCCGATCCCGATGAGCCGGGTGATCGGCCAGGAGCTGCGGCTGCTCGGCAGCCACGGGATGGCCGCGCACGCCTACCCGCCGATGCTGGAGATGATCAGGGCCGGGCTGCTCCACCCCGACGAGCTGATCACCCGGACGATCGGGCTGGCCGACGCGGGCAAGGCGCTGGCCTCGATCGGCTCGGTGCCGGGAGTGACGATGATCATCCCCGGCTCCCCGCTCTGAGCTGGTCGAGCCTGGCCCCCTCAGTCCTCGATCCGCACCCTGAGCGTGTTGAGCACGACGGCCAGCATGTCGTAGTGGGCCACCAGCATCACCAGCTCGATCCGGCCGGGTTCGTCATAGCGCTCGCACAGGGCCGCCCAGGTGGCGTCTGAGAGGTCTCCGCCGGCGTGCAGTTCGTCGGCTACCCGCAGGACCAGGGCGTCCGCCGGGTCCCAGGTCGCGCCGGCCTGCCGTACGGACTCGATCTCCTGGTCGGACAGGCCCGCGTCGCGGGCGATCCGGACGTGCTGGGCCCACTCGTAGTCGCTGCCCCGGTGGTGGGCGGTGCGCAGGATGGCCAGCTCGCGGTCGCGGGCGGGCAGCGTGCCGTACAGGAGGGCGCCGCCGAAACGGAGCCAGGCCCGGTAGAGCGTGGGGTGGCGGGCCAGCGTGGTGAAGACGTTGAGGGGGTTGGCCTTCTGGAAGTCGTCCCACTGCTCCGGCGGCAGGGGCTGCACACGCGGTTCCATGGTCGTTAGCATCCCCCATATGAGCGGTCGCTTGGTAGGGAGACGGGTGCTGGTCGTCGGCGCGGGCACCAGGCCCTCCGACGAGCCGGACCCTCCGGTGGGCAACGGGCGGGCCATCGCGGTGACCGCGGCCCGCGAGGGCGCGGAGGTCGTCTGCGCCGACGTGGACGAGCCCGCGGCGGCCGAGACCGCGGGCTGGATCAGGCGCGAGGGCGGTGCGGCCTCCGTGCTCACCGTGGACCTGGCCGATCCCGCGCAGTGCGAGGCGCTGCCGGCCCGAGCCGAGCGGATCGATGGGATCGTGCTCAACGCGGGCATCGGCGCCGGGTTCACGCTGGCCGGGACGAGCGCCGAGGAGTGGGACCAGGTCTTCGCGGTCAACCTGCGCGCCCACTTCCTGGTCTGCAAGGCCGCGCTGCCGCTGCTCGGGCCGGGCTCCTCGATCGTCCTCATCGGCTCGGTGGCGGGGCTGCGGCCGGGCAGCCTGATCCCGTCGTACGAGGCGTCCAAGGCCGGGCTCGTCGGGCTGGCCAGGAACGTCGCGCTGGAGGGCGCGGGGCGGGGCGTGCGGGTCAACCTGGTGGCGCCGGGGCTGGTCGACACGCCGCTCGGGCGGGAGGCGAGCCGGCACTGGGAGCACCGCAAGCGGGTGCGGGTGCCGATGGGCCGCCAAGGCACAGCCTGGGAAATCGCCAACGTCGTGATATTCCTGCTTTCTGGGCATGCTTCCTATGTGACGGGGCAGATTCTGGCCGTGGACGGCGGCCTCACACTGCTGTGAAGCCTCAGGACCACGAAGGATTTGCTGGCTGACCACAAGGACAACCGTGATCCGAACTCTGCTCGCTGAGGACATGCATCTGGTGCGCGGGGCGATCGTGGCTTTGCTGGCGTACGAGGAGGACATCGAGGTCGTCGCCGAGGTGGAACGCGGTGATCGCATCGTCGCCACCGCCTGTGCCGTCCAGGCGGACGTCGCGGTGATCGACGTCGGGTTACCCGGCAAGGACGGCCTGGTGGCCGCGGGCGAGCTGCACGAGAAGCTGCCTGCCTGCGGGGTCCTGATCCTCACCGGCGTCGGCACGCCAGGGCTGCTGCGGCGGGCGCTCGACGCGCACGTGCGGGGGTTCATGGCCAAGGACGCGCAGCCCAGCCAACTGGCGGACGCCATCCGCAGGGTCGCCTGCGGAGAACGGGTCATCGACTCGGAGATCGCCATCGCCGCGATGACCCCGCCCGACGCGCCCCTGACGGCGCGCGAGCTGGACGTGATCGGCGCCGCCGCCGAGGGGGCGTCCGTGTCGGAGATCGCCGCCTCGCTGTTCCTGTCCAAGGGAACGGTCCGAAACTACCTGCATCGCACTACGGCCAAGCTCGGCGCGCGCAGCCGCATCGACGCGATCCGCATCGCCCGCGAGTCGGGCTGGATCTGAACCGCCCGGCCCCGGCCGGCCGTTCCGGGCCGTCCCCGGTCAACCCGAACCGGTGGGTCAGGCCGGTGCGGTCAGGCCGGTGCGGTCAGGCCGGTGCGGTCGGCCACGAAGGCCAGGATGTCGGCGGCGAGCGTGATGGAACGGCTGGCCGCGCGGGCGCCGTGGCCGACGTCGGGCTCGTGCCGCAGCAGGATCGGCCGGTCCCCCGACGTGGCCCGCTGCAGGGCGGCGCACATCTTGCGGGCGTGCATCGGATCGACCCGGGAGTCCGCTCCCGAGACGGTGAACAGCGTCGCCGGGTAGTCCACTCCGTCGCGGACGTGGTGATAGGGCGAGTAGCCGAGCAGCCACGGCAACTGCTCAGGGTCGCCGGCGGAGCCGTACTCGGCCGTCCAGGAGGCGCCCAGGCCGGACAGTTCGTAACGGACCATGTCGAGCAGCCCCGCCGAGCAGACGACGGCGGCGAACAGGGCGGGCCGCTGGGTCATGGCCGCGCCCACGAGCAGACCGCCGTTGGACTCGCCCCAGACGGCCAGCCGGTCGGGCGTCGTCCACCCGTCCGCGACGAGTCTCTCGGCGGCGGCGATGAAGTCGTCGAAGACGTTCTGCTTGCGGTCCAGCATGCCGTCGCGGTGCCAGGCCTCTCCTTCCTCGCCGCCGCCGCGCAGGCCGGCGATCGCCAGCACGCCGCCGGCCTCCACCCAGGCGCGGGAGTCGGCGGCGTACCCGGGCGTCAGCGGCACGCCGAACCCGCCGTAACCGGTCAGGATCGCCGGACGGGGTCCCTCCCGCCCGGGAAGCGCGGAGACGACCATGCGCACGAGCGTGCCGTCGGCGGAGCGGTACTCCACGTGACGGCTCTCCACCTCCGGCAGCGGCACGTTGCCGGGCGGCGCGGCCCACCTGACGGCCCGCTCCCCGCGCGCGTCGTAATGCCACACCTCGGCGGGGGTGACGGCGTCGGTGTAACCGAACCACGCCTCGTGGCCGCCGCCCGGCCGGGACGTCAGCGAGGTGACGGTCCCGCTGCCTGGCAGGGGTACGGTGGCCAGCCGGGTCCCGCTGATGGCGTCGTGGACGCCGATCTCGCCGACGGCGTGGCGGGTCCGGGAGACCAGGAGCCGGTCTCCGTCGAGGACGGTGAAGGCGCCGAGCACCGCCTCGGGATCCTCGGGGATCAGCTCCTTCCAGGCCTCGGGGGCCGCCGGGTCGGCCACGCACAGCCTGCGCCGGGGCGCCCCGTGGTCGGTCAGCAGGTAGACGCGCCCGTCGTGGCCGACGGCCGCCGCCGTGTTGGCCTCCAGCCCCTCCTGTACGACGCGCAGCTCGGGCCGCCGCGCGGAGCAGGTGGACAGGTCGGCCAGCCAGACGTCGTTCCCGGTCCGGGTGCCCGCGGAGATCGTCAGCCAGCGACCGCCCTCGTCGATCAGCAGCCCGTACGGCACCGCGCCGCGGCTGAAGACCCGCACGTCGTCCGGCTCCCCGAGGCGGTGCAGGTAGACCCCCTGACGGAAGCGGACGTAGAGGAACCCCTCCTCGCCGGGCAGCCAGGCGACCGGGGAGTAGCGGCAGCCGCCCACCGGGCCGTCGACCACCTGGCCGGTGCCGAGGTCCATGACGTACAGGTCGGCCCGCTCGTCGCCGCGCCTGGACAGCTGGTAGGCGAGCCGCCGGCCGTCCAGGTCGGGCTGCCAGTCGTCGAGCGTGGTCAGGCCGCTGGGATCCAGCCGCATGGGATCGAGGATCACCTCGTCGTCGAGGCAGAGCACCGGATGCTCCTGACCGGCGGACTGGGACAGGTGGAAGCGGCGCTCACCCCGCCACACCGGAGGGGTGACCAGCCCCGTGGCGGCCAGTTCGGTCAGGCGGGCGGCGAACCGCTCGCGCAGCGGGAGCCCGGCGGTCTGGTCGCGCCACAGCCGGTCCTGGGCGGCCTGCCAGTCCCGGGTCTCGGGATCGTGCGGGTCCTCCAGCCAGCGGTAGGGGTCGGGCACGCGGTGGCCGTGCAGGTTCTCGACGAAGGGCAGTCGCCTTGCCGCTGGATATCTCATGACACGGGCTCCGGTTGCCAGTGGCCGACCAGGTCGGCGTACAGGGATGAGGTGCGTACGAGCTCGTCGTGGGTGCCGGTCTGGACCCGGCCGCCGTCCATGAGCAGGACGCGGCCGGCCCGCCGGGCCGAGGTGATCCGGTGGGCGACGACGACGAGCGTGCCGCCGCGGCCGGCGAAGGCGTGCTCGACCCGTGCCTCGGCGGCGGGATCGAGGTGGCAGGTGGCCTCGTCCAGGATGGCCAGGCGGGCGGGTGACAGGTAGGCGCGCACCAGCGCGATGAGCTGCCGCTGTCCCGCCGACAGCGCGCCCGGGTCGAGACGGGCGTCGTATCCGCCCACGGCCGCCACCAGCTCGGCCGCTCCCAGGGCGTGGACCGCCGCCTCGAACTCGGCCGGCCCAGGCCCCGCCCCGTCCGGCCACTCCAAGCCCTCCATACGGCCGTCCGGTGGGTCACCGCCCTCCAGCGGGCCGTCCGGCGAGGTACGGAGGTAGGCGAGGTTCTCGCGCAGAGTGCCGCGGAAGACGTACGCCTCCTGGGGGATGAGCACCCTGGCGGCGTGCTCGGCCTGGTCCGCGGGGACACCGCCGACCAGCACCTGGCCGGCGTCCGGGCGGAGCAGCCCGCTGATCAGGGCCGCCAGCGTGGACTTCCCGGCCCCGCTCGGCCCGACGACGGCCAGGTGCTCACCTTCGGGAACGCACAGCGAGAGGCCGTCGACGACCGGGGCGGAGTGCGGGCCGTACGCGAACGTGACCTCGCGGAGCCGCACCTCGGCCGACGCGGGCCGGCGGCGGACCGCGCGCGAGGGGGGCGGCGGGGCGGCGGTGATCCGGTCCAGGGTGGCGGCGAGCTGGACACCGCTCACCCCGAGGCCGTGCACCAGCCCGCCGAGGGCCGGGGCCAGCGACTGGGCGACATAGGCCAGCGCGCCGACGACCACCCCGGCGCCCGCGCCGCCGCTCAGCAGCCACGGCGTCCCGGCGAGCACGAGCACCACGGGCAGCCAGCCGCCGACGCCCAGCGCGGCGGTGCGAACGGCGGTCGCCCTGGCCAGGGCCCGCGCGGCGGACGCCTGGCCGTCCACGTGGGCGGCCAGCCGGGCGCCCTGGCGATCCTCCGCGCCGCACGCGACGATGTCGCGCAGCCCGCCGGCCATCGCGGTCATCGCCTCGGCGAGCCGCTCGTCGGCCACCAGGAACGCCCGCTGCCGCCGGGCCAGGAGCGGCAGCGACGCCAGGAACAGGGCCAGCCCGGCCGCGAACGGCGGCAGCACCAGCGCCGCGGCCCCCGGCGCCAGCGTGAGCAGGCCCAGGACCACACTCACCACGGTGAACGCGAAGCCGCGCACCGTGGTGATGACGGCCGCGAAGGCGTCCCTGGCCAGCTCGACCTGGAGGCCGGCGCGGGTGACGGCGGCGCTGTCCTGCCGCGCGCCGGGCGCGGCGGCGGCACGGCGGACGGCCCCGCCGACGACGTGGCCGAGCAGATCATCACGGAACGGCTCCGCCACGGCCGCCACCGCGAGGACGATCTGGCGGGCGGCCACCGCGGCCACCACCCAGGCCGCGCCGAGCGCCGCCAGCCAGGCCAGTCCGATCTCCGGCCGGCCCGCGGCGAAGCCGTCCTCGATGGCCCGGGCGACCGCGAGGCCGATGAGGAAGGCGGGCGCCGCCTCCAGCACCGACCACAGGCAGATCCGGACCAGCTGACGCGGCTCGCGGCGCAGCGCGCGCCACAGCAGTGCCCTCATCACTCCTCCCCCTGGAAGACCGCCCGGTAGGCCGGATCGCGCCACAGCTCGCGGTGCGGTCCCCTGCCGCGTACGGCGCCGTCCTCCAGCCAGACGACCTGGTCGGCACGGGCGGCCGTGGCGAGGCGGTGCGCGACGACCAGCCGGGTACGGCCGCCGGAGCCGTCGGAGAGCGCGCGGCCGACCTCGCGTTCGGTCACGGTGTCGAGGCTGGAGGTCGCGTCGTCGAGGACCAGCAGCCGCTCCCCCTGGGCGAAGGCCCGGGCCAGGCCGAGCCGCTGGCGTTCGCCACCGGACAGCGGCGCGTCCGCCGTCAGGGTGGCGTACCCGTGCGGCAGCCGCCTGACGAACCCGTCGGCCCGCGCCGCCCCCGCCGCCACCGTCACCGCGTCCGGCGCCGGCCCCGCCGTCACCGCGTCCGGCTCCGCGACAGGCCGCACGACCTCGGCGCCGTCGTCTGCCCGCGACACCGCGTCGGAGCCGTCGCCGCTCACGGGAGGCGCGTCGTCCGGGGGTGGGCGGCCGAGGGCGATGGCGTCGGCGATCGTGTCACCGACCAGGACCGGACGTTCGAAGGCGCAGCCGACGGCGCGCCTGAGTTCTGGGCCGGCCAGCTCGGGCAGCGGCACCCCGTCGAGCAGGACCGTGCCGCCGTCGGGGTCGGCCAGCCGGGCCGCGAGCGCCGCGAGCAGCGACTTGCCCGACCCTGACCGCCCGACCACGGCCGTGAGCGAGCCGCCGGGGATGACCAGTCGCGGCACGGTCAGGCCGGCGGCCGTCACGTCGCGGAACTCCAGAGTGCCCGTCCCGGACGGCACTGCCCGGCTTCCGTGGCGAGTGCGGGGCACGGCGAGCACCTCGGCCATCCGCCCGGCCGCGGCCCGCGACCTGGCCAGGCCACCGAGGGGACCGAGCGCGCCGCTCAGGGCGGCGCCGAGCACCGCGTACCTGGCGGCGGCGTACAACTCGCCCACCGTGAGGTCGCCCGCGGCCAGCATGAAGCCGCCCACCGCCAGCACGGCCACCTCCACCAGCGGCACCACGAGCCCGGCGCGCACTCCCGCCGTCGCGTTGGCGCGCCACAGCAGCATGCCGTGCCGCCGCAGCCTGGGCAGCGGCCGCAGGACGCGGCGCGCCTCCCGGTCCTCGGTCCCGGCGGCGGCGATCGTGCGCGCCCCGCCGAGCGCCTCGACGAGGCCGGCGGCCAGCTCGCCCTGCGCCTCCTGGTAGCCGCCCGCGATCGTGGTGGTCGCGCGCAGGAAGGTGTTCAGCACGAGCAGGATGAGGACGATGCCGGCGAGCAGGGTCAGGGTGAGCAAGGGCGCGATGAGGGTCAGTGCCACCAGCGCGCCGGCGGTGGGCACCAGGAGCGCGAGCGCCCCGGTCACCGACTCGGGGGCCCGCCCGACCTCCTCGGCGTTCAGCCCGGCGCGGGTGACGAGCTCGCCCTCGGGGAAGCGGCGGGTGACGGCGGGGCCGGCGCCGAGCACGTGGCGCAGCATCCCGAGGCGCAGCCGGGCGGCGGCGCCGGCTCCGCTCACACCGCCGGCCCACACACCGAGGCTCTCGCAGAGCACCACGCAGGCGACGACCACGGCGCAGCCGGCCAGCCACTCCACGGCCGCGGGGTCGGCGGCGACGAACGCGTCGACGGTCCGGCCCGCCACGTACGGCAGGGCCAGTTCGGCGGCCGCGCCCCCGGCGGCCGTGGCCGCCAGGATCGCGGTCCACGGCCCGTTTCGCCGTACCGCGTGCATGACCAGCCGGTCTCCGGCGAGCACCCCGGGCCTCCTCGCGTCAAGTCCGAAGATCCCCGCGCCGGCCTTCTCGGTCGGCGCGGGGATCGGTCTCACTGATCAGTGGCAGAGCGCGACACTGAGGTTGCTGGGCTTGCCGGAGTGACATCCGAGAACCGTGAGCGTGCTGCCGCCGCTGGCGACGTCGCTGCTCGCCGGGGTCTCGAGCCCCTGCAGGTCGAGAAGGACCATGGTGTTACACCTCCTTCCGGGACTCGTGGGTGACAGGCCGCACCACTGGCGCGGCCTCCAGGAACGGCAGGTGTCCCGGGTTGTCGCCCAGTACCGTGTTCAGGGCGAAGAGGACACCTGCCGAACCAGTCGCGAAATCCATGGACAGCCGCAGCAGCTGGTCGCCCGGAAAGGCCAGGCCACCCCCGTACGGCAGTGCGTGCCAGCGCAGGCCCTTGACGTGCGCCTCCAGCACCTGGGCGGTGTCCGGCTGCGGTGGCACGCCGGCCAGCGCGGCGATGATGCCGGCGCGGCCGGTGAACAGGCCCGGCTGCACGAAGAAGCCGGAGCGGGCCGCCTTGAGCAGGTCCGCGAGCGCGGTGGCGAGCTCCGGATCGTCGCGGTGGGCCAGGTAGCGGGCGAGCACCAGCGCGATGCCGGCCGAGCCCTCGTCCACGTACGGCAACAGCCGCCAGCCCTGGTTCACCTGGAGCGAGCCGTCCTCGGCCGCCCGGCACCTGCGCAGATCCTGCCGGAGCGCGACCTCCGCCAGGTCGAGCAGCGACGGGTCGCCGGTGTGCTCGTAGGCGTGCAGGAACAGCAGGGCGGGGCCGCTGGAGCCGTACATGAGCCCGGCCCGGGGGTTGGCGCCGCCGCTGACCTCGGGCACGTCGTCGGGTCCGCCGAGCCGGGCGGCGCAGATGTCGACGGCGCGCAGGCCGGCCTTCGTCAGCTCGGGTTCGCCGAGGTGCAGCAGGTTCAGCCCGATCCCGGCCAGTCCGGAGTGGAGCGCCGACTCCAGTCCGTCCCACTTCTCGCGCAGGCAGATGTCCACCAGGTCGAGCGCGTCCTCGCGGTATCCGAGCCGGTCGAGGACGTAGGCGATGCCGTGCAGCCCGTCGTACAGTCCGAGGCCCGATCCCTGGAGCGGGCGCAGTGCCCGCTCGCGCAGCCAGCCGTCCCACTCGGGGAAGCGTCCGGCCCCGCTGACCGCCAGCGCGTACAGGACGCCGGCCGCGCCGTGGGCGAGGTTGAGGCCGCCGCCGGGGCGGAACTGCGCCACGTCGCCGGGGAACAGCCGGTCGTCGCGATCGGGTGTCGCGGCGGCCGTGATGGCCCGGCGGAGCGCGTCGCGCAGCGGCGTCCAGGGCGTGGAGCCGGGCATCGGGAGGTCCTGCGCCTCGGCCGGGTCGCGGCCCATGATGGTGGTCGCGGCCGTCCGCGCCATGTCCCGGGTGCCCGGGAACGTCTCCGCGACCAGCTCGCCGAGCTGCGCGACCTTCTCGGGGGACAGTGGCAGCATGATCGTGCACTGCGGCGCGAACAGCCCCAGCCGCAGGCAGGCAAGCGCGTACCTGTCGACGTCGGTCCCCTGCCGGTCGGGTGGCGCCACGAAGGCGGGGTGGGCCAGTGCCGCCCGTTCCCCGTCACCGACCAGGGTGGCGACCTCGTAGTCGATGAGCACCACGCGGCCGCTCTCGGTCAGCAGGATGTTGTCCGGGTGCAGGTCGCCGAAGACGACGCCGCGCTCGTGCAGCGCCTCGATGGCCGTCTCCACCTGGTCCAGGGTGTCGAGCGCCCAGCGGGTGTAGGCGGCCAGGTCGTCGGCGTCGCAGGTCGCGCGGGTGAGCGGGTAGCGGTGCACCAGGCGCCGCTGCAGCGGGGTGCCGTCGACGAACTCCTGAACGAGGAAGTGGTGCTCGCCGACGGTGAAGTGGTCGCGCAGCTCGGGCACCGCGCTCAGACCGGCCAGGCGTTCCAGGATGTCGCGCTCGTGCGCCAGCCGGGTCACCGCGTCCCGGCCGAGGGCGTCGAGGCCGGCGTGCGGCCTCGCCTCCTTCAGCACCACCTGGTCGCCGGTGGGCAGGTGCCGGGCGAGGTAGACGCCGCCGCCGTTGGAGAAGTGCAGCACCGTGTCGATCTGGTACGGCAGGTCGCTCATGGTGACCGCGTTGCGGGCGGCCAGGTGCGGCTTGAGGAACTCCGGCAGCGTCGTCCACGGCGGCACGGAGAAGGTGGAGCCGCGCACGTCGGGGACGAGCCGGCCGGCGCCGTCCTCGACGGCCAGCACGCGCTCGCCGCCCCCGGACAGGCAGTGCCGTTCGGCGAAACCGCCGTACCTGACGAAAAGCGGTCCCTCACCGTAGCGCAGGTCGCTGAGGATGTAGGGGCCCCGGACGTCGCGCAGTAGTTCGTGCAGTTCCTTCAGGACGAGTTCGAGCTGTGCCTCGTCCCTCGGGTAGATCGTGATCAGCTTGCCGCTGGAGGCGCGCGAGGCGGCCTTGGAATTGACCATGACCAGGACCGCCGGGCCGCGCAGGAACTTGAAAGCGATCATGCGGGGAACGCAGTAGTCGTAGACGGCCGCTATCGCCTTCTCGGCGTCGTCGAGCCGGGCCGACACGTGAATCTTCCACCCCTGCGCGGGCATCGGCGGCTGCCCCTGGGGTGCGTAGTAGCACCAGGTGTCGGTGACCTCGGAGGACCAGTCGCCGGGCGCCGGCCTGCGCAGAATGGGAAAGCCGGCGTCGTCGGCCGTGCTGTGCTCAAGCGTGTCGTAGAAATGACGATCCGCGAGGCAGTACAGCTCATACTGGTCCATCACGCGCCTTCCCGATGAGGTCTACACGAGAAGAATGACGGCGCGCTGATATTTCGTCTAGTAACACAGAACAGCATTGCGGCGTGCCGAACACACTGCCCTATGTGCGTTTGTCATAAATGGTTTCGTTAAGTGGTCACTATTGATTTCTCGGAACGTGCACCGTGAATAAGAAACGCTCGCCGCGCAAGGTCGTGGTCTCCAGCCGGCCGCCGAGCACCGCGACCCGTTCGGTCAGGTTGATCAGCCCCTGCCCGCCGTCCTTGGGCCGGCGCCGCTGGAGGACGCCGTCGTTGCTGATCGACAGGCTCACGACCCGGTCCTGTTCGAGCAGCTGGATCACGCACTCGCGGGCGGTGGCGTGCCGCAGCACGTTGGTCACGCCCTCGCGCAGCGCGTGGGTGAGCGCCTCGGCCACCTCCCGCGGCAGGTCGCGGCACGAGACCCGCATCTGGCAGCGGACCCCCACCGACTCCAGCAGGGATCGCGCCGAGCTCAGCTCGGTCTCCAGCGAGGAGCGCTGCTCGCCGTGGGCGACGGCGCGCACGTCGGAGGCCAGGGCGCGCAGCAGCGCCAGCGTCTCGTCCACCTCCTGCTCCGCCTTGTCGTCGCGCTCGTGCACGAGCCGCTGGATCAGCTGGGCCTTCAGCACGAGAACGGTGAGCCGATGGCCCACCAGGTCGTGCAGGTCCCTGGTGAAGCGGCGGCGTTCGAGGGCCACCGCCCGGTGGATCACGTCACTGCGCGTGGCCGACAGCCGGTGGGCCTGCGCGGCCAGGCTGACCAAGGCGAACTCCACCAGGCCGAGCAGCGGGGCGGCGACGGCCCAGCCGGCGTGGGTCAGCGCCTCGGGCGGAGCCGCGAGGAGCACCGGCCCGCAGGCCACGGCCAGGGCCGCCAGGGCGAAGGACCGGACCTGGTGCGCCACCAGCAGCAGGGCCCCGGACAACAGCCCCGACACGGGGATCCAGGCCGCCCCGACGACAGGCAGCGGCAGGTACGTCAGCCCCGCCTGGACGGCGACCAGCCACCACCCGATGCCCTTGCGGGCCAGTATGCGCAGCACGAACTGGGCGTGCACCGCCAGGAGAACGAGCAGGACCGCCGAGCCCTCGAGGACGTACCCCGAATCCGCCAGTCCCCACTGAACCGGCACCGTCAGCGCGGGCATCCCGGCCATCAGGCCGAGCCCGCCCAGCATCAGCGGAGAGGAGGGGACCATGGCCACGGAACGCGATCCACGCGCGAACCAACTACCTGTTTCGTTCACCCGTCCCCCGAAAATGAGTTCATCACCACCGGACGCGTCGCATCGCAAAAAGCGGAACGCCCGTCTCACTCCTCCAATCGACCCGATTGCTCTGCCCATGTAAAGCGCGTTACCGACTTTCGACACGGCCCCGTTACCACAATCTGGAACATTTCAGGACATATAGTTGCCCCTATGGACTACATGCGATTGGGCGCCAGCGGACTGAAAGTTTCTCGCGTCTGCCTCGGGATGATGAGCTACGGCGATCCGGCCGAGCAGGAATGGGCGCTGCCCGAGGAGCGGGCCAAGCCGATCGTCCGCCGGGGTAGGCATTCAGGCCCTGCGCATTCCGATGTTGGATGATCGCGGGGTGTGATCGTCTTCGGGTGTGGGGCGCCGCGGATTGTGGCGGGAATCAGG
>NZ_JBFAKL010000023.1:0-147574 GCF_040655715.1 Nonomuraea cavernae | reverse complement strand
CCGGGGTCTGGTGATGTTCGCCTTCGGCCTTGTTTCGGGCGCGGGGGTACTTGGCACGGTCTTAAGTCGGCCGGAACGCCCACCCGCCTCCGCTTCACTGCCCCCGCCGTCCTTCAGTCCGCCGTAGAGCGGGCCGGGCTTCGACGCCCTCCTGCTCGCCGAGGCTGAAGCGCCTGCTTCCGCCCGTTGGGCCTGGTCGCCGTAGCTGAAGCCCGAACTTTCCGGCACAGTGCGGGCCGGGCGCCGTGGTCGGCCTTGTCGAGGAGGGTGGGCATTGGCCTGCCCGCTTGGGCAGCCGGCTGATCCGCGCACTGAAGCGGCCGATATCCTCGACATGTATTCGCACGAAGAGTGGTGGATCTCGTAGCCCAATGGGAATGATCGTTCAGCGATGATGTCGAGGCCGGCGACGGGATGGTCTTCTCAGTCGAGTGCGGTGGGTGGTTCTGTTCCACCGCAGCGTGCCGGACCCGCGCCGGAAGACGACCGCCTTCCCTCCGTCGCGGGCCGACACCTGCGGGTCGAGCATGGGGCCGTCAGACTTCTTCCACGCTGCTCGGCTCACGCCGGGACAGATCGATGCCGAGCTCCTCCGCGGCGCGGAAGACGTCCTCGTCGGTGTCTCGCATCTCGATGGACATGCCGTCGCTCGACAGCACCTCGACGTTGAGGCACAGCGACTGCATCTCCTTGATGAGGACCTTGAAGGACTCGGGAATGCCGGGCTCGGGAATGTTCTCGCCCTTGACGATCGCCTCGTAGACCTTCACGCGGCCCACGACGTCGTCGGACTTGATCGTCAGCAGCTCCTGGAGCGCGTAGGCGGCGCCGTAGGCCTCCAGGGCCCACACCTCCATCTCACCGAAGCGCTGGCCACCGAACTGGGCCTTACCGCCGAGCGGCTGCTGGGTGATCATGGAGTAGGGGCCGGTCGACCGGGCGTGGATCTTGTCGTCCACCAGGTGCAGGAGCTTGAGAATGTACATGTAGCCGACGGCGATGGGATAGGGGAACGGCTCGCCGGAGCGGCCGTCGAACAATCGGGCCTTGCCGCCGCTCTGCACGAGTCGATCCCCGTCGCGGTTGGGGACTGTGCTGCCGAGCAGGCCGACGATCTCCTCCTGGTGGGCTCCGTCGAAGACCGGGGTGGCCACGTTGGTGCGTGGCTCGACCTTTTCGAAGCCCTTGTCGCGCAGCCGCTCGGCCCAGGCATCCTGGACATCGGAGATGTCCCAGCCCCTGGCTGCGATCCAGCCCATGTGATTTTCCAGGACCTGGCCGACGTTCATCCGGCCGGGCACGCCCAGCGGGTTGAGGATGATGTCGACCGGGGTGCCGTCCTCCAGGAACGGCATGTCCTCGACCGGCAGGATCTTGGAGATGACGCCCTTGTTGCCGTGACGGCCGGCGAGCTTGTCACCGTCGGTGATCTTACGCTTCTGAGCCACGTAGACGCGGACCAGCTCGTTGACACCGGGCGGAAGCTCGTCACCCTCCTCGCGGCTGAACACGCGGACGCCGATGACCTTGCCCTGCTCGCCGTGCGGCACCTTCAGCGAGGTGTCACGGACCTCACGGGCCTTCTCACCGAAGATCGCACGAAGCAGCCGCTCCTCCGGCGTCAGCTCGGTCTCGCCCTTGGGCGTGACCTTGCCGACCAGGATGTCACCGGGGACGACCTCGGCGCCGATGCGGATGATGCCGCGCTCGTCGAGATCGGCCAGCACCTCCTCGGACACGTTCGGGATGTCCCGGGTGATCTCCTCAGGACCCAGCTTGGTGTCACGGGCGTCGACCTCGTGCTCCTCGATGTGAATCGAGGACAGGACGTCGTCCTGCACCAGCCGCTGCGACAGGATGATCGCGTCTTCGTAGTTGTGACCCTCCCACGGCATGAACGCCACCAGGAGGTTCTTGCCCAGCGCCATCTCACCGTTCTGGGTACACGGACCATCGGCGATCACCTGGTTGACCTCGACCCGGTCACCCTCGGCGACGATGGGCCTCTGGTTGAAGCTCGTGCCCTGGTTGGAGCGCTTGAACTTCGCCACCCGGTAGGTGGTGCGGCTGCCGTCGTCGTTCATGACGGTGACGTAGTCGGCCGAGACCTCCTCCACCACGCCCGCCTTCTCGGCGCTGACCATGTCACCCGTGTCCGTGGCCGCCCGGTACTCCATGCCGGTGCCGACCAGCGGCGCCTCACTTCTGAGCAGCGGCACCGACTGGCGCATCATGTTCGCGCCCATGAGCGCGCGGTTGGCGTCGTCGTGCTCGAGGAACGGGATCATCGCGGTGGCGACCGACACCATCTGGCGCGGCGACACGTCGATGTAGTCGACCTCCTCGGCACGGGCCAGCTCGGTCTCACCACCCTTGGTGCGGACCAGGACGCGCCTCTCGGCGAAGGTGCCGTCGGCGTTGAGCACCGTGTTGGCCTGCGCCTTGACGAAACGGTCTTCCTCGTCGGCGGTCAGGTAGTCGATCTGGTCGGTGACCTTGCCGTCGACGACCTTGCGATAGGGCGTCTCGACGAAGCCGAACGCGTTCAGGCGTGCGTAGGAGGCGAGCGAGCCGATCAGGCCGATGTTGGGGCCTTCAGGGGTCTCGATCGGGCACATCCGGCCGTAGTGGGACGGGTGCACGTCACGGACCTCGAAGCCGGCCCGCTCACGCGACAGACCACCGGGGCCGAGCGCGGACAGACGCCTCTTGTGCGTCAGCCCGTCCAGCGGGTTGGTCTGGTTCATGAACTGGGACAGCTGCGAGGTGCCGAAGAACTCCTTCATGGACGCCACGACCGGGCGGATGTTGATCAGGGTCTGCGGTGTGATGGCCTCGACGTCCTGCGTGGTCATGCGCTCGCGCACGACCCGCTCCATGCGGGACAGGCCCAGGCGGACCTGGTTCTGGATGAGCTCGCCGACGCTGCGCAGGCGGCGGTTGCCGAAGTGGTCGATGTCGTCGACCTCGATGACGCGATGGCCCTGGGGGCTGGGCATCGTCTCCTCGCCGGCGTGCAGCCGGACGAGGTACTCGATCGTGGCGACGATGTCCTCTTCGGTCAGCGTGCCCTGGGTGATCTCCGCGTCGACCCCGAGCTTCTTGTTGATCTTGTAACGACCCACCTTGGCGAGGTCGTAGCGCTTGGGATTGAAGTAGAGGTTCTCCAGCAGGGTCTGCGCCGACTCCTTGGTCGGCGGCTCACCCGGCCGCAGCTTGCGGTAGATGTCGAGCAGGGCGTCGTCCTGGCCGGAGGTGTGGTCCTTCTCCAGGGTGGCGCGCATCGACTCGTACTGGCCGAAACGCTCGAGGATCTTGTCGTTGGTCCATCCCAGTGCCTTGAGAAGCACGGTGACGGCCTGCTTGCGCTTGCGGTCGACGCGCACACCGACGCTGTCGCGCTTGTCGATCTCGAACTCCAGCCAGGCGCCCCGCGAGGGGATGACACGGCAGTCGTAGAGGTCCTTGTCGGAGGTCTTGTCGGCGCTGCGGCCGAAGTAGACGCCTGGAGACCGGACCAGCTGCGAGACGACGACACGTTCGGTGCCGTTGATGATGAAGGTGCCCTTCGGCGTCATGAGCGGGAAATCGCCCATGAACACCGTCTGGCTCTTGATCTCACCGGTTGCGTTGTTGACGAACTCCGCCGTCACGAACAGTGGCGCGGAGAAGGTCATGTCCTTGTCTTTGCACTCATCTACTGAGTACTTGGGCGGTTCGAACCGGTGGTCGCGGAACGACAAGGACATGGTCCCCGAGAAGTCCTCGATGGGACTGATCTCTTCGAAGATCTCTTCGAGGCCCGACTGGGTCGGGATGTCCTTGCGCCCGGCCTGGCGAGCCGCCTCTACCCGGCCCTTCCACTTCTCGTTGCCGAGCAACCAGTCGAAGGACTCGGTCTGCAGGGCGAGAAGGTCAGGAACTTCGAGGGGCTCCTGGATGCGCGAAAAAGAGACGCGACGGGGACCGGCGGGTACGGCGGAGGCGTTGCGCGTGGCTGCCAACAGATGTCCTTCCGGAGAACACGGATGGAATCGAACTGCGCGCACGCCAAACGCCCCGGCAGAGTCCGGGGCGTGCGAAGGCGACGCGAGGAGGCAGCATAACGCAAATTACAAACGAATGTCCACAAATACTATAAGTGTCAACCTCGGTGCCGCCTTCAGCATGCCACAGCCGGGTTGGACTCGTCAACTTCTACGGTTGTGGGCGCGGCACCCACGGCCCCCAGATCCGCGTCTCCGCGAAAACCTGGTCGCCCCTCAGGAGAGCGGGTGGTAGCGACTGACGGTCTCGGCGACGCAGGCGGGCTTGGCGCCGCCGTCGATCTCCATCGTCGACAGCAGCACCGCCGTGACGCCGTCGCCGGCATCCTCGGCCGACTGGAGTCGCGTGGTGACCCGCACCCGCGATCCCACCGGCACCGGGCTGGGAAACCGCACCCGGTTGAGCCCGTAGTTGATCGACATCCTCAGGCGTTCGATCCGGTAGATCTGGCCGACCAACGCGGGCAGCAGCGACAGCGACAGGTAGCCGTGCGCGATGGGGACCCCGAACGGTCCGTGCGCGGCCCGTTCGGGGTCGACGTGGATCCACTGGTGGTCGCCGGTGGCGTCGGCGAACCGGTCGATCCGGTCCTGCTCGATCGCCACCCAGTCGCTCGTGCCCAGCGTCTCGCCGGCGCGGCCCTTGAACTCGCCGAGGTTCGCGAAGACGCGCATCACATGTGCCTTCCGCCGGCGACCTCGGTCACGGTGCCGGTGATGAACGCCGACAGGTCCGAGGCGAGGAACAGGGCGGCCTTGGCGATGTCCTCCGGCTCGCCGATGCGGCCGAGCGGGATGTCGGCGACCATCCGGGCGAGCACGTCGGGCGGCATGGCGGCCGTCATGGCGGTGCGGATCAGGCCCGGCTGGATGGCGTTGACCCGTACGTCGTGCTTGGCCAGCTCGCGGGCGGCGGCCTTGGTGAGGCCGACGATGCCGGCCTTGGCGGCGCTGTAGTTGGTCTGGCCGAAGTTGCCGACCTTGCCGGAGATGGAGGAGATGTTCACGATGGAGCCGCCGCGTCCCTGGGCGCGCATGACGCGGCCGGCGGCGCGGGTACCGAGCCAGGCTCCGGTCAGGTGCACGTCCACGACGGCCTTGAAGTTCTCCAGGGTCATCTTCGCCATGGTGGAGTCGCGGGTGACGCCCGCGTTGTTGACCATGACGTCGAGGCTGCCGAAGGTCTCCCGGCAGGTGTCGGCCAGGGAGTCGACGGCGGCCTCGTCGGTCACGTCGCACGGCACGGCGACGGCCCGGCGCCCCTGGGCCACCAGGCCGGCCGCCGCCTGCTCGGCTCCTTCGGCGTTGACGTCGCTGATCACGACCGCCGCGCCGTGTTCGGCCAGGACGGTGGCGATGGCCAGGCCGATCCCCTGGGCAGAGCCGGTGACGACGGCCGCGCGGCCATCAAGCAGGTTCATGAGTTCTCGTTTCTCAAGAGGCCAAGGAGCCTAGGCGACCCAGCGGGGAGCCCGCTTCTCGACGAAGGCGAGGGGCCCCTCGGTCTGGTCGGGGTGGCCCCAGAGGCCGACCAGGTGCTGCGCGCCCACCCGGCAGGCGTCGGTGAGGCCGAGTTCGAGGGCCGCCCACAGGGCCTTCTTGGTCGCGGCCATCGCGGCGGGGGAGTTGCGGGCGATCTTCTCGGCGAGCTCCTGCGCGGCCTCCCGCAGGGTCTCGGGCGGGTCCACGATCTGGCTGACCATCCCCAGCTCGTACGCCCGAGCGGCCGTCATCCGCTCGTGGGCGCCGACGAGCGCCATCCGCATGACCGCCTCGAACGGGATCTTCTTGGCCAGCGCGATCACCTCGATCGCGGTCACCTGGCCCACGCTGACGTGGGGGTCGAAGAACGTCGCGTTGGAGGCGGCGATGACCACGTCGGCGTCGGCGACGAAGTGCAGCCCGCCGCCCGCGCACACGCCGTTGACGGCGGCGATGACGGGCTTGGTGACGTTCTGGTGCCAGGAGGTGAAGTGGAGGTCGAAGTCGACCAGGCTGTCCTGGTAGCGCTCCATGCCCACGCCGTCGGAGGCCACCTCGGTGAGGTCGGCCCCGGTCTGGAAGGCGCGCCCTTCGCCGGTCTGCACGATGACCCGGACGTCGGGGTCGCGGTCCAGTTCGAGCCAGGCGTCGGCCAGTTCGTCACGCATGGTGTTGTTCATGGCGTTGAGCACCTCGGGCCGGTTGTTGATCAGCCAGCCGACGGGGCCGTGGCGCTCCACCTTGATGGTCTTGTATGTGGTCATGCCTGAAATGTCCTCTCGTGTCATGCAACTTCATGCTGGAGCGGTTCGCCCGTCAAGCGGTTCGCTTCAGGCCACTTCGTGTTCGAGCAGCTCACCCAGCGCGGCGACATGCTCGTCAGCCTGCCCGAGCAGCCTGGCGCTGGTGCGCGCCCGCTTGAAGTAGAGGTGCGCGTCATGCTCCCAGGTGAAGCCGACGCCGCCGTGCAACTGGATGGTCTGCGCGGTCATGTAGGTCGACGCCCTACCGGCCATGAGCGCGGCCACCCGGGAGTCGCGGGCCAGCTCGGCGCCGCTCGACCGGGTGGCGGTGTAGACGGCCGAGCGCGCGGACTCGACCTGGATCAGCGCGTCGGCCAGCCGCTGCTTGATGATCTGGAACGAGCCGATCGGCCGCGCGAACTGGATGCGGGTCTTGGCGTAGTCGACGACCATGTCGAGGCAGCGCTGGGCGACGCCGATCTGCTCGGCGGCGAGCAGCGCCCGCGAGACGTCGGTGGCGGCGGCCAGGGCGGCGTCGCAGCCCACCGGCCCGACCAACTCGCCCGCCACGCCGGTCAGCTCCAGCCGTGCCATCTTCCGGGTGTGGTCCAGCGTGACGAGAGACTCCGCGTCCAGGCCGGCGGCGCCGCGTTCGACGGCGAAGACGGCGAGGCCGTCCGGCGTGCGCGCCACCACGAGCAGCAGGTCGGCGCTCGCGCCGTCGACCACGTGGTGCTTGACGCCGTCGAGCCGCCAGCCGTCACCCTCACGGCGCGCGGTGGCGCGCACCTCGGACACGTCCCAGCGGGCGCCGGTCTCGGCGAGGGCCACGGTGGCCGTGAGCTCACCGCGGGCGATCCGGCGGCCGTGGCGGTCGAGCGCGTCGGTGTCGTCGAGCGCGAGCAGCAGCGGGACGGCCAGCACCGACGTGGCGAACAGCGGTGAGCAGACGAGCCGGGCCCCGCACTCCTCGGCGGCGACCGCGAACTCGGCCGCTCCGAGCCCGCCGCCGCCCAGGCGCTCGGGCAGCATCAGGCCGGGCAGGTCCAGTCGCACCAGCAGCCGCCAGGTGGCCTCGTCCCAGCCGCGCTCGGTCATCATCGCCGCGCGGACCTGGGCGGAGCCGCTGACGTCGGCCAGCGCGCCGCGCACGCTCTCGCGGAACTGTTCGAGGTCCTCTTCGGACGTGGTGGTCATCGCATCTCCTGGATCTGTTCGGCCGGTCAGACGACGCGGTCGTCGTGTAGTCGGTGGATGGACGCGTCGTCGTAGCCGAGCTCGCGCAGGATCGCGTCGGTGTGCTCGCCCAGGGCCGGTACGGCACCGGCGGGCGTCTGCCAGGCCGAGCTCACCGGGGGCGACAGCGGCGTGGCGACCGGGCCGGCCGGCGCGGGCACGGTCAGCCAGCGGTCCCGCGACACGAGCTGGGGATGGTCGACGACCTCCGCCAGGTCGTTGACCAGGGCGCAGCCGATGCCGGCCGCGTGCAGCACGGCCACGGCCTCCGCGCTGCCGAGGCGGCCGATGACCGCGCCGAGCAGCTCGTCGAGGTCGGCCCGGTGGGCGACGCGCGCCTGGTTGGTGGCGTAGCGGGGGTCGTCGGCCAGGTCGGGCCGGTCCAGCACCGACCTGGCGAGCTTGACCCACTCGCGGTCGTTCTGGACGCTCACCGTCACGAGCCGGTCGTCGGCGGCCCGGTAGGCGTCGTACGGCGCGATGGCCGGATGGCTCATGCCCGACGCCAGGTCCGGCACCGAGCCGTGCCTGCGCACGACGAGCGGATACCCCATCCAGTCGGCCAGGGCGTCGAGCATCGACACCTCCAGCACGCAGCCCTCGCCGGTGCGCCCCCGGCCGAGCAGCGCCGAGAGCACCGAGGAGAAGCCGAACATGCCGGCCGCGATGTCGGCCACGGAGATGCCCGGCTTGATCGGGTCTTCGAGGCTCCCGGTGATCGTGGCCAGCCCGCCCTCGGCCTGGATGAGCAGGTCGTACGCCTTGCGGTCGTCGTACGGGCCGCCGGTGCCGTAGCCGGAGATCTCGCAGACGACCAGCCGCGGGTGCGCGGCCAGCAGGGTGGCGCCGTCCAGCCCGAGGCGGGGGGCCGCCCCGGGCGCGAGGTTGTGCACGAACGCGTCGGCCCGCGCCAGCAACTCGCCGAGCACGCGCCGGCCGTCCGGCGCCTTGGCGTCGAGCGTCAGCGACTCCTTGTTGCGGTTGGCCCAGGCGAAGTGCGCCCCGGTGCCGTTGGCGTGGGTGTCGAAGTGCCGGGCGAAGTCGCCGCCGTCGGGCCGCTCCACCTTGATGACGCGGGCCCCCAGGTCACCGAGCTGCCGGGTGGCGTACGGAGCCGAGACCGCCTGCTCCATCGACACCACGAGCAGGCCGTCGAGTGGTCCGGTCACGTGCGGGAGAAGTGCGCGATGGACGCCTGCAGGGTGCCGTCGAGGGTGGTCGCGCCGCCGATCGGCTCGGGCAGCGTGACGGGTCCGTGCTCGCGGCTGGGCAGCAGGACGGTCGCGGTGCCCGGCGCGGTGACCTGGCCGCGCTGGTTGGTCGCGGCCAGTTCGAGGTCGACGGCCGCGTGGACGCCGTTGCCGTCCTCGACGAGGTGCTTGCGCACGACGGTGCCGGTGATCCACTGAGCGTCGCCGATGTAGTTGAACTGGCGGAACTCCACCCGCAGCCGCCACAGCCAGGCGTCGTCGCCCATCCAGTCGGTGCAGGCGTGGATCATCCAGGTCTCGCGCATGCGCCCGTAGTCGAAGGTCGTGGGGTTGCCCGAGCGGCGCGCGAACTCCGGGTCCCAGTGCACGCGCTGCATGGCGTCCCAGACGCCTTGCTCGTCGCGGTGGTAGAAGCGCGGGATGCGCCGGCGGTTGTGGTGCCCGAGGCGTAGCGGGGCGACGCCGTAGACGCCCATGCCCATGCCGGTGTGCCAGCAGACGATGTCGGTCACGGTGAGCGGGCCCTTGACCATGGGGGTGATCGCGTCGCCCTCGTTGACGTCCTCGAACCAGCGGGGCTCGGCGCCGCGCGGCTGCTCGGCGGCGTAGGCGGCGTCGACCTCGGCGATGCGCTCCTCGGTCCAGGGCTCGATCGCGACGTCGTCGTACTTCTTGCGCTTGCGGGCCTCGGTGCGCTCGGTGCGGATCATCAGCCGGTACTGCCCGGCCAGCGGGGTGCCGTCGGCGTCGGCGAAGACGTTGGCGTTCCACTCGTGCACGGCGCGGCCGCTGAACTCGCTGGGCTTGTCGAGCACGCCCACCAGGGCGTTGCGCCGCAGCACGGCCCGGTCGGCGTAGAGCGGCGACCACCACTCGCGCTCGCACGCCGAGTAGAAGGCGTGCACGCCGCGCAGCGGGTCGCCCTTGAGCTCGTGCTGGCGGGCCAGGTCGGCCTCGGTCAGCACGTCCTCGCCGACGATGCTGTCGCCGCCGACGATCGGGGGCGGCGCGATCGGCCGGCCCCAGCGCGAGCGCTCGGCGTAGGCGGGGTCGCACCACAACGGGTTGTCGTCGCCGTAGGAGCGGGCGGCGATGCGGAACGCGTCGGTGCCGGGCCGCAGGTAGTGGGGCGGGACGGGGTTGGGCTGGGCGATGCCGATGCGGGCGCGCAGGGCCGCCACGCCCTCGTCGGTGATGCGGGGCCGGGTCTTCTCATCCGTGGGGGCCATGTCTGTCCGAAAATCCTCTCGCCTTTTCTTTGCTATCTTATAGCTATAAGATTCGGCTTGTCGAGAAAGAGGGGTGCGCATGGCGTACGAGACGCTGGTCGTCGAACGTCATGGCCCGGTGGGCTGGCTCGAGTTCGACCGGCCGCACGCCGGCAACGCCATGGACGCCGTGATGATGGCCGAGCTGCCGCGCGCCTGGCGCGAGCTCGACGCCGACGACGACGTGCGCTGCGTCGTCGTCTCCGGGCGCGGCAGGGCCTTCCAGACCGGGCTGGACATGGCGGCCCTCGCCCGCGACCCGGCGAGCCTGCGTGAGTCCAGCCGGCGCACCCGCGACGCGGCGCTGGAGCTGACCGGCTGGCACCTCGGCGTGCGGACGCCCGTCGTCGTGGCCGTCAACGGCGTGTGCGCCGGAGGCGGCCTGCACTTCGTGGTCGACGCCGACGTCGTCCTCGCCGCCCGCCACGCCACCTTCCTCGACCCCCACGTGAGCGTCGGCCAGGTCAGCGCCTGGGAGGCCATCGGCCTGACGCACCGGATGGCGGCCACGGTCGCCGCCCGGCTCGCGCTCATCGGGGCGCACGAACGTCTCGACGCCGACCGGGCGTACCGGCTGGGGCTGGTCGGCGAGGTGGTCGACGGTCCTGACCTGCGTGACGCGGCGCAGCGGGTCGCCGAGTCGATCGCCCGGGGCCGTCCCGAGGCGGCCCGCCGGATCAAGCGGGCGCTGTGGCGGTCGGAGGAGCTCGGCCTGACCGCCGCCCGCACGGCCGCCCGCGAGGACCGGCACCCGACGTCGCGGGCGACTCCCGAGGACGGGCGCCAGGAGGCCACGCCGGCGGGACGGCGGCCGGACCAGGAGACCGACAGAGAGGCACACCAATGACAGAGCAGCAGCGGGCGTCGCTCGCCGGGCCGACCGGTCCCGACGCGAGCCCCGAGGAGGCGGTGGAGGCGGTACGGGCCTGGGTCGAGACCCACGTGCCCGCCCTCTGGCGCGAGGCGGCCGAGCGGGGTGGCCCGCGCGAGGTGCGCGGTGTCCGTACGCCGGAGGAGTACCGCTCCTGGTATCCCGTCTTCGGCGCCTCCGGCCTGATCGCGCCGAGCTGGAACGTCGAGCACGGCGGGCTGGGCTGGAAGCGCCCCGTCGCCTCCGCCGTCGAGCGGCTGCTGCGCCCCTACCATCTGCCCCGGCTCAACCCGCTCGGGCTCAACCTGGTCGCCCCGGCGCTGTACGCGCACGGCCGGCCGGAGCAGCGCGACCGTTTCCTCGGCCCGATCGCGCGGGGCGAGGAGGTCTGGTGCCAGCTGTTCAGCGAGCCCGGCTCCGGCAGCGACCTCGCCTCGCTGTCGACCAGGGCCGAGCTCGACGGCGACACCTGGGTGGTGACCGGCCAGAAGGTGTGGACCACGTGGGCCGACCGCGCCGACTTCGGCGTGCTGCTCGCCCGCACCGATCCCGACGTGCCCAAGCACCAGGGCATCAGCTACCTCCTCATCGAGATGCGGCAGCCCGGCATCGAGGTCAGGCCGCTTCCCCACATGGGCGGGGAGACCGAGTTCTTCGAGGTGTTCTTCGACGGCGCCCGCGTGCCGGACGGCCACCGGGTCGGCGAGGCCGGCAACGGCTGGCGGGTCGCGCAGGCGACGCTCAGCGGTGAGCGGCAGATGGTGTCCGGCTCGGGGTCGGGCGGCGGCGTCGACCGGATCGGCGGCGTGAGCGCCTCCCACCTCGTCCGCCTGGCCCGCCGGCGGACGGCGGCCGGCCTGCGGGGAGGCTGGGACGACCCGGCGATCCGCGAGCGCATCGTCTGGCTGTGGTGCGAGGAGCAGACCCGCGTCTGGACCAACCAGCGCGTCCGCGGCCGGCTGGCCGGCAACCTCCCGCTGGGGCCGGAGAGCTCCATCGGCAAGGTGCACGGCACCGAGCTCAACCAGCGGATCCAGGAGATGGCCGCCGACCTGCTGGGCGAGGACGCGGTGGCCTGGCCGGGCTCGGCCTCGACCCCCGGCGAGTACTGGGACGGCATGCCGGGCGAGGTCCGGGGGCTGCTGCGCAGCCGGGCCAACACCATCGAGGGCGGCACCACCGAGGTCAACAAGAACGTGATCGCCGAGCGGGTCCTGGGCCTGCCCAAGGACTTCGATCCCTACCGGGGCAGGCCCTGGCGGGAACTGCCCCGGAGCTGAGCGGGCGACCCGAGCACCCGCTCTGCCCCGGAGCTGAGCGGGCAACTCGAGCACCTGCTCTGCCCCGGAACCGGACGGATCAGGCTCGGGGCAACCCGAGCACCCGCTGCGCGACGATCTGGCGCTGGATCTGCTGGGTGCCGCCGTAGATCGACTGGGCGCGCGACCACAGGTAGTCCGCGAACGGGCCGGGCGCGCCCAGCACGAACGACGGCCCGGCGAGGTCGCTGACCACGCGATAGAGGTTCTGCTCCACGCGCGTGGTCAGCAGCTTGTCGACCGAGCCGGCGGCGCTGTCGGAGCCGTCGCCCCGCCCGGCCAGCGACCGCGCCACGTGCCACCGCAGCACCTCGACGTCCACGGCGGCCTCCGCCAGCCGCAGGCGCAGCCCCGCGTCGGCGGCCACCCGGCCCGTCCGCACGTCCTCGCGGGCCTCGGCCAGCACCCGGCCGAGCCGCCCCACCCAGCCCATGTCGGCCGGGCCGCGCTCGTAGGCCAGCATGTGCATCGCGATCCGCCAGCCCTGGCCGCGCTCCCCGACGAGGTTGGCCGCCGGGACGCTCACGTCGTCGAAGAACACCTCGGCGAACTCCCTGCTGCCGCTGGCCAGCACGATCTCGCGGCAGTCCACCCCGGGGGAGCGCATGTCGACGACCAGCATCGACAGCCCGCGGTGGCGAGGCAGGCCGGGCTCGGTCCGGGCGAGCAGCAGGCACCAGTCGGACCACATCGCGCCGCTGGTCCAGATCTTCTGGCCGTTGACGACGAACCGGTCGCCGTCCGCCGTGGCCGTGGTGGCGAGCCCGGCCAGGTCCGAGCCCGCTTCCGGCTCGCTGAAGCCCTGGCACCACACCTCGGCGCAGCCGAGCAGGCCGGGCAGCACCCGGGCCTTGAGCTCCTCGCTCGCGAAGTCGGCGACGGCGTGGGCGATGTGGCCGATCGGCGGCGAGGCGGGCGCCCCGGCGGTGGCGAGCTCCTCGTTGAGGATGCCCTCGTAGACGTCCGGCAGGCCGTGCCCGCCGTAGGCGGCGGGCAGTGAGAGACCCACGTAGCCGGCCTCGGCCAGGGCGCGGTGCCAGCGCAGGGTCCGCTCGACCGACTCGGCGGACTCGTATCCGGTGCCCTCGCGGTGCTCGTCGAGGTGGTCGCGCAGCCACACGCGCAGGCCCGCGCGGAAACCGGCCTCGGCGGGGTCGTCGGCGAAGTCCATGTCAGCTCCTGTGCAGATCGTCGTCGGCGAGGACGCCCTGATGGTGGTGCTCGTCGCCGAACACCGTGCGGCCGGCGTGGGCGCGGCGCAGCCAGATGTGCGCGGGGGCCTCCCACGTCATGCCGATGCCGCCGAACACCTGGACCGCGCTCTCGCACACCTCGACCGCGGAGCGCGAGGCGAAGGCCTTGGCGACGCGGGCGGCGCGCAGCGCCTCGGCCCCGGACAGCGCGTCGACCGCCCAGGCCGCGTGGTAGGAGGCACTCCGGGTGGCCTCGACCAGCACGTGGCCGTCGGCGAGGAGCTGCTGGACCGCCTGGAACGAGCCGATCGGGGCGCCGAACTGCTCGCGGGTGCGGGCGTGGTCGAGGGCGGCGTCGAGCGCGGCCTGCATCGTGCCGAGCAGGTCGGCGGTCAGCAGGCTGAGGGCGAACGCGCCGAGCCGGGCGGCCGCGTCGTCGCCGGGAGGGGTGAGCGTGAGGGCCGGGAGGGCGGACGGAGCGCCCAGGGGCCGGACGGCCCGGGTCGGATCGGCGAAGGGCAGGGCGTCGCCGAGGGAGTGCGCGACGCCGGTAGCCGGGATCACGGCCGCCTCCGCTCCGGCGGCGTCCCAGGCCAGCGAGTCCTCGGCGGCGCCGGCCAGGGTGCGCAGGCCGGCGTCGAGCACCGGGGCCAGGCGCAGCCCGCCCTCCGCGAGGTCCTGGAGCAGGCCGGAGGGAGCGTTCCAGGTCTGGAGCTGCTCGGCCGCGATGACGGCCCCGAGAACCGGCGCCGGCACCGCGTGGTAGCCGAGCCGCTCGGCGAGCACGGTCAGGTCGACGACGCTCGCGCCCGCGCCGCCGTTCTCCTCGCGCAGGCCGATCGCGAGCCAGCCGCTGTCGACGACGCGCGACCACGAGTCCTCGCCGGGGGTGGGCGGGTCGATGTCGTGGGGGCCGCGGCCGCGGTGCCACCGGGCCGCGAGGTTGGCGGCCAGCTTGCCGCATGACTCGCGGAACGCGCGCTGCTCCGCGGTGAGCTCGATCTCCATGCCACTCCGAGAGACTATCTTGTCTATTATTGAAATAATGGAGCCATTCTAGAGGCTTGTTCGCGACGTCGGCAACGGACCTGCCGTCCGTACGCCGTCCCATGAAGGAGAGTGCGATGACCGAACGCCGGGCCGTCACCGTGACCACGGAGGACCACGTCGCCTGGATCACCCTGGACGACGTCGAGCGGCGCAACAGCCTGAACCCCGTGCTCGTCGGGCAGCTCGCCGCCGCCTGCGCCGAGGTTCGCGACGACCGCGACGTGCGGGCGGTGGTGCTCCGTGCCCGGGGCCCGGTCTTCTCGGCCGGTGGCGACATCGACGCGCTCGGCGTGCCGGCCGAGGACCCGACCGCCGTCTACGCGGGCTTCCGGGCGCTGGCCGCCCTCCCCGTGCCCGTCCTGGCTGCGGTGCACGCGCCCGTGATCGGGGCCGGCGTCAACTTCGTGCTGGCCTGCGACGTGGTGGTGGCCGCGCGGAGCGCCACCTTCGACCCGCGCTTCCTGGACGTGGCGATCCACCCCGGCGGCGGTCACCTGTGGCGGATGGAGCAGCGGGTCGGCCGGCAGGGCACCGCCGCGATGGTGCTGTTCGGAGACGTCGTGACGGCTGAGGAGGCGGAGCGGTGCGGCCTCGTCTGGCGCTGCGTCGAGGACGACGACCTGCTCGGCGTGTCCCGCCGCCTGACCGCGCGCGTCGCGGGGCGTTCCCCCGAGCTGGTACGCCGGACCAAGGCCACGATGCGCCTCAGCCGCTCGCTCACCGACCCCCGCATGGCCGCCGACCTCGAACAGACCGCCCAGGACTGGTCGATGCGGCAGCCGAGCTTCACCGAAGCGGTCCGCCGCCTCCGCGACCGGGTCCGCACCCGCGCCTGACGGCCGGTCGTTCAGCGGGCCGGGCGGAGCAGGGTTTCGGCGAGTTCGTGGAGGGCGGACTTGGCGACCTTGCCGACCGCGCCGCGCGGAAGCTCCTCGACGAGCCAGACATGGCGCGGCACCTTGAAGTTGGCCAGCCGCTCCCGGCACCAGGCGAGAAGCTCCTCCTCGGTGAGGCCGCGGCCGGCTTCGGGCACCACGAAGGCGGCCGTCACCTCGCCGAGGCGCTCGTCGGGCACCCCGATGACGGCGACCTCCGCCACGAGCGGGTGCTCGTCGAGCGCGTGCTCGACCTCGGCCGGGTAGACGTTGAACCCGCCCACGATGACGAGGTCCCGGGCGCGCCCGGCGATGCGCACGTAGCCGTCGTCGCCGATCCAGCCCAGGTCCCCGGTGCGCAGCCAGCCGTCGTGGATCACCTCGTCCGTGGCCTCGGGGTCGTCCAGGTAGCCGGCCATCACGTTGCCGCCGCTGACCTCGATCTCGCCCACGACCGGATCGCCGGTCGCGCCGGGGGCCCAGACCCGGGCCCGCACACCGTCGATGGGCCGCCCGATGGACCCGCAGACCAGGTCGAACGGGTCGCCGGGCCGGGTCATGGTGCACACACCGGTGGCCTCGGTGAGCCCGTAGCCGATGATCACGTCCTCGATGCCGAGGTCGTCGATGAGGCCGCGGACGAGCGCGGGCGGCACGATCGCCGAGCCGATGACCGCCTTGCGGATGCCGAGCTCGCCCGGCAGGTCGCCGGCGCGGCGGGCCGCGAGGACGTACTGCTGCAGCGCGGGCGGGGCGTTGAGGACCGCGACCGGGTGGGCGCGGATCACCTCGGCGATCGACGTGGCCGACACCACGGGGACCAGCACCAGCGTGGCGCGCGCGTGGAACGGCGAGATCAGGCCCGTCTTGAACCCGCCGATGTGCGCCAGCGGGTAGGTCACCGGATAGACGTCGCCGCGTCCGAGGCCGACCACCTCCGACCAGGTGCGCGCCGTCGACACCATCGGCTCCTGCCGGAGCAGCGCGCCCTTGGGCCGGCCCGTGGTGCCGGAGGTGAACTGGATCGTGACGATGTCGCCCGCCGGGACCGGGACCGCCGGTTCGCGGCCGAACCGGCCGACGAGCTCGTTCCAACCGGCGCTGCCCACCGGCACGTCCTCGCCGAGGGTCACCACGCCGGCGTCGCCGGCGATCGGCAGCGCCTCCTCCGCCGGCCGGCGGGAGAGCAGCCGGTCGGGCGCGACCACGAAACGGCAGGCGGCCCGGGGCAGGATCTCGCTCACCTCGGCGGAGGTGTAGCGAGGATTGAGCGGCACGAGGACGCCGCCCGCGACGATCGCCGCGAGCATGGCGACCGTGCAGTCGATCGTGTTGACGGCCCAGACCGCGACCCGGTCGCCGGGGCGCAGGCCGTGACCCTGCCAGGCGGCCACCCCGGCCCGGACGCGCGCGTCGAGCTCGGCGTACGAGAGGGTGCTCCCCTCGCAGATCACGGCGGTGACCTCGGCGGCGTCCTTGGCCGCCGCGGCGAGGAGCGCGTCGATCGAGTGGGGTGAGGTGCTGCTCATCGAAACTCCTGGAGCGTGGTTCAGCCGTGGGGGGAGATCAGGCCCGGTCCTCGGGCCGCGGCCGGGGCCGGGCGAGGTGGTCTCCGGGGACGGCGTGGTCGTGACGGGGTGGTTCTGGGAGACCCTGTGACGCGGTGGGGGGATGGACGAGGTGGTCGCCGGAAACCGGGTGTCGCGGTCGGGGATAGACGAGGTGGTCGCCGAAGGCGGCGCGTACGACGTCCGCGCTGCGGGCGTCGAGCAGCTCCAGGCACCAGGGGACCCGCGCGTCGCGGGCCTCGGTGTAGGCCCAGAAGCCCGCGGGCTCCGGAGTGAGAGGCGGCGCTCCGTGCCCGCGCACCACCGCGGACACCGGCGGCGCCGTGCCCGGCCGCCGCCCGGCGGGGGAGTAGGTCACCTCGGCGGCGTCTCCGAGGGCGGCGACGGCCAGGTCGAGGTCGTCGACCCAGAAGGCCAGGTGGTGGATGCCGGGGCCGTGCTCCTCCAGCCACGCCGAGGTGCGGGTGCGGCCGTCATGCGGTTCCACCAGCTCGATCGCGGTGTCGGCCAGCCGGGCGAAGGCCACCCGGGACGAGGCCGGCCCGAGGAGCTCGCCGTGCAGCTGGAGCAGCCCGTCGGGCTGGTTCACGTCGCGGACGAGCCAGTCGCCGACGCCCAGCAGGGCGCCCCAGGTGCGCTGGAACTCCTCGATGCTGCGGACGGCGAACCCGATGTGGCAGAGCCCCGTGATCCCCGGCACGCTCATCGCGGCCGCCGTCCGACGCGTCCGGGTCGTCCGGGGCGTCGGCGCGCACTGCGTAGAATCGCGGGGTGCACGCCGAATCCGGCGCCGAGCCCACGCGTCGTCCCAAGCTCTCGCTCGAGGTGGCCCGGCAGATCGTCCAGACGATGAGCGACACCGGCATGGGCCCGGGCGACCGCTACTTTCCGGAGGCCGAGGCCATGCGCCGCCACGGCGTGGGGCGCGGCACCTACCGGGAGGCGTTGCGCTTCCTGGAGCACCAGGGCCTGATCGTCATGCGCCCCGGCCCGCACGGCGGGCCGGAGATCGTCCAGCCGGGCTGGCCCAACCTCGCCTCGACCATCGCGCTGCTGCTGCAGTTCGCGGGGGCGCCGCTCAGTTCGGTGCTGGACGCCAGGACGGTGATCGAGCCCGGCATGGCCGAGCTGGCCGCGCGCAACGCCACGGAGGAGGAGGTGGCCCGGATGGCGGGCGACCTCGACGCGATCGAGCGCGGGCTGGGCTCCATCCGCGCCTTCGCGACGGCGTACGAGGCCTACTGGCAGCACCTCGCCGAAAGTAGCCATAACGAGCTGTTCGCCTTTCTCAGTCCGGCGCTGCGTGCCATCGTCAACAGTGCCGGGTTCGTGCCAGACGAACCGTACCGCGTCGAGATCCTGGCCCGGTTGCGGGCCGTGCACGAGGCCGTGGCCGCGCGCGACGCCGTACGGGCCCGCGAGGTCATGTGCGAGCTGGAAGGGGAGTTCGGGCGGCGGCTCAGGCACGGTTATCCCCGCCAGATCGCCCAGGTGCTGGCCTGGTCGGACGTGCCCTCGTTCGGCGACCCCGCCTGACCGAGCGCTCCTCTTGGCCGCGCTCCGCCTGACCCTGCCCCGTCCGGACGGGCGGGCGGGGACGGCGGGCTCGGGCGATCATCCGGCACGGCTCACGCGCCGGTGGATGCGCCAGCCCTCGGGAGTGCGGGCCAGCTCGTCGGTGTAGACGCCGAAGACACGGACCACGGGCGTCGAGGTGGTGTCGGTGAAGAAGAGGAAGTAGGACACCGCGGTGGCCGTGTCGCCGTCGACGGTGACGTGCAGGGGGACGACCAGGTGGCGGGTGGCCGTGCCCGGCCCGCTGACCCCCTCGGCGCGTCGCAGGCGGGTGGCCTCGACGATCTCGTCGACGCCCTCCTGTGCGCTCGTGCCGAAGGTCCAGGTGGCGTCGGGGGTGTAGAGGGTGCGGTAGTCGTCGGGCGTGCCCTCGTCTGCGAGGTGCGCGGCGCGCCCGATGAGATCCCGGATGAGCACGTGGTCGTGCGTGGGGCTGGCGTCGGACATTGCGCGACTCTATCATAGTAATGATGTAAATCATAGCTGCGAGCGCCTGGAAGGAGACCGCTCTGACCAGGCGCCTTGATTGTCGACCGTGTCCGTCCATTGACCGTAGTGCGTACAAAGACTAGGTTCCTGGATTATTCGGACACGACGAACACACGAACGGAGGATGCGATCATGGCGGTGACGTCGATCGGCGCGCAGCTCGTCGCCGAGTTCGAGCGGATGGTCCGCCGCGACGGCGGCGAGGTCGTCCTGCTGGCGGAAGAAGGTGACCTGATCCGCGTCGGCTACCGGCCCGGCAGCGCCGGCCCCGACTGTAAGGACGATGTCTGCGTCCTGCCGCAGCAGGAGCTGCGGCAGCTCATGGCCGAAACGCTGCGCCGGCGTGCGCCGGGGCTCGAACTCGTGATGGAGGTACTCCCGTGAACGCCCGGCTGACCATCGTCAACCCGGTCGCGACGCCCAGGTCGCACGCCGATGGTGACCGCTTTCCGCCCGCCGCGCGGCCCTCGACGCTCGACGGCGCGACCGTCGCGCTCTACTGGAACGGCAAGCAGAACGGCCTCCACGCGCTGGACCGCGCCCGGGAGCTCATCGCCGCGAAGTTCCGCGACGTCACCTTCGTGGAGCTGACGGGCGCGCTCGGCGGCACCACCCGCTACCTGTCCGAGGAGCAGCTCGCGCTGATCGAGGACCGGGTCGACGTCATGGTCGCCACCACGGCCGACTGCGGCAGCTGCTGCTCCTGGCTGATGCGCGACCTCTGCGAGGTCGAGCGCCGCGGCGTGCCCGCCGTGGGCTACACCGCGGCGATCTTCGACGAGGACGCCCGCTTCAGCGCCAAGACCTTCGGTGTGCCCGAAGCCTGCCCGGTGATCGTCCCCGACTGCTTCTCCAACAAGAGCACGGAGGAGATCCACCACATGGTGGACGACTCCTTCGAGGAGGTCGTCCACCTCCTGACCACCGAGCGGGCCGTCTACGACGTGCTGCCCGAGTTCGACTCGATGGTGCTGGAGAGCGCGCCCGAGCTGCACTTCGGCGGTGACGACCTGCTCGACGCCTTCGACGAGATGCAGCGCAGGTTCGTGGCCAACGGCTGGAGTGACGGGATGCCGCTGGTGCCGCCGACCCGGCGCAAGGTCGCCGCGATGGTGGAGGCGTCCGGGCTGGACGGCGACCACGTGGTGGGCGACTTCGCCCCGGGCTTCGGCATCGGCACGGTGGAGAAGATCGCGGCGAACGCGGTGATGGCGGGCTGCCGGCCCGAGACCATGCCGGTGATCCTCGCGACCATGGAGTGCGTCCTCGACCCGTCGATCGGGCTGCGCACCTGGGCGATGTCGACCGGGCCGCAGGCGCCGCTGGTGCTCGTCTCCGGACCGATCGCCGACCAGATCGGGATGAACCGCGGCATCTGCGCGCTCGGCCCCGGCTCGATCTCGGAGGTCAACGTCGCCATCGGCAGGGCGCTGCGGCTCATCATGATGAACGTGGGCCTGTCCTACCCCGGCATCACCGACATGGACACCATCGGCACCCCGATGAAGTTCTCGGCCTGCGTCGCCGAGAACGAGGAGCGCACCCCCTGGGACTCCTGGCGGGTCCAGCAGGGCTTCTCCCCGGAGCAGTCGACGGTCACAGTGAACGTCCCCTACGGCATGACCGAGTTCTTCGACTTCCAGAACTCCGACCCCGAGCTGCTCATCGAGAGCTGGTCGACGCTGACCTCCCACGCGGTCGGCACGCCGGCGGCCGGCGCCTGGCTGATCAAGCAGAACGCGCCGCTGTCCGCCGGCTACCCGTTCCACGGGACGTTCTCCAACATGCTGCTGATGGCGCCCGACCACGCCGCCGTCTTCGCCGCCGCGGGCTGGACCCCGGCCGACATTCGCGAGGCCATCCACCGGCGGACGAAGATCTCGTTCCGCCAGCTGATGCTGAACCAGTCGATGCCCGCCTTCGAGACCTCCCACCCGGAGCTGCGCTGGCTGCTCGACGCCCCCGACACGATGGTCACCGTCAACCCGTCCGCCGACTGCTTCGAGTTCTTCGTCGTGGGGGCCAAGGCCGGGCGCAGCCAGTTCTGCTTCGGTGGCACCAACTCCGTGACCAAGCCCGTCCTCCTGTGACCACCGCCGGAACAACGATGATCGAGCTCACCGAACCCCGCCCGTACGTCGCCCAGATCACGCTGAACCGGCCCGCCCGCCGCAACGCGCTCGACCTGGCCGGTTTCCGCGAACTCGCCGCCGCCTGGCGCGAGGTCGCGGCGGGCGGGGCGCGGGTCGCCGTGGTCACCGGGGGAGCAGACTTCTCCTCCGGCGCGGACCTGGCGACGTTCTCCGACGACGTGGCGGCGGCGCTCGGGCACGGCGAGCCCGCCGCCGACCTGTGGGGTGAGGTGCACCACGCGCTTCTGCGCGACGTCGTGCTGCCCGTCCCGGTGGTGGCCGCGATCGAGGGCATCTGCTTCGGCGCCGGCATGGAGCTCGCCGGCGCGACCGACATCCGGGTCGCCGCCGGGTCGGCGCGCTTCTCCCTGCCGGAGGTGCGGCACGGGTTCATCGCGAGCGGCGGTTCGGTCGCGCGGCTGCCCCGTCAGATCGGCTATCCGGCGGCCATGCAGGTGCTGCTCACCGGCGAGCGCTTCGGCGCGGCCCGGATGCGCGAGTGGGGCTTCGTCGGCGAGGTGGTGCCGGACGGCTCCGCGCTGGAGCGCGCCCTGGAGCTCGCCGAGCGGGTGGCCGCGAACTCACCAGAGGCGGTGCGGGGTGTCAAGCGAGCCGCGGGCGAGGGCCTGCGCGGGACCCTGGCGCAGGCGTACGAGATCGAGTCGCGGGTGTCGGAGGAGGTGCTGGCGGCCTCCCGCCGCTCCGCGCTGGACTGAGCGAACGCCCCTCGCGCCACGGCGGGCGGCGCCGGCTCCCTCGCCGCCCGCGCTCACAAACCCTTGTCTCCCTCACGTTAGGTATGTATCTTATACATCATTAACTCATTAGGACTTCCGTCGTTCCGGCGGCGGTCGCAGAGAGGCCCTTCGTGATGTCACCACTTCCCGCAGACGGCGCCGCCGAAGCCGGTGTGAAGATCGCGGTCCGGCAGGTGGGCAAGGTGTTCCCCACCGGCACCGGCTCGGTCCAGGCCCTCGCGGACATCTCGCTGGACGTGCGCGACGGCGAGTTCCTGTGTCTCCTGGGCCCCTCCGGCTGTGGCAAGACCACGCTGCTGAGGGTCATGGCCCAGCTGGAGCGACCCTCCAGCGGGACCATCGAGATGCGTCACGACGATCCGTCGCGGCCGCTGTCGGCCGTCGTGTTCCAGGACTACTCCGTGTTCCCGTGGAAGACGATCCGCGACAACGTGATCTTCCCGCTGCTCCAGACCGGGATGCGCAAGGCGGAGGCGCGACGGGTCGCCGACCACTGGCTCGCCCAGCTCGACCTCGGCGGCTTCGAACGCGCCTATCCCGACACCGTCTCCGGCGGCATGAAGCAGCGCGTCGCCATCGCCCGGGCACTCGCCGTCCAGCCCGAGCTGCTGCTCATGGACGAGCCGCTCGCCGCGCTCGACGCCCAGCTCCGCCTGCTCCTGCAGGAGAAACTGCTGGAGCTCTGGCAGGCGCACCAGAACACCGTCGTGTTCGTCACCCACTCCATCGACGAAGCCCTGCTGCTCGGTGACCGCATCGCGGTGATGAGCGCCCGGCCGGGCCGCATCGCCACGGTGATCGACGTGCCCTTCGCCCGGCCCCGTCACCCCGACGAGATCCGGGCCTCGCCCGACTTCGCCGCCCTGCGTGACGAGATCTGGCACCGACTGCGAAGGGAACTTCAGCCCGCATGACCCCCGTGACCCGCGACCCCGGCGTCGCGACCACGCCGCGCGCCGACGGCGCCACCTGGCGGTCGATCACCCCCGGACCGGCCGAGCTCGACCCACGCGGGTACGCGAGGCGCCGGCGCCTCGTCGAACGGGGCCTCGCGATCCTGGCCCCCGTCGTCCTCATCGGCCTCTGGCAGCTCCTGGCGGGCCGAGGGACGCTGGAGAGCAACTACTTCCCGGCTCCCACGACCATCGCCGCGAGCTGGGGCGAGCTCATCGAGAGCGGCGTCTACCAGGAGTCGGTCGTCGCCAGCGTGCAGCGCATCGTCCTCGGCTACCTGGCCGGCAGCCTCAGCGCGGTCGTGCTCGGGCTGCTCATCGGCTCGGTCAGGCTGCTGCGCGTGGCGCTCGAGCCGATGATCGCCGCCCTCTACACGGTGCCGAAACTGGCCATTCTCCCGCTGCTCCTGCTCATCTTCGGCCTGGGCGAGACGAGCAAGATCCTGCTCGTCGCCCTCACCTGCTTCTTCGTGGTGCTCATCAACACGATCGACGCGGTCAGCGGCGTGTCCCCCCGCTACGGCGACGTCGGCCGGTCGGCCGGGGCCTCACGCTGGGCGACCCTGCGGCACATCACCCTGCCGGCCGCTCTGCCTCAGACCATCACCGGGATGCGGATCGCCTCCGGCCTCGCCGTCATCGTCATCGTCGGCGCCGAGTTCGTGGCGGCCGACGCGGGCCTCGGGTTCCTGGTGTGGAACTCGTGGAACCTCGGGGTCCCGGAGCACATGTACGTGGGCATCGTCTCGATCTCGGTGATCGGCGTCATCGCCAGCATGCTGCTCCGAGGCCTCGAATGGCTGCTCACCCCCTGGAACCGTTGACCAACCGTACGAACGCACCGGGCCCGGCGGCCGTCGTCCGCCGGACGGTGCGCACCCATCGAAAGGAACCCCCCGTGACCGCTCGGCTCTCGATGCGGAGTCGCGCCGTGGCCGCGTTCGCCCTCTCGGCCCTTGCCCTCGGCGTGCTCGCCGGCTGTGGCAATGACGAGGAGAAGGACGCGCCCGCCGCCGGATCCAGCACCCTCAAGGTCGGCTACATCTCCGGAGCCTCCCTCGCGCCGGCCTTCGTCGCCGACGCCCTCGGCTGCTTCCAGAAGGAGGGCCTGACGGTCGAGTACACGCCGATCAAGAATCCGGCGGACGCGATCGCCTTCCTGTCCACCGACAAGCTCGACGCCTACGTCGGGTCGCCCTCGGCCGGCATGTTCAACCAGGTGGCCAAGGGCGCCGAGCTCAAGATGGTCGCCTCGCTGGGCTCGGTCAACACACCCGAGGGGGAGGCCGCGCCGAGCGGCCTGTTCGGCGGCAAGAGCGTGGCGAAGGTGGAGGACCTCAAGGGCAAGCGCGTGGGAGTCCTCGGCACCGTCGGCACCGCCACGTCCTACCTGCTCGGAAAGTCCCTCGAAGCCGGCGGTCTCACCTTCGACGACGTCGAACTGGTCTCGCTCGCGCTGCCCGACATGGTCCCGGCGCTCAAGAACGGCGGCATCCAGGGAGCCCTCCTCATCGCCCCCGAGACCCAGAAGGCGCTCGAACAGGACGTCGCCCACGCGCTCGTCGACTCCAAGAAGGCCTACGGCACGAGCACCACCTCCGGCATCATGTACGGCCCCGGCCTGCTCAAGGACGACCGGGCGTCCGGCGTGAAGTTCGTCCGGGCGACCGCCTGCGCCACCAACCAGATGCTGGGCGACTGGCGCAAGGACGCCAAGGTCGTGTCGGCACTGGCGACCTTCATGAAGGTGCCGGACGAGACGATCAGCAAGGGCGGCCTGTACGTCTTCGACCCCAAGCTCACGGTGAACACCAGCACCCTGACGGAGATGCAGGAGATGTTCATGAAGGTGAAGGGCACGCTCACCTACGACGAGATCATCCCGGCCGAGAAGCTGGTCGACGACGGCATCCGCGCCGAGGCCGTCGGCCAGGCGGGCTGACGGAGTCTCCCGGAGACGACACGAACCGGAGAGACGACACGAACCGGAGATGACACGAACCGGAGATGACACGAAACGGAGGGCCCCGCCGGCAGACGTCCGGCGGGGCCCTCCGTTTCGCGCGGCGGGCGGGAAGCAGAGGTGGCCGGCCCTGCTAATTTTGGCAAGGCTAACCTAAGTCAATGGAATGCCGGCGGACAGGGCGGTCTCCTGGTCCGCCGGGGCCCTGCGCCGCGACCCGCCGGTTCCCCCGGCCCGTTCAAGGAGTTTCACGATGCGCGGAGTGCCCGCCGCGGAACCCCCACCGATCGAGGTGGCCGGGGTACCGCCCGCTCCTGCCGGGGCAGGGCCAGGTCCGGGCCCGCACACCACGCCTTGGCGGTTCGTGCTCCGGGGCGTGACCCGCAACAAGGCGCGGATGACGGGTTTCCTGCTCCTGCTCACCCTCTGGCAGCTCTGCGAGACACTCGTGCCGGTGCTGATCGGGCTGATCATCGACCGGGCGGTGGCGACCTCGGACTGGACACAGCTCGCCCTGGGAGGGGCCGGACTCCTCGTGCTCTTCGGCGTGCTCTCCTACTCCTACCGCTTCGGCTCCCGGCTGGGCTTCGGCGTCATCCAGCGCGAACGGCACCGGATCCGCACCGAGATCGCCCGCCGCGCGCTGCATGCCCGGGGGGTGCGCACCGACGCGCTCACCGGCGAGACGCTTTCGCTCGCCACCTCCGACACCGACAGCGTGGTGTTCGCGCTGCGGTCGCTGGGCTACAGCCTGGCCGCGGTGGCGTCTCTGGCGCTCAGCGCGTGGGTGCTGCTCGGCATCCACACCGGGCTGGGGCTCGTGGTCCTGCTCGGCGTGCCCGTCGTCATGGCCGCGGTCCAGGTCCTGGCCCCGCTGGTCTCCCGGCGGGCCCGGGACCAGCAGGCCGGCACGGCGTACGCGACCGGTATCGCCACCGACCTGGTGCGCGGCCTCCGCGTCCTGCAGGGCATCGGCGCGGAGGACCGGGCGGCGGTCCGCTACCGGCGGGTCAGCCGTCAGGCACGGATCGCCGGCATCCGGGGAGCGGAGTCCCACGGCGCGATGCTCGGCCTGACGACCCTGCTGAGCGGGGTGTTCCTGGCCCTCGTCGCGTTCCTCGCCGGAGACCTCGCGCTGGCCGGCGAGATCACCATCGGCGGGCTCGTGACGGTGGTCGGCCTGAGCCAGTACCTCGCCGAGCCGATCGAGGCGGTCGGCGGCATCGGCGCCCAGGCCGCCCAGGCGCACGCCTCCGCCGGACGCATCCTCCGCCACCTCACCGCCTCGCCCCTGGTCAAGGAGGGGACCCGGGCCCTTCCCGCGACCGGTGCCGCGCTGCGTCTGGAGGGGCTGACCGGACGGCACCTGTCGGGCCTGAGCGTGCTGTCCCGGCCCGGCGAAATGCTGGGCCTGGCGATCGAGGACCCCGCGTGCGCGAGCGAGCTGATGGACACGCTCGCCGTCGGTTCGGCCTCGATCACGCTGGACGGCGTCCCGCTCGACCAGCTCTCGACCGCGGCCCGGCGCGCCCACCTGGTGGTGAGCCCTCACCACGTCGACCTGTTCGAGGGAACCATCCGCAGCAACATCGACCCGGCCCGTGCCCTCGACGACGGCGAGCTCGACGCCGTCCTGTCCGCCTCTGCCGCCGACGACGTCGCGGGTCCCGACTCCGGCGGGGCCGACCGGCCGGTGACCTCCGGCGGAGCCGCCTACTCGGGCGGGCAGCGCCAGCGCGTCGCGCTCGCCCGAGCCCTGGCCTCGCGGGCGCCGATCCTGGTGCTGCACGATCCCACCACGGCCGTGGACGCCGTCACCGAACAGCGGATCGCCGCCGGCATCCGCGACCTGCGGCACCCTCCCGCGTCCGGGCTGACCACCTGGCTGTTGACCTGCTCACCCGCGCTCCTGGCGCGGTGCGACCGGGTCCTCCTGGTCCGCGGCGGCGCGGTGGTGGCCGAGGGCCCCCACCGCGACCTGGTCGCGGCACCGGACTACCGTGAGCTGGTACTGCGATGAGCCGAGAACTGCTCCCCATCGCGTCCTGGCGCGACACCTCCCGGTACGCCCGGCGGCTGGTCTCCCGGCACCGGCGGCCGCTGGCGGCCGCCGTCGTCGCGTTCGTCCTGGTCGGCGTGTGCTCCGTGGTGCCGCCATGGATGCTCGGCAGGATCGTCGACGCCGTCGCCGCCGGCGAGCCGTCGATCGCGCCGTACGCCGTGGCCATCGCCGTGGCCGCCGTGCTGGGCGCCCTCTTCACCGCCGCCTCGATCGCGTTGCTGGCCCGGGCCGGCGAGCCCGCCCTGGCCGAACTCCGCGAGGAGGTCCTGGACACCGCCCTGCACCTCGACGCCCAGCGGATCGAGGCGGCCGGGACGGGTGACCTGATCTCCAGGGTCGGCGACGACGCCGGCACCGTGGCGGACGCCCTGGGCGAGATCGTGCCCCTGCTGGTGAACTCGGTGGTCCTCATCGGGTTCACGACGGTGGGCCTGTTCGCCCTCGACTGGCGGCTCGGGCTCGCCGGACTCGTCGCGGCGCCCTTCTACGTGCTGGGCCTGCGCTGGTACCTGCCCCGCTCGGGTCCGCTCTACCGCGAGGAACGCATCGCCCAGGGCGAGCTGACCGAAGCGCTCGTCGGCGGCCTGCACGGCGCGGCGACCCTGCGGGCCTTCGGCCACGAGGACCGCCGGCTCACGATCGTCGATGACCGTTCGGCACGGGCCAGGGACCTGAGCCTCACGGTGTTCCGGCTGCTGACGCGGTTCTTCGCCAGATCCAACCGGGCCGAGCTCATCGGGCTCGGCTCGGTGCTGGCCACCGGATTCCTGCTGGTGCGTGCCGACGCCGTGTCCGTCGGCGCGGTCACCGCCGCCGCGCTCTACTTCCACCGGCTGTTCAACCCGATCGGCGCGCTGCTGACCGTCTTCGACTCGCTGCAGTCGACCGGTGCGGCCCTCGCCCGCCTCGTGGGCGTCACCCAGCTCCCGCGCCCCGCTCAGCGGACGATCGCCCCCACCGCGCCGGGCCCGCTGGTGCTCGACTCCGTCAGCCACTCCTACACGCCAGGGCACCTCGTGCTGGCGCCGACCTCCCTCACCATCGCCCCCGGCGAACGGGTCTCCGTGGTCGGCGCCACCGGCGCGGGCAAGACCACGCTCGGCGCGATCGCCCGTGGTGTCCTGACACCGACCGACGGCGCGGTCTCACTGGCCGGTCACCCCTACGAGACCCTGCACCCGAGGGACATCCGCACCCGGATCGCCCTGGTCAGCCAGGACGTCCACGTCTTCGCCGGAACCCTGCGAGACGCCCTCACCCTGGCCGCCGCCGACCCGGACGACCAGCAGCTGTTCGCGGCGCTGGGGGCCGTGGGCGCCGACGGCTGGTCGGCGGCGCTTCCCGGCGGCCTCGACACCCGGATCGGTGACGGGGGACAGCCGCTCACCCCCGCCCAGGCGCAGCAGATCGCACTGGCCAGGGTCCTGCTCGCCGACCCCTGGTTCGTCGTCCTCGACGAAGCGACCGCCGAAGCGGGCTCAGCCGGAGCCCGCGACCTGGAAAAGGCCGCCCTCGCCGCCACGAACGGACGGGGTGCCCTCATCATCGCCCACCGGCTCACCCAGGCCGAGGCCGCCGACCGGATCCTCGTCCTGCACGAAGGGACCGTGGTGGAGCAGGGAACCCACACCGAACTGCTCGCCCACGGCGGGCGGTACACCGAGCTCTGGCAGGCGTGGTCGAGCGGAGCCGAACCCCACCCGACGTGATAGGTCCAGGCCGTGAGCCGTCGGTCTCCGGAGCCGCCCGCCTCAGCGGGAGGCGGAGTAGTCGAGGTTGTCGAGCAGGTCGGTGTTGACGACGTCGCCGTCGGCCGAACCGAGGCTCGACCGCCTCGTCGCCGCCAGGTGGGCGCTGGCCAGCTTGACGGCCCGCGCCCCGTCGCCGGCCTCGATCGCGTCGACGAGCTTCTCGTGGTCGCGAAGCGCCGCCCGCCGGGACTTGCGGGCCATCGGCGAGTCGGGGTCGGTCTCCTCGTTGAGCGAGGCCTCCGACCACAGGGTGGACTCGTGGGCGGTCCAGATGAGCTCCAGGGAGCCGATGATGACGATCATCGTCTCGTTGCCGCAGGTCTCGACGAGTTTCTCGTGGAAGCGCCGGGCCCGGATGGGGAACTGCTCGGGGTCGTCGAAGGCCTCGTGCTGCTCCTCGATGACCTGGCGCAGCGCGGGCACGGTCGTCTCGGCGCGGTCGGGCCGCTCGGCGCAGAGCGCGACGCACGTGGGCTCGAGGTGGAGCAGGGCGCCGCTCACATCGGCCATGTTCGTGCGCCGCGTCTGCAGCACCATGCTGATCGTGCGGGCGATGCGCTGCGGGGTGGGGAGGTGGACGACGGCGCCGCCGACATTGCCGCGCCGGACCGAGACGAGGCCCTCGGTCTCGAGGATCCGCATGGCCTCGCGCACGGCGGGCAGGCTGACCCGGAACTCCGTGAAGAGATGCTCCTGACGGGGCAGGCTGTCGCCCTCCGTCAACCGGCCTGCAAGGATGTCGTCGCGCAACTTGGCGGCGACGATCTCTGCCAGGCGCGGCTGTCGTAGCTGTCGCACAGGACCCCTTCCGAACGTGATGGCGACACCGACCCTGCGTCGGACTGGCGCTGTCAATGTCGCGTATAACCCCGGCGTCAATCATACAATCATTAGGACTACAGCGTAACTTCCGGCGGAGTCACAGTGGCCCGCAACTGCCGGCGCAACAGCTTGCCCACGTCGGAGCGGGGCATCGTCTCGACCTCGGCGAAGGCCACCGGCACCTTGTAGGCGACCAGGTGCTCGCGGCACCAGGCTTCGAGCGCCACGGCGTCGATCTCTCCTGACTGGGGCACGATCCAGGCGTGGGGCACTTCGCCGAGGCGGCGGTCGGGCACCCCCGCGACCGCGGCGTCACGCACGGAGGGGTGGCGCCGCAGCACCTCCTCGACCTCGTCGGGGAAGATCTTGAGACCGCCGCGGTTGATCATATCGCTGACCCTTCCCTCGATCCACAGGAAGCCGTCGGCGTCCAGCCGGCCGATGTCGCCGGTGCGCAGGAAGCCGTCCACGATCCGGTCGTCGCCCGGCGGCTCGGACGAGCCGTCGGCGGCGGCGTAGCCGCGCATCCGGAACGGCGAGCGGATGTGGATGTGGCCGAGCTCACCCGGTGCGACGTCCTCGTCGTTCTCGTCCAGGACGCGCAGGTCGACGTCGTCGTAGGGGCGGCCCGCGGCGCCGAGCTTCTCCGTGCCGAAGCCGCGGATGTCCTCGATCGTCCACCCGACGACCTCGCCGCCGAGCTCGGTCTGCCCGTACGAGTTGAGGACGAGGACGCCGAACCGCTCGTGGAAGCGCCGGGCGGTGGCCGGTGAGAGCGGCGCCGTGATGGACCGGACGATCTCCAGCGGCTCCAGCGTGTCGATCTCGTCACTGTCGCAGAGCATCGTGATCATGGCCGGCGCGAGCACCGTGGACTTGAGCCGGTGCGTGCGGACGGCGGCGGCGAAGCCCGGCGGGGTGAACCGGTCGAGCAGCACGACGCCGAACCCCGCGCGGAGCGAGAACAGCGTGTTGAAGATGCCCGCCCAGAGCGCGAGCGACAGCGGGATGAGGTTGACCCGGATCGTCGGCCGCGTCTCACGGGGGCCGGGACCACGCCTGCGCAGTTTGCGCAGGCTGGAGTCGAGGGCGTCGATCGTGCTGCGATGACGCAGCAGCACGGCCTTGGGCTTGCCCGTGGTGCCCGAGGTGCGCAGGACCAGGGCGATGTCACCGTCGTAGGACGCGGCCGGAGCGCTCACCGGTCGCCGGACCGCCGCGCTCCACGTCGTCTCGTCGAGCTCCACCATGCCGAGCCGGCCGAGGTCGCCGAGGCCGAGGTCGCGGACCTCGGCGGTCTGGCGGTCGAGGTCGTCGGCGGTGCCGAGGAGCAGGCTGACGGGGGTGTCGGCGATGAGGTCGGCCACCTCACGGCCGGTGCCGCGGCGGTTGATCGGCATGTAGACGGCGCCCACCGTCCAGACCGCGAACATCGCGACGACCCCGGTCATGCCCGATCCGACCAGCGCGCCCACGGGATGGCCCGGACCCGCCCCGGCCTTGGTCAGCGCGTCCGCCACCGCCGATACGGCGGCGCGCAGCCCGGCGTGGCTCAGGGTGCCGGCGGTCGAGTGCACCACGATGGTGTCGTCGAGCGCGGGGAGGTCGTCCAGCAGCTCGACCAGTGACCGGTCGTGCCGCTCGGCCGAAGGCGGGGTGGGGGGCCCGCCCTCGGTGGGAACGCTCGTGCTCATCGCCATCCTCTCATCAACCTCTTACGGCTTAATCATTGTAAAGATAGCAATAAGCGTATGGGTAGGCTGGCGCGGCAAGAGTCCATCTTTATAATGCTTGCATGCTGAGTGAGTACCCTTCCGTCGGCGGAGTCGAGATCGACCTGACCGGCGGCGTCCTGACGCTGCGCCTGAACGATCCGCGCAGGCGCAACGCGCTGGACGACCGATCGCTGCGCGCGCTCGTCGACGCGCTCGAGCTCGCCCAGAACGACGAGCGGGTGCGCGCCGTGCTCCTGTCCGGAGCGGGCGGCGACTTCTGCAGCGGCTTCGACATCGTCGGGCGCAACGCCGGCCAGGGCACCCGCCCCCGGCCCGGGGCGATCCAGCGCCGGCTGCCCTCCCAGGCCCACCGGCTGATCCCCCAGCTCTGTGAGCTGCAGATCCCGGTCGTGTGCGCGGTGACGGGCTACGCGGTCGGCATCGGGTTCCAGCTCGCGCTCGCCGCGGACTTCGTGGTCGCCGACTCCACGGCCACCTTCTGGCAGCCGTTCGTCACCCGGGGGATGACGCCGGACAGCGGCGCGACCTGGCTGACCACGCGGACGGTCGGGCCACTGCGGGCCCGCCGGCTGCTCATGCTCGGCGAGCGTCTCGACGCCTCCACGGCGCACGAGTGGGGCGTCGTCCACGAGGTCACCGGCCAAGGGGAGGCGGGTGAGGCGGCCGGCGCGCTCGCCGCCCGGCTGGCCGCCGGGCCCACGGTGGCGCTCGGCCTCACCAAGGCCCTCATCAACCAGGCCGCCGACGCCGCCCTGCGCGAGCAGCTGCCGGCCGAGGCGTACTCGCTGGAGATCTCGTCACGCAGCCAGGACTTCCGCGAGGGGCTCAGCGCCTTCGTCGAGAAGCGCGAGCCGAAGTTCGCCGGCCGATGAGCGGTGAGAGGGTGGGGGAGCGGACCATCCCCCGGATGCTGATGGACAGCGCCGAGCGCTTCGGCGACCGGCTCGCCGTCGTCGACGGCGAGACCGAGCTGACCTTCCGCGAGCTGCTGGAGGCGGCCCTGCAGGTCGCCCGCGCCGCCATCGCGCTCGGAATCGAACGCGGCGACCGGGTGAGCCTGTGGGCGCCCAACTCCCACCGCTGGATCGTCGCGTCGCTCGGCCTGCACTGCGCCGGCGCGACCGTCGTCCCCGTCAACACCCGCTACCGCGGCCCCGAGGCCCGCGAGATCCTGACCCGGGTGCGCGCGAAGGCGGTTCTCGTCGACGGCGGCTTCCTCGGCTACGACTACGCCGGTGTCGTCCGCGAGCCGGATGAGGAGGGCGGCGCGTCCCTGGACGATCTCGTCGTGGTGGACATGCTGGGCGCGGGCGCGCCGGGTGACCCGCGCCTGCTCGGCTGGGACGGGTTCCTCGCCCTCGGCGAACGGGTGCCCGCCGAGGCCGCCCGGGAGGCGGCGCTGGCGGTGGAGCCGGACGACCTGGCGGAGGTGATCTTCACCTCGGGCACCACCGGGCGGGCCAAGGGAGTGACGATCCCGCACGGCCCCTCGCTGGACCTCTACCAGACGTACGGCCGCGTCTGGGGGCTGCGGCCCGGCGACCGCTACCTGGTCACGCTGCCGTTCTTCCATACGGGCGGCAACAAGGCCGGGATGATCACGAGCCTCCTCCACGGCCTGACCATCGTGCCGATGGCGGTCTTCGACCCCGTCGAGGCGATGCGGCTCATCGAGGCGCACCGCGTCTCGGTCATGAACGGCTCGCCCACGATCTACTACTCACTGCTGGAGAGTCCCGAGCGGGAGGCGTACGAGCTCGGCTCGCTGCGGGTGGCCGCCACCGGGGCGGCGGTCGTGCCGGTGGCGCTGGTCGAGCGCGCCCGCTCGGAGCTGCCGTTCGAGCACTTCATCACCGCGTACGGGATGACCGAGTGCTTCGGCACGGCCACCATGTGCCGCGCGGGCGACTCGGCGGACGTGATCGCCCGCAGCAACGGCCGGGCCCTGCCGGGCATCGAGCTCCGGATCGTCGACCCTCGCGGCCGGGACCTGCCTGCCGGCGAACCGGGGGAGGTGCTGATCCGCGGCGCCAACGTCACGCCCGGTTACTGGGAGGACCCGGCGGCCACCGAGGAGGCGATCGACGCCGAGGGCTGGCTACGCTCCGGCGACATCGGGACGCTCGACGCGGACGGCAACCTCAAGATCACCGACCGGCTCAAGGACCTGTTCTTCGTGGGCGGGTTCAACGTGTCGCCGGCCGAGGTGGAGCAGGTCCTCGCCCGCCATCCGGCGGTCGTCGAGGTCGCCGTCGTCGGCGTGCCGGACGAGCGGCTGGGGGAGGTGCCCAAGGCCTACGTCGTGCCGCGCAGGGACGCCGAGGCCGACGCCGGGCAGATCATCGCCTGGGCGCGCGAGCGGATGGCGAACTTCAAGGTGCCGCGGATCGTCGAGTTCGTCGCCACGCTGCCGCGCAACGCCAGTGGCAAGGTGCTGAAGGGCGAGCTGCGCGCGCCCGTCGCGGACGGAGACGGCGGCGGGGCCCACGGCAGCGGTCAGGCGACGCCGTGAGCACCCCCGGCTGGCCCCGGGGCGGCCTCGACGCCGGGGCCGGCGTGACGGTGGGCGCCGAGATCTGCGCCCACGGCATCCTCTTCGGCGGCTGGGGGCTCGGGCTGCTCGCCGAGGTCGCCCAGCGGTCGGCGGGCCGCCGGCTGAGCGACCTGTCGGTGAGCTATCTGCGCCCGGTCGCCGAGGGCGCCCGGCTGGAGGTGGGCTGCGAGCTGCTCGCGGCGGGCCGGTCGCTCGGGCACTACCGGCTCGACGCCGTGGACGGCGGGCGGACGGCCCTCACCGGTACGGCGGTGGCCGGACCGGCGGCGGCCGGGCCCGTGGCGCACGCCGGTGGGCCGCCCCGCGTCCCGCCGCCGGAGGACTGCCCCGAGCGCTCGTACCTGTCGGGGCCCGGCACCTCGACGGCGGGCCTGCTCGACGTGCGCCTCGCCCATGAGGAGGCCGGAACGGGCGTCGCCGGGTCGGCGCTGCTGTGGGCCCGCGTGCGCTGCGACCTGGCCGGCGAGGTGCGGCTGGCGGTGGTCAGCGACCATGTGCCCTACCTGCTGCGCCGGGCCTTTCCCTGGCTGGCCCGGGTCGCCACGGTCAGCGCCTCGCTGCGCGTGCTGGGCGGGCCGGTGGCGGAGTGGATCCTGCTGGAGGTGAGCCTGGTGGCGTGCGCCGGGCGCACCGCCGTCGGCAGGGTCGTCATGTGGTCGGCAGGGACCTCGCTGGTCGCCGTCGCCGAGCAGACCACGCGCCTGACTCCGGGTTGACCTGGTGATCGTCCGCGAATTTATCGCCTGACGCATTGCCACCGGGGCCTCACACATGCCAGCCTATGATTTATAGGATTCAATCATAGTAAAGATGGGCAGGATCCGATGAAGGCTCGACAGGCTCGGTGGGCGGCGCTGCTCGCCGCCGCGACGCTGGTGCTCTCCGCGTGCGGCACGTCGGACGACGCGGGAGCGACGGAGGCGAACGAACCCTTCGTCATCATGATGAGCGCGGGCGCCGACGCCGGACCGGTCACCGACCAGCTGCTGACCGCCCTGGTCTCGGCGAAGGCGGGAGTCGCGACGGTCAACGCGGCCGGCGGCGTCAACGGACGCCAGGTGCAGCTCCTGGAATCGCCCGACAACGCCAACCCGACGAAGGCGCTGAGCGCGCTGCGGGCGCAGCTCGCGAAGAAGAAGCCCGACGCCTACATCGTCGGCGCCGGCTCCAACGTCAGCGCCGCCGTCGCGCCGATCCTCAACCAGAACAAGATCCTCTTCATGAACGCCGCCAACATCCCGGCGACCGCGGACCCCAAGCAGCACCCGCTGGCGTTCAACCTGGCCGCCTCGCCCCAGGTGGTGGTCGACGGCTACCTGCCGGAGTTCGAGGCCAAGGGCTACAAGAAGATCGGCATCCTGCACGGCAACTCCGCCTACGCGAAGACGTTCGGCGAGCTGTCCGAGACCACCTTCAAGAAGGCCGGCTACGAGGTCGTCGCGGTCGAGTACGACTCGGCCGCGCTCGACATGACCGCCCAGATCTCCACCCTGCGCGACGCCGCCCCCGACGTGGTCGTCTTCAACGCCTACGGAGCCCCGGCCGGCTACGTCCTCAAGGGCATCACCAAGCTCGGCTGGGACGTCCCGCTGCTGGGCGACACGTCGGTGTCCTCCACGCCGCTGATCACGCAGGAGCCGCCCGTGGGCCTGCTCGGCTCGCCGGACCTGAAGAACCTCACGCTCGAGGTCACCAAGAGCACGGTGTACGACCCGGCGGCCGAGGCCACGAACAAGGCCGTCAAGGCGATGACGGCGATCGGCAAGATCAACGGGTCGATGAACAACTGCCTCAGCTACGACGCGATCCTGCTCATCGCGGCCGCGGCCAAGAGCGCCGGCAGCGCCGACCCGGCGGCCATGGCCAAGGCGCTGGAGGACCCGAAGGTAACCGAGGGCGCCGGTACCGCGATCTACGCGACCTACCCGTACTCGGCGGACTCGCACGAGCCGAAGCTCCCGGTCGACACCCACTCCTTCGCCGCGCCGGGTCCCATCGTGAACGGCCAGCTGGGCTCGCCGGGAAATTAGCGAAATGACGCTCATCTACGCAGGACTGTCGCTTGGCGCGGTGTACGCGCTGGTGGCGATCGGCTACAACATCGTCTTCGTGGCGTCGCGCTCGTTCAACTTCGCGCAGGCGCAGCTGATGATGATCGGCGCCTTCGTCGCGTACACCGGCCATGTGACCCTCGGACTGCCCGCGATCGTCGTCGTCGGGCTGGCGATGATCGTGGTCATGCTCGTGGCCGCGATCCTGGAGAGGGTCGCGGTCCGCCCGGTCGCCGACCACCAGACCCAGCTGATCACGACGCTCGGCTTCGGCACCGTGCTCACCGGCCTCGCCCAGCTCATCTGGGGGTCACAGCCGCTGGACGTCCCGTTCTTCGGCGCCAAGGAGGCGATCACCCTCTTCGGCGGACGCCTCTACTCCTTCGAGCTCGGCCTGATCGTGCTGTCCGTCGTGCTCGTCGCCGTCATCCACTTCTACAACCGCCGGATGATGAGCGGCCTGGCGATCGTCGCCATGTCACAGGACGACGAGGCGGCCGTGCTGCGCGGGATCAACGTGCGCAAGCTCGCGTTCGCCGCGTTCGCCATCACCGGCCTGCTCGCCGGGCTGATGGGCTTCTTCATCGGGCCCAAGACCTTCGCCGTGGCCACGCTCGGATCGGCGCTCGCCCTCAAGGGCTTCGTCGCCCTCGCCATCGGCGGGTTCGGCAGCTTCTACGGCGGACTGGTCGGCGGCTTCGTGGTCGGCCTGGTCGAGGAGCACGCCGCCCGGTATCTCGGCTCGGAGTTCAGCAACCTGAGTGTCTTCCTGATCCTCATCCTCGTGCTGATGCTCCGCCCGACGGGCTTGTTCGGTCAGACACAGGAACGGACGGTTTGACGACGGTGAACTGGTGGAAGACGCTCAGGGCGGTGCCGTCGTGGGTCTATCCCGCGACACTGGGAGTGTTCCTCCTGGTGCTCCCCGCCCTGCAGCCCGAATATTCGGTGACCAGGCAGGTGGAGCTGACGCTCATCCTCGCGCTCATCGTCAGCGGTCTCAACCTCTCGCTCGGATACGCCGGCCAGCTCGCGATCGGCCAGGTGGCCATGTACGCGGCCGGCGCCTACACCGCGGGCATCATCGCGATGGCGGGCGTGACCGACATCCTGGTCCAGCTGCTCGCCGCCGGCCTGGCGGCCCTCGTCGTCGGGATCATCACCGGCATCCCGGGCCTGCGCCTGGGCTCCTGGTCACTGGCCATGACGTCGTTCTTCCTCGTCCTGCTGGTGCCCGACATCGTGTCGATCTTCGAAGAGCACACGGGCGGCCAGCTGGGCCTGTCGGGGATCCCCGGCGCCACCCTGCTGGGGTTCGAGCTCACGCCGACCCACTTCTACCTGACCGTCGTGACCGTGACGATCCTGTGGTTCGCGGCGTTCCGCAACATCATCGCGTCCCGTCACGGCATCGCGTTCCAGGTGCTCAAGCAGAGCCCGGTGCTGGCCTCCTCGGTCGGCATGTCCGTCTTCCGGGTCAAACTCAGCGGCTACGCGACCGGCGCCATCCCCGCCGGTCTCGCCGGCGCGCTCTTCGCGAACCTCGACCTGTTCGTGTCCCTGGAGGCGTTCGGCTTCCACGTCGCGACGGGCGCGCTGGCCGCCTCCATCCTGGGCGGGTCGGTCAGCGTCTACGGCGCCATCCTCGGCGCCGCGGTCGTCGAGTACGCCAGCTCCCAGTCCGACAGCTTCCAGGAGTACTCGCTGGTCTTCTTCGGGCTGTTCCTGCTCATCGGCGGCGTCCTGATGAGCGGCGGAGTCGCCGGGGTGGCCCGCACGTTCGTCGCCCGCCTCGACCGGGCCGCCGGCCTCGCCGGGCGCGGGCCGTCGAAGGCGGGCGACGGCGAGGCCATCCACCGCATCGACGGCGGCCTGCTGGAGGCCACCGCCGTGTCCAAGGCCTTCGGCGGCAACCAGGTGCTCACCGACGTGTCGCTGCGCGCCGAACCCGGCCGCGTCACGGCGCTGATCGGCCCCAACGGATCCGGCAAGACGACCCTGCTCAACCTCGTCTGCGGCTACTACCGGCGCGACGCGGGCGAGATCACCCTGGACGGCACCCCGATCCGGACGGCGGCGACCCACCGCATCGCCCGGCTGGGCGTGGCCAGGACGTTCCAGACCCCGCTGATCCCGCCGGGCATCACGGTCCGCGACGTCGTGGCCTCCGGCCGCTACACGGTCGAGGGCATGTCGTTCGCCGCCGCGATCCTGCGCACGCCCCGCTTCCGGGCCATCCAGCGGCGCGACCGGCAGCGGGCCGACGAGATGCTCAGGCTGGTCGGCCTGGAGGACGTGGCCGACACCGAGGCGGTCACGCTGCCGCTCGGCATGCGACGGATGCTGGAGGTCGCCCGCGCCCTGGTGGCCGAGCCCAAGGTGCTGCTCCTCGACGAGGCCGCGTCCGGCCTGGACGAGGGCGAGGTCGAGACCCTGGCCGGGGTGATCCGCCGGATCCGCGACGCCGGCTGCACCATCATCCTGGTCGAGCACAACTTCGGCCTGGTGCTGTCACTGGCCGACGAGATCGTGGTCCTGGCACGCGGCTCGGTGCTGGCCTCCGGCACGCCGTCCGACATCGCGAACGATCCCCGCGTACGCGACGAGTACCTGGGCGCCAGTGACACCGACGTGCAGCTGGACGACTCGGTCATCTCGGCCGCGGCCCGACAGGAGACCACGTGACCTCCTCCCCACGCCTGAAGCCCGGGGTCTCCAGCGAAGGAAATCCGATGACCGACCCCCTGCTCACGGTCGAGCACCTGGCGACCGGCTACGGCGACCTGCGCGCCGTCTGGGACGTCTCGTTCCAGGTCTGGCCCGGCCGCATCACCGTCCTGCTGGGCCGCAACGGCTCCGGCAAGACCACCTCGCTGCGGGCCGTCGCCGGGCTCAACCCGGTGCACGGCGGCACGATGACCTACGACGGCCGGTCGCTGGAGAGCGTCGCCGCCCACGGCCGGGTCGCCCTCGGCGTGAGCTACGTCCAGGAGGGCAAGCGCGTCTTCCGCACGCAGACCGTCCGCGAGAACCTGCTGCTGGGCGGCTACAGCCTGAAACTCCGCCGCAGGGCGCTGGAGAACGAGCTCGGCAGGATCTACGAGCTCTTCCCGATCCTGCACGACAAGCGCGACGACCCGGCCGGATCGCTGTCCGGCGGCCAGCAGCAGATGGTGGCCATCGGCCAGGCCCTGATGGCCAAGCCGCGCCTGCTCATGCTGGACGAGCCGTCGGGCGGCCTGGCGCCGTCGGTCGTGGCCGAGGTCATGGCGCGCGTCTCGGCGCTCAAGGAATCCGGCCTGGCCATCCTGCTCGTCGAGCAGGCCGTCGAGGCGGCCGTGGACGTCGCCGACCACGTGACGGTGATCGACATCGGCAAGGTCGTGGTCAGCTCGCCGGTCGGCGAGATCGACGACCTGGAACGGATCAAGGACGCCTGCATGGGCCGGTGACCCCGCCGATCCGCGTCGCCCCGGCCGATCCGCGTCGCCCCGGCCGATTCGCGCCGCTCCCGCCGATTCGCGTCGCCTCCGCCGGTGACCTCGCCGATTCGTCTCGGCTCCGTCCGATGACCTGCCCGCCCGCCGGGCAGGTCATCGCCATGTGCGCGCAGGGCGGGGGCTCCCGTCGCGGGCCGCGGTCAGGCCGGCAGCGGGGGCGCGAACGTGTAGGTCATGACCTCGGTGTGCCGCGGGGTCAGTCCGGGGGTGCCGAGGTAGATCCGGCCGGCGTCGACGTAGGTGTGCTCGGCGGTGAACAGATGCTGGCTGGCGGCGTGGGCGTCGCGGAAGCAGCGCTGGATGGCGTGGCCGTCGCGCAATCCCTCGCTGCCGGAGGCCAGATAGACCTCGCGGGTGATCTCGGCGGCCGTGTAGACGGCGTGCGTGGCGGCCACCCGGCAGTCCGCCTGCAGCGCCGGCGTCCGCTCGCCGCCGTCGCGCGCGACCTCGTAGAGCCGGGTGAACGCGTCGTGCGTGAACGCGCGGGCCGCCCGGTAGCGCGCGGTCCACTGCGCGACGTCCCGCTGCACGGCGACGTTCCCGTTCAGCAGGCCCGACGGAGGCCGCTTCTTCACGGCCGCCAGCACGGCGAACTCCTCCAGGGCCCGCTCCGCCACGCCGAGCGCGAAGGCGGCATGCCCCACGCCCGGCAACGACTTCAGGCCCATGGTGTAGAGCGGGCCGCCGCGCAGCGCGTCCATGCCGTCGACCCGCAGAAAGCCCTCATCGACGAACTGCGGCACGACCTCGTAGTCGTAGCTGCCGGTGGCGACGAGCCCCATGACGTCCCAGCCGCCGAGCAGCTCCACCCCGGCGCGCGGGACGACGCCGATCGCGGTCGACGGCCGGCCGGCGGCGTCGAGCACCGGCTCGCCCGACTCGTCGAGGACGCGGTAGCCGCCGAGGAACCAGCCCGCGTGCGACGACCCGCTCGCGAACGCGAACCGGCCCCGCACCTCGAACCCGCCCGGCACGCGCCGCGCGGTGCCCGCCGGAGGAGCCTGGCCGGCGCACATCGGGTTCGGGCTCCCGGCGATCGCGCGGGCGCCCTGCTCGGGCAGCAGGGCGAGCATCGTGCCGGTGCCGCTCATGCTCGCCATCACCGCCCAGCCCGTCGAGCCGTCGGCCCGGGACAGCTCCTGGATGACGTCGATGAGGACCGACGGCTCGGCCTCGGCGCCGCCGTACTCGCGCGGCGCCATCAGCGTCATCGTGCCCGCGGCGACGAGCCGCTCCATCACCTCGTCGTCGACGCGGACGTCACGCTCGGCCTGCCCGGCTCGTTCGATCACGAGCGGCACGATCCCCCGCACCGCGTCCAGGGGATCGCCGTTGGGTCCGTCGAGGCCGCGGGCTCTGACAGGTCCGTCCGGTTCAGCGGCGGCACCGCTGGTGGGCGGCCGGGACGTGGTCATCGCATCTCCTTCTGTTCGAACGGGCTGCTGCCTGGGCGGGCGGTCACGTCACGGACAGCAGGCGGCGGGCCGCCGCGAGAAGGTCCGCGCGGGCGCGCCGGGTGACGGAGGTGTCCGGGAAGGTGCTGACCGCGCCGTGGAAGGTGCCCGGGTAGAGCCGCAACTCGGTGGGAACCCCCGCGTCGGTGAGCCGCTGCGCGTAGGCGATGCCCTCGTCGCGCAGCGGGTCCAGCGAGCACACCGAGACGTACGCTGGTGGCAGCCCGGACAGATCGGCGGCCCTGGCGGGCGCGGCGTACGGCGGAACCGCCTGGCCCGGTGGGAGGTCGCGAAGGTAGTGACGCCAGCTGTCGAGCAGGTTCGCGCGGTTCCACATCGGGCTGTCCGTCAGCCGCGACGACGGCGTGATCGCCCGGTCGTCCAGCACGGGGATGTCGAGCAGCTGGGCGGCGAGCCGCGGGCCATCCTCGTCGCGCGCCTTCACGGCGAGCGCGGCGGCGAGGCAGGCGCCTGCGCTCGCTCCCGCCACGACGACGCGCGCCGGGTCGACGCCGAGGTCAGCGGCGCGCTCGGCCACGTGGCGCAGCACGGCCCACCCATCGTTCACGGCCGCCGGGTAGGGGTGCTCGGGGGCGAGCCGGTAGTCGACCGACAGCACGAGAGCGCCGGTGGCCTCGGCCAGCCGCGCCGGCAGGACGGGATCGCCGTCGGCGTCCCCCATGACGAACCCCCCGCCGTGCAGGTAAACGATCGCCCCCCGCCCGTCCGCCCGTGCGTCGGCCCGTGCGTCCGCCGGGGCACCCGCCGGGGCGTTCGGCCGCGCGCCCGCCTGGGCGACGGGCTGGAAGGTCAGGCAGCGGACCGCCGGGCGCGAGCCGTTCGCGGGCACGGTCAGGGAACCCCGGACCAGCCCGGGAGGCGTCACGAACTCGGGGCGGGCGGCGCGGGCCCGGGCCAGCCGCTCGCGCGCCGCCACTGGATCGCCGATGTCGGTCGGGACCAGCGACCGGGCGAGCTCGGTGAGCTCGGGATCGAGGTAGCCGTTCATGCCCGCACCTACTCGCTGGATCGATGTCCGAAACCTCATCTATGCTATGATTACTATTATTAACTATCAGGGTGGCCTCAGGGAAGGGGCGTGGATGGACAGCGGAGAGTTCGCCTCCGTGCTCGACACAGTCCGGAGTTTCGTGCGTGAGGTGGTCGTCCCCGCCGAGGACCTCATCGAGGAGACCGACGAGATCCCCGAGGCGATCCGCCGCGACGCGGCCGCGATGGGCCTGTTCGGCTACGCACTGCCCGAGGAGTACGGCGGACTGGGCTTCACCGCCCTCCAGGACGCCCGGCTGGCGATGGAGCTCGGCTACACCACCCCGGCCTTCCGTTCGATGTTCGGCACCAACAACGGCATCGCCGGGCAGGTGCTGGTCAACTTCGGCACCGAGCGGCAGCAGCAGGAGTTCCTGCCCAGGATGGCCGCCGGCGAGTGCGTGGCGGCCTTCGCGCTGACCGAGGCCGAGGCCGGCTCCGACCCCAGCGGCCTGCGCACGACCGCCGTCGCCGACGGCGGTGACTACGTCATCAACGGACAGAAGCGCTTCATCACCAACGCCGGCTGGTCCGACATCCTCATGGTCTTCGCCCGCACCGGCGGCCCCGGAGCCGAGGGCATCTCGGTCTTCGTGGTCGACACCGACGCGCCCGGCGTGACCGTGGGACCGCGCGACAAGAAGATGGGCCAGCGCGGCTCGACCACGGCCGAGATCTTCTTCGACGACGTCCGGGTGCCCGCCTCCCGTCTCGTCGGCGAGGTCGAGAGCGAAGGCTTCGCCGCCGCGATGCGTTCCCTGGCCAAGGGCCGCCTGCACATCGCGGCCTGCTGCGTCGGCATGGCCGGCCGGCTCGTCGACGAGAGCGTCTCGTACGCCGCCACCGCGAAACAGGGCGGCACCGTCATCGGCGAGTTCCAGCAGGTCCAGGCCATGCTCGCGGAGTCACAGACGGACCTGCTGGCAGGCCGGGCGCTGGTCCTGGCCGCCGCCGAGGCCTACGACGACGGCAGCGACCGCCGCATCGCGCCGTCGAGCGCCAAGCTCTTCTGCAGCGAGATGGTCGGCCGCGTCGCCGACCGCGCGGTGCAGATCCACGGCGGCAGCGGCTACATCCACGGGGTGCCGGTCGAGCGCTTCTACCGCGACGCCCGCCTCTACCGCATCTACGAGGGCACCAGCGAGGTCCAAAAGGTGATCATCGCCAGGCAGCTCCTCCGCGCCGCGGCGGCCCGCCGATGACCGGTCCGACCGCAGGCAGCCCGACCGCAGGCAGCCCGACCGCAGGCAGCGCGATACCGGGCGGCCCGACACCAGGCAATCCGACCGCAGGCGGTCCGACACCGGGCAGTCCGACACCGGTGGGCCTGAGCGCGGGCCCCGACGTGAGCAGGCTGCTCGACGGCCGCACCGCCGTCGTCACGGGCGGCGCCCAGGGGATCGGGCTGGCCATCGCGCGGACGTTCGTGGCGCAGGGGGCCCGGGTCGTCCTCGGTGACCTCGACGAGGCCCGGCTCGCCGCCGCCGTCGAGGAGCTGGGCGGGGCCGAGGTCGCCGCCGCGGCGGTCTGCGACGTCCGCGACGGTGAGCACGTCGACCGGCTCATGGCGACCGCCGTCGACTCCTTCGGCTCCCTCGACGTGCTGGTCAACAACGCCGGCATCACCCGCGACGCCACCCTGCGGAAGATGACCGAGCAGCAGTTCGACGACGTCATCGGCGTGCACCTCAAGGGCTGCTGGCACGGGCTGCGCGCGGCGGCCCCGATCATGCGTGAGCAGGGGCGCGGGGCGATCGTCAACATGTCGTCCCTGTCCGCCAAGGTCGGCAACATCGGCCAGACCAACTACTCGGCCGCCAAGGCGGGCATCGTCGGCATGACCAAGGCCGCCGCCAAGGAGCTCGCGCCACGCGGCGTGCGCGTCAACGCCGTCCAGCCGGGACTCATCCGCACCCCGATGACCGAGGCCATGCCGCAGCGGATCTGGGACGCCAAGATGAGCGAGATCCCGCTCGGCCGCGCCGGCGAGCCCGAGGAGGTCGCGGCGGTCGTGCTCTTCCTCGCCTCCGACCTGGCGAGCTACCTCACCGGCACGGTCATCGAGGTGACCGGCGGGCGGTCGATGTGATCGCCGTACCCCCATCGAGCAGGAGTGCACTGTGCGTGACGCTGTGATCTGTGAGCCCGTGCGTACCCCGATCGGCCGTTACGGCGGATCGCTCAAGGCGGTGCCGGTGGCCGAGCTCGGCGCGCAGGCGCTGCGCGGCCTGCTCGCCCGCACGGGCATCGAGCCGGACGTGATCGACGACGTCGTCCTCGGGCACTGCTACCCGACGAGCGAGGCCCCGGCCCTCGGGCGCGTGGTGGCGCTGGACGCCGGCCTGCCGATCACCGTGCCCGGCCTCACCATCGACCGCCGCTGCGGCTCCGGCCTGCAGTCCATCCTGTACGCCGCCCGGCAGGTCACGTCCGGCGACGCCGAGCTGGTGATCGCCGGTGGCGCCGAGAGCATGAGCAACGCCGCCCACTTCTCCCGCGACGTGCGCTGGGGCGCCGGTCAGGGTGGGGTCGTCTTCCACGACAGCCTCGAACGCGGCCGGGTCACCGCGGGCGGGCGCCGCCATCCCGTCCCCGGCGGCATGCTGGAGACCGCCGAGAACCTCCGCCGCGAGTACGCGATCCCGCGCGCCGAGCAGGACGCCCTCGCCGTGCTGTCCCACGCGCGGGCCGTCGAGGCGCAGCGCGACGGCAGGTCGGCGGAGGAGATCGTCCCGGTGACCGTGCCCGCCAAGGGCGGCGACGTGGTCGTCGACCGCGACGAGCACCCGCGCGCCGACACCACGCTTGAGGCGCTGGCCCGCCTGCGCCCCATCCGGGCGGCGGCCGACCCCGAGGCGACGGTGACCGCCGGCAACGCGAGCGGCCAGAACGACGCCGCCGCGCTGTGCGTCGTCACGACGTCCGAGCGGGCAGAGGCCCTGGGGCTGCGTCCGCTGGTGCGGCTGGTGTCCTCGGCGGTCGCGGCCGTCGAGCCGCACCGCATGGGCATCGGCCCGGTTCCGGCCACCGCGATCGCCCTCGCCCGCGCGGGCGTCGAACTCGCGGACATCGACCTCATCGAGCTGAACGAGGCGTTCGCGGCGCAGGCCCTCGCCGTGACGCGCGAGTGGGGGTTCGGCGAGAAGGACCTCGACCGCGTCAACCCACGCGGATCCGGCATCTCCCTCGGCCATCCGGTCGGCGCCACCGGCACGCGCATGGTCGGCGCCCTGGCCAGGGAGCTGCACCGCCGCGAGCAGCGCTACGGCCTGGCCACGCTCTGCGTCGGCGGCGGCCAGGGCATCGCGGCCGTCTTCGAGCGGATCGGCTGAGCGGCGTCATGAGCGATCTCGCGCTGGGTCTCGCGCTGGGCTACTGGGGGGCCGGGCCGCCGCCCGGCCTGGCCGGCCTGGTCACGGCCGCCGAACGCCTCGGCTACGACTCGATGTGGGCCGCCGAGGCGTACGGCTCCGACGCGCTCACGCCGCTCGCCTGGCTGGGCGCCGGGACGGAGCGGATGCGGCTCGGCACGTCCATCGTGCAGATGGCGGCGCGCACCCCGGTGGCCACGGCGATGGCCGCGATGACCCTCGACCACCTGTCGGGCGGCCGGTTCACGCTCGGGCTCGGCGCCTCCGGCCCGCAGGTCGTCGAGGGCTGGTACGGCCAGCCGTACCCGAGACCGCTCGCCCGGACCCGGGAGTACGTCGCGATCCTGCGCCAGGTGCTCGCCCGCCAGAAGGTGAGCTTCGACGGCGAGCACTACCGCCTGCCGCACCCCGGCGGCAGCGGCCTCGGCAAGCCGCTGCGGTCGACGATCCACCCGCTGCGCCCGCACCTGCCGATCCTGCTCGCCGCCGAGGGCCCCAAGAACGTGGCGCTCGCGGCGGAGATCGCCGACGGCTGGCTCGCGATGTTCTACTCCCCGTACGACGACGCCTACTACCGTGACGCGCTCCAGGAGGGGTTCGCCCGGCGCGGGGCCACTCCGGAGGCGTTCGAGGTGACCTGCCGGGTGAACATCGAGATCGACGACGACGTGCAGGCCGCGGCCGACCGGGTCCGGCCGATGCTCGCGCTCTACGTCGGCGGGATGGGCGCCAAGGGGGTCAACTTCCACTACCAGGCGTTCGCCCGCATGGGCTTCGAGGCCGAGTGCGCTCGCGTCCAGGAGCTCTACCTCGGCGGGCGCAAGGCGGAGGCCGCCGCGGCGATCCCGCTGGCCATGGTGGAGAAGGTCGCCCTGGTGGGCCCCCGCGAGAAGATCGCCGAGGAACTCGGCGCCTGGCGATCGTCGCTCGTCACCACGATGCTGGTCTCCGGCGACGAGCCCCGCCTGGCCGCGATAGCCGACCTCGTCCACGGCTGACCGCCTGGTTCGCCACGGAGCGGTCACATGCCGTCGGCGTCCCATCGGCCGCGCGAGCGGCTGCGGACGGGGAGGCTCGACAGGATGGGGGCCGGGATGGGGTCGCCGCTCTTCCACACCCGGCCGCGACCCCAGTTGTGGGCGTGCTCGTCGGTCCGCTCGTCGGCGTGTTCGAGCGCGGCGGGATCCACCCCCCAGTCGACGGCGGGCACGTCGTGACCGTGCTCGTGGTCATGGTCGTGGCTGTGGTCGTGGCTGTGGTCGTGCCCGGGGCCGTGGCCACCCTGCAGCCGAGCGGCGTCCACGGCCTTGGCCAGCGCCAGGAGGCTCGGGTCGGTGCCCTGGCCGTGCTGCGTGTAGTCGTCGTCCACCGCGCCCTGCTCTCGCTGGTACTCCAGCGCCGTCACCAGGTCGGCGATGTCCTTCTCACTGCGACGTCCGGGGCCGGAGCCGAGGTCGTGCGACGACGCGGACCACCGCAGCGGCGCCTCGCCCGGCCCGTAGTTGAGCGCCTCGCCGCCCCAGCGGACCCACTCGTTCTGCGTGTACCAGTTGAACAGCTCGCCATCGGAGCGCAGCAGCCAGGTGGTGCCGCCCTCCATGGTGGTGAAGTGGCCGTGCTTGATCCGGGCCGGGCGGAAGAAGTAGGTGCCGAGGTCCAGGGTGCCGAAGTTGTACTCCATGTGCCCCTGGGTGGTGTACGCCTCCTCGTAGCACGGGTGGTGGGCCAGGCGATGGTCGGCCCAGCCCTCCTGGGCGTGCACCAGGCGAGTGTAGAAGCCGGTGCCCGGATCGACGTGCAGATACTTGATGAACAGGCCGGGCATCGGCCCGGGGTTGGGCACCGCGTCCCAGGTCATGGCCTCGCTGTCGATGACGAGCACGTCCTCGCGGGCGCCCGGCCGGCGGGGGTGCGCCAGGGACTCGACCGGGTCGAACCCGGCGTCGCCGTACTCGCGGTAGTGCAGGATCCTGGTGCCCTCGGCGAACGTGATGGCGTCGGTGGGCACCCCCTTCGGGGCGTAGACGTACCCGCCCTTGCCGATCTCGCGCCCGCCGTACGTCATCGACCCGTCGAGCACGTAGTACTCGGTGTTGGCGTGATGGATCCCCGGCCCGCGACCCCAGTCAGTGTGGAAGTCGACCCGTAACGACGAGGAGCCGTCCTCCTCGTCCACGGACAGCCGGCGCTCACTCGCCCGCCCCTCACCGTTGACGAGCTCGGCGCCATGCCATACGTAGTCGTCTTCCTGAATCAGCTCGACATGGGGCCGCACCGTGGTTCCTTCCGCCGCCGTACGGATGTTCCGGAAAGCGAAACACCGTTTCCATCCATCGTCGAGCGTATGCGGCCCGGCGATCGACGGTCAAGACGGCTCCTCCTCCATCCCGCAGAGGGAGGCAGAAGATTCCAAGAACGACCGGGAGCACCTCACTTCGGACCCTCTGGGGGTGAACGCTCTTCTCGGGACATCCCGTCAGCGGCCTCGCCGGGGATCGAACAGCGAACGGTCGTTCGTCGAAATGCTCGGCACGGACACGTTTGTCGCGAAGCACCCGCTGTGTGATCATGATCGGCGATCAGATCACTGACGGACGTCAGGAGAGAACCATGTCCGTGCACATACGCCGCCTGATGGCATTCCTCGCGGTGCTGGTCATGGCGGCGGCGAGTCCGTTAGCCGGCCAGGCCTTCGGCTGGGCGGGGCCGGCGGAGGCCCGTGCGAGCGCTGTGCCCCCGAACTTCGTCCACCGGGAAGGCAAGGACCTGAAGCTGGACGGGCGACCATACCGGTTCGTGGGCTTCAACGCCTTCGGCATGACCGGCTGCGCGACCGGGACCGCGTGGACCCAGGCCGAGCTCGATGCCTACTTCAGCGGGCTCCCGCCCGCGGCCATGACCCGCACCTGGGCGTTCGAGTGGTTCGGCGTCGAGGCTCTGGACCGGATCGTCGCATCGGCCGAGGCTCACGGCCAGAAGCTGATCTTCTCGCTGGCCAACCAGGGGCAGGATTGCGGCGAGTCCGACAAGGATCTGGCCTGGTATCGGACCGGCTATCAGGGCGGCTACCTGTCCTGGGTGACCACGGTGGTCTCACGCTTCAAGGACTCACCCGCTATCGGCATGTGGGAGCTCATCAATGAGCCGGGCAACGGACTGGCGCTCGACGTCACCACGTTGAAGAACTTCTTCGACGCCACCGCCGCCGCCATCAAGCGCATCGACCCCCACCACCTGGTGGAGACCGGCACCATGGCCGAATACGCCCATCCGGACAAATACACCAACTATGCGATCCTTCACAGTGGCCCCGACATCGATGTGGGCAGCCTGCACGAGTACGACCAGGACCACAGCGATCAGATCGTCTCCCGGCACCTCGCGCCCACGATGACGCCGGTGTACAAGCTCAACAAGCCGTTCATCATCGGGGAAGCCGGGATCGTCGCCGGACCGGGCTGCGCCATCTCCCTGGCCACCCGGGCCACGATGTTCAAGCGGGAGTTCGATGGCGACTTCCTGTCGGGCGCGGCCGGGGTGTTGATCTGGACCTACTCGCCCAACGCCCGATCGGTCGATCCCGCGCAACAGTGCATGCACCAGGTCCGTCTCCCGGACTCCGACCCGACCATCGCGATGGTTCGGAACTACATCGCCCCGGCGACGGTCACCGCGCCCACCGGCCCCCGGGCCATCAAGCTTCGCGGGGTCGCCAACGGGTGCCTGGACGTGCCGTCATCCTCCACCAGCGACGGCACTGTGATCCAGCTGTACACCTGCAACAACACCGGAGCGCAACGCTTCACGTTCCAGCCGGCGACCGACGGCTTCTACCGCATCCTCAACCAGACCAGCGGCAAGTGCCTCGACGTGGGAGGCAAGCTGGACGAACTCAACGCGCCTGTCCGGCAGATGACATGCGCGTCCACGCTCGTGGCCGCGCCCAACCAGCAGTTCCGGCTCGAGCCCACGGACAGCGGGTACTACCGTGTGATCCCCCGGCACAGCATCATGTGCTTCAGGATGAAGGACGGCAGCACTGCCATCCGCACGCAGTTGACCCAGTACGACTGCAAAACCCCTCTGTTGATGACCCAGCAGTACGCGATCGGCTGACATCCGCCTGTTCCGGCGCATGCCGGGACCGTATGGCTTCAACTCTGCTCTGTCGCGCACCAGCCAGTTGCCGCATCCCGGCTTTCTCGGGACGCCATCCTCCGCCCGCCGGGGCTCCACACTACGGATCCTGCTCTCAGGTGACGTATAAGGCTGGATGGGCGGTCGCCCCGCGAGGGATGTCTCGCGGGGCGATGAGGACTTTGACCAACACCAAGCTCGGCAAGCCGGCGTCGGCGTTGCGACTCCTCGTAGGGGCGATGAGGACCGCATCACCCCGCAGGACCGGCCTCTCGCATGGCGGTTGCGACCCCTCGTAGGGGCGATTAGGACCGGAAGGAGCGACCCCGTGAGAGAGCCAACTCGCGAGTTGCGACCCCTCGTAGGGGTGATGAGGACCCCAGAGTAAAGGCGCAGGTCACCGACCCAGCAGTGTGGCCAGTCGAGCTGCGTTTTGCAGTGAACCTCCGGTTGTGCACGGGAGCCCGGAGGTTTGCTGCAAAATTCATGATCAACAAGTTGAACAGATCGCTTGCAGCGTACCGCTGAACGCGCCAACGACGCACGGTTGACTGAAGCGACCCGGGCAGAGGGCGCGGGCGGTCGCCCCGCGAGGGGTGCCTCGCGGGGCGACGTCATCGCATGGCCTCGTCAGGGCCCGGTGAGATCACCGATTGCGGTTGATGTTCTCGTTGCGGTTGATGTTCTCGTTCCTGTTCAGGTTTTCGTTCCTGTTCAGGTTCTCGTTGCGGTTCCGGTTCTCGTTCCGGTTCATGTTCTCGTTGCGGTTGCCGCTGCCGCCGCCACCGTTGCGGTCCTGGCACCACTGGCGCCGCCACTCACCGTGGGAGCGGCAGTAGTAGCACCTTCTACCGTTGCGCCAGCGCCACTCGCACCTACGGGCCGAGCTCTGCGGCGTGATCGAGGCGTGCTGGCTGGTGGTCGCGTACGTGTCCGATGAACTTGAGGCGCTGGCCGGCATGGCGGCGAAGGTTCCTGCGACGATCGTGGATCCCGCCATCGTGGCGGTGATGAGCAGACGCTTGAGCATCAGAGAACACTCCCTGAATGTTGTCGAGCCCAGATGCATGGGATCGGGTGAGCGTCGGAATCGGTTTTCCCGGGATGCGCCGATGTGGCGCGCTGAACATTTCTCAGAGTAAGCACGACGCCCGGCGGCGGTCTTCCGGAGAGCGGCAAAGCCTCATTTCGGCCTCTCATTACCTGAAAGTGATTTGTCGGATATCCCTGCAGGCTGCGGCCTTGCGAGCCGAGAACGGCCGGCTGATACCGAGTCCGGAATGCGTTCTCCTGATCGGAGGAGTTCTCGCGGATTCCCGAGTGCCATCAATGGTGGGCCAGTGACACGGTAAATGGAGGGAAAGGGCACCTGGAGCCCCAAGGTACGGACGACGTCGCCCGCGCGGAACGGTTTCCTGTGGAAAGGCCGTTCCGCGCCTCCGGAGGCCCCGGTGAGCTTCCGGAATTCGTACATTCTGGCGTTCCGCGGGTTTGGCCGGTCGGCCGCGGAAGCCCGATCGGGCGCAACCCCACCATCGTCAACGCCCGTCCCACGGGAGCCGCCGGCACTCCTGGTCCCGGAGGACTCCACGGCCCCAAGGTCTCAGGACGTCACCGGCACGAGACGGGCGTCGTCGTGCGGGTCGTCGAGGCGGGCCAGCCGGGTCTCGCCCCGCCACCGCATCAGCAGCACGGCCGCCACCAGCATCAGCGCCCCCGCCCAGCAGACCGCCGTGCGCGGGCCGAGCCGGTCCGAGACGAACCCCTGGACCAGCCCTCCGATCGGGAAGGACGCGGTGTAGCACATGATCCGGCAGGCCATCACCCGGCCGCGCATGTGGTCGGCCACGATGACCTGCATCGAGGTGTTCAACGCCGAGACGACCGCCAGGAAGCACCCGCCGACCACCACCAGCGCGACCACGCCGAACACGTAACCGGGAGCGATGCCGAAGGCCACGATGCCCAGGCCGTAGATCAGCAGGCCCCAGCGCACCACCTGCCCGAGGCTCACCTTGTGGTTCCAGCCCGAGACCAGGGGCGCCGCGATGACCGCGCCGAGCCCGAACGCGGCGTTGAGGATGCCCAGCCCGACCGGCCCCACCCCGAAGACGCTCTCCGCGAACACCACGGTGAACTGGAAGATCGGGTTGCCCAGCACGCCCACCAGGACGGAGACCACCAGCGCCATGACCAGCCCCGGCCGGCGGCGTATGTAGCCGAGTGCGGCGAGGAACCGGCGGGTGACGCCTCCCGATGTGGGATGCGCGGGCCGGGCCGGGGTGGTGCGGATCAGCGTCAGCGCGCCGAGCACGAACAGGAAGGACACGGCGTTCAACAGGAACGTCCACGAGGGCCCCAGTACGGCGAGCAGCAGCCCGGCGAGCGCCGGGCCGATCGAGCGGGCGGCGTTGAACTGCAGGGAGTTGAGCGTCACCGCCGAGTGCAGGTCACCGCGGGGCACCAGGTCGCTGACGAACGACTGCCAGCTCGGCAGGTTGATGCCCGCGAAGACGCCCCCGACGCCGACCAGCAGGAGCAGGACGACCGGCTGGTGCCATCCCGAAATCCAGCACGCCCAAAGCAGCAGCGCCGAGAGAGCCATCCCGGACTGCGTGAACAGCAGGACCCGCTTGCGGTTGCGGCGGTCGGCCATCGACCCGCCCGCCGGGGCCAGGAAGATGCCGGGCAGGAACTGCGCGACGCTCACCAGGGCGACCCACAGGGCGCTCTCGGTGATCTGGTAGAGCACGTACGGCACCGCCAGGTTGCTCAGCCAGCTCCCCGTGTTGGAGACCAGGGCGCCACACCAGAAGATGGTGAAGTCCCGCTGCCGGAAGGCGCGGAACGAGTGGCGCACCCCCCGGGGCGCCTCCCCGTCGGCCTGCGTCTCACCCGTGTCGCTCGCGGACCTTGAGCGTCGTTCCCGTTTCACGCCTGACATTCCTCCTTGCTGGGGGACGTACGCGTTCTGTTGTAGTTTCCTGCGGAAAGCCCCAGCGACGGGGGAGTTCCGGCGAAGGGCCTGGCAGCAGCCCCCGTAGGGTGGTCCCCATGGGGATGGTCGGGACGGTCGGGCTGGTGCTCCACCCGCAGCGCGACTCCGCGGAGGCGATCGACACGATCATGCGCTGGGCCGGCGAGAGAGGCGTCACCGTGCTCGGGCTGCCCAAGGAGGTGGGCCGCATCGACTGCAGCGCCGTGGGCGTCGACGCGGCCACGCTGGCCGAGCGGGCCGACCTGGTGGTGAGCCTCGGCGGCGACGGCACCATGCTGCGCACGATGCGGCTGATCGCCGGACGGCCCACGCCGGTGCTCGGCGTCAACCTCGGGCGGCTCGGCTTCCTGGCCGAGATCGACGTCTGCGACCTGCACGCCACCCTGACGGCCATCGACGCCGACGACTACACCGTCGAGCCCCGCATGGCGGTGCGCACCACGCTCGGTGCGGGCCGCCAGGTGATCGCGTTCAACGACATCGCGCTGGCCCGCATCCCCGGCGAGGGGCTGACCGTCGTCTCCGTCGCGCCGGGCGGCGACCCGTTCGTCAGATACGCCGCCGACGCGGTGATCGTGGCCACCTCCACCGGCTCCACCGCCTACAGCTTCTCCGCCGGCGGGCCGATCGTCTCCCCCCGCGTGGAGGCCGTGCTGGTCGTCCCGGCCGCCGCCCATTCGGCCTTCAACCGGGCCCTGGTGCTGCCCGCCGACGAGCAGGTGGAGCTGGAACTGCTGCCCACCTGCGGGCGGCTGGCCGTCGAGGTCGACGGCGCCGTCCTGGGGCACCTGGGCCCGGGCGACCGGATCACGGTGACCGCCCTGCCGGGCGCGGCCCGGGTGGTGCGGCGCGGCACCACGTTCTACGAGCGCGCCCGCCGCAAGCTGCGGGTCGGCGGCAGCGCCGAGGCCGGCTGACCGCCGTGGGCGCCGGGCCTGCGGGGCGCGTCCTCCGGGTCGCGCCGCGTCGCCACCAGCGCCGCGAGGGCCGTGGTGATCGGCACCGCCGAGATCAGGCCCAGCGTGCCCACCACGCTGCGGACGATCTCCTGGGCGATGACCGGGGTGGTCAGCACCTCGCCCAGCGGCTGGTCGCCGACGCTGAAGAGCAGCAGCAGGGGCAGCGACGCTCCCGCGTACGCCAGGATGATCGTGTTGATCACCGAGGCGATGTGCGCCCGGCCGACCCGGCTGCCCGCCCGGTAGAGGCGGCGGAACCGGTAGGACGGGTTGGCCGCCGCCAGCTCGGTGACCGTGACCGCCTGCGTGACCGTGACGTCGTCCAGCACGCCCAGCGCGCCGATGATGATGCTGGCCAGCAGCAGCCCCTGGGTGTCGATCGACAGGCTGAGGTCGAGCGTGAACGAGCTGTCGTCGCTGATGCCGCTGAGCCGGGCGAACCCGATGGCGGCGTAGGAGAGCAGCCCGGTGAGCGTGAGGCTGGCGAGCGTGCCGAGCACGGCCATCGAGGTGGTCAGCGTGAAGCCGTGCGTCAGGTAGAGCACGGTCAGCATGATCGCCGCCGCGCCCACGATGGCCACCAGCATGGGCGGCTCGCCGCCGAGGATGCCGGGGATCACGAACGTGAGCAGCAGCACGAACGTGATCGCCAGCCCGGCGAGCGCCGTGAGCCCGCGCCAGCGGCCGAAGGCGATCACCGCCAGCGCGAAGGCCAGCCCGAACAGCCACAGCGGCGTCGACCGGTCGTGGTCGGAGATCTGGTAGCCGGGCTCGCCTGACTCGCCGTCCTGGACCCGGATGAGCACCACGTCGTCGCCGGCGGCGAACCGCTGGGCGCCCGGCCCGGTCGGCAGCCGCAGCGTCAGCTCGCGCCCGAGGTCGGGCCCGCCGCCCACCTTGACGGTGGCGTCGCCGCAGGTGGCCGGGTCGGAGCGGGGCGCGCCCTCCGACTGCTCGGGGCACGGTTCGAGGAGCACGGCCGTGATCGTCCCGGTGAGGCGCTCGACCCCGGCGGTGGGCTCCCGCGCGGGCTGACCGGAGGGCCAGAGCCATACGAGCATCGCCAGCGTCACGACCGCCACCGGCACCAGGACGGCGAGCGTCGCCACGACCGCCCGCCGTGAGCCGGGCAGGGCGGCGCCGTGCCCGTGATCACCACCCATCGAGACCCCTTCTCCCGTGCCACGAAGTCCGTGCCACGAAGGGTGACAGTAGTGCACCCGGAGGGTGGGTAGTCGCCGGTCTCACGGGTAGTCGCAGGGGTATGACGACGCTGGTGGGCACCTGCGGGTGGCAGTACGGCGACTGGCGCGGCGTCCTGTACCCCAAGGGTGTCCCGCAGCGGCTGTGGCTGGCGACCTACGCCGGGACGTTCCCCACCGTGGAGGTCGACAACGCCTTCTACCGGCTGCCGGCGCCGCACACGTTCGCCAAGTGGCGCGAGGAGACCCCCGACGGGTTCGTGATCGCGGTCAAGGCCAGCAGGTACATCACCCACATCAAGCGGCTGACCGACCCCGAGGAGCCGGTGGAGCACCTGATGGCGGCCGCCTCCCAGCTGAAGGACAAGCTCGGGCCGATCCTGCTGCAGCTGCCGCCCACGCTCAAGGCCGACCCCGGGCGGCTCGACCGGTGCCTGGCCTGCTTTCCGGGCGACGTGCGGGTGGCCGTCGAGTGCCGGCACGACTCGTGGTGGACCGACGAGGTGCGTGACGTCCTTCACGCCCGAGGGGCCGCGCTGTGCTGGGCGGACCGCCTCGGCCGTCCGGTCGCGCCGCTGTGGCGCACCGCCTCCTGGGGCTACCTGCGCTTCCACGAGGGGCGGGCCCATCCCCCTCCCTCGTACGGCGACGAGGCGCTGAAGACGTGGGCCGGCCGGGTCAGGGACGCCGGTTGGCAGGACGCCCACGTCTACTTCAACAACGACCTCGGTGGCGCGGCCGTGCGCAACGCCTCCAGGTTTGCGAGACTCGTTTAGGTGTACACCCGCCTGTATCGCCACGGCGTCCTCGAAAAGGAAGGCTTCCCGATCGCGGAGGTCTCCGACTACGTGAGCGATCCGGATAATACGGTCTGGTTCGACCTGTGCCGCCCGACGCCCGAGGAGCTCGGCGCGGTGGGGGAGGAGCTCGGCCTGCACGAGCTGGCCGTCGAGGACGTGGTGTCCGAGCGCCAGCGCCCCAAGGTGGACATCTACGACAACCACTTGTTCCTCACGGTCTACGGCATCCATCTGGACGGAGACCGGCTCGCCCCGGTCGAGGTCGACGTCTTCGTCACCGCCAACGCGCTGGTCACGATCCGCGAGAACGCCGGGTTCGACATCGCCGAGGTGGTCAAGCGCTGGGACGCCTTCCACCGGCTCGCCGGCCACGGCGTCGTCTACCTGCTGCACGGCCTGCTCGACTACGTGGTCGACAGCCACCTCGACTACGTCGAGAACCTCGACGGCCAGGTCGACGACCTGGAGGAGTCGCTTTTCGAGGAGGCGAACCGGGTAGGCGCCCGCGAGCTCCAGCGCACCGTCTACACGCTGCGCCGGAACGCCGCCATGTTCCGCAAGATCGCCCTGCCCATGCGTGAGGTGATCGGCACCCTGCTGCGCCGCAAGCAGGACCTGCTGGTGGACCCGGAGATGACGCCCTACTTCTACGACGTCTACGATCACACGCTGCGGGTCGACCAATGGATCGACTCCCTGCGCGACCTGATGGCCAACCTGCGCGAGACCCGGCTGGCCCAGCAGGGCTTCCGGCTCAACGAGATCATGAAGCGCCTCACCGGCTGGGCGGCGGTGATCGCCGTGCCGACCGCCATCACCGGCTTCTACGGGATGAACGTGCCCTACCCGGGCGAGGGCCAGCCGTGGGGCTTCTGGTTCTCCTCCGTCCTGGTGGCCGTCAGCTCTGTCGCCCTCTACGTGGCGTTCAAGAAGAGGGACTGGTTGTAGGGCGGCGGGCACGGTCCGCCCCGGCCCGTCGCCGTGAGCGCGACCGCCAGTCGCACCTGCCTGGCGCCCGAGGCGGGGTAGAGCTGCAGGCAGCGGCCGCCCGCGACCAGGGTCCTGCGCCCGATCGGCGTGGCGATCAGCGGCAGCTCGTCGTACGTGGCGGGCGTGGCCAGGCGGAGCATCCACCCGCCGCCGGGCAGGCGGCTGCGCACGCCGTCCAGCGCGTAGTAGTCGAGCACGCCGCCGCTGGTGGAGACGACGGCCCGCATGGTGAAGCGGCGCCCCCGGACCGTGAACAGCTCGGCCGAGGGCGCGCGGTAGACCGAATGCACGTAGGCCAGTGCGAAGACCCCCGACTCGGACAGGACCAGCCCGTGCACCGCCGGCAGCCCGGCTCCCGAGGCGGAGCCGGACGCCAGCGCGACGGCGAGCGCCAGGAGCAGTCTGGTCAGCCCTTCTCCTTGAAGTAGCGGGCCGCGCCCGGGTGCAGCGCGACCGGCTCGACCTGCTGCCCGAGCGCCGGGTCGAGCTTGGCGGCCTCCGGGTGCACCGCCGTCAGCTCGGCCTTCTTCTCGAACAGCGTCCTGGTGATGTCGTAGGCGAGCTGGTCGCTCATCGAGTCGGGCACCAGCAGCACGTTGGCCACGCCGACGGTCTTGATGGTGCCCGACAGTTTGTACACCGACAGGTCGACGTCGAGCCCGACGTACTGCTTGCCGTACTTGGTCTGCATCCCGGCGAGGGCGTCGGCGGTGTCGAGCATCTTCATGTCGGGCTTGCTCGTGGCCAGGTCGACCACGCCGGCCGTGGGCAGGCCGCCGACCCAGAAGAACGCGTCGATCGTGCCGTCCTTGACCGCCTGCACCGACTCGTTGATGGACAGCTGCTGCTTGGAGATGTCGGTGTCGGGGTTGAGCCCGGCGGCCTCCAGCATGCGCCGGGCCACGACCTGGGTGCCGGAGTTGGGCGGGCCGAGGGAGACCTTCTTGCCCTTGAGGTCGGCCACCTTGGCCGCCTCGACGCCGGGCGCGACGACCACGTGCGCGTAGTTGTCGTAGATCCGGGCGATGGCCTTGACCGGCTGCTTGGCGGTGAAGGAGCCGGTGCCGTTGACGGCGTCGGCGGCCGTGTCGGTCTGTGAGAACCCGATGTCGGCCTTGCCGGTGGCCAGCAGCTTGATGTTCTCGATCGAGGCCGACGTGACGGAGGCCGTGGCCTGGGTGTTGGCGATGTTGGCGGTCAGCTGCTTGGCCAGGCCGCCGCCGTAGACGTAGTAGACGCCGGTCGTGCCACCGGTCGCGATCGACAGCCGGTTGCCCGAGCCGCCCCCCGCTCCACCGCCGCAGCCCGCCGCCCCGGCGGCCAGCACACTCGCGGCGAACACCGCAATGATCCGCTTCACGCTGGGTTTCTCCTTCTTCTGATGAGGTGTACGGCCGCCGCGACGGCCAGCACGCCCAGGCCCGCGACGATGGGAACAGGTTCGAGGAAGAGCAGCAGCACGGCGGCGACGGCCGCGAGCACGCGTTCCGGCCAGCCGCTCAGCCCGCCGGTGGCCATCGCCAGCGCCGCCACGGCCACGGCCGACACCGCGGTCATCAGCAGCACGGTGCCGAACGGTCCCTGCCCGAGCAGCGCCTGACCGTTGGGGGTGAGCACGAACGCGAACGGCACCAGGAAGGCGGGCAGCGTGTAACGCCAGGTCATCATCATCGTCTTGTACGTGTTGCCGCCGGTGATGGCGGCCGCCGCCACCGCCGACAGCGCGGTCGGCGGGCTGACCTCCGACAGCACCGCGTAGTAGAACACGAACATGTACGCCTCGGCGGGCGCGACGCCGAGCGTGGTCAGCGCCGGTCCGATGATGACCGCGGCGATGATGAAGCTCGCGGTCACCGGCACGGCCAGGCCCAGCAGCATGACCGCGATGCCGGACATGACGGTGGTCAGGATGAGGTTGCCCGCGGCGACGTCCACGATGATCGCGCTGAGGTTGAGGCCGAGCCCGGTCTGGGTGATGACGCCGACGATGATGCCCGCCGCCGCGCACACGGCGGTCACCGGCAGCACCTCCAGCGTGCCCTTGGCCAGCGCCTGCCCGACGCGCCGGGGCCCCATGCGGTGGGCCGGGTCGAGGAAGGAGAGCGCGAACGCGATGAAGGTGGCGATCACCACGGACTGGAAGGCCGACTGGTCGAGCGCCATCAGCACGATGATGAGGATGAGCGAGCTGAAGTGGTAGCCGAAGCGCAGCAGCAGTCTGCCCGCCCCGGGGGAGTCGACCCGCACGGCCTGGGTGTTGAAGCGCCGGGAGTCGATCTCGATGGCCAGGAAGATGCCCAGGTAGTAGAGGATCGTGGGGATCGTGGCGTAGATGAGCACCTCGAGGTAGCTCACCCTGAGGTATTCGGCGATGATGAACGCCGCCGCGCCCAGCGTGGGCGGCGACAGGATGGCGCCGATGCCGCCGGCGGCCAGGATGCCGCCCGCGGCCTCCTTGGGATAGCCGGCCCGCCTCAGCACCGGCCAGGCCACGCTGCCCAGGCTGACCGTGGTGGCGACGCCCGAGCCGGAGACGGTGCCGAGCAGGAAGCCGGCCGTGGTGACCGTGCGGCCGGGCGCGGCGCGGGACTTGCGGAAGGCGGCGAAGCTCAGGTCGATGAAGAACTTGCTGGCGCCCGAATAGTCGAGGACGGCGCCGTAGATGGTGAAAAGAATGATGTAACTGGCGGCCACCTGGAGGGGCACTCCGAAGAATCCCTCGGTGCCCGTGTAAAGCTGCGAGACGATCTGGGAGAGGTCGAACCCTCGATGGCCGATCGTCCAATTAATCGGCAAATACGCCCCGAAATACGCATAAACCAGGAAAATGCCGCAAATGATGGCGAAGGCCGCGCCGACCGTGCGTCGTACCGCCTCAAGCAGCAGCGCGGTCAGCAGCAGCCCGGCGAACACGTCGAGGCCGGTCAGCGCAGACCCCGAGCCCCGGTCGCGGAACGCGTCGATGGCGAGCAGCGGGTAGAGGAGCACCGCGAGCGAGGCCGCGGCCAGCAGCCAGTCGGCGACCGTCGGCCGGTCACCCCGCCGCCCGCCCTGCGCGGGCGGCACGACCTCCGCGTCACCCGGCGCCGGCCGGACCACCTCGGTGTCGCCCGGCGCCGGCCGCTCGCCGACGGCGAGCGCCGCGTCTCCGCCGCCCAAGGGCGAGTCGGCCGCCGGCGCCGCGTCTCCGCCATCGGCCGGCGAGTCGATCGTGAGCGCCGCGTCAGGGCCGGGATCGCCGGCCGGCGGACCCGACTCGTCCTCGGTACGGCGCACCCCGGGCAGCCGGTGAAACAGGGACGACAACCCCGAGCGGTAGCAGACGAACACGAGCGGCAGCGCCACCGCCAGGAACGTCATCCGGTGCTCCAGCGCCTCCACGGGCCGGAACACCACGATCAGCGAGTAGGCCGACAGCAGCCCGCCCACGATCCACACCCCGAGCCGGAGCACTCCGGTCAACTGCCGGGCGGGGCGTTCCTGCTCATGGGCCGAAACCAGTTCTGCGGCGCGATCGCTGAGCTCCGTCAAAGAAATCCTCCCCGACACGGCGTAGGGGGGACTTTACGAGCCGCTTACCGGAATAGGGAAGGGGTTGTTGCCATCCTTTGACTTCCCGGGTCAGAAAACCGGTCGCGACCTGCGGGCCAATTCCTCGACGGCCACCTCGCCCGCCTGCTCGCCGCCACGCAGCCGCACCGAGAACGCGCCGCTCACCGCCTCGCGCGGCCCGACCACCAACTGGTACGGCACCAGCCGGTGCGCCCTGATCCGGGCGCCCAGGCTGCCCCGGCCGGGCGCGGCCAGCTCGGCCCGCAGCCCGGCGGCGACGCATCGCCGCAGCACCTCGCGGCCGGCCGGCAGCTCGGCGTCGGAGAGGGGCAGCACGACCGCCTGCACCGGCGCCAGCCACGCGGGGAACGCGCCGCCGTGCACCTCGATCAGATGGGCCACCAGCCGCTCCAGGCCGCCCACCACGCTGCGGTGCACCATCACCGGCCGCCGCCCGCCGGCGTAGCCGAGATCGAAGCGCTCCGGCTGGTAGAGATCGACCTGGACGGTCGACAGGGTCGACTCGCGCCCCGCCGGGTCGGTGATCTGGACGTCGATCTTCGGGCCGTAGAAGGCGCCCTCGCCGCGTTCCTCGTCGTACACACGCCCGCGCTCGCGCAGCACGTCGCGCAGGATCGCCTCCGACCGCGCCCACATGGCCGGATCGTCGACGAACTTCGCGCCGTCGCCGCGCAGCGAGAGCCGGTAGCGGGCCGCCCCGATGCCGAGCTGAGCGTGCGCGGCCTCGATCAGGTCGAGCGCGGCCGACGCCTCGGCGGCGGCGTCCTCCGGCGCGCAGAACACGTGCCCGTCGTTGAGCTGGATCGCCCGCACCCGGGTCAGCCCGCCCAGCACGCCCGACAGCTCCGAGCGGTACATGCCGCCCAGCTCGGCGACACGAAACGGCAGGTCCCGATGGCTGCGCGGGCGCGAACGGTAGATCAGCGCGTGGTGCGGGCACAGGCTGGGCCGCAGCACGAACTCCTCGCCGCCCACCCGCATGGGCGGGAACATGTCCTCGGCGTAGTGCGCCCAGTGCCCGGATCGCTCGTACAGCTCCCGCTTGCCCAGCACGGGGGAGTTGACGTGCTGGTAGCCGTTGCGGCGTTCGAGCTCGTGGACGTAGTCCTCGACGGCCTTGCGGATGGCCGCGCCGGCCGGCAGCCAGTAGGGCAGCCCGGAGCCGACCAGCGGGTCGGTGTCGAAAATGGCGAGCTCGCGGCCGAGCCTGCGGTGGTCGTTCAGCTGCTCGTTCATCGGAAACCCTTCGGTGAAGGGCGAACGACCAGCTGTCCCGGGCGTTCGCCCGGGAAGCATGGAGTCAGCGCGCCGGGAACGGGTCCGGCGTCGTCGTGACGAAAGCGCGCTGCATGGATCTCACGGTAGCAGTTTGGCCGTCGCGCGCCGCCAGGCCGCTTCCGTGTAGGGGTTGGCGACCGCCTCCACGTCGCCGTCGGCGGAGTCGGCGTAGGACCCACAGATGCGGGCCACCCTTCCGCCGGCCGCGATTGTCGGCGATGCGACGGCAGCCGTGATCGAGGCGCGCGAGTATCTCATCGGCTCGCTGGCGATGGTGGACATCGAGGAGATGGCCGGACTGGTGCGGGTGGCGGCACGCCGCGGCGATTGACTCCAGACTCCCCGTGGCCGCCGTTAAGGTGAGCCCTTCAGAGACGAGGGAGACGCCCGTGCCCAACCCGAGTTTTGTGCATCTGCACGTCCACACCGAGTACAGCACGCTCGATGGCGCGGCCAAGATGAAGCCGCTGTTCGCGGAGGCCGCCCGGCTGGGGATGCCGGCGATCGCGATGTCGGATCACGGCAACATGTTCGGGGCGTACGAATTCTTTCAGACGTCCAAGGCCAGCGGCGTCAAGCCGATCATCGGCATCGAGGCGTACGTGGCTCCGGAATCCCGGCATCACAAGAAGCCGGTGTTCTGGTCACCGGGCGGCAAGAACACCGCCAGGGATGACGACAGTGGCGGCAAGGACGTGTCCGGAGGCGGCCGCTACACCCACATGACCATGTGGGCCGAGGACGCGGACGGGCTGCGCAACCTGTTCAGGTTGTCCTCCCTGGCCTACTACGAGGGCTTCATCTCCAAGTGGCCGCGCATGGACCGTGAGTTGATCGCCGAGCACGGGAAGGGGATCATCGCCACAACCGGCTGCCCGTCCGGGGAGGTGCAGACCAGGATCCGCCTCGGACAGTATGACGAGGCGGTCAAGGCCGCCGGCGCCTACCAGGACATCCTTGGCAAGGATCACTACTTCGTGGAGTTGATGGATCACGGCATCGATATCGAGCGGCAGGTGCGCGAGGACCTGCTGCGCTTGGCCAAGCAACTCGACATGCCGCTGCTGGCCACCAACGACTCCCACTACGTGACCGAGGACCAGGCCGACGCCCACGACAGCCTGCTGTGCATCGGGACCAACAACCAGAAAGACGACCCGACGAGGTGGCGGTTCAGCGGGTCGGGCTATTACGTCAAAACCGCCGACGAGATGCGGAACCTGTTCGCTGACCTGCCGCAGGCCTGCGACAACACGCTGCTCGTCGCCGAGATGGTCGGCGACTACGGCGACGTGTTCGCCTACGTCGACCGGATGCCGCAGTACCCCGATGTCCCCGAGGGTGAGACACAGGAGTCGTGGCTGCGCAAGGAGGTGGAGCGTGGCCTGGAGATGCGGTATGGCACACCGATTCCGGCCGAGGTGTGGGAACGGTACGAGACCGAGATGAAGGTCATCGGCCCGATGGGGTTCTCCTCCTACTTCCTCGTGGTCGCCGACATCTGCAAGTACGCCCGTGATAACGGCATAGCGGTTGGGCCCGGCCGAGGCAGCGCCACCGGCTCGATCGTCGCCTACGCCACGCGCATCACGGAGCTGTGCCCGCTGGAGCACGGTCTGCTGTTCGAGCGGTTCCTCAACCCCGAGCGGATCTCTCCCCCGGACATCGACCTGGACTTCGACGACCGTCACCGCGACCGGATGGTCAACTACGTCACCGACAAGTACGGCAGCGAGGCGACCGCACAGGTCAACACGTTCGGCACGATCAAGGCCAAGGCCGCCGTCAAGGACTCCTCCCGCATCCTCGGCTACCCGTTCGCCGTCGGCGACAAGATCACCAAGGCGATGCCGCCGGACGTCATGGGCAAGGGCGTCCCCCTCGCCGACCTGTTCAACGAGGACCACGCGCGCTACAACGAGGGCGCCGAGATCCGCGGTCTGTACGAGACCGACCCGGACGTGAAGAAGGTGATCGACACCGGGCGCGGTGTCGAAGGCCTCATCCGTGGCACCGGCGTGCACGCGGCCGCGGTCATCTTGTCATCGGCGCCGCTGCTGGACCTGATCCCGATGCACAAGCGGGCCAAGGACGGCGTCATCATCACCGGCTTCGACTACCCGTCCTGCGAAGCCATGGGTCTGATCAAGATGGACTTCCTGGGGCTGCGGAACCTGGGCATCATCGACCACGCCATCAAGATCATCGAGCAGAATCGTGGGATCACGCTCGACACCGCGACGATCCCGCTTGACGACGCGACCACTTACCAGCTCCTGGCGCGTGGTGACACCCTGGGCGTGTTCCAGCTCGACGGCGGCCCCATGCGGCAGCTCCTGAAGCTGATGGAGCCGACCCGGTTCGAGGACATCGCCGCCGTGCTCGCCCTGTACCGGCCGGGCCCGATGGCGGCCAACGCGCACACCAACTACGCACATCGCAAGAACGGCCGCCAGGACATCGAGCCCATCCACCCTGAGCTGAAGGACGCCCTGGAGCCGATCCTGGGCATGACCTTCCACCTGCTCGTCTACCAGGAGCAGATCATGGCGGTGGCCCGGGAACTGGCCGGCTACACGCTGGGTGGCGCCGACATGCTGCGCCGCGCCATGGGAAAGAAGAAGAAAGAGGTCCTGGACGCCGAGTGGGACAAGTTCTCCTCTGGCATGGGCGCCAACAACTACAGCGACGAGTCGATCCAGGCGCTGTGGGACGTCATGCTGCCGTTCTCCGGATACGCGTTCAACAAGTCCCACACCGCCGGATACGGCCTGGTCGCCTACTGGACCGCGTACCTGAAGGCCAACTACCCCGCCGAGTACATGGCTGCCCTGCTCACCTCAGTGGGAGACGACAAGGACAAGGCAGCCGTCTACCTCGCCGAGTGCCGCAAGATGGGCATCCAGGTGCTCGCCCCGGACGTGAATGACTCTCAGCTCGACTTTGTCGCCGTCGGCGACGACAAGGTCCGCTTCGGCCTCGGTGCTGTCCGCAATGTCGGTGAGAACGTCGTCGAGGGCATCGTCCAGGGCCGCAGGAAGGGCCGATACGACGACGTCAACGACTTCCTCGACAAGGTGCCGCTCCAGGTGTGCAACAAGCGCGTCATCGAGTCGCTCATCAAGGCCGGCGCGTTCGACTCGCTGGCCCACCCGCGCAGGGGACTGGTCATGGTGCACGAGCAGGCGGTCGACGCGGTCATCGACATCAAGAAGAATGAGGCCCACGGCCAGGATTCCCTGTTCGGCGGCTTCGACGAGGAGGAGGGCGGCGACGCCTTCTCGGTGAATGTGCCCGACATGGAGTGGGACAAGAAGACGAAGCTCGACTTCGAGCGGGAGATGCTCGGCCTGTACGTGTCCGACCACCCGCTGGCCGGCACGGAGCGGTTGCTGGCTCGCAACCGGGACACGACGATCGCTGAGCTCCTCGAAAGCGGTCGCGACGACCGCGGTGAGGTGCGGGTGTGCGGCCTGATCACCAAGGCCGAGAAGCGGGTCAACAAGGCCGGGAACGTGTGGGCGATCGCCACGGTAGAGGACATGGACGCCGCCGTCGAATGCCTGTTCTTCCCCCGCAGTTATGAGCTGTACGCGCCGGAGCTGCGCGGAGACGTGGTCGTCTCGGTCGGCGGGCGCGTCAACAACCGCGATGGGGCCATCAGCATCTTCGCTGAAGAGCTGACGCCGATCGACGTCTCCAGCGTCTCCAGCGGATCGGGGGCGCCGATCACGATCTCCCTACGGGAGGAGCGGGTCACCCCGGCGCTGATCGAGGAACTGAGGGCCATCCTCACCACGCATCGCGGCAAGGTGCCCGTCCATGTGCACCTGCGCCGTCTCACGGGCAAAACGGTGGTGCTGGCCCTGCCGGAGTATCCCGTGGACGCTACGCCCTCATTCGCCGGGGACGTCAAAGCATTGATCGGCTCGGAGTCGATCTCCCTGTGAAGTCGGTGGCCGGCCGGCTCGCCGCGGTAAGTGGCGGCGGGCGACGATGCATGATGTTCCGCGGGTGCGCGGACCTCAGCCCTTGCCGGCCGCGTTGACGATGCGGGTGGTCGAGCGGCCGGGGATGGCCTCCATCTCCCAGCACTCGGCGCCCAGCAGTGCCGCCGCGGCGCACCGGCCGCCCGCGTGCGGGTCGCCCGCGGTGTGCGCGAGCGCGCCCGGCTCCATCGGGGCGAGCAGGTCGATGTAGTCCTCGGGGCCGTGCGCCTCGGGCGGGCCGGTGACGATGAACACGCCGCTCACGAAGCGGAGCGCGGCCAGCACCTCGGCGCGCTCGCCGGCGGGGTTGAGCGGGCGGCTCGGCCCTTTCCAGGCCCGCACCCTCGGGTCGTCCTCCACACCGATGACCAGCGGGAGACCGCGGGCGGCCACCGCGCCCAGGTAGCGCACGTGACCCACGTGCAAGATGTCGAAAACCCCGGTGACGACCGCTGCCCCCGGCTGGGTGTACGGCTGCACCCAGACGGCCTCCAGGCTGCTCACGCGGGCACCCTCCTCGTCGATACGTCGATCGCAGACTACTCGGTTCGCCGGTACGGTCGGACAGGCGACCATTGGAAAGGGCATTCCTACCTTTTCGCAATAATCTCCGCCACCCCGTCAGCGCGTCTCATAACGTCGCCGGAATCGGGGAGGTCGCCGTGGCACCGCCGGACTTTCAGCGTGTCGGACAGGCAGCGGAGCCCGGTTCCCGCGACCTCCTGGTCCGGTTTCCCGGTGTCCCCTCGCAGGTGTCCAGGGCCAGGGAACTGGTGACGGGCGTGCTCGGCCGCGACCACCCGCTCTACGACGACTGCGTGCTGCTGCTGAGCGAGGTGGCCACCAACGCGATCCTGCACACCCGGTCGGGGGAGGACGGCTTCTTCCAGGTGTCGGTGCACGTCTCGGGCTCCCTGGTGCGGGTCTGGGTGCGGGACGGGGGCTCGGACGGGCCGCCGTGCGCGTGCCGTACCGGACTGCGGTCGACCGGCGGGCGCGGGCTGCCGCTGATCGAGGCGCTCAGCCACCGCTGGGGTCTCAGCCGGGAGAACGGCGCCACGACCGTCTGGTTCGAGCTCCTCCCGGCCCCCGCCGTGTGGAGTGCCGAGGCGGTTTAGAGGTCGAGCCGGCACAGGCCCTCGGCCAGGGCCTTGGTGGTGAGCCTGGTGCGGCTGTCGCAGCCCAGCTTGGCGAAGATGTGCTCCAGGTGAGTCGTCACCGTGCGGACGCTCAGCACCAGCGCGGCGGCGATCTGCGGGTTGGAGTCGCCCGCCGCGACCCTGGTCAGCACGTCCACCTCCCTGCCGGTCAGGTCGTAGGGGAGCGAGCAGGGCCGCTCGGCCACCACCGCGCCCTGCAGCGAGCCCTGGAAGCCGACACCGGCCCGCAGCAGGCGCAGCTCGTGCCAGCGGCCGTCGCGGGCGGGCCACAGACCGTGGCGGTTCAGCTCACGCGAGTCGATGAACGCCCGGGCCAGCGCCGCCAGCGCCGGCTCCTCGCGCAGCACCGGCGACGCCTCGAACCCCGGCACGTCCCGGCGGGTGCCCCGCCGGTCGAAGGCCACCGCGCGGAACCCGCCCGGCAACCCCACCGGATCGATCACGCACCGGGTCAGGTCGGTGACGTGGGCCAGCATCGGGGACACCGCCGACACCAGCGCTCCGGTCAGCTCCGGGAAGGACTCCCGGGCCGCCAGGTGCAGCAGCCCCGTGTAGCGGCCCTCGGCCAGGAACAGGGGCGCCGTCAGCCCCGCCCGCCAGCCGTAGGGGGCGAGATGGCGGCGGAAGTAGCGCTGGGTGCCCGGCTCGGGCATGCCCACCGGAGCGCGCGTGGACATCGCCCGGCGGTAGGCGTCGAGCCCGGCGTACTCCTCGGCCGCGTCGCCGTCGATGCGGCGGTGGCCGTCGGAGACCACGCTGTGGTGCCGGCCGGTGGCCGGGTCGAACGCGACGAACTCGTAGGCGTCGACCTCCACCACCCGGCGCAGCGCCGCCATCGCGCCGTGCGCGCCGCCGCCGCCCGCGACCTGGTAGCCGACCTCGGCGAACGCCTGGAGCTGGCGAACGGTCAAGGTGATCTCGGCCACGGTTCTTTATATCCCACTCCGTCCCGCCCGCACCGGAGCGGCGGGCGGGATCCCGTAATCTTGGTCGGCATGACGGCCGACCTGGTGGCGAGAAAGGTGACCGACCTGCTGGCCCCGCAGGTGCTGGTCATGGCCATGCCGCCCCTCGTGGGGCTGCTGGCCCAGGGCTGGGCCGGAGCGGCGTGGGGGCTGGTGGCCTCCGCCCTGTGCGGCGGGGTGCCCGCCGCGGTGATCGCCGCCGGTGTGCGCTCGGGGCGGCTCGACTCCCACCACATCGTCGACCGGGCCCGCCGCACCGGGCCGCTGCTGGCCGCGGTGGCGGCCGTTCTCGCCGCGCTGGTGCTGCTGGTCGCGCTCGGCGCGCCGACGCTGCTGGTCGCCACGGTGACCGCGATGCTCGTCGCCCTGGCCGTGACCGTGCCGATCACGACGCGCTGGAAGATCTCCTTCCACGCCGCCGTCTGCTCCGGCACGGTGGTCGTGCTGGCCCACGTCCTGCCCGTCGCGCCGACCGCGACCGCCGGGGCCGCCGTGGTGGCACTGGTGTGCTGGGCCCGCGTACGGCTCACGCACCACACCTGGGCCCAGGTGGTGGCCGGCGCGGCGGTGGGCACCCTGGCCACCTGGGCGACCCTGGCGGCCTTCGGCCTTTGACCATCCCGATGAGAGGGCCGGTCAGGCGGCCCGGCGAGCCGCGTCGTCCGCGATGACCGAGCGCGTCACCGCGGGCCGGTTGGTGATGACGCCGTCGACGCCGTCGGAGATCACCCGCCGGATGTCACCGGGGTCGTCCACGGCCCAGGCGAAGACCCGCATGCCGTGCCGGTGGACCAGCCGTACGTACTCGGGCGTGACGTCCTGGTAGGGCGGGTTGACCTGGCCGGCGAAGCCCCTCAGCGCGGGGAGGTCGGCGGCGGACGGAGTGCCGAGGAGGCCGATGGCGGTGCCCGGCATGAGCCGCGCGAACCTCCGCATCGAACCCCAGTCGAACGACTGCACGACCAGCCGCCCGGCGGCCGGCCACGCGGGGGCGCGCCGCAGCTCGCCGGCCACCCGCGCCTCGATGCCCGGGTAGAGGCGGGGCTCCTTGATCTCCAGCAGCAGCCCGAGCCCGCCCGCGCTCATCGCGCGCAGCGCCTCTCGCAGCGTGGGCACCCGTGCGCCCCGGCCGGCCCGGCCGAACCAGGAGCCCGCGTCGAGCCGGCGGATCTCCGCGAGCGTGAAGTCGGCGACCCGCCACGGAGCCCTGCGGGGGAACACGCTCTCGGCGTCGGTGGTGCGGGTCAGCGTCGTGTCGTGCATCAGCACCAGCGCGTGGTCCCTGGTCTCCCGCACGTCGACCTCGACCATGTCGGCGCCGGACCGGTTCGCCAGCGCCAGGGCGGACAGCGTGTTCTCCGGCGCGTCCGCCGAGGCCCCGCGATGGGCGACGACGACGGGTCTCGACGTGGCGGACGCGGGGACGGCCACCACCAGCGTCGCCAGCAGGGGCGTGAGGACGAGGCCGAGTCGTCGGAACATGGATCTCCTCGGGTTCGGTGGCGGGACGTTGATCCGAACCTGACAATCCTGCATGACGACCAGTGGGTTCTCGGGTGAATCCGGGATGCCGGGTGCGCGAGCGTTCGAGGGCTGGGCCGGCCTTGGGCCCCGAATCGCCGCGTATACCCCCATACCGTGTCGTGGAATAGGGAGGCGGGTGGGCCGGTTGCCGAAAGTATGGATACCGCGAGCCGTGGCCGGGTGCGGGTCGAGCCCTCGGCCAAGCGTGTCAGGGTCTATCTGGGCGGACGGGTGGTGGCCGACACCAGTCGTGCGTTGCTGGTGTGGGAGGTTCCGTACTATCCCACCTACTACTTCCCGCAGGCCGACGTCGAGACGTCGATGCTGAAGCCCTCAGGGGCCGTCGAGCACTCGCCGAGCAGGGGCGACGGCGTGGTCTACACGGTGACGTCCGGGGGAGTGGAGGCGCCCGAGGCCGCCCTGGTCCACCCCGACTCGCCGCTGGAGGAGATCCGCGGTCACGTCCGCTTCCGGTGGGACGCGATGGACGCCTGGTTCGAGGAGGACGAGGAGGTCTACGTCCACGCCCGCGACCCGTACACCCGGGTGGACATCCTGCCCAGCTCGCGGCAGGTGCGCGTCGAGGTCGACGGGGTGACGGTGGCCGACTCGCGCAGCCCGCGCATCCTGTTCGAGACGGGCCTGCCGGCCCGCTACTACCTGCCCAAGCCGGACGTACGCTTCGACCTGCTCGAACCCACCGACACCGTCACCCACTGCCCGTACAAGGGCACGGCCGAATACTGGTCGGTCGGCGGGCACCCGGACCTCGCCTGGTCCTACCGCACGCCGCTGCCCGAGAGCGAGAAGATCGCCGGCCTGGTGTCCTTCTACAACGAGAAAGTCGACATCTACCTCGACGGCGTCCTGCAGGACCGTCCGAGGACGAAGTTCGCCTGATCGAGGTTCGGCTGATCAGGCGAGCACGTCGAACGGGTTGACCACCGACACCCCCGTGCCGGTGAAGTCCTTGACGTTCCGGCTGACCAGGGTCCAGCCGTGGACCCGGGCCGTCGCGGCGATCAGGCCGTCCGTCGTGGGGAGCGGTCGGATGGCGTTCAGCCGCCCCCACTCTTCGCAGACCTCCGAGGTGACGGGGATGACGCGGTCGCCGAACTGCCGTTGGAGGCTGTGCAGCCAACGTTCCAGGATCGCCGCCTGGCCGGGGTCGCGACGTCTGCGAAGCTCGACTCCGCAGCGAATCTCGCCGACCGTCAGGCTGCTGAGATAGAGCGCGGGGCCGTGAGCAGAGGCGATCCAGTCCTTGACCTCGGAGCTCCCGTGCCGCTTGCGTGCTTCGGAGACCACGTTCGTGTCGAGCAGGTAGCCGGCGCCCATCAGTCGAAATCGACCTCTCGGGGAAGGTCCTGGCCGCGTGGGAACTCGATGTCGTCGTCCCAGTCGGGACCGGAGAGGAGGAACTGCCTGAAATCGGGAGCGTCGCCTCTGAGGTGGCGATATTCGGCGATGTCAATGACGACGGCCACCTCTTCGCCGTGACGGGTGACCACCTGAGGTCCCTCGCTGACCGCGCGTCGCACGACCTCGCTGAAGCGCTGTTTCGCCTCCTGAACCTGCCAGCCGCTCATGGGTGCACTCCTGTCTAGTCTGTCTAGACCTAGCATATCGCAGAAGCGGGGACTGGGCGGCTGCTCGGCGCCGGCCCCGCTGCCCGGCTTGACAAAGGTGCGACCCGTCAAACACCCTTTCACTATTGCATTAGTGAAAGGGTGTTTTTGCGTGATCGAGTTCCACTTGGACCGAGGGGCGGGCGTGGCGACGTACCTGCAGCTCGTGCACCAGGTCAAACAGGCGCTCCGGCTCGGCGGGCTGCGGCCGGGCGACCAGTTGCCCACGGCGCGGGAGGTCGTCGCCAGCCTGGCGATCAACCCCAACACCGTGCTCAAGGCGTACCGTGAACTGGAGCGCGAGGGGCTGGTCGAGGGCAGGCCGGGGCAGGGCACGTTCGTGCGGCGGACCATCGGCGGTGGCGCGCCGCTCGCCGAGCACCAGCGGCTGCGGCGCGGCCTGGAGCAGTGGGTGGGACAGGCACGGGAGGCCGGGCTCGACCAGGAGGACGTGCGGGCGCTGTTCGCCGCGGTGACGGCCGGCGCGTTCACGGAGGGCGTCGCGTGACCCCGGTGCTGGAGACGACCGGGCTCGGCGTCCGCCACCGGCGCGCGTGGGCGCTGCGCGACTGCTCGCTGGCGCTCCCACGAGGCCGGGTCGCCGCGCTGGTCGGCCCGAACGGCGCGGGCAAGACCACCCTCATGCACGCGGTCGTCGGGCTGCTCAGACCCACGACCGGGTCGGTGACGGCGCGCGGCCGGGTGGCGTTCATGGCGCAGGACAAGCCGCTGTACGACGGGTTCACCGTCGCCGACATGCTCGCGTTCGGCCGCCGCACGAATCCCGGCTGGGACGGCGAGGCCGCCGCGAGCAGGCTGGACGCCCTCGGCATCCCGCCCGGCCGCAAGGTGGGGCGCCTGTCCGGCGGCCAGCAGGCACAGGTCGCGCTCACGCTGGCGCTGGCCCGGCGCCCCGGCCTGCTCGTCCTGGACGAGCCGCTCGCCAACCTCGACCCGCTCGCCCGGCACGACGTCATGCGGGCGATCATGGCGGAGGTGGCGGAGCGCGAGCTGACCGTGCTGCTCTCCTCCCACGTGGTCTCCGACCTGGTGGACACCTGCGACTGGCTGGTGGTGCTCAACGGCGGGCGGGTCCAGGTCAGCGGCGACATCGAGGACCTGCTGGCCGGGCACCTGGTGCTGAACGGGCCGGTCGAGCTGGCGGACGGCGTGGCGGCCGGGACGCGCGTCGTCGCGGCCGGCCGTGCCGGGCGGCGGGCCACGCTGCTCGTGCGGGGCGGGCCGGTGGCCGGCCCCCGCTGGACCACGCGCCATCCCGGGCTGGAGGAGCTGGTCATGGCCTATCTGCGCAGCCCCGAGTCGGCGGCGCTGCCCCGGCCGGTGGGGGTGGGCGGATGATCTGGCTGACCTGGCGCCAGCACCGGCCCCAGATCCTCCTCACCGCCGCCTTCCTGGCCGCGCTGGGGCTGCTGCTGCTCGGCTCCGCCGTCGAGGCGAGGCTCTACCTGGCCGATCACGCGCCGCCCGGCTGCCCCGGGGCCGCGACCGCCTGCGGCGACTTCGCGGCGGGGCTGGCGGAGCGGTACGACGCCGTCTACTCGATCTTCGGCTGGATGCCGCTCGTGCTGCCCGCGCTGGTCGGCGCCTTCTGGGGGGCGCCGCTGCTCGGGCGGGAGTACGAGCGGGGCACGCACCGGCTGGCCTGGACCCAGTCGGTGCCGCCGTGGCGCTGGCTGGCGGTCAAACTGGCCGTGCTCGGCGGCGCGGTCGTGGCCGGCGGGCTGGTCCTGTCGCTGATGGTCAGCCTGTGGCGGCCGGTGTTCCGCGACGGGATCGACTCCGCCTTCGGCAACATCGGCGTGTTCAACATGGTCGGCGTGGCACCGGCGGCGTGGTGGCTCTACGCGTTCGCGCTGGGCACGCTGGCCGGGGCGGTGTTCCGGCGCACGCTGCCCGCGATGGCCCTGGTGGTGGCCGGGGTGGCGGCGACCATGTTCACTCTGTTCGCGCTCAGCGACCGCTACGCGGAGCCCGTGCGAGCCGAGCTGGCGGGCTCCGTCGTGCTCGACGACCCCGACGCCCGGCTCGTCCGCACGGCCTGGGTGAAGCCGTCGGGCGGGGAGGTCGCCGGCCCGGCCTCCATGGTCTGCCCGCGCCGGGTCGACACCGGGCGGAGCGGCCGCAACACCGACGCGTGGCACGCGTGCCTGTTCGGTGAGGGATACCGGTTCGCCGTCTACTACCACCCGCCGGCCAGGTTCTGGCGCTTCCAGTGGACGGAGGCCGCGATCCTGGTCACGGCCTCCGTCGCGTTCGGCGGCCTGGCCGCCCGCCGGGTCCTGCGCCGCGCCGGTGGCTAGGTCAGCAGCCGGGTGAGGACGCGGGTGCCGAACTCCAGGCCCTCCACCGGCACCCGCTCGTCCTTGCCGTGGAACATGCCGAAGTAGTCGAGGTCCGGCCGGAGCATCAGCGGCGCGAAGCCGTAGCCCTGGATGCCGATCCGGGCGAACGACTTGGCGTCGGTGCCGCCGCTCATCACGTACGGCACCGGCCGCGCCATCGGATCCTCCGCGACGAGCGAGCCCGCCAGCTCGTCGAAGAACGACGACGGGTAAGGAGCGGCGGGCGCCTCCTCCAGGTTGACGAACTCACGGGTGATCTTGGGGCCGAGCAGCTCGTCGATCGTGGCCAGGAACTCCTCCTGCAGGCCCGGCAGGTAGCGGCCGTCGACGTGCGCCTCGGCCGTGGCCGGCACCACGTTCACCTTGTAGCCGGCGTTCAGCATGGTCGGGTTGGCGGAGTTGCGGATCTGGCCCCTGAACAGGCCGCCCAGCGGGCCGAGCCGGGCCGCCTCCTCGTCCAGCCGGTCGAGGTCGACGGGCGTGCCGGTGATCTCCGACAGGCTCCGCAGGAGCGCCGCGACCGAGGGGGTGAGCCGTACCGGCCACTGGTGGGAGGCCAGCCGCGACAGGGCGTGCGCGAGCGTCGCGACCGGGTTGTCCACGGGCGGACGGGAGCCGTGCCCCGCCACGCCGTGCGCGGTCAGCTTCATCCAGGCGGTGCCGCGCTCGCCGACCGCGATCGGGTAGACGCGGTGGTCGCCGGAGACCACGCTGAACCCGCCCGACTCGCTGATCGCCTCCGTGACGCCGTCGAACAGCTCCCGGTGCTCGTTCACCGCGTGCCGGGAGCCGTAGTCGCCGGTCGCTTCCTCGTCCGCGAGGAACGCCAGCACCAGGTCGCGCTTGGGGCGCACGCCGCGCGCCGTCAGGTCGAGCACGGTGGCGAGCGTCATCGCGCACGAGCCCTTCATGTCGACCGCGCCCCTGCCGTGGACGCAGCCGTCGGCGATCTCCCCGGAGAACGGGTGCGTGCGCCACTCCGATGGGTCGGCGGGCACCACGTCGAGGTGGCCGTGAATGAGCAGCGCGTCGGGGGAGTCGCCGTCGATCCTGGCCACCACGGTCGTGCGGCGCGGCGCCGACTCGAACACCACCGGCTCCAGGCCCGCGTCGGCCAGCAGCGTGGCCACGTACTCGGCCGCCGGGCGCTCCCCCGAGCCCGGATTCGTGGTGTCGTATCTGATCAGATCCGAGCAGATCTCGGCAACGCTCTTCACGCGCGTCCCTTCAGTTTGAGCGGCGGCACCTCGGGCGTCTCGACGTCGAGGACCTGCCCGTAGAAGGCCAGCTCGGCCTCCAGCGCCGCGACGATGGTCTCCTCCTTGCGCCAGCCGTGCTGCTCGCCCGGGAAGGTGAGCAGCGCCCACTGCCTGCCGTGGCGGTCCAGCTCGGCGACGAACCGTTCGGCCTGGCCGACGTCGACGATCGCGTCGTCCAGGCCGTGCAGCATGAGGCAGGGGCCCGACGCCCGGGCCGCGTTCAGCAGCGGCGAGCGGTCGGTGTAGCGCTGCCTGGTCTCGGGGAGCGGGCCGATCAGGCCGTCCAGGTAGCGTGACTCGAAGTCGTGCGTCTCGGCCGCCCAGCTCTCCGGGTCGGTGATCGCGTAGTGTGCGACGCCGCCGGCGAAGACGTCGCTGTGCACCAGCGCCGCGACCGTGGTCCAGCCGCCGGCGCTGCCGCCGCGCACCGCGATCCGGGCGGCGTCGGCGCGGCCGGTCTCGACCAGCCCGCGTGCCACCCGGGCGCAGTCCTGTACGTCGACCACGCCCCACTGGTGGCGCAGCCGCTCGCGGTAGGCCCTGCCGTAGCCGGTCGAGCCGCCGTAGTTGACCACGGCCACGCCGAGGCCCCTGCTGGTGAAGTAGGCGATCTCCAGGTCGAGCACGACCGGGCTGCTGCCGGTCGGGCCGCCGTGCACGAAGATCACGTACGGGGCGGGGCCCTGGACGCCCACCGGCGGGTAGAGGTGCGCGTGCACGCCCTCGACGGTCACCGCCTCCGGAGTGGGCAGCAGCTCCCGGCCGGGCAGCGGCTTCGGCGGCGACACCGTCTCGCGCGTCCCGTCGCCGAGGTCGACCAGCGCCACCTCCAGCGGTGTGTACGGCGTCGCGAACACCGCCGCCGCCAGGCCGTTCGCGGCCGACACGGTCGAGGCCCAGTAGGTCGCGTCGCCGCCGATCTCGCGCAGCTCACCGGTGCCGGGGTCGAGGACGCCCAGGCGGCGGTGGCCGGCGGTGCCGTACACGACGACCAGCCGATCGCCGGCCACCGCGAACGTGCCGGCGCCCGGCTTCCACGGCGCGTGGCCGAACTCCAGCTCCACCGGCGTCAGGTTGCGCCGGTCCGAGCCGTCGCGGCGGACGAGGTGCACGTTCCACCAGCCGGTGGGGTCGGTGACCGCGTAGAGGCTGTCGTCGTCGCGCCACTCGGCCTGCGTGACCGACTCCTCCGGGCCGCCCGCCACCACCTCGTACGGCCCGGCGACGCCGTCCTCGCCGAGCGGGGCGACGCACAGCAGGGTGCCGTCCCACGGCATGGCGGGGTGGTCCCAGCCGATCCAGGCGACCTGGCGGCCACCGGGGGAGAGGCGGGGGTTCATCAGGAAGTGCTGGGCCTTGACGATCACCCGGACCGGCCCGCCGCCGAGCGGCACCGCCACCAGGTCGCGCACGTCGTCGGTCTCCCGCACCGCCCAGACCTCGTCACGCCCCGGCGGCAGGTAGAGGTCGCCGTAGCGGGAGGCGCCCTCGGGCGTCAGCGCCACCGGCTCCCCGCCGCCGTCGAGGCGGTAGAGGCGCTGGTCGGCCCAGTTCGTGAAGACCAGTCCGCCGCCGGGCAGCGGGCGCCACGACCGACCGCCGTACTCGACCAGGCGGTTGCGCGCGTTCCAACCGGACGGCAGCGCGTCGGCGCGTGAGCCGTCGGGCAGCCGCCGCACCACGCAGCGCCTGCCGCCCTCGTGCGGGCGCGGCTCGTCCCACCACACCTCCACCCCGGCGGGCGTGGCCACGGCCTCCACCCACTGGGGGCCGCCATCGGTGCGTGCCACATCAATCGGACTAATAGTCATAAGTCACCCAATGCCATCAGTTGTTGGTTACCAATTGCCGTCAGAAGGGGGCAGGGGGACCTCGGGCGGGTGCAGGACGTAGACGATGCCGCCGCTGCCGGTGCCCCGCAGCCACACGTTCTCGAACGCCGCCCGCGGATAGACCCTGCGCACCTGGCCGTCGTCCGGCGCCGCCGGATCGTTGACCACCACGTCGCCCTCGGCGGTGAACCCGGCGACGACCATGATGGCCCCGGCCGTCGAATAGCCGGCCCCGGGCAGCTCGTGCGCCCTGAACGACAACGAGGCGATCACCGGGATCCCCGCCCGGACGAACGCCTCCAGCTCCCTCGCCGAGCGGAGCCTGGTCACGAACCCGGTCAGCCCGTAGCGGCCGGCGTAGGCGACGTTGAACGGCCAGTTGCCGGTGCCCTGGTAGCTGGAGTCGTAGGCGTGCCTGGCGGCGTGGTCCACCACCGGATGCGGATCGCCCGCCCCCACCCAGGCCAGCTCGTCGTCGCCGGGGCCGCGCCCCCAGAAGCCGAGGACCATCGCCACCGAGGCGGGGCCGCACCAGTTGGCGCCTCCGCCGTCCCACTCCGGGTGGTGCCCGGCGTGCTCGTGCTGCGAGTGCCGGGGCACCGCCAGGTCGACGGCGGCGGTCGCAGCGGAGGGGCCGGGAACGGCGGGGTGCTGCGGGACCGCGGAGGCCATCACGCCGAGCGTCCCCACCCGCGCGCCCGCCCCGCACGCGGTGACCCGCACCTGGTAGGCCGTCACCGGCCGGCGCGCCACGAACGTGTCCACCGCCACGTCGCCGTCGTCGTCACCCTGGCCCGCCACGGACGTGCGCGGGTCGCCGTGCTCGGACCAGCGACCCATCACGTACCACTTGGTGAGCGCGCCGCCCGTGGTCCTGGCCCGCAGCTCCACCTCGATCCAGCCGCCGGGCGGGGTGCGCGCCGTCCACGAGGGGACGAGCTGGGTGGCCTCGAAGCCGATCGGCTGTTCGTCGCTCGTCCACGCGGTCGCGGGCCCGGTGAGGGACGGGGCGAAGCGGCGGAAGGCGACGCGGGCCAGGTCGACGGTGAGCACCAGGCACATTGTGGTTTGACCTGTGGTGTCGCACATCGGAAGGTTTACGTAACAGCCGGATCTGTCAGTGGTGATCATTAGTGTTCCGGCCATGACTCAAGCGGTGCAGGCGTACTCCTACGCCGGGCCCTCCACACTCGCCGATGGCCGGCTCGGCCTGTCCACCTCCGGTGGCACGGCGCTGTCCGGAGCCCGGGCCCATCCCCGATTCTTCAGCGGGCTGCTCACCCAGGCCGCCCCGGCCGCCGCCGGCCTGCTGGCCGTGGCCGACGTGGCGCTCGCCCGCTACCACCAGCCCCGCCCCGGCTGGACCCGCGACCCGGTGGTGACGTGCGACGGCGACCGGCTCAGGTTCGAGTCGTTCTCCGCCTGCGGCGGCGTCTACGCCCGGCTCGACGTGACGGCGATCGACGGCGAGGTGCTCGACCGCGGCACCACCAACGTCGACGTCAACGGGCCGCTGCGCGAGTCGCTGGCCCGGGTCGGCGGTCGTGACCCGCTGCACCTGGGCGTCGGTCCCGACGAGCTGACCGTCACCACGCTCGACGGCGCGGTGGTGGAGAAGAAGGTGCCGCTGCCCGTCCGCTGGCTGCGCGGCTTCGCCGAGGTCCAGGTGATCGCGGCGGGCTTCGACCTGCGGGCCGAGCTGAAGGGGCCGCGGGCGGTGCGCTTCCTGCGGTCGCTGCCGCGCAAGGCCGGGGCGACCGTCTGGGCCGTGCCGTCCGGCGGCGACCTGCGGCTCGCCGCCGATCCCGGCCCCGGCGCGGTCGGCCTGTCCGGCGCCGGCCGTCTCGCCACGCTGTCGCCGCTGCTCAGGTTCGCCAAGGCGCTGCGGGTCTACGCGCCGGCCGCCGGCGAGGGCTTCCAGGCGAGCGCGTGGGAGCTGGAGCTGCCCGGCATGCGCTACACCCTGGCCGTCTCACCGCAGCCGTGGCGCGGATTCTCCGGCGAGGGCGCGGTCCTCGACCATCTGTCCACCGACGAGGCGGCTGGTGACGCCGACGTGGTCGGCATGCTGCTCAACTTCGAGCCGGCCGTCGAGCTCGGGCTGCTCGCCGACCGCTCCGGGCTGCCGGTCGGCCGCGTACGCGCCGCGCTCACCCAGCTCGGCACCGCCGGCCGGGTCGGCTACGACCTGCACGAGGCGTCCCACTTCCACCGGGAGCTGCCCTACGACAGGGAGCAGGTGGCCCAGCTCAACCCGCGGCTCACCGCCGCCCGCGCGCTGGCCGAGTCGGGGGCGGTCCGGCTCGACGGCGACCGCGCCGAGGTGACCACCTCCGGCGGCGTGCGCAGGGTGCGGATCGCCGAGGGGGAGTGCACGTGCGCGTGGTGGTTCGACCATCGCGGGTCGCGCGGGCCGTGCAAGCACGTGCTGGCCGCCAGGATCGCCGCCCGCGCCCGGACGCACGCGCTCACGTGAGCGTCCCGGCCGGGCCGCGGGATGTCCCGGCGAAGGGGCGCCGCTACAGGTAGAGGCCCGTCGACTCGTCGCCGGTGGCGGCCGGGGCGCGGCCCGAACGGGCCGCGTACAGCTCGGCCAGCGTGGCGCCCGACGGGCCGACACCCGTGGAGGTGCCGAGCCAGCGGACGGCCTCCTCGCGGGCCAGCGGGCCGATCTCGATCTGCGCCAGGCAGCGGCCGGGCCGCACCACGGCCGGGTGCAGGCGGGTCAGGTCCTCGTTGGTGGTGATCGCCACCAGCACGTCGCGGCCCTGGCCGAGCAGCCCGTCGGTGAGGTTGAGCAGCCGCGACAGGCCCTGGCCCGTCTGCGCCTTGGCCGCCGCGCTGATGAGCTCGTCGCAGTCCTCCAGCACGAGCAGCCGCCAGCGCTGTTTGTCCTCGTCGGTGTCGTAGCCGACCGCGACCTCCATCAGGTAGCCGGGGTCGTTGAAGAGGCGCTCGGGGTCGAGCACGCAGTCGACCTGGCACCAGTCCTGCCACTGCTTGGCCAGCGAGCGCAGCAGCGTGGTCTTGCCGGTGCCGGGCGGGCCGTGCAGGAGGATGAGGCGGCCGTTGACGTCGGCGGGGGTGACGCCCATCAGGAGGTCGAGCGACTTGCGGGCCCCGGCCGAGTAGTTGCCTTCGATCTCCGCCCACGGCTGGGCGGTGATGGGCTTCTCGGAGCGGGTGCCGCCGTGGGAGGTGCGCCACCAGAAGCCCATCTCCACGTGGTCGGTGTCGGGCTCCGGCTCCTCCGCGCCGTCGATGCTCTCCTTCAGCACCGAACGGGCCAGCTCGTCGCTGACGGCGGTCACGCTGACCGTCGCCGTGCGGTTGCGGTGGCGGACGACCCGCAGGGTCCAGCCCTCACCGCAGATCAGGCGGGATTCGGGGCCGTCCTGCACCTGCGCCGTGCGCACCACGCGGCCCTGCGCCGGGCTGAGCGCGGCGTCGGTGCGTACGCGCTCCAGGCTGACCAGGCGGGACCAGGGCTGCACCCCGGTCGCGAACGGCGACAGCGCCATGGCGTCGATGATGTCGATGGCCGAATCGGCGTCGTCGATCCAGATGTTCATCGGGAGCTCGGGAGTCTCCGGACTGGGGAACGGCACCTCCTTAATCACAGACATGCCCCCAATGATCGGGTCAGACCTAACGGTATGTCGAAGGGTTTAGCGGTATTGGCCGTACATCGTCTTCGGGTCAGGGCCGGGAAGCCGGGCCGCTTCTGGTCAGGTCCCCTTTGCTCCTCCCGGCCAGCGGCATGGTCAGCTCGTAGTCGGCCCTGCCGTCGTCTTTGCGCTTCAGCGACACGGTGATGCCGCCCGCGGACTCGATGATCGCGCATGTGCCGCCCAGCCCGGACAGGCCGAACGTCAGGGTCGGGCCGGACAGGTCCTTCGTCGTGAGCGTGCCCTTCGCGCAGCCGGGGTCCTCGCCGGGGGAGTCCCAGACGCCCGTGGTGTCGCCCTGCCGCAGGGTGATCGTGACGGGTTCGTCGTCGAACTTGGTGCCGAGGACGTCCCCGTCGGCCGTGCCCTTCCAGGTGCCCGCGAACGCGGCCGGGATCCGCACCGAGCCCTTGGCGGCCGTCGAAGCCGGGGGCGACGCGGAGCCAGGATCGCCGGTGCCCGTGGTCGGCGGGCTCACCGGAGCCGTCGAAGCAGCCGAAGCCCCTTGATCCGCTGGGTCCGCCGAGGCGGAGGTCGAGGGCTCGGCGGTCGTCCGCGCGGAAGGAAGGAGTGAGCCGCGGCCGAACCAGAGGACCGCGCCGCCCGCCGCCAGGGCCACCACGACCGCCAGCACGCCGATCAGCACACCACGCGCCCGCCCTGGCGGTCCGCCGGTGCCGGCCGGATGGCCGGACCCGGGCACGGTGTCCGGCGGTCCTGGACCCTCGGCCGGGCGCGGGCCGGTGGCGGCAGGTGAGCCGGCGCCAGGGGAGGGGACGGCGAGGGCGGACGAGCCGGTGGGAGCGGATGCGAAGGCCGGGATCGGCGCGCCGCCGTTTCCGCCGGGGGTGGGGTGGACCAGGGTGAGCATCAGGTCGCGGGCCGAAGGACGGCGGGACGGGTCCTTGGCCAGAGACGCCGCGATCAGGTCCCGCAGGCGCGGCGGCAGCGAGGACAGGTCGGGCTCGGCGTGCAGGACCCGGTGCAGCACCGCGGGCACCGTGTCGGCGCCGAACGGGGACCGGCCCGTGGCGGCGAACACCATCGTCGCCGCCCACCCGAACACGTCGGAGGCCGCCGAGGCGGGCGAGCCGCCGATCTGCTCCGGTGCCAGGTAGGCCGGGGTGCCGATCAGCCCCGAGGTGAGCGTCGCCGCGCCTTCCGCTCTGGCGATGCCGAAATCCACGACGCGCGGCCCGTCGGGGCCGAGCAGCACGTTCGCCGGTTTGAAGTCGCGGTGCACCACCCCTGCCGCGTGGATGGCGGCCAGCGCGGTCGCGGTGCCCACCACCAGGCGTTCGAGGTCGCCGCCACGGAGCGGGCCGCGCTCGCGCACCCGGTCGGTCAGCGACGGGCCGTCGACGAACTCGCTCACCACGTAGGGGCGCGGTCCGTCCGTCGAGGCGTCGAGCACGCGGGCCGTACAGAAGGAGGCGACGCTCTCCAGAGCGGCGAGCTCGCGGGCGAGCCGGGCCCGGGTCTCGGCGTCGCCCGTGCTCAGCAGCTTGACCGCGACCGGCTCGCCGTCCGGCCCGTGGGCCAGGTAGACGACGCCCTGACCGCCCTCGCCGAGGCGCCCGGCCAGGCGGAACGCGCCCAGCGACGCCGGATCGTCAGGTGTCAGGGGGATCACCATGGCGCTACGTTATCGGTCTTTCTCCGGATTGGTCTTTCTCCGGCATGACAGGACATGTGCGGTCGCTCACGTCGCCTCCCAGGTCCGACTCGGCGGTAACGCCGCACTGACCAGGCCATGACAGATTCGTACGAATAGTGGCGGTTTCGCACCGATCGATTAGCGTTGATCGAGTGCGGACCATTGACTGGGTGGACGGAGCGATCGAGCTGGTCGACCAGACGCGGCTGCCCGACGAGTGCGTCATGGTCAGGATCTCCACCGTCGACGAGCTGATCGACGCGATCCAGCGGCTGGCCGTGCGAGGGGCGCCCGCGCTCGGCGTCGCGGGCGCACTCGGCGTCGTGCTGGCCGGAGACGACCAGGAGGCCATCGCCAGGTTGCGAGCCGCCAGGCCCACGGCCGTGAATCTCGCCTGGGGCGTCGACCAGGCCGCCGCCTGGCTGCGCCAGGGCCCCGAGGCGGTGCTGGAGACCGCGCTGCGCATCCGCGACGAGGACATCGCGGCCTGCGTGGCCATGGGCGAGCGCGGCGCCGACCTCCTCGAAGGCGACCGGCTGCGGGTCATGACGCTCTGCAACACCGGCGGGCTGGCCGCGGTCGAGCGGGGCACCGCGCTCGGCGTCGTCCAGACGCTGCACGAGCGTGGGCGGATGGCCGAGGTGCTCGCCCTGGAGACCCGGCCGCTGCTGCAGGGGGCGAGGCTGACCACCTGGGAGCTCGGCAGGATGGGGGTGCCGCACCGGCTCGTCACCGACTCGGCGGGACCGTACCTCCTGGCAAGGGGCGGCATCGACGCGGTGCTCATCGGCGCCGACCGGATCGCCGCCAACGGCGACACCGCTAACAAGATCGGCTCCTACTCACTCGCGCTCGGCGCGCAGCGTGCCGGAGTGCCGTTCTACGTGGTCGCGCCCGAGACGACGATCGACTTCGCCACGCCGACCGGCGAGCAGATCGAGATCGAGGACAGGGGCCCCGCCGAGGTCCTCACGATCAGAGGCGTACGGCTCACGCCGGAGGGCACCGACGCGGCGAATCCGGCGTTCGACGTGACGCCGCATGACCTGATCACGGCGATCATCACCGACAAACGGGTCATCAGGCCGTAGACGAAATAGCTGAAATCCGGGACCACTCCGCACAGGCCGCGTTACGCTCAGTCGTCACAATCCCGACCCCCGGAGAGCATACGGTGGCCGACCTCGTGTCCCGGCGTGACTGGAACGCCCGCGCGCCTCGCGGTGACTACACACAGCTCGACTCGACCAGAGGCGTCAAAGTCCACTACACCGGAGGCAGGGTCGATCCCGGCATCGCCGGAGACCACAACGGCTGCGTCTCCCTGGTGCAGTCGATCCAGCGCGGCCACATGGACGGCAACGGCTGGGTGGACATCGGATACTCTTTCGTGGTTTGTCCGCATCGGAAGGTCTTCGTGGGCAGGGGATTGCACCACCTGCCGGCGGCCAACGGGGCCGGGCTCAACGCCGGCCACTACGCGGTGCTCGGGCTGGTCGGCAACGCCGGGCTGGTGCAGCCGCCCGACGGGATGCTGCACGGCATCCTCGACGCGATCGACCACGTGCGCGAGCGCGGCGACGCCGGCAAGGAGATCAAGGGACACCGCGACGGCTACGCGACCGACTGCCCGGGCGAGGCCCTGTACGCGTGGGTGCGCCGAGGCGCGCCGAGGCCCGGCGGCGGCGGAGGCACCACCCCGCCGGAGGCGCCTTCGTTCCCCGGCAGGCTGCTGAAGTACCCGCCGGTCATGCATGGCGAGGACGTCCGCACCTGGCAGGCCCAGATGCGCAGGCGTGGCTGGGAGCTGGAGGCCGACGGCGCCTACGGGCCCGGCTCGCGCGACGTGTGCCGCCGGTTCCAGCGCCAGCAGCGCGTCGAGGCCGACGGCATCGTGGGTCCCACCACCTGGCGGCTGTCCTGGGAAGCGCCGATGCCCTGATCGTGGCCGGGGCTTGACCTGGGGCCACCCCCGGTTCCCGGCGTCTGCCAGACGCCGCTTACTATCCGTTTCATGGATCTGGCAGTGGATTTCCCTTCCACCACTCGCGACGACTGGCGGGCGCTCGCGCTCGGAGTCCTGCGCAAGTCCGGGGTCGAGGCCGAGTCGCCGGAGCCCACGCTGTCCACTCCGACCTACGACGGGGTGACGCTCGCGCCGCTCTACGACGCCGCCGACCTGCCCGGGGCGCCGCCGTTCGCGAGAGGGGCGCGGACCACCACGGGCTGGGACGTACGCCAGCGGCACGCCGTGGCCGACCCCGAGGCGGTGCTGGCCGATCTGGGCAACGGCGTGACGTCGCTCTGGCTGGTGGCCGGTGACGGCGCGATCCCGGTGAGCGAGCTGCCCAGGGTCCTGGAGGGCGTCTACCTCGACCTGGCGCCGGTCGTCCTCGACGCCGGCGCCGCCACCGCCGAGGCCGCGGAGATCCTGCTCGCGCTGGCCGCCGAGCGCGGCACCCCGCCCTCGGGCAACCTCGGGGCCGGCGCCGCCCGGCCCGATGTGGCGGTCGCGCTGGCCCTGCGGTGCGCGGCCGAGTTCCCGGGGCTGCGGGCCATCACCGTCGACGCCACCCCCTACCACGACGCGGGCGGGAGCGACGCCGACGAGCTCGGCTGCTCGATCGCGCTGGCCGTCGGCCACCTGCGCGCCCTGACCGAAGCCGGGCTCACCGTCGAGCAGGCGCTCGGCCAGCTGGAGTTCCGCTACTCCGCCACCGCCGACCAGTTCGCCACCATCGCCAAGCTGCGCGCGGCTCGCAAGCTGTGGGCGCGGGTCGCCGAGGCGTGCGGAGGTCAGGGCGAGCAGCTGCAGCACGCGGTGACCAGCTCGGCCATGATGACCGCGCGCGACCCCTACGTGAACATGCTGCGCACCACCCTGGCCTGCTTCGCCGCCGGCGTGGGCGGCGCCGACGCGGTGACCGTGCAGCCGTTCGACGCCCGGCTCGGGCTGCCCGACGCGTTCTCCCGCCGGATCGCCCGCAACACCCAGGCGCTGCTGCTGGAGGAGTCGGGGGTCGGCAGGGTGATCGACCCGGCGGGCGGCTCCTGGTACGTCGAGCGGCGCACCGCCGACCTGGCCGAGCGGGCCTGGGCGTGGTTCCAGGAGATCGAGGCCGCGGGCGGCATGAAGGCGGCAGGGCCGCTGGTGGCCGAGCGGGTCGCCACGACCAGGGAGCGCCGTGCCGGCGACATCGCGCACCGCCGATTCCCGATCACCGGCGTGAGCGAGTTCCCCAACCTTGGGGAGAAGCCGCTCCGCCGTCCCGCCGCACCCGCCGGAGCCGCCGCGTCCGCCCCGCCTGCCGGGTCCGCCGGGTCCGCCGGGTCCGCCGGGTCCGCCGGGTCCGCCGGGTCCGCCAGGTCTGCTGGGTCTGCCGAGTCCGGAGGGCCGGCGTCCGGTCTGCCGCGCATCCACTACGCCGAGGAGTTCGAGCGGCTGCGCGACCTCGCCGACGCCCGGCCCGAGCGGCCCAAGGTGTTCCTGGCCACGATCGGCCCGGTCGCCGCCCACACCGCGCGCGCCTCGTTCGCCGCCAACCTGTTCCAGGCGGGCGGCCTGGCCACCGAGACCGCCGGGCCCGGCGTCGACCCCGAGCAGATCGCCACCGCCTTCGCCGTCAGCGGCACCACCGTCGCCTGCCTGTGCTCCAGCGACAAGCTCTACGCCCAGCACGCCGAGGCGGTCGCGGCCGCGCTGAGACGGGCGGGCGCGCACAGGATCTGGCTGGCGGGGAAGGGTGACTACGACGGCGTGGACGCCCGCCTGCACGCCGGCTGCGACGTGCTCGACGTGCTCCGCACGACCTTCGACGACCTGGAGGTTGCCCGATGATCCCCGACTTCACCGGCATCCCGCTGGACGGCCGCGCCCCGGCCGGACCGCAGGACCCGCCCGGGGGCGAGGTGTGGGAGACACCCGAGGGCATCGGGGTCAAACCGCTCTACACGGCCGGCGACCTGGACGGGCTCGACTTCCTGGAGACCTATCCGGGCGCCGCCCCGTTCCTGCGGGGCCCCTACCCGACCATGTACGTCAACCAGCCGTGGACCATCCGCCAGTACGCCGGCTTCTCCACGGCCGAGGACTCCAACGCCTTCTACCGGCGTAACCTCGCGGCCGGGCAGAAGGGGCTGTCGGTGGCCTTCGACCTGGCCACGCACCGGGGCTACGACTCCGACCACCCGCGCGTCGCCGGCGACGTGGGCATGGCGGGGGTGGCGATCGACTCGATCTACGACATGCGGCAGCTGTTCGACGGGATCCCGCTCGACCGGATGTCGGTGTCGATGACCATGAACGGCGCCGTGCTGCCGATCCTGGCGCTCTACATCGTGGCCGCCGAGGAGCAGGGGGTGGCGCCGGAGCAGCTGGCCGGGACCATCCAGAACGACATCCTCAAGGAGTTCATGGTCCGCAACACCTACATCTATCCGCCCACCCCATCGATGCGCATAATTTCGGATATTTTCGCCTATACGAGCGAAAAGATGCCGAAATTCAACTCGATCAGCATCTCCGGCTACCACATCCAGGAGGCCGGGGCCACGCTCGACCTGGAGCTGGCCTACACGCTGGCCGACGGCGTCGAGTACGTCCGGGCGGGCGTCGCCGCCGGGATGGACATCGACCGGTTCGCGCCCCGCCTGTCGTTCTTCTGGTGCATCGGCATGAACTTCTTCATGGAGGTCGCCAAGCTGCGCGCCGCCCGGCTGCTCTGGGCCAGGCTGGTCTCCGGGTTCGGCGCGAAGAACCCCAAGTCGCTGTCGCTGCGTACGCACTCGCAGACCTCCGGCTGGTCGCTCACCGCGCAGGACGTCTTCAACAACGTCGCCCGCACCTGCGTCGAGGCCATGGCCGCCACCCAGGGCCACACCCAGTCGCTGCACACCAACGCCCTCGACGAGGCGCTGGCGCTGCCCACCGACTTCTCCGCGCGCATCGCCCGCAACACCCAGCTGCTGCTGCAGCAGGAGTCGGGCACCACCCAGGTGATCGACCCGTGGGGCGGCTCCTACTACGTCGAGCGCCTCACCCATGACCTGGCCGAACGCGCCTGGGCCCACATCCAGGAGGTCGAGGCCGCGGGCGGGATGGCCCAGGCCATCGAGGCCGGCCTGCCCAAGCTGCGCATCGAGGAGGCCGCGGCCCGCGCCCAGGCGCGCATCGACTCGGGGCGGCAGCCGGTGATCGGCGTCAACAAGTACCGTCCCGACGCCGACGAGCCGATCGACGTGCTCAAGGTCGACAACAGCGCCGTCCGCACCCAGCAGCTCGACAAGCTGCGCAGGCTGCGCGCCGAACGCGACGACGCCGCCGTCGGCCGCGCGCTCGACGCCCTCACCAAGGCCGCCGACAGCCCCACCCCCGGGCTCGACCACAACCTGCTCAAGCTCGCGGTCGACGCCGCCCGCGCCAAGGCCACGGTGGGCGAGATCTCCGACGCGCTGGAGCGGGTGTTCGGCCGCCACGCCGGTCAGGTCCGTACGATCTCGGGGGTGTACCGCGACGAGGCGGGTCCCGCCGACGGGATCGAGCACGCGCGCCGGGCGTGCGCCGACTTCGAACGTGACGAGGGCCGCCGCCCGCGCATCCTGGTGGCCAAGATGGGCCAGGACGGCCATGACCGCGGCCAGAAGGTGATCGCCACGGCCTTCGCCGACCTGGGTTTCGACGTGGACGTCGGCCCGCTGTTCCAGACGCCGGAGGAGGTCGCGCGCCAGGCCGTGGAGGCCGACGTGCACATCGTCGGCGTCTCCTCGCTGGCGGCCGGGCACCTCACGCTGGTGCCCGCGCTCAGGCAGGCCCTGGCCGAGCTGGGCGCCGATGACGTGATGATCGTGGTCGGCGGCGTCATCCCGCCGGGAGACTTCGACGAACTGCGTGCGGCGGGCGCGTCAGCGATCTTCCCGCCGGGCACCGTGATCGCCGACGCGGCCCTCGACCTGCTCCGGGAGCTCACGGCCCGGCTGGGACACTAGTCCGGTGCGGTCGCTCGAAGACTACGTCCAGGGCGTCAAGGACGGCTCCCGCGCCTGGATCGCCCGCGCGATCACACTGGTGGAGTCGACCAGGCCCGACCACATGGCGCTGGCCCAGCGGCTGCTCGTCGAGCTCACCCCGATGTCCGGCGAGGCCCGCCGGGTGGGCGTCTCGGGCGTGCCCGGAGCCGGCAAGTCCACCTTCGTCGACTCGCTCGGCACGCTGCTGACCGGGCAGGGGCACCGGGTGGCCGTCCTGGCCGTCGATCCCTCGTCCACCAGGACGGGCGGCAGCATCCTCGGCGACAAGACCCGCATGTCGCGCCTGTCGGTCGACCCGGCCGCCTTCATCCGGCCCTCGCCCACCTCGGGCACCCTCGGCGGCGTCACCAAGGCCACCCGGGAGGCGATGGTGGTGGTCGAGGCGGCCGGCTACGACGTCGTGCTGGTCGAGACCGTGGGCGTCGGCCAGTCGGAGACCTCGGTCGCCGACATGGTCGACACGTTCCTGCTGCTCACCCTGGCCCGCACCGGCGACCAGCTGCAGGGCATCAAGAAGGGCGTGCTGGAGCTGGCCGACGTCATCGCGGTCAACAAGGCCGACGGCGAGCACGAGCCCGCCGCCCGCAAGGCGGCGCGCGAGCTGGCCGGGGCGCTGCGGATGCTCCGCTCGGACAGCACCCCGCCCCCGGTGCTCACCTGCAGCGGCCTCACCGGCGCGGGCCTGCCCGAGCTCTGGCGTCAGATCCTGGCCCACCAGGAGAGCCTCGACCTGGCGGCCAGGCGCCGCCGCCAGCAGGTGCAGTGGACCTGGACCCTGGTGCGCAACCGGCTGCTCTCGGAGCTGCGCGACGACCCCGCTGTGCGGGCCATCGGCGGACAGGTGGAGGAGGAGGTGCTCGCGGGCATCCTGACCCCCGCCCTGGCCGCCGACCGCTTGCTGGCGGCCTTCGAACGCCCCGCCCGCCGCGACGACGCGACGAGCGGAGACCAGGCGAGCGGAGATCGGGCGAGCGGAGATCAGGCGGGCGCGTCGTAGAAGGAGTCGAGCGTGCCGCCGTAGCGTGTCTCGACGGCCTTGCGCTTGATCTTGAGGCTGGGAGTGAGCTCACCCGACTCGACCGTGAAGTCGTCGGTCAGGATGGCGAACTTCTTGATCGTGGAATAGCTGGCCTCGCCATTGTTGACCTGGGCGACCGCCTTCTCGACCTCGGCGAGCATCCGCGGGTGCTCACTCAGCGCCTTGGCGTCGGCCGGCAGCCCCTCGGACTCGGCCCACGGCCTGACCACCTCCATGTCGAGGGTCACCAGCGCCGTGCAGTAGTTGCGCCGGTCGCCGTGCACGAACACGTGCGACAGGAAGGGACAGGCCGCCTTGATCCGGCCTTCGAGGTAGGTGGGGGCGACGTACTTGCCGCCGGAGGTCTTGATCAGCTCCTTCTTGCGGTCGGTGATCATCAGGCGGCCCTCGGCGTCGAGCTCGCCGATGTCGCCGGTGTGCAGCCAGCCGTCCTCCAGCGCCTCGGCGGTCTCCTCGGGCAGGCCGTGATAGCCGCGCATGATGCCACGCCCGCCGATCAGCACCTCGCCGTCCTCGGCGACGCGCACCTTCGTGCCGGGCAGCGGCAGACCGACCGTGCCGAACTTCACGCTGTCAGGCCGGTTGAGGAAGCTGCCCGCCGACGACTCGGTGAGCCCGTAGCCCTCCAGGATCGTCAGGCCGGCGGCGTCGAAGAACTCGGCGATGTCCTGCGAGAGCGGCGCCGCCCCCGAGATGAAGAAGCGGATCCGCCCGCCGAAGCGGGCCCTCAGCTTGCTGAAGACCAGCCGGTCGGCCAGGGCGTATTCCAGGCGGGTGGTCAGCGGGATCGCCTTGCCGTGCTGGCGGGCCCGCACCACCCGGATGCCGGTCGCCCGCGCCCAGGTGAAGATCTTCAGCTTGGCGCCGCCCTCGCGCTGCTGGGTGGCGGCCACGGTGTTGTGGATCTTCTCGAAGATGCGCGGCGCCGCGGCCATGAAGGTGGGCCGGAGCACGCCCATGTTCTCGGCGATCTTGTCGAGGCGGCCGTCGATCGCGGTCGGCACGCCGCTGTCGATCATCACGACCTCGAGCAGCTTGCCGAACGAGTGGGACAGCGGCAGCCACAGGAAGTGCAGGTCGTCGCCGGACAGCAGGCCCAGCTCGCGCACCGCGCCGCCCGCGTAGAGCCAGTTGTCGTGGGTCAGCTCCACGCCCTTGGGCCGTCCGGTCGTGCCGGAGGTGTAGATGAGGGTGGCCAGATCGTCCTGGGCGATGGCGTCGACCATCGCGTCGTAGTCGCCCTCGCCGCTCACCGAGTCGAACCGCAGCACCCAGCCGTCGTCGCTGGGGGTGCCGTCGATCACCAGGACGTGCGTGACGTCGGGCAGCTCCTTCTGCACCGACCTCAGCTTGGCCACCTGGTCGTCGTCCTCGGCGATGACGATCGTGCTGCCCGAGTCGGTGATGACGAACGCCGACTCGGCCGCCGTGTTGGACGGGTAGATCGTGGTGGTGGCCGCGCCGGTGGACAGCACCGCCAGGTCGGCGATGATCCATTCGAGCCGGGTGGAGCTGAGGATGGACACCCGGGTGCCGGAGCCCGCGCCGAGCCCGGCCAGGCCCAGCGCGAGTGTGCGGACCCGTTCGCCCACCTCCCGCCAGGACAACGAGGTCCAGCCGTCGGCCGACGGGGTGCGGTAGGCCTCGGCGTCGGGGGTCGCCGCGATCCGGTCGCGCAGCAGGGACGGAATGCTCGACATGCCTGTCCTCCTGGGAGTGGTGCTGCCGACTCTAGGACTACCGCACCGTGTCCGTCGATGTCCTGATCATCACGTTGCGAGCACGGTGGGAATCCTGGCGACGAGGTTCCGGGGACCGGACGTGCGCACTTCCCAGGCGCCGCAGGCGCAGCGGAGGTAGGAGACGACGCCCTCGGACGTGGCGTGCGAGGAGACGACGGTGAGGGCCAGGGGGTCGTGTGCGCTGTCATGCATGGTTCCAATCTGATGTAATGGCCTTATGCATTTCAACGCTTACGGCGGCAACGGGGCCGCCCTCGCGGCGGACCTGGTCAACGCCACCGACCACAGCCCGGAGGCGCTGGAGCCGATGCTGACCGAGCACGGGATGCTGCGCACCGAGCTGACGCCCGCCCAGGCGGGGCTGCTGCGGGCGTGGGCGGGCCGGCTCGCGCCGGTGTTCGGGGAGACCGACCAGGACACCCAGATCAAACTGATCAACGACCTGCTCGACGAGACCGCGTCCAAGCCGTACGTGAGCGCCCACGACGGCCGTGAGCCGCACCTGCACTTCTTCTCGGTCGACGCCGACATCGTCTCCCGGACCAGGGACACCACCGCGGGCGGGCTGGCCCTGGCCATGTCGTTCTCGGGCGGCCGCCGCCTCGGCCGCTGCGATCGGCGGGGCTGCGTCACCGTCTACGTCGACACCTCGCGCAACGGGCGCCGCAGGTTCTGCTCGCCGGCCTGCGCCAACCGGGTCAACGTGGCCGCCCACCGGGCCAGGACGGTCACACCCCGCTGAACCGCCCGCTGAACGGCCCAGTGTCACCCCGTTATCCCTCGATATCACCAGGTGGTAGCGGTGGACTGCCTGGAGTGAGATTGACGTCTGGGGATCAATCGGGCGATAGTGTGGCAGGTGGCAGCCCCCCGATCGATCCCCTGTGCACTCGCCCTGGCGACCCTGACGCTGGCCGCGTGCACCGCGACCCCGTCAGCGCCGACCGGCGGCGAGCCCAGGGCCAGTGGCGTGGCCGGCGGCCTGACCTCCGTCCCCGACAGCCCGGCGTCCACCGGCTTGGGCGCCCCTTCGGGCACTCCCACCGCCGCCGCGCTCGACCCCGAGGCGTACAAGACCGAACTGGCCGCCACGCGGAAGGCCGTCACCGGCGCGATCACGTCCATGGTCGGCGCGCGCACGGTCAAGACGCTCGACCAGCGCGTCGGCCGGGCCCAGGAGGCGCTGGCCGGCGGCGCCGACACGCTGGCCGCGCTCGCTCCGCCCGAGGACGTACGGCCGCAGCACGAGGCCTACGTGGCCAGTATGCGGGAGTTCGCCACCGGGCTCGGCTCGACGGCGGGCAGGGTCGGCAGCCGCGACCTGTGCACCTCCTCGGCCGTCCTGACCGACCTCGACGACCGGCTCAAGGCGCTCGACGACGCGGGCGAGGCGCTCCAGAAGGCCGGCGACTACCCGGCCGACGTGGTCACGGTGAAGGCCGCGAGCAAGAAGACCCGGCGGCTCGGCAACGGCAGCTACATCCGCCGGGGCACCCTGAACGGCCGCAGCTCGCTGCAGATCCACAACGGCGGCACCCGCGACGCGGTCGTCACCGTCATGCGCGGCAAGGCCAAGGAGTTCAGCGTCTACGTGCGCAAGAAGGCGAAGTTCAAGGTCAGCGGCGTCCGCGACGGCACGTACAAGATCTACTTCACGCACGGCGTCGACTGGGACGGCAAGAACGGGTCGTTCACCCGCCAGTGCAGCTTCGAGCGCTTCTCGAAGTCGGTCAAGTTCAAGACGACGTTCACCGCGACGCAGATCCTCTGGCACGACTGGCGGATCACGCTGCACGCCATCTCCGGCGGCAACGCCCCCACCTCGGCCGTGGATCCCGAGGACTTCCCCGGCTGATCCCGCGCCCGGACGCGTCGAAGGGCCGCGCACCCCACGTGTGCGGCCCTTCGCCATCAGAGGACATCAGACGGCGTCAGCTGACATCAGCTGACGCCGGGTGACGTCAGGACGAGAACAGCATCCCCACCCAGCTGTTCTTCCGGTGGTGGTGCCCGCCGTGGTGAGGGCCGCCGTGACGCGGCGCCCCCCAGGCAGGGCCGCCGGGAGCCGGAGGCGGGGAAGTGGAGTGCCAGCTGGACTCCATCTGGGTCAGCGACTCGAGCTCGCCGTAGTCGAGGAAGATCCCCCGGCAGTTGTCGCACTGTTCGATGTGGACACCATTGCGCTCATAGGTCCGCATGTTGCCGCGGCACTTCGGGCACTGCATCTCTAGTCGGTCTCCTTGGCCTGGAATCTGTGAGGAAAACCTACCGCGCGCAACGGCGTCATGCTCTGACGATTCTGTTGCACGCCTCGATCAACGAATGCTCGACCTCGTCGAGTTCCCGGCCTTCCCGGGCGGCGTTGAGCACGGCCACGGCGGCCAGTTGCACGGTCAGCGCCCTGGCCGGCCGGTCGAGCAGGCGCCACGGGTCGTCGCCCGCGCCCAGCGCGGGCCCGCCCGAGGCCAGGTAGGCACCCAGGAACCGGTCCCAGACGGCCGGGTCGAGCAGCCCGGCGGCGTACCAGGCAGCGGGCCTGGCCAGGTCCCAGGCGGGGTCGCCGACGCCGAGGTCGTCGATGTCGATGAGCAGCCAGCCGTCGCGCCGGACCAGCTGGCCCAGGTGCCAGTCGCCGTGGGTGAGCAGGCCGGGCCGCGGCTCCCGCGGGGGCAGCCGGTCGAACGTCACCCGTAACAGTCGTTCGACTGGGCCGTCGCCGGGCATGCGGCGGACCGCCCGCGCGGCCCGCTCCGGGCCGCCCGCCGCCGGCAGCGGCGGCAGCAGCGTGAGAGGTACGGCGTGCAGCCTGGCCAGCAGCCGGGCCCCCTCCTCCCAGGGCGCCGAGTCGGGATCGTCGGGGGAGACGGGCCGCCCGGCGGGCCAGACGGTGACCGCCCGGTCGCCCACCTTCAGCACCTCGGGATCCAGCGGGGCGAGCATCACGCCGCTCAGCGCGGCCGAGGCGGTGGCCGCCAGCCGGGGCCGCAGGGAGTCGGGGTCGTCGCGGAGCGAGTGGGCCTTGACCACGACCTCGCCCCGGCGCACGACCACCACGTCGGTGCGCGTGGGATGGACCACGGGGTCGCCGGAACCGCCGTACGCGCCCGCGACGCGGGCGAGTTCCGCCTCTAGATCCACTCGTACAGACTAGGGGTCATGAGAATCGGTTTCGCCGTGCCCCAGTCGGGCGCCTGGGCCACCCCGGACAATATGCGGCGCGTGGCCGCGCGGGCAGAGCAGCTCGGCTACCACGAGCTGTGGACGTTCCAGCGGCTGCTCTATCCCGTCGGGCACACGATGGGGCCGACCTACCGCAGCGTGCATGACCCGGTGGTCACACTTTCCTACCTGGCCGGGGTGACGAGCACCGTGCGGCTGGGTGTGGCCGTGATCAACGCCTACGTCCCGCCGGTGCTGCTGGCCAAGCAGCTCGCCACGTTGCAGACGGTCTCGGGCGGCAGGCTGACGGCGGGGCTGGGGCTGGGGTGGCTGCCCGAGGAGTTCGAGGCCATGGGCACGGGCTTCGAGCATCGCGGGCGCCGGGGCGAGGAGTTCGTCGAGGTGCTGCGCAAGGCCTGGACCGACGACGTCGTCGAGCACCACGGCGAGTTCTACCGGATCCCGCCCTCCCACCTCGACCCCAAGCCGTCGCCGGCGCCGCCGATCCTGCTGGGCGGCACCGCCGAGGTGGCGCTGCGCCGCGCCGGGCGGCTCGCCGACGGCTGGGTGAGCTCCAGCCGGGAGGACCTGGCGGGCATCGGGCCGCGCGTCGCCGCCGTCAAGGAGGCGGCGGAGCGGGCCGGGCGCGACCCGGCGGCGCTGCGCTTCGTGTGCCGGGGCGTCACCCAGGTGCGGCCCGAAGGCGCCGGCGCCGACCGGCGCCCGCTCACGGGCTCCTACGAGGAGATCAGGGCCGACGTGGCGGACCTGGAAGCCAAGGGCGTGACGGACGTCTTCCACGATCTGAACTTCGACCGGGAGATCGCCTCCGCTGACGCCAAGGACGCCATGCGGCGCGCCGAGGAGGCACTGGAGGCCCTCCGCCCCACCGCGTGAAGCCTGGCGCTATGCGCCGGTCCGGGCGGCGAGGCGGAGGGCCTCGGTCGCGACGGCGTGGCGCAGGCCGCGGATGCCGTCGCGACCGCGCACCGGGTGCACGGCGTTGGTCAGCAGCACCACGGTCAGCCGGCGGACGGGGTCGACGACGAGCGAGGTGCCGGTGAAGCCGGAGTGGCCGAAGGCGCCGGTCAGCGGCCCGGCGATGGCCGGGTCGCCGATCCGGACGCCCAGCCCGTGGCGGAACCCCGCCCCCGACGCCCCCTGGTCGCGCAGCATCTCGGCCACGGTGCCGGGACGCAGCATCGCGCCGCCGCCGAGCCGCAGCGTCTCGCCGAAGGTCAGCACGTCGTCGGCCGTGGCGAACAGCCCCGCGTGCCCCGCCACGCCGCCGAGCGCGTAGGAGGTCTCGTCGTGCACCTCGCCGCGCACGCAGCCCGGCCCGGGGCGTTCGGCCTTCCACTCGGTGGCGGCGACGCGCGTCAGCGCCTCCGGCCCGGGACGGTAGCCGGTGTCGGCCAGCCCCAGCACGCCGGTCACCCGGGCGCGGACCAGCTCGTCGAGCGGCGCGCCGCCGGCCACCTCGGCGACGTGCCCCATCATGACCATGCCGACGTCGGTGTAGAGGTAGGGCCCGCCGACGGGCCGGGTGACCGGCGTGTCGGTGATGGCCGCCAGCCGGGCGGCCGGGCCGGCGCCGGGCAGTTCCAGGTCGACGCGGCGGGTGGGCCGCAGCCCCGCCGTGTGGGTGAGCAGGCGGCGCGGCGTGATCCGCGGGTCGCGCCCCGGGAGCCAGGCGCTCACCGGCTCGTCCAGGCCCAGCCGGCCCTCCTCGGCCAGCGAGAGCACCACGACCGTGGTGAACAGCTTGCTGATCGAGGCCAGGTCGAAGATGGAGTCGCGGCGCGCCGGCGGCCGGTCGGGGGCGAGTGTCCCGGCCGCGTCCAGGTGACGGACCAGCTCGCCGGCGGCCGAGGAGGCCACGACGGCTCCGTCCACGGCGATCAGCGCGACCGCCGCCGAGCACACTCCCGGCACCCCGCCCGCCAGGATCGCGTCCAACCGGTCGGACATCGTCCCCCCTCCCGTCCCCGTGCCACCCCTGTGCGGTCAGCCGCTCAGCGCGTCGCTGAGCCGCTCACCGTGCGACTCCAGCAGCGCGCGCGCCCCCGCGGCGTCGAGCCCGTGCTGGATCATCACCACCGCGGTCTTGGCCTGTCCGCCCGCCGAGTCCAGCGCCTGCGCCGCCGTCTCGTGGTCGGCGCCGGTGATGTCCCTGACCATCCGCAGCGCCCGCCCCGCCAGTTTGCTGTTCATCGCCGACATCTCGATCATCTCGTTCCCATAGGTACGGCCCAGCCGAACCATCGAGATGGTCGAGATCATGTTGAGCACCAGCTTCTGGGCGGTGCCCGCCTTCAGCCGGGTGGAGCCGGTCACCACCTCGGGGCCCACGACCACCTCGATCGCGTGCTCGGCGGCCGCCGACAAGGGGGCGCGGTCGTTGCACGACAGCCCGACGGTGAGCGCGCCGCGCCGGGTCGCCTCCGCCAGGGCGCCCAGCACGAACGGCGCGTGCCCGCTGGCCGAGACGCCCACCACCGAGTCGAGCGGCCCCACGTCCAGCCCGGCCATCGCGGCGCCGCCCGCCTCGTCGTCGTCCTCCGCGCCCTCGACCGACCGCGTGAGCGCCTCCGGACCGCCCGCGATGATCCCCTGCACCAGCTCGGGGTCGGTGCCGAACGTGGGCGGGCACTCCGAGGCGTCGAGCACGGCCAGCCGGCCCGACGTGCCCGCGCCGACGTACAACAGCCGCCCGCCCGCGCCCATCCGCGCGGCGATCGCGTCGATGGCGTCGGAGATGGCCGGGATGACCACCGCGACGGCGGCGGGCACCGCGGCGTCGGCCTGGTTCATCAAGCGGGCGATGCGCTCGGTCGGCAGCCGGTCGATCTGGCTGTAGCGGGGGTCGCTCTGTTCGGTGGACAGCTCAGGTAGCGGATCAATCATGACGCTAATTTCCACCCTTTACTTCTCTCTTGTAAATATCTTTCAGACAATGGGTTCATGATGTACGTAAGAACCGGCGCCGAACGGCTGGCCGCGGATCCCGCACTGGCGGCCGGCCACCGGCTCGGCCTGATCACGAATCCCACCGGCGTCCTGCCCGACCTCACCCCCACGCCGGACGCGCTGACGGCGGCCGGGGTGCCGCTGACCGCGCTGTTCGGCCCCGAGCACGGCATCCGCGGCACCGCGCAGGCGGGCTTCGGCGAGGGCGACACCACCGACCCCGGGACCGGCCTGCCGGTCTTCGACACCCACGCGATCGACGGGGCGGCGCTGGACGAGGTGGTGGCCCGCTCCGGCGTCGACACGCTCGTCTTCGACATCGCCGACGTCGGCGCCCGCTTCTACACCTACGTCTGGACCATGTACGACCTGATGGCCTCGGCCGCGCGGCTCGGGCTGCGCTTCGTGGTGCTGGACCGCCCCAACCCGCTCGGCGGCACCGTGACCGAGGGACCGCCGCTCGACCCGGAGTTCGCCAGCTTCGTCGGCAGGTTTCCGCTGCCGCTGCGGCACGGCAGGACGGTGGGGGAGCTGGCCCTGCTCTTCGGCTTCGACCTGGACCTGCACGTGGTGAGGATGGAGGGCTGGCGGCGCGACATGACCTTCGCCGGCACCGGCCTGCCCTGGGTGATGCCGTCGGTCAACATGCCCACCCCCGGCACCGCGCTCGTCTACCCGGGGACCGGGCTGTTCGAGGGCACCACGTTCTCCGAGGGACGCGGCACCACCCGGCCGTTCGAGCTGGTCGGCGCGCCGTACGTGGACGAGAGGTTCGCCCCGGCGCTCAACGCGCTCGGGCTGCCCGGCGTGCGGTTCCGTGAGACGTGGTTCACGCCGATGTTCCACAAGCACGCGGGCATCCCCGCGCGCGGGGTCCAGTCGCACGTGCACGACCCGGTGGCGTTCCGGCCGGTGCTGACGGGCCTGTCGATGCTGCACGTGGCCCGCGAGCTCTACGCCGGCGACTTCGCCTGGCGGGGTCCCGAGCTGCAGCTGGACCAGCTGTGGGGCTCCGGCACGCTCACCCGGTGCCTGGACGCGGGCCAGGACCCGCGGACCCTGTGCCCCGAACCCGCTCACCCCGAAGGCCGCCTGCTCTATTCCTGACATCTCACGCAAGGTCGCGCCGGTAGAGCCAGAAGACGCGTTCGGCTCGCGCGCCCACGGCGCGCGAGTAGAACCGCAGCGGCCCGACCCAGCCGATCTGGGCGCTGCTCTGCCCGGCGGCGCGCTGCTCGGCCAGGCAGCGGCGCAGCAGCACGCCGCCCAGGCCCAGCCCGCGCGCCGCGGGCGCGGTGCCCATCGGGCCGAACCAGGCCGGTCGCGCGCCCCAGGCGGCGAACGCCAGCACCTCGCCCTCGCGCTCGGCGTAGTGCAGCCCGGCGGCGTTGGCCGCCTCCCAGGCCCAGCGGTCGTTCCAGTGCTCGTTGACGAACGCGACGACCCGCTCGCGATCGGCTCCGGCCGCGCGCACGTCCACCCCGTCTCGCGCCAGCCGCGCCACGTCGTCGTCCGTGGCGAGACGATCGGCGGGCAGCCCGGAGGCGGGGCCGTCGGCGGCTGGGTTGACGGGCAGGCCGGCAGCGGGGCGGTCGGCGGGCGGGCCGGGGGACAGGTCGGCCGTCATGTTCCAGGCCACGTGGTAGCGCTCGTAGCCGAGGCTCTCGGCCAGGCAGGCGGCGGCGGTGTAGCGCACGTCGATGCCCGGCCAGGCGTAGCACGGCGGGTTGCCGGCGAAGCGCGCCTGCGTGGCCCCCTGCGCGCGCAGCCATTCCTCGGCCGCGCGCACCAGCTCCCGGCCGCGCCCGCGCCCCTGCTCCCGAGGGTGTACGGCGAGCAGGTCGACATGCCCGACCAGCGGATCACGCGTGGACATGGACGCCATGACGACCCCGCCCCCGGACACCAGCGCCGTCCACCTGCGGTCGGCGGGCGGGGCGGCCAGCCGCGCGACCAGCGCGGGCGCCTCGGCGGCGTCGAACACCAGCGCCTCCCGCGCCAACTCGGCCGCGACGGCCAGATCGGCGGCCGGGGCGTCCGCGCCGGTCTCCGTCAGGTCCGCGGAGACCGCTCCGGCGGCCGCCCGGTCCGCGGCGGGGCCGGCGGCCGGGGGCCGGGTACGTTCCACGGCGTCGTCGGCGTGGGTCACGGAGTCACACCTCGCTCATCGGCCGGGCGATGACGCTGCGGCGCTCGGGGTGGAAGCACGCGTGCTCCTGCGGAACCCCCTCCGTCAGCTGAAGCAGCGGCCGCTCCGTGTCGCACCGTTCGCCGCGGAACGGGCAGCGGGCCGCGAACAGGCAGCCGGTGTCGTCCTGGCCCGCGTCCAGCGCCTCCAGCGGCGCCACCGGCTGCTCGCCCGGCAGCTCCAGCCCGTGCAGGACCGGGATGGCCGACAGCAGCGACTGCGTGTAGGGGTGCACCGGGTCGGCGATCACCGTGTCGACCGGGCCGCGCTCCACGACCTGACCCCGGTAGATGACGTACAGGTCGCCGTCGTCGCCGATGTAGCGGGCGGTGGCCACGTCGTGCGTGATGAACAGCACGCTGACCCCGAGCCGCTCGCGCAGGTCCTTCAGCAGAGCCAGGATGCCGAGCCGGAGCGACACGTCGATCATCGAGACCGCCTCGTCGGCGACGAGCATCTCGGGGTCGACAGTCAGCGCCCTGGCGATGACCACCCGCTGGCGCATGCCGCCCGACAACTGGTGCGGGTAGCGCGCCAGCACCGTCGCGGGGTCGAGACCGACCAGCGACAGCACCTCGGCCGCCCGCTCGTCCATCCACGCCTTGGGCCGCCCGGTCTGCTTCGCCCGCAGCGCCAGCGGCGCCCGCAGGGTCTGGTGGACCGTGCGGGTCGGGTTCAGGGCCGAGTAGGGGTCCTGGTGGATCATCTGGATCTTGCGGAAGTGCGGCTGGCGCCGCTTGAGCGTGAGCGACGACATCGGGACGCCGTCGATGGCGATCTCGCCGCCGTCGTACGTCTCCAGCCCGGCGATGATCCGCCCGAGCGTCGTCTTGCCGCAGCCCGACTCGCCGATGAACGACGCCGCGCCGCCCTTCGGGATCGAGAAGTCCACTCCCCGCAGCGCCCGCACCTCCCGCGCGCCGAGCATGTTGCCCCGCTGCTTGAAGGTCTTGACGATGCCGTTGCCCGTGATCACGCGTGCTCCTTCACCTTCACCGCATGGCAGGCCACGATCCTCGGCCCGTGCGCGACCGCCGCCGGATCGTCGGTGTCGCAGATGTCCATCCGCAGCGCGCACCGCTCCCTGAACACGCATCCCGCCTTCGGAACGGTCGCCAGGGTCGGCGGCCGGCCCGGCAGCGCCCGCGCCTCGTCGATGTCGCCGACCAGCCGGGGGATCGCCTTGATCAGGCCCTTGGTGTAGGGGTGGCGCGGGTCGCCCAGCACCTGCCTCGTGGGGCCCTGCTCGACCAGCTGCCCGCCGTACATGACCGCGAGCCGGTCGGCGACCTCGGCGACCACGCCGATGTCGTGCGTGATGACCAGCGTGGTGAGCCCGCGCTCGGCGTGCACCTCACGGACGATCTTCAGGATGTTGGCCTGCGTGATCATGTCCAGCGCGGTGGTCGGCTCGTCGAGGACGACCACCTGCGCGTTGAGCACCAGCGCCAGCATGATGCCGACCCGCTGGCGCATGCCGCCGGACAGCTCGTGCTGGTAGGAGTCGAGCACCCGGGCCCCGTCGAGGCCCATCCGGCCGAGCAACTCCCTGGCCTCGCGGACCAGTCCGCGCCGATCCTCGACGCCGTGCGAACGGCCCAGGTCGAGCAGTTGCTTACCGACCGTCTTGAGCGGGTTGAGGGAGTTCTGGGCGGCCTGGAACACGTACCCGATGTGCGCGCCCCTGGCCTTGCGGAGCCGTTCGCCCTCGAGACCCACGACGTCGCCCAGCCCGTCGATCTGCACGCTGCCCGCGGAGATCCGGCCGGGCGGCTGCACCGCGTTCAGCAGCGACAGCGCCAGCGTGGACTTGCCGGAGCCGGACTCGCCGACGATGCCGGTGATCGAGCCGGGCTCCAACGTCAGGCTGACGTCGCGCACGGCGGGCAGCTCGCCGGCCGGCGTCTTGTAGACGACCGTCAGGCCGTCGACGCGCACGCCCGGCGCCTGCCCTGTTGTTGCCTGGGCCACCGTTACTCCTCACGCAGCCGGGGGTTGAAGATCTCGTCCATGGCGTCGACCACGAGCACGATGCCGAGCGTGAGCAGCATGATCGCCAGCAGCGGCGCCAGCAGGTAGCCGAGCGCGTTCGGCTGCATCATCGCCCCGGACTGGAACACGGCCAGGTTGAGCATCACGCCCCAGTTGTCCGACTCGTAGGGCAGAACGCCCAGGAAGAACAGGCCCACCTGCGCGTAGACGGCGCCGGTGACCGAGATGAGCATGTTCATCGCGATGTAGGGGGCCATGCTGGGCAGCAGTTCCCTGCCGACGATGTGCGACGTGGACAGGCCGAGCCCGCGGGCCGCCTCGATGAAGCCGCGCTCGCGCAGGGAGAGCGTCTGCGCGCGCACCGCCCGCGCCACGCCGCCCCAGCCCAGCAGGCCGAGCACCAGGCCCATCTGGATCGGGCTGCTGAACTTCCACACGGTCGCGAGGACCAGCAGCAGCGGCAGGCCGGGGATGGTGAGCTTCATGTCGGTGATCCGCATGAGCACGGTGTCCCAGCGGCCCCGCTTGAAGCCGGAGAACAGGCCGAGAGCGGTGCCGAAGACGACCGTGATGACGGCCGTCACCGTGGCGCAGAGCAGCACGTAGCGGGAGCCGGTGATGACCAGCGCGAGCACGTCGCGCCCCTGCGGGTCGGTGCCGAACCAGTGCTCCCAGCTCGGCGGCCGGGTGAGGGCGTTGACGTCGCCTGGCAGGTGCTCGGGGAAGAACATCGGCCCGAAGACGCCCATGAACGCGAAGCCCACGAGGATGACCACCCCGGCCATCCGGCTGGGCTTGCGCTTCATCACCCGCCAGACGCCGCTCCAGAAGTTGCGGCGCATGGTCGTGGTGGCGGACGCCGCCTCGGGGATCAGCGTGGCGCTCATGTCGCCTCCTCTCCGCTTCGCACCCGCGGGTCGATCACGGTGTAGAACAGGTCGGCGACGATGTTCGCGAGGATGATCGCGACCGTGATCAGCAGGAAGGCCCCGCTCATCGTGGCGTAGTCGCGTTCGGTGACGCTGTCGATGAGCAGCAGCCCGAGCCCCGGATAGTTGAAGATCTTCTCGATGAAGACGGCGCCGCCGAGCAACAGCCCCAGGGAGAGCGCGAGGATCGTGAACAGCGGCAGGATCGCGTTGCGCGCGATGTAGCGGAAGACGATCGACCGCTTCATCCCGCGCAGCTCGGAGGCCAGGATGAAGTCGTCGCCCAGCACGGTGACCACGCTGGACTTCATCGCCAGGATCCAGCCTCCGTACGCCGACAGGGCGTAGGTGACGATCGGGAGCACGGCGTGCTCGGCGAGTGAGCCGAGATAGCCGGCGTTGAGGCCCGGCTCGAACAGGATGTCCACCGGCCCGGAGGCGGGCAGGATGGGGATCAGGGTCGCGAAGATCACCGCGAGCAGCATCGCCAGCACGTACTGCGGGATGCCGTGCAGCAGCGAGCCGGAGATCGCCAGCAGGTCGCCCAGCTTGCCCTTGCGCTTGATAGCCGCGTAGACGCCGAGGATGATCCCGACGAGGAAGCTGAGCAGGGTGCCGGCCAGCACCGGTAGAACGGTCCACTTCGCCTTCTCGGCGAGCACGTCCAGGACGGGGGTGCCCGGCCTCGTGATGGATTCGCCGAGGTCGAGACGGAGGAGCCCGGCCATGTAGTCGAGGTACTGCTGCCAGAGCGTGCTGTCCGGCTGGAACCCGTACAGCACCTTGACGGCCTGTGCCGCGGCCTCGGGCGACATGCCCCCCTCGATCAGCTTCTCGAACCTGGCGGCCATGGGGTCGCCGGGGATGTTGTTGACGATGAAGAAGCTGATCGTGGCGACCACGAGAATCATGACGAACCCGCGGGCCAGGTGGCCCGCGAGTCGGCGTGCGATAAGCGTCATAGGTTTACGACTTCGACTTGATCATGCCGGTCTGGATCCACACGCCGGACAGGAGCACCTTGGCGCCGGAGCGGAGGATCTCGTCGTCCTTGGGCCAGCCGGTGAAGCGGCTGTTGTTGACGAACTGGTTGTTGACGTAGTCCCAGAGCTGGATGACGGGCAGGTCCTGGTTGGCGGCCTTGGCCAGCTGCGCCATGATCGGCTTGGCCTCCTCCTCGGTGGAGGAGTTGAGCTTGGCGGTCAGCTCACCAGGGTTGACCTTGGTGCCGTCGACCTCGATCTCCTCGGGGCCGCCCATCCAGTTGTTGTTCTTACCGGCGGGGGAGTGCGTGACCTTGCCCGCGATGTTGTTCCAGCCGTTGGAGGCGCCGTAGAGACGCTGGTAGATGTCGTACGGCGCGGGGCCGAGCGCCATCAGCCAGAAGCCGGCGTCGTACTTGCCCGCGGCCAGCTCCTCAAGGTAGAGCGGGAAGTCGGCGGTGGTCACGACCTCCGCGTCGACCCCGGCCTTGATCAGCTGGCTCTTGATGTTCTCCTGGGCCGACAGCCAGTCGGAGAAGCCGGCCGGCGCGTGCATGGACACCTTCCACGGCTTGCCGTCGGCCAGGGTCCACTTGCCGTCCTTCTTCGTCAGGCCGGCCGCCTCGAACTCCTTCTCGGCCTTCGCGACGTCGGTCGTGTACGGCTCGAGCGCGCCCAGCGTGTCGGGAATCCAGGCCTGCGCGGCCTTCTGGTGGATGCCGGTGGTCGTGACGGCCGCCGTGCCGCCCTCGGGAGAGGCGACCTTGGTGACCTCCTCGCGGTTGATCAGGTAGGCCAGGCCCCTGCGCACGTGCACGTTGTCGTACGGCTTCTTGGACTGGTTGAACGCCAGGCCCACGGCCACCGGCGAGTAGCCCTTGATGACCTCGCTGCCCGGCGCGGCCTTGATCCGGTTCATCACGTCGGTCGGGGCGGCGACGAACCCGGAGTGGTCCAGCTTGCCGGCGGTCAGGTAGTTCCAGATCTGCTCGTTGCCGGTGTAGTTGAGGAACTTCACCTGGTCGGGCGCGACGTTGGCGGCGTTGAAGAAGTTCTTGTTCTTGACCAGCAGCGCCTCGCCGGGGTTGACCCGCTCCAGCACGAACGGGCCGGCCGAGACGTCCTTGGGCGGCGCGAAGGCGAGCACCTTCTCGCCGAGGGCCAGGACCTCCTCACGCGCCTTCTCGGCGTCGGCGCCCTCGCCGCGGGAGGTCTTGAGCTTGTCCCAGAAGTCGGCGGGCAGCACGCTCGACCACACGTGCGCGGGCAGCACGATGGTGTCGAACACGCCCCGGGCGAACTTGGGGCTGGGGTTGGCCATGTCCTGCGTGATCTTCAGGGTCGCGTCGTCCACGACGGTGACCTCGGCGGCGGCTCCCGCCGCGCCGGGGGTGATCGAGAACGCCGTGCTGCCCTGCGTGTAGGCGACGCCGATGGAGAACTTGACGTCCTCGGCGGTGACGGGCTTGCCGTCGGACCACTTGGCGTTCGGCTGGAGCTTGAGGGTGATGGCGGAGTTGTCGGGGGCGATCTCCCAGCTTGCCGCGATGCCGGGGAGAGCCTGGTTGGGATCCGTCAGATGGTTCTTGACCCAGGCGATGTTCATCGCGTTGTAGCCGACGAACGAGTTGCCCTTGGGCGCGTACGGGTTGGCCGGGGCCGACTGCTCAAGGCCGGGCCTGTTCACGTCGATCGTGGTGAAGAGCCCGCCGCCACCGCCCGAAGAGGACTTGTTGGTGGTGCCGCCGCCGCTGCACGCGGTGACGGTGGCGAGGCCCAGCAACGCCACTGCCGCTGCTAGTCGCTTCATAATGCCGCTCCGGGGGATGTCGGACCTGTTAAAGATCTGTGGGATTGACCGGACCCTACGGTCGCGCCAGGGGTGCGTCAATAATCTCCAGACGTTGTGAGGTTAATGTAACTTTCCTTCATCCACCTGCACAATGGCGCTCGGCTTCATGTGCTGGAAGGTCAGGAGAAGAGGAGGACGGCGGCGCCGCTGACCCGGTCGTCGGCGAGGTCGGTCAGCGCCCGGTCGGCGGATTCGAACGGGTAGGGCGTGATCGTCACGTGTGGAGGATGGGCGAGCGCCACGTCGAGGTAGGCCCGGCCGTCGTCACGGGTGTTGGCGGTCACGCTCCGCAGGGTCCGCTCTTGGAACAGATGCCGCTGGTAATTCAGTTGAGGGATGTCGGTGAGATGGATCCCCGCGACTGCCAGAGTACCCCCGCGTTCGAGTGCTTCGAGCGCAGGTGGTACGAGGGTCCCCACCGGCGCGAACAGGATCGCCGCGTCGAGCGGCTCGGGCGGCGCGGTGGCGCCGGCGGAGGCGGCTCCGAGCTCCAGCGCGAGCTCCCGCGCCGCCGGGGCCCGGGTCACCACGTGCACGGTCGCGCCCTGGGCGATGGCGGCCTGCGCGGTCAGGTGGGCCGAGGCCCCGAACCCGTAGATGCCGAGCCGTCCCCCCTCGGGCAGGTCGCAGCGGAGCAGCGCCCGGTAGCCGATGATCCCGGCGCAGAGCAACGGGGCCAGCCGCTCCGCCGGAACGTCCTCCGGCAGCGGGTAGGCGTAGGCGGCCGGGACCGTGAGGTACTCGGCGTAGCCGCCGTCGGTGTCCCAGCCGGTGTAGGCCGAGAAGGGGCAGAGGTTCTCCGAACCGCGCAGGCAGTGGCGGCACGCGCCGCACGTCGACCGCAGCCAGGCGACCCCGGCCCGCGACCCCGGCGCCAGCCCCTCGCCGCCGACCACCCGCCCCACGACCTCGTGGCCGGGCGTGGTGCGCGACCGGCGTGGCGGCAGGTCGCCCTCCGCCAGGTGCAGGTCGGTACGGCACACGCCGCACGCCTCCACCTTGACCAGCACCTCGCCCAGGCCGGGCTCGGGGATCGGCCGCTCCTCCATCACCAGCGGCCCGGTCGCCATCGGCCCAGGCTCGGCCACCACCCACGCCCGCATCAGATCGGATCCCACGGCGTCTCCTCGTACATGCCGATCAGCCGCGCCATGATCTCCTCGTCCACCTTCAGCGCGAGGTCGTCGACGCGGCCCACCGGCACCACCCCGATCGAGTTGGCCAGGAACGCCACCCCGTGCGCCGGCAGGTCGGCGACCGTGAGCGGCCGGCGCACGCACGGCAGCCCGCCGCGCTCGATCAGCTGCATCGTGACGCCCCGCAGCATCGGCGCGTCCGGCCAGACGATCCGCTCGCCGTCGAAGCAGCCCAGGTTGGTGATCGCGCCCTCGGAGATCCGGCCGTCGGGGCCGACCAGCAGCGCCTCGTCGTAGCCCGCCGCCCGGGCCCGCTCGCCCAGGTAGAGCTGGGGGAAGCCGCCCAGGTGCTTGAGGTGCGGCAGGAAACGCAGGTAGGCGGCCGAGACGACGGCGCGTGGCGTGGTGGCCACCTCGGCAGGGGGCGTCGCGGTGGCGATCACGCGGACGCCGCCCCGGTCGGCGATGATGACCCGCACGCTCGCGTCGGGCTCGTCGCCGAGCGCCGCCCGGACCGAGGCCAGGACCAGCTCGCGATCGACAGGCACGCCGAACAGCTCGGCGTTGGCCTCCTCCAGGCGGTCGAGGTGCAGGTCGAGGCCGCGCACCCGGCCCCGCCGCACCTGCATCGCGGTGAAGTGGCCGTAGCGCGCGGCCAGGGCCAGGCCCAGGTCTGCGGCGTCCCCTGGCCGGCCGTCCACGGCCACACGATCGATCACCAGCCCAGCCTACGGAACGGCCCGCCCTCCACGAGGGAAGGCGGGCCGTGCCGCGTCAGGACTTCGTGGCCGGCGTCAGGAGGCCAGCCGCGACATCGCCAGCGACGCGTACAGCGCCGCGCCGTCCGGCAGGACGGAGTCGTCGAACCTCGCCTCCGGCGAGTGGTTGTAGGGGGCGGAGGCCGGGTCGAGGTCCGGCGGGCAGGCGCCCAGGAAGACGAACGCGCCCGGCACCTGCTCCAGCACGTACGAGAAGTCCTCCGAGCCCATCACCGGCTGCGGGGAGACGAAGTAGCGGCTGGGACCGAACAGCTCGTCGGCCGTCCGCCCGGCGAAACCGGCCTCGTCCGCGTCGTTGACCGTCACCGGGTAGCCTCTGCCGAACGACGCCTCGACGTCCAGCCCGTGTGCCGCGGCGATGCCCTCGACCACCTCGACCAGCCGCCGCTTCACCAGCTTGCGGTTGGCCTGGCTGAACGTGCGGACCGTCGCCTCGAAGTACGCCTCGTCGGGGATCACGTTGTCCACGGTGCCCGCGTGGAACTGGCCCACGGTGACCACCACGGGGTCGAACACGTCGAACGTCCTGGTGACCATCGCCTGCAGCGCCGACACCATCTCGCAGCCGGCCTGGATCGGGTCGAGCGCGCGGTGCGGGGAGGAGCCGTGGCCGCCGCGCCCCTTGACCGTCACGGCGAACACGTCGGCCGCCGCCATGATCGGCCCCGGCCGTGAGGCGAACAGGCCGGGCGGCAGCATCGCCGAGACGACGTGCATGCCGTACGCGGCGACGGGCCGGGCGCCCGCCGCGTCGAGCACGCCCTCGCCGATCATGTGCTTGGCGCCCTCGTGCCCCTCCTCGCCCGGCTGGAACATGAAGATCACATCACCGGCGAGCTGCTCGCGGCGCGCGCTCAGCAGGTGCGCCGCGCCCGCCAGCATCGTGGTGTGCAGATCGTGGCCGCAGGCGTGCATCTGGCCGTCGATCCGCGAGATGAACGGCAGGTCGTTGCGCTCGGCGACGGGCAGCGCGTCCATGTCGCCGCGCAGCAGGACCGAGGGCGCCTCCCCGCCGCCGGCGCCGCCGCGCAGCACGGCGGTGACCGAGCTGAGCGTCGTCCCCGTCGTGATCTCCAGGGGGAGGCCGTCGAGTGCCTGGAGGACCTTCTCCTGCGTGCGCGGCAGGCTGAGGCCCACCTCGGGGGTCGTGTGCAGCGAGTGGCGCAGCCGGACGAGCTCGTCTCGCATGTCATGGGCGGATTCGGTGAACGACATGGGGACATTGTTCATATACCGGGTACGGAACAGGCAACCCCCGATCGATACGATGGTGCGGTGGCTGAGCGTAAGCAGATCGACTATTGGCTGTCCGACATGGACGGCGTGCTGGTGCACGAGGGCAGGCCGGTCCCGGGCGCCGACGAGTTCATCAAGCGGCTGAGCGACTCGGGCAAGCCGTTCAGGGTGCTGACCAACAACTCGATCTACACCCAGCGCGACCTTTCGGTACGGCTCGCCGCCGCCGGCCTCCACGTGCCGCCCTCGTCGATCTGGACCTCCGCGCTGGCCACCGCCGAGTTCCTGGACGACCAGCGGCCCGGCGGCTCCGCGTACGTGATCGGCGAGGCCGGGCTGACCACGGCCCTGCATGACGCGGGCTACGTGCTGACCGACCTCGACCCCGACTACGTGGTGCTGGGCGAGACCCGGACCTACAGCTTCACCCAGATCACCCGCGCGATCCGCCTCATTGAGGGCGGCTCGCGATTTATCGCGACAAATCCGGATCCGGTAGGGCCGTCCACCGAGGGCTCCCTTCCGGCCTGCGGCGCCGTCGCCGCGCTGATCACCAAGGCGACCGGCGTCGAGCCCTACTTCGTCGGCAAGCCCAATCCCCGGATGATGCGCGGCGCGCTCAACAAGATCGAGGGGCACAGCGAGACCACCGCCATGATCGGCGACCGCATGGACACCGACATCGTCTGCGGCATGGAGGCCGGGCTCCACACCATCCTCGTGCTCACCGGCGTCACGCGGCGGCACCAGATCGACCGCTTCCCCTTCCGGCCCTCGCTGGTGGTCGACTCGGTCGCCGACCTCATCGACCTGGTCTGAGCCGGCCGCCTTACCTGACGGCGGCTGACAGGTACGGGTGGCAGGCTGGCCCGTATGAACCGCGTCTACCTGGAGCTCGGCCCCAAGAAGATCTTCGCCTGCTCGCTGGACTGGCCCGGCTGGTGCCGGGTGGCCAAGGGCGAGCAACCTGCCGTCGACCTGCTCATGGACTACGTGCCGCGCTACCGCGTGGTCGCCGAGCGGGCCGGGCTGACGTTCGAGCCGGGCCCGCCCGAGATCGTCGAACGGGTGCCGGGCGGCACGAGCACCGACTTCGGCGCCCCGGAGGCCAGGCCCGGCCTCGACTCCGAGCCGCTCGACGCCGAGCGGGCCCAGCGTGACGTGGCGGTGCTGCGGGCCGCGTGGGAGCTGTTCGACGAGGTCGTGGCGGTCTCGCCGGAGGAGCTGCGCAAGGGCCCGCGCGGAGGCGGGCGCGACCTGACGAAGATCTACCACCATGTCGTCGACGCCGAGCGCTCCTACGCCCGCAAGGTGGGCGTGCGGCACAAGCCGTACACCTCGCGCCAGGACCGCGACGCGATGCGCGACGAGCTCGCCGAGGTGCTGTCACGCCCCTGGGAGCCGCCGGCGGTCACCACCTGGCCACCCCGCTACGCCGTGCGCAGGCTCGCCTGGCACATCATCGACCACCTGTGGGAGATCGAGGACCGCCGAGAGGGATGAGGCCGGGGAGGACCGTGATGGTGGCCGACAGGTAGTCGGCGACCGGCTCCGGCACGATGTGCCGGGAGGTGATCTCCGAGCGACGCAGCGGCAGCCGGACCACCTCGTAGTGCCCGCGCGCCGGGTCCTCCAGCTCCGGGCCGTGGCGCAGCGCCGGATTCAGGGCGACCAGGCGGCAGCCGTACACGTGCTGGGTTTTGATCCCGCCCCGCCAGGGGTAACTCACCGTGGTCAGCGGGGTGACGCCGGAGACGGTGGCGCCCAGCTCCTCGAGGAGCTCCCTGTGCAGGGTGTCCTCGAGCGTGGCGTCTTCCGGCTCGACGTGACCGCCCGGCACCGACCAGTAGACCTGGCGGCCGGGCACGGTGCGCCGGAAGATCATCAGGCGCTCGTCGTGATCGAGCAGGACACCGCGGACACTCGGTCGCATAGGGGCACTTTATTGGACGGTGGCCGTCCTCGGGTAGCCTAACCTACGGTGCCGTAACCTGAAGGAGAGGATCTTCTATGGCGATGTCTCAGACGGAGCTGCTGCACGAGCTGGAGCCCGTGGTGGCGGTAGAGATCGACCGTCATCACCAGATGTCCAAGGAGTGGTTCCCGCACGAGTACGTCCCGTGGAGCGAAGGCCGTGACTTCGACGGCTTCTACCAGGGCGAGGCCTGGCAGGAGGGTGACTCCAAGATTCCCGAGGCGGCTCGGGTCTCGCTCATCGTCAACCTCCTGACCGAGGACAACCTGCCCAGCTACCACCATGAGATCGCCACCACGTTCGGCCGTGACGGCGCGTGGGGCACGTGGGTGCATCGCTGGACCGCCGAGGAGGACCGGCACGGCACGGCGATCCGCGACTACCTGACCGTGACGCGCGCGGTCGACCCCGTCGCGCTGGAGCGGGCCCGCATGACCCACATGGAAGCCGGCTACATCACCGACTACGGGACCATGCTCCAGCAGTTGGCCTATGTCTCCTTCCAGGAGCTGGCCACCCGCATCGCGCACCGCAACACCGGCAAGGCCTCGGGCGACGAGGGCTGCGAGCGGCTGCTGGCCCGCATCGCCGCCGACGAGAACCTGCACATGCTCTTCTACCGCAACCTGCTCAAGGCGGCCTTCGAGCTCGAGCCCAACCAGACCATGCGGGCCGTGACCGACGTCGTCACCACCTTCCAGATGCCGGGCTCCAGCATCGAGGGCTTCACCCGCAAGGCCATGATCATCGCCCATGAGGGCATCTACGACCTGCGCCTCCACCTCGACGACGTGCTCATGCCCGTGCTGCGGCAGTGGGCCGTCTTCGACAAGACCGGCCTCGACGCCGAGGGTGAGCGAGCCCGCGAGGAGCTGGCCGCGTTCCTGGCCAAGACCGAGACCACGGCCGCCAGGTTCGTCGCGCGCAGGGAGGAGCGAAAGGCGCGCGCCGCCCTGCGCTGACCGGAGGGCACGCTCGCGCGACTCTCGCCGGGCTTCACCTCATCGGTGAGGCCCGCTCGTTCGCCGGGCGCCACCTCGCGGAGCGCGCCGCCGGCGCCCTGATGAACCCGGTCGCCTCTTGACCAGCGGCTGGTCTTGGTCATCCCCGACATCGGGCAGGTTTCCGACATCGGGCACACATCGAGACCTGCGGGAGTAGAGGGTGCAAATCATCGGAATTGCCGCCAGCCTCCACGCAGGGTCCTTCGTCAACCGGCTGCTCACGGCGGTGGGCCGCGAGCTGCCGCCCGGCGTGCGGTTCGAATGCTGGCAGCACCTGGCCGAGGTGCCGCCCTACGTTCCCGGGCCGCCGCCCGAGCCGGTGGCGGGGCTGCTCCGGTCGCTGGACGAGGCCGACGGGCTGGTGCTGACCGCGCCCGAGCACAGCCTGCTGCCCGCCGAGCTGACCCACACGCTGGGCTGGCTGTCGGCCTTCGGGGCGCTCGCGGGCAAGCGCGCCGTGGTGATGAGCGCCAGCGCGCGGGCCTGCGGCGCCATGTGGGCGCAGGCCGAGCTGTACAAGGAGCTGTCCGCCGCCGGGGCCGTGGTGATGGGTGGCGAGCTGGTGCTCTCACCCATCTGCCCGCACTTCGACGAGAAGGGGCGGCTGGTCGCGCGCTACCTGCGTGACCAGGTGCTCGACATGGTCCGCCAGCTCTGCCCGGTGTCCGTCGGCCAGCCGGTGTTCGTGGACTCCGCCCTCAGAGAGCCGGCCTTCTCGGCCTGACTCAGGCGCCGGCCTCGCCGGACAGCTCACGTTCGAGCCGCGTCCGGGTGCGCGCGATGTGGCCGCGCAGCAGCGCCCCGGCCTGCTCGCTGTCACCCTCCTTCAGCGCCACGTAGATGAGATAGTGCTCGGCGCGCATCACCTCGTGCTCGTCGTCGTCGGGACGGACCGTGTTGCTGTACGCCCGTCGCGCGTGCTGCGTGGCGTTCCAGAAGTCGCTGACGATCCGCCGCAGCCGGGCCGGCGCGCCCTCGTAGCAGGCGAGGTGGAATTCGCGGTCGAGCTGGAGGACCGTCTCGGGGTTGTCCCGACCGTCCTCGATGTCGGTGTGCAGGTTGAGGAGCTGCCGGAGCTGCGCCTCGGTAAGACGCGGCGTGCTCAGCTCGATCGCGAGCGGTTCGAGCCGTTCGCGCATGAGGTAGATCTCGCTGACCTCGGTGATGTCGAGCTTCGCGACCCGGGCGAAGCTGTTGGGCGTCAGGTGGACCAGGCCCTCGCTCTCCAGTTGCCGGAGCGCCTCGCGTACGGGTATACGGCTCACGTCGAGCGCGCCCGCGATCTGCTCTTGCGGGATGCGCTCGCCGGGGGCGAGCAGGCCGCTGACGATCGCCTCCCGGATTGCCCGCGTGACGAAATGGCTCAGCGACTCGCCTCCCTGACGCCGTGTCCGCCACTCCTGCGCGTCGGATGCCATCGCTCTCCGTTCTCTTTGTAGCAGGGTCACCTCTGGATAATTGGATCCTACCTACGCCTGCCGTCGAGTCGCAAAGACCGATCTTCCCTGTGTAAGACCGCCTGTCATCGCCCGCTGAAAAGCTCCCTTGACAGCCGTCTAGACGAATTGGATACTCGGATCCAATTCTTCCCAGCACTCCCGTTGACGGGGCCACCGCGGAGTGAGACGGCGAAAGGTGGAACCATGCGAGACCACGAACGCGGAGGGCTCCGGCCGACCCGCAGGCAGATGCTGCGAGGAGGGCTGGGCGGTGCCGCTCTGCTGGCCATGCCCCAGTTCCTGGCCGGATGCGGCGACGGTGGCGGAGGCGGGAGCGCCGGCGGCGGCCCGACCACGGTGACCTTCGCCAGCAACGGAGGGGCCCTGCAGAAGGCGCAGGAGCAGGCGTACCTCAACCCGTACATGCGGGCCAACCCCGGCATCAAGATCGTCCAGGACGTCGGGTCGACCGACTACGCGCGCATCGAGGCGATGGTGAAGTCGGGCCTGGTCACCTGGGACCTGGTCGACGTCGGCGGCGACTTCGGCACCGGCGACCAGGAGGCCCTGCTCGAACCACTCGACTGCGGCCTCATCGACTGCCTGGCGGGCGAGGGCGGCACCAAATACCGCGTGCCGCTGCACCGGTACGCGAGCGTCATGGGCTACCGCACCGACAAGACGCCCGACCCGCCGAAGACCTGGGCCGAGTGGTTCGACCTCGACGCATACCCGGGAAAGCGGGCCTTCTTCCGGGTGTCCGGCCCCACCGGCATCTACGAGTCGGCGCTGCTGGCCGACGGCGTGAGCATCGACAAGCTGTTCCCGCTCGACGTCGACCGGGCGTTCCGGAAACTCGACACCATCAAGTCGTCGCTCATCTGGGCGCCCTCTCCCACGGACACCGTGCGGCTGCTCGCCGACGGAGAGGTCACCCTCGCGTCCGTCTTCTCCAGCCAGGCGTACGCCATGGCGCAAGACGGCGCCAAGATCGGCGTGGTGTGGAACGAGTACGGGCTCGGCAGTGACTACCTCGTCATCCCGAAGGGGGCGAAGAACAAGGACGCCGCCATGGCCCTGGCCGCCTACATGACCGGAGCCGAACGGAACGCCCAGCTGTCCAACATCTACCCGGTCGCCCCCGGCCACCCGGACGCCCGCCCCGACGAGTCGGCGTCCACCTACGACTTCCTGCCGTCCGGGAAGGGCGGCACCTCCTTCGCCTACGACAGCCGCTACTACGCCGACAACCAGAAGATGCTCGCGCGCCGGCTGAACGAATGGCTGAAGCGGTGATCCGCCCCAATGACCCGCCCGACGCACCCACTGTGGCCGCGGCGTCCGGGAGCGCGGCGGCGAGCACGGTGAGCACGGTGAGCACGGTGAGGACGGCGAGGACGGCGAGGCGGGTGCCCGGCTGGGGGCTCCTGGCGGTCCCCGGCATCGCGTTCCTGCTGCTGTTCTTCGGCTGGCCGATCGCGGACATGGCCATTCTCAGCCTCACCGAGCCGTCCCCGGCCAACTACGCGGTCTTCGCGGAATCACCGGTCTATCGGGATGCCTACGTCACGACGTTCCTCGTCGCGGTGGTCACCACCGGAACCTGCCTGCTGCTCGGCTATCCGTACGCGTACGTGATGCACGCCTCCGGCCGCCGGCTCGCCCTGGTCCTCGGGTTCTTCGTGCTGCTGCCGTTCTGGTCGAGCATCCTCGTGCGCACCTTCGCCTGGTCCGTGTGGCTCCAGGACAGTGGCATCGTCAACACCGCGCTGATGAGCGCGGGCGTCATCGACGAGCCGCTCCCGCTGATCCGCAACGCCCTCGGCACGACCATCGGTATGACGCACGTGCTGCTGCCCTTCATGGTGCTCTCCCTCTACGCGGGGATGCGGCGGATCGACCCGGATCTCACCCGCGCGGCGAAGAGCCTCGGCGCGTCGCCGCTCACCGCGTTCCGCCGGGTCTTCCTGCCGCTCAGCAAGGCCGGCATCTACGCGGGCAGCCTCATCGTGTTCGTCATCTCGCTGGGGTTCTACCTCACTCCGGCGATCCTCGGCGACCCGGGCGAGCCGCTCGTCGGCCAGCTCATCGTCGAACAGGTCAGCGGCCAGCTGGAGTTCGGCGTGGGAGGCGCGCTCGGCGTCGTCCTGCTGGTCTCGACGCTGGTGATCGTCGGGGCCGGCACGCGGCTGGTCGACCTGCGCACCGTCATGGGATACGAGGAATGATGCGCCGGATCCCCTGGAAGGGCGGCCTGCGCACGGCCGTGGCGCTGATCGCGGTCTTCCTGCTACTGCCCACCCTCGTCGTCATCCCCCTCTCGTTCACCGAGGGCAGCCTGCTGCGCTGGCCGCCGCGCGGCTTCAGCCTGAGGTGGTACGAGACCCTGCTGGCCGACCCGGCCTGGCGCGACGCGACCCTGAAAAGCCTCGAGGTGGCGCTCTGGACGGCGCTCGCGGCGACGGCCATCGGCACCACGACCGCGCTGGGGCTCACCCGGGGACGCTTCCGCGGCCGGCAGCTGATCAGCTCGCTGTCGCTGAGCCCGATCGTCGTCCCGACGGTCATCACCGCGATCGGAACGTACTTCGTCTTCGTGCGGCTCGGGATCGTCGGCACGACCGCCGGGCTGGTGCTGGCGCACACGGTGCTGGCGCTGCCCCTGGTCATCGTGTCCGTGACCAACAGCCTGCGCTCGTTCGACCGCAACCTCGAACTCGCGGCCCTGAGCCTCGGCGCCGGGCCTGTCTCCACGTTCTTCCGGATCACGTTGCCGCTGGTCGCGCCGGGAGTCGCGGCCAGCGCGCTGTTCGCGTTCATCACCTCGTGGGACGAGATCGTCGTCGCGCTGTTCGTGACCGACCCGGTGGTGCGCACACTCCCCGTCGTGATCTTCAACCAGCTGCGCAGCGGCGTGGACCCGACGGTCGCGGCTGCGGCCACCCTGCTCGTCCTGGTCACCGTGACGGCGCTCGGAGTCGCCCTGGCCGCCCGGCGCGGGCTCAAGACATGAAGGAACCCGGCATGACATCGACAAGATCCCCAGGCCGGCTGGAGCTGTGCGGGGTCGGCAAGCGCTACGGCAAGGTGGCCGCTGTGGACGACGTCTCCATCAGCGTCGCCCCGGGCGAGTTTCTGACCCTGCTGGGGGCCTCCGGCTCCGGCAAGACGACCACCCTGAAGATCATCGCCGGCTTCGTGGAGCCAGACTCCGGCGAGGTGCGGCTGCACGACCGCGCCATCACCCGGCTTCCCGCGCACCGCCGGGACATCGGCGTGGTCTTCCAGAACTACGCGCTGTTTCCTCACCTGACCGCCGCTGAGAACATCGCGTTCCCGCTGCGGGCACGCGGCGTCGCGAAGGGGGCGCGGCTCGACCGGGTGGAGGCGGCGCTGGCCACCGTTCACCTGGAGGGCATGGGCGACCGCTACCCGCGCCAGCTCTCCGGCGGGCAGCAGCAGCGGGTCGCCCTCGCCCGGGCGATCGTCTTCGAGCCGCAGGTCCTCCTGATGGACGAGCCCATGGGGGCGCTCGACAAGAAACTCCGCGAGGCGCTCCAGCTCGAGATCATGCGGATCCACCGGGAGCTCGGCATCACGATCTGCTATGTCACGCACGACCAGGAGGAGGCCCTGGTGATGAGCGACCGCATCGCCATCTACGACCACGGCCGGATCAAGCAGGTCGGCACGGCCCAGGAACTCTACGAGCGCCCGGAGTCGGTCTTCGTGGCGCAGTTCATGGGCGAGTCCAACGTCTTTCACGGCACCTTCGACGGCACCGGGAGGGTGGACCGCCTCGTCGCCCCGGACATGCCGCCGATCGTCGTGGCGCCCGGCGGGTCACGCCGTCCCGGCAACGGGACGAGCGCCGCGGTCGTCGTCCGTCCCGAGCGCATCCGCGTGACAAGAGACGATCCCGCGGCCGATTCCGTGGCCGAGCCCGAGCCGGATTCTGGCGGCAACGTCCTCACCGGCGTCGTCCAGGACGTGATCTACCTCGGCTCCGGCCGCAGGTACCTCGTCGCGCTGCCCGACGGCAGCCTGCGGCAGGCGCGGGTCGGCGCCGTCGAGGCGGACGCCGGCATCGGCCGGGGCGAGGCCGTGCGGCTCTCGTGGGAGTGCGCCGACGCCATCGTCCTCGAGGCGCCGGAGGTGGCCTCGTGAGCGCCGCCACCGGTCCACGCCGTGCCGCGCTCGACGGTCAGGTCGCGATCGTGACCGGGGCGGCCCGCGGCATCGGGCGCGGTTACGCGCTGCGGCTGGCGCGGCTGGGCGCGGCCGTGGTGGTCGTCGATCGCGACCTGCGCTCCTACGAGGAGTTCGACGCCGAACGCGAGCTGATGACCGCGGCCGGCACCGCCGACGAGATAGCCGCGATGGGCGGTCGCGCGCTGGCCGTCGAAGCCGACCTGAGCGACGCCCGGTCGGCCCGGCAGATGGTCGAGCAGGTCATGGACGCCTGTGGCCGCATCGATGTCTGCGTGTGCAACGCCGGCGGCGGGACCGGCGCGATGACGGAGAACACGGCGTCCCGCGTCGATCTCGGCCAGCTCGCCGCCGTGCTCGACCGCAACCTCCTGACGACCGTCAACACGTGCGTGCCTGTCGCCGAGGTGATGCGCGCGCGCCGGTCGGGAAAGATCGTGACCGTGTCGTCGGTCTCCGGGCTCCAGCCCAGGCCGGACGGCGGCTACGCCCACTACGCCGCGGCCAAGGCGGCGATCATCATGTACACCCGCTGTCTCGCCCAGGAACTGGGCCCGGAAGGCGTCACCGCCAACGTGATCGCGCCCGGGGCGATCGGCACCGGACGGTTGCTGCCGAAGATGCGCGAGCTGGGCCTCGACGAGGTGACCCGGGACATCGCGTTGCGGCGGCTCGGCACCGTGGAGGACTGCGCCGGTGTCATCGAGTTCCTGGCCACCGATCTGTCCGACTATGTCACCGGCCAGGTCATTCGAGTCGATGGAGGTCTGCGCGGATGACCGCGGCAAGGACGCTGCCCCGCAACGGGCGGCTCATGGGATACGCCGATCGCTGGTCGGTCGCGCCAGGCGAGGCGATCACCTTCATGGTGAGCGCCGAACCCGAGCGCTACCAGGCGGAGATCGTCAGGCTGACGCGCGGCGGACCGCGCACCAGGGGCGCGGCCGAGACGTTCGCGTATGAGCGGGCCGGGGCCGCGATCGACGGCAGGTACCCGGGCGGCGTCCAGGAGCTGCTGCCCGGCTCGTACGCGACGGTCGCGGGTGACGCCCGGCTGCTGTCCGGCCCCGGCTTCACCGTTCAGGCGTGGATCTGCCCCACCGCGCCGGGCGGCGGCCGTCGCCAGGGAATCCTGACGAAAGGCTGCGAGGAGCCCGGCGAGGGTTTCGGCCTGCTGCTCGACGAGACCGGAGCGCTCGCGTGCCGGGTCGGCGACGTCCTGGCCACCACGGGAGTCCCGCTGCTGGCCGGGCACTGGTACCTCGTGGCGGCGGCGGTCGACCTGGCCGCCGGTACGGTGCGCCTCCTCCAGCGGCCGATGCGGCGCTACGCCGGTGACCCCGATCACGCGGACTGGGCCGGGCGCCTCGGCGCCGGACCGCGGATCAACCCCGGCGCTCCCGTCCTCATCGCCGGCGAGGCGCTCGCCGGCCCGGCCCGGGGCCGGCGGCTTCCCCGCCTCGAGGGCGGGTTCAACGGCAAGATCGACACCCCCTGTGTGCTCGATCGGGCGCTGACGGCCGCCGAGATGGCGCGGCTGAGCGACGGCGCGGACGGCAGGGACCTCGTGCCGGGGCACGTCCAGGCCGACTGGGACTTCAGCCTGGACATGGAGCATCGGCGGATCACGGACGTGTCGGGACACGACTTCCACGGCGAGACGGTCAACTCCCCGCTGCGTGCCGTGACGGGTCACCGATGGACCGGCCGATATCGCGATCACCGCCTGGCGCCGGAGGAGTACGGCGCGATCCATTTCCACGACGACGACCTCGACGATGCCCGCTGGGATCCGGCCTTCCGCTACGAGGTGCCGGACGATCTGGCCGGTGGCGCCTACGCCGCACGGCTCAGCTCGGACGGCGAGGAGTGTTTCGTCGTCTTCTTCGTACGCCCACCTCGCGGGCGAGCCTGCCGGCGGGTGGCGTTCCTGGCCTCGACCTTCACCTACATGGCCTACTCCAACCTGCGGCACAACCCCGTCCGGATGAGGGAGATGACCGGGGGCGGCGACGTCGTGCTCGACGAGCTCGACCCGGTCATCGGCGGGCGCCTGGATCTGGGGCCGTCGCTCTACAACCTGCACTCCGACGGATCCGGCGTCGCGCACGTCTCACGGCTGCGCCCGATGCTCAACGTCCAGCCCACCTACCGCTGGTTCCTCAGCGGCGGCGGCGGGTGGTGTTTCAGCGGCGACATGTACCTCCTCGACTGGCTGGCCGCGCGGGGCGTCGGCTACGACGTGATCACCGACGACGACCTCCACGAGGAGGGCCTCGCGCTGCTGCGGCGCTACGACGTGGTGCTCACCGGCATGCACCCCGAGTACGTGAGCGGCGAGATGCTGGAGGCGCTGACGTGCTACGCGGACACCGGTGGCCGGCTGATGTACCTGGGCGGCAACGGGTTCTACTGGGTGACGACGATCCTCCCGGATCGCCCCCATGTGATCGAGATCCGCCGCGGCCACGCGGGTACCCGGGCGTGGGCGAGCGCCCCGGGTGAGGAACACCATTCCAACGGCGAGCCGGGCGGCCTGTGGCGGCACCGCGGGCGGCCTCCGCAACGGCTGGCCGGCGTCGGCTTCACCGCGCAGGGCGGCGGGCCCTCCGTTCCCTACCACCCCACGCCCGCGAGCCGGGATCCGCGCGCCGCCTTCATCTTCGAGGGCGTGGACCTGGACGAGCCGATCGGCGACTTCGGCAACAACGGCGGCGGCGCCGCCGGCGCGGAGACCGACCGGGCGGACGTCTCGCTCGGGACACCGCCACACGCCCTGGTGGTCGCGACCTCCCAGGGCGCGCACAGCGACCTGTTCCAGCACGTGGTCGAGGAGGTGCTGGCGATGAAGCCGGGGCAGGGCGGCACAGAGTGCGCGGACGTCCGTGCCGACCTCACCTTCTTCGAGACCCCCGGTGGAGGAGCGGTGTTCGCGGTCGGCTCGATCGACTGGATCGGCAGCCTCTCCCACAACGACTACGACAACAACGTCTCACGCGTCACCGCGAACGTGCTGCGCCGATTCATGGACACCTCCACCCCGCTGGGCTAACACCGGAAGCTGAGTTGTATCCAATCGCCGCTGATTCCGTCCCTTGACGACCTTCCGGAAGCTAAATAGGATCCAATTATACAATTGCCTAGTTTGTCGGAAACTGACGTCCGGCCTTGCCGCCCCGCCGTGACCCTCTCGGCGACACGGCGGCGGCGTCCGGAGAACCACATCGCGAACGGGCCGGCGCAGGCGCTCCGCCCGGAGGAGGTCCAGACCAAGATGACCGTTCGGCACCCAGCCCCGGATTCGACCGGCCATCTCCGGCCGTGGCGGGCCGGCGCCCATGTCTGAGCCCGCCGCGCGCAACGCCGGCCACGCCGTCGCCGAGGAACTGCGCCGCCACGGGGTGACCGAGATCTTCGGCCAGGACTCCCCGGAATGGCTCTACGAGGCGATCGACCCCGACATCATCAGACCGGTGACCATGCGCGACGAGCGCTCCGCGGGGTTCGCCGCCGACGCGGTCGCCCGGCTGACCAGGCGGCCGGCCGTCGCCTGCGGCATCCACGGCCCCGGCGCGCTCAACCTCGTCACCGCGCTGTTCGAGGCGCGCGCGGCGAACTCACCCCTTGTCGCGCTGGTCAGCGACGTGGAGACGACGGTCCGGGGGCGCGGCGCCTTCCAGGAGGTCGACCTGCCGGCCGTGGTCGCGCCGATCGTCAAGTGGGCGGCACGGCCCGAACGGCCCGAGGACGTCGCGCCGGCCGTGGCCAGGGCGCTGCGCACCTCCATGAGCGGCTGCCCGGGTCCCGTCCTGGTGGCCCTGCCCAACGACGTCCTCGGCGCTCCCGTGGAGCCGGCCAGGTCACCGCGGAACGAGCCCTTCCCGGCCCCCGCGGGCCTCGCGCCGGAGGTGGCCGCGCGGGTGGCCGGCATCCTCGCCGGAGCCCGGTCACCGGTGCTGTTGCTCGGCAACGGCGCCCGCGTCGCCGGAGCGGGAGCCGCGGCCATCGAGCTGGCCGAGCGGCTGGCCGCGCCGGTGACGCTGACGGCCATGGCCAGGGGCGTCATCCTGGAGACCCACCCTCTCTACGCGGGTGTCGCCGGATTCATGAGCGACGCGCCCGGTGGATCGGGCAGCGTGGCCAACCCGTGGCTCGCGGCCGCCGACGTCGTCCTCGTCGTCGGATCGGATCTCGACGGCGCGACCACCGACGGCGGCAGGCTGCCCACGCCGGGCAGCACCGTGATCCGCGTCGACGTCGACGCCGACCGCCTCGCCCGCTCGCCCCGCGACCAGTTCCCCATCGTCGCCGACGCCCGCCTGGCCCTCGAAGCGGTCAACGACGCCCTGCGCGCCGCGCGCCCCGAATCCCGCGACCTGCCGGCGGTCACCCGCGAGCTCGCACGGCAGTGGGAGGGGGTGAGAGCCGCCCAGGCCGCCGCGGCGCGGGCGCCGGGCACCGCCGTCGCACCCGCTCGCGTGTACGCGGACCTGCGCGGGACCCTGCCCGAGGACGCCGTGGTGGTCTGCGACGCCGGCTACTCCAGCATCTGGGCGCTCAGCGCGCTGACCGTCGGCCGCGACGTCTCGGCCATCACCTACGGGCGCGCGGCCGGCACCCTCGGGTTCGGCCTGCCCGGGGCCATCGGGGCGCAGGTCGCTCACCCCGGCCGCAGGGTCGTCGCCGTCGTCGGTGACGGCGGGTTCGGATTCGGCTGGGGCGAGCTGGAAACCCTGGCACGGGAGCGGCTGCCGGTCGTGGTCATCGTGCTCAACAACGGCTGCTTCGCCTACCAGCGCCTCTGGCACGACCTGAACGACCGGCCGCCGAGGTGGCTGGACTTCGCCGACGTGCGGCACGACCGCCTCGCGTCGGCGGTGGGCATCCACGGCCGGCGGGTGACGGACCCCCACCACCTGGCGGACGCCCTGCGCGAGGCGTTCGCGCAGGACGGGCCGGCGTTGATCGACGTCGCCGTCGACCCGGAGGCCATGCCCCCGTTCAACGCCGTACGGCACCTGGGTCACTGACCCTCGTGATCATGAACTTCTCCCGGCACCGGTACGGTGCCCTGCCCCCAAGGATGGTGCCCAGGTGACCGTGACCGACCTGTCCCACGCGCCGGAGGCGCTCGCCCACGCCCCGGACGGCTCCGTCACGTTCGACGGCGTCGGCCTGGCGGAGCTGGCCGCCCGCCATGGCACGCCCACGTGGGCGATCTCCGCCTCCCAGCTCCGGCTCAACTACTCGACCCTGCACACCGCGCTCAGCGCCCGGCTCTCGCGGCCGGTGATCGCGTACTCCATGAAGGCGAACAACAACCGGGCGGTCGTCCAGACCATGGCCGGGCTCGGGGCGGCGCTGGACTGCAGCTCCGAGTTCGAGCTCGCGCTCGCCGCGTCGGCCGGCGTGCCGGCCGGCAAGGTGATCATCAACGGCAACGGGAAGTCGCGCGCCTACCTCACCGCCGCCATCCGCATGGGCGTCTGGCAGATCAACGTCGACTCGATCGCGGAGGTCGACCGGATCCGGTCGATCGCGCGGTCGCTGGGTGTCACGGTGCCGTGCGCCGTCCGGCTGAAGCTCTCCTACGCCCGCCTGCTGCTGAGCGACCCCAGCTACGAGCGGACGCTGCGCATCGCCGAGGGCAAGTTCGGATCGAGCACGCAGAGCGGTGACGCCGAGGCCGTCGTCCGGGCCATCGTGGCGGCGGAGGAGCTGGAGTTCGTCGGGCTCACCCACCACGCCGGGTTCCCCGGCTACCGCGCGGACTTCACCGCCGAGCGGCAGCTGATGCACCAGGCCCGCTGCGCCGAGGAGATCGTGGAATTCGCCCACCTGCTGCGCCGCCGGATGGGAGTCGTCACCCCGCGCCTCAACCTCGGCGGCGGGCTCCGTTCCGGACGGTCGGTGTACCTGTCGACGCCGGGCAACGGCGGCGACGGCGAGTTCAGGACGCTGCCCACTCCCGACGAGTACGCGGAGGCCATCGCGGCCGGGCTCGCCGGGGCGGACTGGGATCCGATCGTGCAGTTCGAGACCGGCGGGTTCCATGTGGGCAACGCCGTGCTGTTGCTCGCCGGAGTCCAGGACGTGAAGGACGTGACCCGTCCGAGAGAGCGACGTTATGTCACGCTCGACTGCGCCATGACCATGTTCACCGGCCGTGGGCTGAACCGGGTCGGCTTTCCCCTTCTCGTGGTCGGGCACGGGCCCGACGCCGCGCCGCATCCGCTGCCGGTGGAGCTGGTGGGGCCCACGTGCGCGTACGACAGTATCGCCGAGGACATCTCGTTGCCGCCCGTGCGGGAGGGCGACCTGGTGGCCCTGCTGAACCAGGGGGCCTACTGCGAGGTGCTGTCCACCCAGTTCAACGGTTTTCCCCGGCCGGCGGTCGTGCACCTCGACGACGGCGACGTACGGCTGGTGCGCCGGCGCGAGACGCTCGCCGACATCTGGGCGCGCGAGTCGGCGGCGCTCGATCTGTGGCCCGGTTGAGGTGGTGCCCGGCGTCCGGCCGGGCCGTTCGGCGTCCCGCCCTTGGCTACATGCGTTTCCATCCTGTATACGGAGGTAAGGCGAAATGTCAGATGTTTTGATCATTGGTGGCGGATTCGCCGGGGTGTGGAGCGCTCTGGCCGCCGCCCGGTTACGCGATGAGCACGGTGCCGGGCTGACGATCACCATGGTCACCCCGGGCGACGATCTCGTCATCCGCCCCCGCCTGTACGAAGCCGACCCGGCGGCGCTGCGGGTGCCGCTGGAACGGATCCTGCACCCTGTCGGGGTCAGGCGGCTGCCCGGGATCGCCACGGCCATCGACAGCGAACACCGGTCGGTCGACGTCACGCACGGCGACGGGCGCACGGAGCGGCTGAGCTACCGCCGCCTGATCCTGGCCAGCGGCAGCGCCCTGCGACGGCCGGACCTGCCCGGCGGCGAGCATCTGTTCGACGTCGACACCCTTGCCCGCGCGGTCGCCCTCGACAGCCATCTGCGCGCGCTGCCGGCCCGGCCCGAGGGATCCGGCCGGTTCACCGCCGTGGTCGTCGGGGCGGGCTTCACCGGCCTGGAGGTGGCGACCGAGCTGGTGGGACGGCTCCGCGCGCTGGCCGGACCGGCCGCCCACGAGGTCCGTGTCGTGCTGGTGGAACGCGCGGGCATGCTCGGGCCGGAGCTCGGCCCGGGGCCGCATCCCGTCATCAGCGCCGCGGTGGAGGAACTCGGCATCGAGGTCCGTCTCGACTCGAGCGTCGCGTCGCTCGACGCCACCCACGTCCACCTCGCCGACGGGACGGAGCTCTCCGCGCACACCGCCGTGTGGACGGCCGGCATGGCGGCGAGCGCTCTCACCCGGCACATCCCGGGCAGCCATGACGCCCTGGGCAGGTTGCGCGTCGATCGGCACCTGCGCGTGCCGGAGTCACCGGAGGTTTTCGCCGCCGGAGACACCGCGGCCGCGATGGCGGACTCCGACCATCCGACCCTGCAGAGCTGCCAGTACGCGATCCCCCTCGGCAGGTACGCCGGCCACAACGCCGCGGCCGACCTGCTCGGGCGTCCCTCCCTGGCGTTCGCGCCCCAGCCCTACGTGACCTGTCTCGACCTGGGGGCGGCCGGCGCCATCCTCACCACCGGATGGGAACGCTCCGTCAAGCTCACCGGCGGCAGCGCCAAGGAGCTCAAACGCACCATCGTGGAAGAACGGATCTACCCGCCGCTGGACGACGTCACCGCGCTCCTGAACGCCGGTGACCCGGAGCGCCTCTGGACGTGAACGGGCGTGGCCCCGCTCGCCTGAGGCGCCCGCCGCGTGGATCAGGGGTCGCGGCGCAGGCGCTTCAGGTCGGCGCGGTGCTTCTTGGCGACGATGCGCCGCTCGACGGCACCCCGGCTCGGCTTGGTGGGGCGGCGGCGCTTCGGCGGCGGGGCGATCGCCTCGCGCAGGCGCTGGGCCAGCCGCTGCTCGGCGGCCTCCCGGTTGCGCAGCTGGGAGCGGTACTCCGAGGCGGCGATCGTGATGACCGGCGCGCCCAGGCGCTCGATCGCGCGGGCCTTCAGGGCCGGCGACAGGGCGGTGCTGGCCGCCAGGTCGAAGGTGAGCTCCACCCGGCTGTCGGTGGTGTTGACGCCCTGCCCGCCCGGACCGGACGAGCGCGAGAAACGCCAGACGAGCTCGACGTCGGGGACGACGACCGAGTCGTTGACGATCAGCGGGCCGGGCATGGTGGCGTGCTCCTGTCGTGGAAGGCGCGTGGTGTGAGTTTCACCGTATCTGGCGGACATATGTGACAGGCAACAGCATTTCCATGGCCCATCATCGCTACGACTATGGAATTCAACATCCCGCACGGAGGGCGGATTCCATGCAGGAGGTCACCCCCGGGCAGGTGGGGCTCACGGTCGGGCTGGCCATGATCTCCGCCATCGGATTCCTGCTGCTTCGCTGCCAGGGCACGGGGCGGCCGTTCGGGCCCGCCGGCCGGTGGCTGGCGGTGGCGATCGTCATGCTGACAGGGCTGGTGTCCGCTTCCGTCGCGCTGGTGGGCGGGATCGTGCTCGACCAGTACCTGTCCACCCTGCTGGGCGCGGTGGCGCCGAGCGGCCTGTGGTTCAGCCAGGTCCGGGCCGGCGAGCCCGAGCGCCGCACGGTGGGCAAGGAGATGGCGACGTTCTGGCTGGTGTCGCTGCTCGGCCGGCTGGAGGCGATCGAGCGCAGGCTGGACGTGGCGGCGCTGATCGAGGACGGCGCCTCGCGCTCCAAGGTGGTCACCGCCCTCGGCGGGTCGCGGCACACGAAGCTGGCCAGGTACGAGCGCTATCTCCACGATCTGACCCGATTGCACGGGATCCTGCGTCACGACGCTGAGAACGACCTGCTGCGGTTGCTCGCCTCGGCCTACCGGGCCGGCCATCGGTCGCTGCCCAGGTACGTGCCGCCGTCACGGTCCCGTACGGTCACCGAGCCGGTCAGTCCGCATCCTTGAGGCGGAGTCCTCGGCGTCGCCCAGCGTGAGGTCGAGCCGGGCGCCGAGCGCGGCGACCACGGAGCCGAGCGTGCGGAGCGTGAGATTCTCGTCGCCGGACAGGATCTGGCTCACACGGCCGGGCGAGACGCCCATCGACATGGCCAGGTCGGCGCGGGTTATCTTGTGCTCGCGCATATACCAGGTGATCTCGTCGACGACGTCCTGGGCGAGGCCGCCCGGACCCGCCCTCTCGTCCTGCCTGCTCCGGCGGAAGGCCATCTCGGCTCGCTCTCAGCCTCGGTTGCTCAGATGCCTCTACTTTAGTCTTGCCTAAACCTTTAGGCAAGACTAAAGGTAGCTCGAATGGTTGACGGCCGGACGCGGGCGGCGTATGCCAATATCGCCTGGACAATCCGGGGTGAGTGGGGAGGCGCTGTGGCGGGCATCGTCGGCGTGCACGGGATCGGCAAGTACAAGTACTACCTCGACGCCGGTGGTTCGGTGACCGGGGCGGCGGAGGCCATGCGCCTCAAGTGGGACCGCTATCTGGGGGTGGCGCTCGGGGGAGAGCCCCGCCCTCGCATCAGTGAGGTCGCCTACTTCGCCCACCACCTGCACGACCGCGAGCCGGCCGAGGGTCCGCGGGCGCTCGCCGCCATGGAGGCCCCGGCCCACAAGGTCCTCGTCGAATGGGCCAGGCAACTCGGGGTGGGCGAGCACGTCACCGGGGCGCTCAAGACGTTCACGGGATGGCTGCTGACCAGGCTCGACAGCCGGTCGGCGGCGTTCGCCACGCTGTTCGCGCCGGAGGTGGCGGCGTATCTCACCGACCCGATGAAGCGCGAGAGATCACGCCAAACCGTCGCGGCGGTCATCCGGAAAAATCAGCCTAAAGTGGTGATCGCCCATTCCCTCGGCAGCGTCGTGACCTACGAGGCGCTCTGGGCCAATCCCGACCTGCGGATCGACCTGCTGCTCACCCTCGGCAGCCCGCTGGGCATGCGCAACGTGGTCTTCGAACGGCTGCTGCCCGCCCCGATCAACGGCCGTGGCGGACGCCCCGCCGGGGTCAGGCGCTGGGTGAACATCGCCGACAAGGACGACATCGCGGCCATCCCTCCCGATCTGTGCGACAGCTTCACCGGCGTCGACCTCACCGAGCTGGTCAATCTGGACTGGATCGACTTCCACACCGTGGAGAAGTATCTGGCCTGCCCCGCGATCCCGCCGCATCTGCGACCCTACCTGGCATGACATGGTTCATCTTCGACTACGGCAGCGTCCTTTCCCTGCCCCAGTCCGACCGTGACGCCGAGGCGATGGCCCGGGCCGTCGACGTCGACCCCGCGGCGTTCAGTCATGGCTACTGGGAGCACCGGCTGGAGTTCGACCGCGGCTCGCTGACACCCGCCGGCTACTGGTCGGCGGTGCTCGGCAGGCCCGTCTCCCACGGCGAGCTGGCCCGCCTGGTCGCGATGGACGTGGCCAGCTGGGCCTACCCCGACGAGGACAGCGTCGCCCTGCTCGGCGAGCTGCTGGCCGAGGGAGGTGACGTGGCGCTGTTGTCCAACGCGCCCGTCTGTCTCGCCGACGGCCTGGACGAGCTGCCGTGGATCGCCGCCATCGAGCGGCGCTTCTACAGCGGCCGGATGGGCCTGGTGAAACCGGACCGGGAGATCTTCGACGAGGTGGCCCGCGAGCTCGACACCGATCCCGCCGACGTCGTGTTCATCGATGACCGCCCCGAGAACGTCGAGGGCGCCCGGCTGGCGGGCATGACCGGCGTCCACTACACCTCAGCGGCGGCTCTGCGCGAGGCGCTGGCGGTCTGAGCGTCCCGTGCGAGCACCGCCCGCGCACGGGGGGGCAGGCCCCGTGCGCGGGCACTGCCTCGCCGTCCCGATAGTCCGTGCCGGGCACTGCCTCACCACCCCGGTAGGCCCGTGCCGGGCACCGCGCGTAGCACCGGCGGGTCCGGGCTGGGGCTGTCGATCGTGGTCAAGCTGGTCGAGGCGCACGGCGGCGGCATCACCGCCTCGGCCGAACCGGGTCAAGGCGCCGCCTTCCGGGTCACCCTCCCCGCCGCCGACCCCGTCTCGTAGGTCCGGATGTTCCGGCCGTACGTGGTGTGAGCGCTCAGCTCCGTTCGAACCCGGACTGAACTCCACGGGAACGTGCCAGGATAGCCGGGTGGACATCGACCTCGCTGATCTGGATTTCTGGCGCAAACCACTTAAAGAGCGAAACGAGGCGTTCGCCCGGCTCAGGCAGCTGGAACATCCGGTGTTCTTCCCGGAGAAGAAGGTGCCGCTCCTGCGCTCGGGCAAGGGCTTCTACGCCCTGGTACGCCATGCCGACGTGGTCGAGGCCAGCCGCAACGCCAAGGTGTTCTCCAGCGAGCCGGCCGTCACCAATCCCGAGCCGCCGGGCTGGATCAAGCAGGTGTTCGGCGAGTCGATGGTCAACATGGACGACCCGCGCCACGCCAGGCTGCGCCGCATCGTCACCCGTTCCTTCAGCCCCCGCATGCTGGCCGGTCTGCAGAGCGACATCGAGACCGCGTGCGCCCAGATCGTCGGCGACGTCGTGAACGACGGGCCGCGCGACTTCGTGGACCAGGTCGCGGCCAGGCTGCCGATCCACGTCATCTGCGACATGCTCAACATCCCCGACGACCTGCGGGCCAAGGTCCACCAGCACGTCGACATCTCCACCGCCTACACCGGCGTGCGGCCGAGCCTCGCCCGCAGCGTCCAGATGGCCGGCCAGAACATGCTGGCCCTGCTCGCCCTCCAGCGCATGGTCATCAAGCTCGGCCACGAACGCGTCACCGACCCCAAGGGCGACCTGATCTCGCTCCTGGTCACCGCCAACCCCGACGGCGAGAAGCTCACCGACAAGGAGCTCGGCTCGTTCTTCGCGCTGCTGCTGGTGGCGGGCAACGAGACCGCGCGCAACACGATGGCCCACGGCATCAAGCTGCTCACCGACAACCCCGCGCAGCGCGAGCTGCTGACGAGCGACTTCGACGCGCACATCAACAACACCATCGAGGAGATGGTCCGCTACGTCTCGCCCATCATGCAGTTTCGCCGCACGGTGACACAGGACCACTCCCTGCGCGGCCTGGAGCTGAAGAAGGGCGACAAGGTGGTCCTCTTCTACGGTTCGGCCAACCGCGACGAGACCGTCTTCCCCGACGCCGACACTTTCGACATCACCCGCGAGACCAAGCCTCACGTCGGCTTCGGCGGCCCCGGCCCCCACTTCTGTCTCGGCGCCAACCTGGCCAGGCAGGAGATGCGCACGATGTTCCGCGAGCTGCTCACCCGGCTGCCCGGCATCCGGTCGGTCGGCGAGCCCGAGCTGCTGCTGTCCAACTTCGACAACAGCGTCCGCAGCCAGGCGTTCACCTTTTGACCACGACGCGTCCGCGACCAGACGGCCACGCGTGACCTGTTCGCCACGCGACCTGACCGCTACGTGTCGGCGACGCGCGGCCGGTCAGGCAGGTCCTGCGGGGCGAGGACGTTGGTCCGGATGGTGAAGAACGTGATCGCCGCCGAGACGAGCATGAGGGCCGCGCTGATCAGCATCGCGGCCCTGAAGCCCGCGTCGAACACCTGCGGCTGCCTGAACGCGTCACCCACCAGCCCGACCAGCGGCGGCACGGCGGCCACCGCGAGCAGGCTGCCGGTGCGCGCCACCGCGTTGTTGACGCCGCTGGCCGTGCCCGCGTAGCGCTCGTCGGCGCTGGCCAGCACGGTCGCGGTCAGCGGCGCCACCGCGGCCGACACCCCGAGGCCGAACACGGCCACCGCCGGCATGACCAGGAACAGGTAGGACGCGCCGGCGCCGATCGTGCTCATCCACAGGAAGCCGAGCCCCGCCATCAGGATGCCGGCCGTCATCGGCCAGCGCGGCCCGTGCCGCTTGGCCACCTCCCCGGCCCGCGGCGACAGCAGCAGCATCAGCACGGTCGCCGGCAGCAGCGCCGCCCCCGCCGCGACCGGCGAGAACCCCGACACCACCTGCAACTGCACCACCAGCAGGAAGAACACCACGCCCATCGCGGCGTACATGATCAGCGTGACGATGTTCACGGCCGTGAAGACCCGGTCGCGGAAGATCCCGACGGGCACCAGCGCGTCGGGCGACCGCCGTCTCTCGACCACCACGAACGCCGCCCCCAGGAGCACGCCGGCGACCAGTGGCACCGGCGCGCCCCCCTCGATCAGCCCGTACGTGATCCCCGCCAGCGCCAGCGCGGCCAGCGCCGACCCGAGCACGTCGAAACGGCCGGCGGCCTGCTCGTCGCGGCTCTCCGGCACGTGCCGCACCGTGACCAGCACCACGAGCAACGCGAACGGCAGGTTGATCAGGAACGCCCAGCGCCAGCCCGCCGTCTGCACCAGCCAGCCGCCGAGCAGCGGGCCGACGGCGCTGGCCACCCCGCCCAGACCGGACCAGGCGCCGACCGCCCGCGGCCGGTCACCCCGGACGAACGACGCCTGGATGATCGCCAGCGAGCCCGGAGTCAGCAGCGCCCCGCCGATCCCCTGCAACGCGCGGGCGACGATGAGGAACTCGATGTTCGGCGACAGCGCGCATAGCGCGGAGGCCAGCGCGAACCAGACCGTGCCGATGACGAACACCTTGCGTCTGCCATAGCGGTCGCCGAGCGAGCCGCCCAGCAGGATCAGCCCGGCGAGCGTCAGCGTGTAGGAGTTGATCGTCCACTGCAGCCCGGCCATGCCGCCGCCGAGCTCCTCGCCCAGGAACGGCAGAGCGACGTTGACCACCGTGCTGTCGAGCATGGCCATGCCGGAACCGAGCACAGTGGCGGCCAGGATCCACCGCCCCCGTGCCGACTTGAGCTCGACCTGCCCGTTGCGCATGGGCCCCATCCTGTCACCGCCCTACGACAGGAACGGACCCGCCCGCGCCCGGCCGCCACGCTCAGGAGGCGTTGCCGAGGGCCCTGAGGACGAAGCCCGACACCAGCTCGTCGGCCGTCTCGACGGAGACCGTGCCGTTGATCAGGGGCAGTCGCTCGGCGCCGATCACCGCGAAGATCATGCGAGCCGTGGCCGTGACCTCGGAGACCTGGAAGTCTCCCGATGCCACGCCGCCCTCCAGGATCTCCACCAGGATGCGGTGCATGGGCGCGACATGCTCGGCCAGCCGCTGGTAGGCGTCGGGGCCGAGGGCCGCGCTCAGGTCGGCCGCCCCCGGATGCGGATGGGCCACCAGCCCCGCGAGCTGCAACCGCACGAACGCGCGCAGCCGGTCGGCGGGGGAGGCGCCGGCGGGCAGCTCCCGCTCGTAGCTCTCGATGAAGTAGTGGGTGACCCGCTCGGTGAAGGCGAGCAGCAGGGCCGCCTTGTCCGGATAGTAGTTGTAGAGGACGGTCCGGGTGATGCCGGCCTCGTTGGCCACGTCGGTCATCGAGATGGCGTCGATCCCCTGCACCCTCGACAGGCGCGAGACCGCCAGCAGGATGCGGTCGCGCGTCTGGGCACGATGCTCGCCGATCGTGGCGGCCGAGATGCGGGGCATAGGCCCATGGTAGGCCGGGGGACCGGAACGCGGCCGTCAATCCGCCACCGACCGGTTTCAGGCGGCGGCGTTGAGGACGTGCCGGAGCTCGGTCAGCACTTCGGTGTTGAGCTGGTAGGCGAGCTTGACCTCGCGGATGATCCGCTGCCGCTCCTGCTCGCCGAGCTCCAGCGCGTCGAGCCGGGCACGGTACTCGTTCTTGAACCGGGGCAGGCTGCCGATCTCGTCGAACACGTAGAAGTCGACGCCGCCGTCGCCCTTCTGGTAGCCGTAGATCTTCTGCAGCTCCATCCGGATGAACTGGCCGCCCGACAGGTCGCCCATGTAGCGGGTGTAGTGGTGGGCGATGTAGCCGCCCGGCCAGTCGGCCACCTGGTGAATCCTCGCGACCAGGGTCTGGGTGGCCTTGGACGGCGCGATCCGGTCACGCCAGCCCTCGCCGTAGATCGTGACCAGATCACGCTCCAGGGCGGGCTCACGGTAGAGCGCGGGGAAGACGAAAGATCCGGCCACCGGATGATCGGCCAGCGTCCGGGAGACCCCGTCGAGCGCCACGTACGCGAAGTAGTGCTGAGCGACCAGCTCGCCGTACTCGGGCGCGCTCAACCGGCCGCCCATCAACTCCGTCAGGTAGCTCTCGCCCTCGGCCGACTCGTGGTCGCTCCAGGTGGCGTGCTTCAAGGCTTCAGAGAACGGCGTCACACTTCACCCCAGGGCGGTCGGTAGTTTTATGACACAGTGTCACAAAGCCGCGCTGGCGACGTCAAGCCGATGACGACACTACGTCATTAAACTCTTCCCCAGCATCACGGCGGTCACACGACGACCGACAACCCGGGTGGCATGAGCGGATGTGGGGGCCGGGCGCGCGCCGGCCCGCGAGGCGCCAGGACCGGCGAGCCAGGTCAAGCGGGGGTCACCTGGCTGGAGCGGCCGAGGGCGATCAGGGTGAGGTTGCGTAACGAGGGTGTGCCGGCGGCGAAGTAGTCGCTGTGCCCGATGGCCCCGGTCTCGAAGATCCTCGTGTTCTGGCTCAGGGGATCGCCGCCGAAGCCGAGCGGCCCGGCCTTCAACCCGGCCACCCATCTGATCCAGTCGTTCGCCCCCAGCCCCGCCCACAACCTGACGGGAGACCGCTCGGCCTCCGTCGCCTCGACCGGCGCCGTCCTCGGCCTGTCCCGCTCCGTCTCCGTGCCGTCGGCCTGCACCCTCGCGCTCGGCGCAGGCTCGGGCGTGGTCGTCACCAGTACGGTCGCCGGCGCAGGCCCGAGGCCCGGGCTGCCGAACACAGCCAGATCGGCGACCGGCAGCCCGGGGACGGCCTTGGCGCAGACCACTGACCCATAGCTGTGGCACAGTAACGCGATCGGCGCGGCTGTCCGCGCGCGCAGGTCGTGGACGGTGTGCCGGAGTGCCTTGGCCCCGTGGACGGCCGCCGTGTCGGTGACCGCGCCCAGGCTCCACGTCGGCGGCGCGTCGTAGCCCAGCCACGCGACCACGGCCAGCCGGTCGCCGGGGGCCACCCGGGCGGCTTCCGCCAGCACCGCCCGCGCCGCGCCGCCCGGCCGCTTGACGCCCTCCTCGAACGTCTCCACCGTGGTGTCGGCGCCGGGCACGATGATCGCCACCCGCTCGGCCGTGGCCAGATCTCCGTAGACCCTCACCAGACGCCCGCTCTGCTGTCCGGGCAGCGCCAGGACCGTGCCGAACACCACCAGACCCGCTGCCACGACGTGTCGAAACATGTGCTCGAAACTACGAAGAGCAGCCGTTCACCCACATCACCGCAGGGGTTGAACCTCGCCGTAGTACCGGAGGGTGACGCGGGGTGGCCGCTCGCCCATGTGACCAGCCGCCGCCTCTTGGCCCAAGCCGAAGCACGGCACACGCGGACATAAGGCCAGGAGTCCCGGCCAGGGTCCATGCGGCGCCTCAGCCCGTCCAGGGGCTGGTTACCAGGCCGCCCGGATCTCTGGCGGGGACCCCAAGAGCTTCGGATCAGGAGATCCGTGGTGGATCAAGGAGGTGACCCGTCCGTCGTCGAGCCTGCTCAGCGGATCGAAGTTCCCCGCCACCAGCAGATGGCGCCCGGTGCCGTCGTAGCGGATCAGGTCCCACCGGGCCATGACGTCGCCGTCGCTGCCCCTGCTCAACAAGGTGCGGATCTTGCGTCCGTCTGTGACGGAGTACTCGTCGATGATGTAGCGATGGGGTTGCCGGCCGTCGGACAGCTGGGTGTGGCCGATCAACATGCTGCGTCCGTCCGGGCTGATCGCCGAGGTGGTGGCCTCCTCTCCCGGGGCCACGACGCGACTGATCGCGAGCGTGGCGCCGGGGGCGGTCGTGTCCAGGACCCGAGCCTCGGATCTGACCACCAGGCCGAGCAGCCGCCGATCGGCTGCCCATGAGAGGCTCTCGATCTGTGCAGCGGCATTAGTCGTCCAGGTTCGTGTCGTGCCCGTGGGCAGATCGACGACCGTGAGCTGGGCTCCGGGGCAGAAGCGCACTGTTGTCCCTTGACCGCACACCTTGCCGTCGAGGCTGTACGCCAGCCGAGTTCCGTCACCGGTCACGGAGAGGGAGCTCGCCGTCGTACCGATCACCTGGGGGATCACGTCGCGAACCAACTCGGCCGGTCTCCCTCGTTCGTCGACCCGCGCCCGGTAGAACCTCGTGCTGCTCACCTGTGTCCCACGGGACGTCACGCTCTGGGCGATGTAGAACGTCTCACCGTCGCCGGCGCCCGCGAGCAGATATCCACCGGGCTCCCGGAAGCTCCCCTCAGGGACCGGGGGCAGCCCGACCCGGCTCGCGACCTTCCCCGTGCGGGCCTCGCGGACCGTCACGCCGTCGCCGTCGGCGACCAGCAGGAAAGGCGGGCCGGTGAGGGAGTACGCCGCGGGCCCGGCCGGAGTCGTCGCCCCGATCACCATGGCGGTGACCGTGCCAATGACGACGACGACAAGGGCGGCCGCCAGCGGAACCGCCAGGGCGAACCGGCGCGTGAGGAAGCCGGGTTTCGCTCGCACCGCCTCTTCGGCAGGGCGCAAGGTCTCCGGGCCGACCTGCTCGGCGGCGGCGGTGAAGGCATCACGGAGCTGGTCTTCGAGCGATGGCCTCATCGGTTTCCCTCCAGTTTGACGGTGAGTGCCTTCAGGGCTCGGAAGACGGTCGACTTCACTGTTCCCCGGCTGATTCCCATGGTTTCGGCGATTTCCGCCTCGGACAGGTCGAGGTAGTAACGCAACACCACGGCCTCTCGCTGGCGGCGGGGTAAGGCGCGCACTGCCTTGAACACCTCACGGCGCGTCTCTCCGAGCAGCGCGGCCGCCTCCGCCGACCAGAACGGCGTCTGCCGGTCGCCGGTGATCCTTCTCATGATGGACCGCCGCCGGTGAACCATGCGGCATCCGTTCACCACACTCGCCCGCAGGTAGGGCAGTACCCGATCATGGTCGGTCAACCGGCTCCAACGGCGATGGAGCGCTGCGAAGGCGTCCTGGACGACGTCCTCGGCTGTTTCCTGATCGCCCACCAGCAGGAACGCCAACCGGACCAGGCTCAGCCGCTGAGTCAGGAACAGTTCGGCCACGACGTCTTCGCCCGTGGCCTCGGCAGGCGGCCCCTCGTGTGGCGGCGGCGCTGATTGCTGCACCGCTCGTTCAATCGCGAATCGCATACCTCTTCCATGCATACTCGCTGTCCAGGTTGCTTCGTGAGGCGGAAGTCACCTCTGCTGCGGGTCTCTCCAGCAGCGGTTCGGGTCGCCAGGGCCGAGTCGTGCTCTCCAACCGCACCCGGCCCGGTGCGTGCCGGATCGCCGCCGCCGGTCACGCTCGGGGGCCGAGGTCAGCGGGTGTAGCGGTGTTTGGCGCCCGGCGGGAAGTACTCCGGGTCGCCCGCCTCCCGCAGCCGGACGAACGGCATCCGCCGCGGCCCCGGCACGTAGTGGGCGAACTCGCTGTTCAGCCGCAGCAACTGAGCCAGGAGCGACTCGCCGACCTGCTGGACCGTCTCCTCGGCGGGCTTCTCGCCGGGCGCGAGCTCCACCGTCACGGTGAGCTGCCGGTCGCGATGGGCGTCCTCCACGACCTCCATCACGAACTTGCCGGTGACCAGCGAGCTCACCGAGGGCTGCTCCAGCCCGACGGCGATGTTCTCGGGGTAGACGTTGGCCCCGTAGTAGGACACCGTGAAGTGGCCGCGGCCGAAGACGTACGCGAAGGGACGAGCGGGCCCCTGGTGGACAGGGTCGAAGCCGTGTAGCCGGACGAACTCCAGCATCCGCTCGTACGGCACCAGGCCGCCCTCGTCGCCGATGTGGTAGCGCACCAGGGGGATGCCGTTGTCGCCGGAGAACACCAGCGTGCCCTCGTGCTCCTCGAAGAAGCGCGCCCGCGGGTCGTACTGCACGAGGGTCGGCAGCCGCGACTCGCCGAACAGCTCGCGGGCGGTGTCCGGGCGGCCGGCCAGGAAGCGGCGGATCTCGACCGACAGGGGAGTCTCGTTGCCCAGCACGCCCGCGTCGGCCGTGCCGTACAGGGAGGCGATGCCGCGCACCGGATCGTCGATGCCGGCCCGGGCGGCCACGAGCGTGCGCCACTCCTCGCTGAAGACCTCGCCGGCCGTGACGAGCCTGACGTTCCAGCGCGACCACGGCAGGCCGGAGTCGACGACGTTCTTCAGGAACGGCGGGTACCCGAGCAGCACCACCTGGTCGAAGTGGGGCGCCAGCTCCGGGACGACGCGCAGGATCTCGCCCTTGTCGGAGCCAGGGGCGACCACGGTGACGGGGTAGCCGCGTCCGGCCAGGTGGCGGCAGCAGGCGACGGTGAACAGGCCGCCCACCCAGGTGCCGAGCGCGAAGCACACCACGGCCAGCGTCCGGCGTGAGCCGGCGTCGAACCAGTCTCTGAAGACCTCCTCGAACCGGTCGGCGACCACCTGCTCGTCGGCCACCGTACGCGGCCAGAACGACGGCTCGCCGGTCGACCCGGACGACACCGCGATCAGGTCGCCGATCACGCCGCCGCGGCACAGCTGGGGGAGCGGGTAGCGGCGGGTGTAGTCGTCCTTGGTGGTCAGCGGCAGCCGCCGGAAGTCGTCGAGCGTGGAGACCCGTGCGGGGTCGACGCCCCGCTCGGCCAGGAAGGCGCTGTAGGCGGGCACCGTCGTGGCCACCTGGTGGAAGAGTGCGACCGGATCCATTCCCCGACCGTACGGCCTACCCGTCGATCACGCACTTCCCGGACGGTGTCCCGAGTCGCGCCGGAAATATGGCCTCAGACCGGAATGGCGTCGAGGGGACATGGCGGGATGCGGAATGGAGTGTGATCAATGAGGTATGTGCGACGGAATTGATCTGAGCTTGATTCACGAGTACGCGAGCGAGGCGGACTTGATGTTATGTACTCTTCCGTCAGGCGGGCCCAACATGCCCTCTGAGCTGAACGTGAACAAGATTCTCTTTCATGTTCGGCTTTATTCGGGAAACACCCGACCTGTAGGAGAAGCGGATCTAAGATCCATTTCTCGTGGGTCTCTCGGGTTCCTTAACGGGAAAGCGGGAGGCCCGTTATGCGTATTACGGCAAACTCATGCGCGTGTGGGACGAGGGGGGCGATGTCATCCTGTTGCAGCAGGAGTCGTCCCCCTCGTCCCGTTGACGCCCCGTCAAGCACAACAAAGGCGACTCGACATGACTCAACACCAATTCCCCATGTTCGTCACCCCGAATGAGGCAGGTGTCACCCCAATCGTTGTCGGATACTCAGCGTATCTGCTCGGTCACTCCAACGTGTCGCGAACTCCCGAGCCCGACACGGACGAGGCCGCCGACGGTGACGACTCCTCCGCATAGGCGGCCGGCACGGCCTCGTCGCGAGGGACGCGGGTCAGGCGCTCACCCCGGGGGCTGGTCCTGCACCCGGCGGCCGTCGAGGCGTACGAGAGGCTGCTGCAGGCCAGACTCGGCTGCCACGCCATCGAGAACGGGGCGATCGACAGCACCGACATCGTGCTGATCGCCCAGGGGCGGCCCGGCGACAAGCGTCACTCGCCCGGCCGGACCAAGCCCGTCTCATAGGCGTAGACGATCGCCTGGGCCCGGTCGCGCAGGCCGAGCTTCATCAGCACGCGCCCCACGTGTGACTTGACCGTCTGCTCGGCCACCACCAGCTTGCCGGCGATCTCCTGGTTGGACATCGCCTGGGCGACCAGGGTGAGCACCTCGGTCTCGCGCTCCGTCAGGCCGCCCAGCCGCCGTACCTCCGGAGCGCGAGGCCCGCCCAGCCGGGCGAACTCGCGGATCAGCCGCCTGGTGACCGCCGGCGCGATCAGCGCGTCGCCGGCCGCGACGACCCGCACCGCCTCGGCCAGTTGCGCGGCCGAGGCGTCCTTGAGCAGGAATCCGCTGGCGCCCGCCCGCAGCGCCTCGTAGACGTAGTCGTCGAGGTCGAACGTGGTGAGGATGAGCACCTTCGGGCCGCCACTGCCGGACAGCAGCCGCCTGGTCGCCTCCAGCCCGTCCATGACCGGCATCCGCACATCCATCAGCACCACGTCAGGGGCGAGGGCGGCCGCCCGCTCGATCGCCTGCGCGCCGTCGGCCGCCTCTCCCACGACCTCGATGTCGGGCTGCGCGCTCAGGAACACCCCGAACCCGGTCCGCACCATCCCCTGGTCGTCGGCGATCAGCACCCGGATCACGTCATCTCCTCCGCTCCCGCGATCGGCAACCTAGCCGCCACCTGGAATCCGCCGTCCTTGGTCGGCCCCGCCTCCAGCACGCCGCCGAGCAGCGTCGCTCGCTCCCGCATGCCCGCCAGCCCCTGACCGGCCCCCGGGGCGCCGCCGGGCGTCTCGCCGGGCCCGTTGGCGACCCGTAGTCGCAGGTCGTGGTCGTCGCGGGCGAGGTCGACCGCGACTGTCGCGCCGGGCGCGTGGCGCATCGCGTTGCTGAGCGACTCCTGCAGGATCCGGTAGGCTGACAGGCCCACGGCGGGCGGCAGCCCGTCGAGCGAGCCGGGCCGCTTGATCAGCACGGCTAGCCCGGCGGAGCGGGCGTGGGCGACCAGGTCGTCGATCCGGTCGAGGCCGGGCAGCGGCGCGGTGTCGATGCGCCCGTCCTGGTCGCGCAGCACGCCGAGCACCTGGCGTAGCTCGGCGATGGCCTCCAGCGACAGCGCGCGGATCTCGGCCAGGCCCGCCTCCAGCCGCGCGGGATCGCCCGCCGCCTCCAGCGGCACCGCCTCGGCCTGGATGGCGATCACCGACATGTGGTGGGCGACGATGTCGTGCAACTCGCGCGCGATGCGGGCGCGTTCGGCGAGCACGGCCTGGGCGCTTTCGGCCACCTGGGTGCGGCGCTCCTCCTCGACCAGCTTGGCCGTGGCGGTGCGGCGTACGCGCACGTTGTAGCCGAACAGGACGGCCACCGTCACCATCACCGTGCCGACGACCATGCTGTTGGGCTGGATGATCCACAGAGCGAGGACCGTGAGGATCCAGGCCGCGAAGGTGATGTGCCGGTCACAGCGGACGGACACGGAGTAGACCACCAGGAGATACGTGATCGCCGCCCAGGCCGGGTAGGGCATGTCGCCCGCCGGGGTGATCGTGAACCCCACGTGGATCCAGAACGGCATCAGCACGACGGCCGTCCGCCAGGCCGCGAGCGGCCAGCGGTCACGCAGGACGACCGGCGCGACCACGGCGCCGGCGGCCACGTAGGTCAGCCCCGCCCACAACGGCTCGCCGACGCTCGCGTTCCACCTGATGACGTCGCCGGTCACGACGCCGAACAGGACCCAGGCCAGCAGCAGGTCGGCCATCACCACGAGGTCGAGCCTCTGGAACGGCACGATCACGCGGAACCGGCGCGGAACGGGCAGGTCGAGCCGCCATGAACGAGGCGACGGCGGGTCGGCCTCACCTCGTAACAGCGCGAGCGCGAAGGGGCTCACCACGGCCGAGATCACCCGGCCAGCCTACGGGGGCGGGGTTCGCCGGGCGTCCCCCTCGGGTCTGACCATCACAGGTATGAGCTTACAAAATTACGATCGCTGTGAGCGAACATCGACAAGGAAGGGAACATCGATGGGCTCCAATGAATTGAGTCTGTATAACTCAACCTTGAGGAGTTCGCATGAGTGAAAGCTTGATCCTTCCGGTGCTGCCGCTGGACGACGAGGTCGTCCTGCCCGGCATGGTGGTTCCGCTGGATCTGTCCGACTCCGAGGTGCGCGCGGCGATCGACGCCGCCCAGGCATCCGGGCTCAACAAACCGCGGGTGCTCCTCGTTCCCCGCATCGACGGACGTTACGGCGCGATCGGCGTGCAGGCCGTCGTGGAGCAGGTCGGCAGGTTGCCCGGCGGCGAGCCCGCCGCGGTGGTGCGCGGCGTCAGCCGGGTGCGCGTGGGCAGCGGGACGACCGGTCCCGGCGCCGCGCTCTGGGTGGAGGCCAGCACGATCGAGCCCGTCGCCGTGGGCGAGCGCGCCCAGGAGCTGGCCAAGGAGTACAAGGCCCTGGCCACCACGATCCTGCAGAAGCGTGGCGCCTGGCAGGTGGTCGATCAGGTCAACCAGATCGACGACCCCTCCCTGCTCGCCGACAGCTCCGGTTACACCCCCTGGCTGACCACCGCCCAGAAGGTCGAGCTGCTGGAGGCCGCCGACCCGGTCGACCGGCTGGCCAGGCTGATCGACTGGTCGCGCGACCACCTCGCCGAGCTCGACGTGGCCGAGACGATCCGCAAGGACGTCCAGGAGGGCATGGAGAAGCAGCAGCGGGAGTTCCTGCTGCGCCAGCAGCTCGCCGCGGTCCGCAAGGAGCTCAAGGAGCTCAACGGTGACTCCACCGAGACCGAGGAGGAGGACTACCGGGCCCGCGTCGAGGCCGCCGACCTGCCGGAGAAGGTCCGCGAGGCCGCGCTCAAGGAGGTCGACAAGCTGGAGCGGACGTCCGACCAGTCTCCCGAGACCGGCTGGATCCGCACCTGGCTCGACACGGTCCTCGACATCCCCTGGAACGAGCGGACCGAGGACACCTACGACATCACGGGCGCACGGGCCGTGCTCGACGCCGACCACACCGGCCTCGCCGACGTGAAGGACCGCATCATCGAGCACCTGGCCGTGCGCAAGCGCCGCCAGGACCAGGGCCTCGGCGTGGTGGGCGGCCGCCGCAGCGGCGCCGTCCTGGCCCTCGCCGGGCCTCCCGGAGTGGGCAAGACGTCGCTGGGCGAGTCCGTGGCCCGCGCGATGGGCCGGAAGTTCGTCCGGGTCGCGCTGGGCGGCATCCGCGACGAGGCCGAGATCCGCGGCCACCGGCGCACCTACGTCGGCGCGCTGCCCGGCCGCGTCGTCCGCGCGATCCGCGAGGCCGGCTCGATGAACCCGGTCGTGCTGCTCGACGAGGTGGACAAGGTCGGCGCCGACTACCGCGGCGACCCCACCGCTGCGCTGCTCGAAGTGCTCGACCCGGCGCAGAACCACACGTTCCGCGACCACTACCTCGAGGTCGAGCTGGACCTGTCCGACGTGCTCTTCCTGGCCACGGCCAACGTCCTGGAGGCCATCCCCGGGCCGCTGCTCGACCGGATGGAGGTCGTCACCCTCGACGGCTACACCGAGGACGAGAAGGTCGCGATCGCCCGCGACCACCTGCTGCCCAGGCAGCTGGAGCAGGCGGGCTTCACGGCCGAGGAGGTCACCGTAGAGGACGCTGCTCTGCGCAGGCTGGCCGCCGAATACACCCGCGAGGCCGGGGTCCGGTCGCTGGAGCGTTCGGTCGCCCGGGTGCTGCGCAAGATCGCGGCGGGCGGCGAGCCGCCCGTCACGGTCGGCGAGGACGACCTGACCGGCTACCTCGGCCGGCCCCGGTTCATGCCGGAGTCGTCGCTGCCCGAGGCGAAGCAGCGCACCTCGGTGCCGGGCGTGGCCACGGGCCTCGCGGTCACCGGCGCCGGCGGCGACGTGCTCTACGTGGAGGCGTCGCTGGCCGACCCCGAGACCGGCGACACCGGGCTCACGCTGACCGGTCAGCTGGGCGACGTCATGAAGGAGTCGGCCCGGATCGCGCTGTCCTACCTGCGCTCCCACGGAGCGGAGCTGGAGTTGCCCGTCACGGCGCTCAAGGACCGCTCGATCCACGTCCACTTCCCGGCGGGCGCCGTGCCCAAGGACGGCCCCTCGGCCGGTGTGACGCTGACGACCGCGCTGGCCTCGCTCCTGTCGGGCCGCCAGGTCCGCGGCGACGTGGCCATGACCGGCGAGATCTCCCTCACCGGGCGGGTCCTGCCGATCGGCGGCGTCAAGCAGAAACTGCTGGCGGCGCACCGGGCGGGCATCACCACGGTGCTCATCCCGGCCCGCAACGAGCCGGACCTGGACGACGTGCCCGAGGAGGTGCGCGGCGAGCTGACCATCCACACGGTCAGCGACGTGCGCGAGGTCCTCGACATCGCCCTCAGCCCGGCGCAGGTCGCCGCCACGGCCGCGGCCTGATCTCCGTCCTGCCCCGCCGTATCCCTTCCAGGGGTACGGCGGGGCAGCCGCATAAATGGACAAATCATTCATCGCTTTGACTGGATGATTCGTTCATGCTTCCCTGAGGGCATGCTCTACGCCACGCCTTCGCTCGACCCCGCCGACCAGGCAGTTCTCGCCGAGATCGAGGACATGCGGCGCGACCTGAAGTACCGGCTCGCCGAGTCCCACCGCTGGGACGGCCAGCTCCGCAGGCAGCTGCAGGCGCGGGCGATCCAGGGGTCCAACTCCATCGAGGGCTACCGGGCCAGCGTCGAGGACATCGAGTCGATCATGTCGGGGGAGGAGCCGCTGGAGACCTCCGGGTCCGTGGCACGCGAGATCGCCGGCTACCAGCAGGCCCTGACCTACATCCAGCTGCTCTCACGGGCTCCGGCGTTCCGCTACGACACGGGGCTGCTCAACGCGCTGAACTTCATGATGATCGGCCACCACCGCAACACCACTCCGGGGGTGGTGCGGCCGGGCGGGATCTACATTCGCGACTCCGTATCCGGCGCGGTGGTCTACGAGGGGCCCGACGCCGATCTGGTGCCAAAGCTGCTGGATGAGCTGATCGAGTGGCTCAACGACGGCGACCTGGGCGTTCCGAGCTATGTGAGAGCCGCCATGGCGCACCTCAACCTGGTCAAGGTCCACCCCTGGCGAGACGGCAACGGCCGGATGTCCAGGGCGCTGCAGACGCTCGTCCTGGGCCGGGACCAGATCACAACGCCCGAGTTCTGCTCGATCGAGGAATGGCTCGGTCAGCAACGCACCACCATCGCTTACTACGACGTCCTGGGAGAGGTCGGCCGCCGACAGTGGAGCCCGCACGGCGACACGCTCGCCTGGGTGCGGTTCTGTCTGCGCGCCCATCACATGCAGGCCCAGCGCGTACGCCAGCGGCTCGCCGAGGCGGGCGAGATCTGGATGCTCCTGGAGAAGCAGGTCGACGCCGACGGGCTCAACACCAGGACGGTGTCGGCGCTGTACGAGGTCTTCGTCACCCGGAGGCTGCGCCGGAGCCGTTACCAGGCCGACGAGTCCCTGAGCCAGGGCCAGGCGGCCCGGGACCTGCGCGATCTGGCCGCCAAGGGGTGGCTGTCGCCCTACGGAGAGACCAAGGGCCGTTTCTACGCCCCCGGCCCGCGCATGGTCGAGATCAAGGCGGAGTTCGCCGGGAAGGCGACCCCCTTGCGCGATCCCTACGTCCAGGCCAGGTGAGCGCCACGTCCGGTGAGCCAGATCACGCTCACTGTCTGGAATAGGGGGATGTGCGGGGATCGTTAGTAGGGGCGTGAACGAGGCATACGCGAACGACCTGGGCGCCCGCGGCGTCATGTGTTGTCGTATGCGTATGGGGCGAATGTGCGCCATGGGCTGTCAGGCCCGCTGAGCGACCGCCAACCCGTTCCTCCTCCGATAGGTCCCCCATGATCGCCCCCGTTTTCGTGCTGCGCAGGCTGAGCCATCTCCCCTTCCATCCCGGCACGCGCTGACCTCGTCCGGCTTTCGACGACGGCGTTGTCGGTTCCAGCGGCGGGTCCGCTGTCATGAGTGGGGATTTTTCGTGATCCAGGCATCCGGCCTGTACAAGTCGTACGGCGAAACCGCCGCCCTCGACGGCGTCGACCTGCACGTACGCGAAGGTGAGATCTACGGCGTGCTCGGCCGGAGCGGCGCCGGCAAGAGCACCCTGCTGCGCTGCGTCAACCTGCTCGAACGGCCCGACCGGGGCACGGTCACCGTGGCCGGGCAGGAGCTGACCGCGCTGCGCAGCGGCGAGCTGAACCAGGCCCGCCGGCGCATCGGGATGATCCACCAGCACTTCGCGCTGCTCTCCTCGCGCACCGTCGCGGCGAACGTGGCCTTTCCCCTGGAGGTCATGGGCGTCGCCCGGGCCGAGCGCGAGCGCAGGGTCGCCGAGCTGCTCGACCTCGTGGGTCTCGGCGGCCGGGGCGGTGACCGGCCGCACCAGTTGTCCGGCGGTCAGAAGCAGCGTGTCGGCATCGCCCGCGCGCTCGCGGGCGACCCCGCGGTGCTGCTGTCGGACGAGGCCACCTCGGCGCTCGACCCTGCCACCACCCGGTCGATCCTCGACCTGCTCAAGCGGCTCAACGCCGAGCTGGGCCTGACCATCCTGCTGATCACCCACGAGATGAACGTCATCAAGAGCGTCTGCGACTCGGTCGCCATCATGTCCGGCGGCCGGATCGAGGAGTCGGGCTCCATCGCCGGCCTGATCAGGACGCCCGGCTCGCGGCTGACCAGGGAGATCTTCCCGCTGCCCGAGCCGGCTCCGGCGGGCTCGGTGACCCTCACCTTCACCGGCGACCCGCAGCGCCCGGTGGTGTCGGAGGTGGTGCGCAAGTTCGACGTCGAGGTCAGCATCCTCGGCGGCTCGATCGAGGACCTCGCGGGAGGGGCCGTCGGCCGCCTCCGCGTGGCGCTCACCGGGGAGGCCGCCCCCGCCCTGGCCTACCTGCGCGAGCGCGGCCTGCTGGTGGAGGTGGCCCGATGACCTGGGACGAGATGGCGCCCCTGCTGTGGGAGTCGACCTGGCAGACGGCCCTCATGGTCGGCTGGTCCACCGTGTTCACCGTGCTGTTCGGGCTGCCGATCGGGGTGGCGCTGGTGGTGTTCGACCGGGGCGGGCTGCGCCCCCTCCCGGTGCTGAAGTCCGTGCTGGGCGTCGTCGTGAACGTGGGCCGGTCACTGCCGTTCATCGTGCTGATGATCGCGATCATCCCGTTCACCCGGCTGGTCGTCGGCACCACCATCGGGACCGCCGCCGTGGTCGTGCCGCTCACCGTCGGCGCGGTGCCGTTCTTCGCCCGGCTGGTCGAGACCGCTCTGCGTGAGGTGGGCGTGGACGTGGTGCAGGCCGCCCAGGCCATGGGCGCGAGCCGTACGGCGATCGTCCGGAAGGTGCTGCTGCCCGAGGCGATGCCCGGGCTGGTGGCCGGGCTGACCGTCACGGTCGTCGCGCTCATCGGCTACTCGGCGATGGCCGGGACCATCGGCGGGGGAGGGCTGGGGGACCTGGCCGTCAGGTACGGCTACCAGCGGTTCGAGACCCTGCTCATGATCGTGACCGTGGTGGTGCTGGTCGTGATCGTGCAACTGATCCAGAGCCTGGGCGACGCGGTCGCCCGGCGTCTATCGCACAGTAAGTAAGGAAAAATCATGAAACTGCGTGCCATCGCGGGAGTTGTCGCTCTTTCTCTGTCGCTCACCGCGTGCGGAGCGTCGCAGACCGCCACTGACGCGCCGGCGCCGGAGTCCGCCGACACCGTGCTCAAGGTGGGCGCCAGCCCGGTCCCGCACGCCGAGATCCTCGACTTCGTCAAGAACGACCTCGCCCCGGCCGCCGGGCTGAAGCTGGAGATCGTCGAGTTCACCGACTACGTGCAGCCGAACGTGCAGCTCGCCGAGGGCGGGCTGACCGCCAACTTCTTCCAGCACAAGCCCTACCTGGACGACTTCAACGCCTCCAAGGGCACCGAGCTGAGCTTCGTCACCCCGGTCCACCTGGAGCCGCTCGGCCTCTACTCCAGGAAGGCCGCCGACCTGGCCGCGCTGCCCGAGGGCGCCACGGTCGCCGTGCCCAGCGACGCCACCAACCTGGGCCGTTCGCTCAAGCTGCTCGCCGACAACGGCGTGGTCACCCTGAAGGAGGGGGCCGGCACCTCGGCGACCGAGCGCGACGTGGCCGGCAACCCGAAGAAGCTCGTCTTCAAGCCGCTGGAGGCCGCCCAGCTGCCGCGTTCGCTGGACGACGTCGACGCCGCGGTGATCAACGGCAACTACGCCATCGAGGCCGGTCTCAAGCCGGCGTCGCAGGCCCTGGCGCTGGAGAAGACCGAGGCGAACCCGTACGTCAACGGGCTGGTCGTGCCGGCCGGGCACGAGAAGGACGCGAACATCGTGACCCTCGGAAAGCTGCTCCAGGACCCGAAGGTCAAGGAATTCATCCAGCAGAAGTACGAGGGAGCAGTAATCCCGGCGGAGTGATATTGAAAACGCGGACAAGATCAGAAATATCGGCATTTTGGGCCCGATAGTGCACTTAAAGCGAAATGTAAGTGAGTGGCAATCTCCTCGGCATACCAATAGGGGGACAGCAATACCTCTCCCGAGGAGGACCCAAGTGCGACTCGTTTCGCGCATCCTGATCGGCGTCGCCGCCGCTGCCTCAATGGTGGCTCTGGGCGCGCCCGTCGCCGCGAACGCGGCGACCACGTCCGCGACGTCCGCCACGACGGCGACCTCGTCGTCCTACTACGAGGACGACTGGGGACCCTATTTCTCCAGCGACCACGAGGCCAGGGCCCGGGGCCACGTCAGCGTGGACAAGCAGCCCTACAAGCACTGGTACTGGAAGACCCATGTCGTCAAGCACAAGGTGTGCAAGGACGGCAAGTCCGGCCACAAGAAGGTGTGCAAGGTCGTCTACAAGAAGCACAAGAAGCACGCGTGGGTCTGGAAGCACCGCTACGTCTTCACCGTCGACAGCACCCTGCGCAACCACAAGTGGTGGGGTGGCAAGAAGTGCGCATGGGAGACCTTCAAGGTGGTCGGCCACGACGGTCACACCTACTTCAAGAGCTTCCGCAACTGCGAGAAGTTCCCGGCCCACTACTCGTTCTCCGGTAAGGACGCCGCCCACATCTACGTGAAGGTGAGCAGGGGCCACTTCGGTGGTCCGACCGGTTACCACTCCGGCTGGAAGGACGTTTACCACGCCGCTCCCTGACCGGGTCTGACGGAATCGCGATCTCGACGGCGGGGTCGCGATTTCGTCGTGCCCGCGAACCCTGGCGCCCGGCGAGGCAACCGAATAGTGTTCGGTTCATGCATCCGGGAGCCATCGCAGCAGTAACCCCAGACAAGCCCGCTGTGATCATGGCGGGCTCCGGCCGGGTCGTCACCTATCGCCAGCTCGACGAGGGATCGAACCGGCTGGCCCACCTGTTCCGCGCCTCGGGCCTGCGGCCGGGCGACCACATCGCCTTCATGTTGCCCAACCACCCGCTGTTCCTGGCCATCGCCTGGGCGGCGCACCGCGCGGGGCTCTACTACACGGCGATCAGCTCACGGCTGCAGACCGACGAACTCGCCTACATCGTGAACAACTGCGGCGCCCGGGTGTTCATCTCCAGCGCGAGCCTGGCGGACGTGGCCGTGTCCATCACCGCCTCCACGCCGGGCGTCGAGCTGCGCCTGATGCTCGACGGCACCGCCGAGGGCTTCGAGTCGTACGAGGACGCGGTGGCCGACCGGCCCGTGACGCCGATCGCCGACGAGTGCCAGGGCGCCGACATGCTCTACTCCTCGGGCACCACCGGGCAGCCCAAGGGTGTCAAACCGCCCCTGCCGCAGACCCCGATGTCCGAGCCGAACATGCTGCTCCAGCTCATCACGGGTCTGTTCAGGCCGACGGCCGACAGCGTCTACCTGTCGCCCGCGCCGCTCTACCACGCCGCGCCGCTGCGCTACAGCATGGCGTTCCAGCGGCTCGGCTCGACGATCGTGGTAATGGAACGTTTCGATCCCGAGCAGTATCTGGAGCTGGTCCAGAAGCACGGGGTCACGCACTCGCAGCTGGTGCCGACCATGTTCATCAGGATGCTCAAGCTGCCCGAAGAAACCCGGAAAAAGTACGACCTCTCGTCGCTGCAGTGCGCCATCCACGCGGCCGCTCCCTGCCCGGTCCCGGTCAAGCAGCAGATGATGGAGTGGTGGGGCCCGATCGTCCACGAGTACTACGCGGGCACCGAGGGCAACGGGTTCCTCTACGCCAGCCCGCAGGACTGGCTCGCGCACCCCGGCACCGTCGGCCGGTCGCTGTTCGGCACCGTGCACATCTGCGACGAGGAGGGCAACGACCTGCCCTCCGGCGAGCACGGCACGATCTACTTCGAGAGCGGCATCGTCTTCGAGTATCACGGCGACCCCGACAAGACCCGCTCGGTCCAGGACCCGAAGGGCCGGGGCTGGACCACGCTCGGCGACATCGGCTACCTGGACGACGACGGCCTGCTCTACCTGACCGACCGCCGCTCGTACATGATCATCTCCGCTGGCGTGAACATCTATCCCCAGGAGGCCGAGAACCTCCTGTCCGTACACCCGAAGGTCGCCGACGTGGCGGTCATCGGCGTGCCGGACGAGGAGATGGGCGAGCAGGTCAAGGCCGTGGTGGAGCCGATGCCCGGCGCCGAGGCCGGGCCGGAGCTGGAGGCCGAGCTGATCGCCTACTGCCGCGAGCGCCTGGCCCACTTCAAGTGCCCCAAGTCGGTCGACTTCCGCGACGAGCTGCCACGCCACCCGACGGGCAAGCTCTACAAGCGGCTGCTGCGCGACGAGTACTGGCCGGCCAGGTAGCCGCTTCACACCCCCGGTCCACCGGGCCGGGGGCTCGGGCCCCTGGACCTCGCCGAGCTCAGGCGGAAGGCGCCCGAGGAGTCCACGGACTGGACCACGAGTCACCAAGCACCTACAGCGTGGATGCCCCGTCCTTCAGGACTCTGTTGCCCAATTACCTGGATCATGTGGTTAGGCCCAGGTCGAGTTGGGTGAAATGCGATGCCCGGGTCGCTCCGAGGGGTGTTTGCGTGAGCCAGGCATCCATGCGGATGAGGTTGATCGCGGCTGCGGACAGCGCGTTGGCGAGGTGGGTCTTGTTCAAACCGAGGTAGCGGGTCCGGCGCATGCCACTTCGGACGGCTTGGGAGATGGTCCCCTCGACACCGGCGCGGATCTTGTAACGTTCTTTCCAGTCGTCGGTG